>NZ_VSJK01000009.1 GCF_008085915.1 Oceaniovalibus sp. ACAM 378 | reverse complement strand
GAAGGCGGATAGAAAAATCTGCATGAGGATGAGGACTCCGTGAACGCAATCCCCAATTCAGAATCCATCTCGCCCTCACAGGCAAGAGCGACCGTTCACGCCTTCAGTTCCAAACGCGATTCCCCTGTCGTCAGCGAGGCACTCGATCGTCGGCACCAAAGAAATAAATGTCACTTACGACTCCTAAAATACACGCCTGGTTGCGTCGTCCCAAGACAATCAGTCGAGTTCAGTATCGCGCTGCGTGATCTGCCTAATTAACACGGCTATATCATTAAGCACTTGCTGATCCGCTCCCGGCTGCGTCCGTAACTCTGCGATGGCGCACGTCGCTGAGGCAATCGTCATCCACTCGGTATCAGGCGCCTCCGGGGCATTCCGACGCTCTCGCAGGAACGCCTTATACTGCTTGGCCTCATCAGCTGTCATGAGCTCGGGCGCGTGGAAGGCGATGAGCCTGCGGCCGAGCTGGCGCAGACGATCATCGGTTAGCTGACCAATGATTTCCTGCCGCCGGGGCCATTCTGCCCGCTGGAATTCGGCAAGCAGATCACGATCAACCTTTGCATAGAAGCCGCCATATATCTGCTTCTCGATCTGTGGCGGCGGCGCATCTGGAGCCTTGAGATAGCGCGCGCTCATGGCCTGCCCGACCCGGGCGCGGAAAGCGGGATTTGCGGAGATCAAGGCTGCCTTATGAAGGTGGTCAGGATCTGGACTGAGAATCGGGAAAAGAGATGGCACCTTGTTTGTGGCAATACCGCGGATGATTTGGGGAGTGCCGTCGACGGCTTGGAACAGCGCTGCGTCATCGGCCTGCATCATGGCCTCCGGATCCCCCGCATCTAGGTCGAAGAAGGCAGCCTGCGTCGGGTTTCCAGCAGCCGTGCCACAGAAGCATCCGACATAAGAGCGGGGAGGGCCACCGCCGAAGCGCAGCACAAGTTCCACTGGGCGAAAGGTTTTCAGCGTCGCCATCACATTCTGCTTGTCACGGTTGTGCAGAATGGCTGACCAGAGTTCCGGATCGCCGTCGGCGATGATGCGGGCGATGTAGATGGTGGCTTCGACATCACCGAGGGCATCATGGGCATTGTGTGTGTTGAAGCCATTGGCTGGGGCCAGACGATCCAGCTTGAAGGTGGTGCGGCCAGTGTCGTCGGTTGGCCATTGCATGAGACCCGGATTGCGGCACCAAACAGCATAGACGGCGGTCAGGACGTCGAGCCGACTATTGCCGTTGAACTGCGTGGCGTAAATGTTCGGCTGCAAGTTTTGGTAGAAGGCTTGGCGCAAAACCTCTTCATCGAACCGGATTGAGTTGAAGCCCACCCATGTCGCGGGCGCCCAACGTTCGATCAGCCCCATGATCGTCTGGGTAAATTCGAACAAGGACGGCAGCGCAGGGTCAACCAGCTGCTCTGGCGTAACACCGGTGACCATCAGCGCCTGCGGGGACGGTATGATGTGCGGCGCGATACGGCAGCGAAGGTTAATGCGCTCAATCTCGGCAAAACTGTCATCTGTCCGGATCGCGGCAAATTGCAGCGGCTGGTCAAAGGCGGGCGATATTCCGGTGGTCTCAAGATCGTAAAAGACAAATCCCATCAGAGGACCCTTTCGAACAAACAGGTGGCCCCTGCTCCGTTACCGGCTGCGCGCGTTGCTGCGCATGGCCCCATCAGCACCGCCATAGGTGACAGCGTAAACAAGCACTTCGGTAGATGCAAAGCTATCACCGGTACCAGCCGGTTACTGGCTTTGAGTGACAGTGAGTCGCCTTCTTTGCACGCGGCTGCCTGTCGCTGCCTGCTTATGCGAGCTGGTGCGGTTTTTCTGGTGCGGTGTTGATGTGGCGTTGATGTAGCGTGCAAACGCAAAAACCCGACTGGTTAAGTCGGGTTTTAAGCGTTTGATTTAGCGTAGTAATTTGGTTGCGGGAGTAGGATTTGAACCTACGACCTTCAGGTTATGAGCCTGATGTGCTAATTTGGACGAAAGCAAATCTAAGCCCAAACCCGAGACGTAGATAGCAACGTAGATCAGATAGCTTTTACCACTTTTATGGCACTGACAAATAGCCACTCCCCCACTTGACTATACTCCCGCCGGAGGCATCCGATATTTCAGCGTTCGGTAAGGTCCAGATGAATTCCCGCCCTTGAGCGTACCGTCAGATGCGCCACTGGAACGGGAATTCTGTCCCGCGCTGCAGAAACCGACCAGCGTGCCAGCAGTGTTGCCAGTAAAAGCGGTCCTTCGACCATCGCGAACCCGGCACCGGGGCAGACCCGCGCGCCGCTTGAAAACGGCAGATAGGCCTCGCGCAGGCACTGACGCCCATTTTCCGTGGCAAATCGTTCGGGGTCGAACCCGTCGGGATTGTCCCACAACCGCGTATGACGATGCAGGTGCCAAGGGCTGATCACCACCTGCGCCCCCTTGGGCGCGGCCCGGTCGCGCAGGGTTTCTTCCTTCAGGGTTTCACGCACCATCATCGGCACCGGGGGAAAGAGACGCAGCGCCTCGCGAAACACGTCGCGGGTGTATCTGAGCGCCGACAGACGGGAAAATTGTGGATCGGCCATGAAATTCTGCGCCTCTTCCGCCACCCGGGCCTGTGCCTCGGGGTTAGTGGCCAGCAGGTACAGCGCCCAGGCCAGCGCCGAAGCGCTGGTTTCATGGCCAGCAAGGAAAAAGATCGCCACCTGATCTACCATTTCCCCGGTCGAGAACCGTTCTCCGGTTTCAGGATCTGCCGTCGTCATGATCTTGGTCGCCAAATCGTCCGGGGCCGTTCCTGCGGTGATTTCGGCCTGCCGAGCGGCCGTAAGATCGGTGATCAGAGCCCGGATATCGCGCGCTGTGACGCGGGTGGCGCGACGGTGAAACCGCGGCACCCAAGCGGGAACCGGAACAAAAGCCGCCAGATTCAAGATTGGTTGCGTCCGCTGATAAGTGCGGAATTTTTCAAACACCTCGGCCGCCACCTGATGTTCGATCGGGATCGAAAACAACGTGCGAAAGATCACATCGGCGGCGGTGTGACTGGTTTCGGGTTCGATATCCTGCACACCGGGGCGCAACCGTTCTGCCGCCGCCTGCCCTGCAGCGAGCATCGCCGGGAACGTGCCGCGCAGCCGCCCGCCCTCGAACGCCGGGTCGATGATCCGGCGCTGCCGCTTCCACGCCTCGCCATTCGTCAGAAACACCGAATTGCCAAGCAGCGGGCGCAACCCCTCGCCCACCCGGTCAGATTTCGGGAAATCCATCGGGCGCGTTTTCAGGACTTCGTTCAACAACTTCGGATCGTTCACCAAAAAGCTGCGAAAGAACGGTGTGCGAAATTCGGCCATCCAGGCGCGGTAAAGCCGTGCGGGTTGGGCCGACAGGATATCCTGCCGGAACAGCCGCAGATATCGCCACAACGATACCTTATCGGGGCGGGCCTCGGGTTTGGGCGGGGTCATGCGGCCATTGAGGTGTGACAGGAGGCAGCGATATCGATGCGCGAATTGCTTTGCTTGCGGCCTGCATACCGCTGGCCAAGTGTCATCGGTCCTGCCGTAATCTGGAAATAATCATAGTCACGCGGCCGGTCGAAGGCGCAGAGATATTGGAAATGCAGTCGGAAAAAGCGCCAGCGCAGCGCCTTCCAAGTCTCATCGCTCAGGCTTTGGGTGAAGGCCGCGGAAAACACCAGTGGCCATTTCTTGTCCGGTGGCGCAACGCCGGTGACCGCCACCGGATCGCATAGAGCAAAGGCACAGCCGTCGCCGGGCGCGGTCACGTCAATCCAGGTCAATTCGTCCCGCCGTGACAAAAAGTGCAGATCGCCGCGCAACCGGTCGGCCCCGGGCAGAAAGCTGACCATCGGAATGACCTGTCCAAGGCTGAGAAACGACAATGCCGGACCGTTCGCGGGCGCCATTCCGGCGCGGATCAGATCGGCCAGGATCGACACCGCCAGATGCGCCCCCGACGAATGGCCCACGACCAGAACCTCGTCTGTGTCGCTGTTCAAAGCGGCGGCGATGGTGGCGGTGAACTGCGCCATCCGCTGCTCAAGCTCGGGCGGATTGGCGCCGTTCGACCGCGCCGAAAAAGCATAGTCCTGCATCAGATAATAGGCGTAGAATTTGCCATCCTTGCGCTTGAACCAACCGAGCAGCCACACCCCTGCGACCAGCCCCGCAGCCCAGCCGATCAGGCCCAGCCCAAGTGTCACCCAAGGCCACGGATCACCGAAAAGCGCGATCACCCCGGCCTTCAGCCCGCCGGTCACCGCGCCTTTGACTGCAAGCACCGCCAGCACCGCAAACAGCAACTGAACAAGCAACATGCCCACCGGGTAAAGTGCCGCGATCACCGGCCCCTTGCGCAGCCACATCAGCCGCCGCAGCGCGCCCGTGGACACATACACCCACGCGGTACGCAGCAATTGGCCATAGGTGGCGATGATTCCCGTCTGCATCGAGTCGCGCACGATGTCAGACCAGACCAGAACCTCGACTTCGGCGCGGGATTGATGGCCGCCAATCACCGCATCCACCTGCCAACCATAGCGCTCACCATTGCGCGGCGTCAGCGCGATGTCATAGCCCGAGATTTCAGCCTGTGCAGCGCCTTCCTTGCGGTACAATTCGCGATAGCGGCGAGGGTGAATCGGATCATAGCCGGGGATATAGAATACCCGCCGCCGTTTCACCTGTCTGTCCAATCCTGTCATTTGGTCGCCACCGGATTTTGCCCCACGCGTACCTTAGCAGCGGTTCAGGGCGAAATTAAGCCCCGCACGCGGCGCAGGACCTCGGGGGCCTTGTGGAATCGACCTGTACAGCGCGGGACGATCGACTAGGTTGGCAGCATGATGAAACCTGATGCTGAACTTGATGCGCTGGGGTTGCTTTGCCCGCTTCCGGTCCTGAAGGCGCGCAAGCGTCTGTCCGCGCTCGCTGCGGGACAAGTGTTGCGCATGCAGGCCGACGATCCGGCGGCGGTGATTGATGTGCCACATTTCTGCGCGCAGGGCGGTCATTCGCTGATCGAAACTTACAGTGAAGGCAGCACCCTGATCTTTCTGATCCGCAAAGGCGGCATCATCTGACGGGTAAAAAACAGCAGGGGGCCGAATGGTGGAATATCCCACCTTGTACTGGAAATTGGTTTGGCAAATAAAGATAGTCAAGCAGACAATTTAGTTTAAGAATGCGACCCCCCGCTGTTGAATGTTTTACCACACTTGCCGAACCTTTGCACTTAGAACCTTGACGTAGGGTTAAATTAACTGTTTCTTCACGCAATTTTGCATGTCAAATGACATATCGAATCACGTCGGAGTTGCGCTCCTGTTGCGGCGTTCAACCAATGCGAAAGGCCGCGCATTGTTGCGCGGCCTTTCGATTCGTTCCATCACCTGAGTCAGCGTCCGAGAGACCACCAGCCGCGCCGTTTGGGCTTGGCTGATTCGTCCTCCTGCGCATCTTCTGGCTCGGGTTCCGCCCCGGCCATTACAGGTTCGGGCAATTCCAACGGCTCTGCAGGCGGTTGTACGTCCCGCTTGGGCGCGTCGACAGCTTCGGGCACCACCGTTTCGGCAACAGGCGCGGCCTCTGGCGTTTCGGCCACTTCCGACGTCTGAGCAGGCTCGGCAGCCAGTTCCGCTTCGGCAGCTTTCTGTGCTGCAGTCTTGCGGGTCCGTGGTTTGGCCGGCGCGCGTTTGCGTGGCGCCTTGGCCGGCTTTTCCGCATCGTCAGCCTTGGCTTCGGATGCTGCGGGCTCGACCTGTTCCGTCACCTGCGGCGCGGGTACAGCCTCCGGCGCAGCAGCGACCGGGGAATCTGCCCTGACTTCGGTTGGGGCATCTACCACGGCTTCGGCCTGCGCCGATGCCACGGTTTCAGCAGGTTCAGCAACTTTTTCCCGGTCAGCGTCGCCGTTGCCATTGTCAGAGTCGCCGTTGCCGTTCTCGGCGTTGTCAGAGTTACCGTTGTCGGAATCGCCGTTGCGATCTGCTCCGTCACCGTTCCCCGATCCGCCATTCTTCCGGCGACGACGACGGCGGCGGCGCTTTTTCGGCTGACCTTCATCGTCTCCCGACGATGTCGCGTCCGGTGTTTCGGGCGCCGCGACTTTGACCTCAACCTGTGCTTCGGCTTCAACTTCGGCTTCGGCTTCGATCTCGGCCGCTTCCTCGTAGTCGTCTTCGACATCATCCGCCATATGCGACGCATCGACCGAAACCACAGGCATCACCTGCTCCACGACCCGTGTTGCCGTTTTGAACTTTTCGATGCTGAAATCGGGCGAAATCAGCGTGGGATCGACTTCGATCCGCACGGACATGCCATAGCGCGTCTCGATATTCGCAACATGCTCGCGCTTTTGGTTCATCAGGAAGTTGCATATGCCCACCGGCACCTTCAGCAGCACTTCCTTGCTGCGCTTGCGCACGCCCTCTTCCTCAAGCTGGCGCAGGATATTCAGGGCCAGATTGTCATCGCTGCGCACCAGTCCGGTGCCGTGACAGGCAAGGCAGGGCTGTGTCGTCGCCTCGATCATACCGGGGCGCAGACGCTGACGGGACATTTCCATCAGGCCAAAGCCGGAAATCCGACCGACCTGAATACGCGCCCGATCGGTCTTGAGCCGATCCTTGAACCGCTTTTCAACCGCCGAGTTGTTCTTGCGCTCTTCCATGTCGATGAAATCGATCACGATAAGACCGGCAAGGTCACGCAGACGCAGCTGGCGGGCCACTTCTTCGGCGGCTTCCAGGTTGGTGTTCAGCGCCGTCTGTTCGATGCTGCCTTCCTTGGTCGCGCGGCCCGAGTTGACGTCGATGGCCACCAGCGCCTCGGTCACGCCGATCACGATGTAACCGCCGGATTTCAACTGAACCGTGGGATTGAACATGCCCGACAGATAGGATTCGACCTGATGACGGGCGAACAACGGCATCTGGTCCTGATAGAGCTTCACGTTCTTGGCGTGGGACGGCATGATCATTCTCATGAAGTCCTTGGCCGTGCGATAGCCCTCGGCGCCTTCCACGAACACTTCGTCGATGTCGCGATTATACAGGTCGCGGATCGAGCGTTTGATCAGATCGCCTTCCTCATAGATCTTGGCAGGGGCGATGGATTGCAGGGTCAGCGCACGGATCTGTTCCCACATCCGCTGAAGGTATTCATAGTCGCGTTTGATTTCCGTCTTGGTGCGCTGGCTGCCCGCGGTGCGGATGATCAGCCCGGCACCCTTTGGCACCTCGATCTCGGAGGCGATTTCTTTCAGCTTCTTGCGGTCGGCGACATTGGTGATCTTGCGCGAAATGCCACCGCCACGGGCCGTGTTCGGCATCAGGACGCAATACCGCCCGGCCAACGAAAGATAGGTGGTCAGTGCCGCGCCCTTGTTGCCGCGTTCTTCTTTCACGACCTGCACCAGAAGGATCTGGCGGACCTTGATCACTTCCTGAATTTTGTATTTGCGCGGCCGCGGTTTTCTGACGTGCTTGATCTCTTCCGACACGTCTTCTTCTGCGATCGATTCAATTCCGTCATCACGCTCTGATGCCCGGAACCGGTCATCGCCGGATTCGCTGTCATCATCATCGTCATTGTCGTCATCGTCGTCGTCATGGTCGTCTTCGTCATCCGAGGGCGAATCCACCGGGGACTCGGAAACCCGCTCCATCGGTGAGGTCGCTTCATCGGACTGCGAATCGTTGTCGCCGTGGTTGTCGTCATCCAGATCGACAACATCCATGCCGTTGATCGGGCGCAGTTCGGTTTCGGCCAGATCGCCGGTTGCTACGCCGTCATCACTGACGGTCGTCTCGGCCCTTGGCTTGGATCGCGACCGGCTGCGACCGCGTTTCTTCGGCTTTTCGTCTTCCTCTTCCTGCGCGCGGGCGTAGGCGGCCTCTTCTTCCATGAGGGCGATTCTGTCGGCGACGGGAATCTGGTAATAGTCCGGGTGGATTTCCGAAAAGGCGAGGAAACCGTGACGGTTGCCGCCATAATCGACGAACGCCGCCTGAAGCGACGGTTCGACCCGCGTTACCTTGGCAAGGTAGATGTTTCCGGCAAGTTGCCGACGGCTTTCAGATTCGAAATCGAACTCTTCAACCTTGTTTCCATCCACCACAACGACCCGGGTTTCTTCCGAGTGTGTGGCATCGATAAGCATCTTCTTTGGCATGTTTTTCTATCTCTCACCGCGCAAGGGCCCGAACCCGGGGGCGCCGACGATTGCGGATGTTGTCTGGCAAGGGCGATTCGCCGTGGATCGGAAAGGGGTGATCCGGGCCTTGCGACCCTACTCCCCTGCCCCGTAATCCTGTCGCGCGTCATCGCGTTTCTTCTCCGACGCCCATGGGCGCCCATTCTTCACCCGGCCTTTTCAGGCACGCGGGCAATCGGTTGGCCTTACGGCCGATCAGCTTGTTCCGACAACCCGAACGAACGGGCCCGTCGACATAGCGTTGCCGACACTTTCGAAACAGTGAATTTCGGTCAGACAGCACGCCCGTCACGGCGCATGTCCATTCGCCACACTAATGGCCGATTGGCGTAAATTACAACGAGAATGTTGCTTCAAACCTGCGGCTGACAAAAATTTTATGTCAGATCAGGCGAAATTCGGCAGATCCAGAGCGCAACCTGAGGTTGCGCCCATTTGTGTGACCTAGAGATAGTCGGACCGAGTCAGGTTATACTTCGCCATCTTCTCATTCAAAGTACGGCGCGGCAGGCACAGTTCTTCCATCACGTTGACGATGCTGCCCTTGTGGCGGCGCATCGTGTTGTCGATCAGCATCCGCTCGAATGCCTCGACATATTCCTTCAACGGTTTACCCTCGGTCGTCATCCCCGGCTCGCTTTCCTCGGAATCGGCCATCAGCAGGGATGAAATCGTTCCCGTGCCCCGTCGGTTCTGCAACACCGCGCGTTCGGCCACATTGACCAACTGGCGGATGTTGCCGGGCCAGGGCGCCTGAAGCAGCTGCGCCGCCTCCTGTGCCGAGACTTCGGGGGCGTCACAGCCATATTCATCGGCGAACTGCTCTGAAAAGCGGGTGAACAGCGTCAGGATATCCTCACCCCGGGCGCGCAGCGGCGGCACGGTGATCTTCATTGCTGCCAGACGATAGAACAAATCAGGACGCAGCACGTCTTCGCAGGTCTTGCCCTGTTCCTGAAGGTTGGAAATCGCCACGATCCGGGTTTCTGCCGGGCTGCCAGCATCGTTGATCCAGGTCAGAAGCCGCGCCTGCAGGGCCATTGGCAGCGCATCGATATCCTCAAGCACAAGGGTCCCGCCGCGCGCCTCTTCCAGCAGAGGCACCTGATCGCCGCCGCCAAACAGACGCAATGCCATCGCATCGGCATCGTGCGAGGTACAGGATGCAATGACGAACCGCCGGCCCGGCTTTGCACCCACCGCATGCAGGGCATGGGCAACCAGGGTCTTGCCGGTGCCGGTTTCCCCATCGATCAGCACATGACCGTCGGCCTGCCCCAGATCCAGAATATCTTCGCGCAGACGCTCCATCACCGGCGAGGTGCCGATCAGCTTTTTCATGATGCCGGTGCCGTCGGACAGTTCGCGGCGCAGCGCACGGTTGTCCAGCGTCAGCCGCCGCTTGCCCGTCGCCTTTTTCGCCAGTTCGGTCATCCGGTCAGGATTAAACGGTTTTTCCAGAAAATCGAAGGCACCAACACGCATCGCCTCGACCGCCATGGGCACATCGCCATGACCGGTGATCATGATGACCGGCAGGCCGGAGTCGACGCTCATCAGGCGTTTCAGAAAGGTCATGCCGTCCATTCCCGGCATCTTGATGTCGCTGACCACGACGCCCGGATATTCCGGCGTCAGGGCCTTCAGCGCTTCTTCTGCGCTGGCATAGGTTTCGGTATCGAACCCCGACAGCGCCAGCCACTGGCTGATCGACTGGCGCATGTCCTTTTCGTCATCCACGATGGCGATTTTCATTGCCTGGGCCATTGCCGTGCTCCTATTCCGCTGCCTTGATGTCTGCCCGCAGGATCGGAAGCTGCATTTCAAACACAGCCCCTCCTGCGCGACCGTTGCGCGCTGTCAGCCGCCCGCCCAGATCGGCCACGATCCCTGACGAAATAGCCAATCCAAGCCCCACGCCATCGCCCGGGGCCTTGGTGGTGTAAAAGGGTTCGAACAGATGGTCCATATTGGCAATTCCCGTTCCATTGTCGCGCACCGTCAGGGCGGCGGTGTCGCCCGCCGCCAGCAGTATCTCGATTTTCGGTCGGTCCTCATCTTTGGTCGCGTCCACAGCGTTGCGCAGAAGGTTGATGATCACCTGTTCCACACGCAGGCGGTCGGCCTGCACCATAACAGGTTCGCGCGGCAATGATCGGGAAATCTCGATGTCGCGGCGCTTTAACTGCGGCTCCATCATCGCCAGTGCAGTGCTGACCGAGGCGCGCAGATCCATCGGCTCAAACGCCTCAGCCCCCCGTCTGGCATAGCTTTTCAGCTGTCGCGTGATCGCGCCCATCCGGTCGATCAGGTCGTCAATTCGGGCAAAGCTGCTCAACGCCTCATCCGGGCGTTTGCGTTTCAACAACAGGCGCGCACCGGCCAGATAGGTTTTCATCGCCGCCAACGGCTGGTTCAATTCGTGGCTGACCGAGGCCGACATTTCACCCAGCACGGCAAGTTTGCTGGTCTGGGCGACAGTCTGTTCGGCCACCTCGAGGTTCTTTTCAGCCCTCTCACGCTCGGCGACTTCCCGCTGCAAAGCGATGTTCAACTGGCGCAACTCTGCCGACTCCTGCTGGAACAGCAAAACACGACTCAGCGCCTTGCGGCTGACCAGATAGAAACCGGCAGCCAGCAACAGGGCGAAGGCCATGATCTCCAGTGCCAGAACCCCGTTCACCTGTTCGCGCACCGAGGCATAGGTGGTGAAAGATGCCATGCGCCATCCCTGAAACGGAATCCGCGACTCCTGACGCATCACCGCTTCGCCCAACAGATAGGCGTCGGCGGGCAATGCGGCCCAATCGGCGGTCGCCTGCAACGCCCGCTCGATCGCCGTGGGGGCCGAACGGACCGACAGCGCCTCGGCCTCGGTCCGCCCACGCCAGCGGCTTTCGGTCGCAAGAATGATCGTACCCTCAGAGTCGGTTACGAAAACGGCGTCTGAAAATCCCGCCCAGCTGCTTTCGAATTTGGCCAGATCCACACCGACAACCATCACGCCCGTGGTATCGGCCCCAACCGAGATATTCCGCGAATACGAGAAGGTGAATCCGCCCGCTTCGGTCCGCACGGTTGAAAACACCGTATCGTTCGAGCGCAGGGCATCGACATAGAACGCTTCGTTCTGATGTTGTGATCCAAGCACGTTGCGGTCTGTCGCGGCCACCACCATTCCGTCACGGTCCAGAAGCATCAGCGACGCGGCGCCGATTTCATCGCGATAGGAAATCAACCTTTGGGTCGATTGCGAGAAATCACCGGAATTCAACGCCCCGATCAGCGCGGGATCGCGGCTCAGCAACAGCGGTACGATACTGGCACGCTGCAATTCGCTGCGCAGGTTACCGATATACAGCGCCATGCGCACTTCGGCCCGGTTGCGGGTGCTGTCGGTGAACCGCTGGGTCAGGAACTGATTGGTGAACCAGACGACGCTGATGGCAAAAATCACCAGAATCGCAAACGACAGCCGAATCGGCCAGCGCCGGGTCGGCCTGTCATACTGTTCAGTGGCGGCGGGATCTGCTGCGGTCATGGCGCAGGATACGACGGGGCGCGTGCCGTCTCAAGGCTCAGGCAGCGGCCATTGCCCCGGTCAATGCGCGGAACATCGCCGCCCCGTCGGTGCCACCAAGTGCCGGGTCAATGGCACGTTCGGGGTGCGGCATCATCCCCAGCACCCGGCGGTTGTCCGACAGAACGCCCGCGATGTTATCAACCGACCCATTGGGATCGTCGACATAGCGGAACGCTACCCGGTCTTCGTCGCGCAACCGCGCCACAAGCTGCGCATCGGCAGTATAGCTGCCGTCGTGATGGGCGATGGGAATGTTCAGAACCTGCCCCGCCTCATAGCCCGCCGTGAAATCCGACGCCGCAGTTTCCACCGTCAACCCGACCGGGCGGCACACGAACCGCAATCCGGCGTTACGCATCAACGCGCCCGGCAGCAGCCCGGTTTCGGTCAGAACCTGAAACCCGTTGCAGATACCCAGAACGTAACCGCCCCTTTCGGCATGGGCGACCACGGCGCGGCAGATCGGCGACCGCGCAGCAATCGCGCCGCACCGCAAATAATCCCCGAACGAAAAACCTCCGGGAATGGCCACCATGTCGATACCGTCTGGCAATCCAGTATCCTTGTGCCAGACCATGGTCACATCGGCCCCGCCTTGACGCAGGGCAACGGCAAGATCCCGGTCGCAGTTCGAACCGGGAAAAACGATGACGGCAGCCTTCATGGATAAAACCTTCAGTTCAGGAAATCAGTGACAACGGAGACACCCGGCGGCGTCGGACCGTTGAAAGCCGCCAGTTCGCGGCTGACATCCGACAGCGCGATTTCACGCGCAATCAGCGGCGACATATCAACCCGGCCACCGGTGATCAGCGACAGCAGGCTCGGATACCGCCACGACGGCATGCCACGCGTGCCGAACAGCGCAAGGTTGCCCATGTAGACGGCGTTCATGTTGACCTCCATCCGTGCCGTATGGCCGATGGGCATGCCCACCTGCACATGTCGGCCAAGCGGGCGGAGACATTCGATCGACGCATTGGTGGTTTCGGCAATCCCCAGCGCCTCGATGCTGACATGAGCGCCGCCGCCGGTAATTTCGCGAATACGCGCCGCCACGTCGCCGTCCCGCGCGTTCAGCGCCGCCTCGGCGCCCAGACCCGTCGCATGGGTCAGCTTTTCATCTACCACATCGACGACAATCACCCGCGCGCCCAGAACCCGGCCCAAGATCAGCGCCGACAGCCCGATACCGCCCGTGCCGTGAATCGCCAGCCATTCGCCGGCCTGCAAGGCCGCGCGTCCGGTCAGGGCATGCCATGCGGTGGTCACCCGGCACCCCAGCCCCGCCGCCACCGTGGGCGACAAAGTGTCAGGCAGCCGCGACAGGTTGTGATCGAACGGCACGGCGACATATTCGGCAAAGGCTCCGGGTTCGACAAACCCCGGCAGTCGCTGGTTCGGACAGGTGTTCTGTGCGCCCGATTGACATGAGGGACAGGTCCCGCAAGCCAGGATAAACGGCGCCACCAGCCGGTCCCCCACGCGCCATGCCGAAAGCGCGCCCGCCTCGACCACTTCGCCGCAATATTCGTGGCCGCCGATCTGTCCGGGCTTCACCCGCGGATGTTCGCCACTCCAGCCGTGCCAGTCGGACCGGCAGACTCCGCAGGCCAAAACCCGCAGCACCACACCATCCTTAGGGCACTGTGGCGTCGCGACATCCTCAATCGACAGATCGCGCCCGTATTCGCGCAGGACGGCGGCGCGCATCATCCGAACTCGACCCGGTAACTTTCGATCACCGTATTGGCGAGCAGTTTTTCGCACATCTGCGCAACTGTCGCCTCATCGGTGCCCTCGGCCAGATCCAACTCGATGATCTTGCCCTGCCGGACACCGTTCACACCCAGGAAACCCAAAGTGCCCAAAGCATGGCGTACCGCCTCACCCTGAGGGTCGAGCACACCGTCCTTCAACATCACATGCACCCGTGCCTTCATGGCGATACCCCTGTTTCTTCTTTGCAAAAATACTCGAAATCCGACTTCGAACTCAGTTGATCAGGGTCGGTTTGGGCGCGTGGGTCACATTGGTCGGCAGAACGCCCAGCCGCCGTGCCACTTCAGTATAGGCATCGGCAAGGTTGCCCAGATCGCGGCGGAACACATCCTTGTCCAGCTTCTGACCGGTCTGCATATCCCACAAACGGCAGGAATCCGGCGAAATTTCGTCGGCGACAATCAGACGATGGTAATCGTTTTCCCAAACGCGGCCGATCTCGATCTTGAAATCCACCAGTTTGATTCCGACGGCCATCATCACCCCGGACAGGAAATCGTTCACCCGCAGGGCGAGGGCGATCATGTCGTCCAGATCCTGCTGGCTGGCCCAACCAAAGGCGATCACATGTTCTTCGCTGACCAGTGGGTCACCCAGCGCGTCATCCTTGTAACAGAATTCGACGATCGGGCGGGGCAGCGGCGTGCCTTCGGCCATTCCCAGCCGCGTCGAGAGCGACCCGGCGGCGAAATTGCGCACAATCACTTCAAGCGGGATGATTTCCACACTTCGGATCAGCTGTTCACGCATATTGATGCGTTTGATAAAGTGGTTCGGGATGCCGACCTGGGTCAGGCCGGTCATGAAATATTCGCTCAGGCGATTGTTCAGGACGCCCTTGCCTTCGATCGTGGCCCGCTTCTCGGCGTTGAAGGCGGTGGCGTCGTCCTTGAAGTACTGTACCAGGGTGCCCGGCTCGGGACCTTCGTACATTATCTTGGCCTTACCTTCGTAGATCTTCTTGCGGCGTGCCATGGCGGCTCCAAACACTCGGGGGCGCAGACCCGGATGGGAACGCGCAATCACCGCTGCTATAGGCCAATCCAAACCGCCGGGCAACAGGCTGCACTTGCCGATTCAACCCGGCAACGTCATATCGGAAGAACCCAATGCGCAAACGACAAAGGATTACCCATGGCCACCTTCGATGACCGCAAGGACGCATTTGAAAACAAATACGCCCACGACGCTGATATGCAATTCAAGGCCGAGGCGCGCCGCAACAGGTTGCTGGGGCTCTGGGTCGCC
This sequence comes from Oceaniovalibus sp. ACAM 378, assembly GCF_008085915.1. GTDB lineage: Bacteria > Pseudomonadota > Alphaproteobacteria > Rhodobacterales > Rhodobacteraceae > Oceaniglobus. The sequence goes on along the minus strand of NZ_VSJK01000009.1, from coordinate 201,520 downwards.
GGACTGCTCGGCAAATCGGGCGATGACGCCGCTGCCTATGCGAAAGAAGTGGTCGCGTCGGATTTCGAAGAAGCCGGCGACGAAGACGTATATCGCAAGGTCTCAGGCGATCTGGGCACCAAAGCGGATGAAAAGACAATCCGTATCAAAATGGTCGAGCTGATGGTCGAGGCCAAGGCTCAGGTCATGTCCGAAGTCAAAGAGTGACCGGCGCGGGTGCCCGGTCTACGGGCGCCCATACCGTTCCTGGCCCGGTTTGCTGAACGGGCAGTCGAGTTTACCCGGGGTCCGCATGGGCTCCGGCGCATAATGTTCATGAAGCATCCTCATTTGCGCGTGGCCGTGATCCGTGGCACGACAGCCCGGATCGATGCTGGTCGCACGTTTGCGTGTCTCCTTGCCCCTGCCCGAAAGCGCCCCATGACCGAATCCTTCCAGACCGATCCAGAAATTGTTTCCAAAACCGATCCTCTTTCCCGGCTTCTGTCAGAACGGCCCTATCTTCTGGCCGACGGAGCGACGGGCACCAATCTGTTCAACATGGGGCTTGAGTCGGGCGAACCGCCCGAGTTCTGGAACATCGACGAGATCGAAAAAATCCGCATTCTGTATCGCGGACCGGTCGAGGCTGGCAGCGATCTGATCCTGACCAACACCTTTGGCGGCAACGCCAGCCGTCTGAAGCTGCACAATGCCCAAAGCCGGGTGCGCGAACTGAACCGGGCGGGCGCCGAAATCGCCCGCGAGGTGGTCGATGCAAGCGGGCGCAAGGTTATCGTCGCCGGATCGGTGGGGCCGACGGGGGATATCATGATCCCCATGGGCACGCTGACCCACGCCAGCGCGGTCGAGATGTTCCATGAACAGGCCGAGGGCTTGAAAGAAGGCGGCGCGGACGTGCTCTGGGTCGAAACGATCAGCGCCTCCGAAGAATTCCGCGCCTTCGCCGAGGCCGCGGATCTGGCTGGCATGCCCTGGTGCGGCACGATGAGCTTTGACACCGCCGGGCGCACGATGATGGGCCTGACCAGTTCGGGAATGGCCGAAATGGTCGAGTCGCTGAAAAGCAGCAAACCCATCGCCTTTGGCGCCAACTGCGGCGTCGGCGCCTCGGATCTGTTGCGCACGGTCCTCGGGTTTGCAGCGTCGGGCACCGAACGCCCGCTGATCGCCAAGGGCAACGCGGGCATCCCGAAATTCCACGACGGCAGCATCCACTATGACGGTACGCCCGCACTGATGGCGGAATATGCCGTGCTGGCCCGCAATTGTGGCGCGACGATCATCGGCGGCTGCTGTGGCACGACCCCCGAACACCTGCGCCACATGCGCGAGGCGCTTGATTCCCGCCCCGTGGGCGACCGTCCGACGCTGGATGAGATCACTTCGGCGCTGGGTGGTTTTTCGTCGCCCGGCGACGGAACGGGTGATGAAACCGGACCGACGCGCGAACGCCGCGGCCGCCGGCGGACCTGAGACATGCCATGTTAACCTGGATCGAAAACGGGCACATGTGGTGCGGCGTTCCGGGGCAACACGCCCGTCAGTCTGGGATCGGGCACGACGTCCAATTCCTGACGCCGGGCGACAAAGCCGCTGCGGACATAGAAACCAAGCGCGCCGGGGTGATCCATCGTGCAGGTGTGCAGGTGCAACCGGGATACCCCCTCGGCAAAACCCAGCGTGATTGCCCGGTTCATCATCCAGCGCCCCAGCCCGGCCCCCACCGCTTCGGGAATCAGTCCGAAAAAGGCCAGTTCACATTCACCGGCAACGCGGAAATCCAGTTCAACAAGTCCGATATCAGCACCGCCCCGTTGTGCCAGATAGATGTGCACCCGGGGATCTTCGATGATGCCCCGCAGGTCTTCGCGCGCCAAGTGAAGGCGGGAATGCCACATCCACGGCTCGCCGATCCGGCGAAACAGCGCGAGATATCGCTCGGCATCGGGCAACGCCCGCTCCAGCGTCACGCCCTCCTGCGCGCAACCCGAATCCGACCGTGGCACGGCCGGAGCGTCCATCGTCAGATGGGTCACGATAGATGCGACACAGCCGGGCGGAACATCCTTTGCGAAACGGGTCATTGCGGGCACCTTGTTAACCGGGGAAACACCGCCCGGTTTTGCAAGCGCTCAGAACAGAGTCAACTGATCGCCCGGGCGCGGCGGAACATGAAACAAGTCGCAGCGCAGCTTGGGCAACGCCTCGGACAGTCCCAGACGCCCGCAGGCCAGTTCGAACCGCTGGGCGATCAGATCGGCATAGACGCCGCTGCCCTGCATCCTGTGGTGCCATTCGGCACTGTATTCCTTGCCGCCGTGCATTTCGCGCAGGCGCGACATGACCTTGGACGCGCGGTCAGGGTAATGTTCGCGCAGCCAGCGCGAGAACAGCGGCGACACCTCGAACGGCAGGCGCAGCATGATCCAACTGGCCGCAACCGCCCCGGCATCCCGGGCCGATTTCAGGATCGCCTCGATTTCCGGATCGGTCAGGCCGGGAATGACCGGCGACACCATCACCCGCACCGGGCAGCCGGCCTTTGCCAGCGCCTCAATCGCCTTCAACCGGCGCAGGGGCGAGGGAACGCGGGGTTCAAGCCGTCGTGCCAGTGTCGCGTCCAGCGTGGTCAGAGAGATCCCCACCCGCGCCAGACCTGCCTGCCCCATTTCGCCCAGAATATCGGCGTCCCGTTCGATCAGCGTTCCCTTGGTGGCGACAGTCACCGGATGGCGGAATTCCGACAGCACCTCGAGACAGCCGCGCATGATGCCGCGCGCCTTTTCGATCGGTTGATAGGGGTCGGTGTTGGTGCCGATGGCAATGGGTGCGACCTTGTACTTCTTGGCCGAAAGCTCTTTCGCCAGTTGCCGGGGTGCGGCGGGCCGGGCGATCAGCCGGGTTTCGAAATCCAGCCCCGGCGACAGGCCAAGATAGGCATGGCTGGGTCGCGCAAAGCAGTAAATGCAACCGTGTTCACAGCCGCGGTAAGGATTGATCGACCGGTCGAACGAGATATCGGGCGAGGTGTTGCGCGTGATCACCCGGCGCGGCACTTCGATGCTGACTTCGGTGCGCAACGGCGGCAAATCTTCCTCGCGGTCCCAGCCATCCGGTTCGGTGACGCGGGTATAGGGATCAAAGCGCACATCGGGATTCGACAGCGCCCCGCGTCCGCGTCGCCGTTGTGCCGGGATTGTCTGATCGGTTTCCGAATCCATCCCGCCAGAATAGAACGAATGAAGAACATGCGCCAGAGGCCTCAGACGGGCCGGCAATGTTACGCAAACACGCCCGCGTCGGAACCGCCCTAGCCCTTGTCGCAATCCGCACAGGATCGCACGACTTTACTCATTAGATTGATAGATATTACGCCCCCGGAGGTGCCCCATGGCCGAAGAAGATGACATCATCCTTGCCGATCTGAGCGACGAAGATCTTGTGCTTCAGATGTACGACGATCTTTATGACGGCCTGAAAGAGGAAATCGAAGAAGGGGTGAACATCCTTCTGGGACGTGGCTGGCAACCCTATGACGTGCTGACACGCGCCCTCGTGTCGGGCATGACCATCGTCGGCAACGATTTCCGCGACGGCATCCTGTTTGTCCCCGAGGTTCTGCTGGCCGCCGGAGCGATGAAGGGCGGCATGTTCATCCTGAAACCCCTGTTGATCGCCACCGGGGCGCCGCGCATGGGCAAGATGGTCATCGGCACGGTCAAAGGCGACATCCACGACATCGGCAAGAACCTTGTCGCCATGATGATGGAGGGTGCAGGGTTCGAAGTTCTGGATCTCGGCATTAACAACTCGGTCGAGAAATACATGGCAGCGTTGGAATCCGAGCAGCCCGACATCCTTGGCATGTCCGCCCTGCTGACCACCACGATGCCCTATATGAAGGTCGTGATCGACACATTGATCGCCAAAGGCATCCGCGACGAATACATCGTCCTTGTCGGGGGCGCACCATTGAACGAGGAATTCGGCAAGGCGATTGGCGCAGACGCCTATTGCCGCGATGCCGCCGTTGCGGTGGAAACCGCCAAGTCCTTTGTGGCGCGCAAACACAACCAGATGGCGGCGGGCGGGGTCTCGTGAGCGCAAACCCGATCTGATCCGCCCGATCTGATCCGACGGGCGCTGTGTGGTGTGGTCCATGGGCGCCCGTCCTTCAGGCGGTGGTCGGGCGTTTCCTCAATGGTTTCGCTTGACCGCATCAACGCCCTGCTTGATCCCGCTGCGCCTGCCTTCACCCTGCCCCGTATGCTTTGCCAATGTCGTTGTTGTCATCTCTGCCGATCCTGCTCAATATCGCAAAGATTGATCCCGGACCTGTCACAGCAAGGACGCCCGCCATGACCCTGACCCTACATCTCGCCAAAGGCACTGTTGCCCTTGCGCCCCACATCCTGCTCGAGGAGTTGGGCGTGCCGTTCGATCTGGTCTGGATCGATTTTCGCGAGAACGAACAACACAGTGCGGATTATGCCGCGATCAACCCCAAGGGCCGGGTGCCGGTGTTGACCACGCCCCACGGACGGCTGACGGAAACCGCAGCGATCCTGAATTTTCTGGCAGCGTCGCACCCCGAAGCCGGTTTCTGGCCCGAGGATCCCTGGCTGCGCGCCCGAAGCGATGAAATGGCAGTATACCTCGCCTCGACCGTGCATGTGAACCACGCGCATAAAGGGCGCGGCAGTCGCTGGTCCGACGATGCGGCGGCACTCGAGTCGATGCGCGCCAAGGTCACCGAAAACTTGACCGCAAACTGTGCGCTGATCGAAGCGGGACTCTCGTCGGGGCTCTGGGTGCTGGGGGATCGGTTTTCCATTGCCGACATCTATCTGTTCGCCGTGTCCCGTTGGTTGCAGGGCGATGGAGTGAAGATCGCCGATTTCCCGCGCCTTGCGGCCCATTTTGACGCGATGCAGGCCCGCCCTGCCGTGCAACGTGCCTTGGCCCTGCACAGCTGATACGGTGCTGCCGGCGCAATGGATGCCCCGGCGCCACATCTTCGCCACAGGCTGTGGCTGATTGTGGCAGAGGTGCGGCCCGCCGCCCGTATTGGCCGCAATTTACCACAGCCTTACCCGCAGTCTGCCCAGTTTTGGTCACACCCCGATGTCAAACCCTATGCAACACCGCAAACACAGCACCGGGAACCATCGCCATGACCTTCTCTGCATTTGCCCGCCGTATCAGCGTTATCTTTGCGATCTTCGGTTTCGCCTATGTCGCCAACGCGGTGCTAAACGCCCATCCTGACCTTCTGGTTCAGGGCTTTATGGCGCTGCTGCCAATGGTTCTGGTCGGCGTGCTGCTGGCGCGGATGGCAATGCAGAACGCCCGCAAGAAATCCTGAGCCCCTTCCATCGCCCGGACGCCCTGCACATATTGGCAGGGTAAGGAGATCGGATATGCCGCTTGAACGTCTTGCTTTGATACTTGTCTGCGTTGTTGTCGCGGCCGGGCTGACCATCTGGTCTGCCGCGCTGTTCATCGCCGCCGTACAACTGCCTGTGCCCGGTTTCCTCGTGCTGATACCCGCGTTGCTGGTCGGCTGGATCGTCTTTCGTGTGATCGCTGACCGTCTGTCCAACGCCGAGGATGACCATTATGATAAAATCGAAAAGTGACATGCTGGTCGTGACGACCGAAGCCATTCCGGGCCGCGAGATCGAAAGCGCGATCGGGCTGGTGCGCGGATCGACCGTGCGCGCCAAACATGTCGGCAGCGATATCGTTGCCTCGCTGCGCAGTCTGGTGGGCGGTGAGGTCAAGGAATACGCCCAGCTTTTGGCCGCGGCCCGGGAACAGGCCTATGACCGGATGGTCGCCGAGGCGCTGAGCCTTGGCGCCGATGCCGTTGTTGGCGTGCGCATGGAAACCTCAACCATCATGCAGTCCGCATCCGAAGTGGTGTTCTATGGCACCGCCGTTCGGCTGAAGCGCCCATAGATTGACCACAGGCGCCGACCGATCGGTGGCTAACGGGAATGATCCGTGACTGTGCGGAATTGCCCGTCTGCGGCGGTTGGAACATCGCCTCAATCGGGATAATATGGGTCAACCGCCCCACGCGAAGGTCAGCCTTGTGACAGATCCCGACAACGATCCCCCAACCGATCAGACCTCGACCGATCAGCGCCTGACTGATGAGACCCTGACCCACGACGGGCTCAGCCAAAAGAACACCCGTGCGGGCGGTGCCGGTCGGGTGCTGCTGATCGCTTGTGGCGCACTGGCGCGGGAGATTCTGGCGCTGAAGGCTGCGAACGGTTGGGACCATCTTGATCTGACCTGCCTGCCGGCGATCCTGCACAACCATCCCGAAAAGATCACCGATGCGGTGCGCGCTTCTGTGGCGCGTCACCGGGAATCCTATGACCGGATCTTCGTCGTCTATGCCGATTGCGGCACCGGCGGACAGCTTCAGGCTGCCTGCCACGAAATGGGGGTCGAGATGGTGCCCGGCCCCCATTGCTATGCGTTCTTTGAAGGGGTCGATGGGTTCATCGCGCGGGCCGAAGATGAGATCACCGCGTTCTATCTGACCGACTTTCTGGTGCGCCAGTTCGACGCCTTTGTGTGGGAGCCGCTGGGGCTGGATCGTCACCCCGTCCTGCTGGACATGTATTTCGGAAATTACACCAAACTGGTCTATCAGGCGCAAACCGACGATCCTGCCCTGACGGAAAAGGCGCGGGAATGTGCGGCGCGGTTGAATCTGGAATTTGAACGGCGTCTGACTGGCTATGGTGATCTGACCGATGCATTGGCCCGCGCCTGAACAGTTGACCCGCCGCCAAAGCAGCGGGCCGATCCTGTCATCGAACGATCAGCGCGCCGGCAGCGGCATCCAATCTGCAATCGCCACATCGGCATGGGCAAACTGCGGCATCTTCACACCCAGATCGTCCATGTTCTTGATATCCTGAGCGTTCAGGAAATCCTGCGTGATCAGCGTCGGCGGCACCACCACCTGCGCGCCCGGCTCTTCACCCGCCAGCATCAGCGCCAGCGTGCGCACCGAAACCTCGCCCACCACAGCGGGGTTGGTCGCCACGGTGGCAACCCAGGCCGACCCCGGCTCGCGCATCGCGCTGATGTCGGCGGTGGAAATATCGGCGGAATAGATGTCGATGTCTTCGGTCAGCCCCGCCTCGTCCACGGCGATTTTCACCCCCTTGGCGAATTCGTCAAAGGGTGCAAAGATGACGTTGATCGTTGGATTTGCCTGCAACACCGAGCGCGCCTGATTGGCGACGGAATTGGCGATCGGGTTGTCCAGCGTGCCGAACATCGCTGCCTCGGTGATGCCGGGGTTCGCGGCTTTCACCTCCTCCCAAGCCACATGGCGCCGGTCCAACGGAGCGATCCCTGCCACATAGACGTAACCGGCAGTGAAATCGGTGCCATTATCCGTCAGCGCCTGTTCCAGCGCCAGCTTGCCCAACAGATAATCCGACTGTTCAATCTGCGGAATCGCGGGGTTTTCAACGTTCACATCAAACGCCACAACCTTGATTCCCGCGTCCACGGCGCGCTGTGCGGCCGCTTGCATGGCTTCGGTCAGACCATGCTGGATGATGATCCCGTCGACCCCAAGCGCGATGGCCTGATCGACCATATCAGCCTGCAGTGCCGCGTCCTGCCGGCTGTCGAGAACACGCAGGTTCACCCCCAGCGCCGCCGCTTGAGATTCGACCCCCGACAGATAGGACTGGAAAAAATCGCCGGTCGACAGATACCGCACCAGTGCGATTGTCACATCGCCTGCATTGTCAAAGGGCGCGGGCATGTCAGCCGCCATCGCCGGTGATCCGGCCAGCAGCGCAACGGCGCCTGCCGCCTTCAGGAAATCACGTTTTTTCAGCATCTTATCCTCCCGGGTTGATGTGATTATCGGCCCGTGCCGCGACTGCGCGACGACAGGTAAAAGGTAAAGACAAGGGCGGCGACCAGCACGACGCCCTTGACGAAATCCTGAGTATAATATGGCGCGTTCATCATCGTCAGCCCTTGCAAAAGAATGCCGACAAACAGCGCGCCGATGGCGGTGCCGAACGCATTGGGGCGCGCCGCACCCAGCACCGCAAAACCGATCAGAGCCGCGGCAACACTGTCAAGCAACAGGTTGTTACCGCTGGCAATATCGCCGCGCCCCAGCCGTGCCGCCAGCAAAATGCCCCCGACGGATGCCAGAACACCCGAGATCATATAGGCGACGATTTTATATCGCGCGACATTCGTGCCGACCAGCGCCGCCGCCCGTTCATTGCTGCCGATGGCATACATCAATCGCCCGTGCCGGGTGAGGGCAAGAAAGACCCACACGGCCACCGCGACGATAAGGAAGATGATCACCGGCACCGGGATCAGCCGCTCAAGAAAGAAATCGAACCGGTTCCGCCCCAGCCACAGAAAAGCCGGCGAAAACGTACCTTCGGCCACGACACCGTCTCCAAGGCTCATGCCCGTGGCGATGGAATTTCCCTGGGTCGGAATCCGCTGCAACCCGATCAGAAGAAACATCATGCCAAGCGTCGCCAAAAGGTCGGGCACCTTGAATTTGACGATCAGCAGACCGTTCACCAGCCCCACCAATGCCCCCATGGCAAGGCAGGCCAGCACGGCCACCACGGCGGGCAATTCAAGGATCACCATGCAATAGGCCGACAGCATCAAAGCGGAAGTGGCGACCGATCCGATCGACAGATCGAACCCGCCGACCACAAGCGTACAGGTGACCCCCAGCGCCAGAATACCGGTAATCGCCACCGACTGGAACACGAACACAGCTGAACGCGGCCCGGCGAACCCATTGGCGGCAAAGGAAAAGAACACCACCAACCCGAGCAGCAGCGCGAGGAAACCATAGCGGATGGCAAGCTCGATGACCCGGTTGTCACTGCTCCCGTTCATGCCGCCGCCTCGTCCGCGATCTTGCCCGTCACATCGGCGACAAGTGCCGCCGGATAAAAGGCACCCGCCCGATGTTCACCCGCCACCTGACCCTCGTAAAGCACCACGATGCGGTCGGCGATCTCCAGCGCTTCGTCGATTTCCGACACGAAAACGATGGTGGCGCGACCACCCGCCGTGGCGCGAATGTGCCGCCCGATGTCCCGGCGCGCGCCAATGTCCACGCCCTGAAACGGTTCATCCAGCAACAGAACGCGCGAAGGCTGCAACAGCCAGCGGGCGATCATGACCTTTTGCTGATTGCCCCCCGACAGCGTCGTGATCGCGTCGCCCGGCCCCTGACAGACGATCCCCAGATCACCGATCATCCGGTTCGCCGCTTTGGCCTGTCGTGCTGATCCAAGCAAAGACAGGCGCGAAAAGGATTTCAGGAACGGCAGCGTCATGTTGTCCGAAATATCGAAATCGGGCACCACGGCGTTGCGTCCGCGGTCCTTGGGCGACAGGAATACGCCCCGCGCCACCGCTTCGCCCGCATCACGCGGCGCATACCCTGCACCGTCCAGCGTCATATTGCCCGTGGTCAGAGAGCGCAGGCCAAAGACGATTTCGGCCAAGGCACTTTTCCCGCTGCCCAGCAGACCGGTGATCGCCAGAACCTCGCCCGCATGGGCCGTCAGATCCACCGGCGCAGCGCCCGGTAACAACCGCACACCGTTCAGCCGCAGGATCGGCGCCGAGGCGATGGCGGGCGTGTTGTCCACATCACTCATCGCGTGGCCCAACATGGCCGTGACTGCCGCTTCATAATCCAGAACCTCGCCCTCAAACACACCGGCGACCTGCCCGTCGCGCATCGAGACGATCCGGTCAGCGATCCGGCGGATGTCGGACATGCGATGCGAAATATACAGAACCGCCACCCCCTGTCCGCGCAGCCGGTCGATCAGCGCGAAAAGCCGCTCTGCCTCGGTCGCGGAAAGCGATGACGTGGGTTCATCAAGGATCAGCAGGCGGGGGGCGCGGGCCATGGCGCGGGCGATCGCAATCATCTGCCGGTCGGCCACGCCCATTTCCGACACCGGTCGGGTCACATCGACGTCCAGCTGCATCGACGCGGCCACCTGACGTGCGGCCCGGCGCAAGGCCCGGTCGTTGACAAAGAACCCGGCCCCCGGCGCGGTCAGCCGGTCGAGCATCAGGTTGGACGCCACATCAAGATCGGGAATCACGCCGTCGTCGATGGATTGATGCACCGTCACGATGCCCTGCGCGATTGCATCCGCTGCATCCACCGGCGCGAAATCCGCGCCGCCCAGTGTCACCGCACCGCCATCCGCATGATGTACGCCGCATAACACCTTGACCAAAGTTGACTTTCCGGCACCGTTCGCCCCCATCAGGACAGTAACCTGTCCCGCAGGAAGATCCAGATCGACGCCCTTCAGCACCCGGTTTTTCCCGAATGACTTTTCCAATCCGCTGACGCGGCAGACGCAGCTGTCGTCTCTGTCCATAGACCCTCCCGTCGCCGGGTTTGCCCGGTTGACACCTCGGACAGTATCGCCGTTTGCCCAATTGTCAACTTCATTGACTTTTGCCACAACCTGCGGCATTCGAGGGTGAAAGATATACCCGCAGGAGGTTTGGATGACCGGCGACACCCCCTATGAAAGCCTGACGCCCGACACGCTGCCTGCCCGTCTGGGCGGGTTATCGGCGGTGACCGACCACGCAGGCGATCCGGCCAGTTGGACGGTCGAGGAAGTGGGTGACGGCAACCTGAACCTTGTCTTCATTGTGCGCGGCGCTGCGGGCGCGGTGGTGGTAAAACAGGCGTTGCCCTATGTCCGGCTTGTCGGCGACAGTTGGCCCCTGCCGCTGTACCGTGCGTTTTACGAGTACAACACACTGACCCGTCAGGCGGCACGCGACCCGGGAATGGTGCCGGTGATCCACCACTTCGACAGGGATCAGGCGCTGATCGTGATGGAATTCCTGTCCCCCCATACCATCCTGCGCGGCAAGTTGATCGCCGGGGAAAAGGTGGCGGGACTCGGCGATACGCTGGGCCGGTTCTGTGCCCGTACAGCGTTTCGTGGCTCTGAACTGTCGATGAAAAGTGCCGATAAAAAGGCCGATGTGGCGCTGTTCGCGGGCAATGTTGAAATTCCGGCAATCACCGAAGCGCTGGTGTTCCGCGATCCCTATTGCGACGCGGAAATGAACCATCACACGCCGGGGCTTGATCCCGTGATCAATACCCTTCGCCGGGATGTGGCGATGAAGACCGGCGTTCAGGCGCTGTTCCAGCGCTTCGCCTCGAATCAGGAAACCCTGCTGCACGGCGATCTGCACACCGGATCGGTGATGGCCACCGGCAGCGATATCCGCATCATCGACCCGGAGTTCGCGCAATACGGGCCGATGGGGTTTGATCTGGGAATGTTGACGGCGAATTTCCTGATGGCGTTCCTCAGTCAGCCGGGCCATCGGCAAGACCAGAACCTGACCGGATATCAGGATTGGATCCTCGCGGTGATTGCCAACACCCACGATGCCTTCGTGGCAGAATTCACCTATCTCTGGCGCAGGGAACGCACCGGTATGCTGTACCCCGCTGCGCTGTTTGAGGATCAGGGCCATTCCAGCGAAGCCGCCCTTGCCGATGTGTTGCAGCGCATCTGGACGGACGCCGTTGGCTTCGCCGGGGTCGAAATGCACCGCCGCTGTCTGTCCTTGGCCCATAACGCCGATTTCGAGGCGATTACCGACCCGGCGATCCGCGCCCCGCTTGAGGCGCGCAACCTGATGATGGGGCGCGACCTGATCCTGTCGCGCGCCGATTTCCCTGATGCCGCCGCCCTGTGCGAACGGGCGCGCCAGTTCAACGAAAAGGACATCCTGTGAAGGTTAACGGAACCCCCTATCGCTCGCTGTGGTGGAACCATGACACTGCGACGCTGGAAATCATCGATCAACGCTGGCTGCCCCATGATTTCCGCGTGCTGGCGGTAGAAACCATGGATGATTACGCCGAAGCGATCCGTGACATGCGGGTGCGTGGCGCGCCGCTGATCGGCGCGACGGCGGGGTATGGCATGGCCTTTGCGATGCGTGAAGATCCGTCGGATGCGGGCATGGATGCGGCTTGGGACAGGCTGCATGTCACCCGTCCCACGGCGATCAACCTGCGTTGGGCGCTGGACCGGTGCCGCGAAGCATTGCGCCCGCTGGCACCGGGCGACCGGGCGGCGGCAGCGTTGCAACTGGCCCATGACATTGCCGATGAGGACGTCGAAATCAACCGCAACATCGGGCTGCACGGACTTGATATCATACGCGAAATCTCGGAACGTAAAAACGGCGGCACGGTCAATCTGCTGACCCATTGCAACGCCGGATGGCTGGCGACGGTGGACTGGGGCACCGCCACATCGCCGATGTATCACGCCCATGAGGCGGGCATCGACATTCATGTCTGGGTCGATGAAACCCGGCCCCGCAATCAGGGCGCGCTGACCGCATGGGAGCTGGGGTCGCACGGCATCCCCCATACCTATATCACCGACAACGCCGGCGGGCATCTGATGCAGCACGGGCAGGTGGATATGGTGATCACCGGCACCGACCGCACCACAGCGCAGGGTGACGTCTGCAACAAGATCGGAACCTATCTCAAGGCGCTCGCGGCGCGGGACAACGGTGTGCCGTTCTATGTCGCCCTGCCCTCGCCCACGATTGACTGGACGGTGTCCGACGGGGTTGCCGGAATCCCCATCGAAGAACGTGACGCCCGCGAAGTGACCCATGTGCAAGGCCGCACCGAAGCCGGAATATCGTCGGTTCAGGTCACGCCCGAAGGATCGCCCGCCGGCAACCCGGCCTTTGATGTGACGCCCAACCGGCTGGTTACCGGGCTGATCACCGAACGCGGCGTGAGCGAGGCAAGCACCGCAGGTCTGGCCGCCATGTTCCCTGATCTTTCGGCGCGCAAGTCTGCCTGACCCCATGGACGAACGCGCCGCGCCAAAGAACGAAAGGGTGGACGCGCAGATCGTCGAGGCGACCTGGCTGTATTACCGCGACGGGTTGAACCAGAACGCCATCGCGCAGCGGCTGGGCATCTCGCGGGCTTCGGTGGTGAATTACCTGCAAGAGGCACGCAAACGCGACTGGGTGCGAATCAGCATCGATTCGGACGTGTTTTTGAACCACACCCTGTCCGGCGCGCTGTGCGACCGGTTCGGGCTGGCGGCGGCGCTGGTGATTCCATCCGATCCCGCCGCCCCCGGCACCGGGTTGGAGCGGGTGGCGCGGGCCACGGCCGACTGGTTGCCCACATTACTGGAACCGGGTGACCGGCTGGGCGTCGCATGGGGTGAAACCGTTTACCGCGTGGCCGAGGCGATGCCGCGCCATCGCATTGCCGATCTTACGGTGGTGCAACTGGTCGGATCGCGCCCCGCAGCCATGGGATTCGCCGCCGAAACCTGCTCTTCGACCATTGCGCGGCGGCTGGGAGCCCATTGTATCAATCTGCATGTGCCGTTGCTGCTCTCGACGCCCGAGCTGGCCGAGATCCTGAAAAATGAACCGATTGTCGCCGAACAACTGGCGGCGCTGGACACCTGCAACAAGACGATCTTTGCCGCAGGAACCTGCACCGACACCAGCCATATCGCCCTGACCGGCATCGTCGATCCGGCCACGCTGGCGGGATATGTCGCGCGGGGCGCGCAGGCGGTGGTCTGTGGCCGGTTCATTGATGGCAACGGCCTGCCTGTCGAGGGCGAGATGGAGCCACGGATGATCTCGGTGCGCCTTACACAGATGCGGGGGAAGGACATGGGGCTTTTGGTGGGCAGCGGAGCCGAACGGGTGGAACCGATGCGTGCGGCGCTGCGCGGCGGCTATGCCACGCACCTTGCCACCTGCACCGAAACCGCAGCTGCACTGCTCGCGTGATCCTGTGCATTGGCAAGACGGCGAGAATCGTTAAACTGCGCCAAGGAGGCCGGGACACCGGCCCGTTCCACAAACGACCCGACATCAGACCGGGCGCACAACAGAGAGGATTCCTGATGAAAACGTCCACCCCGATGACCGTCCGGTTCACCGCCGGACTGGCCGCAACCCTGCTGGCGTCAACCGCGCTGGCCACCGCAGCATCCGCTGAAAACTGGGACATGCCCGTGGCATACCCCAGCGACAACTATCACACGGAAAACGCTCAGATCTTCGTGGATGCTGTCAAGGAATGTTCGGGCGGCGATCTGGATATCACCCTTCACGCAGGCGGATCGCTGTTCAAAGGCGATGAAATCAAGCGCGCCGTGCAGGTCGGCGAGGCACAGATCGGCGAACGCCTGTTGTCGGCCCATGCCAACGAAAACGCGGTGTTCGGTTACGATTCGGTGCCGTTTCTCGCCACGTCGTTCGAAGCGTCGGACAGATTGCGCGACGCCGCCAAACCGACTCTGGACAAGGTGCTGGGCGAACAGAACATGACGCCGCTCTATTCCGTGCCATGGCCGCCGCAGGGGCTGTATTTCGCCAAAGAGATCAACTCGGTGGCCGATATGGAGGGGATCAAGTTCCGCGCCTATAACGCAGCGACTGCACGGGTCGCCGAACTCGCCGGAATGGTGCCCACGCAGATCGAAGCGGCCGAGTTGAAACAGGCGCTGGCGACGGGCGTGGTTGCCGCCTTCATCTCGTCCGGGTCGACCGGCGTCGACGAAAAGGCATGGGAGGATCTGACGCATTTCTATGATGCCAAGGCCTGGCTGCCAAGGAACACCGTGTTCGTCAACAACGACGCGCTGGCATCGCTTTCGGACGCATCACGCACCTGCCTGATGGACGAAGCGGTCAAGGCCGGCGAGCGCGGATCAGCCACCGCTGCAAAGCTGTCCGACGGGTTCGTGCAACAGCTTGCCGATGGCGGCATGACCATCGCCGAACCGGGCGATACTCTAGCGGCCGATCTGGAAAAAATCGGTGCCACCATGACCGATGAATGGCTCGCCAGCGCCGGTGACGACGGCAAGGCAATCGTCGACGCGTACAAAAGGTAGACCCTCATCGCTCGGCCCCCCTGGCGGGGGGCCAACGCTTTTCGGGGTGGCGCGATGCGGCCCCTCCCGCCTGCCCTTGGGCAAGGAATATAAATGCGCCGATTTCTCGACCGTTTCTACCTGTCGTCCGGTTATGCCGCCGCACTGGCGATGCTGGCGATCCTGGCTCTTGTCGTGGCACAGATGGTGGCCCGCTGGATGGGCCTGTTGTTCAAGGGCGGCGCGCAATACGCCGGCTATGCCATGGCCGCGACATCGTTTCTGGCGATGGCATATACGTTCAACGCGAATGCCCACATCAGGGTGAACCTGTTCGTCAGCACCTCGGGCCGGTGGCGGCGCGCGGTCGAGATCTGGTGCTATACTCTGGCTGCGACCGCGGGGTGTTTCCTGGCCTGGTACGCCGTCAAGGCGACCCGGCTGTCGGCAAGGATCAACGATATCTCACAGGGGCAGGACGCGACGCCCCTGTGGATTCCGCAGACTTTCATGGCAATCGGCGCGGTGATCTTTGCCGTCGCGCTGATCGACAACCTTATTCGCATCTTACTGAGCGATTTCAAGGGTGTGGATCAAGATCCTCAACCATGGCATGAACATCTTCTGCAATCAAAACTGTCCCGCATTGCGTTCTGCGCCGGTGTCCTGCTGGTGATATACGGCACGGCACAACTGATGACCGGATTTGATCGCGATGCGGTCGCGCTGAAGATCGGAATCTTCTTGTTCGTGCTGTTCTTTCTGTTGGGAACCGGGCTGTGGGTCGGGCTGGCGCTGTTCGGTGTCGCCTATATCGGGATGATCGGTTTCACCACGCGCGACCCGGGAAACGCGATGATCATCACGGTCTGGACCGGTGCAAGCAGCTGGACCCTGACCGCCCTGCCCCTGTTTATCTGGATGGGAGAAATCCTATATCGAACAAGGCTTTCCGAGGACATGTTCAAGGGGTTGGCACCTTGGATGGCACGGATTCCCGGGGGATTGCTGCACACCAATGTCGTGGGGTGCACGGTGTTCGCCGCTGTTTCCGGCAGTTCGGCCGCCACCCTGACCACGGTCGGCAAGATGAGCATCCCCGAGCTGCGCGCCCGTGGTTATCCCGAATTCATGACCATTGGCACGCTGGCGGGCGCTGCCACCCTTGGGCTGATGATCCCGCCATCACTGACCCTGATCGTTTACGGCGTGACCGTGCGCGAAAGCATCACCAAACTGTTCATGGCCGGGGTATTGCCCGGGCTGGTTCTCGCGGCAATGTTCATGCTCTATATTGTCGCCTGGTACTTTATGAAGCCGGAACAACGTCCTGAACCGGAACCAAAAATCGGGATCGTCGCGGCGCTGAAAAACTCGACACTGCTGATCCCGGTGATCGCTTTGGTGGTGATTGTTATTGGCAGCATGTACACCGGATATGCCACCGCGACCGAGGCGGCGGCATTCGGCGTTGTCGGCGCGCTGGCGCTGGCAACATTGCAGGGCTCGCTCACCGCGACAACCTTTATCGAGTCGCTGTTGGGGGCGACCCGGACCAGCGCAATGATCGCGCTGATCCTGATGGGCGCTGCGTTCCTGTCCCTGTCCATGGGGTTCACCGGGCTGCCCCGGGCGCTGGCCGCCTGGATCGCAACCTTCGATCTGTCCCCTGTGGCCCTGATCGCGGCGTTGACTGTGTTCTACATCATCATCGGGATGTTTCTCGACGGGATTTCTGCCGTTGTCCTGACCATGGCAATCATCGAGCCGATGATTCGTGCCGCCGGGATCGATCTGATCTGGTTCGGGATCTTCGTCGTCGTGGTGGTGGAAATGGCGCAGATCACCCCGCCCATCGGCTTTAACTTGTTTGTGCTGCAAGGCATGACCAACCACGATATCACCTATATCGCCAAGACTGCGGTACCGATGTTTCTGATCATGGTGGTGATGGTCGGCATTCTGGTGGCATTTCCGGGGCTGGCCACCTGGCTCCCCGAACAGCTGATGCAACCGCCCGGGGGATAGGCGGCTTGACAGGGGACCATCGCGCCCTAGTGTGCCGCTCAATCAGCATCGCCCGTGCAATCGGCGCGGACCAACGTCGCATGGGACAAGGGAGCCAGAGATGATTTCCTGCCACCGACCGGCCCGGCGCTTTAACCGATCCCCCATGCGTGGTGCGTGCGGAACGCAACCGCTCCCGTCGTAAAAAAGCCTGCCAACACGGAGAATAAGAATGAAACGCCTTCTCATCGCCACCACCGCCCTGACGCTGACCATGGGCACTGCCGCCAGTGCACAGGACAAGACGCTGACGATTTCGGTCTATTCCTTTGCTCAGGATGAATTCAAGGAACTGGTCTATGATCCGTTTCAAGAGCAATGCGGTTGCAAGCTGGTCGTCGAAACCGGCAACTCGGTCGAACGTCTGGCCAAGATCGAGGCGAACGCTGCCAGCCCGGTGATTGACATGGCGGTGATTTCAACCGCCGACGCGCTGTCCGCCACCCGCAAGGGGCTGCTTCAGCCGATCGATACCGCAAAGCTGAGCAGTTACGACAAGCTCTACGAAATCGCCAAGGATCCGATCGGCGATCATATGGCGGTCGGCTATACCTTCTATGCCACGTCGATCGTTTATCGCTCGGACAAGATCGACGGAATCGAAAGCTGGTCAGATCTGCTGTCGCCCGAACTGGCCGGCAATGTCGCGCTGCCGGATGTGACCACCAATCAGGGGCCGCCTGTTCTGTATATGCTCGGCAAGGCAATCGGCGACACCGATCCGTCCCTGACCGCGCCGATCGAATTGGTCAGCGAACATGCCGACGACATCGTGACGTTCTATGTCCGGTCGTCCCAGTTGGCGCAGTTGATGCAGCAAGAGGAAATCTGGGCCGCACCCATTGGTCGCTTTGCCTGGGGTCAGTTCAAGGACAACGGGTTTCCAATGGCCTGGGCCACCCCGAAGGAAGGGCAGACCGGCGGGATGAACGTGATGGTGATGACCAAGGACAACGGAAACGAGGATCTGGCGCTGGAGTTCATGGATTTCTGGCTCTCCACCCCGATCCAGACCGCTTTGGCCGAGGCGCTGGTGGACAGTCCCGCCAATTCTGAAGTAACGGTCAGCGACGAAATCGCCGACAACCTGACCTATGGTCCTGAAACCGCCAACAACCTGGACCTGATTCCAGCGGATGTGATGCTGGATCAGCGGGAAAACTGGTTGGATCAGTGGAACAACAAGGTCATGCAATAGATCGATCAATGTCTCGCGCTGAAGGCGGCCCCCCATGCGGGGGCCGTCCGGCTTTGAGCCGGGTGGAACGCCCCACCGCGTGATCCAAGGAACTTGAATGTTTGAAAACCGCACCATCGGCCTTGCCCTGACCGTGCCCGCCGCCCTGTTTGCGGCGGCGCTGTTCATTCTGCCCGTCGGCATCCTGCTGTCCGAGGCGTTCAAAGGCGACAACGGCTTTTCCCTCATGGCCTATGTCGATTTCTTTTCCAGCCCGCGCAATCAGACGGTGTTCTTCCGCACGCTGAAACTGGCCGGACTCGTGGCGGTGGTGTCGGCGGTGGTCGGTTATGCCGCCGCGTTCTGCATTGTGTCGCTGCCGGCCAAATCGCGAGGCCGGATGTTCGGGCTGGTCACTTTGCCGCTGATGATCTCGCCGGTTGCACGTACCTATGCTTGGCTGGTGATCCTCGGGCGCACCGGGTTCGTCAACTCGATGCTGGTGAATATGGGAATCACCGACACGCCATTCCGCATCCTGTTCACTGAAACCGCGGTGTTCATCGGATTGCTGCAACTGTTCATGCCGCTGATGATCATTTCACTGGTCTCGGCGATGGAGAATATGCCCCGCGACGCGATTCCCGCGGCGCGCATCCTCGGGGCGAACTGGTTTCAGGTGTTCACCAAGGTGATCCTGCCCCTGACCCGCGAAGGGCTTGTGGTGGGCGGAACGCTGGTGTTCACCGGATCGATGACCGCCTATATCACCCCGGCGATCCTTGGCGGATCAAAAGTTCTGATGCTGGAAACGCTGCTGTATCAACGCGTTACCGTGGCCAATGATTTCGTTGCGGCCAGCGTTATCGCGATGATCCTGATTGTCATGGCATTTTCCGCCAACGTGTTGTTGAAACAAATCGCAACGGCACGGCGGACACGAGTATGAACAGAGTCGCAACCTGGGCCATTCTGGGCCTCACACTCACCTTTCTGATCGGGCCATTTCTGATCATCGTCATCGCCGGTCTGTCGGCGGGTGACAGCCTTGCCTTCCCGCCACAGGGGATCAGCCTGAAATGGTATATCAAGGTCTTTACCGTCGAGTCGTTTCAGGCGTCCTTTGCCATGTCGATGTTTCTGGCGATCTTCGGCACGCTGGCCGCTTTGCTGCTGGGTATTCCCGCAGCCTATGGCATGGCGCGTTACCGCGTGCCGGGGGCCGAGTTTGTGCGGCTGATCGTGTCGTCGCCGATCATCGTGCCGGGGATCATCGTCGGTCTGGCGCTGCTGCGCTATCTCGTCATTCCCACCGGAGTTAGCATCGCATTGGCCCTGTTTCTGGCCCATACCGCGCTGATCCTGCCCTATGCGGTGCGAGTAGTGTCGGGCAGTCTGGACAACCTGCGCGTGGATATGGAGGAAGCAGCACTGCTGCTCGGCTGTAGCCGCATGGGTGCCTTCTGGCGGGTGGTGCTGCCGAATATCCGGGGCGGCGTGCTTGCCGCCTTCATCCTTGGCTTTGTCACCTCGTTCAATCAGGTGCCCGTATCGCTGTTCCTGTCGGGGCCCGGTGTGCGCACCCTGCCGATCGACATGATCGCCTATATGGAAATCAACTATGATCCTTCCGTCGCCGCGCTGTCAGCTTTGCTGGCGGTGATGTCCGTCGGTATCGTTTTCGCTGCCGAAAAATTCCTGGGGTTTTCCCGCTATGTCTGACTTTGTCACCCTTGCTGATCTGACGCTGGCCTATGGCCCTACCGTGGCGGTGGATCGTCTGAACCTGTCGATCGCACAGGGCGAGTTGATCGCGCTGCTCGGGCCATCTGGCTGCGGCAAGACCACCACGATGCGCGCCATCGCCGGCCTGTTGCCGCCGAAATCGGGCACCATCACCATCGACGGGCGCGATGTCACCCGGCTTGCCCCCGCCAAGCGCGAGGTGGGACTGGTGTTCCAGTCCTATGCCCTGTTCCCGCACCTGAGCGTTTACGACAATGTCGCCTTCGGGCTGCGGCTGCGACGCGAGCCTGATCTGGATACCAAGGTGCGTGGCGGACTGGCCACCGTGGGTCTGGCCGATTTCGCCGCCCGCCTGCCCGCCGATCTGTCCGGCGGCCAGCAACAACGCGTGGCACTGGCCCGGTCGTTGGTGATGCAACCCAAGGTGCTGTTGCTGGACGAACCCCTGTCCAACCTTGATGCGCGCCTGCGCCTTGAGATGCGGATGGAGCTGCAACGGGTGCAGCAGGAAACCGGCGTCACGATGATCTTTGTCACCCACGATCAGGCCGAGGCGATGGCACTGGCCGACCGGATCGTCCTGATGAAGGACGGCGCCATCGAACAGATCGGCAGCCCCGAGCAGATTTACACCGCGCCGGAAACCGGCTTTGCCGCCGATTTCGTGGGTTTCGAGACGATCCTGCGACAGGACGAGGGCGGCGCTCTGGCATGGCGGCCCGGGGCCGTGGTGTTGGGATCGGGGCCACACAACGGCACCGTGCGCGGCGCGTCCTTTGCGGGCGAGCGGCGGGAATATGTCTTGGACACGCCGCTGGGTGTGGTCAAGGCGGACACGCCCGTCGATGTGCCAGCGATGAAGATCGGTCAGACGGTCGCCTTTGATCTGCCACGTGACCGGGCGGTGCGGTTGGCGCGCGCCTGATGGGGGTCTGGATCGATACCGACATGGGTGTTGACGACCTGTTCGCGGTGTTGCTGATGCTGGCCAAGACCAAGGTTGACGGGATGTCCCTGACCTTCGGCAATGCCGATCTGGAGCAGATCACCCGCAACGCCGCCGACGCCACCACGCATTTTCGATGGTCGGTGCCGATCCACACCGGGGCGGACCGGGCGATCCTCGGCACAGCAGAAACCGCGCAAGGCGTGCTGGGCAAAGCGGGCATGCCAACCCGTGGGCGCACCCTCCCCGCCGCCCCCGCCTCGGTCGCTGCCGGGTTTTCACCGGCCCTTGCCGCCCTTGAAACATGGCTGGAAACGCAGGCACAGGCGCAGATTCTGGCGCTCGGCCCGCTGACCAACCTTGCCACGCTGGCGCTGGCCCGCCCCGACCTGCTGCACCGGATCGGCCGGATCACCTGGATGGGCGGGGCGCGGGGTGCGGGCAACCACACCGCCTCTGCCGAATTCAACACCGTCGCCGACCCCGAGGCACTGGCGATCCTGCTGGCCCGCGATGTGCCGCTGACCATGGTCGACCTTGATATCTGCCGTCAGGTGATGATTGACGAAGCCCATGTCGCCGCCGTGGCCGATCCTTTGTTGCGCGATCTGCTGGGCGGCTATCTGGACATCGCCCTGACCCGGGGCCGGCCTGCCATGGCACTGTATGATCCTGTCGCCGCCGCCGCCTTTTTATGCCCCGATCTGTTCACCGCCGCCCCGGCGCGCATCGAGGTTGAACTGGCGGGCCATCACACAAGGGGGCGCACCGTGACCGATCTGCGCCCCGGTGCGGCACATAATGCCACCGTGTTCACCAATTGCGACGCCGATGCGGTGCGCGCGCTGTGCCTGTCAGGGTTGGAACAGATATGAACAACACGGAAATCGACATCGACGATCCCACCCTGCGCGACCGCGCCGTCGCCGCGGCTAGGGGCGATGCGCCTTTCGATCTGCTGATCACCGGGGCGCGGATTGCCGACATGGCGACAGGTGAATTGCGCGCCGCCGACGTCGGGATCATCGGCGCGCTGATCGCCTCGGTCCATCCGGCGGGCACGCGCGATGACGCAAGCGAAACACTGGAGTGCAGCGGCACCGTCCTGTCCCCCGGTTTGATCGACATGCACATGCATGTCGAGAGCAGCATGGTAACGCCCGAGACCTATGCCGCCGCGGTGCTGCCCCGCGGTGTGACGACCGTGGTCTGGGACCCGCATGAATTTGGCAATGTCGTCGGGATTGCGGGGGTTGAATATGCTCTGAATGCCGCCGCCAGTTCGCCACTGCGCATCCTGCCGCTCGCGCCGTCCTGCGTGCCTTCGGCGCCGGGATACGAGACGGGCGGCGCGGATTTCGATGCCGATGTGATTGCAGGACTGATGGCGCAGCCCGGAATTGCCGGACTGGCCGAGGTGATGGACATGGCCGCCGTCACCGCCCGCGCCCCCCGGATGCGCGGCATTTTGCAGGCGGCGCTGACCTCGGGCAAGCCGGTCTGCGGCCATGCACGGGGGCTGACGGGGGCGGGGCTGAACGCCTATGCCGCGGCAGGTGTGCAGTCGGACCATGAACTGACCTCTGCCGATGACCTGATGGAGAAGTTGCGGGCCGGGCTGACGATCGAGCTGCGCGGCTCGCACGACCACCTGTTGCCGGGCTTTGCCGAGGCTTTGATGACGCTGGGACAGATGCCCGTTACGGTGACGCTGTGTACAGATGATGTGTTTCCCGACGACCTGTTGACGGGGGGCGGGCTGGACGATGTGGTGCGGCGGCTGGTGGGCTATGGGCTTGATCCGATGCGCGCCTTGCAGGCCGCCACCCTGAACGGCGCGATCCGGCTGGGACGGCGTGATCTGGGGCTGATCGGGCCCGGAAAGCGCGCCGATCTGGTGGTGTTCGACGATCTGGCAGGGTTCCGCGCCCGCCATGTGATTCGCGATGGTCGGGTTGTGACGAAGATGGCGGATGCGCCGGTGCACGCCACCCCGTTCCGCGACACCTGCGCCCTGCCCCGGCTGAGCCCGGCGCAGTTCACCCTCCCCGCCAAAGGCCCCCGGGTGCGGTTGGCCACCATCGACCGCCCGCGTTTCACCGAATGGGGCGAAACGATTGCCGATGTTGTCGAGGGTGGCGTGGTACTGCCCGAAGGGGCCACATGGATCGCCGTGATCCCACGCCACGGCCAGGCGGCACCGGTGCCGCGTCTGGGCATGCTGCGCGGTTGGGGCGACTGGCACGGCGCATTCGCCACGACCGTCAGCCATGACAGCCACAATCTGACGGTTTTCGGGCGCGACCCTGTGCATATGGCCGCCGCCGCCAATGCGCTGATCGATGCCGGTGGCGGCATGGCCGTGGCCACGAAGGACCGCTTGACGGTGCTGCCGCTGCCCGTGGCCGGGCTGGTCAGTGACCGGCCCCTGCCCGAAGTGGCCGAGGCCTTCGCCGCCGTGCGCGCCGCCATGGGCGAGGTCGTGACATGGGAGCCGCCCTATCTGGTGTTCAAGGCTTTGGTCGGCGCGACGCTGGCCTGCAATGCCGGACCGCATATGACCGATCTTGGGATTGCCGATGCACTGGCCGGGCGACTGCTGAGCTCTGCGATCCTTGAGGACGGCTTGCGCTGATCGTGCGGGAAATCGAAATTTCGATGAAATTTCGTGCCTCCGGCGGGAGTATTTATGGCAAAGAAGAAGCCATATGGTAGTTTTTGATCGTCTGGCTGTGGTGTGTGGTTTTGGGGGCGATGGTGCTGTTGCGGGTGGGATGGCAGACGTCATTACATGGGTGTGGTGCGCAAGTTTTCTGCTGCCGGGCTGTTGTCGGATCAGACGAAACGATTGGGTTTGAACTTCAGGATCTTGAAATCATCGTCAGCCATCGGGGAAGCGAGTTATTGATACCGTGGCGCGCGATGGCCCAAGTGCCGGACCAAGCAATCGTCTGAGGTGCAAGTTACTTTGGCGTGGATATTCTTGATCCGAAGTCACACCCGATGCTGTGGAGATGCTTAAACACAGCGGCGCGGCTTGCTTTCAGGTCGGTTTCGCACGGCGGCCGTTGTGGCACAGAGGGCCAAAGACTGATCGCAGCTGCAGGCCGACATAGGTCTGGGGGACGCTGTACGGTTCCCGGGATTTTTTGCCGATCCATAGTGGTGCCGGACAAGCCGCCCTGCCGGACCGCGCCCGCGATCGTAGTCACCACACAGAATCAGCGGGGCGCGGGCGGTTGGCGAGCGCAGCACCGCCCCGGTTCGGCAGAGTCGGACGGATGCTCCCGAGACCGGGAAGTGCGGCGTTATCTGCGAGCAGGCGTGGCGTTGGCACGACTGCGATGGTAAGGCCCGCGCAAGGATTTGATCAGGAGAATACGCCATGCAGCGTCACGAGTTCTGGCAGGCGTTCCTGCCCGCCGGCACGGCCCCTGCGGCACCGTTCACCGACCGGTTCCCGGCCACTCTGCCGGACGGGCGTATCCTGATGCTGCCAATCCGTCCCCTGGGCGACACCGGGACGGCCATTGCCTCGCTTATCCTGAACCAGAGCGCGTTTGAGGTGGAATCCGCACTGGCTGACCTTCTGGCCGAACGACTGCGCCCTGCTGCCCCCGAGGTGGTGGTCGGGCTGCCGACTCTGGGTCTGTCGCTGGCGCGGCTGGTGGCACAGCGGCTGGGCCACAGCCGATTCGTCGCCTTGGGGACCTCACGCAAATTCTGGTACGATCCGGCGCTGTCGCTGCCGATGCAATCGATCACCAGCCCCGGAATCGACAAACGGCTGTTCGTCGATCCACATATGGTGCCGCTGATGACCGGTCGCCGGGTCGTGCTGATCGACGATGTGATCAGCAGTGCCAACTCGATCTCGGCCGCACTTGACCTGCTGGCGCTGGCCGGGGTGGTGCCGACACTTGTGGGCACGGCGATGCTTCAGACCGACCGTTGGGCCGCTGTGCTCGAGAAGCGCAACGCGCCGCCTTTGGTTGAAACTGCCATTACATCACCGCTGCTCTGTGCCGTTCCGGGGGGATGGGTGCCAGCCTGACCTGCGGAGTGGAAATGATCGGCGTGGTCTGGCGAATACATGGGCCGGGGCGCGGCGGCATTTCGGGCGGGATCAGGCGGCGTTGGCCGCCACGATGCGGATCCGTTCGACCATTGCGCGCAATCCGTTCGAGCGCTGCGCCGAAAGGTGATCATCAAGACCCAACCGGGCCAATTCAGCCGGAGCGTCGACCCGCCCCACCTCGTTCAACGTCAGCCCGCCATACAGGGCGCGCAGGATCGCGATCAGCCCTTTGACGATCATCGCGTCGCTGTCGCCCTCGAAGGTCAGCACTGCGTCCGGACCTTCGCCCTCGATCCGCGGCACCAGCCAGACCTGACTGGCGCACCCGCTGACCTTGGTGGCCGGCACGCGAAATGCATCGTCAATCTCGGGCAGCGCACGGCCAAGTTCGATAACGTGGCGGTATCTTTCCTCCCAGTCATCCAGAAACGTGAATGTCTCGGCGATCTCCTCGAATGCGTCGCTAGCCATGGTCCGTCCTCGCCACCCTTGCCTCAATTTCCGGTTGGACCCGTTGCCGGGGCCCGCCCGCTGTTGGGTATGCGCCTCATGGCGCCGGGACAAGGCTTTTCAACCTCATCGCTTTCGGCTAGTCCAAGAGAAGATGGCGAGGGGAATGGCAATGAACATGGGCAATTCGGCAAATGCGCAGGCGCGCCCCCTTTTGCGCGGCGTGGTTACGGCTGTTCTGATCCTTGGCACCGTGGCGGGTTGTGGGCGCATCGGCGAATCCCGATTGAACCCGTTCAACTGGTTCGGGCGCAGCGTATCGGCGTCCACCATTGCCCCCGAGGGCGGTTATGTCGAACAGGACGAGGATCTGCGCGGCCTGATGGATCAGGTGACCGATCTGAGCATCGAGCGGACGCCCGGCGGTGCTATTATCCGCGCCACCGGCTTGCCGCCGGAACAGGGTTATTACGACGGTGAACTTGTATCGCTCAGCAAGGGCGACGCGGTGAACGGTGTTCTGGAATATCAATTCCGCGTGCGCCCCCCTCTGCGCGCAACCCGTGTGTCGACCATGCCGTCGCGTGAGGTGATCGTCGCTGTCTTTGTCACGAATCAGGTGCTGGCAGATACCCGCGAAATCCGTGTGGTGGCCGCCCGCAACAGCCGCACCACACGCCGCTAGCGCCGGATTGCTTTGTGTCGAACGGAAATCCGCCATAGGGCCGGGCGAATTTCGCTCGGACAGCTTTCGCTGAACAACCTGGCGTCTGGCGCGGGATTTATCGTTTATCCGCAGGAACGAACCGCCCGTGAACGAACCATCGACGGTTCAGGGCAAAACGCGCCCCGGCGTAAACGTCAGTACATTTGAAATAATCGCCGGGCTTTCCCAAATGAAAGCTCGAGAGGCACGCCTTGGCACCGGCCAGCACTGACCGGTGCTCAGATCGCGAAGACCTCGACAGATTGGCCCTTTACGACCAGACCGACCTTGCCCTCACAGAGCTTCAGCGCATCTTCGCCGAACACCTTGCGCCGCCATCCCTTGAGAGCAGACACGTCCCGTTCGCCCCCCGCGATGGCATCAAGATCGCTGGCCGTCGCGATCAGCTTGGCCGCCACACCCGCCTTGTCGGATTTCGCCTTGAGCAATACGCGCAACAGGTCGGACAGCGCCGGATTGACCTGCAACTTGTCGCGGCTGGTGTCGGGTTTGGGAAAGCTGCCCGGTTCGGCGGCCTGCCCGGCAGCCACGGCCGCCAGAATACCGTCAGCGATATCGCCGCGCCGTGCCTCGCGCAGCAACAGGCGCGAACGGCCCAGATCCTGCGCCGAGGTCGGCTTGGTCGAGGCGAGTTCAAGCATCGCGTCGTCCTTGTATACCCGACTGCGCGGCACATTATTATCGCGGGCGTGGACTTCGCGAAATTTCGCCAGTTCTTTGACAATCGCCATGAAACGCCCCGAATTTGTACGCGTCTTTACCCGACGCCAAGCCTCGTCGGGAACGACGGTATAGGTGGCCGGATCGGTCAGAACCGAAAGCTCTTCCTCGACCCATTCCTGACGGCCCGATTTCTTCAGTTGCGCCGCCAGATGTTCATAGACATCCCGCAGATGGGTCACATCGGCCAGCGCATAGGTCTTTTGCGCATCCGACAGCGGACGGCGCGACCAATCGGTAAAGCGTGAGGTTTTGTCCACCGCCGCATGGGCGATCTTGCGCACGAGCGTTTCGTAACCCACCTGTTCGCCGAAACCACAGACCATTGCGGCGACCTGAGTATCGAACAGCGGCACGGGAAAGACATCGCCCTCGACAAAGAAGATTTCCAGATCCTGACGCGCGGCGTGAAACACCTTGACCACACCCGGATCGCGAAACAGGTCGTACAGCGGCTCAAGCGACATGTCTCCAGACAGCGGATCGACAAGAACCGCGTCACCTTCGTCATTGCCCGGCACAGCCATCTGGATCAGGCAAAGCCGGGAATAATAGGTGCGCTCGCGCAGAAACTCGGTGTCGATGGTGACATATGGATGGGCGCGTGCCTGTTCACAGAACGCAGCCAGCTCTTCGGTTGTGGTGATGGTGATCATTCGGGTGGTCTTTGTTCCATTATTTCTGCCAGCCGTTTTTCGGTGATATGAAATTACCGATCAAAAGGAAAGCATCCAGGCGGTGCTGTGCCCTGTTAACACCTGATGCGGTTCAGGCAAGGGAAACCGGATCGCGATGCCCCTCACAGAACCGGCGCAAGACCAGCGGATACAGCCGATGTTCCGCCGCCAGCACCCGCGTGGAAAGTGTTTTGGCGGTGTCGCCGGGACATATCGGCACCCGCGCCTGACCCAGAACCGGCCCGTCGTCCAATTCGGCTGTCACCTCGTGAACCGTGCAACCGGCCTCGGAATCGCCCGCCTCCAGCGCCCGTGCATGGGTGTGCAACCCGCGATAATCCGGCAACAGCGACGGATGGATGTTCAGCATCCGCCCGGCCCAACGGTCAATGAACCCGGGCGTGAGAATTCGCATGAAACCGGCAAGGCACAGCAGATCGGGACCGGCCTTGATGATTTCGCCATGCAACGCCGTTTCGAACGCGGCGCGGTCGGCGTGAAAC
Source organism: Oceaniovalibus sp. ACAM 378 (assembly GCF_008085915.1). GTDB lineage: Bacteria > Pseudomonadota > Alphaproteobacteria > Rhodobacterales > Rhodobacteraceae > Oceaniglobus. The sequence continues at coordinate 173,439 of NZ_VSJK01000009.1, read as the reverse complement.
GGGCGGTGATCCACCACGGCAGTCGGAACTCCGAGTTCCGCCGCCCGGACAAGCCCCCCTGCCGCCGGATCATTCGATACCACCAGTACAGGGCGCGCCGGGTGGTCGCCCACCATGCTCTCGACCAGCTTCACCATATTCGACCCGCCGCCGGACAGCAGGATCGCAACCCTTGTCACGCCAGCGTGCCCTCATAGCGCACACCATCGCCGTCGGTGATCTGACCCAGCATATACACCGTTTCACCGGCCCCTTGCAGGCGGTGGGTCAGCGGACCGATCAAATCGGCCTGAACCACCAGAACCATGCCGATTCCGGCATTGAATGTCTTGAGCAACTCGGCCTGGCTCAGCTCGCCAGCCTCGCACAGCCAGCGGAAAACCGGTGGCAGGGTCCATGATGACAGTTCGATTTCGGCCCCCAACCCTTCGGGCAGGACGCGCGGCAGATTCTCGGTCAGGCCGCCGCCGGTGATATGCGCCACGCCATGCACACCGCCGGATTGAATCGCATCCAGTACCGGCTGAACATAAAGCCGCGTCGGTGTCAGCAGCGCCTCGGCCAGCGTTCCCTCACCAAACGGACAGGGCGCATCCCAGGCCAGCCCCGAGCGTTCGACGATCCGGCGCACCAGCGAAAATCCGTTGGAATGTACGCCGTCCGACGCCAGCCCAAGCACCGCATCCCCGACGCGCACATCGGCAGGCAGCGCGGTGCCCCGTTCAAACGCACCCACGGCAAACCCGGCCAGATCGAAATCGCGCCCGTGATACATGCCCGGCATTTCCGCGGTTTCGCCACCGATCAGCGCGCAGCCTGAACGTTTGCAGCCTTCGGCGATGCCTTCGACCACTGCGGCGGCGGCGGCGACGTCCAGTTTTCCTGTGGCGAAATAATCAAGGAAAAACAGCGGCTCGGCGCCCTGACAGATCAGATCGTTGACACACATCGCCACCAGATCAATGCCCACGCCGCCGACCTGCCCGGTGTCGATGGCAATGCGCAGCTTGGTGCCCACTCCGTCGGTCGCGGCCACCAGAACCGGATCGGAATAACCCGCCGCCTTGAGATCGAACAACCCGCCAAAACCGCCCAGCCCGGCCATCACGCCGGGTCGGTGGGTGGCGCGGGCTGCGGGTTTGATCCGCTCGACCAGCGCATTGCCCGCGTCGATATCGACCCCGGCCTCTGCATAACTGAGTGGTTGCTGCTTTGCGTCCTGCGTCGTCATGGAGCGCCCTTTCGACCTCATTTTATCGCGCCTGAACTATCGCAAGGGGTCAGGACGTACCAGCCGATTCGCCTTTTGGCCCTGCTGTGACCCGGCGCTCCCGTGAACCACGGCTTCCAAAACAATCCGGGCGCGGTCATCCGCCAGAGCCCGCCGCACCCGATCACCCAGCGGTTTCGCGGTTTCGAAAGTCGATCAGGGTCTTGCCCTGCTCTTCGACGAACAGCCCCGGAAGTATCGACAGACGGGTGATCCTGTCGACCCGCAGCACACAGAAATCATTGGATAACTCGCACCAGACGGTCACGGTCCACAACCGCCCCCAATATTCCAGTTGCAGCGGCCGGATCGTGCGCGTCGTCTCGACCCCCTCAAGATCGGTGTGGTCGATGACCAGCTTCTGGCGTGCGCGGATCGCGGCGCGCAGTTTTGGCATATGGGCAAACCCATGGGCGGCATCGGCAAAGGGATAGACGGCAAACCCCCATCCCCGGGGCGGCGCGCTGCGGTCTTCGGGCAGAACCGCGTCGATCTTGGCCGACAAAGACGCAGCCGCGCTTTGCAATTCCGAGTCGCCCGCCTGCCCCACAACGGACAGGCCCAGATGCAACGCCTCAAGTTCGGTCAGGGTCAGGTTCAGCGGTGGCAGGGTGACCGGCGCGGTCATCTGATACCCGATCCCCCGCGCCCCCTGCACCGGCACTCCAGATGCCATCAGTGTTTCCATATCGCGGTATAGGGTGCGCACTGACACTTCCAACTTGTCGGCCATGGCCTGCGCACGGTGCAGCCGCCCGTCGCGCAGGATCTGGATCAGTTCGAACAGACGGTCAGTGCGGCGCATTTTGGCCATAACCTTTTCGCAATGCAGCTAGTGATTCGCAGGATAGTCCGGCAACTCCCGCCCCCTCAACTGCCAAAAACCTGTCAGTTGACAGATCTGTGTCGCGAAATCTGTCATTGGCACCCGTAATTGCATGCTTTTCGCTGTTTTGGCGCTTTTACCGCCCCCGTCACTGGCATAGGTAGAGGGCAAGGTATTCAGGGCCTGACCAACGGAGAGACCCATGTTGAACAATATCGGCCTTCCCGGCCTTCTGCTGATCGCTGTTGTCGTGCTGGTGCTCTTTGGGCGCGGCAAGATTTCATCGCTGATGGGCGAGGTCGGTAAAGGCATCACCGCTTTCAAAAAAGGTGTCACAGACGGCACCAAGGAACTGGATGATGCCAGCGCCATGACCGAAACCGAAGCTGAAGAAGACCGGGCAAAGGTTCAGGACAAAGTCTGAGCCTTACTCCCGCAACGCGACGCAACGGGGACGCACCATGTTCGATATCGGCTGGACCGAGCTTTTGGTGGTCGGGGTGGTCGCCCTGATCGTGGTGGGTCCAAAGGATCTGCCGGGGATGTTCCGCACGCTCGGCCGTTTCACCGGCAAGATGAAGGGTATGGCGCGGGAATTTCAGCGCGCCATGGACGACGCCGCCGATCAGTCGGGGGTCAAGGATGTCGCGAAAGATCTGCGCAGCGCCACGTCGTCAAAAAACCTCGGGTTGGATGCGCTGAACAACGCCGCCGACCGTTTCGAGAAATGGAAGCCGGGGATGGCGCCCAAGACCGCTGCGACGGTGCAGAAAACCGATCTGAGCCCCACGCAGTTGGAACACGCCAAGGTGATCGGCTCCGATACTTTGGAAAAGGCGCCGGACGCGCCCCCTGCCGCAACCGCCGAAGCTGCCGCCAAGCCAGTAACAACGCCTGAATCGGCCAGTGCCGACAGCCCCAAGGGTGACGCATGAGCCAGGGCAACGACACCGATGTCGATGACAGCAGCGCACCGCTGATCGAGCATCTGGCAGAGCTTCGCACACGGCTGATCCGGTCGGTCATTGCCTTTATCATCGGCATCGTGATCGCCTTTACCGTGGCCGAGCCGATCTTGCAGTTTCTCGTGCATCCGATCGAAGCGACGCTGCGAAATCTGGGCGATCCGGCTCCGACGCTGCAATATACGTCACCGCAGGAATATCTGTTCACGCTGTTCCGCATTTCGATGGTGTTCGGCTTCGGACTCGCCTTTCCGGTGATTGCGCATCAGATGTGGCGTTTCGTGGCGCCGGGGCTGTACCGGACCGAGAAATCCGCCTTCCTGCCGTTCCTGGTCGCCTCGCCGGTGATGTTCCTGCTGGGTGCATCATTCGCGCAATTCATCGTCACACCACTGGCGATGCGGTTCTTCCTTGGCTTTGCGGATATCAGTTCGATCTTTGCGGGATTGCTGAAAAATTCGGTCGGCGACCTGCCAGCCGATACCGCCATCGTGCCCGATACGACCAAAGGCGTGACCATCACTTTCTTCGGCAAGGTGAATGAAAGCCTTGATATCACGTTGAAATTCATCATGGCCTTTGGTCTGTGCTTTCAGTTGCCAGTATTGCTGACGCTGATGGGCAAGGCCGGGCTGGTTTCGGCGCAGGGGCTGGGCGATGTGCGCAAATACGCGGTGGTGGCGATTTTGCTACTGGCCGCGCTGGTGACGCCGCCCGATGTCGTGACCCAACTGATCCTGTTTACTGTCGTTTATGGATTGTACGAAATCTCGATCCAGCTGGTAAAACGGGTCGAAAAGAAGCGTGACGCTTCGCTGCGCGAAGATGGTCTGATGGACGACGAAGACGAAGAACTCTGGGACGATGCCGAGGATCCGAAGTGACAGACGCCCTTGAACGGATCGCCGATGCGCTGGAACGCATGTCGCCCCCGGCCCTGCGCGCCCCCGATTTTGACAGCGCCGATGCTTTTGTCTGGCACGTCTCTCCCGATCGCCTGATCCCTGTCCAGCGGGTCAACCGGGTGGACCTGTCGCTGCTGATCGGGGTGAACCGGTCGCGCGATACCTTGTTGGAGAACACGGTGCGCTTTGCGCGTGGGATGCCAGCCAACAACGCCCTGCTTTGGGGTGCGCGCGGCATGGGAAAATCCAGTCTGGTCAAGGCGATCCATGCCGAAGTTCGCAAAAGCGGCGCGGCCCTGAAGCTGGTCGAGGTCCAGCGCGAGGATCTGCCCAGCATCGGCCGTCTGCTGAACCTGCTGCGCGCGGTGCCGCACCGGTTTGTCCTGTTCTGCGACGACCTGTCATTTTCCCACGACGACCAGCATTATAAATCGCTCAAGGCGGTTCTGGACGGCGGGATCGAAGGGCGGCCCGACAATGTGGTGTTCTATGCCACGTCGAACCGGCGTCACCTGATGCCCCGCGACATGATCGAGAACGAACGCTCCAGCGCGATCAGCCCGTCCGAGGCGGTCGAGGAAAAGGTCTCGCTCTCTGACCGGTTCGGGCTGTGGCTGGGGTTTCATCCCTGTACGCAGGACGAATATCTGGCAATGATCCGTGGCTATTGCGACGCTTACGGCGTCGCGATCAACGATGACACCCTGCGCGCTGAAGCCATCGAATGGCAGGCGACGCGCGGCAGCCGTTCAGGCCGTGTCGCCTGGCAGTATTTCACCGATCTGGCCGGGCGTCAGGGCGTCACTCTGGACTGAACGGCGTACCGACACCGCGAACCATCAGCGCCGTGGAAAGACGAAACAGCGGTCGCGCCGGATCGTCAGCCACAACGGCGTGCCGGCGTTGGGCAGAAACACCGATGGCACCGTGGCCGTGATGATCGAGCCATCAAAATCCATCTGAAATTCGACCAGACTTTCCTTGCCGATAAACCGCGCCCGTTTGACCACGGCGCGGGCCGGTGTGCCGTCGCTGGGTGTGGGCAGCGGCCCCCGTCCCGCCCTGTCGAAATCGATCCGCACATGCTGTGGCCGGATCGCGATATCCACCGTGGTGCCATCGGCCACACCGGGCGCCAGAAACCGACCGAATGCCGTTTCGGTCAGCGCGCCTTGCACAACGCCGGAAATCACATTGATATCGCTGAAGAATGACGCCGCAGCCATATCGACCGGCGCATTATAGATGTTATAGGGCGCGCCCTGCTGCACGATCCGTCCGTCGCGCATCAGGGCAATCTGATCAGCCATACGCATCGCTTCTTCCGGCTCGTGGGTGACCAATAGAACCGCGGTTCTCTCTTCTTTCAGGATCGACAGGGTATCGTCGCGGATACCGTCGCGCAGCCGATTGTCCAGCCCGGAAAAGGGTTCATCCATCAGCATGATCCGCGGGCGCGGGGCCAGCGCGCGTGCCAATGCGACCCGCTGCTGTTCGCCACCCGACAACTCATGGGGATAGGCATCGATATGGCCCGACAATGCCACCCGCTCCAACAGATCGACCACCCGCGCCCGTTTTGCCGCCTTGTCACCCTTCAGCCCGAAGGCCACGTTGGCGGCAACACTCAGGTGTGGGAACAGGGCGAAATCCTGAAACATCAGTCCGATCGACCGGTCTTCGGGCGGCACGCGGGTGATGGTGTCGCAGAGCAATCTGCCGTCCGAATAGATCGTGCCAGAATCCTGCGTTTCGACCCCGGCAATCATCCGCAGCGTCGTGGATTTTCCACAGCCCGACGGGCCGAGAAGGCAGGTGATCTCGCCCGGCATGACCGACAGCGAGACATGGTCAACCACGCATCGACCGGCAAAGCAGCGGGTCAGGTTTTCAACCTTCAGTCTGGGGATGACGTTCACCGGGCCCTCGTATCGCGATACCCGAGTGATCCTGTCGGGCATGACGCGGGTAGCAGCCCGCCCGCCCGGCTTCAACCCTCGGATCGTCGCGTCAGTCGCGCCGGACCGCAGAAGGCTCATTGCAGGGCGCGCCTGTCACACGGAAATCTGAGGCTTGCCGACCCGTCGGATTTCGGAACAATGGCGATAAATCGCAGATACTACGCAAGAATTCCGCAACGAACAGCGGCGCCGGACACGGATTTGTGTCAGAAGCTTGACCTTGCCTGTGGCGGTTCTTAACGTGAGCCATGCTATGGCGGTGGGGTGTGGCGCAACGGATTTGGGGGGATCCAATGTGCGACAGCCGCGAACAAACATAGTGGGCTGCTGATGACTTATGAAGGATCATTCGGACTGGAACCGGCGCAGATGCTGCCGGTGTTCGATGGCTGCGATTTCTGCGCCATCGACGGCGCGAATCTGGGCGATTCGCTGTCCTTTGCGGATGAGCTGAATCTTGGCGACGTCTACATGCTGGCGCCCCGCGCGCGGCGCGAACGGGTGTCCGTCGCGACGGGCCATGATTTGCGCCGGCTCAGCGTTGCATCCGACACTGATCACGGGCGGGTCGGCGCGGCTCTGCATCTGGATTCCTGCCTCACCTTCATGAGCCCGAACGGCACAACCGTCGAGGCGCTGATTCTGGTCGAACTGGCGCCGGACGATGTATCTGCGGCCGCCGTGTACCTGTTTCCACTGGCCAAGCTGAAGCCAAAGCTGGGTTATGCCCTTGTCGCGGTCGACCGAGACGCGGCTGTCGCGCGATTTGCCGAAGCCGCCTGTGTGTCGTTCACCCGCGGCACCCATATCACGCTGGCATCCGGGCTGCAGGTTCCCATTGAACAGCTTGCGCCGGGTGCGACGGTGCTGACCCGGGATCACGGCCCGCAAAAACTGCGCTGGATCGGCCAGCAGACCGTGCGCGCCATGGGGGCCTTTGCGCCGATCCGAATCGCTGCCGGGGTGCTGAACAATGACCGCGACCTGATCGTCAGCCCCAATCACCGCCTGTTCATCTACCAAAGGCGCGAACGCCCGGTGACTGGCCGGGCCGAGGTTCTGGTCAAGGCGAAGTACCTGCTGAACGGCGACACCGTCACCCGCACCGACGGCGGATTTGTCGACTATTTCCAGCTTTTGTTTGACCGGCACGAGATTATCTATGCCGAAGGCATCGCCGCAGAAAGCCTGATGATCGACACCCGCACACGCCCGGCCCTGCCGGAAAATGTTCGTGCGCTGCTGCATGACACTGTCGGAAACCACGACACTGGAATCGATGTGCTGCGCCCTGCCCCCGGCACGACCTTGTCGGCCGAAGCTTTGCGCCGGGCCTCGTCCAGCTAAATCCAGATCTATTGTTCTGCGATTGACCGGATCGAAATTCACCCGAACTCGGGGCGAATTTCAATCCGTTTCAAATCCACCTTGTCCTAGGTCGTGGGCCCCTAGGTCGCGGGCATCCGCATCTCAGCGACACCCGCCCACCAGGAACATCCCGCCGGAATCGCCTCATCCGTAAAGTTGTACTTCGGGTGGTGTACGCCTGCCGTGTCGCCGTTGCCGACAAGGATATAAGCCCCCGGCCGCGCATTCAGCAGAAACGCAAAGTCTTCGCCCCCCATGACCAGCGGCGCATCGGCGCAGGCGCCCGCCACATTGCGCGCGACTTCGGCGGCGAATTCAGTCTGTTCTTCGGAATTCACCATGACGGGATAGTTACGGTTATAATGGACCTTTGCCGTGCAGCCCATCGCCTTTGCCGTCAGCTCGCAGATCTCGGTCAGACGAGTTTCGGCCAGATCGTGCACCTCTTCGTTCAGGGTGCGCACCGTGCCACGCAGACGCACACGGGGCGGTATGACGTTGAACGCGTCGCCTTCGCTCTGGAACGATGTGACCGACACCACCACCTGCTCTACGGGATCGGCGTTGCGCGATGCGATCGTCTGCAGTGCAGTGACAATCTGCGACGCGGCGACGATCGGATCGATACATTCGTTCGGTTTGGCACCGTGGCCGCCCCGGCCTTCGATGTCGATCTCGAACACATCGGTGGCGGCGAAAAACGCGCCCGGACGGATGGCAAAGCTGCCCACGGGCATGCCGGGCCAGTTGTGCATGCCATAGACTTCCTGAATGCCGAATTTTTCCATCAGACCGTCGTTGACCATCTCTCTGCCGCCGCCGCCACCTTCTTCAGCGGGCTGAAAGATCACCACGACCGTACCGTCGAAGTTGCGTGTCTCGGACAAGTATTTCGCGGCCCCGAGCAGCATGGCGGTATGCCCGTCATGGCCGCAGGCGTGCATTTTACCTTTGGTTTGCGATGCATAGGGCAGACCTGTGTCTTCGACGATCGGCAGGGCGTCCATATCGGCGCGCAATCCGATCACCTTGCCCGATCCCGTCTTGCGCCCTTTGATGACACCGACGACTCCGGTGCGACCCAAACCTGTCACCACATCGTCACAGCCAAATTCGCGCAACTTTGCCTCAACGATGCCGCTGGTGCGGTGGGTGTCAAACAGCAGTTCAGGGTGGGTGTGGAAATCGCGCCGCCATTCGGTGATTTCGGGCAGAAGTTCGGCAAAGCGGTTTCTCACGGGCATAGAGCGTCCTTTCGATTGTTTGGCCGAACCGTGGCAGGCCCGGCGCGCGGCGTAAAGGGGGGGTCAGAGAGTTGTCGCAAGGCGGGCAAGATATGCGCCATACCCGGCCAGAAACACCGCACCCTGCAAACGTGACAGCCGCCATGCCCGCAGGATCACCGCGATCAAAAGCGCGGTCGCGCCGCACATGACCCAGATGTCAAAACCGGCGATGCTTGCCGGAACCTGCAACGGGCGCACCAGCGCGGTGACGCCAAGTATCCCAAGGATGTTGAAAATATTGCTGCCCAGGATGTTGCCGACAGCGATGTCCGCTTGGCCGCGGCGCGCCGCCACGACCGAAGTGACGAGTTCCGGCAAAGACGTGCCCACGGCAACCACCGTCAGCCCGATCACCGCCTCGGACACGCCGAAATCTGCCGCGATGCCGACTGCGCCGGTGACCAGCGCCCGCGCCCCAATCAGGGTCAGAACCAACCCGCCCAGCGCCAAAAGCGCCGCCATCCCCATTCCGGTGTCCAAGCCGGGCAGGTCATCGGACCCGGGTGCGCCCCGGCTGTCGCGCAGTGTCATCCACAAATACACCGCCAATGCGGCGATCAGAAACGCGCCCCCTGCCCGCCCCAACTCGCCAAACACAACCAGCCCGGCACAGAGCAGCGTTGCCACCATCATCGTGCCACCATCGCGCATGAACCCGGCTTTCGACACCGCAATCGGCGAAATCACTGCGGCGATCCCCAGGATCAGCAGGATATTGGCGATATTGCTGCCGACAACGTTGCCCACCGCAATGCCGGGCGCACCGGACAGGGCGGCCTGCAGGCTGGTCATCAGTTCGGGGGTGGATGTCCCGAACCCCACAAGGGTCAGCCCGATGATCAGCGGTGAAATACGCAAACGCGATGCGATGGCGACCGCGCCGCGCACCAGGAACTCTCCACCACCGATCAGGGCGGCAAAGCCGGCAAGTACCAAGAGGATATCCATGGATGAAAAACTTTTAGCGGCACATGACTTTGGATCGCGGTGGTGCCCGTGCCGTGACATCCGGAATATGGGGGTGCGGTGGCGGCGCGCAATCGGTGCGGTGGCGATTATTTCGCAGGGCAGACTGCGTTACCGGGACCGAACGCCCGGCAGGTCATCCCCTGCTGTGCGGATCGTTGCGGCGGCACGCTCCCGTTGGCTCGACCTGCTTTAGCCAAGTTCGCCACGCCGCGCTATTCTGGGTCAGGCAACCTATCGGTCAAGGCGGCATGGGCGGGTAAATGCGGCGTGTCAGGCTCAGGCTCCGGCGACAGTACAAGTGCAAGTACAAGTGCAAGTGCAAGTGCAAGTGCAAGTGCAAGTGCAAGTGCAATAGTGGCGTGCGGTTTGCGCCAGGTCAAGCGAGGGCAGCTGACCCCGCGCGAAAGCTCAGGGTTGGCGCGAGGTTACCGGAATAGAGGTTGTCGGAACGGCATTCTTGGACAACAGTTAACCAAACCCGTGGCGGACTGCCCGATATCAGCCGATCCGGGACAAGAAAAGGAACTGACCGGGGGGTCGTACATGCCGGATGGCGTCTTGCCCGTCCTTGATGTCAGGGACCTGACGACCGTTTTTCACACGCGCTCTGGCGATCTTCATGCGGTGAATTCCGTCAGCTTTGATCTGCACGCCGGAGAACTGCTGGGGGTGGTCGGTGAATCCGGGTCGGGTAAATCAGTGACGATGATGGCGCTGATCGGGCTGCTGCCGTCGCCGCCTGCCGTTGTGCGGAGCGGTCAGGTGCTGTTTGGCGGTCATGATCTTCTGACGGTGGACAAGGACACATTGCGCGCCATCAGGGGCAAGCGGATCGGTTTCGTGTTTCAGGATCCGATGACCTCGCTGAACCCGGTGTTTACCGTCGGCTTTCAAATCATGGAGCCATTGCGCAAACACATGGGGCTGAACAAGTCAGCGGCTTGGACCCGGGCGGCCGAGTTGCTGCACCTCGTCGGCATCCCTGACGCGACGCAGCGGCTGAAGGATTATCCGCATCAGTTTTCCGGCGGCATGCGGCAGCGGGTGATGATTGCCATGGCGCTGGCCTGCGACCCAGAAGTGCTGATCGCCGACGAACCCACCACCGCACTGGACGTGACGATTCAGGCGCAGATTCTCGAGCTGATCAAGGCGTTGCGCGAAAAGTCGGGGATGGCGATCATCTGGATCACCCACGATCTTGGTGTGATCGCCGGGATCGCAGACCGGGTGATCGTGATGTACGGCGGTCAGGTGGTCGAACAGGCGCCGGTGGCCGAGTTGTTCGCCAATCCCCGCCACCCCTATACCCGCGCACTCCTCAAGACGGTTCCGTCGGTGCACGGCCAGCGCGCGGCGCGGTTGAAGGTGATCGAGGGGCAGCCGCCGATCCTGCGCTCTGCGCCCGATGCCTGTGTGTTTCTGCCACGCTGCGCCCATGGGTTCGGCCGCTGTGCCGCCGAGAACCCGCAACGCCGTGCTGTAGGTGTCGGGCATGACCTGGCCTGCCACTGGGATGGAGAGACGGAAGATGGATAGGCCGGGCGCTCTTCGGTCCTTGCGTCCCTCATCGCGCAAGCCCGCCCCGCGAGGAGCAACTGCAAGGAAGCGAGGAGCGCGCCATGGTCGATACCTTGGCTGAACCACCCCCGCCTCTGGTGCAGGTTCGCAACCTGACCATGCACTTCCCGGTCCATGGCGGTTTGCTGCAACGCCGGGTGGGCGCCATAAAGGCTGTCGACGGTGTGACCTTCGATATCCACCGGGGCGAAACCCTTGGGCTTGTCGGTGAATCGGGCTGCGGCAAGACGACGTGTGGGCGGGCGATCCTGCGGCTCTATGAACTGACCGGCGGATCGGTCCATATCGGCGGCACGAACATCGCCGAGGCCACCCCCGACCAGTTGCGCAAACTGCGCCCCGCCATGCAGATGGTGTTTCAGGATCCTCTGGCGTCGCTGAACCCGCGCATGACGGTCGCCTCGATCATTGGCGAGCCGCTGAAGGAACACACCAGACTCGACAAAACCGAGAGGCTGGCACGGATTCACGAATTGATGGATCAGGTCGGGTTGAACCACGATTTCGCCAACCGCTATCCGCACGAATTTTCCGGCGGGCAGCGTCAGCGGATCGGCATTGCGCGGGCTCTCGCCCTGAACCCGCAGTTCATCGTTTGCGACGAACCCATTGCCGCACTGGATGTTTCAATTCAGGCGCAGGTGGTGAACCTGCTTGAGGATTTACAGGACCGGCTAGGTCTGACCTATTTGTTCATCAGTCACGACCTGTCCATGGTACGCCATATCGCTGACCGGGTGGCGGTGATGTATCTTGGGCGGATCGTCGAGCTGGCCCCGCGTGAATCGCTCTACTCCGACCCAAGGCACCCCTATACCCGTGCGCTGCTTTCGGCGGTGCCCGAGCCCGATCCGGTACTGGCCGCGCGCCGGAATCGCATGATCCTGACCGGCGATGTGCCGTCTCCTGCACACCCACCCGAGGGATGCAACTTTTGCACCCGTTGCCCGCAGGTGATGGACATCTGCACCACCATCGACCCCGAATTCCGCGAGGTGGAGCCCGGGCGTTTCGTGGCCTGCCATTTATTGACCGAGCCGAAGAACAACCAACAAGGGAGCCTATTGTGAAATTGAGAACAGCCCTTCGGGGTGCTGTCGCCATTGCGGCGCTTGCCCCGTTCGTCGTCCCGATCGTCGCCCCGACGATGGCCGATGCCGAAACCCAAACAGGCGAGCGTGGCCGCGATGGTGAGGTCAAGATCATCTATTGGCAGGCGCCGTCGATCATGAACCCGTTCCTGTCGGGCGGCACAAAGGACGCCGAGGCGGCATCGCTGGTTCTTGAACCGCTGGGCCGCTACGATCAGGAGGGCAACCCTGTGGCGTTTCTGGCGGCCGAGATCCCGACGATTGCCAATGGCGGCGTGAGCGAAGACCTGACCAGCATCACATGGCAGATCAAGCCAGATCTGAAATGGTCCGACGGTACGGCCTTCACCTCGGCGGATGTGGTATTCACCGCCGAATATTGCATGGACCCCGATGGCGGCTGTGCCCAACTTGCCAAATTCGAAGGTGTCGAAACCGTCGAAGCGCTGGACGAACTGACCGTCAAGGTAACGTTCAAGGAACCCAAGCCGAACCCCTATCTGCCGTTCATGGGCGGCCAGTCGCCGATCCTTCAGGCCGCACAGTTTGCCGAATGCATGGGTGCCCGCGCGCCCGAATGTACCGATGCAAACTTCAACCCAATCGGCACCGGTCCCTTTACCGTCAAGGAATTCCGCCCGAACGATGTGATCACCATGGAGGCGAATCCGCACTATCGCGATCCGTCAAAACCGGCCTTTGCCACGCTGACCCTGAAGGGCGGCGGCGATTCAGCTGCGGCGGGGCGTGCGGTACTGGAAACCGGCGAATACGACTATGCATGGAACCTGTTGCTTGCCCCCGAAGTGATTGCCAACATGGCGGCGGCGGGCAAGGGCACGCCGGTTTCCGCGTTCGGCACACTGGTTGAACGGATTGAGATAAACCTGACCGATCCCTCTGCCGACCTGCCCGAGGGCGAGCGTTCGACCCTCACGCATCCGCACCCGATCCTGTCGGATGGCCGTGTGCGCAAAGCTCTGAGCATTGCCATCGACCGCGATTTGTTGGTCGAGATCGGCTATGGTCAGGCCGGGCGCGCCACCTGCAATGTGGTGCCCGCGCCTGCGATGTATGCCTCGGACAACACCGATTGCATGCCTCAGGACGTCGAACGTGCCAAGGCGTTGCTGGACGAGGCCGGGTGGACAGACAGTGACGGCGATGGCATCCGCGACAAGGACGGCAAGAAACTGTCGTTGCTATTCCAAACCTCGGTCAACGCGGTGCGGCAGGATTTTCAGGCCCTGATCAAACAGTGGTGGAGCGATATCGGTGTGGAAACCGAACTGCGCGCGATCGACGGATCGGTCTATTTCGGCGGCGATCCGGGTTCGCCCGACACATTCCAAAAGTTCTATGGCGACGTTGGACTGTTCGCCAACAACTTCGACGGTACCGACCCCGAGGCCTATCTGGCCGCCTATACCTGCGAAAAGATCCCCGGCCCCGAAAGCCAATGGCAGGGTGAAAACATCAACCGGTTCTGCGATCCGGCCTATGACGAACTGATCGCCGAATTGGGTCGCACAGGAGATCTGAACGAACGCGGCCGCATCGCCAAACGGTTGAATGATATGATCACCAAAGACACCGATATTGTTCTTCCGCTGGTCGACCGGGGCCGGGTTTCGGCGCATTCCAATTCTCTGGGCGGGGTTATCCTGAACACCTGGGACTCAGAACTATGGAACGTCGCTGACTGGTATCGCGTCAAGTGATGCACGCCGGGCGTGTCGGGTTTTTCCGATGCGCACGGGGTGTGGCGGACAATGCTGCGCGCCGGGGTGTGGCGGGCTGCCGCGACGCACCCCCGGGGGGCGGCCGGCACTGCGCCCGCCCCCGCTCCGCGACCCTGACACGAGGCGCCCATGCTGATCTTCACCTTCAGGCGCTTGCTGATATCGGTGCCAACCCTGCTGTTCATCGCGCTGGTGATCTTCCTGCTGCTGGACTTGTCACCCGGCGACCCGATGGCGCAGGTGCCATTGACCGTCCCGCCCGAGGTCAAGGAAAAGATGCGGCTGGCGCTGGGGCTGGGTGAACCGGGCTATATCCGGTTTGCCAAATGGCTGATCCAGTTCTTCTGGATCGAACCGTTGAACACTGTTGACCACATCTTTGGCACCGGTTTTGCCGAGGGCAAGTTGCGGGTGATCTCATGGCAAACCCGCAGCCCGGTGATGGACATCATCTATCAGCGCCTGCCCCAGACCCTGTGGGTGGTTGGGCTGTCCTATGTCGTGGGGGTGCTGATCGCGCTCCCGATCGGCATCTACTCGGCCTATCGGCAATACTCAGTCTTCGATCAGGCGGGCACCTTCGTTTCGATGGTCGGTTATTCCGTGCCGCCGTTCTTTTCCGGTGTGCTGCTGATCGTGATCTTCTCGGTCAAACTGGGCTGGTTGCCGTCGATTTATGACACCACCCATGTCGTGAATGACTGGGCCAGCTTCAAGGTGCAGCTAAAGCAGATGATCATGCCCGTCATGGTTCTGGCGTTGCAGACCACGGCGCAGATCAGCCGTTTCATGCGCGCGTCGATGCTCGACAACCTCAATCAGGATTATGTCCGGACCGCCCGGGCCAAAGGAATGTCGGAATCCGTCGTGGTCATGGTGCATGTCCTGCGCAATTCGATGATCCCGGTCGTCACCGTGATCGCAATGGGGGTGCCGGGCATCTTTGGCGGGGCGATCATCACGGAACAGGTGTTCAAGGTGAACGGGATCGGGCAACTGCTGATCACTTCGATTCAGGCCAACGATCTGCCCATGGTCCAAACGCTGACCTTTATTTTCGCCGTCCTGATCGTGGTGTTCAATCTGATCGCAGACATTCTCTATGGCGTCCTTGACCCAAGGATCCGCTATGACTGACCCCGTAACCCGCCCCAAAACCGCCCCGGTGATCCACAACGCAGTCGGCCCGGCGCAACCCGCCGGGCTTTCGGCGCTGCCGCGCAATCAATGGCTGGAGGTCTGGGATCAGTTCCGCCGCCACAAAGGGGCGGTGGCGGGTTTAGGTTTCTTCATGCTCATGTTGCTGGCGGTCGGCGTCGGCCCGCTGCTCTGGGACATTGACCCAAAATACATCGATATCCCCGCCCGCAACGCCGGACCCAGCCTTGCGCATCCGTTCGGCACCGATCAACTGGGCCGCGACACGCTGGCGCGGATGATCTCGGGCGGACAGACCAGTGTTGCGGTCGGTCTGATGGCAATGGCGCTCTCGCTGTTTCTGGGCACACTCATCGGCGTTCTGGCCGGATATTTTCGACGACTCGACGGGCTGTTGATGCGGCTAACCGACCTGTTCCTTGCGCTGCCGTTGCTGCCGCTGCTGCTGGTGGTCATCATGCTGTTTCGCGATACGCTGCGGTCGGCGTTCGGGCCGGAAACCGGGATTTTCATTCTCATCGTCGCGGTGATCGGGATGACAAGCTGGATGCAGACGGCGCGGATCGTGCGTGGCGATGTTCTGGCGATCAAAGAGCGTGAGTTCGTGCTGGCCGCGCGCAGCATCGGCACACCCGACCGGCGGATGATCACGCGCCATATCCTGCCCAATGTGATGTCCCCCATCCTGGTCAGCGCGACACTGGGCATCGCCAACGCGATCATCACGGAAAGCGCCTTGTCGTTTCTTGGGCTCGGGTTTCCTTCGGATTTTCCCACCTGGGGGCGGCTGCTGTTTGATTCGACCGATTACCTGCAGCAGTATCCCGAACGGGTGATGTGGCCCGGTCTGGCGATATCGCTGAGCGTGCTGTCAGTGAATTACATCGGCGACGGGCTGCGCGACGCGCTGGATCCACGCATTCGCGGACGTTAGACGGGTCGGACAGATGCAAACGGTTGCCGTCAGGCGTATCCGTCATCCACAGTGAAACCGCGGGATCGAGAGGGATCGATGAAGACACAGGTTGCCATCATCGGTGGCGGGCCATCCCGACTTTTGCTCTCGCAGCTTCTGCACAGGCGCGGGATCGACAGCGTGGTTCTGGAGCGCAAGACCAAGGAATATGTTGTCGGGCGAATCCGCGCCGGGGTTCTGGAACAGGGGCTGGTCACCCTGTTGGAGCAGGCAGGTTGCGGCGACAGGATGCACGCCAAGGGGTACACCCATGCCGGGACGCTGATTGCCTTTGGCGAAGAAACGTTCCGGATTGATTTCGCGCATCCCACTGGCAAGCCGGTGATGGTCTATGGCCAGACAAAGGTAACTCGTGACCTGTACGCGGCACGCGAGAACACAGCCGCGTTGGACGTGCATTACCTGTACAATGCCCTGCGGGATTTCTATGAGAACAACAGCTTTGCGGCGATCGAACAATACTCCCGACAGGCGCTGAAACGGGTCTGGATGGCCGAGCGGTTCTCGTGGTGGTTCTCATCGCTCTTGTACCGGTTTCCCGATCAGACGCCGTTCGATCTGAAAATGCAGCCCGCCGAGCTTGAATTTCTGCGCACCAATGAGGTGGCGTAAAGGGCGATGGCCGAAAACTATGTCGGGCTCCCCTATTGACGGGCCGCGCCAGTGCAGAAACATTCCGCCAATAACAGGAGCAGTTGCATGTCAGAACGATACGAGGCCGGAATGGCCGTGCGCCGCGCGGTGCTGGGCGATGCCCATGTCGACCGCGCCGAGGCGGCGAAAACCCCGTTTGACGCGCCGTTTCAGCAATTGATCACCGAAGGTGCATGGGGCACGGTATGGGCCGACGATACGATTTCACACCGCGACCGGTCGCTGCTGACGCTGGCGCTGCTTGCCGCGACGGGAAATTTCGACGAGATCCCGATGCATATACGCGCCAGCCAGAACACCGGCGCCACCCCGGATGAGATTTTGCAGGCGTTCCTGCATGTGGCGGTCTATGCCGGGGTTCCCAAGGCCAACCATGCCATCAAACTGGCGAAAGAGACGTTTCGCGACATGGGGATCGAGCTATGAGCAAGACGGCACAACCCGACGGATACATCCCGCGCGACCGGTCCCACCATCGCAAGGAAAGCGATCTGGCACCGCTCGATCCGAATTTCGGTGGCTGTGGGCGGGTGATCCCCGGCGACGATGGTGGTTCTGAATTCCGCACGGTGCAACCCGGCCCTTATCCCTGGCCCAACGGCATGAACGACTGGCGCCCGGCGCATATCCACCTGCAAGGCTCGCAGGAAACCATCATTTTCGATAGCTGAAGGGTTACCCATGACCACACCATGCATCATCTGCGTCGCGATTACCGGATCGGTTCCGACCAAGGCCGACAATCCCGCCGTGCCGACCACGATTTCCGAACAGGTGGAATCGACCCATGCGGCGTTCGAGGCCGGGGCCAGCATCGTTCATGCCCATGTGCGCAACGATGACCAGACCCCCACATCCGACCCCGAAAAGTTCGCCCGCCTGATGGAGGGGATCGCAGAACACTGCCCCGGAATGATCATTCAACTGTCGACCGGTGGGCGGTCAGGTGCGGGACCCGAGCGGGGCGGGATGCTGCCCCTGCGCCCTGATATGGCATCCCTTGCCGTCGGATCGAACAACTTTCCCACGCGCGTCTATGAAAATCCGCCCGCTCTGGTGGATTGGCTGGCCGCCGAAATGCTGACCCACGATGTAAAGCCCGAGATCGAGGCCTTCGATCTGAGCCATATCCTCAAGGCCGGCGAAATGTACCGTAACGGCCAGATCCGCGACACGCCCTATGTCCAATTCGTCATGGGGGTGAAAAATGCCATGCCCGCCGACCGCCATGTGTTCGATTTCTATCTCGCGACCGTGCGGCGGCTGTTTGGACCAGATGCGCCATGGTGCGCTGCCGGGATCGGCGCCAATCAGGCCGTGCTGAACGACTGGGCGATTTCCCAAGGCGGCCACGCACGCACCGGGCTTGAGGATAACGTGCGGCTGGACCGCGACACCCTTGCCGCGTCCAATGCCGCGCTGGTGCGCCGCACGGTCGCGGTATGCGAGCAATATTCGCGCCCGGTGGCCACATGGCAGCAGGCACGCGAAATTCTGGGGCTGCGACCGCAAACCGCCTGACGCGGCAAGGCCAACAGAGGCACCTCACCTCGACCCGTTCACACCTGCTTTATCCTAGGTAAAACATGGTTCCCCGAATGGCTGACCTGTGCCAGTCTGAACCATCATCCACCCGCAGACAGGAGAACGCTGATGTTGCGAGCCATTTCCCTTGCAGGCGGATTGATCGCGCTTGCGGGCGCGGGTATGGCGGCTGAGGGCACCCGTATTCAGGTCACCGGTGAAATCATTGATACATGGTGCTATTTCTCAGGCGTAATGGGCGGGCCTGATGCGGTTGTCGGCAGCGCGCATCACACCTGCGCCCTGTGGTGTTCGGCGGGCGGCATTCCCGTGGGGCTGCTGGCCGAAGACGGCACCGTCTATATGGTGCTCAAGATCGAAGGCAGTGCTGACAGCGCCGGGGGCGACACGCAACTGAAGCTGGCCAGTCACCGAATCGAAGCCGACGGAATGCTGTATGAACGCGATGGGCTGAATTATCTGGTCGTGGAAAATGTGGTGACAGACGACGGGATCACCGTGCAGAACCACGAGGATTACGGCCCGGTTCCCCCCTTTGCGGTTCCGGAGGGCGAGCGATGATCTCCATGAGACAGCTGATCCCCGCACTTTTGGTTCTCGCCACGCCTGCAGTGGCGCAGGATTTCTCGGAGGGCAGTCATGCGAAATCCTGGAACCTCTACGCCGAACAGCCGGCGCTGTTTCAGGCGCAGGTCGTGGATGTGCTCTGTGAGTTAACCGGTGATTGCCCCGAGAATTGCGGCGGTGGAGATCGGCAACTGGGTCTGGTCCGCGCCGCCGACGATGTTCTGGTACTGCCCAACAAGAACAGTCAGGCTGCATTCAACGGTGCGGTTGCCGAACTGCTGCCGTTCTGTGGTGCCGAGGTCGAGGTTGACGGGTTGCTGATCGACGATCCCGATCTGGGGGCGGTCAACATTTATCAGGTGCAACTGATCCGCAAAGTGGGCGACGCGGAATGGACCAAAGCCGACAGTTGGACCAAGGTTTGGGCCGAGAAAAACCCCGAGGCTGCGGGCAAAGGCCCGTGGTATCGACGTGACCCGCGCGTGAAAGCCGCAATCGCCAAGGATGGATATTTCGGATTGGGCCTCGAGACGGACAAGGACATCAAGGAGTTGTTGTTCGAATGATCCGCACCGCCACAGTTATCGGCGCGTTGTCTCTTGGCGGCGCATCTTTCGCCGCAGGTCTGCCCTTCGATGTGGGCGGCGCGTTCACCCTGACCGATCAATCCGGCGCGCAGCACTCGCAATCTGATCCCGACGGTTGGCCGCAACTGCTGTTCTTCGGCTATGCCAACTGTCAGCAGATATGTTCCGTCGCCCTGCCCCTGATGGCCGAGATTGCCACCGATATGGGCGCGGCGGGAATGCCGGTGCGCCCCGTGCTGATCACCGTTGATCCGGCGCGGGACACCGTTGAAACCATCGGCCCGCCGCTGGAATACCTGCATCCCGATTTCATCGGCCTGACCGGCACCCCCGAGGCTTTGCAGGTGGCCTATGACGCGTTTCAGGTCGAGTTCGAACATATTTTCGACGATCCGCAATACGGCCCGATCTTTTCCCACGGCAGTTTTATCTATCTGTTGTCCCCCACGGGCGAGGTGCTGAGCCTGCTTCCGCCGATCCTGAGCGTCGAGCAAGCGGGCGATATCCTGCGCGCCCGGCTGAAAGCGGCGGGATAAAGTGGACAAACCGATCCGCCGCTGGTTGCTTGTCGGTGTCTTCGGCGGTCTGGCCGCTCTGGGCACCGCCTATCTCGTGCTGGACGGGCGCAGCCAATTCTATGCCGCGATCACCGAAGACTTTGCCGGAGAAACGCTGAGCGCCCCCGAAGCGTACCGCATGGCCACAGAAGGCGAAATCACCATGATCGACATCCGCCGCCCCGACGAATGGGTGAAAACCGGCAGCCCGGCAGGTGCTGCGCGGATGGACCTGCGCCGCGACGATTTCATCGCCGCCCTGTCCGAAACGGTGAACGGCAACCGTGATGCACCGATTGCCCTGATCTGTGCCCGGGGGGTGCGGTCGGCGCGGCTGGGCAACTTGCTGCGCGACGCAGGGTTCACAAGGATCATTGATGTGCCCGAAGGCATGCTGGGCTCGGCTGCCGGGCCGGGATGGCTGGCGCGGGACCTGCCGGTGGACCGGTCATGATCCGCGCCGCCCTCGCATTGTTCGCACTGTCGGTTGGGCCTGCCATGGCCGGGTGCCTTGACGCCCCCGAGCCTTGCCGCGTGCCCCTGGGCACCTATCACATTGCCCTGCCCGACGGCGCGTCCGGCGACGTGCCTGCCGTGATGTTTCTGCATGGTGCGGGCGGCAAGGGGATCGGCGCGATCCGCAACACCGGCATGTCGGACACGATCCTGTCACGCGGTTATGCGCTGATTGGCCCCGATGGCATGGAGCGCCCCGGACGGTTTTCAACCGGCTGGTCGTTTCACCCCGACCGCCCGAAACAACGCGACGAACTGGCGTTTCTGAAACAGGTGGCCGATGACGCCGCCACAAGGTTCGGCGTGGACCGCAACGCGATCCTGCTTGCGGGATTTTCCATCGGCGGATCAATGACCAGCTATATCGCTTGTGAAGATCCCGGCGCCTTTGCCGCCTATGCCCCGGTGGCGGGCAGTTTCTGGCGACCGCACCCGACGGATTGTGCCGGGCCGGTGCGCCTGCTGCACACGCACGGCTGGCGCGATACCACTGTCCCGCTGGAGGGTCGGCCACTGGGTGGCGGCGCGATCAAACAGGGCGATGTGTGGAACGCCATGGTGATCTGGCGGGCAGAGAACGGCTGCGACATGATGCGCCCCGATGCCTTTGACACGATTGGCAATTTCTGGATTCGCCGCTGGGAGGACTGCGCCCCCGGCACGGCGCTGGAATTCGCCCTGCATCCCGGGACGCATGGCATCCCCAAAGGCTGGGCCACACTGGCGCTCAACTGGTTCGAGACGCTGAATTAAGGCGTGTTGCGTTCAATTGCATTCAAGTGCCGGGATGAACGCATTGTGAGTTAAACGCTGCCTCATCCCGGCGCTTGAATGCATGAATCTGGTAAAACGCAACACGCTCTAAGGCGAGATGACTTTGGAAGGAGCCTAAATTCGCCCCGGAATCGGGCGACTTTTGAACGGACTGCCTCTGCGAAAAGTCATCCCGCTTAATCTGTCGCCTATTCCGCCGCCATTCTCTCGGGCGTGGCCAGCAGTCTGGCAAAGCGACGACGCTCGGCCATGGCCCTGCGGATGATGCGGGGGGTGTTGCACATCTCGGGCGTGGCCAGCTGGCGCGCGGTCCAGCGCCGCGTGGACAGGTTGACGCCGCTGAGCCGTGACAGCGGCACCGCCATCACCAGCGACAGCACGATGGGCATCAGCCAAAGCGTGACAACGCCCAAGCCCATTCCAACCAGCAGCAGCGCGCCCAGTACCGTCTCAAGCGCGTGAAACTTGAAAAGCGTGGGCCAGCCATAGACCCCGCCACGCCGCGCCTGCGGGGACCAGGTTTCGCTTATGCCCGCAGCCGTGCGCAGAACCGCGACGGATTGCTGCACCATCAGCACCGGAGCATAGGCAACCGACAAAGCGATTTCCGCCAGAACCGACAGCACGAATTGCCGCGCCCCGCCCAGATCGCGCAGAGGGATGCCGACACGGTGGATCGCGCCCGCGCTCATCAATTTCGGCGCCAAAAGCATGGCATACATGAAGGTCAGCATCGAAATGCCCTTGAACGTCGACATTTCTGGCCAACGCACCTGAGGATCGAAGCCTTCGAAATACTGGAAGACATTGCCGTCATTGCCCTGCCCGACCAGCGCCCAGACCACCAGCAACGCCAACCAAGCAGGTGACATCAGGTATCCCATGGCACCGCTGACCAGATGAAACCGCGAAACGGTATGAAACCCGCGCGACGCCAGAAGACGCAGGTGTTGCAGGTTGCCTTGACACCAGCGACGGTCGCGCAAGACATAGTCGATCAGGGTCGGCGGCACCTCTTCATAGCTGCCCTCGATCCGCGGCAGGAACCGCACCGACCATCCGGCACGACGCAGCAGCCCGGCCTCGATAAAGTCATGGCTGAGGATCAGCCGTTCCTCGCCGTTCTTCAGCCTGACACGCGGCAATCCCGCACAGGCGGCAAAGGCAGAGGACCGGATAATGGCGTTATGACCCCAATAATTGCCCTCGCGGTCGGTCCACCGGGCCAACCCTTCGGCAAGTGCAGAGCCATAAATCCGGTTGGAAAACTGCTGAATACGGCCAAACAACGTTGTCGCACCGAACAGCATGGGAAACGACTGGATCAATCCAGCGGACGGATCGTCGGACAGGGCATCGGCCAGCGCGACAATGGCGCGCCCGCTCATCAGGCTGTCGGCGTCCAGCACCAGCATCGCCTCGTGGCTGCCGCCCCAGTTTTCCATCCAGTCGGCAAGGTTGCCGACCTTTTTGTCGGTGTTGGTCTCGCGGCGACGGTAAAACACTCCGGTGCCGGCAGGCAGTGTGGCGCGCAGGGCGTGAAAAGCGCGCAGTTCCTGCAGGGCGATCTCTTCGTCCCGGGTGTCGGACAGCACGAACAGCGAAAAATGGTGCCGGTGCGGTTCGTCCTGCAGGGCGTCGATCATCGCAGCGGCATTACCGAACACATCGGCGGGGGATTCGTTATAGATCGGGATCAGCAGAGCCACGCTCATCCCGCGCACATCGTCCTGTGACTCCGACGCGGGGTAGCGGCGCAGCCACAGCAGCGTGGCAACGCCAAGACTGGCCGTGCTGACCGAGAGTGCAATCCAGAAGAAGGTAAACGCGATCAGCGCGATCACCACACATTCAAACACCGACAGACCGCCCATGGCGAACCAGTCGGTAAAGGCGGCAATCAGACCCATTGTGGTCAGGACCGCCGGTACGAATGTCGCCAGACGCCACAGTGCCGCACGGGAGCGCACACGCACATTCGGACGGTCGGGTCCGCCATAGGGCCGATCCAGCGCCTGAATCGGGCGGTAGAGAGGATTGAGCGGCGGCATCCGGCCCCGGCTCTGAAAATTTGTTACGCCGTCCATCGATAAAGCCACACTTCGCTGACAGGGGTTCCATCCCGAAATATCTGAGCGCGCAACTCGATGGCGCGTTCCTCTCCCGGTTGCAACGATAACGCCACCCGGACACCGCCGGTTCCCGGGTTTCGCTGCACGACAGCTGGCTCCAGATCATTCCGGCCACCAAGCCGAACGACCAGATCCTTCAGGTCGCCTGCGATGCCCGGGTGATCGGCAAAGTCAATCGTCACAACGGTTTTTAGCTGATCGAACCCTTTGCCGATCCGCGTATTGGTGACCTTTGCCACGTCAGGCAGATCGGTCGGGTTATCACCCCACTCCATCCCATAGGCAAAATCATGCCGCGATGCGGCGGCATACTGCGCATGCGGCAACCAATACGCGACGATATTGTCATATATTTCGCGGTCAGCCGGAATTTCAACCAGCCGCACAGTTCCCGGCCC
This sequence comes from Oceaniovalibus sp. ACAM 378, assembly GCF_008085915.1. Classification (GTDB taxonomy): domain Bacteria; phylum Pseudomonadota; class Alphaproteobacteria; order Rhodobacterales; family Rhodobacteraceae; genus Oceaniglobus. The sequence continues at coordinate 149,611 of NZ_VSJK01000009.1, read as the reverse complement.
CCAGTCGCCACGCGGAATGATCCACAAAGACGGACGTTTTTCGTACTGTGCCTCAAGGTCGGCGTAATCCTCGGCCCGGCGGTTTCTTTGCATCAGACCGAACCCCTTGGGGTTATCGTCGACAAAGCTGGAAAATTGCAGCGCGGCGGGGTTGGCCAGCGCCCGCCAGAGCACTTCGCCGTTGCCGTTGTGAATCAACAATCCCTCGCTGTCGTGCACGGCGGGGCGGAAATCGTCGAACCGGTGGCGGTTGGTTTCATCGAACAGAAACATGCTGGTCAGGGGCGCAAGACCGACATGGTCCAATGCGACACGGGCAAACAGGGTGACCGCCACTTCGACCCGGGCAGGCATGCCGGGGGTGATGACAAAGGTATAGGCACCACAGACCGAAGGCCCGTCGAGCAAGGCGTGAACCGTGAATGTCTCGGCCCCGGCTGGGGCAGTTTCGATCCAGAACCGGGTGAACTCGGGAAACTCTTCTCCGGCATCGTCACCGGTGCGCAGGGCAAGCCCGCGCGCCGACAATCCATAGGTCTGGCCGTTGCCGATCATCCGGAAATAGCTGGCGCCCTGAAACACCATGAATTCCTCGAATATTCCGCGCTTGTGCAATTCGGCCCGCAGACGGATGCCGGAATACCCCATGTCTTCAACCGGCAAATCGGGAAACTTGTCGGTCTTGTCGAACAGCGAGATGTCAAATCCCAGGGTGCGCGCCACACCGCTCTCGACGATCGAAACCTCGACCGGGTGTTTGAAAAACAGACCGGCTGCAAACAGATCGAGCTGCAGCGCACGCGCCTCGTCTGCCCAGATCGCCTTTTGCGAATTGAACCAGATCGATTTGTACTGGTCATAGGTCAGATTGCGCCATGCCTCGGGCACATCCGGTGCCGGGACATGGGGGGATTTCGCCAGCCGTTCGGCCTCGGCCACCAGCCACTCGCGCGAAAAAGGTGTCTCGGACACCACAAGTTCGTCGCGGGCCACGGCGGGTGCCGCCGACAAGGCGGCAAGGGTCGCGATAAAGGTGCGTCGGTTCAGGGTCATCCGGTGGCCGATACTTTCCAGGGCTGACGCTTGAACCAGGACACGCCGTAAGCGAGACCGATCAACAGCGCAAAGCCGATAAGGTTGGCGGCGGTCATGTTCCAGACGTTTCTGCCGATCTGGTCCATTACAAAACCGGAGAAGCGGGCGAAAAACATCGAGAACAGAAAGACCGCCAGTGATTGCTGCCCGACCTTGGTGATCATCGCGACAAAACCGCGCCAGACACGGGTCGCCGCACCGTCACCCACCGGGCGCAGACGGCGGCCATGCGGACCGGCCACCACCCATGCGAGATAGGCAAGAGCCAGAAAATGCACAAAGCGCAGGATGCCGAAATCGGTCTTGTCATACCATCCGGCAAAGCCCTGCCGCCAGTCAAACACCGGGTTGCACGCGCCGAACCCGGTTTCGCTGCACCCGGTCATTGCGACAAAGGCCGTCTGAACCGGCTCCCACTGGAACAGCCGGAATCCGATTGCGGACAGGAACACAAAGCCGATCACCACCGCCGCCGCCAGAACAACCAGCCAGGCACGCACCGGCGGCGCCGGGATCCAGCCGCGCATCAGGAAAAAACCGGTGAAAAAGATCAACTGCCAAGCGAAAGGATTGAAGAACCATTCGCGCGTTGACCACGGTTCTGCCGAGAAGTTTATTCCCGCATCCCTGAACCCGAACCAGCCCAAAAGCGCCGATTGCGCCGCCAGCCAAACCGCCAGGGACACGGCGAACACCAGCCAGACATGCACCCGCGCCAGCGCCATCACCACCGGCAGCATCGCCAGAATCACCATATACATCGGCAGGATGTCGAAATAATTCGGCACATAGGTCAGCGTCAACAGCCCCACCAAAGGCACTGCGGGATCGGCAAAGAATTTCCACAGGTTCAGCGATCCGATATATTGCTTATCAAACCCGCCCAGCAGGTCGATCGCCGCCAGCATCGCCGCTGTGGCGACAAACAGCGCGATATGCGCCCAATAGACCTGCCAGACCCGCTGGGCCACCCGCGCGGTGCCAAGGAACCAGCCGCGCCGGTCGAAACTGCCCCCAAAGGCAATCGCGCTGGCCATGCCTGAGCAAAAGACGAAGATCTCGGTCGCGTCGGAAAACCCCCAACGGCCGGGGATCCAGCTTGAGAAAAAGTTGTTGGGCGTATGCGCCGCCAGAATGATCAGCATGGCGATGCCGCGATAGAAATCGAGCCGCGGATCGCGTGCAGTCACACCTGCGGCGGGCCGAGCCCGCGTCGTGCTGGCTCGGCCATATGCCGCAAGATCTGTCGTTGATTCCATGACCATACCGGTTTTCCGTTCGTGCCGCTTATTCAGCCGGAACGCGTCCTGCGCAAGCGGCATCGCGGCCTCTGGCGATGAGTTGGCGGCGGACCGCCGCATATCCGTCTTCGCGGCCCGCCCGATGCGCAGTGCGATCGGTCAGAATGGTTTCGGCCTCGTCCAGAAACCCCGACCGGATAGCGCTGTCGATGGTCAGCCGTTCGAACACATCGCGCTGTGCATGGCTGCCGCCAGCCTGCTGCATCGTCTTGCGGGCACGGGCAAGGTTCAGGAACGCGATGTCGTATTTCCCGTCACCAAAGGCCACCAGCCCCGCCGCCGCAGACAATCCGGGCTGTGCCATCGCCCGGTGCATATAGCTGGATTGGGCGCGCGCGTCGCGGTGTAACCGCCCCATCAACGTCGTCACGGCATCGGTCCGGTCATCGCTGACCAGCGCCAGCATATAGTGCAGATCGGCAAAGATCAGACAGCCGTCTTCGGTACGATCCTCGGACAGGTCCGCGAGTTCGCCCCAACGGTCGCCAACCTTCACCCCGTCCAGTTCCAGCCGCATCAACAGCGACGTGGCGTTGGATATGTCGCGGTAATCGTCGGTCTTTTCCTTGCGAATTTCATCATCGTACAGCGCCAGCACCGCATCGGTCTGGCCAAGATCAAGGTGCATCAACGCCTTGTGCCACCAGACGTGAAAGCGAAAGTTGTTGCAATGCGCCCAGGCCCCCTCGCGCCCTGCCAACCAGTCAAGCCCGCCCTGTGCATCCGCCGTCATGTCATGGACATGGGCAACCGCATGTAGCCCCCAGGCGTCGTCTGGACACAGCTTCAACGCCCTGTGCCCCGTCGAATGGGCCAGCTCAAACGCGCCGGTTTCCTCGAGCGCAAAGGCATGACAGCCCAAGACATACCCCCGTCCCGGATGATCGTCCCCATGTGCAGGCAACGCCTGTTCGATCATCCGCCGCATGCCCGGGCTGTCGCCCAGCACAAAGCGCAGCGCATGATCCAGCTTCACCACCAGAGTATCGCCGGGGTTTGCGGCCAGCAGCCTTTCGAAGGTGGCCAGCGTTTCACGCACCCGGCCCGCAAGCCAGTCGTCCAGCGCGCCGACCAGCGCAATTTCCCGCTGGGTGGCGGGCGCTATGGCGAGTGCGGCACGGGCCATCTCCGCTGCTTCAGCCGCCGTGGCGATAAATTCGCGCCGCCCCAACAGGATATGGAACATGCCCTTTACGGCGTGGGCCAGCGCGAAACCGGGCGCAGCACTCAGGGTTGCGGCCAGATGGGTGGGCGTGGCGGCAGAATGCGCCATAAAGGCAAGTTGCATCGCGTTCCAGCTGTCCAGAGCCGGACCCGCATCAAGACTGATGGGTTGGCCAAAAATATCTTGCGTCATAAGCTGTTCCGCCGTTTTCTGGTGCTGTTGACCCTGCCTAACGAAACATGGGGCAAAACCATCGTCACAGAGAGGTGTATGACACCTCTGTGAAGTCATGTGATCGGAAAGCCGGAAAATATCGCCCGGAGTCACCGGTTTTGCCGATTTTCCAGGTTCCGCATCACGTCCATGTTACAGTCTTCTGCGGCAGGGGTTCCGTCAGAGCGGTTTTTTAAGCCGTGCCAATACGGTTTCGGTATCCTGTCCAAAGCGTGGCGGCCCCCGGCGATAACTCACTGGACTGGCCGACATTTTCAGCGGGTTGCCGATCAGCCGCACATGGCCCGCCGCTGCATGATCGGACGCCACCTGTGCCACCATGCCGCGCGCTGCCACCTGATCGGATGCGAACACCTGATCCAATGTCTGTACTGGCCCCACAGGCACCTTGCGGGCCTCAAGTCCGACGATGATATCTGCCATGGGACGTGCAGCCAGCAGCGGTGCCAGCGTGGCAATCAGGCTGTCACGGTTCGCCAATCGGGCGGGATTGGTGGCATATCGCGGATCGGCGCTAAGCCCCGACTGATCGAGATAGTCGCAGAACCGCGCAAACTGGCGATCATTGCCGACGGCCACCAACAGATGCCCGTCACTGGCGGCAAATACCTGATAGGGAACGATATTCGGGTGGGCATTGCCGCGCCGCTGGGGCACATCGCCCGAGGCGAGGTAATTCACCCCCTCGTTGATCAACCAAGCGATCTGACTGTCGACCAGCGAGATATCGATATGCTGCCCCTGCCCGGTGGCGTCACGGTGGCGCAATGCGGCAAGGATGCCGACGGTCGCATACATGCCGCACATCACATCGGCGATGCCCACGCCCACTTTCATCGGCTCGCCGTCGCTGACCCCGGTGAGGGACATGATGCCGCCATACCCCTGCGCCATCAGATCATAGCCGGGCTTGGCCGCATTTGGCCCCGTCTGCCCATAGCCCGAGATCGAGCAATACACCAACCGCGGATGCTCGGCACAGATCGTCGCATGATCCAGACCGTATTTTGCCAGCCCGCCGGGTTTGAAATTCTCGATCATCACGTCGGATTGCGCGGCCAGGGCGCGGATCGTTTCTTGCCCTTCTGGCGTGGCGATATCCACTGCGACTGACAGTTTATTGCGATTGGCGCACATAAAATAGGCCGACAGATCGGTCTGATTGCCAGCGGCATCGGCGATAAAGGGCGGACCCCAGGCGCGGGTGTCATCGCCGCCGGTCGAGGGGTTTTCGATCTTGATCACTTCGGCGCCAAGATCACCCAAGAGCTGCGTAGAGGTCGGCCCCGCGAGAATCCGCGTCAAATCCAGAACCTTCAACCCGTCCAATGCCCCAGCCATGCCTGCCCCTTTAAATCTGTCGTTAATTTTTCATTGCCGGTCTATCACGGCGGCGGACATGGTGTCGGGCGCGCGCGCGGCGGTCAAGCCTGCGCCGCCGGACGCACCGCATATTAGCAGACAGCCCGCAGCAGGGCACCACCGGACGGCGAAGCCGATCATGCAAATGGTCCACGGTCGGCTGACCAGTCAGTTGGAGGCGGCCTGCGCGATCTTTTGGAAGGCGGCGTCAAGTTCGCCTGCCGCAGCCTTCAGATCGGCGTCTGCTTCGTCAAAATAGGGCGCAAAGACAAAGCTTGGCGTCTTCCAGGACAGGGTGGCGGTCCCGTCATCGTCCTCGGTCAGATAGAAACGCACCGGCGCTTCGATCATCGCCGGCACCGACAGGTTGAGGATGCGGACGGCAAATTTGTTGTTGAAAACGCCGATGACCTGGTTTTCTGGGATATCGATGCCGCGTTTCCGGGCTGCAGCGGTCGGTCCGGCCTGTGTGACCACGCCAAACCCATTGGCAGTGACCGCTGCCTTGGTATCGTCAAGCAGAGTGGCAAAGGGTTTGTCGGTATCGATCACGACCCATCCGTCGCGGGCGATGACCGATTGCGCCCCAACCGGAAGCGCCAGGGCGAAAGTCATCAGAACAGTCGGCAGAATGCGTTGCATGGGGATACCTCCAGGATTGGCACACACCCTAGAGGCGCGAACCAATCCCGGACAGTCACGATTGCGACAGCGTCAGCCCTGCGCCGAAGACGCGTTCGGCCCCATACGAGGGTACAACACGATGCGCGACTGCATCGGCACGCGATTGTAGAGATCGACGATCTGATCGTTGACCAGACGCGCACAACCATTGCTGACGGCGCGAGCGATGGTGTTGGGCAGGTGCGTGCCATGGATCCGCAGGAAAGTATCGCCGCGTCCCGGTGAGAACAGATACAACGCCCGCGCACCCAGTGGGTTGGTCAACCCGCCCGGAATGCCATCCTTTTCATATCTGGCGTATTGGTCGGGGCTGCGTTTGACCATGTCGGGGGTCGGCTTCCAGCTTGGAAATTCTTTCTTCGCGCCAACAACGAACTCGCCGGGCTCGTACAATCCCACACGGCCGATTCCGACTGTGTACCGGATCGCCTGTAGATCGGGCAGAGTCCAGTACAGGGCAAATTCATCGGGCATGACGTGGATTTCACCCGGCGCCAGATTGACGCGCAGTTGAACAATGCGCGGTTCGTATTGCGGCGGAACGGGATAGTCAGGCACGGTCTGGGCCGTCAGGGGCGTGGCGCCCAACAGGCCGACTGCGGCCCCGGATTGCAGCAGATTGCGACGGGTCAGCATGGCGGTAATTTTCCTTCCAGACAGGGCGCGGCCGTTAAGGGTGCAAAATACACCGGACCATTGCGCTGAATTTTCTCATAATCCATGTGACTGGCAAGCCATCGAGTGTCCAAAAGTTCCCATTTCTGCGCAGGATCACGGGGCGTTGATGCCGGAAAGGGACATTTTCGCCACGCCCTGCCCCGCCAATCGGGACAATTGGCCATGCAAACAGTCCTGCGGGGCGCACAAACTGACACCCCGCAGAATCGCGTGCCTATTTTTGCGAATCGCTCAGGCTCACGCCGATTTCGTCATAGTACCGCACGGCGCCGGGGTGGATCGCCGTCGTGATTGTCGACAACATGCCGCTGCTGACGGCCCCCCACCAAGGCGAGGTCGTGGAGAGCATGTCTTTCTGCTCCCAGAACGTTTTCGTCATCAGATAGGCGGTGTCGTCGTCCATCTTGTCGGTCGCATAGGCGACGACAGGCAGCGATGTGGTGGCCACGTCCGTGTCCTGTCCCGGATAGGTGCCAGCCGGAATCACGACAGGCGTGCGCTTGGTCGCCGTCACCTGTTCATCGGTCATCGAAATCAGCGTGACCGGCATGCTGGCCGCCGCTTCGATCACGTTTGGCGCGGGATAGCTGCCTGCGGTGACGAACCCGTCGATCTGACCATTCTTCAGCGCGGCGACAGCATTCGACAACTCGCTGTCAGCAATTTTCACCTTGTCGGTCAGCCCGAACAGCTCGACGTATTTTTCACCCTCGGTGGCGCCAAAACTGCCAGCCCCCAGAAGGATCGTCTTGCCCTCCAGCCCGTCAAGCGTGGTGACACCGCTGTCGGCGGACATGATGAAATGCATGGTCAGCGACGGAATCGGAAACAGCGCGCGAATACCGTCAAAGGCCGGATCGCCCTTGTCGGCAAACGGGCCGCTGGCTGCCTGTGCCGAACCAATCAGAGCGGGCGGCGTGGTGAAAACATAGTCCGCGCCGCGTGCCCGCACCTCCATCACGTTTTGCACCGACCCCTGACTTTCTTCCAGCGTGACGATCACGTCGCCGCCGGTGCCAGCCTTCATCGCTTCGGCGATTTCAACGCCCATCTGATAATAGGCGGTGCCAGCCTTGGCCGACTTGTAAGTGATGCGCGTTTCGGCCAGCGCGGGCATCGCCAGCGCAATCGCAGCAGCGGTGAACAATACGGTTTTCATGCAGGTTCCTTCCCGGATTTTCGTTGTCGGAGCCGATCATGTGGTACCGCACGGGGAAACAAAAGCCCCCATTTCAGCGCGGTGTCGGGGATCGGCGGGCTAGTCCAAAAGCAGCGCCGAAAGATCCAGCGCAGCTTTTTGCAACAGCGGCAGATGCGTCTGCAACGCCGAAAGATCTTGACGCTGCACCGGAGAATGCACGGACAGGGTGGCAAGAACCCGTTCCTGATCGTCCAGGATCGGAACCGCGATCGCCACCATACCTTCCATGAATTCCTCGTTATCTGTGGAAAACCCGTTGTGGCGCACCTGTTCCAACTCGGATTTCAGGGCCGCAGGCTCGGTCAGGCTGTGCTGTGTCCGGGCGTTCAGCACGGCAGCGGCCAGATACCGGTCAAGGAAACTTGGCTTCAGCGAACTGAGATACATCTTGCCGCTGGCGGTGCAGTGAAACGGCACCTGTGTGCCGATCGGCAGTTGGATGCGCAGCGGCCATTTGGTTTCCACCCGGTCGAGATATCGCATCGCTTCACGGTCGGGGGTGGCGATGTTGCAGGTTTCGCCGATCTTTTCGGCCACAGCCGTCAGGATAGCGACGCGCGCCGTGCGCACATTCAGCGATGACAGCGTGTTCACCGACAGCCGCCGCAGCCGCCGACCCGGACCAAAGGACCGCCCGTCAAGATCGCGTTGGACGAACCCTTCGGACTCGGCGGTGTTCAGCAGACGGTGCACCGTCGGCTTGGGCAGGCCCAGCGCCAGCCCAAGATCCGCCGGGCTGACCGGTTTGCCGACACGCGCCAGTTCTTCCAGCAGCAGCAAAAGCCGCAAATTGGTCGGGATCTGGCCTGTTTCAGCCGCCGGGTCTTCGGACATCACTCTGCTTTCGGGTTTGGCATCAGCCGCCGGTGGGCGGAGTCAGTTCGGCAATAGCATCAACGCAAGTGATGGTGTCAACGCGACAAGCAACCAAACGGCAATCAACGCGACCAGATAGGGCACGGTGTATTTCAGCAGTCTGAAATAGGGCACTCCGGTCACCCCGCTGGCGACATATAGGTTCAGACCATAGGGCGGCGTGATGAATCCGATCGACGCGCCGACAAGGAAAATCACCGCGAAATGCACCGGGTCGACGCCCACGCTGGCCGCTACAGGTGCCAGGATCGGCGCAAGGATGATCGTCACCGGCAGAGATTCAAGGATCATCCCGGCCACGAACACAATCGCCATCGAGGTGAACAGAACCGCATAGTACCCGCCCATCGACGTTACGAAATTGCCGATCACCTCCTGCGCACCAAGTAGCGACAGGTTTTGCTGCATCACCACCGAAATCCCGATCAGCGGCGCAAGGATGCCGGTGATCTGGGCCGAGCGCATGACGATGCTTGGCACCTCGGTCAGTTTAAACCCCTCGACCACGACCATGTCGCGATACCCCTTTTGATCGACGGGCGTGTCGGCATCGTTGTGCATCATCCGGTTCAGCGGATAAGAGATCAGCCCGACAATCAGGCAGAACCCGACCGTCACCGCCGCCGCCTCGGTCGGGGAAAACTTGCCGGTATAGATACCGTAAAGCACCAACCCGATGGCAAAGAACCCAAGCCATGCGCCGAACGCGGTTTTGAGCACCCGACCCAGACGCAGCGGAATCAGATAGCCCCAGCCGTTTAGCGAGCAGACGATCCAGCAGGCGAACATCATCGCCCAGACCATCAGCGCACCGGGCAGGATGCCGGCGATGAACAGGTCCGAAATCGACAGGTTCATCAGATAACCGTAAACGATAAAGATGATCGATGGCGGGATAATGATACCCACTGTTCCCCCTGCCGCTGCCGTGGCCGCGGAAAATCTTTCGTCGTATCCGCCCTTGACCATCTCGGGGTGCAGCATTGATCCGATGGTCGCGGTGGTTGCGCTGTTGGATCCGGAAATCGCTGCGAACAACCCACAGGCGCCAATCGCCGCCATGGCCAGACCACCGCGCAGCCAGCCAAGACAGGAATAAGCGAAATCGGAAAGCCGCCGCGCGATACCTGATTTGTTGATCAGATCGCCGGTCAGGATGAACAACGGCATCGCCAGCAGGGCAAACCCCTTGACGAACACATTCGACAGTTCGGCCCCCACATTGTCCAGCGTCTGACCCAGAACGAAAGTGGTGCCGATCACCCAGTATCCGATGATCAGAAACACCGGCACGCCCAGCATGAACAGAAAGGTCACGCCGACCGATATCAGCGTTATGATGGTTGCATCAGTCATCACGCATCCCCCCCGATGATACCCGGCTCGATCAGGGGGCGCCCGGTGCGGAAGTTGGCCAAGTCGTCGGCCCAGTTCTGCAACACCCGCGCCGACATCAGCAGGAACGCGATGGGCATTGTGATCAGAAACCACCATTTCATGAAATTGTCCGTTCCCTCAAGGATCTGGAAATTGCCCGCCGACTGCGCCGTGATACGCGACGATGTGACGACAACGATGACGCAAAACCCCAGCCACAGCACCGCATCCAGCGACAGACAGGCCATCTGCATCGGGCGGGGCATGTTGCTGCGAAATTCGGTAAACGCGAGATGCGTGCGCAGCTTGATATTCCAGGCACAGCCGAACCAGGTCATCACCAGGAACAGCACTGGCGGAAAGGTCGTGGACCAGGGCGCCTGTACCGAGAACACGAAACGGCGGATCACCTCGACAAAGATGATCACCGCGATCCCGAGATAGGCATAGACCATGATCGTGCGTTCAAGATGCCGCTCGAGGAATGGGATCACCCGGTAAACGATCAGGATGAACAGCCCGCCGAGCAGGGTGAACACGATGCCTGCAAGCCAGGCGCCATTGGTCCTGAACGCGCTGCTCATTTCAAAGGAATCGCCGCTTGCCATGGCGCCGACGACGCCGATGGCTTCCGAAAACAGGGACATGACCCCTCCTCAGCATTGGTTAGGTTGGCCTGCCGCTGTGGCAGTCTGCCGCCCGGGTCGCCCCGATTGACCGTAAGGCCGGCCCCCGACCGGGGACCGGACAGGTTCATCCGGTCAGGATGTCAGCCCTTCCACCAGCGGCGCGGCTCGACATTCTCGGGCAGCGTGTCTTTTGGAATCTGCCGCGCGACGTCATAGATTTCCTGATAGGTATCAATGCCACCGGCCCAGTTGTTCAGACGCTCGCGCCACTGCTCCCACAGCTGCGGCTGGAACTCGGGCGAACACATTTCCTCAGCGATCTTGATCTGATCGTCGGCAAGGAAGGCGCAGCGCACATCGTCCTTGACGAACATCGTGTTTGGCAATTGCGGATCGGAAAAGCCAACGGTGTTGACCAGCGCCGCCTCGTTCGCGCCCTGCACATGGACCTGCGTCCAATAGGCTGATTCCATGACCGCGTTCTGCAATTCCTCGGACAGTGAGTTGTAAACCTTGGTGGAAATCGATGTGTGTTCGGTGCCGCAGAAGAATTTCAGATCGACCGACTGGGACACAACCGGGGTCATCCCGGCATAGGCCACTGCCGAGGCCCAAGTCTCGGCACCGTCGATCAGACCCTGACGAAGACCGTCCAGCGTTTCCTCCCATGCCACGGGCACGGGGTTTAGATTCAGCGCCTGCATGGCGATGCGACCCAGCTGTGTTCCGGTGACGCGGTTCTTGGTGCCGAACAGTTCTTCAACCTTGGTGACGGTCGGGCGATCCTTCCACCCCTGCCCCAACTGGATTCCGCGCAACTCGCAATGGCTGAACAGGAATTTGAGGCCGTGGCGTTCTTCAAGCGGCTCGCGCAGCAGTTTGTTCGATTCAGGTGAGTACAGGAAATGGTACTGGGCCGCGCGCGACGGGAACATATAGGCATAGTCGAGAACGTTCAGATAAGGCGCACCCCCGGCCGAATTCTGGGTCGAGGCGGAATAGATGTCGACGATCCCCTGCTGGGTTTTTTCGACGCAAGAGGTCTGACCGCAGATCTGGTTGTCGCCAATGAATTCGACGCGGATTTCGCCGTCTGTCCGGCTTTCCAGATCGCGGGCGAATTCCAGCCCGCCTGCCCGTTCAATCAGCAGGTTGCGCGCGTTGAACCCCGAGGCGCCCATTTTCAGCGTATGCTTGGCCTCTTTCGCAAACCGCCGCTCATAGGTCGACTCGGCCGCGCGGGCCAAGTTTGCGATGCTCATCGCGCCACCGAAACTGCCAGCGGCCAGCAGCGTGCTGGACATGCCGTATTGCCCGGCCAGTTTGAACAGATCGCGGCGGGAAATGCCGCTGAGCTTGTTACCAATTGTCATCTTCGTTCCTCCCTGAAGTGATCTTAACAGTCGTCTTTGGATCGCGCGCCTCAATTAATGAGACATTTTGTTTCAAAAAATACTATGCGGTGAATTTGATTCTGTATAGAGTTTTTTCATCGAACCATGGGAGAATCGCATGTCCGAAGCAGGTCATGATGCAGATTACGTCATTGTCGGGGCTGGATCCGCGGGTTGCGTACTGGCCAATCGGCTGAGCGCCGATCCGGCAGTTCGCGTTGTCCTGCTGGAAGCGGGCGGGCGCGACACAAACCCGTGGATTCACATCCCGGTCGGGTATTTCAAGACGATTCACAATCCCTCGGTCGACTGGTGCTATAAAACCGAGCCCGATCCGGGGCTGAACGGGCGGTCCATCGAATGGCCGCGCGGCAAGGTTCTGGGCGGGTCATCCTCCCTGAACGGGCTGCTTTATGTGCGTGGGCAGCCGCAGGATTATGACCGCTGGGCACAGATGGGCAATCGCGGCTGGGGCTGGGACGCGGTTCTGCCGCTGTTCCGCCGGGCCGAGAACAATGAGCGCGGCGCCGATGAATTTCACGGCGATCAGGGACCGCTGAACGTGTCGAACATGCGCATCCAGCGGCCAATCTGCGATGCCTGGGTCGCCGCCGCGCAATCGGCGGGCTATCCGTTCAATCCCGATTACAATGGCGCGCAGCAAGAGGGCGTTGGATATTTCCAGCTGACTGCAAAGAACGGTCGGCGGTGCAGCGCCGCTGTTGCCTACCTGAACCCGGTCAAGTCACGCAAAAACCTGACGATCATCACCCACGCCCACGTTCAAAAGGTAATTCTTGACGGCAAGCGGGCCACTGGAGTGCAATACCGCGACAAGGCGGGTGCGCTGCATACTGTCACCGCCCGGCGCGAAATCGTGCTTTCAGGTGGGGCGATCAATTCACCGCAGATCCTGATGCTGTCGGGGATCGGCCCGGGCGAACACCTGAAGGACAACGGGGTTGCTGTGGTGCATGACCTGCCCGGAGTTGGCCAGAACATGCAGGACCATCTGCAGGCCCGATTGGTTTATAAATGCAATGAGCCGACCCTGAATGACGAAGTGCGCGGTCTGGTCAATCAGGCGCGGATCGGCCTGAAATATCTGCTGTTCCGCTCCGGTCCCATGGCAATGGCGGCCAGCCTTGCCACCGGTTTCATGAAATCCCGCCCCGATCTGGAAACCCCCGACATCCAGTTCCACGTCCAGCCCCTGTCGGCGGAAAACCCGGGCAAGGGCGCCGATCTGTTTTCGGCCTTCACCATGTCGGTGTGTCAGTTGCGCCCCGAATCGCGTGGCGAAATCCGGCTGGCCGGGCCGGATGCCGCCACTTATCCCAAAATCTTGCCAAATTACCTGTCCACCGAAACCGATTGCCGCACGGTGGTCGCGGGCGTGAACATTGCGCGCACCATCGCCCGCCATGCGCCGCTGACCGACAAGATATCCGAAGAATACCGCCCCCACGCGTCCCTGCCGATGGAGGATTACGACGCGACGCTGGACTGGGCGCGGAGCAATACCGCGTCGATCTATCATCCTGCGGGCACCTGCGCGATGGGTCAGGGGCCGGGTGCGGTGGTCGATGAACGCCTGCGCGTGCACGGCATTTCCGGACTGCGTGTGGCGGATTGCTCGATCATGCCCGCGATCGTTTCAGGCAACACCAACGCTCCGACCATCATGATCGGTGAAAAGGCCGCTGACATGCTGCGCGAAGACGCCTGATCGACCCGGGCCGGGACGCTGGGACAGAAAACGGCTCGACATTCCGCGCGCGTGCGGGTTTCTTGCCGCGAAAGTCAGGAGCCCTCCAATGATCACCCGCACCATGGGCCGTAACGGCCCCAAGGTATCCGCACTGGGAATCGGCGCGATGTCGTTCTCCGATTTCTATGGCCCAACCACCGACGAAGCGTCTTTTGCCATTCTGGATGCAGCACTGGAACTGGGAATCACGCTGATCGACACGGCCAACGTCTATGGCATGGGGCGCTCGGAAACCGTGATCGGACAATATCTGACGGCACGCGGCCCCGACACACGCGACCGGTTCCACATTGCCACCAAGGCGTCGATAAGCCGCGATCCGAAGACAAAAGCCCGCAGCTTTGACAATTCGCCCACGCATCTTGCGGCTGAGTTGGACAAGAGCCTGAAGAGACTGTGTATCGAACGGGTCGACCTGTTCTATGTCCACCGCCGCGATCCCCGGTACGAGATCGAGGACGTCACCGAAACCCTGGCTAGCTTTGTGAAAGCGGGAAAGATCGCCGCGTTCGGGTTTTCCGAAATTGCTCCGGCGTCGTTGCGCCGCGCAGTGGCGGTGCATCCGGTGGCCGCCGTACAATCGGAATATTCTCTGGCGACCCGCCTGCCCGAACTTGGGCTGGTGCAAGCCTGTGCCGACACCGGCGCGGCGCTGGTCGCGTTTTCGCCGGTCTGCCGGGGTCTGCTGACCGATCGCCCGCCGACGACTGAAACTGTGGCTCAATCTGCCTTCATGTCCGAAGCCCCCCGGTTCACCGGCGACAATCTCGCTGCCAACCTCGTCGCCACCAATTCCTTGCGTCGTCTTGCGGCCAGCATGGGTGTGCCCACTGCAGCGCTGGCCATCGCCTGGCTTTTGTCGCGGGGTGATCATGTATTGCCGATCCCCGGCACAAGGTCTGTGGATCATCTGCGCGATCTGGCCCGGGGCTGTGACATGGAGCTCAGCACGGATGATCTGGCACGGATCGAAGCGGCATTTCCCGTCGGATCGACCCACGGTGATCGCTATGCGACCGCACAATGGATTGGGCCGGAAAGGTACTGCTGACACCCGCACCGCTTGAGGGGTCGTCCGCGTGCCTATCTGGTCTACCGCGCCACTGAAAAATCAGAGCGGTGATGGCGCAAAACCAAGCCGGAGGTTAACTTACGTCCAAGCCCGTGACCGGGATTGGATGACGGGGTTCGACCTAAAAACGAGCCTGGGACGCGTCAGAAAGCCCGAAGGCGGCTTTTCTCGTGCTCAAATATGAGTTGCTTCGTCAAAGTCCGGGGTTCGCAGCCTGACGAAGCTCACGCTGGAAACGGAAAATCGAGATTTTCCGAAACGATTTCCGGCTCGGAAATCGCATCAGACCAACCGATGCATCGGCTCGCGATTGCAGAACACCACGAACTGTCCTGCATTCTCGATCACTGGAAACCCTCGGCGCCGCATCTCAGCCAGAAACACCTGTCGACCGATCATATTTTCCACATCCCGGATCTTTCGCCGAATGACGGCACCGTCGCGCGCCGCCTGCGATGCAAAGAAACGCGCAAAGAACAGTGCCGGAGGCATGGGGCAGAGATGATCCATCCTTCCAACCTGCGCGATGTCGGTAAAAAATCCCTTAATCGCTCAGGCAACTGCCGAAGATCCGTTGATCAATCGCCCCCGCGCTGACGCATAGCCGCGGCAGGCTTCGCCAAATGCTGTGAACAACGGTCGCGACACCGGGTCGTTTGCGGCGTTCCATTCCGGATGCCATTGGACGGAAAGAGTAAACCCCGGAGCACCCTCCACATAGATCGCTTCCGGCGTTCCATCGGGCGCCGTCCCGTCGATCACGATCCGCACTCCGGCGCGACATATGCCCTGCCCGTGCAGCGTATTCGTCATCACAGATTGCGCGCCCATCAGCCGGTGAAACACTCCGCCTTGCGTAAAGCTGACCGCATGTCGCAGTTCGAACTTTTCCTCCAACGTGCCGTCGGGCGGCATGCGGTGGTTGGTTCGTCCCGGAAGATCGCGAATTTCGGGATACAGCGACCCACCCATGGCCACATTGACCTCTTGAAAGCCGCGACAGATTCCAAGAAATGGCTGGCCCCGCTCGACACATGCACGCACCAACGGCAGGACGATGCAATCTCGCGCACGGTCAAAATCACCGTGAGCGGCGGTGGCGATCTCACCGTATTCCTCGGGGTGGACGTTCGGTCGCCCGCCGGTCAGCAGAAACCCGTCACAGGCATCCAACAGTTCGGGCACCGATACCAACCGTGGATCGGCCGGTATAAGCATAGGAATCGCATCTGTGACTCCTGCAACAGCCTGAGTGTTCATCAAGCCCACGGCATGCACTGGATATTGATTGTTCAACAAGTTCTGGTTGCCGATAATTCCGACAATGGGGCGCTTCATGACTATTTCCGTGTCTTGTGTCGTTGGGCCGACCATGCCCCCCCGAACGGTAAAAGACAACGAAATGAAGTGCGCGTCGCAAGCCGGATGTCAAAAATCGGCCGTTTGACAGCAGCTGTTCTCGTCTGGGCACCTGGTGATTATTCTGCAACCACAGCATCGCCCGTGCGTCCGTCGATCTGAGTTTCGGCTTCATCAGGCGTGTTACCCCGTAAGGCAAGCCAGCCGATCATCACAATCAGCATCACGACGGCAAATATTACCGACGCCTTCATACCCAAGAGTGCGGGCTTGTGGTCCTTTTCCTGCTTCTCCACGTTGGTCTGGGGTGCGGACATGATAGTCTCCTTTGATACAGATTGCTTCAGGACAAATTGGATTTTACCGAACGTTGCGGCCGGACAGCTACCCAGTTAACGTCCCGGCCAACAGAAAGTTCACTGTCTTTTGCCAAAGGACCGCCATGAAAGACGCCGCGCCGCAGGATGCACAGCAGGCCACCCGCCTGTCCGATTACCGCCCGTTCAGCCATCTGATCGACAGTGTAAAAATGGTGTTTCGCCTCTCACCGGACGCCACAAGGGTCCGCACCGAAATCCGGTTCCGCCCAAATCCGGCCGCCACTGATCACACCACACTGCGGTTGGACGGTGAAAAACTGCGGCTGATCTCGGCGACAATCGACCGCACCCCGGTCAGCCCGGATGTGACCGACACCCATCTGACCTGCGCCGTACCCGGCGGCCCATTCCTGTGGGAATCCGAGGTCGAAATCGCCCCCACCAGCAATACCGCGCTTGAAGGGTTGTATATGTCCAACGGCATGTACTGCACCCAATGCGAGGCCGAAGGCTTTCGCAAGATCACCTATTATCCTGACCGCCCCGATGTGATGGCCACCTTCAGCGTCCGCATCGAAGGCGACGCGCCGGTCCTGCTGTCCAACGGCAATCCGGGCGACAGCGGCGACGGATTTGCCGAATGGCACGATCCCTGGCCCAAGCCCGCCTATCTGTTCGCCTTGGTCGCAGGCGATCTGGTGGCCCATTCGGGGCAGTTCACCACGATGCACGGCGCCGATGTGGCTCTGAACATCTGGGTGCGACCGGGCGACGAGGACAAGTGCGACTATGCTCTGGACGCTCTGATCCGCAGCATGAAATGGGACGAAGAGGTATATGGCCGCGCCTATGACCTGTCGGTGTTCAACATTGTGGCGGTCGATGATTTCAACATGGGCGCGATGGAGAACAAGGGGCTGAACGTCTTCAACTCGCGCTATGTTCTGGCCAGCCCGGAAACCGCGACCGATCTTGATTACGAACGGATCGAGGGCATCATTGCCCACGAATATTTCCACAACTGGACGGGCAACCGCATTACCTGCCGCGACTGGTTTCAACTGTGTCTCAAGGAAGGGCTGACCGTTTTCCGCGATCAGCAGTTTTCCGGCGACATGCGCAGCCGTCCGGTCAAGCGTATCGCAGACGTCCTGCAACTGCGCGCCCGCCAGTTCCGCGAGGACAACGGTCCGCTGGCCCACCCCGTGCGCCCCGAAAGCTATGTCGAGATCAACAATTTCTACACCGCCACGATTTACGAAAAAGGTGCCGAGCTGATCGGGATGCTGAAACGGATTGTCGGCGACGCGGAATATGACAAGGCGCTGGCTTTGTATTTTGAACGCCACGACGGGCAGGCCTGCACGATCGAGGATTGGTTGCAGGTGTTTGAGGATTCGACGGGCCGCGATCTGACCCAGTTCAAACGCTGGTATCAGCAACCCGGAACGCCGCGCCTGAAGGTGACAGAGAGCTTTGACAACAATCGCCTGACGGTAAATCTTCGGCAATACACTCCGCCCACCCCGGGGCATGCCGCAAAGGAACCGCAGGTCATTCCAATCGCATTCGGCTTCCTGCATCCCGACGGGAACGACATGACGGGCAGCGAAATGCTGATCATGGACAAGGCCGAGGATCAAATCACTTTCGACACCAAGGGCCCGCGCCCGGTTCTGTCGATCCTGCGGGGCTTTTCCGCGCCGGTGATCGTCGAGCGTGAGATGACCATTGAACAGCGTGCTTTTCTTTTGGCCCACGACACCGATCCTTTCAATCGTTGGGAGGCGGGGCGCACTCTGGCCAAGGATGTTTTGACGTCGATGGTGGTGGACGGTGCCACGCCCGCGCCGGTCTTTCTTTCGGCGCTGGACAAGGTGCTGCGCGACGAAACGCTTGAGCCCGCATTTCGCAGTCTTTGCATAGCGTTGCCGGGTGACGATGACATGGCGCAGACACTGTTCGATGCCGGGCTGACCCCCGATCCGGATGCGATCCGCGATGCCCGCCAGCGTTTGACGCGTGAGATCGCCGAAACCAATGGCGATGTATTGGGCGGGATATTCGATGCAATGGCGGTGCCCGGCCCCTATGCGCCCGATGCCAAGGGCGCGGGTGCGCGGGCGCTGCGACTGTCGGCGCTTGGGTTCCTTTCGCATATCGACGGCGGCGCGCGGGCCGAGCGGCTGTTCGAAGCGGCGGACAACATGACAGAACAGGTCGGCGCACTTGCGGCGCTGCTTGCCACCGAAAAGGGTGACGAACAGGTGGCCGCGTTCGAGAACCAGTGGCGGGATGACCGGCTGGTGATGGACAAATGGCTGATGTTGCAGACGATGCTGGCCGCACCCGAACGGGCGGCCGAGGTGACGCGCGATCTGGCGGCACGGGCTGATTTCGACTGGAAGAACCCCAATCGCTTCCGCTCGCTTATCGGCGGGCTGGCCGGCAACCATGGCGGGCTGCACCACGAATCGGGCGCGGCCTATGAACTGATCGCTGACTGGCTGATCCGGCTTGATCCGGTGAACCCGCAGACAACGGCGCGAATGACGACGATCTTTGAAACCTGGCGCCGCTATGACGCGGACCGGCAGGGAATGATGCGCGCCGCAATGGAACGGATCGCAGCAACCCCCGGCCTGTCACGCGACACCGACGAAATGGTGGGCCGCATTCTGGGCTGACAAGGGAATGGCCGCCGCGTCACCTGCCTGACGGGCGGCCATTCCTGCCGAATCGCCGCGCGACACTGCCTTTGCCCGATGCGCTCAGTTCGACGCCTGCACGATTTTACGAGGCGGTGCCGGGCCTGTGCCCGCCATCACCGGACCCATAAGATCGGCTGGGCGCGGCACCGGGCGGGGGCTGGTCATCCGTTGACAATAGTCCTGAGAGCGCAGCCATTCCGCCATTTCCGACCGTTTGCTTTCTGACCGCATCGGGCCCCAGTCGGCGGCAACCCCGCTCCATCGCGGCTGCCGGGCTTGAATGACCCCGTCGCGGGGGACGGTGCGCGCCAGGATCCGCACGGCACAGGACAGGTTCGCGCCGCCAGATTGCAACGCCTCTCCCGATTGCGCGCGACATCTGTAGCCACGCGCTGTGGCTGGCAGGATCTGCAACAACCCGTACCAGCGTCCGTTTCCGCCAACCGCCCGGGGGCGCCAGCGGCTTTCATACTTGGCCAGTGCAGACAGAAAGCCGACCCAGAAGGCCCGCCGCTGCTCTGCGCCGGCTTGCGGATAGGCCGGGCACCATTCGGCCACGTCCTTTGGCACCACACGCACCAAGGGCGCGCCATGCGTCTTCAGGGCGTCCAGTGCGGCGCGGGTCCAGCGGGCGCTTTCGCTGAGGTGATCCCAACGGGTGTCGGGAATGATCTCGGGGGTGATTGACGGTCGCGGCTTTGGTCGGGTGGTTTCCACCGGCGTGACATCCGCCAGAGCAAAGGTGGCGAAGGGACTCAGGCAGAGAATGATGATCGCGGCGCGCAACATGGATGCAGAGTGCCCTTGGACATCATGGGGGGCAAGCCGGTTCAACCCGCCTTGCAATAGGGTTGTGCGCGGGTCCATGCCTGCATCTGAGACCGTTTGCCCGCGTTGTGGAACGGGCCCCAGTCAAGCATGCCACGGCTTACCGTGCCGCGTTTTGTCACCTGCGCCGTTGCGATCCGTACCGCACAGCTGAGGTTTGCCGCACCGTCCTTGAGCGCGGAGCCGCTGGTTGCTGCACAGCCATATCCCCGTGCGGTGCGCGGATCGATCTGCACGAGACCGTACCACAGCCCGCCACCACCGACGGCAACCGGGTTCCATGTGCTTTCGTATTCGGCCAGCGCGCTGAACAATCCGGCCCAGAACGCGGCGCGGTCATCAGGCTCGGCTTCGGCATAACCCGGGCAATATGTGGCAATATCGGAGGGCACAAAGGAGGGAAGCGCTGCTCCATGGGACTCAAGCGCGGTAAGCGTCGCTTCGGTCCAAAGAGGGGCTTCGGGTCGGTGATCCCACCGCATCACAGGCAGAGAATCCGAACCATCGACAACGGTATTTGTCGTGCTGGCGCAAGCGCCAAGGGTCAACATCAGCGCAAACGCGGCAGCAATCGGTCGTTTCATCATGGCTCGCTATGGCAGCGCCGCGGCCCAGTTCCCCGGCAGCGCGAAGTCATAAACGAGTCGACGCATCGATCAACCTTCGCGGCTTTCTGTCGGCGGAAATCCACCGCCCCTTGCCCCTTTCACCCCTCTGAACTATGACGTCTCAGCCATTCCGAAGGACATAAAACCATGCTGGATCTAGCCTTTGACACGCCGAAACCCAAGGTGATCTCGGGGGCGAAACACGATTGGGAACTCGTCATCGGCCTTGAGGTCCATGCCCAGGTCGCCAGCAAAGCCAAGCTGTTTTCCGGCGCCAGCACCCGATTCGGCGCCGAGCCAAACTCGAATGTTGCCTTCGTAGACGCGGGCATGCCCGGCATGTTGCCGGTGATAAACGAAGGCTGTGTGGCGCTGGCGGTCAAGACCGGTCTGGGGCTGAATGCACAGATCAACCTCAAGTCGGCCTTCGACCGGAAGAACTATTTTTATCCGGACCTGCCGCAGGGATATCAGATATCCCAGCTTTATCATCCGATCGTCGGCGAAGGCGAAGTTCTGGTCGAAATGGGCCCCGGGATTGCACGACTGGTGCGGATCGAACGGATTCACCTGGAGCAGGACGCGGGCAAGTCGATTCATGACATGGACCCGGATATGTCCTTTGTGGATCTCAACCGCACCGGCGTGGCCTTGATGGAAATCGTTTCGCGCCCCGACATTCGCGGCCCTGAAGAGGCTGCGGCCTTTGTCGTCAAGCTGCGCCAGATCCTGCGCTATCTCGGGACGTGTGATGGCAACATGCAGAACGGCAACATGCGCGCCGATGTGAATGTGTCGGTCTGCCGTCCCGGCGATTACGAACGATATCAGGAATCACAGGACTTCGCCCATCTCGGAACCCGTTGCGAGATCAAGAACATGAACTCGATGCGGTTCATCCAGCAGGCGATTGATGTCGAAGCCCGCCGCCAAATCGCGATTCTTGAGGATGGCGGAAGCATCCTGCAGGAAACCCGCCTTTATGATCCCGACAAGGGTGAAACCCGCAGCATGCGCAGCAAAGAGGAAGCCCACGATTACAGATACTTCCCCTGCCCCGACCTGCTGCCGCTGGAGATCGAACAGGGATTTGTCGATGATATCGCGGCGTCACTGCCCGAATTGCCCGATGCGAAAAAAGCCCGCTTTGTCACCGAATTCGGGATGACCGAATACGACGCCTCGGTTCTGACGGCAGATGTGGATAATGCCGCTTATTTTGAACAGGTTGCCAAGGGACATGACGGCAAGCTGGCCGCGAACTGGGTGATCAACGAGCTGTTTGGCCGGCTGAAGAAAGATGACCTGTCGATTGGCGAAAGCCCGGTTTCACCCGAGCAGTTGGGCGGAATCGTCGGGTTGATCGCATCGGGCGACATTTCGGGCAAGATCGCCAAGGATCTGTTTGAAATCGTTTATACAACTGGCGGAGACCCGGCCGAGATCGTTGAAAAACGCGGCATGAAACAGGTCACTGACACGGGCGAAATTGAAGCCGCAGTCGACCGAATCATCGCAGAGAACCCGGCTCAGGTTGAGAAGGCGAAACAGAACCCCAAATTGGCGGGATGGTTCGTCGGGCAGGTGATGAAGGCGACGGGCGGCAAGGCGAATCCGGCTGTGGTGAACCAGATGGTCAGCGCCAAACTCGAGCTGTGACGGACGGGCCCGGGCGGTTGGTGCAGACGCTTCCAAATGTTGCGTTTCGGCCTGTCGCCTGGCCCTCTCCGTAACGGCAAGCAGACGCCGACACACATCGGGCGGGGTTTCGCGTGGCCGCGTGCCCTGCTAAACCACCGGCTGGGAATTTCCGACAAGGGGCGTGACATGACGACATTCGAATACGTGGTGGTGCCCGCACCGAAAAGGGCACCCAAGGTCAAGGGTGCCAAAACGGGCGAGGCACGGTTTGCCCATGCGCTCACCGGTGTGATGAACGACTATGGCGCCGAAGGGTGGGAATATCTGCGCTCCGACACCCTGCCCTGCGAGGAACGTTCGGGATTCACCGGCACCAAGACGGTGTTCCAGACGATGCTGGTGTTCCGCCGCGCGATCGAACAGGAAGCCTCCAACTTTGGTCTGCCGGCCCATGACGGGGTCGAAACGCCCGAGCAGCTGGCCGCGACACTGCCTGCCCCCGCCGCACTGGCGCCGCCGGAAAAACGCGTCGCCATCGAACCCCACCTGCCCGAGCCGCGACACGAGGCCGCGCCCGCCCTGCCGCGTCTCGGATCGGCACGTCCGACTGCGCCAGCGGTTACCGGCGAGGCGCACGTGCCCCCCTTTCCGGCATCGGCCCCCGACCGCGCCGAAGAGCGCGGTCAGGATTGAATGGCCATAACCGGCCCGCCGGATCTGACCAATCAGACCGAAATATCCAGCGCCAGCGCGTGGATACGCCCGATCACCTCGTCCCCCAGGGCCGTATGCACCGCACGGTGACGGGCCAGTCGGGTCATCCCGCCAAAGGCGGGTGCGGCGATGACGACGCGCCAATGGCTTTTACCGCCCTCCTGATATCCGGCATGTCCCCGGTGTTGTTCTGACTCGTCGATCACGTCCAGCGCGCTGGGGGCAAAGGCCCGCTCAAGCCGCTGCCGCATTTCGGCCTCGATATCGTCCTGTACTACCATTTTTATTCAATCTCCCCTTCACTCCGGTGGCCAATACACTAGACTGCAAGCCCCGAGTCGCAGTGGCATATGCCGGAAAGGTCGGACAATGGCAAAGAGCGATCCATTCGGTTTCGATTTGCGCGTGAGCGCCGCGAAGAAAAAGAATCCCCGTGGCAGACGCGGCATGTCGGGGGCTTTCGAGACCTCGACCCGGGTGTGCGAACATCCCGGATGCGAGGAAGGCGGCCAGTACCGTGCGCCGCGCAGCCCTGACCAACTGGATGAATATCTTTGGTTCTGCAAAGATCACGTGCGCGAATATAATCTCAAGTGGAACTTCTTTAACGGTGCCACCGAAGAGGAAATGGACGAGCAGATCGAAAAGGATCGCGTTGGGGGACGCGAAACCAAACCCTTCGGAAAACCCAGCGACGAGCAGCGCGCCTGGGCCAGACTTGGGGTCGATGACCCGCATCAGGTGCTGGGCGAAAACGCGACGCGCAATCCGGGACGCGCGGTCACCGGCACCAAGCGCCTGCCCCCGACTGAACGGCGGGCGCTGGATATCCTTGATGCGCGCGACGGGTGGTCCAAACCCCAGATCCGCGCGGCCTATAAGTCGCTGATCAAGGTGCTGCACCCCGACATGAACGGCGGCGACCGCGGCCACGAGGAGCAGTTGCAGGAAGTTGTCTGGGCTTGGGATCAGATCAAGGACAGCCGTAATTTCACCAAATAATTCAGGCTGATCCGGTTTTGGCCCGGGTCGGTTGGTGCCGGGTAACGCCGCCTTAACCTCTAACCTCTGAGGTGCAAGTATCCGCTGGACCGCGGCCGGACCGCGGATCGCCTTTTGCGGCGAAAAAGGCCTAGAAAAGACAACGTCGCCCGGAATGAACCGGGCGACGCGCACTCTTACCACAAGAACTCTTTAAACGACTCTGGCGCAATCGAATGGCATGGGGCTATCCATATCATCCGCAACGCCCACCGGAACCTCTTGCGACGGTCCTGGAAAGTGCCGAAACACCGAAAAGAACGAGCGGTGCAAAACACTTGTCAAAGAACCGTGCAACGTTTCCACGGCCCTCTCCCTATACACGCCGCATGTCGGGAAATAGTTTTTGGTAATTCCAGATTTTCCCGAAATCACACTATGGAGACAACGCTGACACCACGCCCAGAGTTCCTGTCGCAGTTTAAGCATCGGTCAGCAAACCTGCCGCCAAGACTGTGCCCGTCGGGCTCCCTGTGGGCGAGCCGCCGGGGGGTTCGTCGGTTATCGCCAAGGTCGCACCGGCCACGCTGTCTCGCAAATCTTCGGGAAGCGTGAGAGTGACGGAGGCCTGATCGGGCAAGGTGCCCAGCGACACTGGCGCGGGCGCATCCGCCGCGATCAGCCACAATTCCAGCACGCGCCCCTCCGGAATGTCTCCGGCAGACCGTTTGACAACCAGCGCCGCCTCGTCAGGATGATACCCGGCCAGCAGGACAAACCCACTGTCGTCCGACTGCATATTGGCAATATAGGTTGCCGGCGACAGTGTATCGATGCTGTTGAGCGGCAAGAATACAAACAGCGCCAGCGCCAGTGCAGCGGCAAGTCCGGCACCGCCAATCAACCGCCACAGGGAAAGCCCGCGCTGTCCCACCGTGCTGCGTTTCGTCGGCGCGATGGCGCTGACCAGACGCGCGCGAACCGCAGGCGGCGCTTCGACGGACGGGATATCTTCGGCGAATGCCGCAAAGGATTCAGTCCAACGGGCAACCATCTCGCGCAGCGCACCTTCTATGGCAAGACGCTGTTCAAAGGCGGCGCGGTCGGCAGGGCCAAGCAAATGCAGCGCATATTCCGCCGCCAACATATCGTCGTCGCGTTCCGGATCTCCGTCGATGGGAATTTCGCTACTCATTCTGTCAGACACTCTTTCAGTTTCAGCAGGCTGCGCCGCAGCCATGTTCGCATCGTGTTGAGCGGCACTGTGTATCTCTCGGCCAGCTCCTGATAACTCATCCCGTCGAGATAGGCGCCCCGCACAGCGTCCGCCCTGTCCGGCTCAAGCTGCCCCAGACACATTTGCATCTGGGCATTGTCTGACGACGCAATCGCCGCCGCTTCGGGGGTCGGACCATGATCGGGAAGTTCGGCCACCAAATCCACCATTTCGCCCCGCGATTTTCTTGCCCGTAACCGATCTATGGCACCGTTTCGCGCCACTGTGATCAGCCATGTCATCGGGGAAAACCCGTTTGCTTGATACAGTCCGGAATTTCGCCAGATCTTTAGAAATACGTCCTGCAACACCTCCTCGGCTTCGGCTCTGTCTCTCAACACACGCAAACACACGCCAAAAAGTTTCGCGTTTGTCGCATCATAGAGCGCAAGGAACGCGGCACGATCGCCGCTGGCCGTCGCATTTATCCAGCGTTCGATATCGATCGTCGTTGTCATCAAGGCCCCCCGGTTCAATGCCCTATTAAACTAAACCGCCTCGAAGTGCGCCGGTTCCCTTCGTGATTTTCCGCCTTTCTCTTGCACAGTCCGATGATTTGTTGCACCACGCCTGCGATGACGGGTTCTGCCGATTGCGGGGCCAGTGCGGAAAGGAATGACCCAGATGGCCGACGGCATGATCGACGTACACGCGAAACCCACCGAAGAGGTCGACCTGCGCGAGGTGTTCGGCGTCGAAAGCGAGATGAACGTCAAAGCGTTCACCGACCGCACCGAGCGGGTCCCCGAGATTGATTCGACCTATAAATTCGATCCCGACACGACATTGGCAATTCTTGCGGGATTCGCCCATAACCGTCGGGTGATGATCCAAGGGTATCACGGAACGGGCAAATCGACACATATTGAACAGGTCGCCGCGCGGCTGAACTGGCCCTGTGTGCGGGTGAACCTCGACAGTCACATCAGCCGGATCGATCTGATCGGCAAGGATGCGATCAAGCTGAAGGATGGCAAGCAGGTCACCGAGTTTCAGGAGGGTATCCTGCCCTGGGCCCTGCGCAACCCCACCGCCATTGTGTTCGACGAATACGATGCCGGGCGCGCCGATGTCATGTTCGTGATCCAGCGGGTGCTTGAGGTAGACGGCAAACTGACGCTGCTGGACCAGAACAAGGTGATCACACCCCACCCGAGTTTCCGCCTGTTCGCCACGGCAAACACCGTGGGTCTGGGCGACACGACCGGGCTGTATCACGGCACCCAGCAGATCAATCAGGGCCAGATGGACCGCTGGAGCCTTGTTGCGACGCTGAACTATCTGTCCCACGACGCAGAAGTCGCCATCGTGCTGAGCAAGGCACCGGTCTATAACACCGAAAAGGGCCGCAAGATCCTCGGCCAGATGGTGACGGTCGCCGATCTGACACGCACGGCCTTCATGAACGGCGATCTCTCGACGGTGATGTCACCGCGTACGGTCATCGCCTGGGCGCAGAACGCGACTATTTTCCGCGATGTCGGCTATGCCTTCCGCCTGACGTTCCTGAACAAATGCGATGAGCTTGAGCGCGAAACGGTCGCCGAATTCTATCAGCGCTGTTTCGACCAGGAATTGCCGGAAAGCGCTGTCAGCACTGCCATGCGCTAGGCTCGGGATCAGGGTCGGGCGATTGTGTCCCGATCCTGTGCAGCGAGTGATATGGTTCCGGGCATTTGCGAAATCCGTGCCCGACCCAAGTCCTTTTTAGGCAAAGACATTTTGCCAACAGTGATCGGGATGGATTGAGATCCTTGTCATAAGTCCTATATGTAAAACCCGTGAGGACGACCTCCCCCATCAGGGCACTATTACGGGACGACCCGGCCACCAGATGGGAAAGAACATGAGAACGCCCCGCGACCGCATCCGTCATGCAATCAGCTTTGAAATTATCGGCTTACTTCTTGTCATACCGCTTGGCTCGATGGGATTCGGGATGCCTGCCGAAGATATTGGCGTCGTTGCCATTATTGCCGCGACCATCGCGACCCTTTGGAATTATATCTACAACCTGATTTTTGACCGGGCGATGAAACGTTTGAAGGGCAGTGTTCACAAGACATTTCTCGAGCGCATTCTACACGCGCTGCTTTTTGAAACAGGGCTTCTGCTCGTCACCCTGCCCCTCCTCGCTTTTTATTTGGGCATTGGATTGTGGCAGGCGCTCGTCCTGGATGTGGCCTTCGTTGTGTTTTATCTGATCTATGCCTTCGTGTTTAATTGGGCTTACGATCAGGTCTTTCCCCTGCCCGAGGCCGCATAGCGTTGATTTTCGCGCAAGGCATTCTTTGACCGGCGCCGCCGAAAGCGAACCGCGAAAGGATCAGATCCCGCCACGCGGCGGGGTCGATCTGTCCACTGCGCCAAAACGCCCGCTCCACTCGAACAGGCCCCACCCCCTTTGACCCTGACGCAGAAACCTGCGACATGGAGGAGACGCCGCTTCAGCAGGTTCCGACGCCCATGAAACACAACGACAACCCCGCCGATCCGTTCAAGAAAGCCCTCGCCGAGGCCACCAAGACAATGGCCAACGACAGCGAGTTATCGGTTACCTATTCCGTCGATCCGCCGGGCATGACCGATGATTCGGTCCGTCTGCCGCAGGTCAGCCGCCGGATGACCGCCGATGAGGTGCTTTTGGCAAGGGGCACCGCCGATGCCTATGCGCTGCGCCGCCGTCACCACAACGCCGCGACGTTCAATCGCTATGCGCCGACCGGGCAGATGGCGCGCGATCTTTACGAGGCGATGGAAGAGGCCCGCTGCGAGGCCGTGGGTGCCCGCACCATGCCCGGCACTGCGGGCAATATCGACGCCCGGATCGCCCATGACGCGACGCGCAAGGGCTATGCGCAGGTCACCAAGATGGCCGATGCGCCGCTCTCGGTTGCTGCCGGTTACATGATCCGCCATCTGGCCACGGGTCGCCCCCTGCCGCCCGGTGCCGACAACATCATGGAGTTGTGGCGCGGGTTCTTCGAGGAAAAGGCTGGCGGCACTCTCGAGGGTTTGCAGGCTAAACTGGGCAATCAGACCGATTTTGCCCGGTTCGCGCGAAAGATCATTGAAGATCTGGGCTATGGCGATCAGTTGGGCGACGACCCCGATTCCGAAGACGACGCCGATGATCAGGCCGACACCGACGATGACAATTCCGACGATCCTGACAACCAGGGCGACGACCAGGACGACAGCGAAGACAGTGACGCATCGCCTGAACAATCGCAGGATCAGTCGCAGGATCCAAGCCAGGCCCAGGTCTCCACGGATGACATGGCCGACACCGAAATGGGCGAAGAGGCCGAGATGCCGGAAGGCGACGCGCCGTTGGAGCCTCCGCCCCCGCCTGCGGCCAGTGCCGCCGATCCGAATTATCGGGTGTACCTGTCCACCCACGACGAGGAAATCCGCGCCGAGGATCTGGCCGAGCCAGCCGAACTCGAGCGGTTGCGCGCCTATCTGGACCAGCAGCTTGAACCGCTTAAAGGCGCTGTGTCGCGGCTTGCCAACAAATTGCAACGTCGCCTTCAGGCACAGCAGAACCGCAGTTGGCTGTTCGACCTCGAAGAAGGCACACTGGACGCCGGGCGTCTGGCGCGGGTGGTTGCGAACCCGACAACTCCGCTGTCGTTCAAACAGGAAAAAGACACCGAATTCCGCGATACCTGTGTCACGCTGCTGCTGGACAATTCGGGATCGATGCGCGGGCGGCCAATCTCGATCGCAGCGATCTGCGCCGATGTTCTGGCGCGCACTCTGGAACGCTGTCAGGTCAAGGTGGAAATCCTCGGGTTTACCACCCGGGCCTGGAAGGGCGGACAGGCGCGCGAGGCATGGCTGGCTGCCGGGCGGCCCGCCGCTCCGGGGCGGCTGAACGATCTGCGTCATATCATCTATAAATCCGCCGACGCGCCCTGGCGGCGGGTGCGCCCCAATCTGGGGCTGATGATGAAAGAGGGCCTGCTGAAGGAAAATATCGACGGTGAGGCGCTGGAATGGGCGCATCGGCGGCTCGCGTCGCGCCACGAGGCGCGCAAGATCCTGATGGTGATTTCCGACGGTGCCCCGGTCGACGATTCCACGCTCAGCGTCAATCCGGCGAACTATCTGGAAAAGCACCTGCGGGATGTGATCGCCATGGTCGAAAAGAAAAAGCAGGTCGAACTGCTGGCCATCGGCATCGGCCATGACGTGACCCGGTATTATGACCGGGCCGTGACGATCACCGATGTTGAACAACTGGCCGGTGCGATGACCGAGCAACTCGCCTCGTTGTTCGACAGCGATCCGCGGGCGCGCGCACGGATCATGGGGATAAAACGGGCTGGTTGAGGCGCGTGATGCCGGGTTCGGATTATGAGTATTTATACAAAGAAGAAGCCATAGTTCGGCATTGGGGGCACGGTCATGTTTCAAACCTTTGAGGTGAGCACATCGCCGGATCAGGGGCCGGGACGGCTGGCTGATTTGCGCGCTGCCATGGCGACGGCGGGGCTGGACGGATTTCTGGTGCCGCGCGCCGATGCCCATCAGGGTGAATATGTGGCCGCGCGGGATGCGCGACTGGCCTGGTTGACCGGGTTCACCGGATCGGCGGGGTTTGCCGTGGTGCTGGCCGATCAGGCGGGTGTCTTTATTGACGGCCGCTATAAGGTTCAGGTGCGCGCTCAGGTGGCGAAAGTATTCACCCCGGTCGACTGGCCTGCGATCAAGCCGGGGCCCTGGCTCACAGAACGGCTGAGTGACGGCGCGCGTGTCGGGTTCGACCCGTGGCTGCACACCCTAGGCGAAATCGAGAAGCTGCGCGAGGACGCTCCGGGACTTTCGTTTGTGCCGGTTGCCAATCTGGTGGATAGTGTATGGCACGATCAGCCCGACGCACCCGACGCACCTGCCACGGTCTATCCCGCCGATCTGGCCGGAGCGACACACGGTGCCAAACGGACGGATATGGCTGAACAGTTGCGCGACGCGGGGCAACGGGCCTTGGTGATCACCCTTCCGGATTCTCTGTGCTGGCTGCTGAACATTCGCGGTGCCGACATTCCGCGCGTTCCCATCGTACAGGCCTTTGGACTGCTGCATGACGACGGCAAGGTTCAGGTGTTCGGCGGCGAGGGGAAATTCGCCGCAATCGCCGGACATCTGGGCAATGACGTGAGTATCGCTGGCGATCTGGCCGAAACACTTGCCGGGCTGACCGGGCCGGTCAGGGTGGATCGCGACAGCGCGCCCTTTGCCGTGACCGACATCCTGAACGCCGCCAGTGTCGCAGTGGTCTATGACGCCGATCCTTGCATTCTGGCCAAAGCGGCCAAGACCGCGCCCGAAATCGCCGCAACCCGGGCGGCGCATCTGCGCGACGGAGCGGCCGTCTGCGCCTTTCTGCATTGGCTTGACGGAATGGCGCAAGAGGTCGTTGAAGGGCGCAAGGTCACCGAGATCGAGATCGTTACCGCGCTTGAGGAGTTTCGGCGCGCCACCGGCGTGCTGCAGGACATCAGTTTTGACACCATCGCCGGGTCGGGGCCGAACGGTGCCATCGTGCATTACCGCGTGACCCGGGACAGTAACCGCGCGCTGGTCGCCGGGGATCTTCTGCTGGTGGACTCCGGCGGGCAATATCTGGACGGCACCACCGATATCACGCGCACCGTGGTCATCGGTGATCCGACACCCGAGCATCGCGATTGTTTCACCCGGGTGCTGCAGGGGATGATTGCACTGTCGCGGGCGCAGTGGCCGCGGGGGCTGGCCGGACGTGATCTGGACGCGCTGGCGCGGTTTCCGCTGTGGGTTGCGGGCATGGATTTCGATCACGGCACCGGGCACGGCGTCGGCGTCTATCTGTCGGTTCACGAAGGGCCGCAGCGGATTTCGCGGATCAGCGAAGTGCCGTTGGCGCCCGGCATGATCGTGAGCAACGAACCGGGCTATTACCGCGAGGGTTCTTTCGGCATCCGGATCGAGAATCTGGTGGTGGTGCAGCCTGCTTTGGCGGGAGTTGACGGGCGCGACATGCTGGCTTTCGACACGCTGACCTTCGCGCCGATTGATCGGCGGCTGATCGATGTGGCCGCCCTTTCGCCTGCCGAACGCAGTTGGATCGACAGCTATCACGCGCAGGTCGCGGCGTTGATTGCCCCGCAGTTGGACGGACGGGTTCGTGACTGGCTGATGCAGGCGACAGCACCTCTTGATGTGCTCTGAGCGGGCAACGCTGCTTGCCGCTCTTGTGGAGTGAGAGGTGTTCACTTTGAGTCTGTCGAACCGAAATTCGACCGACCCTCAGGCGGATTTTAATTCATTTTTTGGACATGGTGCTCTAGGTTCGCGAAAATTGCTGCAGGGAGAGCCGCATGAATGATATCACGATCCGCGCCGTCAAGGGCATCTGGACAGTACGCGCAGGCGGCGCCGTTCTGGCCGAAACCGAGCACGCGCTGGAACTGACCGAGGGTGACAACACCCCGATTGTCTTTTTTCCACGCGGCGACATCGCGATGATGTTTCTTGAACCCTCGATCACGCGCACGCCTTCGGCCATGTTGGGCGAGGCAGCGTTTTTCTCGGTCCAGACGAAAAGCGAACTGATTCAGGATGTGGCCTGGAGCCATGAAACCCCGGGTAACGCCGCAGCAGAGATCGCCGGACATCTGGCATTCGATCGCGACCGCGTGACGGTCGAGGAAATCTGACCCAGGCCGCACGACTCGGTCTGGCGCAACAAGCGGACAGGCGTTCGGATCGCATCCAGCGGCCTGCCTGTGCCATGAGTCTTGGTCGGGACGGCTGTTGGCCGGATCATCGGGGCGCGGCCCGCGTCGGGGAATGCAGCATGACTGCCGGTGATTAGAGCGTGTTGCGTTCAATTGAATTCAAGCGCCGGGATGAACGCATTGTGCGTTGCAAACGCTGCTTCATCCCGGCGCTTGAACGCATGAATCTAGTAAAACGCAACACGCTCTAGATATCTCCAGAACATGAAAACGGCGGTGTTCGCGGTTTCCCTCTGAGCAGTCTGCCCTGAAGAATGGTGTCAGTCCTGCTTGCCAGGTTCAGTGGCGAAGGCCGCACGTCGGGCCTCTGCACTCAGAACTTCGGGGCGGACCACAGGCGCACCGGCGGCGTCGAAAAACGGTGACACCCGCGCCGCGCCCGACAGATAGGCCGACACTGACCGACGCAGCAGACGGCCGAACATCCGTCCGATACCGCGATCCTTTTTCGGCCCCCCGGGCAGCGCCGCCTTGGTAAACCCGTGCGTCACCACCGGGCCCAGCGCCTCCGGATCCCTGAACAATGGCGCCCACATCCCGGCCAGCGGCATGCGCGACGTGCCCACCGTATTGGCCAGCGGCGTGTCACAGCAGGCGGCGTACCAGCGATGCAACCCTTTGGGTGACAGGCGTGCGCAGGCGATCTGATCTGCACCCCGGGTAATGGCGATACGATTGGGCAGCACCTGATACAGCGGGCTGCCCCCCCCCGGATACAACTGGTCGGCCACGCCCATGTGATGGGCAAAGGCGCGGCAGTCACGACAGTAACAGATCAGGTGGCACCCCTCGCCGGGAGAGGTTTGGGTCAAGGTCCCCTGCAAGGCACCGCAGCGACAGGAAAAGGCGTGTTCGGGCATGGCGGCTGTGCTTTGTTGGTTCGGAGTAGGTAATTCTAACGCCCCTCTCCGCGTTGGGAAAGTCAGTGCAGCGGTCGGCGCCCCCGCAAATATCATCGCGGCAGCAACAAGGCGCCGGCCGCCCTGATTGTGAGATCCAAACGCGAATCGCCATCTCTCTGCATGAAATCAAAGGGCGCGGTTAACCAAACCACCCTGCCCCGCGCGGCCGATACGGAAGCGGGCCCGCCTGCAGCAATTTTCTTCGCCAAGAAAAATGCCCTGATTGTCGTCTGCTTCATGACAGTTCGACGGGTTTGTGCCGATCGGTTCCTGCGCCGCATCTATGGCAACTTAGCGGCACGCCACTGCCACATTCCCGCCCGAATTGCCGCGCCTGATCTGTGAGAGCAAAGAATTTTTAGATCAAACGGTCCATTGAGGGCGAGATCACCGAGGTGAACGATGTCACAGCATTTCGACACAAAGCAGCGCGGGTCCGCAAATGATCGGGTCACGTTCCTTGATGACGAAGCCGGATCGTTGACCATCCTCGCGTTGTTCTTTTTCATCTGTATGGTCATCATTGGCGGGATCTCGATCGACATCATGATGTTCGAGAACAACCGCACGCGTTTGCAGAACCTGTCCGACCGCGCCGCACTGGCCGCCGCCGACCTGGACCAAACGGTGCCGGCGGCCGTGATCGTGGGAAGCTATTTCGAAAAAGAAGGGCTGGCAGACTATCTCAAGGACGTGCAGGTTACCCAGTCGGTGAACCAACGTTCCGTGCGGGTCGACACCGAAAAGACCCAGAAAACGATGTTCCTGAACTTCTGGAACCATACTGGAGTCGATACGTTGACCCCGCGGTCCTTGTCGGTGGCGACCGAATTGCGCACCGACATGGAAATATCGCTAGTGCTGGACGTGTCCAACTCGATGAACTGGGCCTCAAGTGCACCGGGCAGTTCGTCAAAGCTGGCCGATCTTAAATCAGCCGCCACCCGGTTCGTCGACAAGATCTATAACACCGAAGAATCCGAGCGGATCACGATGAACCTGGTCCCCTATGCGACCCATGTGAACGCCGGACCGGCGATCATGGACGAACTGGGTGTGACGGCCAAACATCCCTATTCCAACTGTCTGGCCTTCGCCGATGCAGATTTTAACGAAACGCTGATCCGTGGCGGCGATGCCTACGAGCATACGATGCACTTTGACCAGTGGTATACTGAGGAAAAGCCACAGCTTTACGTCTGCCCGTCCGAGGCCGACCAGATCGTCCGCCCGTTCCTGCACGACCCGGTGGAGATCAAACAGCACATCAATTCACTGACTGCCAATGGCAACACGTCGATTGAAATCGGCATGAAATGGGGTGCGGCCTTTCTGGACCCAAGCGCGCGCAACCTGACCCAGCGGTTGATCAACGATGGCGATGTCGACAGCGCCTATGACGAACGGCCTTATGGCTGGGACCGCTCAAACACCGAGAAATTCATCGTCGTGCTGACCGATGGCGTGAACACCGTGCAGCAGGAAATCAACAGCGCCTATGCCACGGGCCCGTCAGGTGTCTGGCGCTGGACCCCGAACCCGGCGGTGCCTGTCAGCTTTTATTCCTGGAGTTCGCCCGAAATCGGCGACGAGGACGGCGACCGGATCGCCAACGAACGATACTGGAACCGGCGTGTCACGCTCCCGCGCAGCGTGACGGGTATCGCGCCGATCACCATTCCACAGGGCTGGTCAAACCTTCCGCTGGGGCAGAATCCTGGTGCGATCAATGCGGCTCTGACCGCCGCCCTGCCGCAAAGCCAGCCACCGGTGCAACTCGACTATTCCGAGTTGTGGAATGAAATGTCGGTGCGCCACTTCGCCACGCTTTATGTGCGCGGACAGCGAGGATCGAGCTGGTCGATGAACAGGTTCTACAATGACGTCTGGCGCGACGTGCTGGGTCCGACCAAGGACGCGCGGCTGCTGGATCTGTGCAACCAGACCCGCACCAAGGGCGCCACCGTGTTCACCATCGGGTTCGAAGTGACCGACCACTCGGCCAGCGTGATGAGCCAGTGCGCCAGCACCCCGAACTATTTCATCCGTGTTGTGGGGGACGATCTGGAAGACGCGTTTGACGCCATTGCCGCATCGATCACCAAACTGAGGCTGACCCAATGAACCGTCTGCTGAACGCACTTGCCCGCCCTCTGCGCCGGTTTGTCCGTGAACAGGATGGCGGCCCAACCGTCGAATTCGTGATCCTGGTGGTTCCGGTCCTCTTGCTGCTGATGACGGGCGCCGAGGCCGGATTGTTGAACATGCGCAACGTGATGCTGGAGCGCGGCACCGACATCGCAATGCGCGCCGTGCGGCTGAACCCGACGACACCGCCAACCCACGATCAGGTCAAACAGCTGATCTGCGATCAGGCGATGCTGCTGCCCGACTGCATGAACAGTCTGATGGTGGAAATGCGCAGTGTCCCGAAAACCAACTGGGCGACAATCGCTGCCGATGCCGACTGCACCGACCGCAGCGAAGGAATCAAACCAGTGACGCGGTTCATGCCCGGTCGGTCCAGTGAGCTGATGCTGGTGCGTGCCTGTATCAAGGCGCGTCCGATCTTTCCGACCACCGGGCTGGGATTGATGATGCGCAAGGATGCAGCCGGCGATTATGCCGCCGTTGCCACCGCTGCCTTTGTCAACGAACCCTGATCGCCCCGAGCTGAAAGGACCAAGACCATGCTTGCCCCCCTGATGTCCCGTCTGCGTGGTTTCCGTGAAGACCGCGATGGCAGCTATTCGATCGAGGCGATTTTGGTTCTGCCGATGCTGGCTTGGGCGATTTTGGCGATGTTCAGCTATTTTGACGGTTTGCGGCTGGCCAATGCCAACATCAAGGCCGCCCATACGATCAGCGATGTCCTGTCACGGGAGTCCTCGCCGATCAATGACGCCTATATCGACGGCACTTACCGGCTGATGACTTTTCTGATCAACCGCGGCTATGACAGTGCGTTGCGCGTGTCTGTCTATCGCTATGACGGCGATGACCAACAGTTCGAGGTCATGTGGTCGGAAACTCGCGGCACGTCGGGCCAGATGAACGCCGCCACCCCCGAACAGAACCGCGCGCGCCTGCCGATCACCGCGGACGGCGATACGATCATCGTTGTGGAAACTTGGATGGACTACCGCTCGGCGTTTGTGATGGGCCTGAAGGACACCACATTGTTCAACTTCGTCGTCACCAGCCCGCGTTTTGCGCCCCAGGTGCTGTTCGATGACGGGACTCTGGTTTCAACCAGCTGATCCTCTTGCAGAATTCAAAAAGAACTTGCCCGCACATCGGGCGCAAAAAAGGCATATCCCGTTGATTGGGCCGTGCCTTTCCCGATTCTGGGTCTCCAATCGGACAACTTCGCCACAAAATTACCATTAATCCACAAAAAAAGCCCAATTGTCGTCCCATTGGCGACGAATCTCGCTGGCAAGGATCATCAGAGGCGACGTGCGATCCGCGTGGCCATGATCTCCGGGAGACAGCACGTGATCCAGACCAAACCAAAAGGTACCGGGGCTCGCAGACCGCTTTCCAAGTTGCAAAGACCCGTCACGCGCTTTGCCCGGAACGAAGACGGTTCGATGATCGTCTTCGGGCTGTACCTGTTCATCTGTATCCTGCTGATCGGCGGAATATCGGTGGATATCATGCGCAATGAACTCTCCCGGCTCAGATTGCAGTCCACGGTCGACACGGCGGTTCTGGCCGCTGCCGACCTTGACCAAAAGCTGGACCCCGAAGCAGTTGTCCGCGACTATTTCTCCAAGGCCGGGATGAGCGACATGCTTGAAACCGTGCATGTGGTCGAGAACCTGAATTCGCGCACCGTATCCGCGACATCGCTACAGTCGGTCCCAACGTTCTTTATCAACGCCCTGGGCGTGACATCGATGCCGGCCAATGCCGCCGGAACCGCACGCGAAGAAATCAGCGACATCGAGATCTCCATGGTACTGGACGTGTCCGGATCGATGAGCAGCTCGAACCGTTTACGGGATCTGAAATCCGCCGCGCGCAGTTTCGTGAACACCGTCCTGTCCGAGGAACGCAGCATCGGTTCGAACGGCGAGGTGTCGATTTCCATCGTGCCCTATTCGACGCAGGTGAATATCGGCAAGGATATCATTGAGAAAATGTCGGTGTCCTATGGCCACAATTATTCTCACTGCCTTGACTTCTATTCGACGGATTTCAGGTCGACCTCGATGCCCTCCAGCGGCCGCCGACAGACCGGCCATTTCGACCCGTGGTCGCGCACCAGCCCGGCGACGGATTTTG
The DNA here is from genome assembly GCF_008085915.1 of Oceaniovalibus sp. ACAM 378. GTDB lineage: Bacteria > Pseudomonadota > Alphaproteobacteria > Rhodobacterales > Rhodobacteraceae > Oceaniglobus. The sequence continues at coordinate 112,357 of NZ_VSJK01000009.1, read as the reverse complement.
TCTGCCGCAACGACAGCGGTTTCAAGGTCCAGCCGATCACCCAAAACAAGACCGAACTTATCAAGCAGATCGACGCTCTGACGCCCGCAGGCAACACGTCGATCGATATCGGTCTGAAATGGGGCACAGCCCTGCTGGACCCGACGTTCCGCGATATTGCCAACGATCTGATCGATGCCAAAAAGCTCGATACCGTCTTCGAGGGCCGCCCCTATGATTATACACGCCCCAACAGCATGAAGGTGCTGGTGGTGATGACCGACGGCGAAAACACCAATCAATACACCCTGAAGGATCAGTACAACACCGGCTACAGCGATGTCTGGGGCCGCCAGTACAGCGGTAACAGCTGGCGGTTCAGCGTCGACAGTAAAGAATACCGGGACACGGACCGCGATAACAAATGGTATGAAACCTGGTATCTGCCCCGGCTCAACCGTTGGGACAATAGCCGCGATGGCGGAGATTCTGACAGCACTCGCCTGAAATATCAGGACCTCTGGGCCGCTGCCTCGATGAGCTATAACGCCTATTACAATTGGTACGCCCAATACAACAACAGCAACGATTACTGGAACTGGCGCGAAACGCCCTATGAGTATGTGGGCAGCTCAACCAAAGATACGCGGATGATCGAAATCTGCGACGCCGCCAAAGCCAAAGGCATTCTGGTGTTCAGCGTCGCCTTCGAAATCGATGCCGCTGATGCGGTGCTGATGAAGGATTGCGCGTCGTCGCCGAACCATTACTTCGATGTCGACGGCGAAGACATCATCTATGCCTTTTCGGCCATTGCATCGACGATAAACCAGCTGAGACTGGTGCAATGATCAATAGAATCAAGCGGTTTCTGCACCTCGAAAGCGGTGTCGCGTCGGTCGAATTCTCGCTAATGTTTCCGATCTTCATGGTGATCTTTCTGATGTCCGGCGAATTGGGGATCATCCAGATGCGTCAGGCGATGCTGGAACGGGCGATGGACATCGTGGTGCGGGACCTGCGCTTGGGCAAACCCGAATTGCGTGATCCCGAGGTTCTTAAACAGGCGGTCTGCGATGAGGCATTGCTGATCGTCGATTGCATGGAAAACATGCAACTTGAAATGGGGCCGATCAATCCGCGCGGCTTCACCGTCTATCAGGGCGGGACACGATGTATTGACCGCACCCAGGAATCAAATCCGGTGATCAATTACACTTCGGGTTCGAACAATGAACCGATGCTTTTGCGGTTTTGCGTATTGCACGATCCAATCTTTCCCGCCGTCGGGCTGGGCAAGATCCTGCCCAGCAGCCCCGGGCAAGGCTATCCGATGATAGCTTCAACCTTTTTTGTGAATGAACCGACATGAAACTCATGGCACATCTGCGCAGCAGGATACGTGCGTTCGCCCAAAATACCTCAGGCAGCCTTACCATCGAGACTGTCTTGGTTCTGCCGATGCTCTTGTGGGGGGTGCTGGCGACATTCACCTTTGTCGACGGATACCGCATGCAGTCGATGAACCTGCGGGCCACCTATACCATTTCCGATCTGCTGACCCGACAGTGGAATCCGGTCGACCAATCGTTCATGACCGGCATCGGCAATTTCCACAAATTCCTGACCAACGAGATCCACGCCACGGCCATGCGCGTGTCGGTCGTGTACTGGGACGAGCCGAATGACCGGCATGTTCTGGTGTGGTCCTATACCACCGAAAGCAGCAAGCCGAAGGTCAAGCAAAGCGATATGGCAGAACTTTCGCCCGGAATCCCGGCGCTGGCGAATGCGGACACTGCGGTGATTGTCGAAACCTGGATGAGCTACGTTCCGCCGTTCAGCATCGGTCTGCCGTCGTCAGAATTTCACAACCGGGTGATCGCTTCGCCGCGTTTCGTGCCGCAACTGCTCTGGTCGACAAGTTAGATTTTACCGTCTGTCCCGGTTTGCTCACGGCGTCGGGCCAGAAGAACGGCAATGATTTCGGCCATCGCCTTGCCCTCTTGTGCCGAGGTCACGCCGCCGACCCCCAAACGCCGCCCCGCGCGCCACCACAGGCCCGGCGCCCATCCGCGGGGCTGCGACGCGGACAGGTTCAGCACGAAACCATTCGACGGCTTCATCGCAAAGGCGCCACGTTGCACCCCGACGATCTGATCCACCCGGACCAGAACCGTTCCCGCACTGTCGCGCAGTTCGGTTTCGGTCAGTTCCAGATACACGGCAGTCGCCCGCCACAGGCTCAGCGCGCCAAAGATCGCAACTCCGCCCAAAGCCAGAAGTGCGACGCGCCAGCCTACATGGGTCGCGCTGCTTACCGCCATCCAGAGCAACAGAAACCCCAGAAAACCCATCATTCCCACCCCCAGATATCGGCGCGGCAGGGACGGCGTAACAGTGGCAATAACAGTGGTCATCGGCGGCTCCGGTTTGGCTGATCCGGGTTAGCGCGGCCTGCCGCAAATGGCGAGCGGTTTAGCGCAGGTGTCTGCCGCAAATGTCGCAAACCCGCACAGGTCCGGTGCGGATACCGACATTGCCGCACAATGTCCGCGCTCGTATCCTGAGGTCAAAGGAGAGCCATCATGTCAATCCGTCCCGTTCTGTCCGCCACGCCCGCACAGCCGACGCTTGAGGGCGCCGGCGTCAAATTGTCCCGCGCCTTCGGGTTTCACGATCCCGAGGCGCTGGACCCGTTTTTGCTGTTTGACGATTTCCGAAATGAACGGCCCGAGGATTACCTGAAAGGCTTTCCATGGCACCCGCACCGAGGGATCGAAACAATCACTTATGTTTTGTCCGGGTCGGTGGAACATGGCGATTCACTCGGCAATCGCGGCACCCTTGGGGCGGGCGATGTGCAGTGGATGACTGCGGGTTCGGGGATCATGCATCAGGAAATGCCCAAGGGAAACGCGGCTGGGCAGATGCATGGTTTTCAACTGTGGGCCAACCTGCCAGCCTCGTTGAAGATGACAACGCCCCGGTATCAGAATGTGAAGGGGACCGAGATTCCGGAGATGACGGATGACGACGGAACGGTCGTGCGCGTCATCACCGGCGAATTCCGCGGACGCCGTGGCCCGGTCGACGGGATCGCCGCCGATCCGCAGTATCTGGATATTTCTGTGCCGCCGGGGCACAAAAAGACATTTCCCGTCGACACCTATCGCCGGGCCTTTGCCTATGTCTTTGCCGGATCGGGCGCCTTTGCCGATGCATCCGCCCCGGCCGGTGTCCTGCTGGAAAAAGAGGTCATGGGGCAAGAGGTCAACATCCGCGATAATTCCGGAGACCGAACGCTGATCCGGTTTGGAACGGGTGACGAGGTGACGGTGCAGGCCGGCGAAGAGGGCGTTCGCTTTTTGCTGGTGTCGGGCGCGCCGATCCGTGAACCCGTCGCATGGCATGGCCCCATCGTGATGAACACGCAGGATGAAATCCATCAGGCGATGCGCGACCTCAGGAACAACACATTCATCCGCCCGGCGCATTGATTGGGGCATCGCTGAACACGGGGGGATTGGCCGCTTGCGACAGCATGGTCACCAGATGTTGGATCGAGAACACGGCAAGCCCGGTCGCCTGCTGCACCGCAGCGGCGTAGGGTTGCAGGTTGGTGCACTCAAACAGGATCGCGCCCATGTCGGGATGTTCACGCGCCATATCGGTGCAAACCTGCACCACCTCGGCCCTGATACGACGGGGATCAACGGCTGCGCGCTGGTGCAGGATCGCATCGCCAAAGGCAGGCGATGCTTCCATCCCACGCAGGATCGCCCGATCGGTGGGAATGCCCGCGGCCGCCAGATGGTCAGGTGACAGGCTGGCGGCGCGAGCGGTGACAATGCCGACCGGTCGCCCGCCCACGGTCGCCGCCACCAGCGGCCACAAGGACAAGGCCGAGGCGGCGACCGGCACCCGCACCGCCGCCGCCAGATCGGCCTGAACCACGCTCAGGAACCCGCAGGAGGTGACGATCGCCCCGGCCCCTGCCGACTCCAACACACGGGCACCCGCGACAAAACCGGGCAACAGGGCACGCGCCGCCTGTGCCGCGCCCACGATGCGGGTTACCGTGGCGTTGGGAACAACATGATACAGAACCGGAAAGTCAAAACTCGCCGGATTGCCGATATCGCCCGCCACACGTTCAAACCCCGTATCGAGCATCAGAATTCCGACTGGTTTCACCGCATTCTCCCACGGGCCTTGCCACCGGGCGCCCTGCCCCGCTAGAAAGACGCAGCAATCCGGAGATGGCAAGATGGCGATGCGATGGCTGGCACTGGTTCTGCTTCTTTCTGCCTGCGCATCCGTTCCCGATCTGACCACCGTTGAAACCCCGGCTGCCGCCCGCGCCGATTATCCACAGCTCTTGCCCCTGACTGATCTTGTTGCATCGGCCCGAACCGGGCAAATCACCAACCCGACCCTGTCACGCGATCTGTCCGGGCGCGCTGCACGCCTGCACGCGCGCGCTGCCGCCCTGCGCCAAACCGCGCTCACCCCCGCCGAACGTCAGCGCATCCGCGACGCGGTGGTTCGACTGTCAGGCTGACCGGTAACGTCGCCACCCATGCGCCACCCTTGCACCGGTCCATGGGTTGTCCGTGCGTTGCCCCCGGCGCGACCATCAGCTAAGGCTCGCGCGACACCAGCGACGGAGGCCCGCCCAATGACAGATCACCAGAACCCCGGGCCGCTTCGGCTTGGAATTGCCGGGCTTGGAACCGTCGGAACCGGCGTGGTGAAGATCATCCAGCGCCACACCGCCCTGCTTGCCGCCCGCACGGGGCGCGAGATCGTGATTTCCGCCGTCAGCGCCCGGTCGCGGGACAAGGATCGCGGCGTCCGCCTGTCAGACTACGCTTGGGAGGATGATGCCTCGGCACTGGCGCGGCGCGATGACATCGATGTTTTTGTCGAACTGATGGGCGGCGATAATGGCCCAGCTCTGGACGCGACACGCGCAGCCATCGCCGCAGGCAAGGATGTGGTCACCGCAAACAAGGCAATGCTGGCCCACCACGGCCAGTCCTTGGCCGAAGCCGCCGAAGCCGCAGGCCGGGTGATCCGGTTCGAGGCGGCAGTGGCCGGTGGCATCCCGGTGGTCAAGGCGCTGACCGAAGGTCTGGCCGGCAATGAGATGACCCGCGTGATGGGTGTGATGAACGGCACCTGCAACTATATCCTGACGCGGATGGAGCAGGACGGGCTGGGATATGACGCCGTTTTTGCCGAAGCCGCCGAACTGGGATTTCTCGAGGCCGATCCGAACCTTGACGTGGGCGGCATCGACGCGGGGCACAAGCTGGCGCTGCTGGCTGCCATTGCCTTTGGCGTTCAGGTCGATTTTGGCTCGGTCGTTCTTGAGGGGATCCAGCAGATCACCATCGATGACATCCGCCAGTCTGCCGATATGGGATACCGGATCAAGCTGCTCGGCGTGGCGCAAATGACGGCGCGCGGGCTGGAACAACGAATGACACCCTGTCTAGTGCCCGCCGCATCGCCCCTTGGGCAACTTGAGGGCGGCACGAACATGGTGGTGCTCGAGGGCGACAGCGTGGGTCAGACCGTGCTGCGCGGCGCAGGGGCGGGCATGGGACCGACGGCGAGCGCGGTGATGTCCGATGTGGCCGACATCGCCCGTGGAACCCGTCTGTCCACGTTTGGACAGCCTGCGAGCACTTTGAAGTCTGCCAAACCCGCCACCAGTGGCACAGCCGCGCCATATTATCTGCGGATGCGGTTGCTGGACAAGCCCGGCGCGCTGGCCCGGATCGCGACGGCCCTCGGCGACGCGGGCATCTCGATCAACCGGATGCGGCAATACGGCCACGCCGACACTTCGGCTCCGGTGCTGATTGTCACCCACAAGACAACGCGCGACGCGCTGAATATCGCACTGTCCGGCATGGCCGAAACCCGTGTTCTGCAAGGCGAACCCTTGGCAATCCGAATCGAAAGCGTGTGAACCCCGTTTCGTCCTGACCCCCGGTATTCTTCGCGCAGGGTCGCAATATCTCCTGTGCGAAGCGACAATGCAGAGTGACCCATGCAGTCCCTGATCGATGTTATCCTGCCTGTATTTCTGGTCATCGGGTTTGGCTATTTCGCCGTCTGGCGTGGCCTGTTTTCCGACTCCAGTGTCGACGGATTGATGAAATTCACTCAGAATTTCGCCATCCCCTGCCTGCTGTTCCGCGCGATTTCGACGCTCGATCTTGGGCAGGAATTCGATCTGGGTCTTCTGCTGGCCTTTTATGGCGGTGCGACCAGTGGATTTCTGGCCGGACTGCTGGGTGCGCGTTTCATCTTCGGCCGCGATTGGGCCGATAGCGTGGCCTTCGGGTTTGCCGGACTGTTCTCGAATTCCGTACTGCTGGGCCTGCCGATTGCCGAACGGGCGTTCGGGGTCGAATCGCTTCGCCTCAACTATGCGATCATCGCGGTGCATGCGCCGTTCTGTTACGGGCTTGGCGTCACGGCGATGGAGATTGCGCGCAACCGTGGCGGACACCCTGCCGATACAGCGAAAAAGGTGCTGGCCGCGATGTTCCGCAACGCGCTGGTGATCGGCATCGCGCTTGGGTTTGCCGTCAACCTGTCGGGGCTGCCGCTGCCCGGAATCGTGACCGATGCCGTGGATCTGATGGTGCGTGCCGCCCTGCCCGCCGCCCTGTTCGGATTGGGCGGAGTGTTGGTACGGTATCGGCCCGAAGGCGACATGCGCGCGATCTTGTGGGTCTGCGGTGCTTCGCTGATCCTGCACCCGGCGGTGGCATATTCGCTGGGCTGGCTGCTGGGTCTGAGCGTGGAGCAACTGCGAGCGGCAGTGCTGACCGCAGCAATGGCCCCCGGGGTCAACACCTATATATTCGCAAACATGTATGGCGCGGCGCGGCGGGTGGCGGCGTCAGGCGTGCTGATCGGAACCGGTCTGTCGATCGTGACGGTCTGGGTCTGGCTGCTGATCCTGCCCTGATCCGGCAGGCCGCCGGCAAGCGGAACAACCAACCCTCAGCCCGGCGACAGACCGCGCAGCCGCTCGGACCTGCGGCGCAGCAATTCAATCGTCGTCAGCAGCAGGATCGAGATGACCACAAGGATCGTCGCCACCGCCAGAATCGCCGGAGAAATCTGCTCGCGGATGCCATTCCACATCTGCCGCGGGATCGTCTGCTGATCGTGGGCCGCAACGAACAGTACCACCACCACCTCGTCAAACGACGTGACAAAGGCGAACAACGCACCTGAAATCACGCCCGGCAGGATCAGCGGCATGGTGATCCGAAAGAAAGTCGTTGTCGGATCAGCGCCCAGATTGGCGGCGGCGCGGGTCAGCGAGTGATCAAACCCGACCAGCGTCGCGGTGACCGTGATGATGACAAAGGGAATGCCCAGCGTCGCATGGGCCATGATGATCCCGACATAGGAATTCGCCAGCCCGGTCTTGGAATAGAAAAAGAACAGCCCCGTCGCAGTGATGATGATCGGCACGATCATCGGTGAGATCAGCACCGCCATGATCACCCGGCGAAACGGCATCTCGGGGCGCGACAGCCCCAGAGCGGCCAGCGTCCCGAGGCAGGTGGCAAGGATCGTCGAGAAAAATCCGATGATCACGGAATTCTTTGCCGCGTTGACCCACGCAGAATTTTCCCAGACATCGGCCCACCACGACCCGTCTCGCGCCGCACTTCCATCGGCCATGCCAAAGGTCAGCAACATATCGTACCAGCGCGAAGAATACCCCGTCGGATCGAAGGCGAGCATCTTTTCGGTAAAGGTGAAATAGGGCTCGGCGTTGAAACTGAGCGGGATGACGATCAGGATCGGTGCGATCAGGAACAGGAAAATCAGACCGCAAAGCACAAGATAGGTATAGTACCAGATACGCTCCAGACGGTCGGCATGTTTCGGCAGGGCCATCGGTCAGCTCCGGTTGCGGGCGTGGGATTTGAGTATTTGGGCAAAGAAGAAACCCATGGCGTTCATCCCAGCTTGAGGTTGTCGATCCCGATCAGCCGGTCATACAGCCAATAGAGGATCAGGATTCCCACAAGCAAAAGCGAGGCGAGCGCGGCGGCCAGGCTCCAGTTCAGGGAATTGGTCATGTGAAAGGCGATGAGGTTGGAAATCAGCTGACCGTCGGCACCACCGACCAATGCGGGGGTGATGTAATATCCCACCGCCAGAATGAAGACGAGCAGCGCCCCCGCCCCGATCCCCGGAACGGTCTGCGGGAAATAGATCCGTCGGAAGGCGGTCCATGATGTGGCCCCAAGGCTGCGCGCGGCGCGGACATAGACGGGCTTGATCGTGCGCATGACCGAATACAGCGGCAGGATCATGAACGGCAGCAGGATATGCGTCATGGCGATGACCGTGCCGGTCTGATTATACATCATCTGAATCCGGCTTTCATCCTCGATAAGGCTGCCGGCCACCAGCGCATCGTTGATCACCCCTTGGGACTGCAAAAGAACCATCCACGACGTCGTGCGCACCAGAAGCGATGTCCAGAACGGCAACAGCACAAAGATCATCAGAAGGTTGGAATAGCGCAGCGGCAGCGTGGCCAGCAGATGCGCCACCGGAAAGGCAAGGATGAAGGTCAGGAATGTGATCAGCAGCGACAGAAACAGCGTGCGCCCGAACAGTTTGACATAAAGCGCGCGGTTGTCATCCACCGACACCACATCGCCCTTCACGTCGCGGGTCAGATCGACCGCAGCGAGATAGAAGTTTGCGGTATAGGCGCTTGAGGCTCCGCGCATCACCGCCCAGACTTCGGGGTCGGACCAATCCTTGTCGATCGCCAGGAAGCCCTCTTGGAACGGCGGTGTCAATTTATCGGCGCGGCGGGCGGTCTTGGTGAACAGCGACCGGGTGCCGGACATGTCATAGTTGATCCGCGTCCCCACCGACCCGGCGGCGCGCAATTCGTCCAGCAACAGGAAATCCTTGTGCAGCGCGGCATATGCGGATTCGTCTGGGTCTGACCCGCGTTCGTTTTCATCGAACCAGTTGCGCACGTTGATCATGATGGGAGTTTTGACACCGGTTCCTACATCCCTGTGGAGGGTGAAGCCGGGGTTATAGATCGACTGGTGCAGCATCTGCACAATCGGAAAGATGAAGGTGATCAGCACGAACAGAAGAAGCGGCAGAACGAGGAAAAACGCGCGACGTCGGGCATGGGACTCGGCGGCGGCAAGCGCGGCTTTCAACGGTTTGCCGTCGGCGGTCGTCAGGCGGCCCGGCGCCGAGCCCGTTGCGATGTCGGCGGTCAAATCGGCCATGCAGTGCGCTCCTGATCGGGGTGTGGCGGCGCGGATATCCGCGCCGCCGTCGCAGTGTCTTGTCGCGGTGCCTTACTGAGCGAGCCAGGCGTTGAAACGCTCGTTCAGATCGGTATTGCGGTCAGCCCAGAATTCGGTGTTTGACGGCAGCGCCTTGACCAGATTGGCCTCGGCCGTGGGCATGAACGGGCCCATTTCGGTCTTGCCGTCCTCGAACAAACCGACCAGCGGGCCTGAGGATTTGCGGGCCGGACCATAGCTGATGTATTTCGCCTGATCGGCCAGTTGCTGGGTCTGGGTGGAGAAGGTCACAAATTCCAATGCCGCTTCCAGATTGGGTGCGCCCTTGGGAATTGCATAGCCATCGTATTCATAGACCTGACCGTCAAAGATCGACTTGAACGGTTTGCCCTCGGATACGGTCGCGCCGAAGATGCGGCCATTGTAGGCGGTGGTCATCGCGACCTCGCCATCGGCAAGCAGTTGCGGCGGCTGCGCGCCGGCCTCCCACCAGACGACATCGTTCTTGATGGTTTCCAGCTTGGCAAAGGCGCGGTCGACACCTTCGTCCGTTTCCAGAATGTCATAAACCTCGTCAGGCGCCACGCCGTCGGCCATCAGCGCCATTTCCAGATTCACCTTGGCCGTCTTGCGCATCCCGCGCTTGCCTGGAAAACCAGCGACGTCAAAGAAATCTTCGATTTTCGACGGCGGATTTTCAGGGAACTTGGTTTCGTCAAAGGCGTACATCGTGGAAAACACGATTGTCGCCACGAAACAATCTGTCACCGCGCCGGGCAGGAAATCATCCATGGCTGCGGAGCCGTCTGCGCCGTCGGCCAGAATGGCGGGATCGAGTATTTCCAGAAGCCCATCGTCGCAAAGGCGAAGCGCGTCGGCATATTCCACATCTACGACATCGATCGTGACGTTGCCTGCCTCGACCTGTGCCTTGATCGGCGTTGCGGGGTTGTCGGCCACAACCGAATTCACCTTGATGCCGGTCTTCTCGGCAAACGGCTTTTCATAGGCTTCAAGCTGGCTTTTGCTGTAAGCGCCGCCCCAGGACATCACTGTGATTTCCTTGGCCGTGTGGGCATCGGCAAAAGCCATGGTCGCGGCGGTGCCAAAGACGGTCGCCAGCAGAATTGACCTGGTTTTCATAAAGCATACTCCTTGTTCGGCCCGGTTTAATGCTTTGGGCGGGGGTCCGGGCCGACTGCCCCCGCTGCCGTTGATCGCACGTGAGATGCGCGACTCGGTTCTATCGCGCTTGATATGCGCGGATCAGGTCTATCGCGCTTGAAATGCGCGGATCAGGGTCAGGCGTCCAGCGCCCGACAATCCTCGGGCATCCATCCGATATCGATCGTCTGGCCGGGTTGCAGGCGGGCACGGTCGGGGGCGTTGCGGGTCTTGACGATGAAATCGTCGGTGCCCGCGACGCGCAGCCGTGTGCGGAACGTGTCGCCCATGTAGATGAATTCGAGCACCTCGGCCTTCAACGTGTGAGCATCGGGGCCAAGGCGGGTTGCGTCGGTTTCCACCCGTTCGGGACGGATCGATACCCGGGTGCGCTCCCCGGCCCGATTGACGTTGACCGGCACGGTGTCGATCAAATCGCCACTGTCCAGTTTGACCAGCGCGACACCGCCATGGATGCTTTCAACGACGCCTTCCAAGGTGTTGTTTTCACCGATGAACTGCGCGACGAAACTGTTGCAGGGCTGTTCGTATAATTCATCCGGTGCAGCCAGTTGTTGAATCCGCCCGTCTTCGAACACGGCGACCCGGTCTGACATGGTCAGCGCCTCGGTCTGGTCATGGGTGACATAGACCACCGTGATCCCAAGATTGTCGGCGATGTGCTTGATCTCGAACTGCATTGTCTCGCGCAGTTGCTTGTCCAATGCGCCCAAAGGTTCGTCCATCAAAACCAGCGAGGGTTCGAACACCAGAGCACGCGCCAGCGCCACGCGCTGTTGCTGGCCCCCCGAAAGCTGTGAGGGGCGGCGGCCGCCAAAGCTGCCCATTTCCACCATGTCCAGCGCGCGTTGAACCTTGGTTTCACGCTCGGTCTTGTCCATTTTGCGGACTTCCAGCGGGAAAGCCAGATTCTCGGCGATGGTCATATGCGGGAACAGCGCATAGTTCTGAAACACCATGCCGATGCCCCGCTTGTGGGGCGGAATATTGTTGATCTCGCGCCCATCCAGACGGATCTCACCGTGGGTTGCCGTCTCGAAACCCGCGAGCATCATCAGGCAGGTGGTCTTGCCCGACCCTGAGGGCCCGAGCATCGTCAGAAACTCTCCCTTGCCTATGGAGAGGTTAAGGTCTTTCACGACCAGAGTCTCGCCGTCATAGCTTTTTTGCACGTGATCGTATTCGACGAACGCGCGTTCGCCTGCGGCGGATACCACCATCAGTTAACCCTGTCTTTACGCCCGGATCTTGTCGGCCAAGCTTTCAACAGATTAAAACGAATCAGAAACTGCATTGCAAGCGACGCGGGGGGTTGACACGGTATTGCGCCGCAGAACGGGAAGATGACCCGTGAGAGGCCCCTTGACGGCGTGAATGACCGGGATTTTTGACGGGATCGGGGGGTCTGTCGGCAGGTTTCGCTGTAACTTTGGTCGCGCCCGACCTAACCACTAAGAAAATGACCCAACGGAAAAAGCGCCAGGGCTGCTCTCGTGGCCTGCGATTTCGGGATGCATTTGGACAGGATGGAAGGACGTGCGATGATTATTGTTTTCGATCTGGATGGAACGCTGATTGATTCCGCGCCCGATATTTGTGCTGCGGGCAACACGGTTCTGGCCGCCGAGGGCGCGACGCCGATGTCTCTGGCCGAGGCCACGGGGTTCATCGGTGGCGGCGCGCCTCTTCTGATTGAACGGATGATCGCCGCGCGCGGGCTGGAGACGGAGCGCCATGACGCTATGCTATCGCGGTTTCTGGAGCTGTATGACGATGCGGTGCATCTGACCCAGCTGTTTCCCGGTGTCGAAGCCTGCCTTGAAAAGCTGGCGTGGGACGGCCACGCCTTGGGCATTTGCACCAACAAGCCAGAATCCCCGGCCCGCGCGGTGCTGGATCACTTCGGCCTGCTTCCGCGGTTCGGAACGATCCTTGGCGGCGATACACTGAAGGTGAAAAAGCCTGATCCAGTGCCGCTGACCACCTGTATCGCGGCATTGGGCGGCGGGCGCGCGCTTTATGTTGGCGACAGCGAGGTGGACGCCGAAACCGCCGAACGTGCCGGTGTGCCCTTTGCGCTGTTCACGCGGGGGTATCGCAATACGCCGGTGGACGCCCTGCCCCATGCCCACGCCTTTGACGATTTCGCAGATCTGCCCGGCGTCATCGCGACCTACCGCGGGGTGCCAAGCTAGGCTGAAACCGGACCTTACGGCGCATTCCGGTGGCAACTGTGTCGGGGCGTTGCGACCGGACAGCGGATAAGAACCGCGAGACAGCCACCTCCCGGGCTATTCGCTCAGGCCAAAGGCGGCGCGGATCGCCTTTTGGGTGCCACCACCGAAATCGCCATCGATACCCCCGGCATAAAATCCGAATTCGGCCAGCTTGCGTTGGAGCGCCTTGCGGGTCTCGGCTTTGAACATCGTCGGGCGGTCGCGGACCACGTCAAAGACATCCTGCGCGCCGGTGCGCAGGGCGCGGTAAAGATAGGTCGCCGCCTGTTCCGGCCCCTTGCCCGCCACGCTCCCGTCGTCGATCAGCGCGGCAAAGTTGTACATTGCCTGCGGTTGGCGCAGGTTTGCCGCCTGTTCGAAATAATCCAGCGCGACCGCCGGATCACGGGTCACACCCAGCCCACCCTGAAAGTGGATGAACCCCAGATCGTTCAGCGCATCGGCAAAGCCCAGCCCCGCCGCCGCGCGATAGAGTTCAAGCGCCCGCGCATCGTCCATAATGACCCCCAGCCCCTTTTCGTAAAGCTGCCCCAGTTCGAACATCGCCTCGGCCGAACCGCCATCCGCCGCCCGCTGAAGCAGCCCTGCCGCGTCGGCGGGCGCATAGCGGGGGTCGACCGCGTTCAGCCGCATATAGGCCAGCCCGACCATCGAACGCGTGTCACCCTGTTCGGCCAGCGAGGCCAGTTGCGTTTCCTGATCACGCGGGATTTCCGACCATGCGGTATCCGGGTTCCAGCTTGCCTTTTGCACCGTCGCGCCGCCGGTCAGAAAGAACGGCACGCCGGACAGCGAACCATAGGTATGTGGTTCCTGAAGATTGCCGGTATCGCTCAACACCCTGTCGCGCACCTGCCGGAACATCAGCGAAATCTCGACCTGGCGGGGCAATGTGTCAATCAGCGCCTGTGCAAACGGGCTGTGGGCGCCGACACCATCCAGCGCGACCTCGCCATCCTTGGCGGCAAAAGCCACCATCGTGCCCCGGTCGGGCGATGGCGGCGCCAGCCCGCCACCGGTTCCGCGGGTGCCGGTGCTGTCGCCGGTGACCGGTTGCAAGGCCTCAAGATCCAGCGCGCCGCCGAACGGATCGTTGCGACACGAGTCGAGGATCACGACACGCATCTGCCGCGCGCCGTCCACCGCCGCCAGCAGGTCGTCAAGGCTCAGCGCAATGCGTTGCACATCGCGGTTGCTTGTCACTTCTGCGTCGATCGGGATGAGAAAGTTCTGCCCCTGCACCTCGACTCCGTGACCAGCATAATAAATCAGCGCCAGATCGGCAATTTCGGCGCGAAAGGCAAAATCACTGACCGCTGCACGCATCTCGGCGGCCGTCACATCGAACAGAGTCGTGACCTCAAAACCGATGGAATCCAATGTCTGGGCAATGCCGCGTGCATCGTTGACGGGATTGTCGAGCTTGACCACGTTCTTATAGTCGCCCAGCCCGATCACCAGCGCGACCTTTCCGGCGGCATTGGCCAGAGCGGGAAAGGCAGACAGGATCAGGATCAGCAACAGACGCATGGCAAAGTCTCCTTGCGGGGGGCAGATTGCAGAGGGTTAGGTCATTCAAAACCGCGCCGAGCCACCGGTCAAGTCAGGTTTCCGCGACCCTGCCCCGCTCGGAAGAACTCCAGATCGTCAAACAGCGCCGCGCCATTGGTCTGGGTGTTGATCGTCAAAGAATTCCCAGCCCCGCGAAATGCAGCACAAGTTGCCATCCGAGGCGGGACCGTGTGGCCGGTTCTCGATCCCGCCAGACGGCGAACCAATGCGGACTGCGGTGTGGGTGTGACCAAGCCGTCCCTAAATCTTGCCCTCGGCCCGCCATTGTTCCAGCATCTGCCGGCTGACTTCGAAATGCATGGAATCCTCACGGCTGAACCCGGCGCCCCAGACCCAGCCTTCAGCGCGAAAGAAATCGGCCAGAATCGTCAGTCCAAGCTGGGTCTTGCCATCGCCCAGCGTGTCGAGTTTGCCGTCGATGTTCAGATCGACCGCCAGCCCGAAGGAATGGGTCGAAGTGCGCCCCCGGGTGCCGCGGATCTGGCGCACGCAAAGCGATCCGGCGGTGTTGATCCGGGCGTATAGATCTGGATCGGTGTTTTTGACGTTCTCGAACACCCGGGTGATGCTTTCGATGGCCGGTTGCAGCATGGACACCCGGATCGGGCCGACGCTTTCAAGCTTCAGCATCGCCTTGAGCTTGGGATTGGTCATCGGATCGCAGTTGTCCGACAGGTTTTCACGCGGCCGGCCAATAAACTGTTCCAGAAACCCTGGTCCCGCGACATTGATCTTGCCGTTCACCTTGCGGCGATTGGCAATCAGAACCACCTGCGCATAGGCATCGATGATCGCGTTCGGCCCATTGTTCAGCACGCCCTCGTTTGGCTGACCGCCCAGCTCGGGGCCGGGCGCGAAACTGCCGCCGCCGCCCACCGGGCGCTGTTCCAAAGTCTGGATGCGGCTGTCAAGCGTCGCCATCCCTTCCTGCAACTGCTCGATCTGCTGGCGCATGAACTCGATCTCGATGCGCGCGGCGCTGTCCACGGCGGTGCCGGTGCCGACGTCTGTGCCAAAGCCTCCGGCGGGCCCTGCGTCGTCCCCCGGCCCCATCGACGACAGAACAAACCAGGTCAGCCCCCCCGCCAGCAGAAGGATCGCCGCGAGCAGGGCAAGGATGATGGCGCGCATGTCAGGATTCCGGAGTTGCCCGGCCAGAGTGCGCCAAGCGCCCGCCCCTGTCAAACCGCCGCTTCCAACGCGGGGCTTGCATTCTATCTGCGACAAATATGACGGCAAACGTCAGGATTTCCAGACCTGTGCCACCCGGCATGACCGTTGGCAGGAAGCTGCAAACAGGCTAGAGTTGCCGTAACGGCAGCATTTCAAACTGTCTGATTTTGATCTTCTCAAAGGAGTCCAGCATGACCCACCGCACCGCATTTGCGTTGATCTGCGGTCTGGCGCTGGCGGCAACCGGGGCTCCGGCACTGGCCCAGTCCGCCGACCTGACCGAAACTGAAATTCTCCAGCGTTTCCAGAAACAGCTGATCGAAGGCCAGAAAACCCGGGGTCTGACCATCGCTCCCGTCGGAAAGCCAACCGATCTGCCCGGTGCGACCACGGCTGTGGCGGCTGCAACCGCGCCGCAGATCCTGCCAACCGATCAGCAGGTCAGCATCAACATCTCGTTCGATTTCGACAGCGCCGCATTGCGCGCCGACCAGAAACCCCGCCTGATCGCTCTGTGCGGGCCAATGCAGTCGATGGGGGAACAGGTGTTCCGGATCATGGGTCACACCGATGCGTCCGGACCCGAAGACTATAACCAGCGTCTGTCCAAATTGCGCGCAGAGGAAGTGAAACGCTTCCTGATTGCCCAATGCGCCCTGCCCGACGACCGGCTTGAGGCAACCGGAATGGGCGAGGCATTCCCGCTGGACCCCGCCGATCCCAGGGCCGATGTAAACCGCCGTGTCGAATTTCAGGTTGTCGGCTGACCGTGACATCCCCCTGCCCGCACGCTGCCGGGAAAGGACACCCGTGAACGCGCCCGCCCCGACCAACAGTCCGGCGTTCCTGCGATGAAGCCGCCCCGCTCGGACGCCATCTTTCAGATCGGCGATCTGCTGAACAACACCTATCGGATCGAGGCAATCCTCGGACGCGGTGGCACATCCGAAGTCTATCGCGCACGTTCAGAGATTTCGGGCCACAAGGTCGCCCTAAAGGCATTGCGCAGCGAGTTTTCCGGCAACGACGATTTCCTGTTTCTGATGAACCGCGAAGAGGCGATCCGCGAGGTGCGCCATGACGCCATCGTGCGGTATTTCCACAACCAGCGCACGGATACCGGCGTCGTCTTCCTCGTTATGGATCACGTCGATGGCGTCGGTCTTGACCGCAAGATGGCCGAGGGCGGAATGTCCGCCGAAGATCTTTTGACCGTGGCCGCCCGGGTGTCAGAAGGGCTGGCCGCCGCCCATGCCCGCAACATCACCCACCGCGATCTGTCGCCCGACAACATCATCCTGCGCGGCGGCGATCCGGCGGATGCGGTGATCATCGATTTCGGCATCGCCAAAGACAGCAATCCGGGCGCAGAAACCATCGTCGGCAATGAATTCGCCGGGAAATACGCCTATGCCGCGCCCGAACAGTTAAGCGGGCATGCGGATGCCCGCTCGGACATCTATGCCTTGGGGGCGCTGCTGCTGGCGACGTTCCGGGGGCGTGCGCCGGATATGGGCGCGAATCCGATGGAGGTGATCACTCGCAAAGCACAGCCGCTGGATACCGCCGGCGTGCCCGAGCCGCTGAAGTCGCTGATTGACCTCGCCACGGCCCCTGACCCGGACGACAGGCCGCAAACTGCCGAAGACCTGCGCGCAATCGCACTTGGCGGCGTGCCCTTGAACGATGACCATGCGACCGTGATCGTGCCCCGCCCCTCGGGCCAGCACGCAGGCGAAACGGTCATGCCCGCCGCGCCGGTTTCAAAGGCGCCCGACCCGAAAGCCCACGCGCCCAAAGGCAGGAAAGGCGTTCTGGTCATTGCCGCGCTGGCCGTCGTCGTGCTGGGCGCGGCGGGTGCGTGGTTTGGCGGGCTGTTTCCCCGGGGACTGCCGATTGCCGATCCCTTCACCTTGAACGTTGCACAGGCGGCAGGTGCATCGCCGGTTGCACAGGGGTTCGTGCCGTCACAGGCGGTGGCCGACGCCGTAACCGGGCAGATGTCCAAGGGTGGCGGCAGTGCCGATCTGACGCTGGCGCGGGGCGACATCGGGCCCGACTGGGGCACGGGGGTCGTCTCGCTGATCGATCTGGTCATGCCGCTGGAAGAATACCGCATCGCCCTGTCCGGAAATGCCGCCACGGTGACCGGGTTGACCGACGACCGTACCTTGCACACCACACTGACGGCAGCGCTGGCGGATGCGGCAATCGCGCCGGGGCTGGAAATTTCGCCATCGATCGAGCTTGGCCCGCGTTTCCTGCCTGTGGACCGGGTGCGGGCTCTGGTTGCCGGACTTGCCGATTGCGGCGAGCTTACCCTGCCGGGCGCGCCCGCCACCGATTTCGGCCACGATACCGGCATCGCCGTTCTGGGCCGTGTAGCCGCGCCTGAAACCCGCTCGGCGCTGCGCGACGCTCTGATCGATATCGCGGGATCGCGCCCGGTGCAGGTGGAAACCGAGGTGCTGAACCCGACCCTGTGCACCGTCGACGCCGCCCTGCCCGACGCCCCCCCCGCCGGTTTCGACATCGCGTTTTCCCAAGGCGATACCGGCGCTGACAATCCTTCGGGGCGGTTTCTGGTGGGCGAAAATCCAGTGATCGACGTGACGATCCCGGCCGCGATCACCGACGGTTTCCTTCTGGTCAGCGCTTTGGACGTATCGGGCAATGTGTTTCACCTCCTGCCGAACCTGAGCCGCCCCGACAATTCCATCGCCACCCTGCGCAACGGGCAAACCGGCCCTGTCACCCTGCGGGTCGCCTGGCCATTGGCCGACAGCGTGGCAAGCGAGGGCGAAAAGATCGCGTTTCAGGTGGACGACAGCGCCTTGGGAAAATCCCGGATCATGGTGATACGGATGGCCGACGACATTTTTAACGGCCTGCGGCCCACGACAGAAAGCGCCGAGAGCTTTGCGCACGCCCTTGGCGAACGCAGCGGACCAGTCCTGTCGCTTGACAGTCGGATTTTGGTGACGGCCGCCCCCTGAGCGGTTGCAATTTTCACTTGCCGTGCAGGCCTAGTGCGCCATTGACTTTGAAACCACCTGATCCGAGTTTGCCGCCACTCACAAAAGGAACCATCATGAAACGCCTTGTCCTGTTCACCGCGCTTGCCACCCTGCCGTTTCAGGCCAATGCCGAGATGTTGGACGAAACCCCGCGCACCGCGCTGATGTCGGCTTTTCCGCCGGAGTGGCAGGCACTGCAAAGCGGGCTGTCGGACCGGGCCGAACACCGGGTCAACGGCGTTACCTTCGTCACCGGCAAGTTGGGCGATCAGCCGGTCGTCCTGTTCCTGTCGGGCGTTTCAATGGTCAACGCCGCGATGACAACACAGATGGCGCTGGACCGGTTCAATATCGAACGCATCGTGTTTTCCGGCATCGCAGGCGGCGTGAACCCTGATCTGAATGTGGGCGACGTGGTGGTGCCCGCCCAATGGGGCAAATATCTTGAGGGCATCCTCGCCCGCGAAACCGATGGCAGTTTCTCCATTCCGCCCTGGATGAGCACGGATTTCCCCGGCTATGGCATGATGTTCACCCGCAGTTTCGGTGTCGCCTCGGAGCGTGCCGAAGAGGTTGACGGGCGGTTCTGGTTCGAGGCCGATCCCGCCCTGCTGGAGCTTGCCAAGGAAGTGGCCGTTGAATTCGACCTGCCCGCCTGCAACGCCAAGAACGCCTGCCTGTCACAGCCCCCGGTGATCGTCGTCGGCGGCAACGGGGTGTCGGGCCCCTATTTCGTCGACAACGCCGGTTTCCGCGAACACGCTTTTGCCACCTTCGACGCTCAGGTTCTGGACATGGAAAGCGCCGCCGTGGCTCATGTGGCCTGGGTGAACGAAGTGCCGTTCATCGCCTTCCGCTCGCTGTCCGATCTGGCCGGTGGCGGCGAGGGCGAAAACGAGATGGGCACATTCATGTCCATCGCCGCGAGTAATTCCGCCGAAGTCATGCGCGCACTGGTTGCCAAGCTGGACTGACGGATCAGACTTGCACATGCGAAAAACGAACGGCGCCAAAGGGCGCCGTTCTGCTGTCAGGGATTGCCGTATCCGCCGCCCCCGGGGGTCAGCATCCGGAACACATCGCCGGGTTGCATCTGCCGGGAATCATTGCCCTTCAACGACTCTTCGCGCCCGTCCGCCCGGCGTACCGAATTGACGCCAATCGCCCCCGAACCGCCGCCATCGACACCAAAGGCCGCTGTGATCCGGTGCGATGACAGAACGGTTGCGGTCATCTCTTCAAGAAACCGCAACTCGCGAAAGATTCCGTCGCCGCCGGGCCAGTGTCCGGTCCCGCCGGAACCACGTCTGATGCCAAAACACTCGACCCGAACGGGAAAGCGATTTTCCAGCACTTCGGGGTCGGTCATCAGCGTGTTGGTCATATGCGAATGCACCGCACTGGCCCCTGCAAACCCATCGCCCGCCCCGGTGCCGCCACAGATCGTTTCATAGTTCTGATGCACGGCGTTGCCATAGACAAAGTTGTTCATCGTGCCCTGCGATCCCGCCAACACGCCCAGCGCACCATAAAGCGCATCCGTAATCGTCTGGCTGACCTCGGTATTGCCCGCGATCACTGCCGCCGGATAGGCCGGGTTGATCATGCTGCCCTCGGGTACGATCAGGGTCAGGGGTTTCAGACAACCCTCGTTCATCGGGATGTCGGCACCCACCAATGTGCGAAAAACATAGAGCACCGCGGCGCGACAGATCGACAAGGGCGCGTTGTAATTCCCCTTGTCCTGCGGCGAGGTGCCGGTGAAATCCACCGTTGCACTGCGGTTTTCGGTGTCCACCGTGATTTTCACCGTAATGCGCGCGCCGCTGTCCATTTCATTGACGAAAGAACAGTCCTTCAGCACATCGAGCACCCGGCGCACCGATTCCTCGGCGTTGTCCTGCACATGGCCCATATAGGCGTGCACGGTTTCGATCCCGAACTGCGCGACGATCGCCTGTAACCCTTCGACACCGGTCGCGTTCGCGGCAACCTGCGCCGCCAGATCGGCCATGTTCTGAGCCACGTTGCGCACCGGGTATTTCGCACCCTGCAACAGTTTTTCTGCCTCGGCGCGCCGAAAGCTGCCCTGCTCGACAAGACGGAAGTTGTCGATCACCACGCCTTCTTCCTCGATGTGGGTGCTGTCTGGCGGGGCCGATCCGGGGGTGGTGCCGCCGATATCTGCATGGTGGCCGCGCGACGCGACGATGAAGATGATCGTGCCTGCACCGTCAAACACCGGAGTGATTACGGTGATATCGGGCAGATGTGTGCCGCCGTTGAACGGATTGTTCATCATCACCACATCGCCTGGTTTCAGATCGGGGTTCTGGCGCAATACGGTTCGAACGGAGTCCGACATCGACCCGAGATGCACCGGAACATGGGGCGCATTGGCCACCAAATCGCCGGCGGGATCAAAGATGGCGCAGGAAAAGTCGTATCTTTCCTTGATGTTGACGGAATAGGCCGTGTTGGCCAGCGTCGCGCCCATCTGTTCGGCGATCGACATGAACAGGTTGTTGAACACTTCCAGCATGATCGGATCGACCGATGTGCCAATCGCCTCGGCCCGCTGTAACGGCACGGTGCGTTCAAGGATCAGGTCGGAGCCGTCCGGGGTGAATGCGGACCAGCCCGGTTCGACGATATTGGTGCCCGTGGGTTCGAAAATCACCGCCGGACCGGTGACGGTACGCCCCGGGGTCAGCGATGCGCGGTCGATCAGCGGCACGTCTTGCCATCCGCCCTCGGAGTGCATTCGGGTGGTGGCATCGGACGCGCCGCCACTCGCGGCGGGCAAAGTCACCGACTCACCGGTTTCACCCACCGCCTCGACCGTGATAACATCGAGGATCAGCGTTTCGTACTCGGGTACAAACCCAAAGCGCGACCTGTGCGCGCTGTCGAACCGGCTGCGCATTTCGTCTGACGTCCCAAACTCGACCGGCAGGGTCTGGTGCGAGCCGTCGGTGCGGATATGGGCGGTCTGGATCAGGGAAATCCGGTCGTCGGGGATGTTCTGCGCTGTGACCGCCTGTGTCGCCTCGCGCCCCAACCGGGCCAAGACTCCGGCGGCCTTTTCAGCATGGTCGAGCGGTTCGGCGAACTGATGTTCGCGGATTTCGCGCACATCGGCCAGACCCATGCCAAAGGCCGACAGGACACCGGCAAAGGGGTGGATGAAAATTCGCTTCATCCCCAGAACATCGGCCACAAGACAGGCATGCTGTCCCCCGGCTCCGCCAAAACAGTTCATCGTATACCCGGTCACGTCATAGCCGCGCTGAACGCTGATTTTCTTGATCGCATTTGCCATATTTTCGACGGCGATCCTCAAAAATCCCTCTGCCAGTTCCTCGGGCGTGCGTTCGGGCTCATCCAGCTCCGCCGCGATGTCACGGGCCATGGCTGCGAAACCACTTCGCACCGCATCGGTATCAAGCGGCTGATCGCCATCCGGGCCGAAGACGGCGGGAAAGATCGCTGCGTCGATCTTGCCCAGCAAGACGTTGCAATCGGTCACGGTCAGCGGCCCGCCCCGCCGGTATGCGGCAGGCCCGGGATCGGCGCCGGCGCTTTCGGGGCCGACCTGCAACCGCCCCTGCCGGAACGACAGGATCGACCCCCCTCCGGCGGCGACGGTGTGAATGCTCATCATCGGGGCGCGCATCCGCACGCCCGCCACCTGAGTCTCAAAGCTGCGCTCGTAATCCCCGGCGAAGTGACAGACATCAGTGCTGGTGCCGCCCATGTCAAAGCCGATCAGCCGGTCATACCCTGCCGCCTGAGCCGTGCGCGCCATACCGACCACACCGCCCGCAGGCCCCGACAGGATCGAATCCTTGCCCTGGAACAGCGCAGCGTCGGTCAGCCCGCCATTGGACTGCATAAACATCAAAGCGCCGTTTTGCCCTTTTTCCCCGCCCAGAGCATCGCTCACCTGTGCCACGTACCGGCGCAGGATTGGCGACAGATAAGCGTCGACCACCGTTGTATCGCCCCGCGACACCAGCTTGATCAGCGGGCTGGCGCGATGGCTTTGGGAAATCTGGGTGAACCCGATTTCCTGCGCGATCTCAGCCGCCGCCTGTTCATGGTCGCTGAACCGATAACCATGCAGGAACGCGATGGCGACCGAGCGGTAGCCATCGTCATAGGCCGATTGCAGCGCCGCGCGCACCGTATCGCTGTCCAGCGGGCGCAGAATCTCGCCATTATGGGTCACACGCTCCGGCGCCTCGATCACCGCAGAATACAGCATTTCAGGCAGGCGGATGTGCAGATCGAACAACCGGGGACGGTTCTGATATCCGATCTGCAACAGATCGGCGAACCCTTCGGTGATCAGCAGGACGGTGCGTTCGCCCTTACGCTCCAACAGGGCGTTGGTGGCCACGGTGGTGCCCATCCTGACCGACTCGATGGTGCCCGGCGGGATCGGATCATCCGCGCCCAGCCCGAGCAGATGCCGGATACCGTGAACAGCCGCGTCAACATAGGCTTCGGGGTTTTCCGACAACAGCTTGTGCGCGATCACCCCGCCATCGGGACGGCGCGCCACGATATCGGTAAACGTGCCGCCGCGATCAACCCAGAACTGCCACATGATGTCTCTCCTTTGCTCCACCGGGACCCTAGGTCAGGATGACTTTGAAATGAATCGAAATCCGCCCTAAATCCGGCGAATTCTGATCAGACAGTGTCAAGGTGAAGGCATCTTCTCCCGGGGGGGGAAGCGGACAAAGGAAAATCCCGGTTCCGGCGAGTCAGTCGCGCCGCGCCATCAGTTCGATCCGGTTGCCGAATGGATCATGGACCAGCAGACGGTGCACATCTGGCAGCACCACATCACGCTCGAACGATATGCCGTGATCGCGCAACCGGTCTTCGACCACCGAAAGCGAGGCGACCATAAAACCCGGATGGGCCTTTTTCGCCGGTGCAAAGGGCGTCTCTACGCCCAGCCGGACCCGGACCGACCCCGCCTCGAACCAGCAACCACCGCGATCGACCAGCTCGGACGGCTTTGCCACTTCCTGCAACATTAAAATGCCACCGTAAAAAGCACGCGCGTCGGCCTCGCCGCCCTTCGGCATCGCCAATTGCACATGGTGCAGGCTCATCAGCATCATATCTTCCGTCCTTTTCGACGCATTTCAGACATGCTCCGTTTCAGGCATCTCTTCACGCACCCACCGAATTGCGCAGCAGTTCCTGCGAATAGGGATGATTGGCCCGTTTCGCGCGCAGGCTGTCCACATCCATGATTTCTACGATCCGACTGTCCTTCATGACGGCCAACCGGGCACAGACATGGCCGACCACCGCCAGATCGTGACTGACCATGACATAGGTCAATCCGTGCTCCGCACGCAAATCGGTCAGCAGATTCAGAATTTCCGCCTGTACGGACACATCCAAAGCCGAGGTGGGTTCATCCAGCAACAAAATTCTGGGTTCCGCCGCCAGTGCGCGGGCAATCGCCACCCTTTGGCGCTGTCCACCAGACAGCTGATGGGGAAAGCGAAAGCGGAATTTCTGGCCCAGCCCCACATCGTCAAGCAGCCGGACGACCCGCGCATCAATGTCGCGGAACCCATGCAGGTGCAGTGTTTCACCCAACACCGCATCCACCGAATGGCGCGGATGAAGCGAGGCATAGGGATCCTGAAACACCATCTGCACGGTTTTGTAAAAGGAACGGTGGCGCTTTTTGGCGACGTCCTGACCATCCACCGTGATTCGGCCCGACCAGGTGGGCACAAGACCGGTGATCGCCCGCAGGATGGTGGATTTGCCCGATCCGGATTCGCCGACCAGTCCAAAGCTTTCACCCGGTGCAACGTCAAAACTGGCATCGGTCACCGCATCCACACGGTTGTGCCCCTTGCCGAACCAGACGTTCAGGTGTTCGACTGATAACATGCTCATATCCGGCCACTCACGCCCGGGGCTTCGGACCATGCGGGATCACGTTTCAGCACGCTCAGCCGTTCGCGCGGTTCGTCCAGCCGGGGCAGCGAATTCAGCAGGCCCCGGGTATAGGGATGCGTCGCTTCATGCAGACGGTCGGCGCGGCACACCTCGACCACGCGACCGGCATACATGATCAGCACACGGTCGCAGAAATCAGCGACAAGGTTCAGATCGTGGGAAATAAAGATCAGCCCCATGCCGCGCGAGGTCACCAGATCATCCATGATCGCCAGCACCTGCCGCTGGACGCTGACATCCAGCGCGCTGGTCGGTTCATCCGCAATCAGGATCTGCGGCCCCGGAATCAGCATCATCGCAATCATGATCCGCTGCCCCATTCCGCCTGACATCTCGTGTGGATAGGCACGCATCACCCGTTCCCCGTCGCGGATAGAAACCGAGGCAAGAGCATCCAGTGCCGCCTGTTTCGCCCCCTTGCGGTCGGATTTATTGGCCAGTCGATAGGCCTCGATCAACTGATCACCGATGGTCATCACCGGGTTCAGTGAGAATTTCGGGTCTTGCATGACCATCGAAATCCGCTGCCCCCGGACCGCGCGCATTTCCTTTTCGGTCATGCCCAGCAGATCGACACCCTCCAGCGCGATCCGGTCAGCCCTGACAATGCCGGGCGGACGGATCAGCCGCAGGATCGCGCGCCCGGTCATCGACTTGCCACTGCCGGATTCGCCGACGATGCCCAGACGTTCCTTGCCCAGAGTGAAGGAGACGCCTCGTACTGCGTCAAACACTCCCTGCCGGGTCGGAAACTGCACCCAAAGGTTTTCGACATCCAGCAGGGTCATAAGCCTGAATCCTTAGGGTCAAGAACATCGCGCAGCCCGTCACCCAACAGGTTGAATGCCAGAGACACGATGAAAATCGCCAGCCCCGGCATCGTCGCCACCCACCAGTGATCCAGAATGAAGCGTCGCCCGTCCGAGATCATCGCGCCCCACTCCGGGCTGGGCGGCTGTGCGCCAAGGCCAAGAAATCCAAGGCCCGCAGCGGCAAGGATGATCCCCGCCATGTCCAGAGTGACCCGCACGATCAACGAAGATACACACAGCGGCCAGATATGTTTGGTGATGATCCGCATTGGCCCCGCGCCCTGAAGCCGGATCGCGCTGATGTAATCCGACCCCCGGATCGTCAGGGTTTCGGCCCGCGCGATCCTTGCATAGGGCGGCCAGGCGGTCAGCGATATCGCCAGCACGGCATTTTCGATCCCGGCCCCCAAAGCGGCAACAAAGGCCAGCGCCAGAACCAACCGCGGAAAGGCCAGAAAAATATCGGTGATCCGCATCAGGATGGTGTCGATCCAACCGCCAGCATAGCCCGAAATCGTGCCCACCAGCAGCCCTGCCACCGGCGCAATCAGTGCCACCAGCGCAACGATATAAAGCGTGATGCGCGACCCGTGGATCAGCCGCGACAGGATATCGCGGCCCAGACTGTCGGTGCCCAGAACATGACTGTCGGTCCCCAGCGGCGCCAGCCGGTTCGCCAGATCCTGCACAAACGGATCGTGGGGTGAGATCAGCGGCGCAAACAGCGCCACCAGCAACAGCGCCACAAGGATCACCAGCCCGATCACCGCCATCGAGTTTCCCCGAAACGACAGCCACCCTTTGTACAGGGCCGAAAACCGGGCGTGTCGGCGCGAAGTCGGCGTTTCGGTCAGCAACCATTGCCGCAGGGTCTGTTCGGTCATCGGCCCACCCTATTTCGCACGCGGGTCAAAAACCCGGTACAACAAATCGGAAAACACGTTGAGCAGGATGAACACCAATCCGACCACCACCGTGCCGCCCAGAACCGCGTTCATATCGGCGCTCAGCAATGCCGTGGTGATATAGCTGCCGATCCCGGGCCACGAGAATATGATCTCGGTCAGCACCGATCCTTCAAGCAGCCCGGCATAGGACAGCGCGATCACCGTAATTAACTGCACCCGGATGTTGCGGAATGCATGGCCCCAGATCACGTTCCACTCGCTCATTCCCTTGACGCGGGCGGTGGTGACATATTCGGCCGAAAGCTGTTCCAGCATGAAACTGCGGGTCATCCTGCTGATATAGGCGAGTGAGTAATAGCCAAGCAGCGATGCAGGCAGAACGATGTGGGAAAACGCGTTTTGGAACACCGTCCAGTTCCCGGCAAGCGCGGAATCGACAAGGATCATTCCTGTCACCTGTGGCACGATATCGACATAGAAGATATCAAGCCGCCCGGGCCCACCGACCCAGCCCAGAATGCCGTAAAAGATCAACAGACCCATGAGTCCGAGCCAGAAAATCGGCATCGAATATCCGATAAGTGCAACAACGCGCGCCACCTGATCGATCCAGCTGCCACGGCGAACAGCGGCGATCACCCCCAGCGGCACGCCCAGAACGATGCCCATGATCACGCCGATGGTGGCCAGTTCCAAGGTCGCGGGAAAGACCCGGGCGATATCTTCGGCCACGGGGCGGGAATTCAGGACCGACTTGCCAAGATCCCCCTGCAGCACATCGCCGATATAGATAAAAAATTGCACGAACAAGGGCTTGTCCAGCCCCATCGCCAGATAGGTCTCATTATAGGTCGACTGGCTTGCCCGTTCGCCGACGATGGCCAGAACCGGGTCGATGGGCATCACCCGCCCGATGATGAAGGTGACAAAAAGCAGCCCCAGCATCGTCACGGCGATCTGCAAAATGGTCTTGCCCACAGCCACCGCCATGGGTGCAAGGGGCGCACGCGGCGCGCGCCCCCCGGGTTCCGCGTTCAGTGCCACCTACTTGGTCACCTGCCAATAAGACGCCGCGGTGATCGCCTGACCGGTCGAGAAATCGGTGACGTTGTCGCGCATTGCCGATTGTTCGATCTGCTGGAACATGATGATGAACGGCGAAATTTCGCGGAATTCGGCCTGAATGTCGTGATACATCTGGATACGTTTCGCGGTGTCGGTCTCGATCACCGCCGCGTCGACCTTTTCCGTCAGCCCACCCGCATCCCACGCGTTGCGCCATGCGAGTAATCCGGTCGCACCCGCTTCGTCCGAGTTGTCGGGGTTGTAGGCGAAAGTGCCGGCATTGGTCTGCGGGTCGGGATAATCCGGGCCCCATTCACCGAGATAAAGATCGAGTTCGCGCGCCCGGTACCGCGACAGGATCTGCGCCGCAGTTCCTACGGTAATGTTCATGGTGATGCCGACCTTGGCAAACTGGTTCTGCATCGACTGGGCGATCTCGATCCGCTCCTGACTTTCGCGCACACCCGCCTCGATGGCGAAACCTTCCGGCACTCCGGCTTCTTCCAGAAGCGATTTGGCCTTTTCTATGTCGAGCGTGAACGGATTATCGTCTACCGCCCCGAGATAGGTGGCTGGCAGGAAATTCTGGTGAATCGTGTACTTCCCCTTGAGGAAACTGTCCTGCATCCCCTGATAATCGATCAGATATTTGAACGCCTGCTTCACCTGTGGCTTGGACAGCTGTTCGTTCTTCTGGTTCAACGAGGCGTACATCAACCGCCCCTTGAGTTCGTCGATGATCTTGACGCCGTCCGCACCCTCGATCCCCGCCACATCTTCGGGGTTCAGGTTGCGCGCTATGTCGATATCGCCACGTTCAAGCAACAGCCGCTGGGATGCGGATTCCTGCACATGGCGCACGATCACCCGCTCCATCGTCGGCGCGCCCTTGTAGAAATCGGGGTTGGACGACAACGTCACAGATTCGTTCGGCTTCCAGGAATCGAGCTTATAAGCATAGGAGCCAGCCGAGTTCGTGGACAACCAGGTGTTGCCCATATCGCCATCGGCCTCGTGCTCCATCACCGTCTTGATGTCGATCACGCTGCCGACATTCGCGGTCAGGGCGTTCAGGATAAACGATGTGGCGTATTGCTTGTCCGTCGTGATCGTCACGGTCTTGTCGTCGAAAGTGATGGTTTCCTCGACGTTTTCGGGGGTGAACCCAAACTGGGTCAGGATAAACGCCGGGGTCTTGTTCAGCGTGACCACCCGGCGCAGCGACATGGCCGCGTCTTCGGCCGTGACCGGATTGCCCGAGGTGAAAGTCATCCCCTCGCGCATGGTGAAGGTGATCGATTTGCCGTCTTCCGACACGCTCCATTCCGTCGCAAGATCCGGCTGATAGCCGGCCTCAAGATCCAGAGGGTCAAAGTTGACGAGGTTGCCATAGACGTTGCGCAACACATCCGAGCCGGCAAATTCAAAGCTTTGTGCCGGGTCCAGCGATGTGATGTCGTCGATCCGATTGGCAATCACCAGCATGTTCGCGGGTGTTTCCGCGAATGCGAAACCACCTGTCACAGCAACCGCAAGGCCGATTGCAGCCCCCGACAGAAGTCTGCTGAAAGAAGTCATGAACTTTCCTCTCTGTTGTTGTCTTGTTGACCGGGGGATCTTACGCCCCCCAGGTTTTCTCGAGTACGCGCAGCCAGTTTTCGTTGCACAACCGGGCAATCAGTGGCGCATCGTAACCGTGTTTCGCCATGGCGGCCCGAAGTTTTGGCAGATCGGCGACGGTTTCAAGCCCATCGGGCACCGTCGTCCCGTCATAGTCCGAGCCAAACCCGACACGCGTTTCGCCAACCCGTTCGATCAGGTAATCCAGATGGCGCATCATTTGATCAAGCGGCGTATCGCTCTGTATCCGCCCGTCTTCGCGCAGGAACGCGACCCCGAAATTCAACCCAACCATACCATCGCTGTCGCGGATCGCGTCAAGTTGCCGGTCGGTCAGGTTGCGGGAATGCGGGCAGATGGTGTGGACGTTGGAATGGGTGGCCACCAGAGGCGCATCCGAATGTTTGGCCACGTCCCAAAACCCGGCCTCGTTCAAATGCGACAAATCAATCATGATCCGCAGCGCGTTGCAGCGTTTGACCAATGCCACACCCGCCCCTGTCAACCCGCCGCCGATGTCTCCGTCACTGGGAAACCGGAATGGCACGCCTTGGCCCCAGATCGTCGGACGGCTCCAGACCGGACCGAGTGAGCGCAGGCCCGCCGCGTGCAACACATCCAGCGTGTGCATGTCGGGGTCGATCCCGTCTGCACCTTCGATGTGAAAGATCGCCGCGATCCGGCCCGCAGCCATGGTCGCGCGGATGTCGGCGACGCTGCGGCAGATGGTCAGAGCGCCCTGACGCTCCAGATCGAACAGGATCGCCGCTTCGGCCATGACAATACCGATGGCGCTTTCAAAGGCGAGAGGATCAGGCAGCGGCAGGTCATAGACCGGCTTTTTCATCTCTTCCTTCGCGGTGTCCAGAGCATTGGCAGACGGCACATAAACGGCGAAAAAGCCGCCGCCAAACCCGCCCGCGCGCGCCTTTGGCGCATCCACGGCCGCGTCATATCCGTTGGTGAACTGCGCCGCCTGCGCCAGTCCGCCGTTGCGCCAGAGTTTCAGAAGTGCGTCATTGTGCCCGTCGAATATCAGGGGCGCTGTCTGTTCGGTCATTTTCGCCTCAGGTGATGTACCCGCCCACGCTACAGGATTGTTCCCACCTTGCGAGTCCGAAATTTTTACCCGGTCACATCCGCAGTCAGATCGGCGGCGTTGCCCGCACCCTCGGGCGATAGAGGCGCTCCATCAAAAGCGGCGTCAGAAACATCGGGATCTGATAGCAGCCGATGAACGGCAAAATCGGGTCCGTCACCTCGGGCGGGAGGGCGACAAGGAACAGCGCCATGTTGCGATTGCCCGAAATCAACGCCACCGGAACCCGCCCGGGCCGATGGCGCAACAAACGGCTGGTGACCAGCTGCAACCCGACATTCACCGCAAACACGACGGCCAGCCAATAGGCCGCCTGCCAGGGATCGCCGCGCAACATCGCCCCCACCGAAGGCATCAGCCCGATCACGAAAACAGCCAGCACCAGCGCCGACATGCCATCCAACCGCTGGGACGCAACCGCCGACATCGCCGGCCATGCCAGACGGCGCAACGCAAATGCCACGCCCGTGGCCACGACAACCAGCGCCAGAAGGCGCAGCGCGGCCCGCAAAACCGCATCCAGCGCGCCCAGTTCGGGCAGTGCCCAGAACACCGGGATCACCGTCAGCGGCAACAGAGCCGTGCCTGAAACCATCAGGCGCATGGCGGTATCGGGTCGTGCGCCCAGCATCGCCACCATATTGGGCGAACTGACGATCGAGGGTGCCGCCGTCATGATCGCGATGGCCAGAATTGTCGGCGTATTCGCCACCCCCGCGGCCGTCGCCAAGCCGATCACCGCGAGCGGCAGCGCCAGTTGCAGCGCCAGCACCATCGCCAGCGTCGCAGGCAGCGCACGCACCGCCCCCACGAACACCGCAGGCCCGATCCGCAGTGCCGCCAGAAACAGCAGAAGTACCACCATATGCGGCACAAAGGGGCGCAGCACCGTGGCCAGCCCCGGCGCACCGATGCCAAAGCCCAGCCCGACAACCAGCACCCAGCGGCCATGGCGCGCCGCAAAACGCAGGGGATCGGGCCGAGAAGCGGTCATTCAGGCAGCGAACCGCGCCGGATCATAGGGGGTCATGTCGGTATTCGGTCGCCGCCCGGCGATCATCTGCGCCAGCAGCCGCCCGGTTTTCGGCCCGCCGGTCAGCCCGACATGGTGGTGCCCAAATCCAAGGAACGCGCCCGGCACCGACGGCGACTCGCCGATCACCGGAATTGAATCGGCGGGGGCGGGCCTGTGGCCCATCCATTCGGTCTGGCGCGCCCATGTCAGGCCGGGCATCGCCGCCTTTGCATGGCGCAACAACAGATCGAAGGGCGCGCGCGACGGGGCCGCGTCCAACCCGCCGAATTCGATCACACCGGCCAGCCGCAATCGCCCGTCCATCGGCGTGACGACAAATTTGCCGGATGCGATCATCATCGGGGCTTTCGGCATCACCGAAGGGTCCCACAACTCGATATGATAGCCCCGTTCGGATTCCAGCGGCACGTCGATGCCCAAGCGTGCGGCAAGTGGTTTGCTCCAGACCCCCGTGGCGATCAGGGCAGCGTCGCAGGGAATAGTCTCGCCCCCTGCCCGCACGCCGCTGATCCGCCCGCCGTCGCGCACAACGTCCGAAACATCCGCCAGGATCAAATGCGCGCCAAGGCTCACCGCATGATCCGCCAGAGCCTTGACATAGGCGCCGGGGTCAGTGATCCGCCCGTGATTGGCCAGTTTCACGGCAAAACTCTGCTCGGGTGCAAAGATCGGATCCCAGGCGGTCAGCGCCGGACGCTCCATCTCTTCCCAGGTGAAACCGTGATCGGCGCGGATCGACCAGCCAAAGGCATCCGCCTGAAACGCCGCACGGTCGCGATAGACATAAAGATAATCCGACGGCACGACAAAGCGTTCTGCCCCCGTGCCTGCCGAAAGTGCCAGATGATCGGCCAGACTGTCCCCAACAATGGGCGCCATGGCGGCGGCGATACGGCGGGTGTCAGCGTCGTTGGCATGACGCAGGTATTTCACCAGCCATGGCATCAGACGCGGCAGATAGGCCCAGCGCAGGAACAACGGCTGATCCCGGTCGAACAGCATGCCCGGAGCGCGCCGGATCAGCCCCGGCCCGGTGACCGGCACGATCCCGCAGGATGCCAGCACACCACCATTGCCGAAACTGGTCCCTTCACCGGGGCCAGCCCGGTCGATCAGGGTGACGCGGTGCCCGTCGCGCAACAGCCAGATCGCAGCCGATACCCCAACGATTCCGGCGCCCACGATGGCCACATGCCGCTTCTTCCCGCTCACATCCCCGTACATGCCTGCCCTCGCTGTCATTTTCGGCGACCTTGGCGTGACCCCGGGGGATTTCCAAGCCGATTCTGCTATCCATCGCCCCAGGGGGTCTCGCCTCCGCCCACATCATCGACCATGTTCCACGGCAATGCAGCGCGCACCGCGGCAAGGCGCTTTACCGGATCGCGGGGGGCATCGGGGCTGCGGTCAACCAGTTCCAGTGCACCCGAGAAGGCGCGATAGCTCGATTCGAACTGTTCACGCGCCCGGGTCCAATCGAGAAACTGCATGTCGCGCAGCGGTGCAATATCGATCATCACATCGCCCGGCGCATCGACGCTGCGCAACCGGCGCTGGGCGTTGACGTTGAACGTGCGCGTCAGGATCGCAATGGCGCTGGGCAGGTGGGCGGGCACACGCCGGCGCAGCGGGCCGGTAAAGGTCTGCCACATCAGTCGGCCGCGCCCGGGAAAATCACCGTAAGCCCCCGTGACCCGCCAGTCGCCGCTGCGCAGCAGGTTCAACAGAACCGCAGGCCCGGGTTTGCGGCTGCGCATTGCCTGAATCGGCGCGTTGTCGATCAGTGCGCCATCCACCAAAACCTCGCCCGCCTCGGCGATCCATGCGGGAAAGATCGCCGGAATCGAGGTGCTGGCCCGCACGGCCTGCCACAGCGGACCCCGTTCAAGCACGGCCATGTCGTTGGTCGTCAGGCTGGTGGCCACGGCGAAGAACGACAGCGGCAGATCCTCGATCCGGTGCGCGCCATAGTGGCGTTGCAGGGCGGCATCAAAGTGGCCCGCGTCGATCACGCTGTATTTCGGGATCGTATATCGCCCCATAACCCGGGCGCGCAGGAACACGTCTTCGATCAGATCCATCACGGCGTCGGGGTCACGCTCCAGCGCCAGCGCCGCGCCCATGGCTGCGCCTGCGCTTGTTCCGCCGATACAATCGAAGGCGATACCGCCTTCGCACAACGCCTTCAGCGCGCCCAAATGTGCCGTGCCCTGCGCCCCGCCCCCCGACAGCACCAGCCCAAGGGCCGAGCCGTCGATGAACCGCGCCAGACGGTCGATATCGCCGCTGCGGTCCAGTGCCACATGGTGATGGCGTACACCCGGACGCAGCGCCAGCCATTCGGTCGTTCCAGTGATCGCGTCGCCCGCCCTGTCACGCCAAAGCACGAGATGGCGCGCGTTGCCGGGACCCGCAACAGGCGGCGCGGACAGGCTGTCACAATGAAACACCTCGTCCACGTCATCCAGCAGATCGCCGGGCGGATCGACCAGCACGATCTTGCGCCCTGCCGCCTCCATGTTGTGCAGCGTGGCACGGGCATCCCCGGCCCCCGCACGCAGGGCGCTCCACCGCCCGATCCGCCCCAGCGCACCCAATAACGGCTGCAACAGCGCTTCGGGGACATCGCCGGTCAGCGCGATACAGGTCGGCGCCAGCGGGCGCAGCGGGATGGCATGGCGGCTGGCCTGCTCCAACCGTCGCGCCAGCACGGCCAGTATCGACTGGGCAATTTCGGGCAGGTCGCGGGCCAGCGCATCCCAATCGGCCCGGCGCAACACAAGAACCTCGCCACTGCGCGATGCCACCACATCGGCAGACCGCACCCCGCCGGAAAAGAAAGCCATCTCGCCCAAGGGTTCACCGGCGCCGATTGCTGCAATCAGCCGCCCCCCCGAAAGCACGGAAAATCGCCCGCGCAGGACCAGAAACAATTCATCGGCCCCATCGCCTGCCGTGATCAGCCGTTCACCCTGCGCGATTGCACGATGCCGGGTCGCCGCCAGCAGCCGTGCCGCGTTAGCGTCGGACATGGCGGCCAGCAACGGTGTGTTGCGCAGGGAAAGGGCAGCTTTATCTGTCATTTTGCCGGATGCAGGTGAATAACGGCACCGCCCGGGGCGGCACCGGCATCACTATCGGATGGCGATGCGACAGGTGCAAACAGAAACGCGCCCCCGGCCCTGTGCTCTGCGTTCCAGCCACGGGTTTGCGCGGGCCAAACCACGTGCGGAAACAAAAACGGCCACACCCGAAGACATGGCCGCTTGCACCGATTGTGGTGAGGGATCAAAGGCCCCACTTTTCCTTTGTCTTCTCGAAAAAGCCGACCGCCTTTTTCAGTTCGATCCAGCTGTTGATGTAGTTGATCCAGACCTGATCGTCCTGCGGCAGGAGCATGGCAATCGGGCTTGGTGCGCGAGGCTCGGTGTTCCGGACGCGGACGATGGGAAACTTCTCTTTCAGCGTCGCGCCTTCGATGTTCGACGTCACAAACACATCGGCCCGGCCTGCGATCACTTCCTGATATCCACGCGCCGGGGCTTCGACCACCTTGATCTGGGCATTGGGGAACCACTCTTTCGCCAGCACCTCGAACGTGGTGCCAAGGGTGGTGGCCACGACAACGTCAGGCTGGTTTACCGATTCATAGCCGTCGAACCTGTCGGACTTGTCGGCGATCGTGAACGGAAAGATCTCGGCCATCAGATAGGGGTCCGAGAACCCGGCCGCCTTCATCCGTGCGGGGCTGATGCTGGCACTGCCGGTCACCTGATACTGACCGGCGACAACGCCGTTCACCAGTGTTTTCCAGTCGGTTGGCACGAATTCAAGCTCGACACCCAGATCCGATGCCAGTTCGGTCATCACATCGACATCGAACCCTATATAGCTGTTCGTGGCCGGATCCCGCACGCTCATCGGATTCCAGTCACCAGTGGTTCCGACCTTCAGCACTCCGGCATCAAGGATGCGGTTCAGCGCCGATTGCGCCACCGCACCCGTTGCCGAAGTGAGGGCCAGTGTAAGGGCGGCGGCCCCCATAAGTCGTTTCAGCATCGCGATCTCCCGCATTCCCGGTATTTCTGTTGCAACCACACATGGCACGTCCCAAACATGGCACGTCTTTGTGTACGTTATGCCCTTGTCGCCAGAGTTAGACCAAAGGTATCCTGTGACAACCACAAACCTTGGGTGATCCGCAGGAGCCGCCGTGACCGAACCCGCCATCGAGATGATCGGCGTCGACAAGTTCTTTGGCGACTTCCAGGTTCTGAAAGGCATCGATCTGACCGTCCAGCGTGGCGAAAAGGTGGTGATCTGCGGGCCGTCCGGCTCGGGAAAATCGACCGTCGTGCGCTGTATCAACCGGCTGGAATCGCATCAGGCGGGGACGATCCGGCTGAACGGCGAAACCGTCACGGACTCTGGCGCGATCCGTTCGGACGTCGGAATGGTATTTCAGCAGTTCAACCTGTTTCCACACCTGACGGTTCTGGAAAACCTCACCCTTGGTCCGATCAAGGCGCTGGGTCTGTCGCGCAAGGAGGCCGAGATCCGGGCGCGTAAATATCTTGAGCGGGTGCGGATTCCCGAACAGGCCGACAAGAAACCCTCGCATCTGTCAGGCGGCCAGCAACAGAGGGTCGCCATCGCCCGGTCCCTGTGTATGGAGCCGCAATTGATGCTGTTTGACGAACCGACATCCGCGCTGGACCCCGAGATGATTTCCGAGGTTCTGGACGTGATGACCGAACTGGCGCTGGATGGCATGACGATGGTTGTGGTGACCCATGAAATGGGATTTGCGCGAAAGGTGGCCGATCAGATGGTGTTCATGGACGCGGGCGAGATCGTCGAATCCGGCACGCCGGCCGCGTTTTTCGATGCGCCGAAATCCGAACGCTGCCGATTGTTCCTGTCGCAGATCCTCAAGCACTGATGCGGCTGTTTGTCCTTTTCGCCGCACTTCTGGCGCTGTCGGCATGTGGCAGCGGGCAGGTCTGGGGCTGGTATGTGATCGATCCGCGCACCGCGCAGGGCTGGACCAATGTCCGTTTTCTGATCAGCGGCATGGGGGCCACGATCCTGTTGTCCGTGCTGGCGGCGGCAATATCGATGAGCGTTGGGCTGATCGTCGCCCTTCCCGGCCTTTCGGACAGGCGGGGCTGGCGGCTGGTCAATCGGGTGTATGTCGAATTCATCCGGTCGATTCCGCTGTTGCCGATGCTGTTTTGGGTGTTTTACGGGCTGCCGATCATCTTTCGGTCTTTCGGGCTCAATATTCCCATCGATGCCTTCTGGGGCGCGGTGATCACGCTGGCAATTTCGGACTCGGCCTTTACCGCTGAAATCTATCGCGCGGGAATCCAGTCTATCGCGCGGGGTCAAAGCGAGGCGGCCCAGACCATCGGGCTGAATTACTGGCAGACGATGCGCTATGTCATCCTGCCCCAGGCCCTGCGCCGCATCCTGCCGCCGCTGGCAAACCAATTCATCTACATCGTCAAGATGTCGGCCTTTGCCAGCGTGATCGGGATGCAGGAGCTGACGCGGCGCGCGAACGAACTGGTGGTCACGGAATACCGGCCGCTGGAAATCTATTCCCTGCTGATCGTGGAATATCTGGTGCTGGTGCTGATCATCAGCTTTTTCGTCCGTTGGCTGGAACGGCGGATGGGATCCGACGAAAGGGCAGCTTGATGAGCGGAATAACCGACTGGCGGGCGTTCATGGATGGCGTTTCGGACGAAGTCAGCACGCTGTCAGGTGAAATTCCCGATACAATGGCGGGGTTCAACGCCATGGGACGCGCGGCAAAGCAATCGGGCGCCCTACCCGAAAAGACGAAAGAGATCATGGCGCTGGGCATCGCCATCGCAACCCGCTGCGACAGTTGCATCGGGTTTCACGTCAAATCCCTGATCCGGCTTGGCATCACCCGGGCCGAATTATGCGAGGCGCTTGCCATGGCGACCTATATGGGTGGCGGACCATCGCTCGCCTATTCCGCGCGGGCGCTGAAGGCATTCGACACGTTCACCGCCTGAGCCGCGTCAGCCCATCAATTCCTGTACGAACAGATCGGAAAATTCGCTGGCCAATCGCGTCAGCGGGCGGCTTGGCCGTGTCAGCAGACAGGCCGCGACAGGGATCGGCGGATCAAACGGACGGATGACCACATCGGGACCGGGAAGAAACGCGGCAGTGTGGCGATCGACCACCGCCACCCCGTTGCCCGAGCGAGCCAGGATCGCCGCCGTGTGGCAATACCGCACCTCGGTCTGCGGCAGATAGGGCACCCGTGCCTGTTCGAAAGCCGTCTGAAGCAGCAGCCCCAGACGGGACGCGGTTTCAAGACCGATCAGTTCGTGCCCCACCAGATCCCGTGGCCCGATCACCGGCAGTTTCGCCAGCGGGTGATCGGCCCGCATCAGGGCAACCATGCCATCTGTGCGCAATTTGCGCACATGCACGCTTGGAAACGAATCGACGGCAAGGCAAAAACCGATTTCGACGGCACCGATGGTCACCGAATCGATCACACGATCCAGCCGCCCCACATCGAAATGCACCGTGACCCCGGGTCGAGCCGCCAGAAAAGCGCGCAGCACACGGGGCACCACCGAATACCCCATCGGCGGTGTCGCCATGATCCGGAGCTTGCCCACCGACCCGCTGCGCAGATCGCGCACACAACTTTCCACGCTGCGCATCTGTTCGAACAATGGCTCGACTTCTAGGAACAGGCTTCTTGCATCGTCCGTCGGGATCAGCCGCTTTTTCTCTCGGGTGAACAGGGTGATGCCAACCTGCCCTTCCAGTTGCTTGATCGCGGTCGATACCGAAGGCTGGGAAATTCCCAGTTCTTCGGCAGCCGCCACGGTGGTTTGGTGCAACATCAGCGTGCCGAAAATTTCCAGCAGGCGGAGCGACAGGTCATTGCGGTGTGCGACTTTCATGACGATTTCATAACGCGATTGCAGACAATCCGCCAGCGCCGCCGCCGATGCCGTTGCGACGCCGTTCAGCGTCGAACGGAGCACCGGGAGCCTTCATGAAGTATCAGTATCAACGCATCGCAGCCTTCGAAATGCGGTTCATGCGTTAGGTTGGAAAAGCGCCGTAA
The DNA here is from genome assembly GCF_008085915.1 of Oceaniovalibus sp. ACAM 378. Taxonomy (GTDB): domain Bacteria; phylum Pseudomonadota; class Alphaproteobacteria; order Rhodobacterales; family Rhodobacteraceae; genus Oceaniglobus. Next base: position 74,190 of record NZ_VSJK01000009.1, on the reverse strand, counting down.
AGTATTGATAGATTACAATTCCATCAACTCCTTACGACGTGCATTCACGCAGCGATCTGGCTCGTCGGATCGAACAGCGTTTAAACTGATTTGATCGCGCCCCCGTCACAACGGATCAGCCCGCCGGTGACATAGCCGGCCTGTGCGCTGGCCAGAAACGCCGCCACTGCGCCGAATTCCTCAGGCGTGCCATAGCGTCCCGCGGGGATCTCCGCCTTTGACGCTTCGCGGGTTTCCTCAAGCGTTTTCCCTGTCCGCTTCGCCGCGCCCGCGTCCAGTTCATCCAAGCGTTCGGTATGGATCCGCCCGGGCAAAAGCATATTCACCGTCACCCCGTCGCCCGCCACATCGTTGGACAGGGATTTCGACCAACCGACCAGCGCGCTGCGGATCGCGTTGGACAGACCCAGATTCGGGATTGGCTGGATCACGCCGGATGACCCGATGGTGATCACCCTGCCCCAGCCCTGTTCACGCATCCCCGGCAACAGCCGCGCGGTCAGCTCGACGACATTCATCACCATCGTGTCAAACTGAAAGGCCAGCACTTCGGTGTCCACATCCACCATCCGTCCCGGAGGCGGGCCACCGGTGTTGTTGACCAGAATATCGACACCGCCCAGAACCCTTTGCGCGGCCTTTGCCAATGTGTCGACCGCTGCCTTGTCGGTCAGATCGGCGGTGATGAAATCGGCCTTTCCCGGGCCTTTCGCGGTGATCTCGGCCGCATGTTCGGCCAGCTTGTCGCCCGACCGCCCGGTCAAGAGCACATGGCACCCTTCCGCCGCCAGCGCCCGGGCACAGCCAAGGCCCAACCCCCGCGACGACGACATGACCAGCGCGCGTTTTCCGTTCAGACCCAGATCCATCAGAATTCTCCCAACCGTTGTTCAAGACGCGCCACAAGACGCGTCAGTTTTGCCGTGATCCGCCTGCGCCGCCGCAGGACGCAACCCGCGCAGACTGAAGATGCAGCCGCGCCATTGTCTGTTACCCTAAGACACCACAGGCAGGTTGTTCAAACCGTAACATGGCCCACGGCGTATCACATCGCCGCTTCGATCAGATAGGGCCCCGGCTCTTCCATCGCGGCGGCCATGGCGCGCTGCAAATCGGCCACATCCTCGATCCGCTGGCCGGGCACGCCCATACCCCGCGCCAGCGAGACGAAATCAAGATTCGGACGGTCGAGATCCAGCATGTCGAGCGCCGAGCGCCCCGGGTTGGCGCCGACCGCAAACAGTTCGTTCTTCAGGATTTCATAGGTTCGGTTGGCAAAGATCACGGTGGTGACATTGGCCCCCTCGCGCGCCTGACTCCACAACCCCTGCAGGGTATACATGGCAGACCCGTCGGCCTGAAGATTCAGCACCGGACGGTCGGGACAGGCGATCGCCGCGCCCAGCGCCATGGGAATACCGTCGCCGATGGCGCCACCGGTCAGGCCGATCCAAGAATGCGGCGGGGCGGCCATGGTCTGGCGGAACAGATCACGCCCGCCAGTCACGCTTTCATCGACGATGATCGCGTTGTCGGGCAGCGCGTTGGCAACGGCAGCGGCAATGGTGTCGACGGTGATCGCGCCCGCCTGCGGTGCCGGGGGCAGAGCGGCGAAGGGCACAAACGGCTTCGCCCCCACCCGGTCGGCCAAAGCGGCCACTGCGGCGGGCCCATCTCCGTCCAGTCCGGCCAGCGTCATGGTTTCACAACCTTCGGGCAACAAATGGCTGGGCCGGTCGGGATAGGCGAAGAACGCGACGGGCGGCACGGTTTCAATCAGGATCGCCCGGCGACAGGGGCGCAGGGCCTCAAGCGCCTGATTGATCGGATAGGGCACCCGGGCAATCCCCGCACGCCCCGCCCCCCGGTCAAACCTGCGGTTGCTGGTCGGAGCGCAGATATGCGCGCCGGTCTTTTGCGCGATGCCCTGCAACAGTGCCACCGCGCCGGGATCTTCCAGCACGCGCCCCGCGACAAGGATCACCGTGCCTTCGCCAAGCATCGACACCGCACGGTCCAGAGCCGCAGAGTTCAGCGCGGCGAACAGCGGCGCTGCGGGTGGCGGCGCGATGATCCCGCCCGCGTCCCAGCCGACATCGGCGGGCGCGATCAGGGTGGCGACACGGTTGGGATAGGATTTCGCAACGCCCAGCGCCTCGATCGCGTCGGCACCAAATGTTTCGGGGGTCTTTGCGGTCTTGACCCAGTCCGAGAACGGCGCGGCCGCGCCCTCTACGTCCGCCGACAGGGGTGCATCATATTCGCGGTGCCGCAGCGCGTGATCCCCCACCAGATTGACCATCGGCACCCGGCCCTTACGCGCGTTGTGCATATTGGCGGCGGCATTCGCCAGACCCGGCGCAAGATGCAGCAACGTCACCGCAGGCTTGTTCGCCATACGGGCATAACCATCGGCAGCACCGGTTGCCACACCCTCGAACAAGGCCAGCACACAGCGCATCAACCCGGTCCGGTCCAACGCATCGACAAACTGCATTTCCGACGTGCCGGGGTTGGCGAAACATACGTCCACCCCCGCGCCATGCAGGGACCGCACCACGCTTTCGGCGCCATTCATCTTGTCGTTCGTCATTGGTTTTCCTTGATGCGTATAACCCTCGGACTGCACGAGACGGCGCCGCAGGGCTGTGGATGGTCGGTTTCGGTTTCGCAACCGGGTGGGTCACTGACACGTCAGGATGACAGCCAGCCTTAGAATTGCCAAGAGCGTGCGGATCGCCGCATCCGGCGGCGCATCGTGCCGGCATGGGCAAGCATGGGGCTATCATGGGGCAAGCATGGAAATAATCGGTCGCGCGCTAAAATCCCTACCAGCGCATGGCGCTTTTTCTGTGTGGCCGCGCGTGTTATTACCCCCCAATTCGCCCCAGAACCGACGCTTAGGGACAATACCATGACGGTACTGCAAATCGCCTCGCTGCTGATCGTTCTGGCCGGGGGGTTCGGGGCGATCAACTATCTTTTCCTCAAACTGCCGTCCTCGATCGGCATTCTGATCGTTTCGCTTTTTGCATCGCTGGCGATCATTCTTCTGGACCTTGCGGTGCCTTCGCTGATGGTGGCCGACGAGGTGCGCCGTCTGGTGACCGACATCCATTTCTCGGAAACTCTGCTTGAGGGCATGCTGGGGCTGCTGCTGTTTGCCGGTGCGCTGCATGTCAAAATGGGCGATCTGCGGGATGAATGGCTGCCTGTGGTCCTGATGGCGACGCTTGGTGTGGGGCTTTCCACCGCGGTCGTCGGGTTCGGGTTCAGTTGGCTGACCGGCATGCCGTTGCTGATCGCGCTGGTGTTCGGGGCGCTGATTTCACCCACCGATCCGGTTGCGGTTCTGGGTGTACTGCGCGGGGCCAACCTTGAAAAGTCTCTGGAAACCAAGATCGCCGGTGAATCCTTGTTCAACGACGGCGTCGGATATGTGGTATTTCTGGTGCTGGTCGGGCTGGCCTTTCCGGTGATCGGCGATAGCGCGGCGGACCACGGCGGCGAACAGACCGCGCTGGCGGCAGCAGCGACCCTGTTCGCCCAAGAGGCGGTCGGCGGCGCGGTTCTCGGCATCGTTCTGGGCTGGCTGACGTTCCGGGTGATGCGGCAGATCGACGACTATTCGCTTGAGGTGCTGCTGACGCTGGGGCTGGCCTTTGGCGGCTATGAGCTGGCCGTTTATCTGCACGTTTCGGCACCGATCATGGCGGTCTGTGCCGGGCTGCTGATCGGTGACGTCGGCACCAAATACGGGATGAGCGAGCAGACACGTCAATATGTTGACGGGTTCTGGAAACTTATTGATGAAATCCTGAATGCCGTGCTTTTCCTGCTGATCGGGTTCGAGGTCTTCGCCGTCGCCTTTGGCAGCGATGCCCTGATCATTGCCGCTGCGTCGATCGCTCTGGCGCTGGTGGCGCGGCTGGTGGCGGTGGCGGTGCCGGTGCTGTTGTTGAGACCGTTCCGCACCTTTGCCACCGGCGTCATTCCGGTGATGACATGGGGCGGGCTGAAGGGCGGCATATCGGTCGCGCTTGCCCTGTCCCTGCCCGAGGGCGAGTGGAAGCCGCTGATCCTGACCTGCACCTATGTCGTCGTGATCTTCTCCATCGTCGTGCAGGGTCTGACAGTCGCCAGTCTGGCCAAACGGGTCGGCCGACAACCCGATCTGGTTTAGGGCGGGGTGACTTGATCTGCGGCGGGGCGGATCAAAAACCGCTGCTCCTGACCTGCACCTAGGTCGTCGTCGTCTTCTCCATCGTCGTGGAGGGTCTGACAGTTGCCAGTCTGGCCAAACGGGTCGGCCGACAGCCCGAACTGGTTTAGGGCTGGTGACTTGATCTGCCGCGGGTTGGGTCGAAATGCGCCCGATCCCGGGGGCGGGTTTTGATTTGTGCGACGGGATCGTGCTCCACAGACTGGGAAACCGGCGGCTGTGAAAACCAATGCGCATCACACTGGAATCCGGTCGCGTGCCGCCTATCTTTCAGTCACACAAACGGAGGAACCAAGATGTCGCTGAAAAGCATGGTGGCCAAACTTGCCATCGCCTATGTCGCCGCAAAAGGTGCGCAGGCATTCACCCAGAACGGCGGAATGGACGGCGTGAAACGCAAGCTGGCGGAGCAGAAATCATCGGGTCAGGGGATCGGTGGTATGCTGTCGGGTGCCGGATCATCGGGCGGTCTGGGTGGCATTTTGGGCCAGTTGGGGCTGGGCGGCGCGGGCGGGTCAACGTCCGCCGGGCTGGGCGGTCTTCTGGGCGGTGGGGCGGCGGCGGGTGGCATCGGCGGCATGCTGGGTGGTCTGGCCGGATCACAGGGCCCCGCAGGCAGCGCACAGAAAATGCAGGGGCTGCTGGACAGCACTGCCGTCTCTGACATCCCCGAAGAGGCCGAGGCGGGTCTGGTGATCCGCGCCATGGTCATGGCGGCCAAGGCCGACGGCGAAATCGACGAGACCGAACGGCGCGCATTGTGGGAAGTTCTGGGCGACAGCGATCCGTCCGACCGCGCCTTTGTCGAAGCGGCCCTGAGCGCCCCCGTCGATCCAGAAACGCTGGCGGCCGATGTGCCCAAGGGCATGGAGATCGAGGTTTATACCGCCTCGGTGATGGCGATCACTCCCGACAACCGGGACGAGGCGCAATATCTTGACCGGCTTGCGCGCCTTATGGGGCTGGACAAGAAAACGGTGAACGGCCTGCATACCGCGCAGGGCAAGTCGCCGCTCTATTCGCTGTAATCGGGGTTCCTGCCTGTGCCGGGCTCACCCCATGGCGGGCGCGCAGATGCTGTGCGCCCGACCGGGACGAGAATCGACGACAGCAGCGTCTGAATGCGAGGGATCAGGATGACCGACTATCTTGTCTATGACGTGTTTACCGCCACCGCTTTTGGCGGCAACCCTCTGGCGGTGTTCCCCGACGCGAGCACCCTGCCCGACGATTTGCTGCAAAAGATCGCGCGCGAATTCAATTTCTCGGAAACCGCCTTTGTCTATCCACCCGATGACCCTGTTCACACGGCCCGTGTGCGGATCTTCACCCCGACGACCGAAGTGCCCTTTGCCGGTCATCCGCTGATCGGCACCGCACTAGCGCTGCACGATTTGGGGCGGGGTGATGACATGGTGCTGGAACTTGGCATCGGGCCGATCCCTTGCAGCGTGCGCAAGGGACTGGCGCGATTCACCACGACCGCGCCGCTGACCATCGACGCGCATCCCGGTCTCGCCGAGGTGGCCGCCTGCACCGGGCTGTTGCCCGGACAGATCCGCACCGACCGGCATCTGCCGATACAGGCCGGTGTCGGGCTGACCTTTGTGATGGTTGAACTGAACGACACCGCCGCCCTGTCCGCCGCACATCCGGTCACCGAGGCGTTTCGCACCGCTGCCGCTTTGTGGCCAGCGGGTATGGATTTCGCGACATTCCTTTATGTGCGTGACGGTGCGCAGGTTCACGCGCGCATGTTCGCCCCGCTCGACAACATCCCCGAAGATCCCGCAACCGGCAGCGCCTGTGCCGCCCTGGGCGCGTTCCTGTCACAGCTTGAGGGGCAATCGCTGACCCTGCTGATCAATCAGGGCGCCGATATGGGTCGTCTCAGTCACATACAGGTGGAAACCGAATTGTCAGACGGGCTGTGCGCCGCAATCCACGTTTCGGGCCGCGCCGTGCGGATGATGGAGGGGCGGCTGACGCTCTGATCTGCCCGGATCACCCCGTGCAAACTGCGCGCCGGATACTACAACCGGGCAGGTCTGATCGCACGGCGCGGGCGGCAAGCGCACAATACCGGTGGAGCCGGGCGGCTGTATCGGCTAAGACCCCGCGCAACTGACAACCGGAACCGGCCCATGTCCGAAACCATCATCGAACGCTGTGCAGCAAGAGGGCTGCGGATGACCGAGCAGCGGCGCACCGTGGCCGCCGTTCTGGAACAGGCCAACGATCACCCCGATGTCGAGATTTTACACGCCCGCGCCAGCGCCATCGATCCCCGGATTTCGCTCGCGACGGTGTATCGCACGGTCAAGCTGTTCGAAGAGGCGGGGATTCTTGAAAAGCTGGAATTCGGCGATGGCCGCGCCCGCTATGAAGACGCCGAGCGTGAACACCATGACCACCTGATCGACCTGCAATCCGGCGCGGTGATCGAATTCGTCGATGACGAAATCGAAGCCTTGCAGGACCGTATCGCGGAACGTCTGGGGTACGAGCTGAAAGGGCACCGGCTGGAACTGTACGGCATACCGCGAAAACGGTCGCGGAGTTGAACACCAACGCACCCCTGCGCGCCATTCTGCTGATGACCCTCGGCATGGCCGGGTTCGCTGCCTCTGACACATTCGTAAAATTGTCGACCGGGCTGGTCCCGGCCGGTCAGATCGTCGCGATCATGGGAACGGGTGGTGCGCTGATTTTTGGCGTGCTGGCACGGTTGAGGGGGGTGCGGCTGTTCAGCCGTGACATTCTGCACCCGGCAATCCTGCTTCGGACGGTGGCCGAGGCGACGGGAACGTTGGGTTTCGTTCTGGCGTTGCAGATGACCACGCTTTCCGTTGCCTCGGCGGTCATTCAGGCGAATCCGCTGGTGGTGACACTGGGCGCCGCGGTTCTTCTGCGCGAACCGGTGGGATGGCGTCGCTGGGCGGCGATCATGGTCGGCTTTGTCGGGGTCATGGTGATGCTGAAGCCCGACAGCAGTGGCGTCAATTCAGGTGCCTTGATGGCGTTGGTCTCGGTGGTCGGACTGTCGACGCGGGATCTTGCCACCCGGTCGGTGCCCGCCCGCGTGCCGACGGTGGCGCTGGCTGCCTACGGCTTTGCCATTCTGGTACCCGCCGGGATCGTGGTCATGGCAATCGGCGACGGGCCGCGCGCGATTGACGGACAGTCGTTGCTGTTGCTGCTGGGCATGATTGTCTTCGGGTCGGCGGCGTATATGGCGATGACCGCTTCGATCCGGTTGGGCGATCTTTCGGCGGTGGCACCGTTTCGATATACGCGATTGATCTTTGCCTTCACGCTGGGAGCGGTGGTCTTCGGCGAACGCCAAAGCATGTCAACGCTGATCGGCGCGGCGGTGGTCGCGGCAGCGGGGCTTTACACGCTTTGGCGCGAAACCCGAGTGCGGCGATACCCAGCCTGAGCCGTCACGGCGCGGCGGCCCAACCCTCTGGCCCCAGCAAAAACAACGCCTTGCGTCCCTGCCCGAACGTCAAACCATCCTGCGTGGCTACATAGCGATCGACCCGCACTTGTCCGGGCGTCAGGGTCAACAGGTTGAAATCGTTCTCTTCGCCGCGCAGCCGGGTCGACAGGCCGGTGCCCGCATGTACCTGCAGGATCGTCGCGCGGCCTTCGCGGTGCACAAAGGCGCCCGCGTGCCAGTTGTGCAAATGGCCCGACAGAACGATATCGGCGCCGCACCCCGCCAGCGCATCCAGCGCTCGCTCAGCGCCGCGCATCAGCCGTTTTTCATCCTCGGGGCGTTGCTCCAGCGGATGATGAACGACAATCACAGCCACGCGCCCCGCCTTTTCCTTTAGCGCGGCACGCACCCTTTCGATGTCTTCAGGAGAAAACCATCCCTGTTGCCATGCCAGAGGATTGACCGTGTTGATCCCGACGACCAGCATTTCATCGTCACTGACCTGCGGCTCCAAATCTTTGCCGATCCAGCGCCGATAGCGCCGCCACGGCATCAAAAGTCGCATGAACATATTATCCAACGGCACATCATGATTGCCCGGAACGCACAGGACAGGCGCGTTCAGCGCTTCGATGAATCCACGGGCGTCCTCGAATTGAGAGTTCCGCGCCCTTTGGGTCAGATCGCCGGAAATCGCCACGAGATCGGGCGAAAGCCGGTTCACCGACTCGATCAGCCCCGCCACCAGATCGGGACGGTCGCGCCCGAAATGCAGATCCGACAGATGGACGACACGTCTCATCTGATCTCCCTGTTGTAATCTTCTGGCACGATAACCCGCAACGTATCGATGTGGCTTTCGATGGTCAAAGGAGTCGACATCTTTTCACGTTCGCCGTCCAGAGCGATACGATGGCGGCGACGACGGCCGGTGATCTGAAATTTATGCGCGCTCAGAAACAGGAAATCGCGCTTTTCCTGCGCAATCCCCAAGGCCAGCGCCAGCGCCTGCCGCACCTGCCCCAGCCGCCCGGAATCCGGGGAGATATACATGGCCAGCTTGCCCTCGTTCAGAGCGTCATGCCCTTCCAGACCCATCTGTTCCATCTGGAAGGCGTTGTTCAGCACAAAAATCAGCGGCGTTCGGTATCGGTGCACCTCTCCGTCGGCATCGATTGACAGTTCCAGCGGGCGGCGCAGGGTGGCCAGCGTTTTCAGCACTGACCAATAGGCGGCAATGCGCGACCGGCCCCAGCGTTTATAGACAACTTCGCGGTTCGCCAGAATCTCGGGATAGCGTCCGACCGAAGTGTTGTTCAGAAATACCTTGCCGTTGATCGTGCCGGTCCGCACCGCCAGGGCCCTGCCATTGACGACAACCCCGATCGCCTCGGACAGATCTTCGGGCAGTTTCAGCGAACGGGCGAAATAGTTGAACGTGCCAAGCGGCAGAACGCCCATCGCCACCCCGGTGCCCGACAGCGCGCCAGCGACACCGCAAATCGTCCCGTCACCCCCGGCGGCAACAACGGTTTGCGCGCCAGCCGACAGGGCACGCGCGACGGTTTTGGCCAACGGCTGACCTTTTGAGAACCGGTACAGTTTTGCCTCGTGTCCGGCCTCGGCCAGCAGGCGCACCGCCTGTTCGCCCGGGTCGTCATCACGGTCGCGGCCGCTGCCCGGGTTCAGGATGATCGCAATGTGTCGTTTGTCCAAGATGATGCCCTCGCCTGCTCTCTTTGGTAACATGACCCGCTGCCCTGCGGTTCCCTTGCCGATTGCGCCGGTGCTTTGCGTTCTGGCGCGCCACTGGTATAGAGCCGGAAATTCCACCCTGCGGGAGCACACCATGAGCACCATCATCGATATCATCGGCCGTGAAATCCTTGACAGCCGGGGCAACCCGACGGTCGAGGTCGACGTGATCCTGGAAGACGGCACCTTGGGCCGCGCCGCCGTTCCGTCTGGTGCCTCGACCGGTGCCCACGAGGCAGTGGAAAAGCGCGACGGCGACAAGGCCCGCTATATGGGCAAGGGCGTATTGGACGCAGTGGCGGCGGTGAACGGCGAGTTGGCAGATGCGCTGGTCGGCTCGGACGCCACCGAGCAAGAGGCGCTTGACGCCGCAATGATCGAGCTGGACGGCACCGAAAACAAGGCCCGTCTGGGTGCCAACGCCATTCTTGGCGTATCCCTCGCCGTGGCCAAGGCGGCGGCTGACTTCAGCGGCCAGCCACTGTTTCGCTATGTCGGCGGCACCGCTGCGCGCACCCTGCCCGTGCCGATGATGAACATCATCAACGGCGGCGAACATGCCGACAACCCGATCGACATTCAGGAATTCATGATCATGCCGGTGTCGGCAGAGAACATTCGCGAAGCAGTGCGCATGGGCTCTGAGGTGTTCCACACCCTGAAGAAGGAACTGACGGATGCCGGCCTGTCCACCGGCATCGGCGATGAGGGCGGCTTTGCGCCCAACATCTCCAGCACGCGCGACGCATTGGATTTCATCCTGAAATCCATCGAAAAGGCCGGATATACCCCGGGCGACGACATCATGCTGGCGATGGATTGCGCCGCGACCGAATATTACAAGAACGGCAAATACGAGATGAAGGGCGAAGGCGTCTCGCTTTCCTCCGAGGAAAACGTCGCCTATCTGGCGAAACTGGTCGCAGATTATCCGATCCTGTCGATCGAAGACGGCATGGACGAAGACGATTGGGACGGCTGGAAAATGCTGACCGACGAATTGGGCGGTAAGGTGCAACTGGTCGGCGATGACCTGTTCGTCACCAACCCCGAGCGTCTGGCCGAGGGGATCAAACGCGGCTGCGCCAACTCCATGCTGGTCAAGGTCAACCAGATCGGCACCCTGTCGGAAACCCTGCGCGCCGTCGAAATGGCACACCGCGCCCGTTACACCAATGTGATGTCGCACCGGTCAGGCGAAACCGAAGATGCAACCATCGCCGATCTGGCTGTCGCGACCAACTGCGGTCAGATCAAGACAGGCTCGCTGGCCCGGTCCGACCGGCTGGCCAAATACAATCAGTTGATCCGGATCGAGGAAATGCTGGGCGAGACTGCGGTTTACGCAGGCAGGTCGGTTCTGCGCTGAACGGCACATAACATTGCGTTGCAGGTGTGAAACATGGGCAATCTTTCATGTGAATCGCCTGTTCGCATGTTTATATGCGCCCTTCCGCAGGGCCAAACCCGGTCTGCACCCTTTGGAGGGAACGAAATGAAACTGACCAAAATCGCGATCGCGATCCTGGCCCTGACCGGTCTTGTCGCCTGCAACACCGCCGTCGGCGCCGCCAAGGACGTTTACGGCGGCACGAAATACGTTGCCAAAAAAGTCACCGGTTCGGGCGAGGACGACAAGTGATGCAAGGACTGCCGCGCATTCTTCCGGGCCTGTTTCTTGCGCTGGCTCTGGCGGGGTGCGCGGTGGTCAAACTGCCGGTCAAGGCCGCGGGCACCGTTGTGGGCCACACAATTCTAGCCGTCACGCAATCGGATTTCCGCCCCCACTGATCCCTTGACCGGGGCCGTGCGAATGTCTTTCCTGTATCTGGCGGGAGTGTCGCTGCTGGAAGGACCGTTCGATGAACCAATCCAAGGCGACATTCGGTGCTGACCAGATGACGGGCGACGACATCATCGCCCGCCTGAAGCTGCAGCCCCACCCCGAAGGCGGCTGGTATCGCGTGACATGGGCGGGCGACGAAACACCGCGCGCCACGGGCACCTGCATCTATTTCCTGTTGAAACAGGGCGAAAGCAGCCACTGGCACCGGGTCGATGCTGTTGAAATCTGGCATTTTTACGCCGGGTATCCGGTGGTTCTTTCACTCGCCGAAACGGCTGCCGGTCCGGCCCGCGACCACCTGTTGGGCCCTGATCTGTTGGCCGGGCAGTCGCCACAGGTGATTGTGCCGAAGGACCACTGGCAAGCGGCGAGACTTGACGGGCGTGCGCCGCCGGATGGCTGGGCGCTGGTGGGTTGCACCGTGTCGCCGGGGTTCACCTTTGACGGATTCACACTCGCCGATCCGGGGTTCGACATTCCGCGCTGACACCCTCCCCGTCGTGTTTCACCCAAGGAGATGCAAGATCATGCGCCCGCCCCGCTCCTTTGTATCGCTGGAGACATTTGGCCGCGTGCGGTTGTCACAGTATTTCTTCATGCGGGATTTTCTCTATTCGGAAATCGCCAATTTCCACACCCGCCGCAACATTCCCGACAATCCCGACCTTGCTATCGCCGCCGGGGGCGCGTTGTGCCGTGAATTGCTTGACCCGCTGGTCGAGACTTTCGGGCCGATCCATGTGCGATCTTCGTTCCGGTCTGCCGATCTGAACCATTTCGGCGCAACCGGGGTGCGGCCGCAGAAATGCGCGCGCAATCCGGCCAATTTCGCCGGGCATATCTGGGATCATCGCGATCACAAGGGCCGGATGGGTGCCACCGCCTGTATCGTCGTGCCATGGTTCGCCGATCAATATGACCGGGGTCGCGATTGGCGCGATCTGGCGTGGTGGGTGCATGACCACCTGCCCTATCACGAGATGTTCTTTTTCCCGCGCCTCGCCGCCTGCAACCTGACATGGCGCGAGGAACCGGCGCGCGCCATTTCCGGCTATATGCCGCACCGCATCACCCTGTTGAAACCCGGCACCGATCCGGCAGAGCCCCTGCGCGATCGTGCGGCGCGTTATGCCGATTTTCCGCCGTTCCGGGGCATCGCCTATCCCTCCCTGCCCGAAAGCAATCCAACATGACCCTGCCCCGAACTCCGTCTTTCCGTCTGGACGGGCGCCGCGCGCTTGTGACCGGCGCATCCTCGGGCATCGGGCTCGGCTGTGCCGTGGCCTTGGCCGAAGCCGGAGCGCATGTAACACTTGCCGCCCGCGGGCACGCGGCGTTGAATACCCTTGCCGAACAGATCCATGCCGAAGGCGGGTTGGCCGACACATTGACGATGGACGTCGCCGACATCGCGGCAACCGAGGCAGCGGTGGCCGCCCATGGGCCGTTCGACGTGCTGGTGAATTCCGCCGGGCTGGCCCGTCACACACCCGCGCTCGACACCACCATCGCGGATTTCGATGCGGTGGCAGATGTAAACCTGCGGGGCGCGTATTTCCTGACACGGGCGGTCGCGAGAGGTCTGATCGAGGCGGGAAAGCCCGGCAGCCTGATCAACATATCGTCGCAGATGGCCCATGTGGGCGGGATCGAGCGTGCGGTCTATTGCGGCACAAAACATGCGCTTGAGGGGTTCACCAAGGCGATGGCGATTGAATGGGGCCGGTTGGGTATCCGGGTAAACACGATCTGCCCGACCTTCATCCGCACGCCGCTGACTGAACCCACCTTTGCCAATCCAGAACGGGTGAAATGGATCGAAGACAAGATCAAGGTTGGCCGCATGGGCGAAGTGACCGACATCATGGGCGCGGTCGTCTTTCTGGCGTCGGATGCGGCGCAGATGGTCACCGGCACTGCGCTGCTGATCGATGGGGGATGGACGGCAGGCTGATCACCGCCAGCCACCCCCGCGCCGATTTCAGAGAAGTTCGCCCTGCTCGGGCGGTGTATCGCGCGGTTTGCGCCGTTTCGGTGCGGCCCCAAGCGTGATCGTGCCATCGGCAAACTGAATATCCAGTTGCGCCGCATTCTGCGCCGCCGCCTTGGTGGTGATCACATCGCCGTCGCTGCGCACCACCGCATAGCCGCGCTGCAACGTCGCCTCGTACCCCAAAGTCCGGCGCAACCTCTCGAGCCCAGCCAGCCGCGATGCCGCAGTGGTCAGACGGTCGGCCTGCGACCGTCCGGCACGGGGCCACAGAGCCGCCAAATCGCGCCGCCCCTGCGCCAGTGCCCGCACAATCGGCACCGGGGTCAGCCGCCCCGCCCGTTGCGCCAAGCGTTCGCCCTGCAACGCCAAAGCGCGTTGCAAGCCGGGATCAAGTCGCGCTGTCAGCCGGTCCAAACGCTGGCGTTCATCCGCCAGACGCTGCGCCAGCGTGCGGGGGCGCAGCACTGCCGTGGCCGTGCCAAGGCGCAACCGCTCGCGGTCGATCCGTCGTTCCAGAGCCGTCGGAAGGCGCGACGCAGCCAGATCCAGCCGCTGACGCGCCGGTGCCAACAGGGTCTCGGGGCGGGGCAACACCCGGGCAATATCGCGCAACCGCTGGCCGCGCTGCGCCAGACTGCGCCCGGACGCCCCGGTCATCCGTGCCCCCTGCCCGGTGACCCATGCCAATAGATCGGCGCGCACCGGAACCGCCAGTTCGGCGGCTGCCGTCGGGGTGGGTGCGCGTTTGTCGGATACGAAATCGATCAGCGTGGTGTCGGTTTCGTGCCCCACGGCTGAGATCAGCGGAATCTCACTTTCGGCGGCGGCGCGGGCAACGATTTCTTCGTTGAACCCCCACAGATCCTCGATGCTGCCGCCCCCCCTTGCGACGATAATCAGATCCGGGCGCGGAATCGCCCCGCCGGGCGTCAGCGCATTGAACCCGCGGATCGCCCGCGCGACCTGGGGCGCGCATTCCTTGCCCTGCACCGCCACCGGCCAGATCAGGACCTGTCGGGGAAAACGCTCGCGCAACCGGTGCAGGATATCGCGAATCACCGCGCCCGAGGGCGACGTGACGACACCGATCACATCGGGCAGGAACGGCAACGGGCGCTTACGGGACTCGTCGAACAACCCTTCGGCCTGCAACTGTGCCTTGCGTTTCTCGAGCATCGCCATCAGCGCGCCCACCCCGGCAGGGCGCAGATCATCGACCGTCAGCTGATATTTCGACTGCGAGCCAAAGGTGGTCAGCTGACCGGTGGCGACAACCTCCATCCCTTCCTCGGGCAGGGTGGACAGCGCGCTCACCTGCCCCTTCCAGGTGACCGAGGCCAATACGTTGCGGTCATCCTTGATGTCGAAATACAGATGCCCGGAACGCGCTTTGAACACGCGCCCCACTTCGCCACGCACGCGGACCCGACCAAATTCGCCCTCGATCACCCGTTTCACCGCGCCGGCAATTTCGGACACGGTGAATTCGGGGGCATTGCCGCCTTGATCCGGGTTGTCGCCCGGCGGGATATCGTCGATCAGATCGGACATGGGTCAGACATGGGTCGGGGCCTTTGGATTGGCTTGTGCAGAAATCCCCACCACCCTAGAACCCCACGACGGCAAGGGAAAGGTCACCGCGATGAACATTCTGATCCTGGGCGGCGGCGGGCGCGAGCATTCGCTTGCCTGGGCCGTATTGCAGAACCCCAAATGCGACCGGCTGATCGTGGCGCCGGGCAACGCCGGGATCGCTCTGATCGCCGATTGCGCCGCGCTGGATATCATGGACGGCGGCGCAGTGGTTAATTTTGCCGAAGAGGAATCAATCGATTTCGTGATTATCGGCCCCGAAGCCCCGCTCGCCGCTGGGGTGGCCGACCGTCTGCGCGAGGCAGGAATTCTCGTTTTGGGCCCGGGCGCCGATGCGGCACAGCTTGAGGCGTCAAAGGCCTTCACCAAGGAAATCTGCGATGCGGCGGGCGCGCCGACCGCAGCCTGGGCGCGGTTCACCGATGCCGAATCGGCCCGCGCCCATGTCATCGAAAAAGGCGCGCCCATCGTGGTCAAGGCGGACGGGCTGGCTGCGGGCAAGGGTGTGGTCGTGGCAATGGACATAGACACCGCTCTGGCCGCTGTTGATGACATGTTTTCGGGCAGCTTTGGCGCGGCCGGAGCCGAAGTGGTGATCGAAGAATTCATGCAGGGCGAAGAGGCGTCGTTCTTCGTGCTGTGTGACGGAAAAACCGTTCTGCCGTTCGGCACCGCACAGGATCACAAACGTGTGGGCGCGGGCGATACTGGCCTCAACACCGGCGGAATGGGCGCCTATTCCCCCGCGCCGGTGATGAGCGATGAGATCGTTCAAACAACGCTGGATCGGATTGTGCTTCCCACCATGGCCGAGATGGCGCGGCGCGGCACGCCGTTTCAGGGAGTGTTGTTCGTTGGTCTGATGATCGAGAACGGCCAACCCCGGCTGGTGGAATACAACGTGCGGTTCGGCGATCCGGAATGTCAGTGCCTGATGCTGCGGCTTGGCGCACAGGCGCTGGACCTGATGTTGGCCTGCGCCCGGGGGCAGTTGGCCAAGGCGCGGGTGAACTGGGCCGACGATCACGCCATGTGCGTGGTGATGGCGGCGCCGGGTTACCCCGAGGCCGCGCGGACCGGCGACCTGATCGGCGGGCTGGATGCGATGACCGGCGACAGCTTTGCGATGATGTTTCACGCAGGCACGGCAAGGCAGGATGGCCGCTTTGTGGTGGCGGGCGGACGCGCGTTGGGTGCGACGGCGCGTGGTGATACTTTGGCGCAGGCACGGGCGCGGGCCTATGCCATGGTCGACGCGGTCGAGTGGCCCGGGGCGGTGGTGCGCCGCGATATCGGTTGGCGGGCGCTGGGTTAGGCAGGATCGCGCCGGCAGGTGGCTGCTGTCACCGGCAGGCCAACGCTTTGGTAAACCCGTCACGTCCCGTCAGGCTGCCGACAGAGCGCGAGACAAGCCGCGTGCCGACCAGTCGTGTCGCCATGACAGTCTGCCAGCGTGAATCCGCAGTAATCAACTCGGGGCCATCGCCGCAGTCACGGATGCCACCAGAGATGCTGGAATCGCCGATACGGTGGTTGGTTAGGCCGGGCGTGCGGGCGATTTCCGCAAAACTGCCGTTGTCATAGCGCCAGACCGCCAGCTCGCGCGTCAGATGCGGGCGGTCGACAAAGGCGATTTCGACCGTTCCGTCACCATCCAGATCGGCCGCACCGACAGGCGCCAGCCAGCGGTGCGTGGCTCCGATGAACGGCGTGACCGCGATACGCGCGACTCCGGTGGCGGTGATGCCCCAGACGGCCAGTCGCGCGCCAAGGTCGATCCGCGTTTCCACCGTGATCACCTCGGGCGTACCGTCACCGGTGATATCGGCCAGACGGGGGGCGGTATCTTCAAACACCATCGTTACGGGTAGGGTTACTTCGACGTCCGGGGTTTGCCCCGTGCAGGTGCCACTGCCTCGCGTGGTGAGGTGCAGCGCGCCCCATTCAACGGCATCGCCGAGAATTCCGTGGTCATAGCGGCGGGTCGGACCGTCGTATTCGGCGGCAGTGATCACGCCCAGACAATCGGCGGACGGCGCTCTGACGACAGTGCCATCCTGCGCCAGCCCCGCCCCCGTCAGGGCGAAAAGCGCGAGGATCGCCCACGCCGGGTGCAAACCGCGGCCCAACAGCGTCAGATCTGTTTTTCGGGCATTTGCACCACCAGCCCGTCCAGCGCATCGGTCACCTTCAACTGGCAGGTCAGGCGCGAACGCAGGGGGTCAGGCGAAAAGGCGAAGTCCAGCATATCTTCTTCCATACCGTCTTTGGCAGGCAGTTTCTCGACCCAATCAGGGGCGACATAGACATGGCAGGTTGAACAGGCGCAGGCGCCGCCGCAGTCAGCCTCGATCCCCGGGATACCATTGTCGCGGGCGCCTTCCATCACGGTCAGCCCATTTGCAACCTCGACCACATGTTCTTTGCCGCCATGTTCGATATAAGTGATCTTTGCCATCGGCCCCTGTTCCCTTGCTCTCTGTGTCGCAACGTTCCTAATGGTGCGGCCCGCGCGTTTCCAGTGCCATTTGCGCCGCAGACCGCTGCGACGGCAAGGCTCACGGCAATGGCACTGGACAGCGGCGGCAAATGTTCCATATTTGTTCTCATGCATCCAACGTGGACTCCATGACCGAATTCGCCCCGATCCCCGATGACTGGCCCCGCCCGCCGTCCTGTCTGCCAAATATCCGGCTGGATGAACCGCCAAACGGCGCGCGTATCCGGGTGGCCGGGTTGGTGCTGGTGCGCCAGCGTCCCGGAACCGCCCGGGGCGTGATCTTTCTGACGCTTGAGGATGAAACCGGTGTCGTCAACGTGATCGTCTGGAAGAAGCTGTATGAAAGGTTTCGTCGGGCGGTGATCTCCGGGCGCTGTCTGGCCGTGACCGGGCGGTTGCAGCGCGAAGGCGGAATCACCCATGTGATCGCCGAAGAGATCGAGGATATCAGCTGGATGCTCGACGATCTGTTGCGCCCCGAACGGTTGCTGCCCGGATGAATTTGGCCGGATGAATTGGCCGGGTGATCCGCCCGGACAATTTGGCCGCGACAGACGGTCTGATCCGATGGCACGGCAGCCGACTGCACCGGTATCGCGATATGGCGGATGATTTGCCCGGCGGCACTGGCCCACGGTTGTGGCCCGGAGCACGCAACGCAGCAACACAAAGCCGCCCACGGCCGGCATCCGGGGTAATACTTCTTTGCACCGGCCCTGCCGGGGGCTAGGTTCCGGCACGTCCCGCAAGAGGCCGAGCAGTCGTATGACCTTATTTCGCAGGATCCCGGCCCTTGTTGGCCCGGCGGTCGGACTCGTGCTTGTCACGGGGTGCGTTGCCATATCCCGGCCTGATGTCTCGCGATTTCTGGAACCCGAAATGGTTGCCCACACCAGTGCCGAGCGTCCGGCACAGGTCGATCCCGATGCATGCTATGACCGCGATGTCACCCCGGCGGTGATCGAAACCGTGACCGAGCAGGTAATCGTCACCTCGCCCGACCCCACGCAGGACAGCACGACCCAGCGCCCGACCGCCTTTCGCACAGAAACGCATCAGAAGATTGTCGAGGACAGGCGCGAGATCTGGTTCGAAACCGTGTGTCCCGAGACGATGACCCCCGCGTTTACAGCCAGCCTGCAACGGGCGCTGGCGGTTCGCGGACATTACCGGGGCGAAATCACCGGACAGGTCGACAGCGCCACCCGCGCCGCTGTGCGGGCGTTTCAGCGCCCCGAGGGTCTGGCCAGCAGCACACTGTCGGTGGCCGCAGCGAAACGACTGGGACTGGCCGTCTATCATCCCGGAGAAGCACTGCCACAACCACCCCGGTGAGGCACTGCCGCAACCACCCCGCCTGCCCTGATCTTTGCACCCTCACCCAAGCGACGCACGCAAGCACTGCTGAGCCATAAAAAAGGCGCCTCGAAAGGCGCCTTTTATCATTCATTGACTGCGCGCGTGTTATTGCAGCGTCAGCGCCACAAACCGCGGCTCGCCCGCACGGCGCACCAGCAGCAGGATAGACTTGCGACCGGCTTCGCGCGCATCGGCAATCCGGTCATCCAGATCGCCCACATCCTTCACCTTTTGCTGACCCGCCTCGGTGATGATGTCACCGGTACGGATGTTCTTTTCAAAGGCTTCGCTGTCTTCGGCCACGTCAGTGACCACCAGACCGTCATTCGGCCCTGACAGGTTCAGCTGTTCACTCAGCTCGGGCGTGATCGTCGAAACGGTCAGGCCCAACACATCGGATTCGACCGGTGCGTCGGCCGGGGCCGAAGCAGGCACGGCGCCTTCCGCGTTTTCGCGACGACCAAGGGTGATCTTCAGCGTCTCGGTCTTGCCATCGCGGTACACCACGACGCGCACCGATTTGCCGACTTTCGTGTTGCCGACGGTGCGTACAAGACCGCGGGTGTCGACCACTTCGACCCCATCGAAACTGGTGATCACGTCACCGGCCTTCATTCCCGCGACCATGGCCGGACCTTCGGGCACATCTGTCACCAGCGCACCCGCCGCTTTTTCCAGACCGATGGATTCGGCGATGTCGGATGTCACATCCTGAATCCGCACACCCAACCAGCCGCGCCGGGTCTCGCCGAATTCCTTGAGCTGTTCGACAACCTTGGTCACAACCTTGCTCGACATGGCGAACCCGATGCCGATCGATCCGCCATTCGGAGACAGGATCGCGGTGTTCACGCCGATCACTTCGCCGTCGAGGTTGAACAGCGGGCCGCCCGAGTTGCCGCGATTGATCGCCGCGTCGGTCTGGATATAGTCGTCATAGGTGCCCGAAAGCGCCCGGTTACGCGCCGAGACGATACCCGCCGAGACAGAGAATCCCTGCCCCAGAGGGTTGCCCATGGCCACAACCCAGTCGCCAACGCGCATGGTGTCGCTGTCGCCGAAGGGCACAAAGGGAAGCGCTGCGTCACCCTTGACCTTGAGCAGGGCAATGTCGGTGTTGGGATCGGTGCCGATCACGGTGGCGGGAAGTTCGCCGCCCGAGAAGAACTCGATCATGATTTCGTCGGCCCCGTCGATGACGTGGTTGTTGGTGACGATATAACCGTCTTCGGAAATCACGAAACCAGATCCCAGCGCCTGACTGCGGCGCGGGGAGCCGTTGCGGTTGCCGTTGTTGCGATCATTGAACTCGCGAAAGAAATCCTCGAACGGGGAGCCTTCGGGCACGATCGGGCTTGGCCCGCTGCGCGACTCGACTGTGGTGGTCGTGGTGATGTTCACCACAGCCGGGCTGATCTTGTCAGCCAGATCAGCAAAGCTTTTGGGAGTGGCCTGAGCGCTCGCCGACATGGCTTGCGCCAGCAGCAACACCAGACCAAGCACCAGCACCCAGAGGGCGCGCAGCGGATGGTGGGCATCAACGGATCGGGCGACGGCGACGCCGGACCCTTTTGGAATCTGTGGTCTCTGGTTCACGATTGCTCCTCCAGCAGGCATTGTGTCGCGGGAACATCCGGTCTGCGCGTTTGTCCCGCTCGGGCATAATGTGTAGATAGGTCTGTCTGGCCGCAACGCAAACCCCAATCGCGTTCTGTCAACATGACGTGAACCGGTCGTGAATCGTTTTTTGCCTAACCGCCAAGCGATCGGGCAAGCCAGATCAGAGCCACGCCCAGTGCCAGAGCGCCCAACCCCAGCAGACGTCGTTTGTCTTGTGACAGATCCGCCAGCGTCTTCAGCAGATCTTCGAGACGCGAAGGGGCCAGTGCGAACACCAGCCCCTCAAGACATAATACAAGGCCGAGCGCCGTCAGAGTGGCGGCCAGCATTGGCGGTTACTGTCCGACCGTGGCGTCTGCGGCGCCTTCCTCGGTCGCATCCGCGCCCTCCTCAGGGGTTGGGGCGACCGGGGCTGGCGTAGATGGTGTCTCGGTGACCGGTAACTCAGCCGCCGGAGCTTCAGCCTCGGGGCTATCGGTGGCCGGAGTATCGGTGGCCGCCGTCTGGTTCGATGTCGTGTCGATATCGCGTGGATTGTCGGACCGCAGATAGTTGAAGAACTCGCTGTCCGGCGACAGGACCATCGTGGAGTTGTTGGCCTTCAGCGCCCGCTGATAGGCTGTGAGCGAGCGATAGAATTCAAAGAATTCCTGATCTGCGCCAAAGGCTTCGGCAAAGATCCCGTTCCGCTCGGCGTCAGCTTCACCGCGTGTTACTTCGGCGTCGCGTGTTGCCTCGGATACCAGTTCGACCACGGTCCGGTCGGCGGTTGCACGAACCCGCTGCGCGGCTTCTTCACCGCGGGCGATTTCGTCCGCTGCTTCACGCTCACGCTCGGCCCGCATCCGGTCGAATGTGGCTTCGAGGTTCTGTTCGGGCAGCGCGGTTTGCTTGAGCCGTACGTCGATCACTTCCAGCCCCAGAGGTGCTGCACGGGTTCTTGCCTGCGCTGTGATCCGCTCCATCAGAATGGAACGGTCAGCCGACAGGATGGTGTTCGAAGTCACGCCTTCCGAACCCAGAACTGCGCGGATCTGCGGGTTCAGGATACCTTCCAGCCGGTCTTCGGCTGCGCGTTCGCCTCCCAGACCAACGGCCTGACGGAACTGCACCACATCAGAAATGCGATATCGTGCAAAGGCATCGACCACGAGCCGCCGGTCGTCCGAGGGCGTCACCTCGATCGGGTCGGTGTCGATAGACAGGATCCGGTCGTCATACCGCACGACGTCCTGGATCAGAGGAATCTTGAACGCCAGACCGGGGTTCTCCTTGACGGCCTTGATCTGGCCGAACTGAAGCACCAGCGCCTTTTGCCGTTCGTCAACGATGAACACCGAGGACACCAGCACGGCGCCGATGATCACGATGATCGGGATCAGAAGAGTCGTTTTGCGCATCAGTTGCCTCCGGTGGCAGGAGCGGCGGGAGTGTTCCGTCGCAGTTCGTTCAGGGGCAGATAGGGCACGACGCCCTGCCCGCCGCCAGCGGTATCGTCAAGGATGATCTTCTCGACGCGGCCCAGCACTTCTTCCATGGTTTCAAGATAAAGACGCTTGCGCGTCACCTCGGGCGCCTTGGTATATTCGGCCAGAACGGCAGAGAAACGGCTGGCCTCACCCGATGCTTCGTTGACAACCTGAGCGCGGTACGCCTCGGCCTCTTCGAGCAGCCTGGCGGATTCACCGCGTGCACCGGCAAGCGCCTTGTTGGCATAGGCATCGGCCTGACGTTGCAGCGTGTCGCGTTTCTGTTCGGCGGCCTGCACCTCGCGGAAGGCATCGATGACCTCACGCGGGGGGTCGGCCTTGTCGAGGTTCAGCCGCACGACGTTAACGCCGGAACTATAGCTGTCCAACGTGGTCTGGATCAGTAGCTGAACAGTATCGGCGATCAGCGCACGGTCGCGGTTCAGGATCGGCGCCAGTTCGGAACGCGCAATCACCTCACGCATGGCGGATTCGGCCACAGCAGAGATGGTTTGCTGCGGGTCACGCAGGTTGAACAGATATTGCGCCGGATCGCTGATATTCCACACAACTTCAAAGTCGATGTCGACGATGTTTTCGTCAGTGGTCAGCATCAGGCCCTCGGAATTGCGCCCGCCTGCCCCGCCTACTCCGATCGGGATCGTTTGTTCGCGCGTCACCGGCAGCACTTCGGCGGTGACCAGCGGCCATGGCGCAAAGTTCAGACCCGGCCCACCCGTGGAAGAGTACTTGCCAAGGAACAATTCAACTGACTGTTCTTCTGGTTTCACGGTGTAAAAGCTGGAGAATGCCCACAGCCCGATGACCGCCAGCGCCGCGATGCCGACTGTGCCGCGGGTCATTGCGGGCCCACCGCCACTGCCGTCTCCGGAGCCCCCGCCATTGTTGCGGCGTCCGCCGCGCCCGCCCATCAGGACACGGAGATGTTCCTGCCCCTTCTTCATGAGTTCGTCGATCTCGGGCATTTGCGGGCCTTCACCGGGACGTCGTCCGCTGCCGGGCCGACGGTCGCCGCCATTCCCATCGCCGTTTCCATCGCCGTCGCCCCCGCGGGAGCCGCCGCCCCAGGGTCCGCCATTATTGCTGGCCATTAAGGTTGTTTCCCTCTTGTCGGTCAGTGTCATTTGTAACTGTGCATCTTTGCGCCGAAATCAAGCTGTCCGCACCGGAGTGCGCATCGTCACCAGTTCTTCGGCGATCGTCGGGTGAACCGCAACAGTGCGGTCGAAATCCTTTTTGGTGGCGCCCATCTTGACCGCAATCGCGGCCAGCTGGATCAATTCGCCCGCGCCGTCGGCGACGATATGAACTCCGAGCACCCTGTCGGTGTCGGCGTCGACGATCAGCTTGAACAGCACTTTTTCGTCACGCCCGATGAACGCGCCGCGCATGGGGCGGAAGGCGGTCGCATAGACCTCGATCCGGTGTTCCTTCTGTGCTTCTTCCTCGGACATGCCAACATAGCCGTATTCGGGCTGAGTGAACACCGCGCCGGGCACCTGATCGTGATCGGCCCTTGTCGGATTGCCGCCGAACACCGTGTCGGCAAAGGCGTGGCCTTCGCGGATCGCCACGGGTGTCAGGTTGATCCGGTCGGTCACATCGCCCACGGCAAAGATCGAAGGCACGCTGGTTTGCGACCATTCATCAACCTGAATTTCGCCGCGCTTGCCAATCTTGACGCCGATATCTTCAAGCCCCAGACCCAAGGTGTTGGGAATGCGCCCCGTTGCAAACATCGCCGCGCCGAACTGATGGATCCCGCCATCCGTCGCGGTCACAGAGACTCCATGCTCGTTCCGCTGCATTTCGGCGACGTCCGCGTTGAGACGCAGGTCGACGCCCTGCTTGGAGATCAGATCAGAAATATGCCCGCGCACCTCATCGTCGAAGCCGCGCAGGATCTGATCGCCGCGATAGTATTGTGTTACCTGAACCCCCAGACCGTTCAGAATACAGGCGAATTCACAGGCGATATAACCGCCACCGACAATCAGGATTGATTTCGGCAATTCGTCCAGCAGGAATATGTCGTTGCTGGTGATCGCCAGTTCGCTGCCGGGGAAATCGAACACGAAGGGATGGCCCCCCGTGGCGATCAGAATGTGTTTTGCGGTTTTCACCGAGCCATCGGCCAACCGGACGGTATGGGCATCGTCCAGCACGGCGCGGCTGTCAAAGACTGTTACATTCGCGTTATGGAGGGTGCGCCGATACGCCGCCTCAAGCCGGTCAAGTTCGGTGTCCAGCCTTGGGCGGAACTTGCTCCAGTCAAAACCGTTCTGGCGGATGTCCCAGCCGTATTCACGGCCATCCTCGACGCTTTGCGCAAAGTTGCTGGCGAATACCATCAGCTTTTTCGGGACGCAGCCGCGGATCACACAGGTGCCGCCCATGCGGAATTCTTCTGCCAGAGCCACCTTGGCCCCGTGTTCGGCCGCCGCAATACGCGCTGCGCGCACGCCGCCCGAGCCGCCGCCGATCACAAAAAGGTCGAAGTCGAAGGTCATGTTTTCAGGTTCCCGAGTTTGCGCCGCAGGGTATCACACAAGTGGCGCGAGATAGCCAGAGCACGCGGCGGCGCCGGTGCGGTGGATGTCGAATGACCCGGGCAGGTACAGGGGACGGCAGAGACGATGCAGCGCGCAGATGGCAGGGTATTGTGGGCATAACCGGACCGGTTTGCGGATCATTCCAACCCACAGGACCGACCCCGCACCCAGATCAGAGCAGGTTTCGCGACCCGCACAACCTCTGGCATGAAGTTTGGCGCGCCGTCACTCACCCAGATCGCGGAACAGATTCTCGGTATCCACAAATTCCACCCGGTCTTCGGTGCTGACCCCGGTGTTCACATCCTTCACTTCGACCCGGCCATCGCCGTGGCCAATCACGACAATATCGCAGATGTCGATGAACAAACCGTTTTCGACGATTCCCGGGATTTGATTCAGGATCAATGCCAATTGCCGCGCATTGCCGATGCGGTTCAGGTGCAGATCGACGATATAATTGCCCTCATCAGTGATGAACGGCGCCTCGCCATTCAGCCGCAGCGTGCCGGAATCGCCCAGCACGTCCAGCGCGGCCAGAGTCTCCTCCACCAGCGCCTTGGTGGTCTGCCAGCCGAAGGGCACCACCTCGATCGGCAGCGGGAATGCGCCAAGGGTCAACACCTGTTTGCTTTTGTCGGCGATCACCACCATCCGGTCGCTGGCCGTCGCGACGATCTTTTCCTGCAGCAGGGCACCACCGCCGCCCTTTATCAGGTTCAGTTCGTCATCGAATTCATCGGTCCCGTCGATGGTGACATCCAGCCACTTTGCCTCGTCCAGGCTGACCACCTTGATTCCCACCTTGCGCGCAAGTTCGGCGGTGCGGGTGGATGTGGGCACACCGGTGATCCGCAACCCGTCGTCGCGCACCATTTCGCCAAGGCACCGCACCAGCCATGCAGCGGTTGATCCGGTGCCAAGCCCGACGCGCATTCCGTCCTCGACAAAGTCGCAGGCGCGTTTGGCGGCGACAAATTTCGCTGTGTCGATCGGGGAAAGGCGGCCTGACATGGGCTGACTCCTTGGATGGGTTCAGCGGGCTTATAGTCATGGCGGCACCGGGGCGCGAGTGCCTTTCGCCGCCGATCAGTGAATTTACCCCTGCGTTTGGCGATGAGTTTTGCCTGCCCGGCTGCCAGGCAATGGCACCCTGAGGATTCCCTGCCGCAGGGTGAATATCCCGCCTGCCGCCCGGACGGGTCATAGCCGCCGCCTCCCCGGCGGGTTATAGGCTGTGATGTTCGCGTCAAAAGGAGGCTCCATGTTCCTGTCCGTCTTCGAAATGTTCAAGGTCGGCATTGGTCCGTCCTCATCGCACACCATGGGCCCGATGGTCGCGGCGGCGCGGTTTATCGACCTGCTGCGCGACCGTCCGTTCACCCCGCATGGGGTGCGCGCATCGCTGCACGGCTCGCTGGCCTTTACCGGCGTTGGCCATGCGACCGACCGCGCGGTGATCCTGGGGCTCGCCGGATTCGCACCCGACACCTATGACGCCGAGACTGCAAACATCGCGCTTGCGGCCATCCGGGCCGACAAGAAAGTGCTGCCCGACGGTCTGCCCCCCCTGAGCTTCGACCCCGACAGCGATCTGACCTTTGACTATGGCCCGCCCCTGCCCGGTCACGCCAACGGGATGATCCTGATGGCCACCGATGCCCAAGGCGACGTGATCGTACGCGAGACATATTATTCCATCGGCGGTGGTTTCGTGCTCTCCGAGGCCGAACTGGCGGCGGGCAAAAACACCAACGACGGCCCGCCCGTTCCGTTTGCGTTCAAATCGGCAGCCGAGATGCTGGACATGTGTGCCACCACGGGGTGCAGCATCGCCCAGTTGAAACGCGCCAATGAACTCACCCGTCGGGATGCCGCGACGCTCGACAAGGGAATCATGCGGATCTGGCAGGTGATGAACGATTGCGTCGACCGGGGGCTAGAGACCGACGGCGTTCTGCCCGGCGGGCTGAATGTGCGGCGGCGCGCGGCAGGCATTCATCGAGAGCTGATTGCCGAACGGGGCATGAACCAAAAGGCACCGCACACGATCAACGACTGGATGTCCGCCTATGCCATGGCGGTGAACGAGGAAAACGCCGCCGGTGGACAGGTGGTCACCGCGCCGACCAACGGCGCGGCGGGGGTGATTCCCGCGACGATCCGGTATTGGCTGGACCATGTGCCGGGGGCCAACCCCGCCCGGATCCCCGACTTTCTGTTGACCGCCGCCGCCATTGGCGGATTGGTCAAGCATAACGCCAGCATTTCAGGCGCAGAAGCCGGCTGTCAGGCCGAGGTCGGCAGCGCCGCCGCAATGGCCGCCGCCGGTCTGGCCGCGGTTCTGGGCGGCACTCCGGAACAGGTGGAAAACGCCGCAGAAATCGCTTTGGAACATCACCTTGGCATGACCTGCGATCCGGTGCGCGGTCTGGTTCAGGTGCCCTGTATCGAACGGAACGGTCTTGGCACGATCAAGGCAGTCTCGGCGGCATCGCTTGCCCTGCGCGGTGACGGCACGCATCTGGTGCCACTGGACGCTGCGATCGAAACCATGCGCCAGACCGGCGCGGACATGAGCGAGAAATACAAGGAAACCTCGCTTGGCGGGCTGGCGGTCAACGTGCCGAACTGCTGAACCGGTGAACCGAGGAGCGGTGGTCAAATTGCGCACCGCTCCCCGCCCCATGACACCGACCACGCAACGCGATCACTATGCCCGGTCCTGAATCCGGGCATTGATATAGGTGGCAAAGTCGTAGTTCGGACGCTCCAGATGGCTCAGATGTCCGGGCCGCGCCAGATCCGAGCACAAACCGCGATACACTTTTTCGGTACAGCCCCGGTCTTCGTCATTCACCCGGTCCAACAGTGATTTCAGCGCCGCGAAATGCTCCTGTGACTTGGGATCATTGACATAATCGGGCGACAGTCCGCCGCCGTAAGTGATATGCACATGGTCCGGTCCGTCGGGACGCAGCGAGAGATACCAGAAATATCCCGGCGTCAGCGTGATCATCAGCGCGGGATAGATGGTGAGCAGTACGGTGGTGCGGCGCATGTCGCCCTGCAACGTGGTGTTGTCGGGATGGGCGTTGGTCAGCGGGGCGTTCGGATCCTTGAGGATCGTGTGATAATTCCACGCTGCCCCGGATGGCGGGCAATCCATTTCTTCCAGTTTGACGAAACCGCCGATGGTGCCCGCATGGCAGACCGGCAGATGGTAACTCTCCATGAAATTCTCGGCCAGCACCTTCCAGTTGGTGTTCCAGTGATGGTGCTCTTGAAATGTCTGGGCATAGTTTTCCATGCCATAGGGTGCGATCAGCGCCTCGACCTCGGACAGATGGCTTTGCGGGTCCGGGGCGTCGGGATTGAGCGAGACAAGCACCCAGCCCAGCCATGTTTCGCACCTGAGTTGCGGCAGGCAATAGTCGCCGCGTTTGAACCCTTCGTTGCGCCCCATGCCGGGCGCGCCGCGCAACGTACCGTCCAGATTATAGGTCCAGGCGTGATAGGGGCAGACCACCGAGCGAACGTTTCCCTGGCCTTCCAGCAGGGTCGACATCCGGTGCAGGCAGACGTTGGATTGCGCGCGCAGCGTGCCGTCGCCGTCACGGATCACCATGATCGGGCGTCCGGCGATTTCGGTCGTCACATAATCGCCCGCTTTGGCAAACTGATCCACCCGACCCACACACAGCCATTCCTTGGCAAAAATTCCCGACAGCTCCTGCGCCAGAAATTCTTCTGACGTGTAAACGCTGCTTGGCATTGCCCGCGCCTGATCGAAAGGGCGGGCGACGTTGCGGGCCAGTTCACCTGCGGCGTCGGGGGGCGATTGATCGTTCATCGGGGGCACTCCGCTACTATGTGATCGGGCGCACCATACAATGCGTTGCCCGCGTCGTCGCGCGTTTTCGCCGGATCGGTTTGCGGCATCCTGGCCGCAGTGAAACTGCTGTTCTCCCGGTCCCGACCGACAACAGCGTTGAACCGGAGACCAGATTTCAGCCAAAACCGATCAATCGATTGGCCAAACCCGCCAGCCCGCCGCGCAATTCGGCCCGCAGATGAGTCTTTGCGGTGCTGAGCGCACTGGCGGGGCCAATGCACCCGCCATGTCTGTCACACGCACCGTTCTTATGTCCTTGGCCGGGTCGTTGCAGTGGCCGTTATCGCTCACGCACCTTGCCAAGCAGTCGCGCCACGCCGCCCGGGCTGACCGCAAAGGACAGAAGAAACCCAGCAACGAACCCGCCCAATTCCGCCACCCAGTAGTTGCCACCGCCGAACAGCAAGCCGAACAACAGCTGAAACGCCATCAGGAACCCGATCAGGATGAACGCCTTGCCGCGATTCTGCTGCATCGCGCCCAGCCCGGTCCACAGGATAAAGGTATAGCCGCCGATCAAGCCATAAACTCCGGGATAGCCGCCAATCAGCGCCACGGGATCGTCCAGCACCAGTCCATAGGTCGCCGCCCCCACTGCGCCGGCACCGAAAAAGATCGCCAGAACCGCCAGCGGATGAAACATTTCGCCGACGAATTTCCCCAATGCGAGCAGAAACACTACGACAAAGATCAGATGCGAGAAGCCCTGATGCAGGAACAGATAACTGACCATCCGCAGCGGCGCGTTGTTCCCCCAGTCACCGGTCGCAATGGCACGGTCGAACAGCTCGGGCAAAAAGGCATAGTCGTTGAACGCGGCGATCCGCCATCCAACGCCACCTGCCCCACCGGCGAATCCGCGCGCTCCGGCCTGAAAAACAAGTTCGATTAGTACGATCGCCACTGCCAGCCCCAGAACGACGGGCGGAATGGGGTTGAACGGGGGCGCGTTGCGGTCAGTGTTCATATCGGGCCTTCCTTGACGGCGATTGGTGCCATGGGTAAGCGAGCGCAACCGGAATATCCAGACGGAGCGCGCATCATGACCGAAGCCGCGGCATCAAGCACTTTCACCCCCCGCGTTTTTTCGGGCATCCAGCCCTCGGGTGGTCTGCATCTTGGCAATTACCTTGGCGCGATCAAACGCTTTGTCGACATGCAGGATCGCGGGCTGAACGGCACGCCGATCGAGACGATTTATTGCATGGTCGATCTGCACGCGATCACCGTCTGGCAGGATCCGGCGGCGCTGCGTCAGAACACCCGCGAGTTGTGCGCAGGGTTCATCGCCTCGGGCGTCGATCCGGAAAAATCGGTGCTGATCAACCAATCCCAGGTGCCCGAACATGCGCAACTGGCGTGGATCTTCAACACCGTCGCGCGCATGGGCTGGATGCAGCGGATGACCCAGTGGAAAGACAAGGCCGGCAAGAACACGCAGAATGCATCGCTGGGCCTGTTCGCATATCCCGCGCTGATGGCCGCCGACATCCTGATCTATCACGCGACCCATGTTCCCGTGGGCGAGGACCAGAAACAGCATCTTGAGCTGACCCGCGACATCGCGGCCAAGTTCAACCACGACTACGGCGTCGAGTTCTTTCCGATGACCGAACCCGTGATCGAAGGCGCCGCCACCCGGGTGATGAGCTTTCGCGACGGCACAAAAAAGATGAGCAAATCCGACCCTTCAGACGCCAGCCGGATCAACATGACCGACGACGCCGACACCATCGCCAAGAAAATTCGCAAGGCCAAGACCGACCCCGAGCCGCTGCCCGACACGCTGGAAGGTCTGACCGACCGGCCCGAGGCGCGAAACCTGATCAATATCTATGCCGCGTTGCAGGATATCACCTCGGAAGCCGCGATTGTCGAAGTGGCGGGTCAGCAGTTTGGCACGTTCAAACCGATGCTGGCCGATCTGGCTGTGGCAAAACTGTCGCCCATCTCGGCGGAAATGGCGCGGTTGATGCAGCATCCCGATGAAATCGACGCGATTCTTTCGCGCGGTGCCGAACGCGCCCGCGTCATCGCCGAACCGATCCTGCGCGATGTTTATAAAATCGTCGGCATGGTGCGCTGACCGGTTCGATCCGCGCAACATCCTGCCCCCGCCCGATCCCGCCTTCAGAGGTGATCGGTGCGGGCAAGATCCTTGGGCGATGCCCCTGCAAGATAGCGCAGCAGGGTCAGCAAGTTGCGTGAACCACGTCGCAGCCACCCGGCACGTTGGTATCTTTCGGCGCTGGTCACCGCCAAGGCGGGCATTGGGCGCAACCGGCGCCTCAACACCCGTGCAAGGGCGACATCTTCCATGATCGGCAGGTCAGGCATGCCGCCGACTTCGGCCAGTACATGGCGCGAAATGACCAGCCCCTGATCGCCGTAGGGTAGTTTGAACAGACGTGAGCGCAGGTTGGCCCAGCCTTCGACCAATCGGGGTGCGATGCCTTCGGCGCGAAACCGCAGATGGAAATAACCGGCCTTGTCGGGATGTTTCGCCAGATGCGCGGTAAGCGCCGCCACCCAATCGCCCGCAGGCCATGTATTGGCGTGCAGGATCAGCACCCAGTCGGTGTCGGCGGCCGCCACCCCGCGCCGGATCTGACCGCCCCGCCCTGCCGGTCCGCTCACCACCACCGCCCCCAGCGCATCCGCCAGCGCCAGTGTGCCATCCTCTGACCCGCCGTCAGACACGATCAGCGCACGGATCAGCCCCGCCGCAACCCCCGGCATCAGCGCCGAGGCGGTGGCAGGCAGGTCATCGGCGGCGTTCAGTGTGGGAATGACAACAGTCAGGGGTGCGGGCATGGCCAAGATGTCTGACGGATCCTATATAAAGGCAAGCCTTGGCACAGGAGCAGACAGAATGAACGACAGCAACAGGCGCATATTGGCCATCGGCGGCGACGACCGGCGCGATTTCCTGCAAGGGCTGGTCACCAACGACGTTCCCAGCGATCCGGGCAATCTGCGATACTCCGCGCTGTTGTCGCCGCAGGGCAAGTATCTGTGCGATTTCATGATGTTAGAACAGGACGACACGCTGTTCCTCGATGCCCCTGCCGTGCTTTTCGACGATTTAGTCAAACGCCTGACCATGTATCGCCTGCGCCGCAAGGTGACGCTGAGCGAGGCGGACATAGGGCTCCATCGAGGGACGGGCCCCGCCCCCGCGGGCGCATTGGCCGACCCCCGGCATCCCGCACTGGGTTGGCGGCTGTATGGCAATGGCACCACAGACAACAGTGATTTTAACGCGATACGGGTCCAGCACCTGATCCCCGAGGCGATCAGTGAGTTGATTCCAAACGACAGTTATATCCTGGAATTTGGTTTCGAGACGCTGAACGGTGTGGATTTCCGCAAGGGATGCTATGTCGGGCAGGAAGTCACCGCACGGATGAAGCACAAGATCGATCTGAAAAAGGGATTGGGACGGGTGCGCATCATCGGTTCAAGCGGATCAGAGCCTGAGTTGGGCAGCGAGATTCTGGCAGATGGAAAACCGGCGGGCCGTTTGGGCACAAGGTCGGGCGACCGGGCGCTGGCCTGGTTGCGGTTCAACCGGGCAACGGGTGTGATGCATGCTGGCGAAACCGAACTGACGCTCGACACCTGAGCGCGGCGCGGCGTTAGAATCTTGGCTCAACTTTCGGTTGGTTTCGTTCGTAAATTCAGAAAGCGAACCCACCGACCCGGCAAGTTCGCCCCTACATTGCCGGAGTCGCGCCCCTCGATAATCCTGTTCTTTCCCTCACACTTCGCTGACGCAAAGTAGGTCACGCCGTCGCGTCAGGCGCGTTCGGCGTATTCCATCGTCTCGGTGTTAACGATGATATCTACGTCCTGCCCGACGAAAGGCGGCACCATCACCTTGATTCCATTGTCCAGAATCGCAGGTTTGAAACTGTTAGCGGCCGTCTGGCCTTTGACCACAGGCTCGGTCTCGGCAATTCTGCAGGTTACTTTTTGCGGCAGCGTCGCGCTCAGCGCCTCGCTGTCGTAGTATTCAATGTGGATCGTCATACCGTCCTGAAGAAACGGGCGACGTTCGCCCAACAGTTCGGTCGGGAGTTCGATTTGTTCATAGGTTTCAGTGTCCATGAACACCAACATACCGTCGGATTCGTAAAGAAACTGTTGATCTTTCTGATCCAGACGGACTTTTTCGACCTTGTCAGCGGAACGAAACCGTTCGTTAAGCTTTGAGCCATTACGAAGGTTACGCATTTCGACCTGGGCAAAGGCTCCGCCCTTGCCCGGCTTTACATGATCCACCTTTACAGCGGCCCAAAGACCACCGTTGTGTTCGAGCACATTGCCCGGACGAATTTCGTTACCGTTAATTTTAGGCATGTGGCAAAACCATGTCAAAAGGTTGATCGGAATTTGGCAAACCCTATATCTTGCATAGGCAGGACTGGCAAGCCGCACAATTAGGGTTGGGTCACCCGCGAGCCATGCGCAAGGCGCATAGGCGATATGCGAAATGAGTGTCACAGAATCAGTTCGATCGCGTCCATAAGGGACGTCATGCCGAAAACGCAAGTGCAAGAATGAATATGCAAGTGCAAGAATAAGGATACGACGAGATGTCAGATTTCGTTGACGGAACTGCTTTCAATCACGAGCAGGGCAACCGGGCGCGCAAACTCTTTGCCGCTGTTGTTCTGGCTGCGCTGGATGATGCAATCGCCGATGACAAAAAATATGGTAACGGCCCCGAGCAGATCGCCCGGTGGGCACGGTCGCGCGATGGCCGCGAGGTGCTGTCCTGCGCCGGGATTGACCCCAACGAACGGGTTGTGACCGGCCTGATGGATTTCGTGTCCAAGGGGATCCGCACGTCGGTGGCCCTGTCACGCGAAGAAAGCGAGCGTCGCAACGCCGCCCAAGCAGAAGCCGCCTGAAAAAACCTTTCAGATCGAACGGGCGCCGGTGTATCTTGCCGGCGCTTTTTCGTTGCCGCTGTCGGGTGCCGCTGTGGCCGCGATTTGAAAAACTGGCGGCCCGTTCGTCTGATATGCTCTGTGCTGCCTCACGGCTTTTGCGCAGACATGCCAGTTCGGGCACCGCTCGCCCCGTTCATGTCGGATATGCAACTGTGAGGGTGATTTGACGCGCACCGGCTGGGCTTCTCTGGGAGACGTGCACAGATGCCTGACGTTGCCCGCCGAAGACGTGATGCACATCCACAACCGCCCGGGCAAATCGTCCCGGATCGCGGTTCTGCGACTGAGCCGGATATTGCGTTTAATCTGAGCAGGATAGCGCGTTTAGACGTTCTTGATCAGGCCTCGAGAGATCCGGCGGTCAACGCAAAAGTCGTTGAACAAGGCCGCCCCGGCCCGGCAAAGCCGTTATTCGAAATCGCGAATCGAGATTGCACGCATGATTTCACGCCGGACCAGTTTGCGCACATTGCGCGTGATCCGCTCGCCCAGTGCGCCTTGCAGTTCTTCGCGCACGATTTCCGCCACCATGTCGCGCAGCGCCTCTTCATCGAGCAAAGCTTCGTCAGAGGCCAGATCGATCCCATCTGACTCTGCAGCCCTATCCGACCCGTCGGCCTCGGTCGGGCCATGGTCGCGTGTGGGATTGTGAATAAACAACTGGTGTTCCGGCAGGGTCGACCCGGAGTTTCCCGCGTCTGCTACGTCCAGCGCGGCGTCAGATGCCGTTGGTGGCACCGGGTCAGTCTGGTGTGACCGGGGTTCAACCAGCGGCAGGGCGTGTTCTTCGACGCCTGCCTGCATACTGTGGGCGACAAGGGTTTCAAGATCGACCGCGCCATCGGAATGCGGATCCAACGAAGCTGTGGACCGCTCAATTTCCTGAACAATGATGCGCCGCAACGGAACCGCCGAGGGGCGGTGCTGCGACGTGTCCTCGCTCCCGTCGGGCTCATAGTCGGCGGCTTGGGCTGTCACGGCGGCCTCAAGTTCGGCGATCCGCTGCTCAAGGGTCAGCGTCAGACGCCCCGTCGTATCCCCGGCAATGTCGGTATTAAAATCTTCTGTCGCATGGGTTTGCGCAGGTTCGGAAGCAATCTGAGACGGTGCAGGGTCAACCTCGGCGTCGGGAATTCGCAGATCCGCCGTCAGGACCAGCTTGTCGTCGCGCCTGATCGCAGGCGCGGTTGCAAGGGAGTCGGTTGCGATATCGCGCGCCGTCTTACGCGCAGGGCGCCCGGCATCCACTGTGACCAATCGCCGGATCGACGAAAGGACATCTTCAATCTCAACGTTCTGGACGGGATCGGACATTGGTCTGCCTCTGTCTGCTCACCAGTGAGTGTAAGCGCAGACGGGTCCGCGCACAACTGGTAGACACCGGAAAGGTTTAGGAAGGCTTGGCAGAAACCGAATATCTGCAGAATCCGATCATTTCTTGCCAAGCGATTTCATGATCCGGTCCAGTTTCTCGCCCTGCGGGCTGACAAAACGGGTCGGTGCGTCACGCACAGCGTTGTAATAGGCGTTGGGATCATAGGTGACGATATCAAGTCCCAGATGCTCGACGGTCAGCAGGCCCATGGCGGCCAGCAGGGTATAGACCGAGGTCACCTGATCCGTATCCGAAGTGATCCGCGCCGCACGGGCGTTCAGCAGTTCCTGCTCGGCGTTCAGCACGTCCAGCGTGGTCCGGGCGCCCAACGTCGCCTCTTCCTGGACGCCGCGAAAGGCGACGGTCGAGGCACGCACCTGTTCGTCACTTGCCGAGAGGCTGGCGCGCGAAACGGCGAGTTGCGCCCAGGCGTTGCCGATATTCTGTTCGACCAGATGCTGGGTCGTGTGCAATCCGGCCCTTGCGCCATCACGCCCCGCCTGCGCCTTGCGCACGCCGGAACTGAGCCGCCCGCCCTGATAGATCGGGCCGCCGATACGGATGCCGATCGAGGACGCATTGTCGAAATTCTCGTTCACGCCGACCCGGCCTTCGGCGGTAATCCGCGGCATCATTCCCGCCATCGCCCGCTCGATCGCCAATTCCTGTACAGTGACCAATCGCATGGAGCGGCGGATATTCGGATGGGTGCGGCGCCCGACAGCGCGGGCGTCGTCAAGCGTTTTCGCACTTTGCGGCGGGAGCGGCGGCTGGCTCAGCGTGCCGGGATAGCGCCCGACCGCGTTGCGGTATGCTTCATTCGAACGTTCCAGGTTGCCCTTGGCCAGCGCAAGACCCGAACGGGCGGCGGCAAGGCGCGATTCGGCGATGGCGACATCGGTGCGTGTCACCTCGCCCACTTCGAACCGGTCACGGGCGGCGGACAATTCACGGTCGATCAAACGCAGGTTGCTGTTGCGCAGGTTCACCTGTGCAGAATCGCGCCGCACGTTCAGAAATGCGGTGATCGCGGCCAGCAGAACATCCTGTTCAATGCCGATCAGCGCCTCTCGCGTTGCCAGGACGGATTCCTTGGCAATGTCGATGCCCAGACGCGATGTACCGAAGTCGTACAGCAACTGCTCCATGGTGAGCGCGAGTGTGGTGTCAGAACTGTCACGTCCCGACGAAAACGAGTTGTTATAGGTGAATGTCCCGACATAGTTGATCACCGGGCGCAGGGTGGCCATGGCCTGTGCCACGTCCTCATCCGCCGCGCGCAGGGTGGCGCGGTTCTGTTCGAGAAGTCCGCTGTGGCGATAGGCGCCGATCATCGCATCGGTCAGGGATTCGGCTGAGACGCTGAGGGGGGCCAGACCCATCCCGGCAACCAACACGACTGACCAGAGCCGCCTTACAATCCGATCCGTTTTCATTTGGAAATCTCCTTCGTGGTCACTTCGGTGACCGGATCAGAATACAAACGCCGGCTGACTTGCAAATCCAGGCAGCACCGGCGCTGTTGCGTTGAATCCAAAGCGCCAACTGATCCGCCCGTCGAACTTTCGTCCGATCCGGCAGATCCCCAGAGCGCCCTCCATGAAAATGCAGGCGATGCGCCCGCCCTCATGCAGTTGCGCAATCAGAGCTTCGGGCAGTTGTTCGACCGCACCTTGAATTGTAATGACGTCATAGGGTCCGTGTTTCGCGGATCCTTCGGCCAATGGCGCGGCGATGACGGCGACATTGTCAGCGTTCACCTCGCTGAGAATCGCGGTTGCGTCGCGCGCCATGTCCGCATCTTCCTCAACCGCGACAACCGCCTCGGCGAGACGCGACAGGACCGCCGCAGAATAACCTTGGGCACAGCCGATATCCAACACGAGTTCGTGAGGCTGCACATCCAGCGCATCGAGCATCTTGGACAAAGTGCGCGGATCGAGAATGCAGCGCCCGCCCCCAAGTTCGATGTTTTCACCAACATAGGCCGCCTCGGTAAGACCGGCGGGTACAAAGCGTTCACGCTCTATGCGCAGCATGGCGTCGATAATCGGAAACTTCGTCACGTCGGACGTGCGAACCTGAGTATCCACCATCATCGTGCGGCGTGTGACAAAGTCGGGCATGGACTAAACTCATCCGTTCGTTGACGTTCTCATCGGTTTGACACAATCATCCGGGCTGGGCAACAGGGTGCCCAGCGTATCCTGCCCAGCGTTGCAGCGATACACGCATGACTTAATCGGCAGACCACCGGACACCGCAAAACCTGTGACAGGTTGGTAATTTCGTGATCTCCGAAGCGGTGCAGCATTTAAAGCTGAGCCGCCATTTACGGTTTTTCGGTCGGGTGCTGTGCCGCTGGCCGATGCAAACGCAAAGTTCCATGCCCTCAATGCGCGAACCGACACGTTCCAATCCCCTAGATTGGACAGCCTCCGGCAAACCGGCGCCTTCCACCGCGATGGCCTCCCCCGGCACGGGGTCGGACAATCAGCACCATGAACCGCCATGTCAGTTTGGCTCCGATCACGACGCTATTGATACGTCTGTTTAAATGTTCCTTCAAAGGGTTGAGGGAGGGAATTGCGAATGTCAGCCTGAAACCTCCCAGCGCCGCGGATGATAATTCCCTGAGCGGCGTACAGCTGAGGCGGCGTTGCTGACTTAGCGGCCCCCCCCCAATCACCCTATTTCGCAGGTATGCAGGCGGGGTGCGACCGATCATCCGGACGTGCCAAACTCGGCTGGAATGCCGCTAACCCAAAGGGTCACAGAACGCGAACCCGACAACACGAGTGATACCCCTTGCACCTTTTCACTGGCAAAGCTAAAGAAACCACGGCTTTGGCGAGTTGGCGGAGTGGTTACGCAGCGGATTGCAAATCCGTGTATGGGGGTTCGATTCCCCCACTCGCCTCCACCTTATTTTCATGAACATATGGCACGGGTTCCGTCCGAACCCGTCTCCAAAACCGGGCAGTCTACAAACCGGCCTATGCTTTGGGCCGTCTGGGCAAGCTTGCAGAAATCTCCCTCAGACATTGCGATGCCCACGTCCGTCCGGCGTTGCCCGGATCGCGGGTTCACAACTTGGGCCAGCGCAGATCACCGCCTGTCTGAATGTGGGCGTTCCCGTCGCCGAGGCTTACGTAAACCGGAACGAACGCTCGCCAAGGCGGGATCAATCAAAGGCGACCGGACGTTTGCGATGGCTCCTCTTGAAAGGGCTGGCGCTGGCGCTCACCAACACTCCGGCGTATCGACGGCTGTGTGCGGGCGGGGATCGATCCTGCCCCGGGGCGATTGGTGGGCGGAATGGAAGTTTCCTATGCGATGGCTGATATGGTGTCGGTGGGCTTGCCCCTTGGCAACACGCGCTGGCGCAACGTCAGAGAATTTTTGGTGCGGGAATGGCGCGTGGTCACCGCCCCCTGCCTCTGTTTCACTGCTGCCCCAGCCAGACAGGCGTCATCACAAGGTGAAATGCAGAGGAGTGCCCAAGGTCCGGCAGCAACATCTGGCGCCTCTGATGCGGTGGCCGCTTTTCAATTCCGTGCACCCGGCGTGAGTGCGGCGAATCTTGGCGCAGCCCGACGCGCGTGTCCGGAGCGGACGATCAAATGACCGGGTCAAAAGATCCGAACATCGCCGCGCATGTCGTCTTGCGGGTGGATGCATCCCGCGCCATCGGCATGGGGCATCTGATGCGGATGCGCGATCTGGCGGCAGAGTTCGCGGCGCGCGGCGCGACCTGCAGTTATGCCTGCCGGCTTGAATCGCACTCCGTGCTGCGGGCGCAGGGCATTCCTGCGGCATCGATCATCACAGTAGCCGACGGCTCGAATTGGACTGCGCCATCCGGCACCACTCATATCGTCACTGATATCATGTGGTCGGGTAACGCTTTTTCTGCCGCGCGCGAGGTTTCAGCCCTGACCGCGACCGGTCTGCCCGTCACTGTCATCGATTCAATGCCGCCCGATCACTTTGTCACGCCCGACAGCGCGATTCCCCCTGCCTGTGTCGTCACGCCCTATCTGGGCGCGCAGCACCTTCGCCCGCCTCCGCGCACGCCCGACTGGGCGGCAGGTGCCGATTTTGCGGTGATGGACCCCGCCTATGCCGCTGCCCGGGCGCGCATTGCGCCGCCCCTGCCCCACCGGATTCTTGTATTTTGCGGCGGTGCGGATCCGACCGGATTGTCACAGCGCGTCGCCGCACGTTTGGCACCCACCGGGGCCGCGATCGATCTGGTTCTTGGCCCGCTTTATCCGCCGGATGTCCGCGCTGCGTTAACCCGGATGGCAAACGATCACCCAAATTTGACCCTGCACGGCCCTAAATCCGGGCTGTCCGGGCTGATCGAATGCTGTGGGCTGGTTGTCGGACGGATCGGGCTGTTGCGATATCAGGCGGCGATGCTGGGACGCACGGGCATCTATCTGTTTGAGGGTCCGGAATATCGCGTCTATCTTGAACACTTCGACCGGTCGGGCTTGGCCGAGGTGTATTTTTCCGATCCCCCCACCGGCGACGGTCCGTTTCTGGAGCGGCTTTCATCCCTGTCCGACCCGAAAATCCGTGACGCCCTTTTCGCGCTCAATTCGCCCGCCATGGCCGCCGTGCATGGCCAAGGCGCGGCAAATGTGGTTGACCGGGTACTGACACAAGACCGGAGATCACCGTGACGCTGACCCTGGAAGGCAAGACAATCGGCCGCGAGGCCCCGCCGCTGTTGATCGCCGAGATCAGCGCAAATCACGACCGCGATCTGGATCAGGCGCTGGCGCTGGTCGATATCGCCGCCGATGCGGGATGGGATTGTCTCAAGTTGCAAACCTATGACGCAGACAGTCTGACGATCCGGTCCGATCATCCGTCGATGAAAATCGATCCGGTCTGGGGCAAGGAAAACCTGTACGAATTGTATCAGTCCGCCGGCATGCCGATGGAGTTTCACGCCCCTCTGTTTGATCGCGCCCGGGAACGGGGACTGCTGCCTTTCACTTCAATCTATGATCCGCGCGATCTGGATTTCATCGAAAACCTTGGCTGCGCCGTCTATAAGATTGCCAGTTTCGAAATGACGTTTGACGACCTGTTGCGCGCCGTCGCGGGCACGAAAAAACCGGTAATCCTATCCACAGGCATGGCCACGCTGGACGAAGTTTCCCATGCGCTCGACGTGCTTGACGGGGCTGGCTCCGGGACGGTCGTGTTGCTGCACTGTTGTTCCAGCTATCCGGCCCCACTGGATCAGATCAACCTGCGGGCGATGACCGCCATGGGCGATGCCTTTGGTCGGATGGTCGGGTTTTCCGACCACACCATAGGAGCGCGCGGCCCCCTTGCCGCCGCTGCCATGGGGGCGGTTGCCATCGAGAAACACTTTACCAACGATCCCTCCCGCCCCGGCCCCGACCACCGCTTTTCGGCCACGCCCGAAGTGATGGCCGAAATCGCATATGGCGTGGCCGAAATTCACGCGGCACGGGGCACTGGTCTGAAACACACGACCGAGGCCGAACAGGTGTCCAAGGCGGCCGGTCGACGCTCTGCCTTTGCCCTGCGTGATCTTCCCGCCGGCCATACCCTGACCCCGGAAGACTATCGCTTTGTGCGACCGGGCGCTGGCTGGCCGGCCAACCGGCCCGAACGCCTGATCGCAGCGCATTTGTCCCGGACGGTGGCCCGTGGCGACCCGATCACGGACGATGATCTTGCCCCGAGATAAGCAGGGTGCTCGGTTCTGGCTTGGCTATGTCATCTGGCAAATCGCCGCGCACCTGCTTTTGCCGATTACACTGCTTTATCTGTTGATACGCGCGCGTCGCGAGCCGGGATATCGGCAAGGGCTCGCGTGCCGATTTGGTCTCGTGCCACGAGTCACCCCCGGTTCTATCTGGATTTTTGCTGCTTCGGCGGGCGAGACCAAGGCAGTCGGTCCCGTCATCGACCGGCTGCTGTCCGAGGGCCACCGCGTAACCCTGACCCATTCGACACCAGCCGGACTCGAGACGGCTCAGCGGTTGTTCGGCGATGATGCACGCATCACATCGCACTATGCGCCGATGGATCTTTTCTGGGCGGTGCGCCTGTTTCTGGCGCGCATTCAGCCTGCCGTTCTGGTGGTGGTCGAGATTGAACTCTGGCCCGCGATGTTGATTGAAACCGCGCGCCGGTCAATTCCGCTGGCTCATGTGAACGGCAATCTGGTCGAACGGTCCATCCTGCGCGACCGCGCACGAACCGGGGGCGCCCGCCTTGCGCTGTATCGCCTGTTTGATGTGATCTGCACCAAAACCGATGATTTCGCTGACAGATTTCGCGCCATCGGAGTGGATAGCGAGAAGATCCGTGTGGTGGGCGAGTTGAAATTCGACCAACCGGTCAATGCGATCCAAAGCAGTGCTGCCGAACGAATTTGCAGTCAATGGGCGACCGAAAGTTCGCGGCTGGTCCTGACCATCGCCAGCTCTGTCGAGGGCGAGGAACCCGCATTCCGCGATCTGATCACCGCCCTGCGCCAACTGGATTCGGCTGCGCGCATTGTCTGGGTGCCGCGCAGTCCTGGCCGGTTCAATGCGGTTGCCGATCTCTGCATCGCACAGGGATGGACCTGCGCCAGACGGTCGACATCGCTGGACAAGGATCTTGGCGGCACTCTCTTGGACGACTGTGACATACTGATCGGCGACTCGCTGGGCGAGATGGACTTTTACCTCGGCCTGGCGAATCTGGTCGTGGTCGGCGCATCGCTCGTGGATCATGGAGGCCATAACATCATGGAGCCGCTGGCTCAGGGCAAGCCGGTTCTCATGGGGCCGAGCATCTTTGGCATCCGCTTTGCCGCCGACGCCGCGTCTGCTGCGGGGGCATTCCAAAGCCTGCCCACCGCCGCTGCCCTGACGGCGCGTTGTGCCGCGCTATTGTCCTCACCGGCAGAGCTTGCGCAAATGACCGCCGCTGCCCGCGCGTTTACAATCCATCATACGGGGGCGGCAGATCTTACCGTCACCGCCCTGCGCCCTTATCTTCCGGATTTGGCATCATGAGTATTCTTCAATCACGCGCCGATACACTGAGCCTTTGCGCGCTGTCCGATGCCCCGGACGACCAGGCTCTGGCCCTGCGCGACATCCGCAACGAAGATGGCGTGCGGGCCAACATGTATACCCACCGTGAAATCGGGCCCGAAGAACACCGCCGCTGGCTGTCTGGAGTGCGCGACGATCCGGCGCGACGTCTCTATCTGGTCCGCTACCATAACACGCTGATCGGCGCCCTCGCCTTCAGCGCGATCGACGGCACACACCGGCGCGCCGACTGGGCGTTCTATCTGACCGCCGCGGTGCGTGGACAGGGGCTTGGTCGTGCGCTGGAGCTGCGGGCGCTTGACCTGGCCTTCGGATCGCTTGGGTTGAACAAGCTCAACTGCGAGGTCATCGCCTGGAACACCGCCGTCATCGCCATGCACAAAGGCTTTGGGTTCATCGAAGAGGGCCGCCGCCGCGACCATGTGCTGCGCGACGGGGTCTTCCATGACGTGTATCTTCTGGGCATTACAGCGCAAGAATGGCAGGCCATCCGTCCCGCCGCAATAAAGGACAAAACCCCATGACCGAGAAAAGCCAATACGACGAAGTCATCGACCAGATCGAAGCTGTCCGGACCAAGAACAACAAGAACTGGATGGATATTCTGCGTCTGGCTTTCCGCCATTCGCCCGATGAGGCGGCAGCGATCCTGGCCGAGATCTATAAAGAGGATCGGGCCGTCAGCGATCTGACCCGTCAGTTGACCGATCGCCAGAGCTGAGCGCCTGAAACATCAGTTCGGCCCGGACCCAGTCTTCGGGCGTGTCGATGTCCTGCACCCGCCAGCGCGGCAGAAGGATCGGCGCGCTTTCCGCCCCGAACGGGTTGATGTCACCGCGCCAGGCTTCTGACCGACCCCAATAGAACTGCCCGGCGTCGTGATACGCCTCCTCCAGATCCTGACTGCGGGTCGCATAGTTTTGCGGATCGAACATGGCAAGTCGCCCCTGTTCGATCCGCACGGCACGCTGTATCGGAAATCCGAAACTGGTGACCGGAATCGCGAACTGCGCATCCTTCAGCATGTCGGCCCCGGCGCGAATGTCCTGTGCCCGCACAAATGGCGCGGTCGCATAGAGACAGCACAAGGTATCGGGCACCATCGCGGATTCTTCCAGCCAATCAAGGGCATGCCGGATCAC
Organism: Oceaniovalibus sp. ACAM 378; assembly: GCF_008085915.1. Taxonomy (GTDB): domain Bacteria; phylum Pseudomonadota; class Alphaproteobacteria; order Rhodobacterales; family Rhodobacteraceae; genus Oceaniglobus. The sequence continues at coordinate 31,348 of NZ_VSJK01000009.1, read as the reverse complement.
GTCAACCGTCGTCGCGTGATCGTCCGACAGGGCAACCGGGCGACGGAACGGCACCTCGGCACCTTCAGCGGTGGCAATCTCGGCGATCTCGTCATCGTCGGTCGAAACGATGATCCGCTCAAAACATCCAGCCTCGTGCGCCGCTGCGATGGACCAGGCAATCATCGGGCGCCCGGCAAATTTCAGGATATTCTTGCGCGGAATACGCTTTGAGCCGCCCCGCGCCGGTATCAGGCAGACCGTCACGCCAGCGCCCGCGCCAGTTCAGCCACGACACGGTCCTGTTGTTCATCGCTTAACGTCGCATAGAGCGGGATCGAGATCGCGGCTGCGTAATATGCCTCGGCTGCGGGAAAATCGCCCGAGGCAAAGCCGTGATCACGCCAATAAGGCTGGGTATGAACGGGGATATAGTGGACATTGACCAATATTCCGGCGGCGCGCATGTGATCGAAAACCGCCTTTCGCCGCGCTGGATCGACCCGGATCACATAGAGATGAAAGGCCGACAACACCCCCGACAACCGCCCCGGCCTGCGCAACGGCAAGTCAGACAGCAGCCGGTCATAACGTTCGGCAAGCGCGTTGCGCCGGGCGACATAGTCCTCCAGCCGCGCCATCTGCGCCACGCCCAGCGCCGCCTGCAATTCGGTCATCCGGTAATTCAGGCCCAGCTCGATCTGCTGATAGTACCAATCGCCATCCGGTTCGCCGCGCATCAGTGCGGGATCGCGGGTGATCCCGTGACTGCGCAACCGCTCCATCCGCGCCGCCAGTTCCGCATCGTTCGTCGTGGACGCACCTCCTTCGGCGGTTGTCACGATCTTCACCGGATGAAAGCTGAAACAGCAAATATCTGAATGTTCACAGAAGCCTACGGGATGTTCTTGATACCTTCCGCCGATTGCATGACTGGCATCCTCGATCACCCTGACACCAAACTCCCGCGCAAGGGCACCGATGGTCGCCATATCTGCTGACTGTCCGCACATATGCACGACGATCAGGATATCCGGCAGTTTCCCGGCTTCATGTGCTACATGAAGTTTAATCCGCAACGCACTGGCGGACATATTGAATGTGTCAGGATCGATATCGACGAAATCGACATCGGCGCCGCAAAGATGCCCGACGTTTGCCGTGGCGACAAAGGTATTGGGCGAGGTCCACAAAAGTCCGCCACGCCCAAGGCCCAGCGCCAGACAGGCGATGTGCAGCGCTGATGTCGCCGAGTTCACCGCAACGGCATGTGTCGCCCCGGTGGCCGCGCAGAGTGCCTTTTCAAACAGTGGCACCTGTGGCCCTTGGGTCAGGAATTCGGACCGCAGGACATCGACCACGGCATCGATATCGCCCTGCGTGATATCCTGCCGCCCATAGGGAATCATGCGTCTACGCCCGCGACCATGTCCAGAAACGCTTCATGGCTCAGCCATTCTGTGTTGGAACCCGAGTCATAGACGAAGTCCTGACCCACCGGCACGCCGATTTCGCCCAACCCGTTTACTGAAAAGTCGCACTTAAAGCCGAAGGTGATCGTTGGCTTGATCACGAAATGGTCGCTGAATTCCAGCGTCAGATGACTGTCGTCGGCCGGGCACATCACTTCGTGCAGCTTTTCGCCCGGACGGATACCGACGATTTCCTGCGACAATCCGGGGGCCATCGCGCTGGCCAGTTCGGTCACCTTCATCGACGGAATCTTGGGCACGAAGATCTCGCCGCCATGCATCCGCCTGAAGTTGGTCAGCACGAACTGCACGCCCTGATCCAGCGTGATCATGAAACGGGTCATGTCGGCATGGGTGATCGGCAATTCGGTCGCGCCCTGATCGATCAACCGGCGAAAGAATGGCACCACCGATCCGCGCGATCCGACGACATTGCCATATCGCACGGCGGCGAACCGGGTGCGCCGCGACCCGACCATGTTGTTGGCCGCAACAAACAGCTTGTCCGAAGCGAGTTTGGTCGCGCCATACAGGTTGACTGGATTCGCGGCCTTGTCCGTGGACAGGGCGATCACCTTTTCCACATTGTTGGCCAGCGCCGCCTTGATGACGTTCTGCGCGCCGTTGATGTTGGTCTTGATCGCCTCGAACGGGTTGTATTCCGCCGCTGGCACCTGTTTCAGAGCCGCGGCGTGGATCACGAAATCGACGCCATCCATCGCTTCGCGCATGCGTTCGCCATCGCGCACATCGCCGATGAAATACCGCATGCAGGGCGCATTGAAGGTCTGCTGCATCTCAAACTGTTTCAGCTCGTCGCGCGAAAAGATGATCACCTTGTTGGGGGTGTAATCGCGGAGGATATGGCGGACGTATTTCTTGCCGAAGCTGCCCGTGCCGCCAGTGATCAGGATGTTCTTGCCGTTGAACATTGTACGCTCTCTTGTCAGTGTCCCCGAAGGAATAGGGGTTTGGCGCCCCGGACGCCACGACAAAACCGAAAGTGCGCAGAATGTTCGACCGATCACAGCTTGAAGACGCCGCCAACCTTGTGCACCGCCACATGGCACCGACGCCGCAATATGCATGGCCGCAACTGGCCGCGCGGCTGGGGTGCGAAGTGGTGGTCAAACACGAGAACCACACCCCCACAGGCGCGTTCAAGGTGCGTGGCGCGCTGACCTTCATCGACTGGCTGACCCGCACCCATCCCGACTGCCCCGGAATCGTCACCGCGACCCGGGGCAATCATGGGCAGGGTCAGGCGATGGCGGCCAAGGCGGCGGGACTGCGCGCATTGGTCTATGTGCCAAAGGGCAACTCGGTCGAAAAGAATGCGGCGATGCGGGCATTCGGCGCGGAACTGGTCGAATTCGGCGAGGATTTCGATACCGCGAAGGAAGAGGCAGTGCGGGTTGGCGGCGAATTGGGCCTGCAAATCGTTCCGCCGTTTCACCCCGAACTTGTACGCGGCGTGGCCACCTATGCCTATGAACTGTTCACCGCCCGCCCGGATCTTGAGACGGTCTATGTGCCGATCGGCTGTGGCTCGGGGATCTGCGGCACGATCATCGCCCGCGATGCGCTGGGTCTGTCGACCGAAATTGTCGGCGTGGTCAGCGAGAACGCCCAGACCGCGAAACTTTCGGCTGAATCCGGCCAGTTGATCGAAACCGAAACCGCCCGCACCTTTGCCGATGGCATGGCAGTGCGCGTTCCCGTTCAGGCGGCGCTGGATATCTATGGTCCGGGTGCGGCGCGGATCATCACCGTCAGCGACGATGAGATTGCGCAGGCGATCCGCACCTATTTCATCGATATCCACAACCTTGCCGAAGGCGCGGGCGCAGCCCCTTTGGCCGGGCTGATGCAGGAAAGGGATCGGATGCAGGGCCGAAAGGTTGGCGTGATCCTGTGCGGCGGAAACATCGATACCGACTGGTTCGTCAAGGTGATGCAGGGACAGACGCCCGTACCCTGACACGGCCCGCTAATGCCAGACAACGGCCCGGGCTTCGAGCCTGTGCAACCGCGCGTCGACGGTCTCGCTGACCTTTCCGGTGCGCTGAGTGTCGCGCAGGGTGGTGAACCAGTGGTCCGGCGGCGCCTTGCCCATCCGGTGCCCGGGAAAGCTCAGCGCACGCAGGATGGCTTCGGCCACGGGTGGCAGGCGCTCCGGCAGACTATGCCCGTTCAGCACCCCCCAGACCGCCGCCCAGCACCGTCCGACCGACCACGGATTGTAGCCACCGCCGCCCAGCACCAGATAACGCGGCGCAACCTGTTGCAGCGCGGCGACGACCTCCAGATGGGCATTGTTCGACAGGGCAAGGCGCGACAGAGGATCCTCCATCAAGGCATCCGCGCCACATTGCAGGATCACAGCCTCGGGGCGAAAATCGGCCAGACGCAGCAGGATCAGCCGGTCCAGCACCGCAGACATTTCGGTGTCATTGAACCCACGCGGCACCGGCAGGTTCCAGACCTGCCCCGCACCGCGATCCTCCAGCGCGCCGGTAAACGGCCAGCGGCGTTCCTCGTGTACCGAAATCAGCATCACATCCGGATCTTCGGCAAATCCGTGCTCCACCCCGTCACAATGGTGGGCATCGATATCGACATAGGCGATCCGCCGCACCCCCACTGACCTGAGCGAGAGGATCGCCAGAGCCGGATCGTTGAGATAGCAAAAACCATTGGCCCGGTCGGGCAGCCCATGATGTGTGCCGCCCCCGGGGGAATGGATCACGCCACCATGGCGCAGCATCTGCCCCGCAAGGATCGAGCCCCCCGCCGCTGTCGCGGGCCGGCGGAACATCTCGGGGAAGATCGGGTTCGACGCGGTGCCCAAGTGATGACGGCGCGCCTCATCGCTCGCCAATGTACCGTTTTCGGCCCGCATAAGCGCCGACAGATAGGCGGGGTCGTGCCATGCGGCCAGGGCAGAAGGTTTCGCCCGGGGGCTGATCACATATTGCCCATCGGCGAACCAACCCAGCGCACGGGCCAGATCAATCACCGTTGACACCCGCGCCACGCGCAACGGATGATGCGCTCCATAGCTGGATCCGCGATAGATCTCTGATCCAATGAATCGCGGTGCGTGCGGCCAAGGTCGGATCACCGCAAACACCTGATTATCAAGGCTATGCGCACTATCTTGCCGATTGTCATACCGCCCCGTTATGCTAAAGTTGAGCGGACTTGCGCGACTGTCACATACCGGCCCGCGCCCGAAACAATCAACAGAATGGTGCCACGCCCCTTGATGTCCAGAGAGAAAGAACATCCCCTGCGATTGGGCCCAACCGGCAAGCGTGACGTGCGTACGCAATTCGGTGCCCTGTGCTGGCGCAGAAAAAAGGGAGAGGTTCAGGTGATGCTGGTCACCACCCGTGGCACCGGCCGCTGGATTCCGCCCAAGGGCTGGCCCATGGATGGCGCGACCCCCGCAGGCGCCGCCGCCGTCGAGGCCTTCGAGGAAGCGGGTGTCGAGGGCGAGTCTAACGGTGCCTGTCTGGGAATCTATACCTATACCAAGGAAATGCCCGGGGATGATCTGCCCTGTGTCGTCGCCTTGTTCGCGATCCGGGTGACCAAAGTGCACGCGGTATGGCCCGAAATGCACCAGCGGCGGCGCAAATGGATGTGCCCTAAAAAGGCAGCCGCCAGCGTCAAAGAACCCGAATTGCGCCGCCTTCTGCGTGACTTTGATCCCAGACACCTGTCCGGCAAGGCTTGAACGCAGGTGGTTGTGTCTTACTTTATTTCCAAGTCCGCCAGATGGGCAACCACGACGCGGACAAGCACCGGACGGGCAACCCATTGATCCTTTTTTCCCTGCGCTGCGCCAAAGACCACCGGTTTGACAGCTGGTTCCGCTCTGGCGACGATTTTGACCGGCTGGCCGCATCCGGCACGCTGGCCTGTCCCGAATGTGACGACACAGTGATCACAAAGGCCCCGATGGCGCCGCCAGTGCGCACTTCGGATACCGGCCCGGCGCCTGTTGCGGTGCCATCCCGCCCCCTTTCCGGCCCGCCCAACCATCCTTCCCATGCCGCGATTGCCGAACTGCGCCGCCAGATCGAGGCGAACAGCGACGATGTGGGCACAGGTTTCGTGGCCGAGGCCCGGGCGATCCATCTGGGCGACCGGCCCGCACGCGCAATCCGTGGTCAGGCACGCCCGGATCAGGCGCGCGCGCTGATCGAAGATGGCATTCCCATTGTCCCCCTGCCGTTTTTCCCGACCCGAAAATCAAACTGAAAGGAACGTCCATGCGCATCCTCATCACCGGAGCAAGCCGTGGTATCGGTGCCGCGCTTTTGAACCGCGCCAAGGCGGACGGCCACGAGGCTCAGGGCACAGGGCGTTCCGATCCGGGGCTGCTGACACTGGACGTGACCGATCCGGCCTCTCACGCCGCGCTGGCCGCCACCTTCGGCACGACGCCGCTGGATTTGTTGGTGTGCAATGCCGGCGTCTACCGCGACAAGGGACAGCCGCTTGACACTGGCTATGCCGCACCGCTCTGGGCGGATACCTTTGCCACGAATGTCGCCGGAGTGTTTTTTGCCGTCCAGTCGCTGCTGCCCAACCTGCGCGCCGCAAAGGGCAAGATCGCGATCATCTCCAGCCAGATGGCCAGCCAGGAAAAGGCGCCCGGTGGTTCGTATATCTATCGCGCATCCAAGGCGGCGGCGCTGAACCTCGGGCGCAATCTGGCCGCCGATCTGAAGGATGACGGTATTGCTGTCGGTATCTATCATCCCGGCTGGGTTCAGACCGACATGGGCAGCAGCAGCGCCCACATCACCCCGGAACAGTCGGCCAAGGGCCTTTTGCAACGGTTCGCGGCGCTTGATCTTGCGACAACCGGATGCTTTGAAAACTGGGAAGGCCGGGCGCTGGCCTTCTGATCCGCCCCCCCGGTTCCGGTCCACCCCCGAGAAAACGCAACGCTGACGCCCGCCGCTCCACATCCCCTTGCCTCGCCCCGGCACAGGCCGTAAATACCGCCCCAAAAGCGCGGGAAGGCCCGGGGACTGATGACAATTCTGGTAATGAAATTCGGCGGCACCTCTGTTGCCACGCCCGACCGGATCAAACGGGTGGCGAAACGTGTGGGACGCGAGGTGGCCAATGGCCATAACGTGATCGTCATCGTATCTGCCATGGCGGGCAAGACAAACGAACTGGTCGGCTGGGTCAACGAAACCTCGCCCATATACGACGCACGTGAATACGACGCCGTCGTCAGCAGCGGTGAAAACGTGACGGCCGGGTTGATGGCGCTGACCTTGCAGGAAATGGAAATTCCGGCCCGCAGTTGGCAGGGCTGGCAGGTGCCGCTGCTGACCAACGGCGCCCACAGCGCCGCACGTATTCTGGACATCCCGACCGCCAACCTGAACGCCAAATTCGCTGACGGGATGAGGGTTGCCGTGGTCGCCGGGTTTCAGGGCGTCAGCCCCGAAGGCCGCATCGCCACCCTTGGCCGGGGCGGGTCCGACACCACCGCCGTGGCCTTTGCCGCCGCATTCGGTGCGGTGCGCTGTGATATCTATACCGACGTCGATGGCGTATACACCACCGACCCCCGGATCAGCGCCAAGGCGCGCAAGCTGGACCGCATCTGCTTTGAAGAAATGCTGGAGCTTTCCAGTCTCGGCGCCAAGGTTCTGCAAACCCGCAGCGTCGAGCTGGCGATGCGGTACAAGGTGAAACTGCGTGTCCTGAGCAGCTTTGACGAATACGATGAAAATGCAGGCACGCTGGTCTGCGACGAGGAGGAAATCATGGAATCCAAGGCCGTGGCCGGTGTGGCCTATTCCCGTGACGAGGCAAAAATGACCCTGATTTCGGTCGCCGACAAACCCGGCATCGCCGCCGCGATTTTCGGTCCGCTGGCCGAGGCGGGGGTGAACGTGGATATGATCGTGCAGAACATATCCGAGGAAGGGCGCACCGACATGACGTTCTCCTGCCCCGTGGATCAGGTGAAACGCGCCGATCGTGCGATGTCGCAGGCCAAAGCCGAGGGCAAGATCGACTATACCGAACTCGTCGCTGACACCGAGGTGGCAAAGGTATCTGTCGTGGGCATCGGCATGCGCAGCCATGCAGGCGTCGCCGCCCGGATGTTCCAGAGCCTGCGGGACGAGAACATCAACATAAAGGTGATCTCGACCTCTGAAATCAAGATCTCGGTCCTGATCGACAGGAAGTACATGGAACTTGCGGTGCAGGCGCTGCACGATTGCTTCGAGCTGGAAAAACCCGATCCGACCTGAAACGCGGTGCCCTTGGGTGGCGGGTGTCGGAGCTGAATTCGTCTGATTTCGGGACGGAATAAGATTTCTCCCCACGTTATCTTGCTCTGGCGCGGGCTGCTTTTTCGTCGCACCATGGACGGGCCGATCAATGGATCACAGCCCGGAGTCCTGACGATGAACCGTATCCTTGCCACTTCGCTCGCCGCGCTTCTGTGTGCCCCCGCCGCCTATGCCCAAGGGTTTGACGTCACCGTGCTGGGCGCCACCGGCGGTATTCAGGATGGCAACCTGTCGGCCTTCATGATTGCGCCAAAGGGCGATCCGCGCGCTGTGACCTGCGACGCGGGTGCGCTGGTCGCGGGCCTTATCGCTGCCGACGCTCAGGGCAGCCTTGATGGGATCACACCGCCGGAGGGTTCGGACTTTACCCGCATCGGCCACACCCTGACCGAAGTGATCCAGGGCTATTTGATCAGTCACGCCCATCTGGATCATATCGCCGGGCTGATCGCCGCCTCGCCCGACGATTCAGCGAAACCGATCTATGGTCTGGCCTCGGTGCATGACGACATCCGCGATACCTATTTCAACTGGAAAGCCTGGCCCAACTTTGGCACGTCGGGGGTTGAACCGCATCTGGGAAAATATCCGGCGACGGTTCTGACCCCCGCAGAACAGACCAAGGTCGAGGGCACCGGGATGTTGGTCACTGCCTTTCCGCTGCTGCACAGCGGCGTTGAATCCACTGCGTTCCTGCTGGAACATGGCGGCGACGCACTGCTTTGCCTTGGTGACACCGGCCCGGACAGCGTCAACGGCTCGGGTGCCTTGGCGGCCCTGTGGCAGGCCGTCGCCCCGCTGGCGACAAATGGCGCGCTGAAAGGCGTGATCATCGAAAGTTCTTATACCTCGGAGCGTCCGGACGATCTGTTGTTCGGTCATCTGACCCCGCGACATATCCTTGCCGAACTCGGCCAGCTTGCCGCCCTTGCCGGTGAGGACACGTTGAAAGACATGCCGGTCATCATCAGTCATGTGAAATACTCGCTGAAGACCGGCGCCTCGCCGCAACAGCAGGTGTTGGACGAATTGCAAAGCATGGACACCCTCGGCCTGCGGTTCATCATGCCACAGCAGGGTGCGCTGCTTGCGCTTGGTGCACAATGACCGGGCGCGCCAGAACCATCCTTGTCACCGGCGGATCGCGGGGCATCGGGGCTGCCACAGCCGAAATCGCCGGGGCGGCAGGCTGGAATGTCGCCGTTAACTTCCGCTCCGACAGCGCCGCTGCCGAGGCCTGTGCCGAACGGGTGCGTGCGGCGGGCGGGCAAGCCATCACCGTACAGGGCGACGTCAGTGACGAAGCGGCAGTCGACGCCATGTTTGACGCGACGCGTACCGCCTTTGGCGCGATTGACGCGGTTGTGGTGAACGCGGGAATCGTCGCCCCCGCATCCCCGATCGCAGAGATGACCCTTGAACGGATGCGCCGGGTGATCGACACCAATCTGATCGGCGCGCTGTTGTGCGCGCGGGCCGCCGCACGCCACCTGCCCCGCCCTCTGGATCAACCGGCCGCATCGATTGTGTTGATCTCCTCCGCGGCGTCGCGGCTGGGTGGGGCCAATGAATATGTCGATTACGCCGCATCCAAAGGCGCAATCGATACGCTGACCATCGGCTTGTCAAAAGAATTGGCGGCGAACAACATCCGCGTCAACGGAGTGCGCCCCGGGATCATCGAAACCGACATTCACGCCAGCGGCGGTGAACCCGGGCGCGCGCAACGGATGGCGCCCTTGGTTCCGATGCAACGCGCGGGCACGGCGCGGGAAACCGGCGAAGCGGTGTTCTGGCTGTGCACCGAGGCGGCCAGCTATGTCACCGGCGCCGTGGTGGATGTGGCAGGCGGGCGATAGGCCGGGCCGGATTTCCGCGCACCCCGCAGCCATTTCCCCACACGCCCTGCGTGAACCCGCGTTTCTTCCAACACGATTGACGAACGTTCCACTTTGCCGCCACCTGTGATTAAAGCAAATGGCGATACCCATTGGAGACCGCGCGCCCGCATGCCCGAAAGAACCGAAAGCGAGAGTCGTAAACTGCTGGGCCGCCTCCGCGAGGCGCTGGCCGAAAGCAGTGCGGGTCAGGCCCGGCTGAACAGGATCACCGACCTGACCGCCGATTCCATGCAAACCGAGGTCTGTTCGATCTATCTTTTCCGCGATTCGGAGACGCTGGAACTGTGTGCGACCGAAGGATTGAACCAAGAGGCTGTGCATCAGACGCGCATGCGTCTGGGCGAGGGTCTGGTCGGGCGGGTGGCCCGTACGGCGCGGCCGGTGAACAGCGCCAATGCCCCGCAAGAGCGCGGTTTCCGCTTCATGCCCGAGACCGGCGAGGAAATCTATTCCTCGTTCCTCGGGGTGCCGATTCAACGGCTGGGCGAACGTCTGGGCGTGCTGGTGGTGCAATCGAAAGACGCACGGATCTATTCCGAAGACGAAGTCTATGCGCTGGAAGTCGTGGCCATGGTTCTGGCCGAGATGACCGAGCTGGGCGCCTTTGTCGGCGAAGGTGCCGCATTGTCGGCCCGCCACATGCAACCGGTGATGTTTCGCGGCACCATCGGTCAGGAGGGCGCGGCAGACGGGAATGTCTTCCTGCACGAACCCCGTGTTGTCGTCACCAACCCCATTGCCGACGATCCCGACCGCGAGGCAGTGCGCCTTACCGAAGCGGTTGAAAACCTGCGCATGTCGGTGGACGAAATGCTCGGCCATACGGTAACCCGTGACACGGACAGCCGGCAGGTTCTTGAAACCTATCGAATGTTCGCCAATTCGCGCAGTTGGATGCGCCGCATGCAAGAGGATATCGCCAGCGGCCTTTCCGCCGAGGCTGCGGTGGAAAAGGAACAGTCGCTTGCCCGTGCGCGTCTTCAATCGGTGCCCGATGCCTATATGCGCGAACGGTTGCAGGATCTCGATGACCTGTCGAACCGGCTGCTGCGGATCCTGACCGGTCAGGGCAATGAAACTGGGGCGGAAATGCCCTTGAATCCGATTCTGGTCGCGCGAAACATCGGCCCCGGTGATCTGTTGGAGTACGGTCGCAGGCTGCGCGGCGTCGTGTTGGAAAAGGGATCGGTCGGCTCGCATGCAGCCATCGTCGCCCGGGCGCTGGCGATTCCGCTGGTGATTCACGCCGCGGGAATCACGTCCGAGGCGTTGAACGGTGACCGAATTCTGATCGACGGCGATCAGGGCATCATTCACCTGCGCCCCGAAGACAACGTGGCCAACGCATTTCGCGACAAGATCCTGATGCAGGCAAAGGCGCAGGAACGCTATGCCTCGATCCGCGATCTGCCCGCCCAATCGACATGCGGTACGACCGTCCGGCTGATGATGAATGCGGGGCTGATGGCCGATCTGCCGTCGCTGACCGGATCGGGGGCCGAGGGCGTTGGCCTGTTTCGCACCGAATTGCAGTTCCTCATCCGCAACCACATGCCACGCCGGGGCGAGTTGGCAGCGCTGTATTCACGGGTGATCGACGCGGCCATGGGCAGACCGGTGATTTTCCGAACGCTCGATATCGGGTCGGACAAGGTTCTGTCCTATATGAAGCCACAGGATGATGAGCCCAATCCGGCGCTCGGCTGGCGGGCGATCCGTGTCGGGCTGGACATGCCCGGTGTCATGCGGATGCAGTTGCAGGCGTTGATCCGCGCGGCGAATGGCCGCCCCCTGACGGTGATGTTCCCCTTCGTCGCCCAATTCGACGAGTTCAGGGAGGCCCGGCAGCATTTGCTGGATCAGCTTGAGCGCGAGGACAAGCTGGGCCGCATATTGCCGTCGGAAACCCGGATAGGCGCGATGCTGGAAACCCCCAGCCTGGCGTTCGCGCCAAAACAGTTCTTTGAAATGGCTGATTTCATCTCGATCGGCGGCAACGATCTGAAACAGTTCTTCTTTGCCGCTGATCGTGAAAACGAACGGGTGCGCCGGCGTTATGACACCCTGAACGTCAGTTATCTGTCGATCATTGAACACATCGTCGGGCGTTGCGCCGATACCGGCACGCCGGTTTCATTCTGTGGCGAAGACGCGGGTCGTCCGATCGAGGCGATGTGTTTCGCCGCCATGGGATTGCGCACCCTGTCGATGCGTCCGGCGTCGATCGGACCGGTGAAACATCTGTTGCGCCGCGTCGATCTGGGTCAGGTCAAAGAGGTGATCGACGGCGTCTTTGAGAGCGGCGAACAATCGGCACGCCCGGCAATCATGGATTGGCTGCGCAGTCAGTCGTAACGCCACTTCACCTGTCCTTGCGCGAACCCGCGCCGCCACAGGTCAATCAGCGCAGCACCTTGGGTGGATCGACCATCATGCGGAACTCGCGCATTAAAACCTCAGTCTCTATGCCGCTGTCCCGCGCAATGGCACGCAGGCCAAAATACACCCGCGCCATTTCCTGATAATAGCTGGTAAACGCATAGTTGGTGGCCGCACCTGCCACAGCACCGATCACCGGCACGGTTTGCGTGGCCAGCTTTTGCCCCATGACCGTCGCCAGACGGGGCGCGATCCGGGCGATCATTCCGTGAACAGCCGCGCCGTTCAAAGCGATCCGTGTGGTCAAAAATGCAACGTCTGTGCCGTCATCACGTGACAATGGTCCGGCGGCGGTGAATACCTGAAGGCATTGAATCCGCACAACCTCATCGTCGGGATCGAAACCGCAATCGGCAGCGATGCCTTGGATCGCGCGCAACAGGACGGTCGTCGTCACCGGAATTTCAGCAAGCGCAGTCGGCAGCCCGCCCATGCCCCCTGCCGCACCCATGGCGGTCGTCACCACGGTGTTCAGCCAGTCAGACCTGTCGGCCACATTGTCACGCGACCGGCGCGCAGCACGAAAGGCCAGTTCGAGCGCCTTGCGCGTGGTGCTGTCCAGTCCCTGACGCACCGGCATCGGCAGTCGTTCCAAAAGGTTCTCGGCCTGGGTTCCGACAAGGCTCAGGACTTTCATGCCAAGCCCGTCAGCCTCGCGGTGGCGTCGCGCCAAACGCTCCAGTTCGGCCCGGATCGCCGGGTCCAGCCTCATGTCGTCAAATTGATCGGTGTTATCGCTGTTCATGCAATGTAGATGGTTCGATCACCCACGCTTGGCAAGGGCCGTCAGTCAGCCTTTTCCACCGGCCCGACCACCCCGTCCCAGGCACGCGGCTGCAACGCCATACCAAGCACGCGCGCGGGATTGGTTGGCGGCGGCATCACCACCGCGTCAAGCCGGTGAAACCCGAAGCGTCCATAGAACGGTTCATCCCCCACCAACAACACCCGTTGCCATCCCAAACCCGTGGCCAGAACCAGCGATTCCATCATCAGCAGCGCCGCCAAGCCTTCGCCCTGCCGCGTCGGATGCACGGCAATCGGCCCCAGAAGCAGCACCTCGCGCCCCGCCACCCGCACCGGCCAGTAGCGGATCACCGCGGCCAGAACACCGCCGTCATCACGGGCGACCAGACACAGAGCGCTTACCTTCTCGACACCTTCGCGCAGACGGTACGACGACAGCGCCTCGCGGCCCGGGGCGAAACACAGGTCATACAGGGCCTCGACCTCCCACCAGTCTTCGCCGGTTTCTTCCTCAAGCCGGATCAAGCGCGCCCCCATTTGCCATTGGAATCGCCCCTAGCATGAGGTTAGGTCAGGTTCAAACCCGATCCCTGTCCGATCCCTGCCCGAACCCAGAAAGCAAAGGCCTGCCCATGTTCTATCGTCCCGAAAACGGTCACGGTCTGCCGCACAATCCTTTCAATGCTGTCGTCACCCCGCGCCCGATCGGATGGATCTCTACCCGAGGGAAAGACGGGGCTGACAATCTCGCGCCCTATTCGTTCTTCAACGCCGTCGCCTATGTCCCGCCGCAGGTGATGTTTGCCTCGACCAGCGCCAAGGACGACCGTGGCGACACCAAGGACAGCGTTGCACAAATCCGCGAGACCGGTGTGTTTTGCGTCAACATCGTGGAATACGCCATGCGCGACGCGATGAACGCGACATCGGCCATGTTGCCCGCCGGAACCGACGAATTCGTCGTCGCCAACCTTGAGAAGGCGGAATGCGACACGATCCCATGTTCACGCGTCGCCGCCGCGCCCGCCAATCTGGAATGCCGCCTGACGCAGATTGTGCAATTGCCCGGCGCGGCAAATTTCATGGTATTGGGCGAGGTGACGGGCGTGCATCTGCGCGACGATTGCATGGTCGACGGGCAATTCGATGTGACCCGGTTTCAACCGCTCTCCCGGCTGGGATACCGCGATTATGCGCGGGTGACCGATTTGTTCAGCCTGAAACGTCCCGGAGAGTGACCGCCTGACCGGCACTCACTGCTCTGGGGGCTCTGCCGCGCGGGCGCTCAGTGCCCGCTGCTTAGCTGTCCGGTGCGCACGCCGTAATCCGTGGCGATCTCGTAATCGGGGTCATCGTCGCTGTCGATCACCAGTTGCCCGGCCTTGGTCAGCAGATAATGGCAATCGCGCGACAGATGGCGCAACTGTAGCCGCTTGCCTGCGGATTCATACCGGGCGGCCATGGTTTCGATCGCGCTCAACGCTGATTGATCGGCAACACGGCTGCCTTCAAAGTCAACGATCACGGTTTCGGGGTCATCCTCGGGATCGAACAGTTCGGTGAAACCGTCTGCCGATCCAAAGAACAGCGGCCCCTGCACCTGATACACTTTGGCGCCTTCGGGCGTGGTATAGGTCTTCGCGTGGATCCGCGTGGCATTCTGCCAGGCATAGGCAAGCGCACTGACGATCACCCCGACAACCACGGCAGTGGCCAAATCGGTCATCACCGTCACCACCGTCACCAGAATGATCACGAAGGCATCGACCAAAGGTACCTTGCGCAGGATCATCAGCGACGACCAGGCGAAGGTGCCGATCACCACCATGAACATCACGCCGACAAGCGCCGCGAGCGGAATGATTTCAATTACCGGGCTGGCGACAACGATGAAGGCCAGCAGGAACAATGCCGCCGCAACCCCGGCGATGCGTGTGCGCCCGCCGGATTTCACGTTGATCATTGACTGGCCGATCATTGCGCACCCCCCCATACCACCGAAAAACCCGGTGACGGTGTTGGCGACGCCCTGAGCCACGCATTCCTGCGACGCCCCGCCCCGCTTGCCGGTGATTTCACCCACCAGATTCAGGGTCAGCAAAGATTCGATCAACCCGATCGCCGCAAGGATCATCGAAAACGGCAGGATGATTTTGAACGTTTCCCACGTCAGCGGCACCATGGGGATGTGAAAGGTCGGCAGCCCACCCTCGATGCTGGCCAGATCGCCGACGCGCGGCACATCAATGCCAAAAGCGATGACAATCGCCGCGACGATCCCGATTCCGGCCAATGGTGCGGGAATGGCGTTGGTCAGTTTTGGCATCGCATAGATGATTGCCATGGTCAGCGCCACCAGCCCCAGCATCAGGATCAGCGGCAGCCCGGTCATCCAGTCACCGCCGGACATGCCATGGGCACCCACTTCGGCGGTGCCGGGAACCTTGAACTGGGTCATTTGCGCAAGGAAGATCACGATGGCCAATCCGTTGACAAAGCCAAGCATCACGGGATGCGGCACAAGCCGGATGAATTTCCCCCAGCGCATGACGCCTGCGAAAATCTGGATCAGCCCCATCAGAACAACGGTTGCAAACAGATATTCCACGCCGTGACGGCTGACCAACGACACCATGACCACGGCCAATGCGCCCGTAGCACCAGAAATCATTCCGGGCCGCCCGCCGATCAGCGCGGTGATCAGCCCGACGATGAACGCCGCATAAAGCCCGACCAGCGGGTGAACCCCGGCAACAAAGGAAAAGGCCACAGCCTCGGGCACCAGCGCCAAAGCAACGGTAAGTCCCGACAAGATCTCGGTTTTCAACAGCGCGGGCGACAGATCGACCGCCTGCGACTTTAAGGCCTGGGTTTTCAGGTTCAGCGCGTCGCCGAACGTTGCCAAAAGCGATCTTGCCAAGGGAATGACCTCGTTTCCGTCTCAAATTTTTTGCTATGAAGCACGCCCCTAGCAGGCATCGGCCAAAAAGGCACGGGGATTCTTGCCCGATACCGCCGTCGGCAGGGAACTTTTCACCGCGCTGCTCCTGCACTACTGCGGGATGGCTTCCTCTGGGGGCTGTGGGGTCGCAATTTGCCAGACCTTCGGGCGGATTTCGATTCATTGCAAAGACATCTTGCTCTAGACAGTTGGCGAAACGAAAGACGGGGCGGATATGGAAACGATGTTGGGTGTGATCGGCGGATCGGGGATTTACGAGATCGACGGGCTGTCGGACGCCGAATGGATTACTGTGGACAGTCCTTGGGGGGCACCCTCGGACGCGATCCTGACCGGCACGCTGGACGGCGTAAAAATGGCCTTTCTGCCCCGCCATGGGCGCGGCCACGTGCATTCGCCGAGTTCAGTACCCTACCGCGCCAATATCGATGCGCTGAAACGGATCGGCGTAACGGATGTGATCTCGGTTTCGGCTTGCGGATCATTCCGCGAAACCATGGCGCCGGGGGATTTCGTGATCGTGGATCAGTTCATCGACCGAACCTTCGCTCGGGAAAAGTCGTTCTTCGGCGCGGGCTGCGTGGCCCATGTGTCGGTTGCCCACCCGACCTGTCCGCGTCTGGGTGATGCCTGTTTCACGGCGGCCGAGGCGCAGGGCGTGACCGTGCATCGCGGCGGCACCTATCTGGCGATGGAAGGGCCGCAATTCTCGTCGCTGGCCGAATCGCGGATGTACCGCGAAGTCTGGGGCGCCGACGTGATCGGCATGACCAACATGCCCGAGGCGAAACTGGCCCGCGAGGCCGAGCTTTGTTACGCCAGCGTGGCGATGATCACCGATTTCGACAGCTGGCACCCCGACCACGGCGAAGTTGACGTCACTGACATCATCAAGACGCTTACCGGAAATGCCGCCAAGGCGCGGGGGCTTGTCGCCCGGCTGCCCGCGCTTTTGGGCGCTGACCGGGCCCCCTGCCCGCACGGCTGCGACCGCGCACTGGAATTTGCCATCATGACCGCCCCCGAAAAACGCGACCCCGAACTTGTCGCAAAACTTGACGCCGTCGCGGGACGCATGTTCGCCTGACAAGACCTCAATTTCTCACATCTTCAGAGGGGAAAACAGGGGCGCAACACCCCTTCCCCCGCCAGCCAAGAGGGCATCCCATGCCAAAATCCGTCCGCGATTATATCCGCACCATCGTCGATTTCCCCCACGAGGGAATCATGTTCCGTGATGTGACCACCCTGTTCGCCGATCCGCGCGGGTTTCGCATGTGTGTCGATCAGATGCTGCACCCCTATGCCGGGCTGGACATCGACAAGGTGGTCGGGCTTGAGGCGCGGGGGTTCATTCTGGGCGGGGCCATCGCGCATCAGCTGGGGACCGGATTCGTGCCGATCCGCAAGAAGGGCAAGCTGCCCGGCAGGGTGATCAGTCAGGACTATAGGCTGGAGTATGGCGAGGCGATTGTCGAAATCCACGATGACGCTCTGAAGCCCGGCGACCGGGTGCTGCTGGTCGATGATCTTCTGGCGACCGGCGGTACCGCCGGGGCAGGGATTTCGCTGATCGAACGGCTGGGAGCCGAGATCGTTGGCTGCGCCTTCATCATCGACCTGCCCGAGCTGGGTGGGCGCAAACTGTTGGAAACGTTGGGCATGGAGGTTCACGCCCTGTGTGAATTCGACGGCGCGTGATCTGATGCGCGGTTGGGATCAGCCGCGCAACACCGCGCCGGGGTTCATGATTCCCAGCGGATCAAGAGCCGCCTTTATCGCCCGCATCGCCGCCAGTTTGGCCGGGTCGCCGTAACGCTCCAAATCGGCGACCTTGAGCCTGCCGATGCCGTGTTCGGCGCTGAATGACCCGTCCAATGCCGCGACTTCATCGTTGATCAGCATGCGCAGGCGCTCGGCCTGAGCGGCGTATTCGGCCCGGTCCCGGCCCTTTGGCGGAAAGACGTTGTAGTGCAGGTTGCCGTCGCCCAAATGGCCAAAGGCGTTGATCCGGAAGTCGCCTAATGCGGCAATCTTCTGTGCCATCGCTGTGACGAAACCGGGTATTGCGGACAGGGGCAAAGATATGTCGTTCGACAGTATCGCTCCGACCTTTTTGTTTGCCGCCGGAATGGTTTCGCGGATCGCCCAGAATGCATCACGCTGGGCCAGTGAACTGGCAATCACACCGTCGCTGACCAACTCCCTCTCGGCAGCTTCGGCAAAAATCGTCTCGAGCAGGTCCGCCGGATCCTGTGCCGCCGTCAGGCCAAGATCAATCAACACCATCCAGTCGGGAATTTCGGCAAACGGTGCGCGGGGTGCCAGTCCGGATTCGGCCAGAAACCGCAGCCCCATGCCCGAAATCAGCTCGAACGCCGAAACGGCGCCCCCCGCCACATCCTGTGCCAGCGCCAGCAATGACAGGGCCGCCGCAGGATCGCGCACCACGATTAGCGCCGCCCCCATGCGGGCGGGCCGGGGCGACAGGCGCAGGGACGCGGCAGTGATCACACCCAGCGTGCCCTCGGCTCCGATCAGCAGATGCCGCAGATCATAGCCGGTGTTGTCTTTTCGCAGCCGCCGTGCGCCATTCAGGATCGATCCGTCGGGCAGCACCGCCTCGACCCCCAGACACAATTCGCGTGCATTGCCATAACGCAGGACATTCACCCCACCTGCATTGGTCGAAAGGTTGCCGCCGATACGGCATGATCCTTCCGAGGCCAGCGACAGTGGAAACAGGCGGCCCGCCTCATCCGCAACGCGCTGAACCTCGGCCAGAATCACGCCCGCCTCGGCCAGGATCACGTTTTCCTCGGGGTAAATCGCACGTACCCGGTTCATCCGTTCCAGCGTCAGCAGGATCGGCACCGGCCCTGCATCCGGCCCCTCGGACATCAACTGTCCGCCAACCAGACCGGTGCCGCCGCTCCATGGCACGATACCGACACGCTGCGCGGCGGCGAACCGCACCACTGCCGCCACCTGTTCGGTGTCGGCAGGCGCCACAACGCATCCCGCCTGACCGCGCCATCTGCCGCGCGGTTCCTCAAGATAGGTCGGAGTCACCTCGCGCATTGTGCCGGGTGGCAGCAACGCGGCAAGATCGGCGGTCAGGGCATCGGTCATGGGATTCAGCATGGCGCGATTTAACGCTCCGGTGCCGCCGACTGCAAGTCACCGATCGCCCAGAAACTTCGGATGCGGCACATTGGCGGAAACATCACGGGCCGCCCTTCGGCCAGTCGGATCACAGAAGGAAAGCCTGCATTTTCCGGACGATCCCCGAGGGGGACGGTGCAGACCGGACGCAGATCGCCAACCGACTGCGTCGCCGATGACAAAGTCACCCGCCGGGCTATCCGACAGTGGTCTTGCCGCGCCGGTCATTGCGCAGGTTGGCGTATAGAACATGATTGCGCCACCGCCCGGCGATCTGCAGGTAACTCTGCGCGACACCTTCGTATTTGTATCCGCAACGTTCCAAAAGCGCCCGCGAGGCGGTGTTTTCCGGCAGACAGGCGCTTTCAATCCGCGACAGGTCAAGTTGCGCAAAGGCGTGGTGGATCACCGCCAGAACCGCCTCGCGCATATATCCCATACGCGCAAAGGGTTCTCCGATCCAATATCCGATAGTGCCCGCCTGCGCCGGGCCACGGCGGATATTATCAAGCGTTACCGCCCCAAGCAGCATGTCATCGGCCCGCCGCACAAGAAGCAGCGGCATCGCCGTGCTGTTGCTGATCGAGCGTTGCGCCCAATACACCCGATTGGTGAAACTCTTGCGCGACAGGTGGTCAGCCGACCACGTGGGTTCCCAAGGGGTCAGGAAACCCGCACTGTCATGGCGCAGGGACGACCAGGCACGAAAATCTCCATGCTGAGGCGCGCGCAGGACCAAGCGCTCGGCGTCGATCCGAAACCTCTTCCGCCCCGCAAACACCGCGTCAGCCCCAAACTGCCATCACGCGGCCAATCTGCCTGTCAGTTCGGCCAGACGCGGCCCTCCCTTAAGCGGACCATACAGCGCCAGCGCAGCACGCCCGCCCCCCGCCAGAGTCGCGGCGAAATCGCGCACGTCACCCGTGGTGACGGCATCAATCCGGGCGATGGTTTCGTCGAGGTCGGGAATACGGTCCCAGATCGACAGCAGCCGCGCCAGCCGCTCGGCCCGCGATGACGGGCTTTCCAACCCCATCAGCAGCCCGGCCTTCATCTGCGCGCGGGCGCGGGCCACCTCTTCTGGGGTCATGTCGCGGGCGGCCCGGGCCAGTTCATCAACCGTCAGATCCGCCAGTTCGCCGATCTGTGCCGCGCTGGTGCCGGCATAGACGGTAATCATTCCCGTATCGGCATAGGCGCCGGACTGGGCAAAGATCGAATAGCACAGACCGCGCTTTTCACGCGCCTCCTGAAACAGTCGCGACGACATGCCGCCGCCCAATGCGCTGGCGTAGATCTGCGAGGTAAAGAACGCGGGATCGCGGTAACCTGGCGATTCGAAGGCCAGTGCAAAGTGCACCTGCTCCAACTGACGGGTTTCATGGCGTTCGCCGCCCGAAAACAGCGCCGGAGTAAACGGGTCCGAGGGGCGCGGTGCCAGATCGCCGAACAGTTTTTCAGCCGCCTTGACGATGGCGTCGTGATCGACCGCACCCGCCGCCGCAACGATCATTTCGCCGGGGCCATAACGTTCTTTGACAAAAGTGGACAGATCAGAGCGGGCAAACCCCGAAACCCGCTCGGCGGGGCCAAGGATCGAGCGGCCCATGGGTTGATCCGGGTATGCAACTTCCTGCAACCAATCGAACACGATGTCGTCGGGTGTGTCCAGAACCTGGCCGATTTCCTGCAGGATGACGCCCCGCTCGACTTCGATCTCGGACTCGGCAAACACTGGATTTAACACGATATCCGCAATCACATCCAAGGCCAGCGGCACATCGGCCTCAAGCACCCGGGCATAATAGGCGGTGGTTTCGCGGCTGGTATAGGCATTGATATAGCCGCCGACATCCTCGATCGCCTCGGCGATCTGAAGCGAGCTGCGCCGGGCCGTGCCTTTGAAGGCCATATGCTCCAGAAAATGCGCGATGCCGTTCTGTTCGGGGCGTTCATGTCGCCCGCCTGCCGACACCCAGACGCCGACGCTGGCCGATTTCAGCCCGGGCATGTTTTCGGTGACGATGCGCAGACCGTTCTTCAGGGTATGTATCTGGACGTTCACGAGGCAATACGCTTTCGGATCAGGGACTGGATGTCGGTCAGGTCGTTGGCGACCTCGGTCATCCGCTCGGGCCTGTCATAAAGATCGGCCATGCGGTTGGGAAGAGGCGGACGATACCCCGTTGCAGCCTCAACTGCATCGGGAAACTTTGCCGGATGGGCGGTGGCCAGCGTGATCATTGGCACCGCGGGGTCCAGATGTTCCGCCGCCACCTTGACCCCAACGGCAGAATGGGGGCACAGAAGTTCGCCGGTTTCGGCATGGGTGGCGCGGATCGTCGCGCCGGTCTCATCCTCAGATGCGCGGCCCGAATCAAAGACTTCGCGCAGGGATTGTAACGCACCCTGAGACACCGGGAACCCGCCATTGTCGCGCAATTCGTCCATCAGTTGCGTCACCGCAGCACCATCGCGGCCATAGGCATCAAACAGCGCGCGTTCAAAGTTTGACGACACCTGAATGTCCATTGACGGGCTGATCGTCGGCTCAACGCCTTCTTTGCGATGCTCACCGGTGGCCAGAGTGCGGTGCAGGATGTCGTTGCGATTCGTTGCCACCACCAGCCGGTCGATCGGCAGCCCGATACGGCGCGCGATATACCCGGCAAAGATATCGCCGAAATTGCCCGTCGGCACGGTAAAGCTGACCTTGCGGTGCGGCGCGCCCAAGGCGACGGCAGAGGTGAAGAAATACACCACCTGCGCCAGAACCCGCGCCCAGTTGATCGAATTCACCGCCGTCAGGTTCACCGCATCGCGGAAAGCGTGATCGTTGAACATCGCCTTTACCGCCGCCTGACAATCATCGAAATCGCCGTGCAGTGCCAGCGCGTGAACGTTGCTTTCCACCGGTGTGGTCATCTGGCGACGCTGCACCTCGGACACCCGGCCATGGGGGAACAAGATGAAAACGTCGACATTTTCCAAGCCGCGGAAAGCCTCGATCGCCGCGGACCCGGTGTCGCCCGATGTGGCGCCGACGATGGTGATCCGCTCGCCTTTGCGGGCCATCGCCTCGGCGAACAGCCGACCGATCAGTTGCATCGCGAAATCCTTGAACGCCAAGGTGGGGCCGTGAAACAGCTCCAGCAGGAAATGCCCCGGCGCGAGTTGCACCAGCGGCGCGCGGGCCGGGTGGCCGAATCCAGCATAGGCATCGGCGATCAGCCCGGCGAACACATCGTCAGGCAGATCGACAAAGGGGCGCATGACGCGAAACGCCACCTCTTCATAACTGAGCCCGGCAAGTGCGGCGATGTCATCAGCGGCCATCTGCGGCACGGTTTCGGGCACATACAACCCGCCATCGCGGGCCAGCCCGGCCAGCATCGCATCCTCGAACGACAGCACAGGCGCACGGCCCCGTGTAGAAACGTATTTCAACGGCTCATCCCTCTTGTTCCGTCCGCCTCATACGCCACAGGAAATACCCTGTCATCCCCGCCCAGATCGCGGCGAGGGAAAACCAGGTGATGGCGTATTGCAGATGATCGTTCGGTATTCCTTCGGTGCCCACGGGCAAAGGCGTGACGCCCGGCAGTGGCGCGTCGATATTGCGGGCCACGATCAGCACCGGTTCGGTGTCCAGTGCGGCGGCCATCGTGGCCACGTCGCGGGCGAACCAGATGTTCTTCGGCAGATCGGGTTCGGGAGTGAACCCGTCGGTTTCTTCGGGCCAGTGCAAGTTGCCGGTCACTGCGACGGTGCCAGCACGGGCCACATCCTTGGCCGTGGTTGGAACGGTGCCCAGATCGACCATGACCCGCCGCCCTGCCTCCGATTCGACGGCGGAGATGATACGGTACACCGCGCCCTGATCCTTGATCGACGCGAGAATGTGGAGTTCAGCCCCCGTGAGCCGCCCCGCCAGATGCACCGGCAGATACCGCATGTCAGGCGTTGGGTACTCGGGCACAGCAACAGGCGCTGCCGTAATCGCGGAACGCAGATCTGACAGGATCTCGTTTTTCCACGTCAAACGTTGCACCTGCCAGCCACCCAGCGCCAGCAGGATCGCGCAGCCAACAACTCCGAAGAGAACCGGCAGAATGAACCGCCCCATCATACCCCCTGAAACCGGAAGGGCGCCGGACCATGTCCCGCGCCCCTTTCAATCCGTATTGATAACAACCCGAAGGTTCAGCTGCCCCAGACATATATGGCGGCAAACAGGAACAACCAGACCACATCGACAAAGTGCCAATACCAGGCTGCCGCCTCAAACCCGACATGCTGCTCCGGTGTGAAATGCCCGGCCCGCAGTCGCATATAGCAGATAAACAGGAAGATCGTTCCGATCACCACATGGAACCCGTGAAACCCGGTCGCCATAAAGAAGTTGGCGCCATAGATATTGCCCGAGAACCCGAAGGCCGCATGGCTGTATTCATAGGCCTGAAAAAAGGTGAACAGCAGGCCAAGAACCACTGCGATGATCAGGCCGGTTGCCGTATCCTTGCGGTTATTCTCATGGGCCAAGGCGTGGTGTGCCCAAGTGGCGGCACAGCCCGAACACAGCAGGATCAGCGTATTGATCAATGGCAGGTGCCAGGGATCAAAAGTCTCGATACCCGTCGGGGGCCAGGTCAGAAACTCGGCCGGCTGCTCGGGGCCGCCGGGATACATCGCGTGTTTGAAAAAGCTCCAGAACCAAGCGGCAAAGAACATCACTTCGGAGATGATGAAAAAGATGACGCCGTACCGCAGGCCGATCTGCACAACCGGGGTATGATCGCCCTGATTGCCCTCGACCGCCACTTCGGACCACCAAGCGTACATGGTGTAAAGTACACCCGCCAGGCCGATCATGAACATGAAGGCGGTGATTCCCTTCATCCACATGACGGCACCAAACAGCATGATAAAGCCGCTGATAGCGCCGATCAAAGGCCAGATCGACGGCGGAAGGATGTGATAGTCGTGGTTCTTTTCGTGCGCCATGATGAGCGTTCCCTCGGTTCGGGCTTATTGGATCAGCGATGCCTGCTGTTCAGGCAGATCGATTTCATAGAACGTGTAGGACAGTGTGATGTGTTTGACAAACTTCCCGTCACGGTCATCGACAATTTCAGGATCGACATAAAAGGTAACCGGCATCAACACCCGTTCACCGGGTTGCAGAACCTGTTCCTCGAAGCAAAAACAATCGATCTTGGTAAAGAAACCACCCGCACTGAACGGCGCCACATTATAGGCAGCCGATCCGGCGACAACACGATCGGTCGGGTTGTATGCCTCATAAAAGGCCAACCCGGTTTCGCCGATCTTTACGGTCATCTGCCGCTCGACAGGTTTGAATTCCCACGGCATGCCGCGCTCGGTCGAGCCGTCAAACCGGATGGCGATGGTCTGGTCCAGCACCGTATCGCTGCCCGCCCCGACCAACGTCGTGCCGCCAAACCCGGTCACGGCACAGAACCAGCTGTAAAGCGGCACCGAAGCCCAGGCCATTGCGCCCATGCCGACGACAACCGTCACCGTCTGGCACAATGTACGCAGTTTGCCATCCATTACTGTTTCACCTCCGGAATCAGTTCCGGGCGCACGACATGGTCGAATCCCTGTACTGCGCCCAGTTGTTTGACCTTGACCACGGTCAGACCGAATACGATGACGACAAAGGCCACCAGCACCAGACCGACACCCAAGTTGCGGGAAAACCGCCGCTTGTGAAGTTCATGTTCCACCCGAATTGCCATCAGATTGCCCCCGCTGCACGCAGTCCGGCATCGGCCAGAAGCGCAAGAAAATGCAGGAAAAGATACAGCAGCGAAAACTGGAAAAACGCCTTTTCCGTCCGATAGCTGTCGGCTTCGGCCTGTTCCTCGTCCCGACGAAAAATGTCGAAGGCGCCTTTGACGAACCAGGCGTTCGCCCCGATCGCCACCGCCAGATAGACTGGTCCGCCGATTGTGGTGAATCCCAGACCAACCGCCAAGGGTGCCAGCAACAGGGTATAGACCAGCAGATGTGCCCGCGTCACGCGACGCCCATGGGTCACTGTGAGCATCGGCACGTTGGCGTTGTTGTAATCTTTCTTCAGGAACAGCGCGAGCGCCCAGAAATGCGGCGGCGTCCACATGAAGATCAGCCCAAACATCAACAGCGCCTCAAGCGAGACCGAGCCGGTCGCCGCAACCCAGCCGACCAGCGGC
Source organism: Oceaniovalibus sp. ACAM 378 (assembly GCF_008085915.1). Classification (GTDB taxonomy): domain Bacteria; phylum Pseudomonadota; class Alphaproteobacteria; order Rhodobacterales; family Rhodobacteraceae; genus Oceaniglobus. Next base: position 6,127 of record NZ_VSJK01000009.1, on the reverse strand, counting down.
GGAAAGGCCCCTGCGGCTCCACCAATGACGATGTTTTGCGGCGTGCTGCGCTTGAGCCACATGGAATAGACCACGGCATAGAAAAATATGGTGAAGGCCAGAAGTGCAGCCGCCAGAACGTTGGTCGCCAGCCACAGCATGACGACCGAAAACACCGACAATGTCAGACCGATTGCCAACGCATCGTCGCCGGTGACCTTGCCAGCCGGAATCGGACGGTTCTTGGTGCGGTTCATCACCGCGTCGATATCGGCGTCCCACCACATGTTCAGCGAACCGGCGGCGCCCGCCCCGACAGCAATGAACAAAACCGCGCAGAACCCGATCATCGGATGAACGGAGACCGGCGCAACCATCAACCCGACAAAGGCCGTGAAGACAACCAGAGACATCACGCGCGGCTTCAACAGGGCGAAATAATCACCGAAGCTGGCTTCGTTCTCCATCTCGAATGTTGTTGCGTCGGTCATGGCTTGCTTTCACTGACTAAGGGGCGGGGCTTTCACCCCGCCGGTTTCGCGGCTGCGGACCGGCTTATCAAAACCGGTCTTCGGCACCCGGAACGTCACCTATTCGGCTGCGGCCACCTGAACACCGGTCACGGCCTGCGGCACTCCGGCATATTCCTCGATCGAGCGTTGCAGCCAGGCGTCATACGCCTCCTGGCTGACAACCTTGACGGTGATCGGCATAAAGGCGTGATCTTTACCGCAAAGTTCGGAACACTGGCCAAAATAGATGCCTTCACGCTCGGCCTTGAACCAAAGTTCGGCCAGACGCCCCGGAATTCCGTCCTGTTTCACGCCAAAGGCGGGAATCGTCCACGAATGGATCACATCGGCACCGGTCACCTGTACGACGATCGTCTTGTTCACCGGAACCACCATGGCGGCATTAGTCGCAAGCAGGTATTCGCCCTGAGTATAGCCGTATTCCTCAAGCTCGTCGCGCTTCAGCATGAAGCTGTCGAAGGCAAATTCGCTGTCAGGATATTCATAGCCCCAGTACCACTGATACCCGGTTGCCTTGATCGTCACATCCGCTGTCGGAATTTCCTGCTGCTTGAACAGAACCGGCAGGGAAAACGCACCGATGAACACCAGAATGACGATAGGAACGATCGTCCAGGCAATTTCGATCGGAGTGTTATGGGTGAATTTTGCCGGCACCGGATTGACGCGGTGGTTGTGACGGATCGCCACAATGGCCAGCAAACCAACGACGAACAGGGTGATCACGGTGCAGACAATCACCAGCCCCCAGTCCAGCCAGTGGATGTCGCGCGCCAGTTCGGTCGCGGCGAACTGAAAATTGACTCCGCCGGCGATCGGCTTGCCGACAATCTCAAGCCCGTCGATTCCATCCTGGGCCGAGGCGGCCCCGACGAAAAATCCCTGGATCAAAAGACCGTGAAATCCGGCCAGAAGGCCCGCGATCCTGGTGTTCATGCGCATGTCCCGTTCCTGCTTTGGCTGCGAGCGGTTGCGCCGCCCCGTCCGATCTTCATCCGGCTGCCGCCCCTCGGGCGGCTGCCCGGGCAGACTCCCGTTGTGTTCCCGTGTGGTGAAACCATATTAGACCGGAAGGGACAAGCACGTCTATTGCGGCATTCAGCCGCTTCCCGTGTTTTTCCGCCCGACCCGTTGCAAAGCCGACCAGGAGCCGCCATGACCGATACGCCTTTCCGCCCGCTCGACACCCTGCTTGACGCCGATACCGCGCTGTCTGTGTTGCGCGGCGCCGTTTCGGGGGCCGACGACGGGGAACTGTTCTTCGAACGCGCCCGCTCCGAGGTTATCGCCTTTGACGACGGTCGGGTGCGCACCGCCAGCTATGACGCCTCCGAAGGATTCGGCCTGCGCGCTGTCCGCGGCGAAGTGGCGGGATATGCCCATTCGACGGAAATCTCAGAATCGGCGCTGCGCCGCGCCGCCGAAACCGCCCGGCTTGCCGTGGGCGACGGTGGCGGCACGATGGCTGAACCGCCCCGCGCCACCAACGTCAGGCTCTATTCCGACAGCGATCCGATGGGTGACGCGGTGTTTGCGGTAAAGCTTGATACGCTGCGCGAGATTGATGCCTTCGCCCGGGCGCTGGATCCCCGCGTTGTGCAGGTCTCGGCCACTTTGGCGGCATCGATCCAGGAGGTCGAAATTCTGCGCCCCGAGGGCCATTCCGTGCGCGATATCCGCCCGATGACCCGGCTGAACGTCAGTGTGATCGTCGAACAGAATGGCCGGCGCGAATCCGGCGGCATGGGCGGCGGCGGGCGCACCGGGCTGACTGGCCTGCTGATCCGCGATCACTGGGAAGGTGTCACGCGCGAGGCGCTGCGCATTGCGCTGGTCAACCTCTCGGCCGAACCGGCCCCCGCAGGAATCATGGATGTCGTGCTTGGCCCGGGCTGGCCCGGTATCCTGCTGCACGAAGCGGTGGGCCATGGGCTCGAGGGCGATTTCAACCGCAAGCAGTCCAGCGCCTTCTCGGGCCTGATGGGGCAACAAGTGGCATCAAAGGGCGTGACCGTACTGGACGACGGCACGATTCCTGACCGGCGCGGGTCGATCTCGGTCGATGACGAAGGCACGCCAAGCGCGCGCAACCTGCTGATCGAGGACGGGGTGCTGGTCGGTTATATGCAGGACCGGCAGAATGCGCGGCTGATGGGGGTTCATCCCACAGGCAACGGGCGGCGGCAAAGCTTTGCGCATATCCCGATGCCGCGGATGACCAACACCTATATGCTGTCGGGCGATGCCGCGCCGGGCGATATCGTTGCCGATCTCAAGGACGGCATCTATGCGGTCGGGTTCGGTGGCGGACAGGTGGATATCACCAGTGGCAAGTTCGTGTTTTCCTGCACCGAGGCTTACCGGGTCAAGAACGGCAAGGTCGGCGCGGCGGTGCGCGGTGCCACCCTGATCGGTGACGGCGCAACCGCGCTGAAACAGATCCGCGCCATCGGCAACGACCTCGCCCTGGACCCCGGCATCGGCAATTGCGGCAAGGCGGGCCAATGGGTGCCCGTGGGCGTCGGCCAGCCAACGCTGATGATCGGCGGCCTGACCGTGGGCGGCAGCGCGGCCTGATCCGTCCGCCCCGTTCCGCACCTCTGGCGGCAACGGGGCAAAGCGGACGCCGGTGCGATCAAGGCCACGCACCGCCCGCCCCTTCCGGCAATCTGCCAAATTGACGAATCCGGACCCCCGGCTTCTTCTTTGCAAAAATACTCTCGCCGAAGGCAGCGCGTCAGCGCTTTCTGACCGCCTCGGCACAGATCTCGGCTGCGGCATCAAGTGCGCCACGTCCGTGGGGAATATCCATGGATTTCAGCCCCGCATCGATGCTTGCCAGAACGCCCAGCACCATATGTGCATTGACGTGGCCCATGTGGCCGATCCGGAAGTATCCGGTTGCCAACGGATCGCCGGGCTCGATCATGCCAAGCCCGATTCCCAGTGTGACTCCGGTGTTTGCTGTGACCCAGTCGCGCAACGCCTTGCCGTGTGGAGCGCCCAGACGGGCCGCCGTTACGGCATGGCTGCGCAGGGCGGGGTCGGAAATATTCAACTGCATCGGCCCGCCCTGCCCCCAGACATCGAAGGCCGCCCAGATCATGCGCGACAAAGTGGCGTGGCGTGACAATACGTTGTCGAGCCCTTCCTCGTCGATCATCGCCAGCGATTCGCGCAGCCCATAGAGGTGGTGCGTCGGGGCCGTGCCGTCGAAATACTGCCACAACTCGTCGGCCGAGCCGCGCGGGCGCCAGTCCCAGTAATGCGTCACCCGACCTGCGGTTTCGCGCACCCGGTCGGCGCGATCGTTGAAAAATACAAATCCCAGTCCTGGCGGCACCATCAACCCCTTCTGGCAAGCGGCGACCATCACATCGACGCCCCAGTCGTCCATGTGGAAATCATCACAGGCCAGCGAGGCGATACAATCGATCATCAGCAGCGCAGGGTGTCCTGCCGCATCCAGCGTGGCGCGCATCGCCGCCACATCATTGCGCACGCTGGTCGATGTGTCGGTCTGTACCGCCATTACAGCCTTGATCCGGTGATCCGGGTCTGCCGCCAGTGCCGCGGCCAGTTTTCCCATATTCACCGGCGCTTGGCGGCCATGGTCGATGATCTCGCACACGGCTCCCATCCGCGTCGCGACCTCGGACCAGCCCAGCGCGAAACGTCCGGTTGCCAGCACCAGAACCCGGTCGCCGTCCGAAATCACATTCGCCAGCGCCGCTTCCCATGCGCCATGCCCGTTCGAGATGTAGATCGCGCAGTGGTGGCGGGTGCGGGCGATGGATTTCAGCCCTGTGATCAGACCGGGCATCATTTCAACCAACTCGCCCTCATAGATGTTGGGCGACGCGCGGTGCATGGCGTTCAACACCCGGTCGGGCACGACCGAAGGACCCGGAATGGCAAGATATTGGCGACCGTTCGAAAGGCTCATCTGCGGCTCCTGCGGTGATATGGCGCAGGAGTTAGGGCCTCGCCCACCCGCCGTCAATCCATCGCGAATATGGCGCATCCTTGCGTCTTTGGGCAAGGTGCCAGATGGCCCGCGTGTGGACCTTCAGCCGATCTCGACACATTTGGCACAAATCGCGAAATCCGTGCACATTTACCGGCATGCAATCTCGGCCGATCCGTCAAACAGATTCGCCCTTACCGCCGGGCAGCTGAGCGTCGCATCCAGCATCATCAACGGCCGCGCTGCGGACTTTCCCGCCGTTCGTAATATCCCGCCCTACCGCCATTCTTGGCCTATTTCTACCGTTCAATTAATATTCAAGCTATGGTTTTTCGCCCCGCGCCGGAGCATAGTGTGTCCATGGCGAAACCGAAAATTCGTAACCTGCCGGACCTTTCCGATCTGGCCCGTCCCGATGCTGAAATCACGGTTCAGGTGACGCCGGGAGCGCGTCAAAACGCCGTGACGGTTATGGATGGTGTTGTGCGGATCGCAGTCACGACCGTGCCAGAGGGCGGCAAAGCAAATGACGCGGTACGCTGGGTGTTGGCGCGTGCGATGAAAGTCGCCCCTTCGCATCTGACATTGCAGCGTGGTCAGACTTCGCGGGACAAGATGTTCGTCTATCGCGGGCCCTGATTCCTGGTCCCTTGTTGGCGACAACCGCCACCTTCACCAGCTCTCCAGGCGGCGCATCATAGCTTCCTCAAATCGGCCATTCGATCACCTTGCCGGGTTCTCGGGGGCACCGAGGTCTACTGTGCGGACCAAGCTGCCGTCTGACATTGTCGCAAGACATTTCGCATCTGGTTTAAAAGATCTGTCGAGCGACGCACCGGACACGACGCTCGACAGGCTTTCATCGCGCTACATTTTGAATGTCACATGTCCGTCTTCGTCGATTGGCCACATTGGGTTAAATGCGATTTCCCAGATATGACCGTCCGGGTCTGCGATATATCCGCGACGTCCGCCTTGGGGAGGCTCATCAGCTTCACGAAGCACCGTCGCTCCGGCGGCAACGAGCTTGTCGAGGACAGTTTGAACATCGCCTTCTTTAGACACATTGTGCGCAAGCGCCACAGCACCCGATCCCGGAAGAACTTGGTGCTTTGTGTCTTCTTCAAGGGACGATTTCAGCCATGTGCCTAAAACAAATCCGTTCATCTGGTAGAAGGCGATTTCCGCGTTCTCAAAGACCGGAGTCCAGCCGAACCCGTCGCGATAGAAAGCCTTTGATCTTTCGAGGTCGGATATCCCAAGTGTTACAACTGCGATCTGTTGCTGCATTTCCATGTCCTTTGCTCTGCCCGCACGACATGCGCGGGTATCTGGACCATGGGACACGACTATCGGAGCGCCGATGCACGTAAGGACCCGCTAGGAATTGGGGGCCGGGCCAACCGCACCGACCTAACCTGTTTCTGGTAGTCGCAGCTTAATTGAACACGGCAGAACGTCAATCATATGAACGAGCCGGACCTTCGCGCATAATGCAGAATCACGTAACTTTGGGCTCTTGCACTAAATCGCTCCGCGATAGGGCGCTTGTTTCTGCCTATGTGCTGAGCTGGGATTTGTTTCGCGTTTTGTGATGTTGGGTGTGTGCTGTTGATCGAGGTGATTTTGCCTCGATTGACAGAGGACA
>NZ_VSJK01000094.1 GCF_008085915.1 Oceaniovalibus sp. ACAM 378 | reverse complement strand
CGCGTGGCTACGCGCCTCCAGTCCTTCAATCGCCCGAACATGATCTCGATCTGTTACCTGGCAGCGCATGTTTACATGCGTGAGAAGGCGGTTGCGCTTTCTGTAACGGCGCTTGTCGTATTTGACGGGTTTGTCGCGTGACTTCCGTCCTGGAATGCAGGGCGTAATTTCTTTGTCTATAAGGGCCTCGCGGAACCAGTCCGCGTCGTATCCACGATCTCCCAACAGCCAGTCGGCAGCAGGCAGGCTGTTCACAAGCGCTCTGGCTCCGGTGTAATCGCTGACCTGACCGGCCGTCATAAAGAAGCGGATTGGCCTCCCGGCCGCATCGGTGACAGCATGCAACTTGGTGTTCATGCCGCCCTTTGTCCGCCCCCTCTCGTGCATTGCTTCGCAATACCCTGCCGGGCAGTGGATCAGACGTCCACGCGCCCTTTTTCTACCCGCAGGCTGGAGGCCGTGCGGTGTGCCTTGAGGTAGGTCGCGTCCGTTGCCCGGCAGTTGATTGCACAGCACTCAATGAGAGGGGATCGAGATCGTCTTATTGTCTGGCGTTTCGGCAGCCAGCCCCATCATGATCCGCGCGAACACCCCCATGTCACTCCACCGTTTCCAGCGGTTATAAAGTGTCTTGTGCGGACCATATTCCCTGG
>NZ_VSJK01000093.1 GCF_008085915.1 Oceaniovalibus sp. ACAM 378 | reverse complement strand
ACCTACAAGACCAGAAACTGGCCGGCCTACAATGAAGCGCTCAAGCGCCGTGGCTCGCTAACGATCCACTGCCCGGCAGTCGCTGCTTGTAGCGATGAGAGGGTGGTTTGACCCAGAGATGATCTGGGATGCTGCGCCGACCGGCAAACGCGGCCGACAGCAGACTTACAGCGATACCGCAATCCAGACATGCCTGACGATGAAGGTCCTGTTCGGTATGGCCTTGCGGCAAACGACTGGGTTCGTCGAGAGCCTATTGGGTCTGATCAGTCTCGACTGGACGGTGCCCGATTTCAGCACGCTGTCGCGCCGCCAGAAAACCCTCGCCGTGAACATTCCCTATCGCGGTTCGCAGGGGCCCCTGCACCTGCTGATCCCCTCTCGGGCATTGCTGCGCAATACCCTGACGGGCAATGGATAGCACTGGCATCAAGGTCGAAGGCGAAGGTGAGTGGAACGCACGCAAGCACGGTGGCTCTAAACGGCGCGTTTGGCGCAAGATCCACCTTGGGATCAACGAGAAAACGCTGGAGGTCCGGGCTGTCGAGATCACCGGGAGCCATATCGGCGATGCACGCATCCTGCCTGACCTGCTCAGCCAGATCCCAGCCCAAGAGGAGATCGCGAGCGTCACCGCAGACGGTGCCTATGACAC
>NZ_VSJK01000092.1 GCF_008085915.1 Oceaniovalibus sp. ACAM 378 | reverse complement strand
GTTCTTATAGGCCTCGCCCGACATCATCATTTTCCACGCGATCCTGGCGATCTTGTTGGCCAGCGCGACGGCCACGAGTTTCGGCGGCTTGCGCTTGAGCAGCTCGACGAGCCAAGGCGAGGCGTTCCTGCCTCTGCCCGCTCTCACCTGTCGAAGTAACGAAGTAACGAAGTCGAACCCACGACCAGCGTCTTGCGCAAAGCCTCATCGCCGGCCCGGGTAATAACACCGGGCCTGACCTTGCCGGCTGTCGAGTGATCCCTGGGCGTCAGGCCCATCCAGGCAGCAAACTGTCTTCCGGATGCAGATTGCTCCGGTGCCGGCGCTTCCATCACCAGCAAAACCGCACCGATCGGTCCGACACCGGGGATCGTTGCAAGGCGACGACAACATTCATTGCTGCGGTACCAGGCCATCAGCTTCACCTCTATCTTCTTCAGGCGTTCGGCTTTGTCGCACAAATCCCATGAAGGATTCATCTCGCGAAGCCAGCGTGGTAGCTGGGATGGATGAGCAGACCTTCGCCCCCAACCTACAAGACCAGAAACTGGCCGGCCTACAATGAAGCGCTCAAGCGCCGTGGCTCGCTAACGATCCACTGCCCGGCAGTCGCTGCTTGTAGCGATGAGAGGGTGGTTTGACCCAGAGATGATCTGG
>NZ_VSJK01000091.1 GCF_008085915.1 Oceaniovalibus sp. ACAM 378 | reverse complement strand
CGACCGGCGCGCGCGTCGGCGCAAGCTGGTGCGGTTTATTGAACTGCGAGATGCCGTGATCAAACAGCTCAAGGCAGGCTGGTCTCCGGAACAGATCGCGAGTCGACTTAAGTTTGACGGCCAAGCATTTCGTGTCAGCCACGAGACGATCTATGCCTACATTTACGGGCCCGATGGCCAGTCCGAAGAACTGGCGCGGTATCTACCGCATCGCCGTAAGAAGCGGCAACCAAGACGCAGGCGGACACCACGCGGCCTTGTTTTCCCGCCTGATCGGTCAATCCACGAGCGGCCTGACTATGTCAAAACCCGCGAGACATTTGGCGAATGGGAAGGCAATCTGATGATTTTTGAGAGAGCGCAGGGTAAGACCAATGTCGCTTCTCTGGTTGAGCGCAAAACCCGCTTTGCCGTTCTGTTCCGCAATAACGACCGCAGCACGACGCACCTGATGAACAAGCTGATGGGTGTGATGGAACCCCTGCCCCAATCGGCGCGTAGATCGATCTCCTTTGATCGTGGGATCGAGTTCCGCGACTGGCGCAAGTTGAAGCCCGGTATCGGAACCGAGGCGTGGTTCTGCGATCCGCAAGCACCGTAGCAAAAGGGTTCAGTCGAGAATCTGAACAAGCGCGCAAGGCGATATTTACCACGGGACGCGCCTGTGGCCGCACTCTCAAATCGAGATATGAAGTC
>NZ_VSJK01000090.1 GCF_008085915.1 Oceaniovalibus sp. ACAM 378 | reverse complement strand
CAAAGCTGAACAGGACGAAGCGGCCCCAGAGAAACGGCGCGCCGGCAAACAAGCGACACGCTATCAGCCAAATGGCCGCCGCAATACCGAAGGTTGGAACTCTAAGCTGGCCAAACGTGCAAAGAAACAAGTCGAAGCTGCCCCGTCTCACGCCGCCGAATGACCACGCCCGCATGGCTGTTCAGGGCTGCGATATATGAGGTCTCCGCCCTGCCCAGCCATGATAGCGGACCACCAAGTGGGACATTTCTACTTTGCGGGCCGACGGACATTTCTACTTGGTCGCAACATTGGATATAGCCGGGGCACATTCTAAACTGGGTTGCGACAAATCCCCTATCTTGCTGGAAAGCAAGGAGAACGGAAGATGGGCCACACAGAGTTAGGATTGCGTGAGAGACGCACTATCGAAGACATGTTGAATGCAAAGATGTCGGTGGACGAGATTGCTGCTGAGATTTGTAGGCAACGTTCAACCGTGTTTCGCGAGATCAAGCGGAACAGATATATTGATGACGAGCTGCCAAAGCTGAACGGCTATTACGGGGTGACTGCACAAAGGTCTGCCGTCGACCGGCGCGCGCGTCGGCGCAAGCTGGTGCGGTTTATTGAACTGCGAGATGCCGTGATCAAACAGCTCAAGGCAGGCTGGTCTCCGGAACAGATCGCGAGTCGACTTAAGTTTGACGGCCAAGCA
>NZ_VSJK01000089.1 GCF_008085915.1 Oceaniovalibus sp. ACAM 378 | reverse complement strand
TGACCTGCCCCCCGGAAGTTCCCTCAGTCTGATGTAGAGTCTGCCCAACCTGAAGGAGCAGACGAGATGAGGAAAAGCCGTTTCACCGAAGCGCAGATTATCGGGATGATCAAAGAGCAGGAGGCTGGTTTGCCGACGGCCGAGCTGTGCCGTAAGCATGGGCTGAGCCCTGCGACGTTTTACAAGCTGAAGGCCAAATATGGCGGGATGGATGTTTCCGACGCCAAACGCCTCAAGCAGCTCGAGGATGAGAACGCGAAGCTGAAGCGCCTGGTGGCAGATGTCATGCTGGACAATGTTGTGCTGAAGGATCTCCTGGGAAAGCCCTGACGACGCCGATGCAACGGCGGGACGCGGTGCTGCGGGCGATGAAGGGTCATCCGATCTCTCAACGCCGGGCCTGCGTCCTGATCGGGGTCGATCCGAAGACGGTGCGGCGCGAAAGACCGCCCGATAACCCGGAGATCCGTCTGGAAATGAACAAGATTGCTGAGAAGCGGCGGCGGTTCGGTTACCGGCGCATTGGCGTCCTGCTGGAGCGCGTGGGCATGATTATGAACGAAAAGAAGCTTTACCCATTGGCCGATAGGCGTTTGACTTCAAACGCCGTAAGGCGGATTTACCGGGAAGAGGGCCTGTCAGTGCGCCGCCGTAGAGGCCGGAAACGGGCGCGAGGCAGCCGCACACCAATGCCAGTGCCATTGCG
>NZ_VSJK01000008.1 GCF_008085915.1 Oceaniovalibus sp. ACAM 378 | reverse complement strand
CAATCCCCATAGCAACAAACCACCCACCAAGCCCAACCCCGCGATTTCCCGCTTGAGCGCTTCTCCGACGCCAGGCAACGTCCCGCGTCACTCAAACGTCGCGCGGGGCGTCCGAGAAACCTACATCCAACCTGTCGTTCGTCTCAAGAAGCGCGAAGATCTGCATTCAGACTATCAGAGATTTCCCCATCACAGTTCTGACGGAAAAGTCTGACAGGGCCGCCGCTTCATACCCGGCTTTGCCAGACCCTGCACGCTCACGCACCGCCGCCACAGGCGTGGCCCGCCGATCCGCGGCGTACTTTCCTATTCCGGTCGAAGAGGCTAGCAAAGGGCCAACCACCGGGAGCGTGAAAGATGCCAAAGCCGATCCTGCCGCCCACGTCGCGCTCTCTCATGGGCAGGCTCTGGCGCGAATATATCGTGCGGCACTGGGTGTGGATCGCAGTGGCCTTTGCGACGATGGTGATCGAGGGGTCCACCGTCGGATTGCTCAGCTACATGTTGCAGCCGATGTTCGATCTGGTTTTCGTACAGGGCAATATAAACGCCATGTGGTGGGTCGGGCTGGCGATTTTGGCGCTGTTCCTGGTCCGCGCGCTGACCGGCGTTATTCAGCGGGTGTTGCTGGTCCGGGTCGCGCAACTGTCGAGCACGGCGATGCAGGTCGATCTGCTGGATCACATGATGACTTTGGACACCGGGTATTTTCAAAAGAACCCGCCGGGGGCGCTGATCGAACGGGTTCAGGGCGATACTCTGGCCGTTCAGGGCGTGTGGCAGGTGCTGATTCAGGGGCTGGGGCGCGATATCGTCGCGCTGGCGTCGCTGTTCGTCGTCGCGCTTTTGGTGGATTGGGTGTGGACCCTGACCGCACTGGTCGGCATTCCGCTGCTGGTTCTGCCATCGATGGCGCTGCAACGTTATGTGCGCCGCAAGACCGGGCAGATGCGCGATGCCGCCACCCAGCGATCCACCCGCCTTGACGAGATTTTCCATGGCATCCGCGAGGTCAAGCTGAACGGGATGGAGCCCTATCAACTTTCGCGTTTTCGCGCCGTGGTGGACCGGATCGTGCGGGTGAACATCAAGACGACGGCGGGCCAGTCGATGCTGCCCGGCATGATCGACATCATGACCGGGGTCGGGTTTTTCGGCGTGCTGATCCTCGGCGGACGCGAGATTATCGAGGGTGACAAGACCGTCGGACAGTTCATGTCGTTCTTCACCGCGATGGCTCTGGCGTTTCAGCCGTTGCGTCGTCTCGGCTCACTCACCGGGATATTCCAGATCGCGGCGGCGTCGCTTGAGCGGCTTTATGGCATCTTCGACCTGCGCCCATCGATCCGGTCGCCCGCCGCGCCCCAACCCGCGCAGGCCTTACAGGCCGATGTGGTGTTCGACGGCGTGACCTTTGCCTACGATGATCAGCCGGTGTTGGACGATCTGTCTTTTGTCGCCCGCGCCGGTCAGACCACAGCGCTTGTCGGCCCGTCCGGCGCAGGGAAAAGTACCGTGTTCAACCTGTTGACCCGGCTGGCCGACCCCGACCTTGGCAGCGTGCGGCTGGGCGGTGTCGCGGTCAGTGAAATGGAGCTTGGCGATCTGCGCGCACAGTTTTCGACGGTGACACAGGATGCTTTGCTGTTCGACGAAACCCTGCGCGACAACATCCTGATGGGGCGCGAGGATATATCCGAAACCCGGTTGGCCGAGGTTCTAACCGCTGCCCATGTCAGTGATTTCCTGCCCAAATTGCCCAACGGACTGGACAGCCCTGCCGGGCCGCGCGGATCGAATCTGTCGGGCGGTCAGCGTCAGCGCGTCGCCATCGCCCGCGCCCTGCTGCGCGACACGCCGATTCTGCTGCTGGACGAGGCGACATCAGCGCTGGACGCGCAATCCGAGGCGGTGATCCAGACCGCGCTTGACGGGCTGTCGCAGGGTCGCACAACGCTGGTGATTGCCCACCGGCTGGCCACGATCCGCAATGCCGACAAAATCGTCGTGCTGGACCGGGGCCGCGTGGTGGAACAGGGCACTCATGACGAACTGCTGGCGGCAGACGGGGTTTATGCCGATCTTTACCGTTTGCAATTCAGGGACGGTGTGAAGGCGCTGTGACTTGGCCGCAGACTGTGGGCCCCAGAATGTGGGCGCCACTTTGACTGGCAAGCTGGCCGGGCTGTAAATCGCAGAATTGCGTTACGGATTGATAAACTTTTGCACCGGCACCGGGTCAAGGCGACCGGACCATTTCGGACCGCTAAAGCCAGGCGAATGTCAGGGCCGCGAGAACCAGATATCTGGTTCCTTTCGCAATCGTGACCAGAAGAAGAAATGGCATCAGCGGCTCTCGCATCAGGCCCGCGACCACGGTCAGCGGATCGCCGACCACAGGCAACCAACTGCCCAAAAGCGACCACCGGCCATAACGCCGATACCAGTTCTGTGCGCGATTGAGTTGATGCTCTGAACTTGGAAACCATCGGCTTTCCTTGAACCGCAGCAGATAGCGCCCGAGAAACCAGTTGATGACAGAGCCCAACACATTGCCGACCGTCGCGACCATGATCAGAGCGGATGCGGGGTGAGTGTCGGCAGCCAAAAGCCCGACCAGAACTGCTTCTGATTGCATCGGCAGGATCGTCGCCGCCACAAGGGCCGAACTGAAAAGAGCAATATAAGCGATCATGTCTGAAACATTGCCTGACGCCAGCATTCTCGAACAGGTTCAACATCCTACCGACAAACGGTCGGCTTTTGAACGATCCCTGCGAGGGATTTCACGGCAATGGGGATTGTCGTTTTCGCAACCCGCTACGATGCAACCGGCCATCGGTTTGTCAGCGGATTAAAATCCTGTGAGATTCTGACAGGTTTGTAGCGGTGGCGTGAGGCGTGGGTGCCGGTGCAGGCGGCGACACTTAAAGCAAAGGCTTAGAGCCGCCCTCGGTCGCGACCAACTGGATTCTGCCCGGATCGCGCTGCCTTCCGCAACGGGCGAGCGGTATTTTACCGCGCCCGTTGCATTGTAAAATCTGCTGTCGGTTTAGCCGCGTGCGCGTCCGACCAATGCCCAAAGACCGGGCAGCAGCACCGCCGCCAATGCCAGCTTCAGCGCATCACCGAACAGGAAGGGCGTCAGCCCCCAGGCCAGGATCGGCTGTTCCCAGCCATAGACCTGCCCAAGCCACAACAGGCCGGGGATATACAGCACGGCGTTGCCGATCAGCATTGCCATCGCCATCTTGCCGACAGACTTGTCCCAGCCGCGCCGCGCCAGCATTCCAAGCGCCAGAGTGGCCAGAACATAGCCCAGCAGAAATCCGCCCGTGCCGCCCATCATATAGGAAACACCGTTCAGCTCGTTGGTCGAGCTCTGGAAGATGTCAAAGCCGATCATGCCAAGGATCATGTACCCCATGATCGTCGCCAGCCCCAGACGCGGCCCATAGGCAGCGCCGATCGACAGCACCGCAAAGGTGGCCATGCTGATGGCCACAGGACTGCCGGGGACCGGAACCTTGATCTTGGCACATATCGCAAGAATGGCGATGCCAGCCACCACCAATGCGGCCTGTTTCACCCGCAGCATTGTGCCGCTGTCGGGTCCGAATGCCTCGACCAGCACGCGGTCGGTTGTCGTTGTCGCCATGGTCCGTCTCCATCTGGGTCGTTGCCGCTGTTTCTGCACCAGCAAGGACAACGCCGCAAGCCCGGCAAATGTCAGCGCCGATACACAGTCACCATTTCATAGTCCTTCCTCGGCCCGCCAACCCGCCAGAGCGCCCGCCACTCAGGCCACCCGGCAAAGTCATAGTTCACCCGGTACATATCGGGCGAACAAGCGTGGGTGTCGCCCGTTGTCGCGCCTGACAGATCGATGCGGTGAAACCGCCGTCCGTCTTCAAATCGCACATCAACACCACCGGGCAGCGGGTGCCACAGATACTGCCGCGCCGCCTGCATCACCTGCCCGCCAAGGCTCAGTGTGCCCTGTTCCCGGTAGATATATCGCGAACCGTCGCGGGTGATCTCCGCCGCACCCTCCAGAGTGCCGCGTTGCCCAGCGTACCGGTCATCAATCACCCGCGACAGGTGCCAGCCCCCCAGAAAGTCGTTTATTTCCAATGTTTCTGGCCATGTCACGGGATCAGCGCGCCCTCGATGACCGAGCCATTCGCGCCAACAAAGCGGATCAGCTCGCCATGCACCGACTCGACGGTGAAGCAGCTCCACCCGCCGGGCACCAGATCGGTACAGAACCGATTACGCTCGACCTTCCAGAGGCCACCGCGCGCGACGTCGCCGCTCAGGGTCGTAACCCCGGACCGTTCAAACCGCTGCACGGTGCCGTCCAGCACAACACCATGTCCGGCCAGCAGGTCAAAGATATGCCCGCCGTCCTGTCTTTCCCAATCATGGGCCGCCGAGGGCGTTGCCACCGTCAACGCCAAAGCGACCATCCGCCACATATGCATCGCCGCCTCCTTGCCGCCCCTGCCCTGCCAGTCTAGGACTGCGCCGTCCCCGCAGCAATCCCGAGGCAGTTCCAGATGATCCCCCGTTATTCCCGCCCCGAAATGGTCGCCATCTGGTCGCCAGAAACGAAATTCCGCATCTGGTACGAGATCGAAGCCCACGCCTGCGACGCCATGGCAGAAATCGGCATGATCCCCAAGGAAAGCGCGGCAGCGGTGTGGAAGGCCAAGGATGTGCCGTTCGACGTCGCGCGCATCGATGAGATCGAAGCAGTGACGAAACACGATGTCATTGCCTTTCTGACCCATCTTGCTGAAATCATCGGCACGGACGAATCGCGCTTTGTCCATCAGGGCATGACCAGTTCCGATGTGCTGGACACCACGTTCAACCTGCAACTGGTCCGCGCCACCGACATTCTGCTGGCCGACATGGACGCGCTTCTGGCCGCCCTGAAACGCCGCGCGGTGGAACATAAGGACACAGTGCGGATCGGCCGGTCGCATGGAATTCACGCGGAACCCACCACCATGGGCCTGACCTTCGCGCGCTTTTACGCCGAAATGGACAGGAACCGCACCCGCCTGCGCACCGCCCGGGCAGAAATCGCCACCGGCGCTATTTCAGGCGCCGTTGGCACATTCGCCAACATCGACCCCAGCGTCGAAGAGCACGTCTGCAAACAGTTGGGCCTGACCCCCGAACCGATCAGCACGCAGGTGATTCCACGCGACCGTCACGCCGCCTTCTTCGCCTGTCTTGGGGTGATCGGATCCAGCATCGAAAATATCGCAACCGAAATCCGCCACATGCAGCGCACCGAAGTTCTGGAGGCCGAAGAATTCTTCTCCAAGGGTCAAAAGGGTTCGTCAGCGATGCCGCACAAGCGCAATCCGGTGCTGAGCGAAAACCTGACCGGCCTGGCCCGGCTGGTGCGGATGGCGGTCGTGCCCGCGCTTGAAAACGTGACGCTTTGGCATGAACGCGATATTTCTCATTCCAGCGTCGAGCGAAACATCGGCCCCGACACCACGATCACGCTGGATTTCGCACTCTCCCGCCTGACCGGGCTGGTGGACAAACTGGTGATCTATCCCGAAACCATGTTGGCCAACATGAACAAATTCCGCGGTCTAGTGATGAGCCAGCGCGTGCTGCTGGCCCTGACCCAGGCGGGTGTCAGCCGCGAGGAAGCCTATTCCATGGTGCAGCGCAACGCGATGAAAGTGTGGGAAAAGGGTGCCGATTTCCAGACCGAGCTTTTGGCAGATCCGCAGGTCACGGCGGCGCTGTCACCGGCCGAGATCGCCGAAAAATTCGACATCGGCTATCACACGAAACACGTCGACACGATCTTTGCCCGGGTTTTCGGCAAAGACTGACCGGCGGCGTTCGTTCACAAGGTTGTGATACCCCGGCGTGGAGCGTTTCTGCGCCGGGTGCGGTTTTCGTGCTATCTTTCGTTTGCCCAACGAAAAGGAGAGTGCACGATGAAATTTCGATTGATCCTCGCCTCTGCCGCACTGGCGCTGGCCCCGGCCTTGGCGACGGCTCAGGACTGTTCCAAAAACCGCGGACAAACTGTGATGTCGTGCGCCGACGGCTTCGTCCTCGACGCGACGACAGGGGCCTGCATCGAAAAGGCCACCAGCTGATCCTGACCGGCGGCGCGCCTTTGCGTTGCCGGTTCATTTCGCGGTTTCACGAGATCCTTTCGCGTCTTGTTATTGCTCTGACGGCTGTTCTTGCGCTGCTTGCCGCCGGTCTGGGGCACAGCGCCGCCTCAGGGGCGCACACCTTGCGTTAACCCGGACCTGTCACAGCTTGCGGCAACGCTCCCTGTCGAAGGCCGTGCCGTGACGACACAACTGACCAACTCCGCACGCCCGATGCCACCCGTCGGGCGGTTGACGGGCATTCGCACTGCCCCATCGCTTTCCCGGCGTCAGAAAGCCGCCATTGTCGTGCGCCTGCTGCTGGCCGAAGGCGCAAGCCTGCCATTGGCCGACCTGCCCGAATCTTTGCAGGCTGAACTGACCACACAGATGAGCCAGATGCGCTATGTCGACCGCGCGACGCTGAAATCGGTGATCGAAGAGTTTGCGAACGAACTGGACAGTATCGGGTTGGCCTTTCCCGGCGGGCTTGAGGGCGCATTGACGATTCTGGAGGGTGTGATCAGCCCCGATATGGCGGCGCGGCTGCGCGAACAGGCGGGTATGGTGTGGTTCAACGACCCTTGGGAAAGCCTTGCCACCTTCGACACGAACCTGCTGCTGCCGCTGTTGCAACGCCAGTCGCCCGAGGTGGGCGCGGTTCTGCTGGGCAAGCTCAAGGTCGCCAAAGCGGCTGACCTGCTGGGCAAACTGCCCGGCGACAGGGCCCGCCGCCTGACCTTTGCCATGTCGGAAACCGCCGATATCGATCCTGATACAGTGCGCCGCATTGGCCTGTCGCTGGCGGCCGAATTGAAGGCGGAACCGCCCCGCGCCTTTCTTACCGGCGCTGTGGCCCGGGTCGGCGCGATACTGAATGTGTCACCCAGCGCGACCCGTGACGACGTTCTGGTCGGGCTGACCGAATCCGACGCCGATTTCGCAGATGAGGTGCGCCGCGCCATTTTCACTTTCTCCGACATCCCGGCGCGGATCAGACCGCTGGATGTGCCGATGATCCTCAAAGAGGTCGCGCAGGAAAGTCTGGTCGCCGTCGTCGCCGCCGCTGCCGCCGACCCCGCTACATCGGAAGCGGTTGAATTCCTGTTGGAAAACACCTCGAAACGCATGGCGCAAACCCTGCGCGATGAGGCGGGCGATGCCGAACCGCCCCGCACAAAGGCCGCCGATGCCGCCCGTGGCGAAGTGATCACTGCCATACGCGCCCTGATCGACAGCAACGAAATTCAGCTGGTCTGTGATGATGACGAAGATTGACCGCGCGGGCGTGGTCTTGGTTTACGACCCGGCAATGGGCGGGCTGCGACATCGTGGACACCCCGATCGGCGAACTCTGCGATGAGGGGTGACCAAGCGCGAGCGGTTTGCGACAAAACGCGACTTCGCACATTGGAAAATGCATTGTTGATGTTGACCCAATTCCCCAAAGCTGATTGCGCAAATTCTCAATCCAGCCGGTCGGAGCCATCAGGGACCCCGAAGATCGGCTTGCCAACCGCATTATCCCTACTCCAAGATCGGCATCGCAACAGACCAGTCCCGGCTCCTGAGCGCAGATCACCACGGCGACATTTTGCGTCACAGCACGGCCGAAAACCCGGCGTCAGCCCTGCGAAACAGACTGGCGCGCTTGTGATCGTGCTGCCCCGGCCCTATGTCTGCGACCGCCACATTGGAAAGGTCACGTCCCTGTCACGCCCGCCGACCAGCCCTTCGTCAAGTTTTCACAACACGGTTCAGAACGCGGTGATCCGCGGAATTCTGGCACTGGCGTTGATCGTGCCCTACCGGATGCGGGTGCCGGCAATGGGCTGGATCGTCAGCCGTATCGTCGCGCCAATTGCCGGTTGGGACAAACGGGTGCGCGCCAATCTGGCGCATGTCCTGCCCGATCTGCCCGAATCAGAAGTGCGCCGCCTGATGCGGGCCGTGCCCGACAATGCGGGGCGCACCCTGATCGAAATCTATTCGGGACAGCAGTTTAAAAATCGCGTGGCACAAACCCCGCTGACCGGCCCCGGCCTGACGGCACTGAAGGCGGCGCAAGCGGAAAACCGGCCGGTGGTTCTGGTGACGGGGCATTTCGGCAATTACGACGCGCCCCGCGCCGCGCTCGCCGCGCAGGGATTTCCCCTTGGCGCGCTCTATCGCGAAATGAAGAACCCGAAGTTCAATGCGCATTACGTTCGCGCGATGTCCAATATCGCCGAACCGGTTTTTCCCGCCACCCGCAAAGGGCTGGCCGGGTTTGTCGGCCACCTCAAGGCCGGTAATACCATCGGCATCCTGATCGATGTTTATACGTCCAAAGGCGCGCGGGTGAAGTTTTTCGACAAGATCGCACCCACCGCCACCTCAGCCGCCGAATGGGCGATGAAATACGGCGCCGTGATCATTCCGGTCTATGGAATTCGGCGTCCCGACGGGATCGGCTTTGACATATTGCTCGACAAGCCGGTGCCGCCGGGCGATCCGGTTGAGATTACTCAGGCGCTGAATGACAGTCTGGAACGGATCGTGCGGCAACATATGGATCAGTGGTTCTGGATTCACCGCCGCTGGAAACCCGAAGATCAGCGCAGGCGCGCTGCGGCCCGTACGGGGCCGAACCCGGCCTCTTGAATGATCACGGCAGTGGGGCCTTCGGTCGCTTCGACCGCAAGGTTCAACGGCGCCGTGCCATCCCATTCGGCGATCTGACGCCAGTCGCGCACCGTGTTGTGATACTGGATTGTAAGCCCGGCATTCTCGCCCCGGGTGATTTCCACCGTGTCCTCGGGCGAAAAACGCGCCAGTTGCACCACCATCGCCACCCGGGAGCCGCTCAGCATTTCGGCGCGGATGACGATTTTGTCACCTTCGCGCCGCGCGTCGATCGCCACGGTATCGGGCGTGGCCCGGTGTGCCTGTATCAGATCGGCCAGTTCCATCGGCCGATATCCGACGACGGGATCCTTGCCGCCGACCATCAACTGCGGCGTATAGATCGTGCGCGATCCGGCCGCGCGGGCATAGCCTTTTTGCCGCTTGGTAAAGGCCGGGTTCGCGAAGGCATCCTTCCAGCCGATGTAATCCCAGTAATCCACATGCAGCGCCAACGCGATCACATCCTCGCGCGCCACCAGTCTTCCCAAAAGCTGATCCGCAGGCGGGCAGGACGCACAGCCCTGCGAGGTGAAAAGCTCAACAACAACCGGCTGATCCCCGGCTTGGGCCGGCATCGCCGCTCCAGTGGCCAAAGCAGCCATCGACAGTGTCACCGCCGCCAACCAGTGTCGCATGCATTTCCCTTTCTGCGTCTCCGGCATCAGACCTAACCCTGCCCTGCCGGAAAGACCAATCAAGGTTTTGAGAGTCGTCGTGACCATAGCCCGCCGTCACTGCGCCTTCTGCACAACAGGAGAAGCGGCCGCAAATGCCTCTGGCAAAAGATTGTGTGCAACGGTATACTTTACAGGACACCCCCTTGATCGACAGCCCCGCTTGGGCCAAACCCGGGGGGACAGGCATACCCAGATTTCAGGGAGACCCCAGATGACAATCCAGACAGGGCAAGACACCGCCAAGACACGGCGCGATCTGACCGTGAACGGCAAGACCTTTGCATATTACTCAATTCCGGCAGCCGAAAAGGCGGGTTTGGGCGATTTCTCCAAACTTCCCATCGCGCTGAAGGTGGTATTGGAGAACATGCTGCGGTTCGAAGACGGCAAGACAGTGCATGTGGACGACATCAAAGCGTTCTCCGACTGGGCCGCGAATGGCGGCAAGACCAACCGCGAAATCGCTTATCGGCCCGCCCGCGTTTTGATGCAGGATTTCACCGGCGTTCCCGCGGTCGTCGATCTGGCCGCCATGCGTGACGGAATTGTCGCCCTTGGTGGCGACGCGCAGATGATCAACCCGCTGAACCCCGTCGATCTGGTGATCGACCATTCGGTGATGATTGACGAATACGGCAACCCCCGCGCCTTCCAGATGAACGTGGACCGCGAATATGAGCGGAACATGGAGCGCTATGTCTTCCTGAAATGGGGACAGAAAGCGTTCAACAACTTCCGCGTCGTCCCGCCGGGCACCGGTATCTGCCATCAGGTGAACCTGGAATATCTGGCGAAAACCGTCTGGTCTGACAAGGATCAGGACGGCGTCGATGTCGCCTATCCCGACACACTGGTCGGCACGGACAGCCACACCACCATGGTAAACGGCGTGTCGGTTCTGGGCTGGGGCGTTGGCGGGATCGAGGCCGAGGCAGCCATGCTGGGCCAGCCGATTTCCATGCTGATCCCCGAGGTTGTCGGTTTCAAGCTGACGGGTGCGATGCCCGAAGGCACCACCGCGACCGATCTGGTGCTGAAGGTTGTCGAACTGCTGCGCGCCAGGGGCGTCGTGGGCAAATTCGTTGAATTCTATGGTGACGGGCTGGACAACGTCCCGCTGGCCGACCGTGCCACCATCGGCAACATGGCGCCCGAATATGGCGCCACCTGCGGCTTCTTCCCGATCGACGCCGAAACCCTGCGCTATCTGACCCAAACGGGACGGGACGAGGAAACAGTCGCCCTTGTCGAAGCCTATGCAAAGGCGAACGGCATGTGGCGCGAGCCGGGATACGAGCCGGTCTATACCGACACTCTGGGACTGGATATGTCCACCGTCGTTCCGGCCATTTCCGGCCCGAAACGCCCGCAGGATCACATCCCGCTGACCAACGCATCCTCTGCCTTCGCAGCGTACATCGCGGGCGAACGCAAAGGCGTCAAAGCGCCTGAAAAGCAGAAGGACCGCTGGGAAGACGAAGGCGGTCAGCCCGCACCGCGTGACATCCCCGGCGATATCGGCCATCACCGGCGCGGTTTCGTGGTTGGTGTGAACGGCGAAGACCCATATCAACTGCATGACGGGTCCATCGTGATCGCCTCGATCACGTCCTGCACCAACACGTCCAACCCCTATGTGATGATCGGCGCGGGACTTGTGGCGCGCAAGGCGCGCGCACTGGGTCTGATGCCAAAACCCTGGGTCAAGACCTCGCTTGCACCCGGTTCTCAGGTGGTTTCCGCCTATCTTGAAGCGGCTGGATTGCAGGAAGATCTGGATGCCCTCGGTTTCAACCTTGTCGGCTATGGCTGCACCACCTGTATCGGCAACTCGGGTCCGCTGGACCCGGCGATTTCCCAGGCAATCAGCGACAACGATCTGATCGGCGTCTCGGTCCTGTCGGGCAACCGCAACTTTGAGGGGCGGATCAGCCCTGATTGCCGCGCCAACTATCTGGCCAGCCCGCCTCTGGTCGTGGCCTATTCGCTGATCGGTGACATGAACATCGACATCGCCAAAGATCCGCTGGGCCAAGACCAGGATGGTAACGACGTCTATCTGAAAGACCTCTGGCCCAGCAGCTCGGAGATCGCCGCACTGGTGGAAAAGACCGTAACCCGCGAGGCGTTTCAGTCGAAATACGCCGATGTGTTCAAGGGCGACGAGAAATGGCAGGCCGTGGAAACACCAGACAGCCAGACCTATGACTGGCCCGTTTCCAGCACCTATGTTCAGAACCCGCCCTATTTCCAGGGGATGAGCAAGGACCCGGGTGTGATCTCCGACGTCAAGGAAGCCCGCGTTCTGGCGATTCTTGGCGATATGATCACCACTGACCACATCAGCCCCGCCGGATCGTTCACGGACACGACACCGGCCGGACAATACCTGACCGAACGGCAGGTCGCGCCGCGTGAATTCAACTCTTACGGGTCGCGTCGTGGCAACCACGAAGTCATGATGCGCGGAACCTTCGCCAACATCCGCATCAAGAACGAGATGCTGGAGGGCGTTGAGGGTGGCTATACCGTTGGCCCCGATGGCAAGCAGGCGGCGATCTTTGACGCCGCCATGGCCTGGCAGGATCAGGGCACGCCGCTGGTGATCTTTGCGGGCGAACAATACGGTGCCGGTTCATCGCGTGACTGGGCGGCAAAGGGCACGGCCCTGCTGGGCGTCAAAGCGGTGATCGCCGAATCCTTCGAGCGTATCCACCGCTCGAACCTCGTGGGCATGGGGGTCATCCCGTTCGAATT
This sequence comes from Oceaniovalibus sp. ACAM 378, assembly GCF_008085915.1. Lineage (GTDB taxonomy): Bacteria > Pseudomonadota > Alphaproteobacteria > Rhodobacterales > Rhodobacteraceae > Oceaniglobus. The sequence continues at coordinate 277,118 of NZ_VSJK01000008.1, read as the reverse complement.
CATGAACGGCGATACCCGCAAATCTCTGGGCCTGAAGGGTGATGAAACCATCTCGATCACCGGGCTTGAGGGCGACATCAAACCGCAGTCCGAAGTGCCCTGCACGATCACCTATGCCGATGGTAAGGTTAAGGAAATCACGCTGAAAAGCCGGATCGATACGGCGGTCGAAATCGAATACATCGAGAACGGCGGCGTGTTGCACTATGTCCTGCGGAACCTGGCTAAATCAGCCTGATCTGACTGATCCTGTTGAACACGATTTCACGGCCATTCCCCCGGGGGTGGCCGTTTTTCTGTCCGCTGTGCAAATCTGGAAACAGTCTGTTTTTGAAATTTTGTTCACCGCGCCTTAAAGTCGCCATGAAACGCCCTATTCTTGCCATACAACGCTTGGGGGCGATGAAAATGACAACCGAAAAGATTCGGCAGGCCGCGCGGCGGCTCGGCCTGCCTTTGCCAATTATGGAAACGACGTTGATACTGGCTTGGCTGGTGTTCGTCTATTCCGCCGGCTGAGCCGTGGCGATTGCCGGGAGGATGGTGCTTTCCATCACGCGGTGGATCGGCCCGGCAAAGCGCAATATAACCTTGCCCGTCCCGTCGATGATGAATGTTTCGGGCAGACCATAGACACCCCAGTCGATGCTTTTCTGACCGCCCGGATCAAAGACCACGGCGGAATAGGGATCGCCGAGCTCGTCCAGAAACTTCAGCGCCGCATCCGGAGTCGTGTCACGGTTCACGCCATAGACCGGCAGGGTCTTTGCCAGTTCGACAAGCGCCGGGTGTTCGGCACGGCAGGGCGCGCACCAGCTGGCCCAGAAATTGACGATCTTGACGCCGGGCTGATCCAGCACGGCCCGGTCAAAAACCGCCAGATCGGCCAGCGTAGCCGCCTCGATCGGCGGGGCCGGTTTGTCAATGAATACTGAAGGCAGCGCGTCGGGATCGTCGCGCATCATGCCGACAAAGAACAGCGCCGCAAGCCCGGCAAAGATCAGCGGCGGCGCAATCATCAGGGGTGATACCTTAGCCATTTTTTTGTGTCTCCTCGCGCCCGGCCTGCTCCAACTGTGTCCGCACCCGGCGTCCGCGCCAGACGGTCAGCGCCACCAATAGCCCCAAAAGAACCAGCGTAGCACCATAGGCGGTCAGCACCTCGGCCGCGTATTTCCCCAGATCCGGCATCACTCGGCCCCCTCGCTCATTCTAAGACGCAACCGCAACGCATGCAGTCGGCGCAGGCGAATTTCCGTGCGGGTGCGCGCCAGAACCAGCGCCACGAAAAACAGCACGAAACCGGCGATGCAGACCAGCAGCGGCAGCCAGAACACATCCGACACGTTCTCCTTCTTGTCGAGACTGAGCGACGCCCCCTGATGCAGCCCCTGATTCCAGAAATTCACCGCATAGCGGCTGAGCACTGCAAAGACCGATCCGACCAGACACAGGATCGATGTAAGATCGGCGGCAGTGTCCGGATCATCAATCGCCGACCAGAGCGCGATATATCCGAAATAGAACAGCAGAAGGATCAGGAACGAGGTCAGACGCGGATCCCAGACCCACCAGGTGCCCCACATTGGCTGCCCCCAGATCGCCCCGGTGGCGAGCGCAATCAGCGTCATCACCATCCCCACCGGGGCGGCCGCGCGGGCGGCAAGCGCGCTCACGTGATGGCGGCGGATCAACCAGATCAGGCTTGCAATAAGCATCATCACCCATGCGTTGATCGCCATCATCGCACTTGGCACATGCAGATAGATAATCTTGACGGTGGATCCCTGCCGGTAATCGTCGGGCGTGAAGAAGAACCCCCAGACGATACCGGTGATCAGACACAGCGCAGACAGAGCCGCGACCACGGGCAACACCCGTCCGCTCCACCCCATGAACAGCGCCGGATTGGCGTATTTCCAGATCGACATGGCGCCGTCACCCGTATCTTTGGTTTTTGAATATCCGCGCCGCTGGCACTAAAGGCTTTCGTCGCATCCGCACATACCCCGGTTTGGCGCTCAAACCCAGCCCCGTCACCGCAAATTGATCCTCAACGCAGCGGCTGCGGCAAAGGGCAGCAGTGCAACCGCCCCTGCCGTGATCCCGCCCAGCAGCAACAGGGGCGTGACAACCGCCAGCCCCTCGGCCCCACGTCGCGCCACCTCGGCCCCGAAGATCAGCGTTGGCACATAGAGCGGCAGCACCAGCAGCGACAACAGCAGTCCGCCGCGTTTGAGTCCCACGGTCAGCGCCGCGCCAAAGGCACCGATCACGCTGAGTGCCGGGGTGCCGATTGCAAGCGACACCAGCAGCCACAGATACCCGTCAGAGGGCAGGTTCAGCAGCACCCCCAGCCCGGGTGCCGCCAGCGTCAGAGGCAGGCCAGTGACGATCCAGTGCGCCGCTGCCTTTGCAACGACGACCCCCTCCAGCGGGATTGGCGCCGTCGCCAGCAAATCAAGTGTGCCGTCTTCGTGATCCAGCGCAAAGATCCGGTCCAGCGACAGCAGGCAGGCCAGCAGCGCCCCCAGCCACAGAACTCCGGGCGCAATGGAGGACAAGCGCGACGTGTCGGGGCCCATGGCAAAGGGCACCAAAACGACGACAATCAGGAAAAACCCAAGGCCAAGCCCAAATCCCCCCCCGGCCCGCACTGCCAGCTTCAGATCGCGCAGCAGCAGGCGGATCACAGGAACGCCTCGTCAAAATCCGACCGATCAAAATCCGAACTGCCTGCGCGGGCGCGGAAGGCGGCGATATCCAGCATCTCGGCGTCAAAGCCCAGATCGACATGGGTGGCGATCACTGCGGTGCCGCCGCCTGCCAGATGGGTCGCCAGAACCGCGCCAAACCGCGCCACGCTGGCCACATCAAGCGATACGGTGGGTTCGTCCAGCACCCAGACCGGGCGCCCGGTGACCAGCAGCCGCGCAAGCCCGAGCCGCCGCTTCTGACCCGCCGACAGATGCGCCGCCGCCCGGTCGCGCAATGCGTCCAGTTGAAAGGCCGAAAGTGCGGCATCAATACCCCGCGTGCCGAACACTCCGGCCCAGAAGGTCAGGTTTTCAGCGACGCTCAGCGCCGATTTCAACCCGTCGGCATGTCCGGCATAAGCAATGGCATCCACCCCCGGCTCGACCGAACCCGTCAGCGCAGGTTGCAACCCGGCCAAGGTGCGCAACAGGGTCGTCTTGCCCGCCCCGTTCGGGCCGCGCAGGATCAGGCTTCGCCCGGATGCGACAGAAAATGTCACGCCTGACAGGATCGGTACCCCGCCTCTCGCGCAGGTCAGATCGGTGACGGTCAGCACGGGTTCAGACCGCGATCAGCGCCACACCGACCCGTCGCCCCTCGCTGAGCAATATGTTGTAGGTGCGGCAGGCAGCCGGAGTGGCCATGGATTCCACCCCGATTCCCGCCTGCTCCAACGCGGTACGGAAGTCAGCCGGAACATGGGCGATTTCCGCGCCGGTTCCGATAAAAAGCACATCCATCGCCCCGAGCGCGGCAATCAGCGGTTCCGTGTCATCGAACCCGCCCCAAGGCTTAACACCCGACGGCAAAACCGCGACATTTCCCTGAATGATCTTGCCATCGACACGGAAAAAACCGGGGCCATAGCCATCGATCGGGCGGGCATCGGGATAATCGATTTCGTTCAGGCGCATGAGTCTCTCCGTTCCGGGCGATCCGTTGCTATCACGGCGTGGGTCCGCGCGAAAGAACAGGGCCGCGCGCAACCGGCGCGGCCCAAGTCTCAGGCGTCGACGTTGGCGAACTGGTTGCCCTTGTCCGACGGCTTGTCGTCGCGGTTGACGCCGAGATACAGCACGATGTTCTTGGCCACATAGACCGAAGAATAGGTGCCGACGACCACGCCCCAGGTGATCGCAAAGACAAACCCGCGGATCACATCGCCACCGAGGATCAGCAGGGCGATCAGGGCGATCAGGGTTGTGCCGCTGGTCATCACCGTGCGCGAAAGCGTTTCGTTTACCGACAGGTTCATCACGTCGCGCAGATCACGCTTGCGGAATTTGATCAGGTTTTCGCGCAGTCGGTCAAAGATCACGACGGTATCGTTGATCGAATACCCGATGATCGTGAGCAGTGCGGCAATGGTAGCCAGATCAAACCGGATCTGCAGTGCCGAGAATATTCCGACCGTCAGGATCACGTCATGGAACAGCGCGGCAACCGCACCGACGGAAAACTGCCACTCGAACCTGAGCCAGATATAGAACAGGATCGCCGCCAGTGACGCGCCGACGGCAATCAGCGCGGTCTGGATCAATTCGCCCGACACCTTTGGCCCGACGGATTCAACCGACGGAAAAGTGATCGTCGGATCGACCTCTTTCAACTGGTCCTCGACCGATTGTACCGTGTCTGCAGCGACACTTTCGGTGTCATCCTGCGCCTGAATCCGGATCATCGCCACGTTCTTGTCGGGACCGAAGGTCGGATCGAACACCTCGGTTATCGAGACATCACCAAGGTTCAGCGGTGCAATGGCATCGCGATACGCACCAACATCCACCGATTGCACGGATTCCGTACGGATCGTCGTGCCGCCGCGAAAATCGATGCCGAAGTTCAGACCCATCATCAGCCAGATGACCAACGACAAAACCATCGCCACGCAAGAGGCGCCGAAGGTATAGCGCTGATAGTAGAAGAAATCGAAGTTCGTGACTTCAGGAACCAGACGGAGACGCATTTCAGACCTCGATTGTCTTGGGACGGCGGCGTTCGAACCACATGACGACGAACAGCCGGGTGACGAAAATCGCGGTAAAGACCGAAGTCATGATTCCCAGACCCAGCGTGATTGCAAAGCCCCGCACCGGTCCAGACCCCAGAACGAACAGGATGACCGAGATGATGAAGGTGGTGATATTGGCGTCGATGATCGCGCTCAGCGCTTTTTCATAGCCCAGTTCGATGGCCCGCGCTGGCCCCTTTGCCGTCTTCAGCTCTTCGCGAATACGTTCAAAGATAAGCACATTGGCATCAACCGCCATGCCAATGGTCAGAACGATCCCGGCGATCCCCGGCAGGGTCAGCGTCGCGCCGATCATGCTGAGCAGCCCGAACAACAGCCCGACGTTCAGCACAAGCGCCATGTTGGCGAACATGCCGAACATCCCGTAACTGGCAAACATGAAGATCAGCACCGCCGAAAAGGCCACGATACAGGCGATGCGCCCGGCATCGATGCTATCCTGTCCGAGTTCCGGGCCGATGGTGCGTTCTTCAAGAAAAGACATTTGGGCAGGCAAAGCGCCGGCGCGCAGCAGAACGGCAAGGTTCGTCGATTCTTCGATGCCGAAATTACCGGTGATGATCCCCGAACCGCCCGGAATGTGGCTTTGGATCACCGGTGCGCTGATCACCTCGTCATCCAGCACGATGGCGAACGGACTGCCGATGTTTTCGGCGGTATAGTCGCCAAACTTTCGCGCACCCGTCGGGTTAAAGCGGAAACTGACCGCCGGACGCCCGTTCTGATCAAAGGAAGGCTGCGCATCGACCAGTTCTTCGCCTGAAACGACGGGTGTCTGTTCGACGATGTAATATACGCCGGGCTCGTCCATCGATTGAAGGATCAACTGCCGCGCGCCGGGATTCTGGGTGCTGTCCGTTGTTCGGCCGACCACGGGATGAAAGGTCAGTTGCGCCGTCGTGCCGATCAGCTCTTTCAATTCGCTGGCCGAACCGATGCCGGGCACCTGGATCAGAATGCGGTCATCGCCCTGACGCTGAATTGTCGGTTCGCGGGTGCCCACCTCATCCACACGACGGCGAATGATTTCGACTGACTGCTGCATGGTGCGGTCGTCGGTGGCGCTCCGCTCGGCTTCGGAGAGACGAATAGTGATCGTATCGCCCTGCCCCGCAACCTCGATATCGTTGCTGCCGACACCGGTCAGAGACACGACGGGCGTGGCAAGGGCGCGAACGATTTCAAGTGCGCGGCCCATCCCCTCAGATTGGGAAATCTGTACCGAAAGCGTGGTGGCGTCCCCTGCCTGACGGCGGATCGTGCCAACCTGATCACGCGCGGCGCGCAGGGCATCACGCACCTCGGGCCACATCCCGTCCAGCCGGTCGGCATAGACATCACCGACCTGCACCTCGGCCAGAAGATGCGCGCCACCGCGCAAATCCAGCCCCAGATTTACCAGCGTGCCGGGCATCCAGTCGGGCCAGAGCGCGCGGGCAGCGTCACGTTCCGGTGTTGCGCCCAACACCTCGATTTCCGCGACGGCGTCATTGTGACCCTCGACACGGGTATAAAAGGCATTGGGCAACGCAAAAATCAGCCCGGCGGCGATCAGCCCCCAGATGACGATCCGCTTCCAGAAAGAAATTTGCAGCATTTAAATGACCTTGATCGGTGCTCAGGACTCGGTAGGTTCCGTTTTATTCAGAACCTGACTGATGGTCGAACGCACCACCCGCACCTTCACGCCTTCGGCCAATTCGACCTCGACTTCGCCGTCTTCCTTGACCTTCGCCACCTTGCCGATCAGCCCACCGGCGGTGATCACCTGATCACCACGGCGCAGCGCCGCGACCATCTTCTGATGCTCTTTCGCCTTTTTTTGCTGCGGACGGATCAACAGGAAATACATGATTGCAAAGATCAGGATCAGCGGAACAAAGCTGGTCAGCGCACTGGCGGCGCCACCGGCCGCTTGCGCATAGGCAGGCGTAACAAACATGGGATAAGTCCTTTGGTTGTGTGCAGGATGCGCCCAAGGCTCCCGCCGGATTGGCGCGCACACTATCTGCGGGTTTCGGGCTTGGCAAGCAAGCGGATCGCGACTTTTCAGGTTTCACTGTGGCAAGGATCCGACATGACGGACATTACCGGAAACAGGTGGCGGCATTGTGGCCAAATCAATGGCTTGGCACGGATGCGAGATTACTCTGGTACGTTACCGGTCGGAACTCTCCTGCTTCTTCGGGAGCAAGACAAAGCCTGCGGCAGCGGCCGACAAGCCGATAGCCCCGTCCCGGCTGGCGGTGACCGGCCGAACCCGCGACACTTTGGCAGGCCTTCCACCGGTCGGAAAAATGGTGGGTGATAAGGGATTTGAACCCCTGACATCTTCGATGTGAACGAAGCGCTCTACCACTGAGCTAATCACCCGACGGGGCGATTTCTAGCCTCAGTCTTCCGGTTCCGCAAGGGTCTCTGACGGATTTACCGTATCATTTGACCGGCGCAGCTTGAGGTACATGACCTGTACATTGCCCTTGTCCTGTGTCCGGTTGATCATCAACTTGCCCAGCGGTTGCAGGTTGCAAACGCGACCGTCATCCAGCGCCTTGCCCAGTGCGGCCAGTGTCGCCTCGACCAAGGGCTTGGCGTCTTTTTTCTTGGCGCCCGTGGCCAGTATTACCTGCTCGATCAGTTCGGTCTTCTTCAGCTCGACCATAGTGTCGGGTGTCGTATCGGCAAAACCCTCCGGGTCGGCATCGTCAATCTGCGCGTCCATGTCTTCGGCCATTTTTTGATCCTTCTTTCAACAACTTTGCCCGACGTTAGGGCATGCGCGAGGACAATGGAATCGTTTTCACCCGGGCCCGAAACGCCGAAGGGCGCGCCGTTTATGGCGCGCCCTCTGACGTCGATTGGTCGGTTCAGTGTGCCGTCGCCCCTGCCCCGTCGCCCCGGCGCTCCAACGCGGCCTTGGCGGCTGCGGCTTCCTCGGCCGCTTCGTCCCATTCGATGGGTTCGGGTTGACGCACCAGCGCGTGTTTCAGAACCTCGGACACATGGGTGACGGGAATGATCGTCAGCCCGTTCTTCACGTTATCGGGGATCTCAGTCAGATCCTTCTCGTTTTCCTGCGGGATCAGCACCGTGGTGATGCCGCCCCGGAGTGCCGCAAGCAGTTTTTCCTTCAATCCACCGATCGGCATGGCATTGCCGCGCAGGGACACCTCTCCGGTCATCGCGATGTCCTTCCTGACCGGAATGCGGGTCAGGACCGAAACGATCGAGGTGACCATGGCCAGACCGGCACTCGGCCCGTCCTTGGGCGTTGCGCCATCGGGCACGTGAACGTGAATGTCCGTCGTGTCGAACTTGGTTGGTTTTACCCCGATCTGCGGGCTGATCGAGCGGACATAGCTGGACGCCGCATCGATGCTTTCCTTCATCACGTCGCCCAGTTTCCCGGTCGTCTTCATCCGGCCTTTGCCCGGCAGGCGCAGAGCCTCAATCGACAGCAACTCGCCGCCAACACTGGTCCAGGCCAGCCCGGTCACGACACCGATCTGGTCTTCCTTTTCAGCCAGACCATAGCGGTATTTCTTGACGCCCAGATATTCCTCAAGGTTATCAACGGTGATCACCACCGAGGTTTCGGCCTTGCGGACGATCCGCGTCACCGCCTTACGTGCCAGTTTGGCGATCTCACGCTCAAGGTTCCGCACGCCCGCCTCGCGGGTATAGGTGCGGATCATTTCCAACAGCGCCTCATCGGTGATCCTGAACTCGCCCTTTTTCAAGCCGTGGTTCTTCACCGTCTTGGCGATCAGGTGACGTTTGGCAATCTCGGATTTTTCATCCTCGGTATAGCCAGACAGCGGAATGATCTCCATCCGGTCCAACAGCGGGCTGGGCATGTTGTACGAGTTCGCCGTGGTCAGGAACATCACATCCGACAGGTCATATTCGACCTCAAGATAGTGATCGACAAAGGTGGCGTTCTGTTCCGGATCCAGCACCTCAAGCATCGCCGACGCGGGATCGCCCCGGAAATCCTGGCCCATTTTGTCGATTTCATCAAGCAGGATCAGCGGGTTGGTGGTTTTCGCCTTTTTCAGCGCCTGAATGATCTTGCCCGGCATGGAACCGATATAGGTCCGCCGGTGGCCACGGATCTCGGATTCGTCGCGCACACCGCCAAGCGAGATGCGGATGAATTCGCGCCCCGTTGCCTTGGCAACCGATTTGCCCAGCGAAGTCTTACCCACGCCCGGAGGGCCGACCAGACACATGATCGGGCCTTTCAGCTTTTTCGAACGTTGCTGCACCGCCAGATATTCGACGATCCGTTCTTTCACCTTCTCCAGCGAATAGTGGTCGTCATCCAGCACCTTCTGCGCCGCAGTCAGATCTTTCTTGACGCGCGAACGGGTGTTCCACGGGATCGACAACATCCAGTCGAGATAGTTGCGCACGACGGTCGCCTCGGCGCTCATCGGGCTCATGTTCTTGAGCTTTTTGACCTCGGCATCGGCCTTTTCGCGCGCCTCTTTCGAAAGCTTTGTCTTCTCGATGCGCGCTTCCAGCTCATCGACCTCGTTCTGGCCCTCTTCGCCGTCCCCGAGCTCCTTCTGGATCGCCTTCATCTGTTCGTTCAGGTAATATTCGCGCTGGGTCCGCTCCATCTGCGACTTGACGCGCGTCTTGATCTTGCGCTCGACCTGCAACACCGACATTTCGCCCTGCATCAGGCCGAAAATCTTTTCCAGACGCTCGGCCACATTGAGCGTTTCCAGCAAATCCTGCTTCTGTGCCACCTCGACGCCCAGATGTCCGGCGACCAAATCGGCCAGCTTTTCGGGTTCGCGCGTGTCCGACACCGCCGAAAGAGCCTCTTCGGGGATGTTCTTCTTGACCTTTGCATAGCGCTCGAATTCTTCGCTGACCGAACGAAGAAGTGCTGCGACAGTATCGGGATCGCCGATTTCTTCATCCAACAGTTCGGCGTTGGCTTCAAAAAAGCGATCATTCTCGATATAGTCGGTAATGCGCACGCGGGCGCGACCTTCGACCAGCACCTTGACCGTTCCGTCAGGAAGTTTCAGCAGTTGCAATACGTTGGCAAGGACGCCGTACTGATAGATACCTTTGGCATCCGGATCATCGACGCCGGGATCAATCTGGCTCGACAGCAGGATCTGCTTGTCGTCGGCCATCACTTCCTCAAGGGCGCGAACAGATTTGTCGCGGCCCACAAACAGCGGCACGATCATATGCGGGAACACCACGATGTCGCGCAGCGGCAGCACTGGAAACGACTGGCTCAATTGCTCGGTCATATTTTTTCCTTTGTTGGCAAGAAGACACCTGTCCCGCTGGGCGGCAACTCCGGTCTTCTCCGGTCATTGGCTGACTATTTGGGGTGGCGGACCGCCTTGTTCAACCGTGACCTGTTATTCTGACGTTTGTTACATTCTGCCTGTACCGCCTACCGGGGGCAAGATGTCGTTGACGCTGATGCAGGGCGAATGATTGGCGAAACCTTGAATTATTAAAGACAAGTCAGGAATCCCGTACCATTTATGGCCTATCGCGGCAAAAATCGCCCCGCCAGCGCGTCAATGGCCAAAGCCAGAGCGGTGAAACCGGCAAACACCGGGCCAATCTGGCGCAGCCCCGTAACGGTGATCCGCCCCTCGTCGAACACTGTTTCCCCGCCCCGAACAAGGGTCAAGGCGGCAGCCTCACCGATCGCCACAGCCAGAGCCACGGGCAAGGCGGTGAACACAAAGGCGAACACCGCCACCCGCCAGCGGCCCGCCCGCAGCGCCAGCACATGGGCGGTGATCAGCGCCCCGGTCAGGATCGCGCCGACGATCACCGTGCCGCGAATTGTGCCGGTCATCGCCGCAGTGACCACAAGAACCGCCATCAGAGGTAACACGAAGGTGTGTTTCATCGCCGCCCCTACAGTGTCGTGCCGCACACCCGCCCCGAACAGACCGGAACGGGCGCGTGACCGCCTACAACTGTTCAATATCGCCCGCCGACCGGTTGGCGTGGAAAGCTGTCTCCCATGTCGCGAATTCACCCGCCGCGATGGCATCGCGCATTCCCTGCATGATGTCCTGAAAATATGTCAGGTTATGCCAGGTCAGCAACATCCCCGAGATCATTTCCTGCGCACGGAACACATGATGCAGGTAGGCGCGGGAATAGTTGCGGCAGGCCGGACAGCGGCAATTCTCGTCCAGCGGGCGGGGGTCGTCCATGTGGCGGGCGTTCTTGATGTTGACGACTCCGGCCCGTGTGAACGCCTGCCCGGTGCGCCCCGAGCGTGACGGCAGCACGCAATCCATCATGTCGATGCCGCGCTTGACCGCGCCGACGATATCGTCCGGCTTGCCCACGCCCATCAGATACCGCGGCTTGTCCACCGGCAGTTGCGCGGGCGCATAGTCGAGACATTCAAACATTGCCGCCTGCCCCTCACCCACGGCCAGCCCGCCGACGGCGTAGCCATCAAAGCCAATCTCGGCCAACGCCTTGGCGCTTTCCTCGCGCAGATCACGCTCCAACCCGCCCTGCTGGATTCCGAACAGCGCGTGACCGGGCCGGTCGCCAAATGCATCGCGCGACCGCTGTGCCCAGCGCATCGACATGCGCATCGATTCCGCAAGTCGCGCACGGTCGGCGGGCAAGGCCGGGCACTCATCGAAACACATCACGATATCACTGAGCAGCAGGGCCTGAATCTCCATGCTGCGTTCCGGGGTCAATTCGTGTTTCGACCCGTCGATATGGGATTTGAAAGTCACGCCCTTTTCGCTCATCTTCCGCAGGCCCGACAGGCTCATCACCTGGAACCCGCCCGAGTCGGTCAGAATCGGCCGGTCCCAGTTCATGAACCGGTGCAGCCCACCCAACCGCGCGATCCGCTCTGCCGTGGGCCGCAGCATCAGATGATATGTATTACCAAGGAGGATATCGGCCCCGGTTTCGCGCACGGAGTCGGGCATCATCGCCTTGACCGTCGCCGCCGTGCCAACAGGCATGAAGGCAGGTGTGCGGATATCGCCCCGCGGGGTCGAAATCGTTCCGGTGCGCGCGGCACCGTCGGTCGCGGCAAGACTGAATTTGATACGCTGGGTCATCGGGGCCCTCCTGCTCCGCGTTCTTGCGCCTGAGCGGGCGAAAGACAAGGCCACCGGTGCTTTCCCGACCCGGCATTCTGCGTTATGGCTCGCCCCGAACGTGCCAGTCTGACCAAACCAGCCCGACTGAACCAACGAGACCGAACCAGCGGAACACCCCCATGACCGACCACACCCCACCACCTTTCCGCCTTGGCTGGGAAGAATGGTGCGCCCTGCCCGATCTGGGCCTGCCCGCGCTGAAGGCCAAGGTGGACACCGGGGCGCGCACCTCGGCGCTGCATGCCTTTGACATCGAGGCTTTCGGCGATGCAGATGCGCCACAGGTGCAGTTCTCGGTCCATCCGGTTCCCGGACGTCACGATCTGGTGGTGCGCTGCACCGCGCCGGTGCTTGACCGCCGCCCGGTCACATCTTCGAACGGCGAAACCGAGTACCGCTTTGTCATTGCCACCGAAATCGAGATGGGATCACGCCGCTGGCCGCTGGAACTGACCCTGACCGACCGGGGCGCGATGGCTTACCGGATGTTGCTGGGGCGGCAGGCGATTGCCGATGACATGGTCGTCGCCCCCAACGACAGCTTTTGCCAGCCTGTCCTGTCCGACGACATTTATGAGCCCGCAACCGCGCCGCCATCCCCCGCCGACCGCCGTCTTTCGGTGGCCGTGCTGACCCGCAATCCCCGCTCATCGACCCTGCGCCGGTTGCAGGCGGAGGCAGAGCGGCGCGGGCACAGCTTGCAGCCTGTCGACACGCTGCGCTGCTATATGACGATGAATGCCCTGTCGCCCGAGGTACATTGCGACGGCGCGCCCCTGCCGCGATTCGACGCGGTGATCCCCCGCATCGGCGCCTCGGCCGCACGGTATGGTGCGGCATTGGTGCGGCAGTTCGAAACCATCGGCACCCATTGCCTGAATCCAAGCCAAGGGATTGCGATGGCCCACGATTCCATTGCCGCGCATCAGGTTCTGGCACGCGCCCATGTCGCCATGCCGCCCACGGCATTCGCCGCATCGCCCCGGGACACCGCGCATCTGATCGGGCTGGTCGGAACTGCGCCGCTGGTGGTGAAACTGCTGGATGCGCCGCAAGGCGAAGGCACGCTGATCGCCGAAACTCCCGCTGCCGCACAAGCGGTCATCGGCGCGATTCGCGGTGTGGATGCGAATGTGCTGGTGCAGGATTTCATCGAGGGTGCTGATCCCGCCGGATTGCGCTGTCTTGTGCTCGGGGGCAAGGTGGTGGCGGCCGTGGCGCGTCGCGGCGGCGCCGACGGCCCCTTTGCCAAATCCGCCAAGCCAAACAAGGCGGAACGTGACGCGGCCCGCCGGGCGGTTCGCGCGTTTCGTCTGGGTCTGGCCAGTGTCGAAATGCTGCGTACGCCCGACGGGCCAAAGGTGCTGTCGGTCAATCCCACACCTGCAATCGAGCCGTTTGAAACCGCCACGGGCACGAATATCGCGGCCCTTTTGTTCGATCTGCTGGAAAAACGCCTGCGCCCCCTACCGCGCAAATTTCGCAAACCCCGCACAACCTGACCGCACGAGGGCAAGACGCGCGCTGCAGGCACAATGGGTGCGACGAAAACGCAAGAACGCGCGCCGGTCACTGGACGCGCCGCGTCACAATCCTTATATGTTTGGTCAACTTTACCCGAGCGAGCAAGCGAGACAGCCATGACCGCCGAAAACTCTGCGCCGATGGAAGGCGCCCCGCTGATCCAGCCATCTTCAACGGATCATCCGCTTTACGACGACGTGGTCGGTGCCTGCCGCAGCGTTTATGACCCCGAAATCCCGGTGAACATCTTTGATCTGGGATTGATCTATACCATCGACATCAACGGCGAGAATCACGTTGAAATTCTGATGAGCCTGACCGCTCCCGGCTGCCCCGTGGCGGGCGAGATGCCCGGCTGGATTGCGGATGCCATCGAACCGCTTGCAGGTGTGAAATCGGTCAACGTCGAGCTCACGTGGTCGCCGCCCTGGGGGATGGAAATGATGAGCGACGAAGCGCGGCTTGAACTGGGCTTCATGTAGCCCAGCAGGTCGGCGTTTGACGAATGGCCCGCGCCACCATGGCATCCTCAGCCCAGCCGGTCCCAAAAGGCACGTCGCCGCGAGAAGTCCTGACGCAACTGTGCGACATAGTCTTCATGGGACGGCAAAGCGCCATAGTCTGAGATATCCGCATCCGCCGCCGCGCAATCGGCCAGATGATCGGCGGCATGGCCGTATCGGCCCGCACGCGCCTTGGTCAACGCGAATCCGATCATCGCACGCCACAGGATCGTGGCGGCCAGCGGATGACGATCACGCAGCAGTTCCGCCGCCGGACCAAGCAGTTCGTACCGGTCGCCGTTCAATTCATCGGCCCGCGACTGCACCAACCGGGCCAGCCCTGCGGCATCCGGCCAGCTGGTGAAAAATTCGATAGCTGCGGTGAGGTCACGAAAGCCAAGCACATGATCGCGGGCCCGGTCCTCGGCTTCGATGTCGTCAAAATCGGGCAGCGCGGACAGATGCGCGCGCAGGTGGGTGATATCAAGCGTCGCGGTGAACCGCTCCCAACGGTGGTGCTGTGCCTCATCCTGTCGGCCAAGCGCGATCAGCGCACCGATAAGCGCATCGTCCCACGCAGCCCGCCCCGGGGTCATTGTGGTGGGACCGGGGCGGGCGTTGCGCAGCGCGCTCAGCGCCTCATCCGCGCGGCCTGCATTGGTCAGACGCGTGGCGATATCGGCGGCCACCGACGGGCGCGAGCGGTCGACCGGCGGTATTTGTGCGATGAAGGCATCCGTGTCGCCCTCGGCCTCGGCGATATCCTGCAGGATACCCCGCATCCGTCTTGCCTGTCTGGCCGAAAGATCTTCGATCTCGCCCTGGACCAGCGCGCGCAGCCTGGCCAGACCCGGCGCACCCAATTGCGCCGCCAACAACCCGGTTATCCCCTCAAGCGCGCCATTTGTATCGTGGTGCAAGGCATCCCACACCCGCTGGGCCAACGGTTCGGGGGACAGATCGGCAAGCGGTGCGATATCGGCAAACCGGGCCCGGGCGGCATCGAACACCGCAGCCACCTCGCCCCGGGAATCGTCGACACGGGCGAAAATCGCCGGGGCCAGCGCCATGAACTCCCACAACAGATCGAAGGCCAGCGCACCATCGTCGGGCGCAATGCGGTTGGTGATCATATCGGCCTGCGTCTGCAAATCGGCGGTCAGGGCACGGCGGCGGCGCCAGGTGACCCGCGTCCGGGCCTTGCGCAATGCCACCAACCGCTTGCGCACATCGCGGCCCAATTCCTCGGGGCCGATGGCATGGCTCAATTCCAGCCGCAGACGGCGCTTGATATCAGCGCTGCCGGTGCTGACTTCGATCAGCAGGGCTGCCAGATGCTCGGCGCCCAGACCGGCCAGATTGGCGGCATTCAGGGTCTTTCGTGACATGGCCCATTCATCGCAGCGCAAAGTCCCAAAGGAAAGCCCCGGCGAACCCAGGCCTTGGCCTTACGCCACTGGTCAGTCGCTTGTTAATCCTGCAGTCTGCGCGTGAACAACCAGTGAGCCCCCGATGCCAATGACCGAAAACATAACCCACCTGTCCAACGCCCATCTGTCCCTGACCCTGTCAGATCTTGGGGCCGAGATGCAAACACTGACCACAGCCGATGGTCGCGAGTTCTTGTGGCATGGCGACCCGGCGTTCTGGGCGGCTCGTGCGCCGCTGCTGTTTCCCATTGTCGGGCGGACACGTGACAACTGGGTGGCGGTGCGCGATCATCAGGCCGAAATGGCGATCCACGGCTTTCTGCGTCATGGGGTTTTCACCCGCGTCTCCCACGATGACGAGGTCTGCCAGCATAGCCTGAGCGACAGTGACGCGACGCGACGCGTCTATCCCTTTGCGTTTCAAGTCACCGTAACCCACCGGCTGGACGGCCCGACGCTGCACGTCATCGCCGAGATCGAAAACCGTGACACAGACGCGATGCCCTTCGGGTTTGGCTTTCATCCCGGATTTCGCTGGCCCCTGCCGGGGTTTGAGGGGCAGCAGCATTGGGTGACTCTGGACAATGGAGCCGAACCGCCACTGGCCAGGCTGGAGGGCGGATTGATGACCCGCGAAACCCTGCCCTCGCCCTTTGTCCAAGGCAGGATCCCGATAACCCCGGGGATGTTCGACAATGACGCGCTGGTCATTCCCCAAGGCGCGGGGGATGGCCTGCAATATGGCGTCGAAAGCGGCGGGCATCTGGCCTTCCGGTTTGAAAACCTGCCAAATCTTGCCCTGTGGTCGAAACCCGGCGCGTCCTTCCTGTGTATCGAGCCCTGGCACGGTCTGCCGGGCGAAACCGACGGAACCGAGCAGATCGCCGAACGGCCGTTCAGCGTGCTCCTGCCGCCCGGAGATGTCGCGCGGTTCGGCTGGTCGGTCACTGTCGCGCTGTGATTCCATCGAGACTGTGATCGTCTTGCGGCCGTGATCCCCTTGAGACCCGCGGCCTTGCCGCCTACATTGTAAAAGACTCCCGAAAGGACAGACCATGTTTGGCATTCCCGGCAAGCAAGCCGTTTCGATGACCCCCGCCGCCGTTCGGCAGATCGCGAAACTGATGGCGCGCGACAACCATCAGGGTCTGCGCATCGGTGTGAAAAAAGGCGGCTGCGCCGGCATGGAATATACCATGGAATACGTGACCTCAGTCGATCCACTGGACGAGGTGGTCGAAACCGAAGGCGCACGGGTGATGATCGCCCCGATGGCGCAGATGTTCCTGTTCGGCACCGAGATCGACTATGAAATCTCGCTGCTGGAATCATCGTTCAAGTTCCGCAACCCGAACGTGACCGATGCCTGTGGCTGCGGCGAATCGATCAAGTTCAAGGATGCGGATCAGATGTCGTCTTGATGCCGGGTCGGATCGTGGGGCTGATCTTCGGCCCGGTCTTCTGCCTCGAGCGCGGCCTGAAATCTGGCCTGAACCGCGCGCCCCTTGCGACGTGAAATCGGGATCGACGCGAGATAAGCCAGTGACACCATCGCCAGCGTGACCCAAGTATAAGTCAGCAAAAGCGCAATAAAGCCGACAAAGGCGATCAAGAAATAGCGCACACGCTCGCGCCGGATCGTCGTCGACTTCAGCGAGAACGTCGGGATTCGGCTGACCATCAACAATCCGACCACCACCACCCAAGCGCTGATCGACAGATCCTCGATTCCCGGATTGGGCGTCCAATCGAAAACAAACGCCAGATACATTGGCAGCATGACCAGAACCGCCCCCGCCGGCGCGGGAACGCCGGTAAAGAAATCCGGTTTCGGCTCGTCCACCGCGGCGCGCGACACAACGTTGAATCGCGCCAGACGCGTGACACAACAGACCGCAAAGATCAGGATCGCGATCCACGCTTCGTTGCGCATGTCCTGAAGGCCCCAGAAATAGATGATCAGCACCGGGGCAACCCCGAAGTTCACGAAATCGGCCAGTGAATCCAGCTCGGCGCCAATTGCAGATTCGCTTTTCAGCATCCGCGCCACGCGCCCGTCCAGCCCATCAAGAACGCCGGCGATGAGAATGAACCGCACGGCGCGTTCAAAATTTCCCTCGATGCCATATCTGATCGCAGTCAGACCGGCACAGATTGCGGCCAGCGTCATGAGGTTCGGTAAAAGCTGCACGATCGAAAGTTCCGATTTGTGCAAGTCGGATTTCGGAGAGCGCGGATCGTTCATATCATGGGTCCGTTCATTCAACCTGTCACACTGCCCGCGCCATGCGGGCGGGTTCACTGCCCGTCAGATCGGCAAGCACGGTTTCACCGGCAATACAGCCCTGCCCCAGCGACACCAGCGGCGCAACGCCATCGGGCAGATAAACGTCCACCCGGCTGCCAAAGCGGATCAGCCCAAACCGTTCCCCGGTGCGCAACACGCTGTTGGGTTCGGTGAAACACAGGATCCGCCGCGCCACCAACCCGGCAATCTGCACCACGGCGATCTGCCGTCCGTCAGCCATGGTGATGGCCAGCGAATTACGCTCGTTGTCGACGCTCGCCTTGTCCAGCGAGGCATTCAGAAATTTACCCGCGCGATAGGCAACTGCGGCAACTGTCCCCGGCACCGGCGCGCGGTTCACATGGCAGTTGAACACATTCATGAACACGCTGACCCGGGTCAAAGGCTCGGGGCCCATGCCCAATTCGGTCGGGGGCACGGCGGGTTCGATCAGCGAAACGATCCCGTCGGCGGGGCTGATCACCAGCCCTTCACGTTGCGGCACCTGGCGCACCGGATCGCGGAAGAAATAGTAACACCAGACGGTCAGACCGACGCCGATCCAGCCTAGCGGCTCCCAAATGATAAACAGAACGACGGTGATCGCGGCAAAGATGGCAACGAAGCGGCGACCCTCCGGGTGCATGGGTTTCACGAAGGTCGACATCATGTCCATCGGGCAGGTCCGTGTTTAAATTCCAATTGCAGACCTATGCCGCAAACCGGGGGCGATCACAACTGCGACGCACCGCCACCCCTTTGCCCTTTGTCGCCCCATGGGCTAACTGACGGGGACATCCCTCATGTGAACAGGAGCCTTCCATGCCCACCCGCCCGAAACTTGCCGCTGGCAACTGGAAGATGAACGGTACCGCCGCCGCCCTGTCCGAGGTCGCCCAACTTTTGGCCGCACATCCCGAACCCGGGTGTCAGGTGCTGATCTGCCCGCCCGCCACTTTGGTGCACCGGATGGCGGTTGCGGCAGAAGGCAGCGATATGTTGATCGGCGGACAGGATTGCCACGGGGCCGTCAGCGGTGCCCATACCGGCGATGTGTCGGCGGCGATGCTGGCGGATGCAGGCGCGTCCCATGTGATAACGGGCCACTCCGAGCGCCGCGCCGACCATGGCGAAACCGATGCCGACGTGCGCACAAAATCCGAGGCCGCCCATGCCGCAGGTCTGATCGCGATAATCTGCATCGGCGAAACGCTGGCGCAGCGCGAAACAGGTGAAACCCTGACGGTCTGTGGCGGGCAATTGGACGGATCAGTTCCGGAAGCTGCGACAGCGGCCAACACGGTTGTCGCCTATGAACCGATCTGGGCCATTGGCACGGGCAAGGTGCCGACGCTGGAACAGATCGCCGAGGTGCACGACGATCTGCGCGCCCGTCTGGTTGCCCGGTTTGGGGACGAAGGCGAGGCCATGCGTCTGCTTTATGGCGGTTCGGTGAAACCCGCCAATGCGTCCGAGATATTCGCCGTCTCCAACGTGGATGGTGCGTTGGTCGGTGGTGCATCCCTGAAGGCTGCGGATTTCGGCGGCATCATCGCCGCCCTCGCAGACGCCTGAACCGGACGGCGGGCGGCCTCACGCCGTGACGTCATGCCCATAAAGCCAGTCAAACCGGCGCAGCATCAGCGCCGGTGCGACAGCAGAAATCGCACGCAGCCCGGCATGGGCCACCAGCCGTTGCGCCCCACCCAGATGATAATTCCGCGCGTTCCCGTTGGCCGCCGTGATCGCCCGCACCACCCGGTCACGCCGCCGCTGCTGATACAGCCGGAATGCGGCGGGCGGCGGACGGTCGGACAGGCAATCGGCCAGCACGAATGCATCCTCCAGCGCGAGATTGGCCCCCTGCGCCAAAAACGGTAGCGTCGGATGCGCCGCATCCCCGACCAACGCGGCAACGCCCCGGTGCCACAGAGGCGCCACCGGATGGCGGAACAACCCCCACAGGCGCACCTGATCCACACGCTCCACAACTTCGCGCACTTCGGGGCAAAAGCCCGAGAACCCCGCCTGAAAGTCTGTGGGCGCGCCTGACGCGGTCCAGCTTTCTTCGGCCCATTCAGTGCGTTCCTCGACCCCCACAAGGTTGATCAGCCCCCGCGCCGGCAGCGGATAGCGCACCAGATGCCGCCCCGCCCCCATGAAGACATCGGCTTCGCAGGGCAAACCAGACGTGTCGGGCACCGTCGCCCGCCAGGCCACCTGTCCGGTGAAAAACGGCTGCGAGGGCGCGATTTCGGCGCGCAGGACCGACCGAACCCCATCAGCGCCAATCAGCAGTTCGCAACTCCGGTCCGTCCCATCGTCAAAGGAAACGTCGGCCACGTCCCGCCCGCCGGTGATGCCGGTTGCACGACAGCCGGTGACAATTTCAACGCCCGCTGCCACAGCCGCAGCAGCCAGCACCGACACCAGATCGGCCCGGTGAATCAGGCGGAATCCTTCGGGCAAAGCCATCCGCAATGCCACCCGCCCGGACGCTCCGCTGCGCAGCACCACTGCGCCGCTGGCACCCGAGCGTTCCAATATCTCCCGCTCCACTCCCACAGCACGCAGCACGGCCATACCATTCGGGCTGATCTGCAATCCCGCACCAAAGGCGCCGATCTCCTGTGCCTGCTCGAATATCCGCACAGACACGCCACGTCGCGCCAATGCCAGCGCCGTGGCCAGTCCGCCAATACCCGCACCCAGAACCGTCACTTCACGATGTTTCAGATTGCCGCCGTTGCGCATCCTGCCCCCACAAACGAAAACACCGGGGCATGATGACCCCGGTGTCGATTTTCGTATCCGCTGCACCGATCAATCGTCGCGGTGCACCTTCTCACGCCGCTCGTGCCGCTCCTGGGCCTCAAGGGTCATGGTGGCGATGGGCCGGGCATCCAATCGCTTCAGCGAAATCGGCTCGCCCGAAGCTTCGCAGTATCCATACTCGCCCTCGTCGATCCGGCGCAGGGCCGAATCGATCTTGCCGACCAGCTTGCGCTGACGGTCGCGGGTGCGCAGTTCAAGCGCGCGGTCGGTTTCTTCGGATGCACGGTCAGCCACATCAGGAATGTTGCGGGTGCCGTCCTTCATTCCCTGCACTGTGCTTTTGGAATCATCCATCAAATCAGATTTCCAGGACAACAACTTGCGGCGGAAATATTCGACCTGGCGCTCGTTCATGAACGGTTCACCCTCGGCCGGTCGGTAATGTTCGGGCAGAAAGGCATCTACCTTCATATTTTCTCCCTTTCGTCGACCGGGAGCTGCCTAGCGTCCAATGAGGAAAAAACCTCTGACATGAACTACTCCCTTTGGCGGTCAAATATCCGAACATCGCGCGCTTGTCACTAGGGTTCGCCCTCGCCATGATGCATTGTGACCGCACCGTTTCGCAGGTGTGAACAGTGCCCCACAGAGGTTTGATACTACCATGAAATTTACCGGGACCGATGCCTATGTGGCAACCGACGACCTGACCATTGCCGTCAATGCCGCAATCACGCTGGAACGCCCGCTGCTGGTCAAGGGCGAACCGGGCACCGGCAAGACCGAACTGGCGCGTCAGGTGGCCGAGGCGCTCAACATGCCGATGATCGAATGGCACATCAAATCGACCACCCGGGCACAGCAGGGGCTGTATGAATACGACGCCGTGTCCCGTCTGCGCGACAGCCAACTGGGCGAACAGCGGGTGCACGACGTCGGCAACTATATCCGCAAAGGCAAGCTGTGGCAGGCGTTCGATGCGCCTGAACGGGTGGTCCTGCTGATCGACGAAGTCGACAAGGCAGACATCGAATTCCCCAACGATCTGCTGCAAGAACTGGACCGGATGGAGTTCCACGTCTACGAAACCGGGCAGACCGTGACCGCGCGACAGCGCCCGGTGGTGATCATCACATCGAACAACGAAAAGGAACTGCCCGATGCGTTCCTGCGCCGCTGTTTCTTCCACTATATCCGGTTTCCCGATCCCGAGACGCTGAAAGCCATCGTGCGTGTCCATCATCCGGGCATCAAGGACACCCTGCTGAGTGCAGCCCTGACCCAGTTTTTCGAGCTGCGCGACACGCCGGGGCTGAAGAAGAAACCCTCGACCTCCGAGGTTCTGGACTGGCTGAAACTGCTGCTGGCCGAGGATCTGACGGCCACAGATCTGCAACGCGACGCCCGGGATTCCCTGCCGAAACTGCATGGTGCGCTGTTGAAGAACGAACAGGATGTGCAACTTTTCGAACGGCTGGCCTTCATGACGCGCGGCAGGAGGTGACATTTCCCGGGTATGGATGGCGGGCGGGCCGCTGGCCGGCATCGCCGGTCAGCCGGGGTGATCGGCATCCTGCCCGCTGATGCTCCACATTCTGACTTACAATATCCTGCCGGTCTTCTTCATGCTGGCGCTTGGCTTTGCCATGGGTCGCACCGGCAAGGCCACAACGGACGAGGCGCGCGCCCTGAACCGGATCGCGTTTCTTGTGCTGCAACCCGCGCTGGTCTTTCCGCTGATCACCCGGATCGATCTCGCCACTTGGAACTCTGGCGCGATGTCGATCTGGGTCGGCTGCCAGATCGCCGTTTTTGCCGTCACCTATGGTCTCGCGCGTCTGGTGTTTCACCGCGCCCATGTGGAATCCTGGCTGCTGGGCATGGCGGTCATATTCATCAACACCCTGTTCTATATCTGGCAGATCGCCGCACTTCTGTATGGCGAGGGGCCCAGCCTGCCGATCACCGCCATCGTCGCATGGGACTCCGCCATCACCTGTGCCTTTTTCATTGTCTCGCTCGAGCTGATGGCAGGCCGGGGCGACACCCGCGTGGTGGTAAAACGTATCGCCGCCAACCCGGTGATCCTGTCGATCCTGCTGGGGCTGGCGGTCAATATCGCCGGTCTTGCCGTGCCCGCGCCGATCCTGACTGCGGCGCAATTCGCAGGAGCCGGCGCGGCGCCGCTGACGCTGTTTGCGCTGGGGGTCATACTCTCAAGCCATGCCGTCAAGCCAACGCCCGCGATCATCGCGTTCTCTGCGCTGAAATTGCTGGCTTTTCCTGTGCTGGTTCTTTTGGCCTTCGCCACCGTTTCTCCGGCCAACCCCTGGCGCGACATGTTCCTTCTGACCGCGGCCGGGCCCTCGGGTGCCATGGCATTCTCGCTGGCGATGCTTTACAACGTGCGTACCGACATCATCGCGCCGGTTATCATCTGGACCAGCCTCCTGTCCCTCATATCCCTGGCCTATCTCGCATGACCCCAACCGTCCGCCCCCTGACCGCCGATGACCGCCCCGAATGGGACCGGCTGTGGACGGCCTATCTGGAATTCTATGGCACTTCGGTTCCCGCCGCAGTCTATGACAGCACGTTTGCGCGGCTGCTGGGCGATGATCCACAGGATTTCAGCGGATTGATTGCCGAACATGAAGGACGTGCTGTGGGGCTGACCCACTATCTGTTTCACCGTCATGCCTGGAAGGTGGAAAACGTCTGCTATCTTCAGGATCTCTATGCCGACGCCGATGTGCGGGGCAAAGGAGTCGGGCGGGCGCTGATTCAGGCGGTCTATGACCGCGCCGATGCTGCCGGGGCGCCCGGAGTTTACTGGCTGACGCAGGATTTCAACCAAGAGGCGCGCAGGCTTTACGACCGGATCGGCAAGGCATCCCAGTTCATCCGGTACAATCGAACATGACCTCAGCCGCCAAGATACTGGCCCGCACGCTTGCTCTGCTGGTGCTCGTCGCCTGCGCCCCGGTCACCGAACCTGCCAATCAACGCGATACAGCCATTGAATTGCCGCCCATGCGGGTCTTTTCCGGCCCCGTCACCGCCATCACCACGCGGTCGAATGCCTCGATTGCCCGTGATTTCCTCGACCTGTCCTTTTCGCTGGAAAGCGGTCGCCCCCTGCCCGTCCTTACCCGGTTCGAAGCCCCGATCACGGTCCGCGTCACCGGCGAGGCTCCGCCATCGATGATCACCGATCTTGACCGCCTGATCGAACGCTTCCGGCGCGAGGCCGGCATCGACATCCGCCGCACCGACGCGGACGAGCCGGCATCGATCACCATCGAAACCGTGCCGCGCCGCGAATTGCAGCGCGCCGTGCCACAGGCCGCCTGTTTCGTCGTGCCCCGCGTCACCGGCTGGGCCGATTTCAAACGCAACCGCCGCACCGCGCAGACCGATTGGACCACCCTGAAGGTCCGCGAAAAACTGTCGGTGTTCATGCCCTCGGATGTACCGCCGCAGGAAATACGCGACTGCCTGCACGAAGAGCTTGCTCAGGCGCTTGGCCCGCTGAACGATATGTATCACCTGTCGGATTCGGTGTTCAACGATGACAACTTTCACACCGTCCTGACGGGGTTCGACATGCTGATCCTGCGCGCCACCTATGCGCCGGAACTGCAATCGGGAATGAGCCGCGAAGAAGTCGCGGGCCGCCTCCCCGCCCTTCTGAACCGTCTGAACCCCGGCGGCAGGGGCGGCAGCGACACCCCGCGCCCGGTCACCAGCCGCGAATGGATCAATGAAATCGAAACCGCGCTTGGTGCGCGCACTGTCTTGTCACGCCGTCAGGCCGCAGCGAAACGCGCCGTCACACTGGCCCGTGCGGGCAACTGGAACGACAACCGGCTGGCGTTTTCGCTGTTTGCGCTTGGCCGTCTGTCTCTGGGGCGGGAACCGGCATTGGCGCTGTCGTCTTTCCTTCAGGCCGGCGCAATCTATGCCGCCGATCCGCTGACAGCGGTCCATGCGGCACATGTCGCCATGCAGCTGGCCGCCTTTTCCCTTTCGGGCGGTCAGGCCGAAGTGGCGATAAAAATCGTCGACGCCAATGTGCCCGCCGTGCGGCAGGCCGAAAACGCCGCCCTTCTGGCCAGCCTTCTGCTGGTCAAGGTCGAGGCGCTATTGCTGCTGGGCCGCACGGCTGAAGCGGCAGAATTACAGCGCGAAAGTCTTGGCTGGGCGCGCTATGGCTTTGGACCCGATGATGAGGTACGCAAGCGCGCCTCGGAGATCGGGGCACTTAACCCACTACGCAGAGGACACGCATCATGATCATACTTGGCTTTTCCGTGATCGGTGCGCTTTGGGGCGCGTTGCTCGCCCGTCGCAGAGGCGGCAGGCGGCTTGATATGGCGCAATATGCCGGAGCACTGGCGATCTTGGGCGCGCTCATCGGTCTTTTCGTCTCGATCGTGCTGGCCCGCGCCATCTGATGTTTCTGCCGTTTTTCGATCAGTTGCGAACGCACCGGGTTCCCGTCTCGCTGCGTGAGTTTCTGGCGTTTCTCGAAGCCCTGAAAGCCGGGCTGGCGATGTATGACGCCGATGGGTTCTACTACCTCGCCCGCGCGATCATGGTGAAGGATGAACGCCATATCGACCGTTTCGACCGTGCCTTCGCCGCCAGTTTTCAGGGGCTGGAAGAAATCACTCCCGAACAGGTGGCCAAGGCACTGGACCTGCCCGAAGACTGGTTGCGCAAACTGGCCGAAAAACACCTGAGCGACGTCGAGAAGGCCGAGATCGAGGCATTGGGCGGGTTCGATGCGCTGATGGAGACGCTGAAACAGCGCCTGAAAGAACAAAAGGACCGGCATCAGGGCGGCAACAAATGGATCGGCACCGCCGGAACCTCGCCCTTTGGCGCCTATGGCTACAACCCCGAAGGCGTTCGGATCGGACAGGACGAAAGCCGCCACCGGCGCGCGGTCAAGGTCTGGGACCGGCGCGAATTCCGCAATCTCGACGATTCCGTCGAACTGGGCACGCGCAACATCAAGGTCGCGCTGAAACGGCTGCGCAAATGGGCCCGCGACGGCGCGACCGAAGAACTCGACATGGGCGGGACAATCCGCGCCACCGCCGAACAGGGTTGGCTTGACGTGAAAACTCGCCCCGAGCGACGCAACGCGGTCAAAGTGCTGTTGTTTCTCGATATTGGCGGGTCAATGGACGACCATGTCAAAGTGGTGCAAGAATTGTTTTCTGCCGCGCGTACAGAGTTGAAATCGCTGAAACATTTCTATTTCCACAACTGCCTGTACGAAGGCGTGTGGCGCGACAACGCCCGCCGCTGGAACGCGCAGACCCCCACATGGGATATTCTGCGCACCTATGGGCCGGACTGGAAATGCATTTTTGTCGGTGATGCGTCGATGTCGCCCTATGAACTGGTCTATCCTGGCGGCGCGAACGAACATATGAACCCCGAGCCCGGCCAGACCTGGCTGGAACGCGCCCGCGATCAATGGCCCGATCACCTGTGGATCAATCCGGTCGCCGAGCAATACTGGGATTATACCCAGACGATCGCCATGATCCGCCAGATTTTCGGCCCCGACCGCATGGTGCCGATGACGCTGGCCGGCTTGGAAAGCGGAATGCGGCTGCTCGCCCGTTGAGTTGGGTTATTCCTCCACACCTTTCCTGTATGCGCCGCCGGGATGTCTTTGGAGCGCGCAGCCCGCTTTCCTTCCGTCGCCGTCCAAGGCATATCTGGTGCATGACCAAAGCCGGAGGATCACAATGGCCGTGATGGGCCGCCTTGCCGCCGCATTCGCGATGACCGACCCCGTGTGGGAGCGGCACGCGAACCCATGGTCCGGCCTGACCCGCATGCCCGTCTTGCCGCTGGCGGCTATGGCGATCTTTTCCCGGGTCTGGATTGGCTGGTGGTGCCTCATTCCGCTGGCTCTGCTGGTGGTCTGGACATGGATCAACCCCCGCGCTTTTGGCCCGCCACTCAGCACCCGGGGCTGGATGTCACGCGCCGTGATGGGCGAACGGGTCTGGCTGAACGCCGCTGTTGTGCCGATCCCCCGCCACCATTCCCGCGCCGCCGCCTGGCTGTCGATCATGCCGGTGATCGGTCTGGCGCCGATGATCTGGGGGCTGTGGGTGCTTGATCCCTGGGCCAGTGCGCTTGGCGTGGTGCTGACGCTGATCGTCAAGCTGTGGTTTCTCGACCGCATGGTGTGGCTGTTCGATGACATGGCCGTTCATCATCCCCCCTATGCCGCCTGGCTGCGCTGATCCCTTGCCGCGCGCCCCAAGCCGCCCCATATCTAGACCATGCTGAAGTTCGCACCGATCCTGCTGATGTTGCTTTACGGCATTGCGATGTATCGCTTTTCCGCCTGGAATACGCGACGCGAGCTGGACGCGAAATCTTCCGAACTGGCCGACACCGGGTTGCGCGCACTTTGCGACCGGATGGCGGCCGCGCTGGATCTGCCGCGCATCCGCGTCCATATCTATGAAGTTTCACCGGTCAATGGGCTGGCCTCGCCCGACGGGCGGATCTTCATCACCCGCGGGTTTTACGAACGCTATCGCACGGGTCATGTGACCGGAGAAGAACTCGCCTCGGTCATCGCGCATGAGTTGGGCCATGTGGCGCTGGGGCATTCCCGGCGTCGAATGATCGATTTCGCCGGCCAGAATGCGCTGCGCACTGCATTGGCGATGGTCCTGTCGCGGTTTCTTCCGGGGGTTGGGGTCTGGGCGGCGGGCATGCTCACTTCGCTTCTGGTCGCCCGCCTGTCGCGCAACGATGAATACGAGGCCGACGCCTATGCCTCGGCGCTGCTGTTCAAATCCGGGATCGGCACCGCGCCGCAAAAAACCCTGTTCACCAAACTCGATGCGCTCACCGAAGGCCGGGGCGGCGCGGCGCCCGCCTGGATGATGAGCCATCCGAAAACCACCGACCGGATCGCCGCGATTGAGGCGAACGAGGCGCGGTGGGCGCGCCCCCCTGTTTCACCTTTGTAAAAATACTCAAATTCCGACCCGTGCCAAAGGCGCACGGCCATTGGCGATGAAGATCGTCGATCACAAACGCATGGGAATGACGCCTGCCGCCGGTCAGGTGCGGGTGTTCTTGCGGCAGATCGTCGTGGCGGTGTTCGATCACTGAAGGGTCGCCCGATGGCCACAGAAAAAGTGCCATCAGCGTCGGCAACAGCGCCAGTACCAGCAGGCAGAGCCACCGCACCCGCCAAAATCATTGGACGGTCGCCGTCCTGAACCGCGAACAGCCGGGCTAAGGTGGCGTTGAACAGGACGCTCAGCCTGTCATCGCGGACGGGTAAAGATCAGCCCCATGGAATCGTGCAACTCGATCGGGCCACCCTCATATCCATCGTCGAATCCCGGAGTTTTCAGCCGCAGCACCCAACCACCACCCTCCAGCCCCGGCACATCCATGGCCAAAGGCTCGATCATCTCGGTTGGTTTGCCCTCCATATGCAGCAGCGCGAAAATCTGTTCGTCCGGCCCGTTGCGCAGGGCACGAAACAGGGTGCGACCGGCGATCGGTTGCAGGTAATCGAAATGATCCCCCGGCCCGAAGGCACCGCGCAGCCATGGCCGGGCGCGGCGGAACGTGCGCAACCCCAAAGCGAAATCCGTCTGCACATGTGACAGCGCCG
The DNA here is from genome assembly GCF_008085915.1 of Oceaniovalibus sp. ACAM 378. GTDB lineage: Bacteria > Pseudomonadota > Alphaproteobacteria > Rhodobacterales > Rhodobacteraceae > Oceaniglobus. The sequence goes on along the minus strand of NZ_VSJK01000008.1, from coordinate 248,999 downwards.
TCAGGTGATGGGCGACATTGCAGTAATCATGCATGTCATCCATCCAGGCCCGCGCGATATCCTTCAGCGCCTGCACCGTGAACGGATGCGGCCCGGCCAGTTCCGGCTCGGCCTGACTGAGCAGGCGGGCGATCTCGTCCAGATCATAGTCCGTCACATCGACCAGCGCGGGCAGGAATTCGAAGAATCGCAGCAGATCTTCGCGGGTTTCGTATCCCATCGCCTTGAGCCGCCGGAAATTGCTGTCGCGGGAATAGCTGTATTCATCGACCTGCCATTTCAGCGATATCGCCTCTTCGGCCACCACCTTGACGCCCCATGTATCATCCTGATTGCGGATGAACCCCCATGACGCGCGCGCCGTGGCGTTCAGGAAATCCATCGGCACGCCCGGCAGCACCCCATAGGTCAGCGCATGGACGACCGGATTGTCATATGCCTTTTCCAGAATCTCCATCCGGGTCTTGCCCAGCCGGGTGTTGACGTTCATTTTCGGCGAAACCTGAGTGCCCCGGCGCAGGGTATCATGGTTCGACGTGCCCGAGATCCAGTTCTGTCCAACGTCAAGCATTTCGCGGATGCGCCAGTATTTCGACAGCCAGTAGGTGTAAAGAAACGGCGTGTTATGGGCAAAGGTCAGCGGGCCCCATTGGAACACGTCGGCGTCGTTCTGCGCCTCGATAACGCTGCGATAGGTGCTTGAAAGCTCCCAATCCTCATCCGGCCAGGGGCGGCCATCCTCAAAGATGAACCAGGGACGAAATTGGGTTCCGGCCACACATTGCCCGAGATCGGCCATGGATTGCAGATAGGCGTCGTCATGCTCCATCATGCCGGTCGAGGGGTTCCAGAGCTTGAAATCCTGCGCCCCGTCCACCCGCACGCCGTCCGCGCCGAAATCCACCTTGCGCCGCTGCATTTCCAGCAGGATCGCGCGTACGGCGGGGTTCCGGTAATCGAGATTCTGGCCATACATGTTCGGCCCGGCAAAGAAATGCCCGTTCAGCACGCCCAGTCCCTGATTGTCGGAATGGCCAAAGACCACGTCGAAAATCAGCATCTTTGGCTTGCCCGGGAAATTATGCAGGACGGCGGCGAAATCGACCAGCTCATCGGGGCGGCCGGATTCCAGCAGCACGGAATTCACCGTGCCCATGCCGGCAATCACAATATCATAGCCCCAGTTGGTCGTATCGGGTCGTGCAAGGGCGACTTCTGCGACCGGCTCATCCGACACGATATCCTGCCAGAATCCGGGGCCTTTCTCATAGACCGTCGTGGGTTCCACCGGCAAAAGCTGTACCGCATCATAGCCGAGAAACAGCCGATCCCCGGGTTCCAGAGGCAGCCCCTGCCCCACCCGCTCCGACAGGCGGGCGTAATACCGTGTCAGGCTGGCCAAGGTACCGCCCGCGGTCGCGGTGGGCACATGGATTTGCAAGATATTCACCGCGGGTCCGAATTTATGCGGCGCGTCCCCCTTCAGGGCGGCCCAATACCCGGCATCGCCACGCCCGGCCTGCATCGCCGCCACGTCATAAAGCTCGGCCGGGGCAAATGCGCCAAACGGCAGCGACATCGCCAGCGGATCAAGAATGCGGTGCCAGCCGCCATCGGCGTCGCGCCAGACAAGCGCGTAAAAGTCACCGACCTGTTCACGGGTTCCGGCAACGACGCCCTTTGCGGCGGCAAAGGTGTGGGCATCGGCACGCACAGTCGGCAGCAGCACCCGGTCAAACCGTACTTCCCGTGTGCCCAGCGTCAGATCCAACGGCGCTTCGGGCCGCAGCAGTTCCAGAAACACCTCGCCCTCGGGGATCCGGTTGTCCAGCAATTCGGGCGTCCAGAACCCGAAACAGGCGATATCGCCCTCCACATGGCCGCCCAGCCGACGCGCAATGCTCTGTTCCGCCGCAAAAGCGCTTTCCGACAGGGTGTAAAGCCGCCTGCATTCATTCGCAGCGGCCTGTGCAGTGGCGTCATCCACCGTGATACGATCGGCCAGGGTCATCTGCATCTCCGTGATATTCACCCCAAGGCTAGGGGAAACCTGCCCGGTGTCCACCCCCGGCGGTTTGGTGCATGTGGGTGGCTGGTTGGCGCCCACATTGACAAATTTTGCGCGTCTCAGGAATGTCTGAAGTCAAAGAACCCGCAATTCATTAAGGTCTTGCACACACTCAGGTTGATGCGCTCGGCAACTACTGTGGCTGCAAACCATCTGGGCCCGAGTAAGACGCGGCATCTGGCTTTATTTGCGACGTAACGTATATTTGGTCCGCGTTCTTTAGTGACGCGTAGGTTTCAAAATCACTTAGAACCTTAGCGGCCAGATCCTTTCTCATGGAACGTTCTTTGCCGCCCCCATGCAGCTCGAGGAATTTTGCTTCGCTGCCTTTTGCAACGTCAGCCAATTCATATCCCTCAGCAATTTTTATACCGGCATCCTGAATTTTGGGCTTCAAACGCTCTCGAAGTTTTGCGTGACGGCTGTACACAGCTCCGGCAAAGGAACGAACAAGCCACTTCATGTCAATTTTTTTGTAGCCGAGATCACCAAGCTCACAGTGGAGGGCAGGTTTCATTTTTGGAGAACTCTTGAACTTCGTAACGTCGAGCCACGGAGAGACACCATAACCAGAATTCAATCTCCTAACAATCCCAGCATCATCACGGACAAAGTTTGCACCGAAGCCAATAGAAAACCCGCCCAGTGGAAGAGCATGATGTTGTGCATAATTTCTAAGTTGATCACAAACTCTATAACTAAAGTGAGTGTCAAATGCGTCATTTCCTAATTTCTTATTTAATTCCCTTGCTTCTGTTAAGGGGCTCGCATATTTCAGAATTCTGTCGCTTTGATCTACATAGCTTTTAAACGATGTTAGCAATGTGATTATATTAACATTGAACCGGTTTCGAGAATTGCTGAGGAACTTTTCAAGTTCAGCTAAACCGCACATGTTCGTATAGGTATACTCAAAAGCCACATCTAACAAATCCTTTTCAAACCTGAGAAAAGACTGTGCGAATATTTGGAATAGCTCCTCGATTTCCAACGCAGAAACGACGGTCGTGAGCGCGTCGTTGAGCGTCGCATACTGATCTGCGTCAATTTGAAGTATTTGTCCGTCTGTGAAAGCCTCGAAGAGGCAATAGGACTCCGACAGTTCGCCTGTCTCGATTTTCACTTCCAAAACCCCTGCCCTATCCCATGATGATAATATGAAGAGAACCTGAATCCTGCACAATCTCGTGCCCTCTGACACCGGCCACCGGTGCTTATGCCAGTACTTACGGGCTACCCATAGCCGACATTGGTGCAAGTGCAGCGAAAGTGCGGTTCGCCCACACAGCCCTTCCCCCCGCCTCCTTTCGCCCGATCACCCCAGCGCCACCGCAATCGCCTTGGCAAGCCATTCGACCAGAAAGCCGCATTCTTCGTCGGTAATGATGAACGGCGGGGCCAGCAGGATGTGGTCGCCCAAACGTCCGTCGATGGTGCCCGACATCGGATAGCAAATCAGGCCCTCGGCAAAGGCTGCCTTCTTCACCTTGGCTGCGATTGCGCGCGACGCGGCGAAGGGGGCCTTGGTGGCCCGGTCGGCGACCAGTTCCAGCCCGATAAAGCTCCCCCGACCACGGATGTCGCCCACATGGGGGTGTTGGCCCAGAGTGCGCTCCAACATCCCGCGCAGCTTATCGCCCTGTGTGCCTGCCCGCGCCACCAATCCGCGGTCCAGCAGTGCCGTTACCACCGCCAGCCCCGCCGCAGCCGCCGCCGGATGGCCGATATAGGTGTGACCGTGCTGGAAAAACCCGGAACCCTGCACAATCGTGTCATAGATATGCGCCGAACAGAGCATCGCGCCAATCGGCTGATATCCGGCGCCCAAGCCTTTGGCGATACACAGGATATCCGGGGCCACGTCTTCAGCCTCGCAGGCGAACAGATGGCCGGTGCGCCCCATGCCGCACATCACCTCGTCCAGAATCAGCAGGATTCCGTATTGGTCACAGATCTCGCGGATGCGGGCGAAATAACCCGGCGCGGGGGTCAGCGCACCCGCCGTCGCACCGACCACGGGTTCGGCGATGAAGGCCATCACGGTTTCGGGGCCGACGCGCAGCAGTTCTTCCTCAAGCAGGTTCGCGGCGCGCAGGCCATAAGCCTCGGGGGTTTCGTCGTCATTTTTCAGGCGGTATTCATAGCAGGGGTCGATATGGCTGACATCCAGCAGCAGCGGCGCAAACTGTTCCCGCCGCCACTCATTGCCCCCCGCCGCCAGCGCGCCCAGAGTGTTGCCGTGATAGCTTTGCTTGCGGGCGATGATCCGGCCACGCTCGGGTTCGCCGCGCTCGACATGGTACTGCCGCGCCAGTTTCAGCGCCGCTTCCACCGCCTCGGACCCGCCCGAGACAAGATAGACCCGATCCAGATCGCTGCCGGGAATTGCGCGGGCCTGTTCGATCAGCAAATCGGCCAGCATTTCCGCGGGTTCGCTGGTGAAAAACCCCGTGTGGGCATAGGCCAGCACGTCAAGCTGTGCCTTTACCGCATCGATCACCGCCCTGTCCCCATGCCCCAGACAGGACACCGCCGCGCCGCCCGACGCATCAAGATACCGCTTGCCCGTGTCATCGGTCAGCCAGCATCCCTGCCCCGAAATAGCAACGGGGGGCAGTGATTTTGGATTGCGGGGGAAAATATGGCTCATGTCGCGCCCTTTCGGTGGCTGAGGCAAGGTTGCAGCACCTATGACAGTGTCAGGCCGCGCCGGGAATGGCGACGTGACGCCCTTCTTCGGGGAAATTGTCAAAGCTGAAAGGCCAGACCGTGCCGGGCCAGCGCAGCTCCATCCGTCCGAGACGCGGCCGATAGACGGCAGTATAAAGCGTGCCGAACCCGGCATCGAAAGCGGTCGAATACAGCGGCGGCTTCAGGAAGGCACCAATGAATTTCTCTTCAGGATCGCGGTGTAACTGCATGCGTTGCAAAAGAAATCTCTCACGCTCAACCGTTGCGGTAAAGCGCGCGTGGCTGACCCATTCGACGACCTCCTGATGGTTGGTCGCCACGGCGGTACGGCTGATCACCGCCTTGCGGTCCGGTGCCATGAAGGCCGTCAGATACTGCCGCTTGGCGTCCAGAACCGTGACATTGTAACTCATATGTGTCGGCAGCCGGGCAAGCACTTCGCCCGCCTGCTGGGTCGTCTCGCAGACCTGAAGCACATAGCGCAGGATCAGCGGCACCCCGAACCCGTCGCCAACGATCCGCCGACCGCCAAAAGTCAGCGATATCGCCAATCCGGCATCGTTCATCCCATCGACCAGCCCCCACAGCCCGTCCGAAGTGCCGATCACCCGCCGCCCCTGCCAGCCGGTGGACAGCACAAGGGAATCGAAGGACCGCGGATCATAGTCATAATTTCTGACCAAGACCGGTTCTTTGCCCGACCAGACCGCCTGTGAACAGCCGGAAAGATAGGGCGGCGGGCAATAGAAACTGAGAAACCGTGCCGCCTGATCGCCGCCCCCGGCAAGCGCGCATAGATCGTCATACAGTGGCAGGATTTCCGGCATATGCGCCATCAAGGCCCTGCGGCACACCGCATAGCTGGGGCGCACGGACACGCCTTCGCGCGACCACCAGCGATGATAAACGGGCCAGTATTCGGCAAACAGCCCGGCCCATCGCGGGCCGGGCGTCGTTTCGTGATAGGCGCGCCAGAACAAGGGACTACATGATCTTGAACGCAGGATCGGCCAATGCCGGACCGGCCTGTGCCACGGGCAGAGGCCGCCCTGAAACGCTTTGCTTGATGCCGTGAATCCAGCGTTTCGCACGTTCGTTCAGGTCAAAGGATTTCGTCATCGACCGACCCCGGGTCACAAGGATTCCGATATCCGCGCCCTCGTACCGGTAATCGCCCGGTTGCAGGATGCGCAGAAAGAACGCCTCGTTCTCGCTCTCTACCGCGCGGCGGTGATAATCGAACCGGTCGAACACCACGCGCCCATCCTCCAGCATCCGATAAATGCCGGTTTCCGGGCTGTCGGTGCAGATGTCCACGCTGTCCTGGGTGTGCTTGATCACCATCTGCGACCATGAATCGATCATGTCGGGATTGGCCCAGCGATTGTTCAACTCGTCCACGTCCAGGTCGAACTTCTTGCGTGAGAATTCAAGAAGATGGAACAGAAACAGCGGCGCATCCGCATGGGCAAAGGCGGCGTGATTGGTCATCGACGACGCACCGGTGATACGCGGGTTCAATTCGCCCAGCCACAGATCGCCGGTCTTTTTGTCGATCAGGAAATCCAGCTCGAAATAGCCGCGATAGCCTTCCTTGCGCAACTGCTCGCCAAACTTGAAAGTCAGGTCGCGGGCCTTTTGGCGTACTTTCGGTGGAAAGGCGGTCGACAGGATTTCATTACCGCACCAGCCGCCGCGATAGGGTGTAAGTTCTTTAAATCCCACCAGTTCTGTCATCAGCGGGCCGACGATGGTGCCTTCCTTCGTTGCACAAGCCTCGATCGCCGAGCCGCGGCAATCGATCCGCTTCATGATCTTGATCTCGCCCTCGCCGACGATTTCGGATTCATGGCGGCGGAAATCTGCTTCGGATTTGATAAAGAACGTGGTGTGTCCGGAATCGCCAAATGCGCTTTGCAGCACCAGATCATGCCCGATGCCGGCCTGTTCGGTAATCTCGCGCAGGTGGTCATAGCTTTCGACCACCGACAGCGTGTTGGGCACCGAAGGCACCCCCGCCTTATTGCCGATGCGGACGGTTGCGATCTTGTTGTCCATGCTCTGGCGCAGTTTCGCCTTGGGGAACCAGACGTCGGCCCCCAGTTCTTTTGACAGCCGCTCAGTCTCTTCGTCGAACATCAGGAAGACGAATTTCGGCTTGCCGCCGCGCCTCTTGATGAAGTCGATCACCTCTTTGTGCTGGAGGAGATAATTGTTGATGTCCTCGATGCTCTGGAATTCGGCATGAGGCTGTTCACTGGGGCAAAACACGTTGGGATGTTTGCCGTCGTAGCAATCGATATAGCAGATATATTTGAAATTCTTGACCCACTCATCAATCCCCAGCAGGTTGAAATTCGTCGCCGAGATGAAATAGACCGGATCTTCGTTGCGGTGGAAAAACCGCCGGATTTCAGAAATGTTGTTCAGGACAGTTGATGCCATTGTGCTGTTCTCCCTGCAAATTTTGTTATTCGGCGGCGATGGAAAGTCGTTTCTGGACAAGCTGTGCCAAAGCTTCGGATGTGAACACCCGCAGCCCCAGATCAGGGCGGTATCCGTGGATTTCGCTGACATCCAGCGCGCGCATGAAGGCCAGAATTTCCTGACTGATCACCTGTCCGGGCACCAGAATCGGAAACCCCGGCGGATAGGGGATGATGAAACTGGCCGATACGACCTCGCCGGCCTCCATCGCCTCTTTCAGCGTTCCGTCAAGTTCAAGATAGTCGCAATTGTTGTCATCATAGGCCAGAAAGAACGCTGTGCGGATATCGCCCTCGGGGGTGACGTCGTCCTGACGGAAGGCATCGTGGAACCGGCTGAAATCCGGCAGCGGCGGCAGGTCATCGCGCAGGTTCTTTACCCGGCGATCAAAGGCCTTGCGCTCCATTTTTGATGCATCGTCAAGCAGATCATCCAGCGAATTCGCGATCTCGACCAGCACCTCGATCAGATAGGCTACAGACGACCGCGTTGTGCCGATATTGGTCATGAACAGAACGGTGTTGCGCGACGTCTTGTTGATCTGGATGCCGTATTTATCCATTAGAATCCGGGTTTTGAATGTGTCGCCATCCCAACCGGTTTCGCCCACCGCCAGCGTGACGCGCGTCGGGTCCAGCACGAATTCATCTTTTTCCCAGCAGTCCCACAGATCGGTCCAGCCCTGTTCGCTGTCATAATAACTGGTCACCCCGCTTTCGCGATGTTCATCAGGGATCATGTCGCCCGCCGTCAGAATCTTGAAGTATTTCTGCAAAAGCGGGTGGTCACTGATCGCCCGGCGCATCGACATCGCCGCTTCGATCTGGCGCTGCACAAACTCGAACCCTTCCAGTTCAACCTGCCGCCGCCCGACATCCAGCGATGCAATGATCTGATAGTTCGGGCTGGTCGAGGTGTGGGTCATATAGGCTTCGTGGAACGCCTGTTCGACCTCGCCTTTAAAGTCCTGATCGTTGACATGAATCATCGATCCCTGCCGCAGACTGGTCAGGGTCTTATGCGTGCTTTGCGTCGCATAGGTGCGGACGCGCGCAGTGGGCGGCGGAATCAGTCGAGTGGCCAGCAGGACCTCATCACTGGCATCTGCCAGCTCAATCTGTTGCTTGGCAAAAGCCGTGGCGTGGGCATCGCTGCGCAGCCGGATACGCAGTGTATTGGCCGCGTTCATCGCCGTGCGTCCGCGATAGGTGGGGTTGAACCGGGCAAAGGCGAACCACGCCTCATCCCATAGGAAGACCAGATCGGGCTTGATCGCCAGACATTCCTCCATCACCCGCTCGACATTATAGACCAGCCCGTCGAAGGTGCAGTTGGTCAGCAGCAGCATTCGCACGCGATCGAGCTTGCCGGCCGCCTTGAGTTCCAGCAACTGTTTCTTGATCTCGCGCAGCGGCACGGCACCATACATCGAATATTCATTCAGCGGATAACTGTCGAGATAACAGACCTGTGCCCCCGCCAGAACCATGCCGTAATGGTGCGACTTGTGACAATCCCGGTCGACCAGCACGATATCGCCGGGACGCACCAGCGCCTGCACGACAATCTTGTTACAGGTCGATGTGCCGTTGGTGGCAAAGAATGTCTGTTTGCTGCCGAACGCGCGCGAGGCATATTCCTGCGCCTCTTTGATCGGTCCATGGGGTTCAAGCAGGGAATCCAGACCGCCCGATGTGGCGCTGGTTTCGGCCAGAAAGATGTTCGGGCCGTAAAACGCTCCCATGTCCTGAATCCAGTGGGACCGGGTGATCGACTTGCCGCGCGAAATCGGCATGGCGTGAAACACGCCAGTTGGCTGTTTGGAATATTCGACAAGCGCGGTGAAAAACGGGGTTTTGTACCGCGACTGCACACCGCGCAGGATGTTCAGGTGCAGCTCCATAAAGTCTTCTTGATTATAAAAGACCCGCCGGCAGATCCCCAGATCCAGCCCGGCGATGTCTTCGACCGACCGTTCAGTGACTAGATAAGCATCAAGTTCCGGGCGAACCCGAGCGATCAGACGGCAGAGCTCGGGGCCATAGTTTTCGGGCGGCAGCGAGTCGATGTATTCCGCGCCCCCTGCCCGGGTGATGAACCGGTTTGACATCTGCTGTTCAAGCTTTGATTTCAGCGACAGACCGGGGCGCACGACAATGGCCTGAATGTTGTGGTTGAACAGCACCGCGATGATCGCGTCCTCAAGGCTGGGCACGACGACGGGTTCATAGATGAACGGATCTTCGGGCCGGCGCATCCGCTGCATGTTTGCCCGCACCCAGCGTTCCTGTTGGTCGGTCACATCGTCGACGATTAGCACTTCGAAATAGGGCTTGGACATGGCCCGCGCCTCGGGTGACAGCAGAGCCTCGTCCTCGGCATCATCCATCTCGGCGGAATCGCGATCCAGCGGGATGTGCCGACGGCGATAGGCACCGGTGGTCAGCGCACGGGTGACACGCTGGGTCGCAAAGGCCAGATCGGCATAGCCGCCGTTGTCGAACTGACGGCGCAGGTGCTCAAACGCCGCCATCCCCGGAAACGCCCAATAGGGTTCGATCCGCGCAAGGCTGTCCATCAGCTCGGCCACGGTGGCCTGCAGTTTCTTCGCCGCCTTGGCGCCGGGTTCCCGTGATAGACTGCCCGTGGCATCCCGCAGCGCGCTCCACCGGTCGGATCTGAGCTGGATCGCCGAATAGTAGTCGTTCACGGAATGCATAGATGGTCTCCAGTGATATGAGCGGTGTGGGGTCTTGCCTTACTTGTCGGATAATTTGACGGGATCGCCGGCTGCGGTGACGGGTGCGTTAATAGGTGCGGTGACAGGTGCGTTGACCGGTGCGGCAAACGACGGGTCGCCATGCTGTACTGCGCCGGGCAAAGTATCGGCCGGCAGGTCCATATGCAGGCCCGCGCGACTGCCCTGATGGGGGATTTCCAGTCGCCCGAGGGTGTGCAGATAGGCGTCCGTCCCGCTGGTCCGGTCATAGACCGGAAAATCTGTTGGGCGGTCACGGAAGGATTTCAGCACCTGTCCCAGACCCTTCATGCCGGTTTCACGCTGGCGGCGCACCATCGACAGATCGACCTCGATCGGGAACATGTCTTCCTGTCCCCCCGACTGGTGCAGCACGGTGGATGTGGGATCGACGATACAGGATTTCCCCACCCCTCCGGCACCGAGCCCGTTCACGTCGATCACATAGCACTGGAATTGCGCCGCGGTCGCCCGGGCAATGGCGAGTTCGGCGTCGCGGTCGGTGGTGCCGGTCAAAACCGGGTGCAACAGCACTTCGGCGCCCATGCTTGTCAGCATCCGCGTGGTTTCGGGGAACCACATGTCATAACAGATCGACAGGCCGAACCGCCCCACCTCGGGCACGTCGAACACGCAGAATTCGGTGCCCGGCGCGATCCCTGCCTCATAGGGCAGAAACGGAAACATCTTGGCGTAACGCCGGATGATTTCGCCCTCGGGATTGATCACCACCGAGGTATTGAAGATGCGTCCGTCTGGCCCGGCGAGAAACATTGACCCCGGAATCAGCCAGACCCGGTGGCGGGCTGCAGCCTCGCAAAACCGCGTCAGGGTTTCGTTTTCGGGCGCTTGGGCGAATTTGTTCAGCGGTCCGAACGGCGCAAGCTCGGAAAACAGCACCATCTGCGTCCAGGGAAAGCGGGCCATCAGGATATCAAGCCGCTCGATCATCCCGTCAACATTGGGGTGCAGGGCGTTCACGTGCATCTGCACGCCGGCGATCGCAAAGGGGGTCATGTGTCTGTCTCCGTAGGTCGCGACAGCCCGTTCAAACGGGCGATCGGACGGGGCTAAGTCGCCGTTGGCCTAGCTTCTTACGACCAGAACGGAAACCGGTGATCGACGCACGATGCGATCCGCGTTCGACCCCACAAGGAATTCGCGCACCCGGTCGGGCGCAGGAGAGGCCATCACCACCAGATCGCACCCGGTCCTGGTGATCGCCTCGACCGCTTTTTCGTGAATGTCGCCATAGGCCAGATGCGCATGCACTTCCAAACCTTCCGGGACGTTGTTTTCCACCAGATTGTCCAAAGCCTGTTTCGCCTTGTTCAAAGCGTCCCTTGCAAAGCCTTCAGGGAAATGGCTGGAAACAAGCGCCGTTCCCATGTCCGGCACGACGGAAACGATATGCAGCACGCCTCCGCCCCATTGCGCCATCTCGATCGCCTGAGGCAGCGCTTTGACCCATGTGGCCGGGTCGGTCAGGTCAATCGTGAGAAGAATGGATTTGAACATCTTGTCTCTCCTCAGGCCGGTTTCGGTGTGGCATTGGTGCGCATTGCCCGGCCGCGTTGCAGAAAGATCACAAGCAGGAGCAGTGCCAGCGCCGGAATGAACATCAGGTATTTCGTCGGCTGATCCAGCGGCTTGAGCACGCGCACGACCTCTTGATCCCAGTCAAGCCCTGCGGCCTCGGCAGAGCTGCCGAAGGCGACATCATCGATGATCGTCTTGCCGTCCTCCTCGCGCAGGACAACCCCTGAATTCTCAAGCTTCTCTTCGCCGGTGGCGCCTTCTCCGATGCCCAGAAGCGCCACAAATTCAACCGGATCACCCAGATCGTTCACCCCTGATACCCGCAGACGCAGCGTTTCCCCCGACGGCGTGGCCGCGGCCGTCTGCACCAGTTCGGCGGGCGGGGTTTCCGCATAGGGCGGCGCGACCATATCCATCCAGAATCCCGGCCGGAACAGGGTAAAGGCCACCAACAACAGCGCGATGGATTCATAGAACCGGCTTTTTGTCAGGAACCACCCCTGCGTCGCAGCGGCGAACAAAAGCATGGCAACCGTCGCGACAACAAAGACAAATATCCCCTGTGTCATCGTCACATTGATCAGCAGCAGTTCGGTGTTGAAGATGAACAGGAACGGCAGTGCGGCAGTTCTGAGCGAATAGAAGAAGGCGATCACCCCGGTCTTGATCGGGTCACCGCCCGAAACGGCCGCCGCCGCAAAGGACGCAAGGCCCACGGGCGGCGTGACGTCTGCCATGATCCCGAAATAGAACACGAACAGGTGCACCGCGATCAGCGGCACGATCAGCCCGTTCTGCTGGCCCAGCGTCACGATGACCGGAGCCAGCAGCGCCGACACCACGATATAGTTCGCCGTGGTCGGCAGCCCCATCCCAAGGATCAGCGAAAGAACGGCGGTCAAAAGCAGGATCGCCATGATATTGCCGCCCGACAGCACTTCAACCACATTGGCCAGCGCCGAACCGACTCCGGTCTGCGACACAACGCCGACGATGATACCGGCGGTCGCCGTGGCGATGCCGATGCCGATCATGTTGCGCGCGCCCGTGACCAGCCCGTCGTTCAGATCAAGAAACCCTTGCTTGATGTCGGTCATCAGACGGCTTTCACCGCGGAACATCGCCATTAGCGGGCGCTGGGTCACCAGAATGAACACCATGTATGCCGACGCCCAGAAGGCCGAGAGCCCCGGCGACAGCCGGTCAACCATCAGTGCCCAGACCAGCACAACGACCGGCAGGATGAAATGCAGCCCCGAGCGCGCCGTCGGGCCCGGCAAGGGCAGCGACAAAACCGGCGCATTCGGATCGTCCATCTTCAGCGGTGCCTCTTTCGACGCGACCCAAAGCAGCGCGACATAGACCGAGGTGACAAAGGCAAAGATGATATAGCCTGCGGTTTCCGGAAACGCCGGGCGGATCCAGCCCATGGCATAATAGACGGCAAAGGAAATCGCGCAGATCGCCGCGATAGCAAAGGCGATACCGATCAACTGCTGCACCAGCGGTTTCGGAGTATAGGCGCGCGGCAGCCCCTCCATACCCGCCTTCATCGCTTCAAGATGCACGATATAGACCAGCGCGATATAGCTGATGACCGCGGGCACGAAGGCGTGTTTGACCACATCGAAATACGGGATGCCGACATATTCGACCATCAGGAAGGCCGCAGCACCCATCACCGGCGGCATGATCTGCCCGTTGACCGAGGATGCGACCTCGACCGCGCCGGCCTTCTCGGCGGAAAATCCGACCTTTTTCATCAGCGGAATGGTGAAGGTGCCCGTGGTCACGACGTTGGCGATGGACGACCCCGAGATCAGGCCAGTCATGGCCGAGGCGACGACGGCTGCCTTGGCCGGTCCGCCACGCATGTGGCCCATCAGCGAAAACGCCACCTGAATAAAGTAATTGCCCGCGCCGGCCCGATCCAGCAGCGATCCGAACAGCACGAACAGAAACACGAACGATGTTGAAACGCCTAAGGCGATGCCGAACACGCCTTCGGTTGTGATCCAGTGGTGATTGATGATTTCCGACAGGTTGTTGCCCTTGTGGGCGATGATGCCGGGCATTTGCGGCCCAAGCACCGTATACATCAGAAACACCGATGCGACGATCATGAGCGCCGGACCCAAAGCGCGGCGTGTCGCCTCAAGCAACAGGATGATCCCGGCCACGCCAACCACGAAATCCTGCGTGATCGGCGCACCGACCCGCCCCGAGATGTCACGGTAATAGACGAATAGATACAGCGCGGTCGCCGCAGAAATGATCGCCAGCGCCCATTCCCAGGATGGAATCCGGTCCTTGGGCGATCCAAGGATCACTGCCCCCACCACGGCCAGCGCGATGACCGGAATATACCAGGTCGCCGCGCCATCCTTGGCGGAAATCATGAACAGCACGGCCAGGATCAGCGGAATCGCGATCCCCAGACCAAGCTGGAATGGCGTGCGTGTGGCGGGAAAGGCCGCGAACGCCAGAAAAATTGCAAAGGCCAGGTGGATCGAACGCGCTTCGGTGTCGTTGAACACGCCCCAGCCGACGATGAACGGAATCGGGGAGGCGATCCAGAGTTGGAACAGCGACCACGCCAGCGCAATCAGCATCAGAAAGGTGCCGACGGCCCCGCTTGCCGCGCGTCCACCGGTATCGGAAGACGCGACCAGTTCGTCCAGTTCGGCCTGCGACAGCCCTCCCCGTCCGGCGGCGGCTGCTTCGACCGCGGCGGCCTGCTGCTGATCCTTGTCAGACATTATGCTTTTCCCTGATGCTGCGCCCCGGTCATTTTTGCCGGTGGCGTCTGATTTTGTGAACCATTTTCGGCCGGATCCTGGCCCCATTTCAGACGGATCGGGGGCGGCTTTGCGCCGCCCCCGAAGACCGGATTACATCCAGCCACGCTCCTTATAGTACTTTTCGGCGCCCGGGTGCAGCGGAGCCGACAGACCGTCCTTGATCATTTCCTCTTCCTTGAGGTTTTCAAAGGCCGGGTGCAGTTTCTTGAAGCGGTCAAAGTTGTCGAACACCGCCTTGACCACAGCATAAATCACATCATCCGGCACATCGGACGAGGTGACAAAAGTTGCCTTGACGCCAAAGGTCGTCACGTCGTCATCGGTGCCCTTGTACATGCCGCCGGGGATGGTGGCGGTGGCATAGAACGGGTTGTCGGCGATCAGCTTGTCAATCGCCTCGCCGGTTACGGGTACGATGCTGGCGTCGACAGTCGACACCGCCTCCTGGATCGATCCGTTCGGGTGGCCGACGGTATAGATGATCGCGTCCACCTTGTTGTCACCCAGAGCGGCAGCCTGTTCAGCGGGCTTCAGCTCGGATGCGAGGGCGAAATCGTCCATCGTCCAGCCTTTGGCATCCAGCACGACTTCCATCGTCGCCAACTGACCTGACCCGGGGTTGCCGACATTCACCCGCTTGCCCTTGAGATCGTCGAAATCGCCGATGTTGGCGTCTTTGCGCGCAATCACGGTGAAGGGTTCACCGTGTACGGAGAACACCGCGCGTTCCTTGTCGAACTTGTCACCCTCGAACTGCGAGGTGCCGTTATAGGCGTGGTACTGCCAGTCGGACTGGGCGACGCCCATGTCCATATCGCCAGCCTTGATCGCGTTGATGTTTGCGATCGAGCCGCCGGTGGACGGCGCGGTGCATTTCAATCCGTTGGTCGCGCTGTCGCGGTTGACCAGACGGCAGATCGACTGACCGACGACGAAATACACGCCTGTCTGACCGCCGGTACCGATTGTGATGAACCGTTCTTGTGCGAATGCTGCGGTGCCCGCAAGCATTGCGCCCATCAGGGTCAGTGTTTTCAACGTTTTCATTTATTACTCCCACTACAGGTGGCCGGTTGATCGGGCCTTTTCAGTCTGTATGCCAAGGGCAACGATCCGCCCCGAATTCTGTCCCGCCGCAGGGTGCGGAGGGTATTTTGCCCGGACGGTTCGATCTGCGTGACATCAAGCCCACACAAGCAGGTTTTCCATCAAGGTCAACTGCATTCACGGCTTGACAATATCAGGTCGCGCCCTGCCTTCACCGTATCGGTGTTTATTTTTTCGAACAAGTCATTCTGCTGCAAGTTGCGCAATCCTGTGCTGGCGTCTCGTATGTGGAAGGCCCAAAAATAGGGCGCCCAACGGATTGGACGCCCTATTTATTAAAACAAAGTCAGCGGGTTGTCAGACGGCGGCCCCAGTGACAGCGTCAGCCAGCGCTGCCTCGAAAATCGTCATGCCTTCGTCGATGATCGCATCCGAAGCGGTCAGCGGCACCATGATCCTCACAGCATTGCCGTGCATTCCGCAACTCAGCAGAATCAACCCACGCTTGAGCGCATGGGCGCAGATCGATTTGACCAGCGCGGCATCCGGCGTGGCGGTATCAAAATCGCTCACGAACTCGACGGCGAGCATCGCCCCCAGCCCACGGATATCCCACATCCGGAACGGTGCGACGCGCGCGCCCATCTCGGCAAAGCGGGCGCGCAAACGCTCGCCCAGAGCGGTTGAACGCTCCAACAGCCCTTCATCCTCGATCGCGTCAATGGCCGCCAGCGCGGCGGCGCAGGCCACCGGATTGCCGGCATAGGTGCCGCCCAGCCCGCCCGGAGGCACGGCGTCCATGATCTCGGCGCGGCCAATCACACCGGCGATGGGATACCCCCCCGCCATGGATTTCGCCACAGTGATCAGATCGGGAATGACGCCGGAATGTTCGACGGCGAACCATGTTCCGGTGCGTGCAAACCCCGATTGGATTTCATCGGCAATCAACAAGATACCGTGTTTGTCGCAGATCGCGCGCAGTGCCTGCATCATCTCGAACGGCACGGGCGTATACCCGCCTTCGCCCAGAACCGGCTCGATGATGATCGCGGCAACGGTTTCGGGCTGTGCGTCGGTCAGAAACAGGTTCTCCAGACCTTTCAACGCATCAGCCACGGTGATGCCGTCCCGCGCCGAAGGGAAAGGTGCGCGGAAAATATCGCCCGGGAACGGACCGACGTTCAACTTATAGGGGCTGACCTTGCCGGTCATTCCCAGCGTCAACAGAGTGCGCCCGTGATAGGCGCCGTGAAACGCGATGACACCCCGGCGACCCGTGGCGACACGGGCGATTTTCACCGCATTCTCAACCGCCTCGGCCCCGGTGGATACCAGCAGCGTCTTTTTCGCGTGATCCCCCGGCGCCAGCGCGTTCAGCCGTTCGGCCAGCGCGACATAGCCCTCATAGGGCACCACCTGAAAAGATGTGTGGGTGAAATGGGCTTCCTGTTCCATCGCCGCCGCAATCACCTTGGGGTGACGATGGCCGGTGTTCAGCACGGCGATACCGCCGGCAAAATCGATGTAACGGTTGCCTTCGACATCCCACAGTTCGGCGTTTTCCGCATGGGCGGCGAACACCCCGGTCGCGCTGGCCACGCCATGGGGCACAGCTGCCTGACGGCGCGCCAGAAGATCGGCATTGGTCACCGGCGTATTATCGGGAACCAGCGCGATCCGGGGTCCGGGCTTTGCTGCTGCCATGGTCTTGCCGCGCGATTTCTCTGCGGTTTGGGCGGCCGTCTTGCGGGGTTTTTTGGGGGTCTGGGTGGCCATTCTTCTGTTCCTTTTGCAGCAGAGACAGGGGGTGAGTCGACGGGTAGCGGCGTTGCGGGGGTGTTGAGAATTCTCAGTACTGCGTTGAATATATCTGTCAACGTGATTGTGGGATCGGTGGCGAAAACCTGCGAGGCTTGATCTTTCAACGCGTCTTCTGCATCACTGCGCCACAGCCTCAGCCCCGGGACGGATGATGGACATCGGCAGGAAACTTCAGGCGGTGCGCAAGCAAAAGGGCCTATCGCAACGCGAACTTGCTGCGCGCGCCGGGTTGACCAACGGCACCATATCACTGATCGAGAAGAACCGCACGTCGCCATCGGTGGCATCGCTGAAATCGCTGCTCGACGCGATCCCGATGAGCATGTCGGATTTCTTTGCATCCATCGAGGAAGAGCCGGAAAAGATGTTCTGGCGGGCGGATGAATTCACCGAACTGTCGCCCGGTGGCGCGAACACCCTGTCGCTGCGCCAGCTTGGCCATGCCTCGCGCCACAGCCTGCAGATGCTGCACGAAACCTATCCCCCCGGCGCGGATACAGGGGAACGCCTGCTCAGTCATGAATCGGAAGAGGCCGGGATTGTCGTGCGCGGTACGATCGAAATCACCGTGAACGGTCACATCGGATCACTGGGTCCGGGCGATGGATATCTGTTCGACAGCCGCCTGCCGCACAGGTTTCGCAACGCTGGCGATATGGTTTGCGAGATCATCAGCGCCTGCACGCCCCCCACGTTCTGAAGCACATCAGGGCATTTGTATCACGCCGCGCTCAAACCCGTCTCGCGGCGTGCGCATATCGTCATACAGCAGTTCAACCGTCACCGAACCGACCGATTTCAAAGGCGGCCATCATGGCGATGAGGATCAGAACCAAATCCAATACATTCTCCGATAAAGGCCCCCTGTACGGGCCGGAACACAGCTGTCGGGCTGCGGCGAATGGGCTATAGTCGCGCCAGATGACACCCGAAGGACCACGAAACGCATGGCAGAAAGACCAAACGCGGCAGCCCCCGCCCTCAGCCAGCCAGAGATCGCGCCGGTCTTCAACATTTTCGTCGTCGTGCAATCCGGGCGGCTGGCCTATGAGGCGGCGCTGTTTCTTTTGTCGTTGCGCCACACAAACCCGGGGTTCGCGGGGCGTGTGATACTGGGCGAACCGCAGCCCGGCCCCCTGTGGCCGCGCGACCCGCGTGTGCCCATCGGCCCCCTGCGCGACATGCTCGAAGACCTTGGCGGAACCATCACACCTTTTGAGTCCGCGCATTTCGGCGCCGCCTATCCCTATGGCAACAAGATCGAAGGCTTGGCGGCCCTGCCCCCCGGCGAACCCTTTGTGTTCTTCGACACGGACACATTGATCACTGCGCCGCTGTCCGAAGTCCCGTTCGATTTCGACAGCCCCAGCGCGTCGTTGCGCGTGACCGGCACCTGGCCAGAACCCAGTCTTTACGGCCCCGGATATGGCGGCATCTGGAAATCGCTCTATGACCGTTTCGAGCTGGATTTCGACAGTTCGCTGGACCTGAGCCAACCGGATGAATACTGGCGGCGCTATCTCTACTTCAACGCCGGATATTTTTTCCACCGCTGCCCCAGAGAATTCGGCGCGCGGTTTTTGGCAACGGCCCTGTCGATCCGCGACGATCCGCCCGAGGAACTGCTTGGTCAGACGCTGAACCCATGGCTGGATCAGGTGGCGCTGCCGCTGGTGATCCACGGATTTGGCGGCGGGCGCGACACGCTGCCGCCGGGGATGCTGGACGGCAGCCATTCCTGCCATTACCGCGCCCTGCCCCTGCTTTATGCGCGCGAAGATGATCGGGTGGTCGATCTGCTGCACGCCATCACCGCGCCGAACCCGGTCAAGAAAGTGCTGAAAGGGTATGATCCGATCCTGCGCATGGTCTATCAGAACAAGGGGGCCATGGCCCGCGCCCTGTTCGACCAGACCGATCTGCCGCGCAAGGAACGAGCGATCCGCAACGCGCTGCGCCGTGACGGTCTGTGGCTGCGTTGACCTCTGCACCGCCGCACAGCGTTGATCGCGCCTGCGCTATGCCGTAAACGCGCTATCAGACCAGATCCAAGGGAGATCCCCATGTCCGACAAGAATTATGGCTTTGACACGTTGCAGGTCCACGCCGGCGCACGGCCCGACCCGACAACCGGCGCACGCAACACGCCGATCTATCAGACGACCGCCTATGTGTTCCGCGACGCCGACCACGCCGCCGCATTGTTCAACCTGCAAGAGGTCGGATACATCTATTCCCGCCTGACCAACCCCACGGTCTCCGTCTTGCAGGAACGTATCGCAACGCTTGAGGGTGGCGTCGGCGCAGTGTGCTGTTCGTCCGGCCATGCAGCACAGATCATGTCGCTGTTTCCGCTGATGTCGCCGGGCAAGAACATCATCGCGTCCACCCGGCTTTATGGCGGTACGGTCACGCAGTTTTCCCAGACGATCAAGCGGTTCGGCTGGTCGGCCACATTTGTCGACTTTGACGATACAGAGGCGGTCAAGGCCGCGATCGACGACGACACCCGCGCTGTGTTCTGCGAATCGATCGCCAACCCCGGCGGCTATATCACCGATCTCGATGCCATTTCGGCCATCACGAAAGCGGCGGGCATCCCGCTGATCGTCGACAACACCTCGGCCACGCCATACCTGTGCCGTCCGTTCGAGCACGGCGCCGATCTGGTGGTGCACTCCACGACGAAATACCTGACGGGCAACGGCACGGTCATGGGCGGCTGCGTGGTGGATTCGGGCACCTTCGACTGGTCGGCGTCGGACAAGTTTCCGTCGCTGTCACAGCCCGAAACCGCCTATCACGGGCTGAAGTTTCACGAGACTTTCGGCCCGCTCGCCTTCACCTTTCACAGTATTGCCATCGGGCTGCGTGATCTGGGGATGACGATGAACCCGCAAGCGGCGCATTACACCCTGATGGGGATCGAAACCCTGTCGCTGCGCATGCAACGCCATGTGGAAAACGCCGTGACGGTGGCCAAGTGGCTCGAGGCCGATCCGCGGATCGACTATGTCACCTATGCCGGGTTGGAAAGCTCGCCATATTTCGGACGGGTCGAAAAGATCTGCCCGCGCGGTGCCGGTGGGCTGTTCACCTTTGCCGTCAAAGGCGGATACGACGCCTGCGTCAAGCTGATCGATTCGCTTGAGATTTTCAGCCATGTCGCAAATCTCGGCGACACACGGTCGCTGGTCATCCACACCGCCAGCACGACACACCGCCAGCTGAACGAAGACCAACAGCGCGCCGCCGGCGCCGCACCCGAACTGGTGCGCGTTTCCATCGGGATCGAGGACGCGGCCGATCTGATCGCCGATCTGGATCAGGCGCTGGCAAAAGCGACCGCCTGAGCGAATTACGATCACGGGCCGGTGCAATGCGCACCGGCCCGTTTTGATCGGCAAGACAGTCTAGTCGTCGATGTCGAACACCATATGCACCGTCGCTGTCACATCGATCTCGCCCGCCGCAATAGGCATTGAACGCAGTGCGGCGCTGTCCATCATCGGGCTCGGCCCGCCTCCCATACCCGTTTCATCTATCGTTTCTACCGATCCAAGGGTCACACCCGCCGCCCCGGCGAACAGCGCCGCCTTGGCCATCGCATCGGCAACCGCCGCTTTGCGCGCGAGAATCAGCAAGGGCGCCCGGTCCTGCACGTCAAAGGATATGCCTGAGAACGTGTTTCCGCCTGCCTTGGCCACCGCATCGATCAATTCGCCCACGGCATCCAGATCGCGCACCCGCACCGACAGATCCGAGTTGGCGACATAGCCCAGAACATTGAGCATATCCTCGGCCTTGCTGCGCTCCTGATATTCGGGCCGCACGGACAACTGCCCGGTCTGCATATCCGTGGCTGCGATCCCCTGCGCCTTCAACGCGTCGATAACCGCGCCGATCCGCTCGCTCACTTGCGACAAAGCAGCGGCGGCGGTGCTATCCTGTGCCTCGACGCCCAGCGAAAGCTGTGCCATGTCAGGCACTGCGCTGATCACGCCTTCACCTGATACGCGCAGTTCACCGGCCTGGATCGCCCCGGCCCCGAGCAGCGCACAGAGCGCGAGCGCAAGGGCCGAAATCCGCCGACCGGTGGTTAATAGAGGTTGCATCACGTACTCTCCGTAGTCAGTTGAAAGATCGACAATCCATGGGAGTTAAGCATTCGGAAAGCTGTTTTTGTTTTCCTCGGCGGAAAGCTGCTATAGAACGGCCAAATTCCCGATGGGGACTCCTGCATGAGCCGCCAAATGGTAGAGCATTGATATGAAGCCGAACTTCACACTCGATTTGTCGCAAACCGACGTCCGCTTGATGGACCTGTCGGGCAAGAGTGGTACGCTGGTCGGTGAGGTGTCCCTGACCGACCCCGACTTTGACGCCAAGATCTCTGAATTGCGCAACAACCTTGCCGAAAAACTCGACGTTCCGATTGCCTGCGAATTGCAGATTCCGGACTCCGAGATCCTGTACACCACGATCGATGATCCTGAATTCGAGGGCAACTCCGGCACCCGCCGTGACCTGCGCGATCAGGCAGTGCGCGATGGGTTGGAGGGGATGACTCCCTATGCGCTGGATGATCTGTCATACACTTGGAAACCCAACAACTCCAAAGAGTTGATGGTCGCGGCAGTGGCCCGCGAAACCCTTGCCGAGGCCGAAGGATTTGCCGCCAGCCGGGGGTTCAATCCGGTGCGGTTCGTGTCGCGCCCGGGCAAGGACAAGTTCCGCGGGATGGTCAATTTTGGCCCGACCGCAATTGTGACGGCGCGCAGTGAGGCCGCCAAGGCAGCAGCCTCCGAAGCCGAACTTCTGGCGGCCAAGGCCGCCGCGCGATCTGATAGCACCAAACCCGGGCACACGCCTGATTCGGAGCCGAAACCCGCAGTGGAACCGGCGGCGGGCAAAGCGGCGGCGACGGGCGCAGCCAAAGGCCAACAGAGTGAGGCGGTGACGGCGGAGCCAGAGGGGTCCACCGCGCCATCGACGCCCGAAAAGACGCCACCCCGAACCCACAAATCGGACAGTGCATCGCTTCAGGGAGATTTCAAACTCGAATCAAAGCCGGAAGATCCCAAATCCGACATCGAAACCGACCCGGTAAAGGGCGCTGACGCAAAGAAATCCGCGCCGGTCGGGCCTGACGCCCAACAGCCCGCTTTGAGAACGCCCGCCACAGATCCTTTCGCTTCGGGCGGGGCCAAGGGCGATGCCGGGGAAGTGCCGGGTGATTTCCGGGTCACACCGCCGCAACGCCGCATGAACATCGCGCCCGTCGACGGCCCGCAAGACAGTGACACCGGGAATGCCGAGGATACGCCGCCCGCGACATTCCAACGCCCGTCGACCGCATCGTCGGACATCCCCGTGCCGCGCACCGGTTTTTCGCAACCCAGAGTGAACGATCCGCTGCCGCCGCTGGACGATATTCCGCCCGTTCCGCCGTCCTTTGCGACACGCCGTCGAACCACCGCAGGTGCACCCGCCCTGGCACCGCAGATCCCGTCGGCCAGGCCCTTTACACCGGGCGACTCTGCCAGCCGGGACAGCCGGTTGGGGCGTCTTGCGGCGCGTTTTGGCGGCGCACCGGATTCTGACAGCATGACCGCTGCCGGGGCTCTCGTGCCACCGCCGCCGCCCCGGCGCAACGGCACGCCACCTGCCGGCCCTGTACCACCGCTTCCAACATCCGCCGGGCCAAAGATTCTGCGTGGCTCGGGTTCGGGCGGTGCGGACAAGACACAGTCAGATCTGAACAACGGCACGGTCATTCCCTCGGGAGTCAAGGTGACTGCGCCCCGGCTCAGCCCCGTGCGCACCCTTCCCGACACGGCCGCAACCGCCGCCAGCCTGACTCCTGCCGCCGATCCGGGCCAGACCTCAGGTCAGGCACCGGGCCGGTCTGCGACGTCGCCAAGAAAGGCCGAGGCCGAAGCGATGACCGTGTTTGGCGCACGGGCCGGAGCCGCCAAGCAACGGTCGATGGCACCCGTTGCCATCGGGTTGATCGTGGCGCTTTTGCTGGCCATCGGGGTATGGGCGGCGGTGCTGTTTCTGGGCAATGACGATCTGGCCGAAACCGACGCCAGCCTGTCGGACCCCGCACTGGAAACCGCAGGCGCACCCGCCGCAGTTCAGCCTGAAACGGCCATCGAACAGCCGGACGCCATTCCGCCACAGGAACCGCCGGGCAATATCCTGACGGACGCCGATCCAGATCCCGGTCCGGAAACTGACCCGATTTCAGACCCGGTTTCAGAGCCGATCTCGGTCCCTGACGCAGGGACCGAGATTGCCGCACTTCCCGAAACTCTGGCGCCCGATGACGCGGGCGGACGCGCCAATGTGACCGACAGCACCGTCGCGACGGTGAATCCAACCGCACCCGAGGCACCCGCACCGGAACCCCAGCCGCTGACCTCGGCGCCGCCCGAACCGATTTCGGAAGATCCGCTGCAACGCCCCCCGACCGAAGAAGGGCCGGGCGCCATCGCGACCCGCTATGCCACCACCGGGATCTGGGAGGCTCCCCCCGAAGCGCCTGATGCGCCCACGATCGACAGGATCGACGATCTTTATGTCGCATCCATTGACCCAAAAATCGAAGCAGAAGATGCGGTTGCCCTGCCTGAACTGTCAGAAGCCACCGCCCCCGCGGCTCCGCAATCCGAGTTGCCCCCTGCGCCCTCGGGCACTGTTTTCGATATGGATGACAACGGGTTGGTCCGTGCCACGCCCGGAGGCGCGATTTCCCCTGACGGCATCCTGATCACCGCTGGCCGCCCGTCAAAGACCCCGCCGGCGATTCCTTCGCGCCCGGATAGCCTGGCACCTATTCTGGAAAATCAGCCTGATCTGCCCCGCACACGGCCACGCACCCGCCCCGGAAATCTGGTCGAGGAAAGCGAACGCACCCAGTTGGGCGGGCGACTGCGCACCGAACTGGCCAACCTGAAGCCAAAGGAACGGCCCGAGGAAATTGCCAGCCGTGCCGCCAGCATCCGCGAGAGCATGAACGCCAGAGCCGCAGCGGCCGCCGCCGCTGTCGCTGCGACCTCGCTTGCCACACCGCAGCCACGACCGAACGACCCCACAGCCGCAGCCCCCGCGCCCGCAGAAGAAGCACCTGAAACTTTGGTCGCGGCTGTCGTCACCGGTCCGGTCAGCCCATTTGCAGTTGCCCGTTCCCGCGTTCCGCAACATAGGCCGGGAAATTTTGACGATCGCGTTGCCTCGGCGCGCAACAAAGCCGCAGAGGCCGCCAGCCAGCAGGCCGCCGCCGAGCCAACGGTCACCCGTGTGGCCGCTGCCTCCGCCGTCACCACGCCGCGTATCCCGTCGCGCGCCTCGGTTGCGCAACAGGCCACTGTCAAGAATGCGATAAATCTGGGTAAGATGAA
This sequence comes from Oceaniovalibus sp. ACAM 378, assembly GCF_008085915.1. Classification (GTDB taxonomy): domain Bacteria; phylum Pseudomonadota; class Alphaproteobacteria; order Rhodobacterales; family Rhodobacteraceae; genus Oceaniglobus. The sequence continues at coordinate 224,378 of NZ_VSJK01000008.1, read as the reverse complement.
CCTGATCGGCGTCTATGGCGGCACGTCGAACCGGCGCGCTTTGATCCGGCTGCCCTCGGGCAAGTTCGTCAAGGTCAAGGTCGGCGACCGGATCGATGGCGGTCAGGTGGCAAGCATTGGCCAAAGCGATCTGAGCTATCACAAAGGCGGGCGGCGCGTGACGCTGGCGATGCCGCAAGGCTGACGCGCCGGGCCGGTCTGCAAAGCGGTCCGGTGCCACCAATCTCTGATCCTGTGCGCCGCGGATCAACTGGTTTGCAATACGCCCCGTTCGATTTGGTCCTGTTCGATCGATTCGAACAGCGCCTTGAAATTGCCCTCGCCGAATCCGTCATCACCCTTTCTCTGGATGAACTCGAAAAAGATTGGTCCGATCACGGTTTTTGAGAATATCTGAAGCAGAATGCGGGTTTCGCGCCCTTTTTTTCCATCGACCTCGACCACGCCTTCGCCGTCGATCAGGATACCGTGCTTCATCATCAGGTCCTTGGGTTCATCATGGCCCGTCACCCGATCATAGGACAGGTCGTAATAGGTTTCGGGTGGCTTCGGCATGAATGTGACGCCCCGTTTTGCAATCTCGTCCACTGCCGCGTAAAGATCATGTGCACCCACGGCGATATGCTGAATTCCTTCGCCATTGTAACGCTTCAGGTATTCGACGATCTGCCCGGTCTCGCCGCGGTCTTCGTTGATCGGAATACGGATCCGTCCGCAGGGCGACGTCAGCGCACGTGAGAAGAGCCCGGTGTGCTTGCCCTGAATATCGAAGAACCGGATCTCGTGAAAATTGAAGAGCGAACGGTAAAAGCCGAACCATTTATCCATGTTTCCGCGGTAAACGTTGTGCGTCAGATGATCGAGATAGTGAAATCCGACACCTTCGGGATGCGCCTTGTCGATCCAGTCGAATTCGTCGTTATAGGGGTTTGCTTCATAATATCGGTCAATGAAGTAAATCACCGATCCGCCAATGCCGATAATCGCCGGCACATCCATCGTCTTGCCCGGGCCGGTGAATTCGGTCGCGCCCTGCCCTACTGCATGTTTCAGCGCGTATGCGGCATCCACCACCCGCCAAGCCATCGACGGCGCACAGGGTCCGTGTTTGTCGACGAATTCCATGGCATGACTGCCCGGTTCGTCGTTCAGGACATAGGTGATATCGCCCTGCTGCCACAACTCGATCCGGCGGGATTTGTGGTTCGCCGTGTGAACATAACCCATGCGCGAAAAGGCCTCGCGCAGTTTATCCGGTTCGCGGTGCGCAAATTCGACAAATTCGAACCCGTCGGTGCCTGCCGGGTTGTCTGTCGTGATCGTCGCCTTGGGGGCATCGTGCGGAAAGGGGCCCATGTCTGGATCCTCTTGATGATGTTACGATTTGTGTCAGTCTAGCGCAGTCTATGACGGATAGTTGCGCGTTCTTGATGGGCTTCTGGGTATTAAATGCGCAAATTGCGCGCTATGATCGGCTGACCATGAAAGATTTGCGCACGACCCTTTTGGACACGACAGACTCGCGACTGCTGGCCGCCTTGCAGAAGAACGCGCATCTGACTGCGCAGGAACTCGGTGAAATGCTGAGCCTGTCCACATCTCAGGCCGGGCGCAGACGTCAACGACTTGAGGCCGACGGATATATCGAAAGCTATACCGCACGTCTGTCGGCGGCGCGGCTGGGTCTGGCGGTGCAGGCCTTTGTGCAGGTTGAAATGGCCAGCCATCAACCCGAGATGGCGCGCAGTTTTGCCAGCCTTCTCTCTACCCGCCCCGAGGTGATCAGCGCCTGGACGCTGACCGGCGAGGCGGATTATCTGCTGCGTGTCTTTTGCCCGGATCTTTCGGCGCTGAACCGGCTGCTGCATGACGTGCTGCTGCCCCATGCCGCCGTCGCCCGGGTGCGCAGCCAGATTGTGATGGATCAGTTGAAGTCAGACGCGCCTTTACCGACATGAGCGTATTTCGTTAATATTGCAGAATTATTCACGACCTAGGGACATTTGAATGGAATCTTTCCTTTACCAAGCAACGATTTATCTTGCTGCCGCAGTGATCGCCGTGCCGATCGCCGCGCGGCTTGGTCTCGGCTCGGTTCTGGGATATCTGGCGGCGGGCATTTTCATCGGTCCGGTTGCCGGTCTGGTTGGGTCCGAGGCAGAAAGCCTGCAGCATTTCGCCGAATTCGGCGTGGTGATGATGTTGTTCGTGATCGGACTGGAGCTTGAGCCCAAGGCGCTTTGGGCGATGCGACACCGGTTGCTGGGGCTTGGCGGGTTGCAGGTGCTGGCCACCATGGGTCTGATCGCATGGGGCGCAACCTTGCTTGGTTTGCCATGGAGCCAGAGTATCGCGGTCGGGATGGTCTTTGCCCTGTCATCGACAGCCATCGTATTGCAAACGCTGTCGGAAAAGAAGCTGATGCAGACGTCTGGGGGACGGTCTTCGTTCTCGGTGCTGCTGACCCAGGATATCGCCGTGATCCCGATGCTGGCGCTGCTGCCTTTGCTGGCGGTGGGCGGGATCAGCAATGGCAATACCGAAGCCGGGCATGGCGCGCTTCCCGCCCTGATGGGCGAGGTAGGGGTGAGTGTTACCGGAACGGCCACCGCCCCCGCAGTCACCGAGGACGTAGCCGAACAGGCGGTCGAAGCCGGGCAAAGCATCACCGCCGGCAATCCTGACAAGGCGGCCGAGGCGGCGATGTCGCTGGTCCAAAGCTTGCCTGCCTGGGGCATCACCCTGCTGACGGTGGCGGTGATCGGCCTGATCATACTGGCGGGCGCCTATGGCACCGGTCCGATCTTTCGGTTCATCCACCGCGCCCACCTGCGCGAGCTTTACGTGGCTCTTGCGCTGCTGATCGTGATCTCGATTGCCTTCATGATGACGCTGATCGGGCTGTCCCCCGCTCTGGGCACGTTCCTTGCTGGGGTGGTTCTGGCCAACTCGGAGTTTCGTCATCAGCTTGAGGCAGACATCGAACCGTTCAAGGGGCTGCTGCTCGGACTGTTCTTTATCACGGTCGGCGCTGGCATCAGCTTTCCGGCGTTTCTTGCTGCGCCGTTCACCCTGTTGGGGCTGACGCTGGCAGTGATGCTTGCCAAGGGGGCGATCCTGTTCTTGTTGTCCATCGTGTTCCGCATCAAGGGGCGCGACCGCTGGCTGTTTACGCTGGGGTTGGCGCAGGCGGGCGAATTCGGCTTTGTTCTGGTGTCCTTCGCGCTCAGCACCGATGTTCTGCCGGTGGCATTGGCAGAGACGCTGCTGCTGATTGTGGCGCTGTCGATGCTGCTGACGCCGCTGTTTTTCATCGTCTACGAACAGGTCAGCCACCGGATGACCGAAGCGACCGTAACGACACCCGAAGACCGGATCGACGGACATCAACCGATCATCATCGCAGGGGTTGGCCGGTTTGGGCAGGTGATCCAGCGAATGATTCAGATGGCAGGACTGCGGGCCAACATTCTGGACACCGATCTGGAGACCGTGCAACTGATGCGCAAATTCGGCTACAAGGGGTATTTCGGCGATCCGACCCGCCCCGAACTGCTGCATGCCGCCGGTTTTTCCACGGCCAAAGTGTTAGTTGTGGCGCTCGATGACCGCGAGGCGGCGATCAGGCTGGTCAAATACGCCAAGCAAGAACGCTCCGACATCACCATCGTCGCCCGCGCCTATGACCGGGTCCATACCTATGAGCTGTATGCCGCCGGGGCCGATTATATCGTCCGCGAGATGTTCGACAGCTCGCTCCGGGCCGGACGATATGTTCTGGAAAGCATGGGGTTTTCCGATTTCGACGCCAAACAACTCGAGTATGAATTCTTCCGGCTTGACCGCCATGCCATGCTGGAACTGGCTGAATTGTGGAAACCCGGCGTGCCACTGGACCAGAACGCCGCCTATATCGAACGGGCGCGCGAATTGAACCAAAAGCTGGAAACCGAGCTGGTGTTGAAAAGCGCCGACGATGAAGCGAACGAAACCGAAAGCGACGATGATGGCGAGGAGCCGAGCGGCGGGGCCGCAGCGCAGCGGGTTAACAGCGTGGCCTGAAGGCCACTGCCCGGGCGGCAACCGTTTAAGACCCGAACCGTGGCGCTGCTCACCCCCCTGCCACGCCCGCTTCGGCAAAGGTGGCCATGCCCGAATGGCAGGCGACCGCACTCTGTAGGAGTCCGATGGCAAGCGCCGCCCCCGATCCTTCGCCCAACCGCAGGCCCAGTGACAGCAGCGGCGCCTTGCCCAGATGTGTCAGCAAACGGTCATGTGCACACTCAGACGAAAGATGCCCGGCGACGCAGTGATCCAGCGCGCCGGGCTGAGCCACAGACAAAGGCGCAACCGCGGCGCAGCAGATGAATCCATCAAGGATAACCGGGATCCGCAGCAGCCTTGCCCGGATCACCGCACCGGCCATGGCCGCCATTTCTCGCCCACCGAAACAGCCCAGCCGCGCCAAAGGGTCTGTTTCGCCCGCGTGGCGTGCCAGCCCCGCATCGACCACCGCTTGTTTCGCGGTCAGCGCGGGACCGGTCACGCCGGTGCCACGCCCGGTCCAGTCCGCACCCGTCCCGCCGAATAAAGCGGCGGCTAGTACCGCTGCCGCAGTGGTGTTGCCGATGCCCATTTCGCCCACCACCAACAGGTCGGTGGCAGGGTCGACCGCTTCCCACCCCGCCCGCAGCGCCGCGACCAGAGCCGCGTCGTCCATCGCGCGGATCTCGGTGAAATCGCCCGTCGGCGTGTCCAGCGACAAGGCGTGCACATCGATCCGCGCGTGGAACACCTTGGCCAATTGGTTGACCGCCGCGCCACCGTTGCGGAAATTTTCCACCATCTGCGCCGTTACCTCGGGCGGGAAAGCCGACACACCGCGCGCAGCGACACCGTGATTCCCGGCAAAGACGATGACCTGCGACGCCGTCACAGAAGGGCGCGGATCGCCACGCCAGCCCGCATACCAGATTGCCAGATCCTCGATCCGACCCAATGCGCCGGGTGGCTTGGTCAACTGTGCGTTGCGCGCCACCGCGCCGTCTATCGCAGCGCTGTCGGGCGCGGGAAGATCGCGCAACAGCGCACGAAAATCGGCAAGGGTTTGAAATTTCTGGGTCATATTGGCCTGTTCCGTTGCTCTGCCTCTGTGCCCTGTTTAAGGATTGCTGCCACGACTGAAAGCGGCGATTGAGGTGATCCGATGACCAACAGCGCAAGACCGCGCGCCGCAGATGTGGTTTCGGCGCTGGGTCTGCTGACCCGGCTGCCGCTTCCGATGCAGGGGCAAACGCGCGGGGCGCAGGCCGCATGGGCCTGGCCGCTGGTGGGGGCGGTCATCGGCGGGCTGGCCGGGGGAATTGGCGCATTGGCGATGCTTCTGGGCACCGGCCCGGGGATTTCTGCCGGGCTTGCGCTGGCCAGTTTGGCAGTCCTCACAGGCGCGCTGCACGAAGACGGGCTGGCGGATTCCGCTGATGGGCTGTGGGGTGGATGGACGCCGGAGCGACGGTTGGAGATCATGAAGGACAGCCATATCGGCACCTATGGCGTGGTCGCGCTGGTGCTGTCGCTGGGCCTGCGCTGGATGGCGATGGCAGCGTTGTTCGATGCGGGCATCGGTTGGCTAGCGCTGATCGCTGTGGCGACCTTGTCGCGGATGCCGATGGTGGCGCTGTCTCGCTGGTTGCCCAATGCGCGGGCCGGCGGGCTGTCGGCGCAGGTGGGCCGCGCGCCACAATCCGCGCCTTGGCTGGCGCTGGCGCTTGGGATGGGGATCGGCGCGACCTGTCTTGGCACCGCCAGTCTGGCAGCACTTGCCGCCGTCGTGCTTGGCGCCGCCCTGTGCGCGGTCATTGCGCTGCGAAAGATCGGTGGTCAGACCGGCGATATTCTGGGCGCCACTCAGCAGATCTGCGAAATGGGCGCGCTGGTGACCCTTGTTGCTGTGCTCGGCCAATAAAAAACCGCCGCCCGGGTTACCCCGGATGGCGGTTTGATCGTTTCAGTCTGAAATCAGGCTGCAGCGGCGCGGCTGGTCAGCACATCACCAACCTGACGTTGGGCGAGTGATTCGTCACCACCTGAAACGGCGGCCACTTCGCGCGTCAAACGCTCCAATGCGGCCTCGTACAGCTGACGTTCCGAGTAGCTTTGCTCGCGTTGGTCGTCGGTGCGGTGCAGGTCGCGCACCACCTCGGCAATCGCGATCAGATCGCCCGAGTTGATCTTTTGCTCGTATTCCTGCGCCCGACGCGACCACATGGCCTTTTTAACCTTGGCCTTACCCTTGAGCGTCGTCATCGCCTTGGTCACGATATCGGGTGACGAAAGCGAGCGCATGCCGACATCAGTCGCCTTATGGGTGGGAACCCGCAGCGTCATTTTGTCCTTTTCAAAGGAGATCACGAACAATTCCAAAGAGATACCGGCTATCTCTTGATGTTCGATCGACACAATCTGACCCACACCATGGGCCGGATAGACGACAAATTCGTTCGGCCGGAAATCCAGTTTCTTCGACTTGCTCATACAGACACACTTTCCCTTAGGAACCCCGTTTCAGGCGATAGACAGACAACAAGACGACGGCGGGAACACGTATATTCCCGTCGTTACCGGAATTTCCACCCAAGTCGCTTTGGCCGCATCGCGGCAGGCACCCCCGGGTATTTCTCAGTTGCAAAACTTGCAGAATATTGTCGTTCGCCAATTATCGTATGCCATATATAGCACAAAATAGCGCCATCCGAAAGATGTCGCTGCGTCACTTACGATAATCCCAGCGAAAAGTAGCGACGACGTAATATTGTTTCGCTACTCTTGCGCAACCAGATGGCGAATTACACCCGAAACCCACTATTGGATGCTTTCAGCCACCCTCGCCCGGCTCAGTCGAGAAGTATTTTTCCATTTTTCCGGCTTCACCGTCGCGTTCTTCTGCTTCCGGCAAAGGATCTTTCTTGGTGATGATCACCGGCCAGGCCTCGGAGTACTGGCGGTTGAACTCCACCCATGGCTCCATCCCGGGCTCTGTGTCGGGGCGGATCGCATCTGCGGGGCATTCGGGTTCGCACACACCACAGTCGATACATTCATCGGGGTGGATGACCAACATGTTCTCGCCCTCATAGAAGCAATCCACCGGGCAGACTTCGACGCAGTCGGTGTATTTACAGGCGATGCAATTGTCGGTGACGACATAGGTCATTGGTGCGGTTCCACTCTAAATCACCCCTGACCTAGCCTTGTTGCCAGGATCATTCAAGCGGACCCGAATTGCCGAAATCGTTACCGCGCAACAAAAGATCGATGTCGCGGCGGTCCTTCTTTGAGGGGCGGCCCTTTCCTTCAAAGCGGGGCGATCGGGGAACGGATTCCGTCACTGGCGTGCGATCTAGGAACAGTGTTGCCGCCTCGGTTGCCGGACCGCGCCGAGCGCCGCAGGTCACGACCTCAATGACGCGTATAGTCTCGCCCTGCGGAAAAGTCAGAACATCGCCCGGCCCCACCGCCTGTGCCGGCTTGCGCGCATGGGTGCCGTTGATCCGCAGGTGGCGACCCGAGATCACCTGAGCGGCCAGTGTCCGGGTTTTGAAAAACCGGGCAAAGAACAGCCACTTGTCGGCCCGCACCGTCTGGCGCGGGCCGGCCGTGGCGTCAGCTTTTGTCACGCAAAGCCATCAGCGCGGCGGCAAACGGATTATCGGGATCAATCGGTTTTTCGCGCTTGGGCGGACGGGCCTCGAATGTCTTGGCGCCGCGTCCCTTGCCAGCATCTTTGCTCCGGTCGGGTCCACGGTCCTTGCGGTCGGCGGCCCCCTCGGGTTTGCCCTTGTTCGGTCTGCGACCCTTTGGCTTGGCTTCGCGTGCTTCACCCTCACCACGCGAGTTTTGCCCGTCACGACGTGGCCCACGATTGGAATCACGCGCCGGACGGTTTCCGCGCCATGTGAAGGTAAAGAACACCTCGGTCTCGCCCGTTGGTGTTTCAGCTACAACATCCGGCGTCCCGCCTGCGTCCAGCGCGATCGCGTCTATCACCGGGTCGGCATCGCCGGTCCCGGGCACCTCGGATGGATCGGTGCCGGGCAGATTTGCCGGATTGTCCATGTCCAGTGCATCGACCAATGCCGGATCGCCGGGTGACTGCATCGCCACATCGACCGGCAAAAGCGCATCATCGCCTTCTGAGGAGAGTAGCGGCGTCTCGTCGGGCGTCCCATCCGGCACTTCGACTGGAATGTCCGAAGGCGATTCGTCGGGCGACTGACCGGGCAGTTCCGCGGGCGGGTTCACGGGTGTTTCCGCAGGAGTCTGGTCGGGCGCTTCGACCGGTGGTTCAGGCGGAGATTCGCCCGGGCTCTCGGCTGGCGTTTCCGCAGGTGTTTCCACCGGCGGCTCGGGTGCCTCGGTCGGTGTTTCCACCGGGGTTTCCGGCGGCGTATCCGGCGGGCTTTCGGATGGCGTTTCGGGTGCGGCGGATGGTTTCGCCGCCTTGACCTTCACACGCTCGCCACGTTCGGCCTGATACCCAAGACCGTTCATCAGCTCGGAAAAATGCTCCAGCGTCATGCCCGTGATCGAAAGCATATCGGGTGTTGCCTCGAATCCCGCGCGGCTGTTCTGGCCACGCAGCATATCGGCCAGACGTTCCAGCATGTCGATGCGGATCGCCCGCTCACCAGCGGTACGGTAGCCCATCATCGTATGGGCGCCGTCGGGCATGCCCTTGCCAGCCGCAATCGTCACCAGCCCTGGGGGCGGGCTTTCAGGGAATTCACTCAACTCCTTGGACAGGCCCCACAACACCAGCCGCAACCGCGTCGCCGCAGGTTTCAGGAGCAGTGGCAGGAAAACGGTGAACTGACCGAAACGGATACCATGCTTGCGCAACGCGCCGCGGGCATCCTGATCCAGCTCTTTCACCTCGCCAGCGATCTGATCCCGGGGCAATATGCCAAGGTTTTCGATCATCCGGAACGCAAATCCACGCGCCAGCCCGGTCAGACCCTCGTCGCGCTGCATCGCCAGCAGCGGCTCGAACAGAGTTGCCACTTTGCGATCGATGAAATGCTGCAACCGACGCTGCACTTTCTGCGCCACGTCATGGCCAGCCTCGTCGTCAACGAAGGCTTCGACCATGGGTTTCATCGGCTCGGCACCGGCAACCAGTTTGCCCACCGCCGAGGAACCCCACATCAGGCCCCCCTGTTCGGTGAAATCCAGTTCGGTATCCGGCGCGTTATAAAACCGGTCAGCCCGCAGATGGAATTCGGGCTTCAACGCCGTCTCGGCGGCCTGACGCAATGTCTTGGCCTCGTCCGGGGATGCCGAGGCATCATGTTGAAACCGAAACCCCTGAAGGCGGCCCAGAACCTGCCCCTCGACGCTTACTTCGCCCTTGTCATTCACCTCGGCCACAAGGCTCTCCTTCTGCTTGAGCCGGCGCAACAGCACAGATGTGCGCCGGTCCACAAATCGTTGGGTCAGTGCGCCATGCAGCGCATCCGACAGTCGGTCTTCTACGGCACGGGTTGCTTCGCGCCAATGGGTTTCGTCATCCAGCCAGCCTTTGCGCTGTGCGACATAAGTCCACGTGCGGATATAGGCCAGTCTTTTACTTAACGCGTCAATGTCGCCATCGGTTCGGTCGATCCGCTTAATTTGTCCCGCCATCCAGTCGTCGGGCACCCGGCCCCACTCGGACAGGAACCCGAATATACGTTGCAGCAGGTTGGCATGTTCGCCCGCACTGATGCTGCGAAAGTCGGGAATGCGGCAAACGTCCCAAAGCAGTTTGACACCGCGCGCATCGCTACATCGCATGGCGACTTCGGGCATATCCGACAGCGTTTTCAGCGCCGCAAGATCATCGGCTTCGCGGGCACGGGCCAGCCATTCCTCGCCCTCCTTGCCATCTGTCGGTGCTTCAAGACTGCGGATCAGCGCGCCTGCCGTCCCGAACTCCAGACGCGCGTTGCGCCATTGGAGTTTCTTGATCGGAGGAAACCGGTTTTCGGTGATCGCATCGACCACGCCATCGTCAAGCGGCGGTGCCTCGCCGGTCACGCCAAACGTGCCGTCGTTCAGATAACGCCCCGCCCGCCCGGCGATCTGCGCCAGTTCATTGGGCGCCAATGTGCGCATTCGCCGCCCGTCGAATTTCGACAGACCGGAAAACGCCACATGGTTGATATCCAGGTTCAGCCCCATGCCGATGGCATCGGTGGCGACCAGAAATTCCACATCGCCGTTCTGGTACATTTCGACCTGAGCGTTGCGCGTCCGCGGTGAAAGCGCGCCCATGACCACTGCCGCACCGCCCTTTTGCCGACGGATCAGTTCGGCGATGGCATAGACGTTATCAACCGAAAATCCCACGATTGCGCTGCGCGGCTGCAGCCGAGAAACCTTTTTCGAACCGGTGTAAAGCAGTTGCGAAAACCGCTCGCGGCGTACGAAATTCACCTTGGGAACAAGGGCGGCGATGGCGCCCCGCATGGTTTCGGCACCCATGAACAGGGTTTCGTGGGTGCCGCGCGCGCGCAACAGGCGGTCGGTGAAAACATGCCCCCGCTCCGGATCGGCGCAAAGCTGGATTTCATCGACGGCCAGAAAATCGGCACCCATGCCTTCGGGCATCGCCTCGACCGTGCAGACCCAGTATTGTGCGCGCTCGGGCACAATCCGCTCTTCGCCGGTGATCAGGGCCACGACCGAGGGGCCGCGGGCGGCAACGATCTTGTCGTAAACCTCACGCGCAAGAAGCCGGAGCGGCAGGCCAATGATCCCGCTGCGATAACCCAGCATCCGCTCGATGGCGTAATGGGTCTTGCCGGTGTTCGTGGGGCCAAGAATTGCGGTAATTTGGCCCGTAGAAACGGTCATGCCCTGCGCCTCGCCTGTTCGTCACCACCTAGATGACCTGTCCGGCGTCGGGACACAACCCTGCCCCGAATCCGGACACGGGCGCGGCGCACAAAGCACGCCGCGCCCGCCGGTTTCAAACCGGCAATGCGAAGATCAGAGCCCCGGAACGAGATGCGCCAGACCGCGCTTTCCAAAGGTCGCGCCACGGTCGGCGCCAAAGGCGAAGGTCGCGCCGATGCCGACAAAGGTGTCGGATATCGAAAGGCCACCGATATCGAGGCGCGCCTCGCCGACCTCGGCATAGGCCGCTGCGCCAGTCCCGAAGTCATAGCTGCCCTTGACCCCAAAGCGGCGCGCGCTCAGGCCACCGTTGAAGTCGACATTGTCAAACGACATACCCAGCGAAACGCTGTCGTTGAACGCATAGGCGCCGCTCAGCCCGACGACGGTGGCGGAAATGCCGCTCTCCTTGCCGTATCCAACATAGCCCTCGACATCGAAATCTTCATATTCGTGTCCGGCCTCAATCCCGTAGAAGTCGGCATCGGAACCGTCGACTGATTCGCGGCCATAGAACAGGCCGGTCGACGTCGTATCGCTGAAATGATAGATACCGTGCAGCGTCACGTTGGTCGCATGGTCATCGACCAAACCGTACTTGTGATAGCCAAGGTCAAGCTGCGCCGCGATGGTCTGCGTGAACCCCAATTCCAACGCTCCCTCAAGAGATGTCGCGTTGAAATCCGAATCCTCGGTCATGGCCGAGTAACCGAGCGAGATTTCACCGCCGGTGACTTCGGCGGCTTGTGAAATTGCGGGCGCGCACAGCAATGCTGCCGCAAGCGCGGTTCTTGTAAGTTTCATGGTGCTCGTCCTCAGAGAATTTTTATGTGGATCGGGGCGGTTCGTCCGCCGCCTTGGGCAACTCTGTGCCATTCGACTGACAAGGTATATCGCAAATGCACCCTGCCACGCACTTGTTGCAGTAACGTCACAACCCCCTGAAATACCCTGATTTTACCCAGCGGATTCCCAATCAGATCTCGACGCCTTCGACAAGCACCCGCAGCCGATCGATCGCGGCCTTGGCACTGGGCTGTGCGGGATACAGATCGCGCACCGCGCGCCATGCCTTCAGCGCCTCGGCCTCGTATCCCAACTCTTCAAGCAAGGTGCCCAGACCCGACAGCGCGCCGAAATGACGCGGGTTCAGCGCCAGCGTGCTGCGGATATCATCGAGCGATTCGCCATATCGGTTCAGCTGGAACAGCGCGGTCGCTCGGGCATTGTATCCTTCGGCGAAATCCGGCGCATGATCGATCAGGGCCGAAAAATGTTCGACCGCCAGCACAATATCGCCCGCCTCCATCATCTTGCGGCCCCGGTCCAGCAACAGATCCATCGCAGGCGAGCCAGATTTCGACCACTCGGCCCAGATCTTTTCCGCGATCGATTCCGCGCTTTCGGCGGGTGCGACCCGAAGCGCATCAAACAAATCGTCAAGATCGGCCTGTTGCGACACTGCGGGGAATGCCCCACATATTGCAAAGCCAAGTGCCGCAACGGCAGGTTTGAGAAAATGCATGACGACCCCCATAACGTTTTTAACTCTAGCGCAAGACGCGCGGAAAGCATCCCGCCGTGTCATCACAATAAAAGGAATTTTCAAATGTCCGACCTGATCACTGCAGCCGTGGCCACCCTGAACGAAAAACTGGGCGGTGATTTCGACGGGTCGGCCAAATTCGTCATCACTGACGAAGGCGCGATCATGCTGGACGGCGCGGGTGCGCGGGCGGGGGACGAAGACTCCGATGTGACGCTGACCGCCGATGCCGACACCTTCCGCGAAATCATCGAGGGCGAGCTGAATCCGACCAATGCGTTCATGTCGGGCCGCCTGACCATCGATGGCGATATGGGTACGGCAATGAAACTGGCTTCCGCCCTCTCCTGAGCCATGAACGTTCTCGAACTCGACAAGGCGCCGTTTTACCACGATGTCGCCCGTGCTCCCGAAGGCGGACAGTGCCATTGGGTGCACACGGCGGACGGGATGCGGCTCCGGGTCGCCCATTGGAGCAAAGGGGACCGCGGCACCGTTCTGATGTTTCCCGGTCGCACCGAATATGTCGAGAAATACGGTCCCGCCGCGGGTGAATTCGCGCGGCGGGGCTTTGCGATGATCGCAGTGGACTGGCGCGGTCAAGGGCTGACCGACCGGATGATCGACGATCCACAAAGCGGCCATGTGCAGCATTTCAGCGATTACCAGAAGGATGTCGCGGCGATGCTTGCCGCAGCCCGGCGTCTGGACCTGCCCCGGCCGTTCTATCTTGTCGCGCACTCCATGGGCGGTGCCATCGGGTTGCGCGCCCTGTACGACGGGCTGCCGGTCAATGCCGTCGCCTTTTCTGCGCCGATGTGGGGCATCGTGATGGCGCCGGCGCTGCGCCCGCTGGCGTGGTCACTGTCATGGGCGAGCCGGGGTCTGGGGTTCGATCAGAACTTTGCGCCGGGCACTTCGGGCAAATCCTATGTCGTGGACGCGCCGTTCGACGATAATCTGCTGACGTCCGATCGCGAGATGTGGGCGTTCATGCAGGCTCAGGTGGCCACCTATCCGACGCTGGGTCTGGGCGGGCCGTCCCTGCGATGGCTGTACGAGGCGTTGCGCGACATGCTCAAGCTGTCACGCCGCCCCTCGCCCGCCCTGCCTGTCCACACCGTGCTCGGCAGCAGTGAACAGATCGTCGACAAAGGGCGTATCTATATGCGCATGGCCGAGTGGCCGGGCGGCACTCTCGATCTGATCTCGGGCGCGCGCCACGAAGTCATGATGGAAACCCCCGCGATCCGGGCGCGGTTTTATGACAGCGCGACCGCGCTTTTCACCGCGCATCCCTGAACCGTATCACGAAGGCAGTTCATGCACCCGCACCCCGGGCACGACGGCCCGGGCAATGTCACACAGATGCCGGTGGTGGGTCAGATAAATCACCTGTCCAAGTTCCGCCATATCGCCGAACAGGCGAAACACCTCATGGCTGCGCGGCTCGTCAAATGTCTCCATGATGTCATCGGCGATGAACGGCACCGTGGGGCGGACGGCAGCGAATTCGGCATAGCCCGCCAGCCGGAGCGCCAGATAGAGCTGAAACCGCGTGCCTTTGGACATGTCCTCGGCCAGTTTCGATCCGCCATCCCGCCCCTGTCCGATCAGGATTTCACTGTCGCCGTCGGCCCGGGTGGTCAGGCCGCAATAGGCACCCCCGGTGATCTGTGCAAAGGCATCGGACGCCCGGGTCATCATCGAACTGCGGTGCCGGTCACGATAGGCGCGCAAGGCCTGCGCGGCCACCATACCCCCGGCCCGCAACCGCAGGAACCGCTGTGCGGCATCCTCGATCGACAAAAGCGCCGTGCGCCGTGCCGCATCAATCCGGGCGACGGAATCGTCTCCGCCCACGGCGTTCAGACGCTGTTCGGCGGCCCGCAAATCCGCAAAGGACTCCGACACCAGATCGTCCAATTCACCCAGACGTTGCTCCAGCCCCGCCAGATCCTGGGCCGCCGTGTCGGCATCAAGACTGTCGATCCGCGCCAGTGCCGTCGGCAAATCATCGTCGCCAAGTTCACCCAATATCCGGCTGGCCAGCCCTTCGCGCTCGCGCTCAAGATCGTCTCGGGCGGCGCATTGGCCCATGGCCGCCTGAAGTGCCGGCAGATCGTCGAGGCCGAAGAACGCCAGCATCGGTTTCAGCCGTGCAGAAAGTTCGGTCAGCCTGTCTGATTGTGCATCTCGATCCGCGGTGAGTTTGGCCAGATCGGCCCGGCGGTCCGTCAGCCGTTGATCTGCCGCCAAAGCCCCGCCATGGCGTGTGCTCAGCGTCTGCGCAAGGCTCAGGGTATCGCCATCCGCAACGCCCAGCGCGGCCGCAAGACCGCTCACTTCAGCGGCGAAACCCGCGCGGTTTGCCTCCATCGTGTCGATCCGGTGATCCAACTCTCGCCGCGCCTCAAGTTCGCCGGGCAGTCCGGCCAGCCGGTCCAGCAATTCGCGCACCGCCCCGGGGTTCGTCCGCCCCGAAAACCAGGTTTCGCCCAGCGTCTGTGTCCACTCCGCCTGCCATCTCGTCTCGGCAGTCTGTGCCTGTTCGGCGGCACGCTGCCGCACCTCCAATGCCCGCTGGGCCGTGACCTTTGCGGTCTGCCGCACCGCCAGATCACTCAAGACCGTGTCGGCCATTTCTGCCAAAACCGCCTGCGGACTGTCCCCCGCCGGGTATCCAAGATCGCTCAACCCCGTGGCCAAAGCCCGACGCATCGCCTCGGCCTGCGCGGTCAGACGCGTCAGTTCATCCTCGGCATCACGCACCGCCAGAGTGGATTCGAGTGCATGGGATCGCGCTGCAACCCAAGTATCGATCCCTGCCAGCACCACGCCAAGCGGCGCGTCAGCGGGTGCCGGAACATGCGGTGCGGCCTGGGCAACGGTCTTACGCAACCGCTCACGATCGGTTTCCAGCTGCGTCAGACGGCTGCGCGACTCATCCGCCTGAGCCTTGGCCACAGCCATGGCGGCTGTCTGCGCCCGCAGATCGGCCAGCTCACCGGCGCGGGAAAGCCGTTGTTCGCTGACTGAATCGTGGCGCGCCAGCAGCCGTTCGAATTCCGCAGCCGTTGCCGCATCCAGCGCCGCCAGATGGGTCTGCCAAGCCGCATCCCGTTCGCCGCGCAACGCCGCAGCCGCTGAATCGTCGGCCACAGCGTCTGCCCCTGCCGCCTGCCGTGCCGCGTCGCCGACGCGCTGTGTTTCAAGGTCTTCCAATCGCGCGCGCAGGGTTTCCTCGCGCTGGTCCAGCTTTGCCGACGCCTCGCGCCATTGGATCAACTGGGCGGCATCTGGCACCGCTACCTGCGCCAGCTCATCAGGCGTTCCGTTCCACGGCGCCAATCCGGCCATGGCGCGGGCCGCCAGATTGCGCTTGGCGGGCAATGCATTTTCGGCAATTCCAAGCCGCGCCGTCAGATCGCCGTCGCGTGTCTGTTTCAACGCAAGCCGCAGTGCCGCCACGCCGGTCGCGTCCACCGGTGCGGCGCCCGGCATTTCAGCCGCCGCCTGCACGGCCGCCTGCGCTGCGGTCAGTTCCTCTTGCGTTGCCTCAAACCTTGCCGCGATCCCCGAGCGTTGTTCGATCAGATCCCGCAACATTCCCGCCACCGGTGCCGCCACAAGCAACTGCTGCGGATCGGTCCCTGCGTCACACCCGAGCAGCGGCAAAAGCGCCGTGATCCGCGCATCGGCGGCCAGACGTTCGGCACGGCGTTTTGGCAGATCGGCCTCGGCAGTGCGAAACCGCGCCGCCCCGTCGGCCAATCCGGTCAGCCGGTCACCCAGACCCAAGGCCATCGCGTCCTGTGGAATTTCGACAATCTCTTGCGCAATCCGCGCCACATGGCTGTCCAGACCCGCAAGCGCCGCCGTCAACCGCCCCTCGTCAGCCGCCAGACCATCCAGATCCCCGGCCCAATGCAGGGGCGGGCGGGCCAGATCACCAAGCTCTGCCAACGCCCCATCGATCCGCCGGATTGCCGCAGCACAGGGACGTGCCCGTTCTAAGGCGCGCAACCGCTCTGCCCGCACCTTGGCCGCCGCCCGATCATCAGAGGCTTGGCGGTGTGCCGTCTGTGCCGCCGTTCGCGCTGCCTGTAATGCGGCGTGGGCCGATGCCTGAATATCGATCTCATCCCGCTGCGCCTTCAGCGAGGTGATTTCTCGTTTCAACTCGGCAATCTCGGTTTTTTGCGCGCGTTTGCGATAGATTGCGTCAGCCGCTTTGCCGATATCATCCAGCCGCTGCGACAGATCACCCAGTCCCGCGCTCGCCGAAAACAGCAGCGCCCCCAGATCGCCCCGGCTGTGCAGGATCGCCTCGCCGCCGTCTTCGATTGTCTGATCATCCAGCGAGAACATCGTGCGATAGGTGTCGCGCGTCAGCCCTGCCAGCGGTGTGGACAGCAGCGCATCACTCACCGCCCGCCCGGCGCTGTCGCGCAGGGATGGCGCCCGTTGCTTGACCCGCGAAATTTCGTGCAGCGCGCCGTCGAATTCCAGCGTGCCGCCAATTTCCATCGTCGGATAGGGGTGCAGGAAGTTATAGCGCGACCGCTCTTCGATCCCGAACAGCAGGTCGAGCCAAGCCGAGAGCGCGGTCGATTTCCCCGCCTCGTTCAGGCCAAAGACGATGTGCATATCCGGGCCATCCGCCGGAGCTGGCCCGAAATCGATGCCCTGTCCGGTGAATTTGCCATAACGCGTAAGGTCCAGTCGGCGCAGACGCATTATAGTGCTCCACCGTCAGGTGTGGCGAGACGGGCCAGAACATCCGCGCCCCCCTCGGCCAGAAGTTGGTCGAGATAGGCCTCGAATTCCTCGGCATCGTTGCCCGCGAATCCCCGCGCGTCTGGCGGCAGATCGTCGCGCACACCTTCGACCAAGGCGCGGACCGCCGCGCGCAGATCGTCGGGCGTGCCGTCACCCATAAGCCCGGCCAGTTCGGCCAGCGGATCACCATCATCGGGGGCGTCATGGGCGGGTTGTCCCACCGCCATTTCAACCTTGTCGATCCAGAGTTGGCCCAGCCGTTCGCCCCGCTGTTCAAGTTCGGTCGCGAACAGATCAGCGTCGCGCCGCAGCCGCCATGACAGCGGTGTCGCGCCACTCAGACCGACGCGCGCCACCAAATGCTGCGCGCCGCAGGAGTCGCGGGCCTCGGCCAGCGCCGTCTCGGCTCGCCCGACCGCATCGCCCCAGTTGTCGACATTGGTCAGATCGACCGCCACCCGGGCGAATTCGGCAATCGCCGTGGGCCGCTGTTCGACTGTCACCGACCGGTCGTCACCGACAGTGACCAGCGTCACGGTCTTTTCCCCCGCCTCGCCGATATCGCGCCCCTGGGGCATGCCGGGCATGATGACCGTTGACGTCCCCCCAACGCTGGACGAGTGATCGGTTCGCTTGTGGATGTGCCCCAGCGCCCAATAATCAAAGCCCGATCCATGCAGATCGCCCAGCGCGCAGGGGGCATAGACATCGTGCCCCGCCGCCCCGGCAAGGCTGGTGTGCATCAACCCGATGTTGACCGCCCCCGGCACCGGCGCGCGATACTTCGGCAGCAGGCTGTCGGGCGCTTGCGGACGCGCAAAACTCAGCCCGTGCACCGCAACCTCAAGCGCGCCAGCGGTCAGACCGAGGACATCCGCCCGCCCGCCGAACACCCTGACCGAGGGCGGCAGGATCAATTCCTGCGTGATCCGCGACAGGGCATCGTGATTGCCCCGGATGATGAACACCGCGATATCCGCCTGATCCAGCCGCGCCAGTTGATCACCCAGAAACCGCGCCGTCTTCATCGAGGTCTGATCGCCGTCATACAGATCGCCTGCAATAAGCAGTGCATCGACGGCTTCTTCCAGACAGAGATCGACAATCCCGACCAATGCGCGCCGGGTCGCATCGCCGATCAGTGCGGCGAGATCGGAGTTGCGCAGCGCCAGCGAACGCAGCGGCGAATCAAGGTGTATGTCGGCGGTGTGAATAAAACGGAATGGCATGCCGCAGAGTTACCGCAAGTGACGGGGCAAGCAAGACGGCAAATCAATCAAATCCCTGATATCTTTGCACAGTCTGGCGTTGTGTGCCCAGCCGCCCCACTTCAAGCTCCATTTCGTCGCCGGGTTTCAGCCAGACTGGCGGGCGCCGCCCCATGCCAACCCCGGCGGGCGAACCCGTGGCGATGATGTCACCCGGTTGCAGCGACATGAACTGCGACACATAGGAAATCAGCCGCTTCACCGGAAAGATCATATTGGCGGTATGCCCATCCTGCATCGCGACGCCGTTCAGGTGCAGCCGAAGCACCATGTCCTGCGGATCGCCCGCCTCGTCCGGGGTCACCAACCAGGGACCAACGGGGCCGAAGGTGTCGGCGCTTTTGCCTTTTGTCCACTGGCCCGCGCGTTCAATCTGAAATTCCCGGTCGCTCAGATCGTTCACTGCGACATATCCGGCGACATGGGACAGGGCCGCGTCCTCGGTCACATATTTCGCTTCGCGGCCGATGACGACGCCCAGTTCCGCCTCGAAGTCTGCCTTGACCGATCCACGCGGCAGGATCACCGGGTCATTCGGCCCGCAGAGTGCCGATGTGGCCTTGAGGAAAAAGATCGGTTCGCGCGGCGGAAACATACCGTTCTCGCGGGCGTGATCGGTATAGTTCATGCCGATGCAAATATATTTACCCACCGCCGCCACCGGCACGCCAAGGCGTTGTGAACCCTCAACCAGCGGGAGTTTATGTGGATCGACGGCACCCAGCCGCGCCAGATCAGCGCCGGAGAGATCGCGGAAATCGCCCGACAAGTCGCGGATGCGCCCCTCGTGATCCAGCACGCCGGGGCGCTCGGCCCCGGTCGGCCCAAAACGTACAAATCGCATTCAAGGCTCCATTCAAATCCCGGGCATTGAACGGCAGCCACGTCCCAAGGTCAAACGTCGCCCGCGAAATCAGGTCAGCCGCAAGAGAGTATCAGACAGTTTCGCCATCTGATCAGACAGTTGCGCCGATCACAATTCCACCTCGGTAAAAGCATCGCGCAGGGCGTTCGACCAATCGGCAGACATGCGGTGAAACACTTCGTCGTCCGCTTCGATCCGGCGGGTTTGCGCTGTCAGGCTACCTGCTGCGATCACCGTCAGATCCAGCGGCATGCCGACCGACAGGTTGGAACGCAGCGTCGAATCCATCGACAGCAGCACGGCCTTTTGCGCATCGGCCAGCGATGTTTCCATCGTCACCACCCGGTCGAGGATCGGCTTGCCGTATTTGTGTTCACCGATTTGCAGAAATGGGGTGTCATTTGTTGCCTCGATAAAATTTCCCTCGGGGTACACAAGGAACATCCGCATGTCGCCGCCCTTGCGCTGTCCGGCCACGATAAGCGAGGCGCTGGCGTTCTGCGACATACCGCCCATCCGCATCGCCACGTCCTGTGCCACTGTCGACAGGGTGTTACCGACGATTTCGGCCACTTGAAGCATGGTCTGCGCAGCCATGATCGACCGGGTGCCGGTGCCGTCAGCCGGGTGACTTTCCGGGTGGTCGATTGCGTCTTTCAGTCGGGCAATCGTGGTTTGCGTCACAGAAAGGCTGCCGGCGGTCATGATCGTGATCACCCGATCGCCCGGCTGTTCAAAGGTGAACATCTTGCGATAGACGGAAATATTGTCCAGTCCCGCATTGGTCCGCGTGTCCGACAGCAAAACGATGCCGGCATCCAGTAAAAGCCCAACACAATACGTCATCGCCACACCGCCCGTTTCTATACTACATGGCTGACTATTCTCCGGACCCGCGCCGCGCAATGGCGAAACCGGCAGCTTTGAGGCAAACCTGCCCGACAGCGGTTACCGCCCGGTTAAGGTGACCCGACCGCTGCGCCCGTCGCCAGACAGTCCGTCGTCCCCCGATTGGCCGTCAGAAAATCGGTCGCCCCCAAATCGGCCGCCACCTAATCGCGCACTGGGCGTCACTGCTGAGTTTGCGACTGGCTTTGCGACTGGCTTTGGGTTTCCGGCGTGACGGAGACATCAATGGTCATCGCTTCTACGCCCAACCCGTCTGCGACGCCCCGGATCGGCGCGGCACCCTGCGCGTCATGCCCCGACCCCAGCCGGACATAGCGTTCGTCGGGGCAACAGCGGTTTGCGGCGTCAAAGCCGATCCAGCCGATACCATCCACAAACAGCTCGGCCCAGGCGTGGCTGGCCTCATGTGCGCCGCCGTCCGCCCCGGATTCAAGGTATCCGGTGACATAGCGCGCGGGAATGTCCGACACCCGCGCCACAGCGAGCAGGGCATGGGTATGGTCCTGACAGACCCCTCGGCCCAGCGTCAGCGCCTCGGCCGCAGTGGTGCCCGCAGCAGTTTCGCCCGGACGGTAATCAATGGCATCGGCAACTGCCCCAGCCAGCGCGTGGGCCCGCGCCAACGCACCTTCCTCGGCGTCTGCCAATGCCTGTTCGGCCAAAGCACGCACAACCACTTCGGGCTGTGTCGCCTCGGTTGGACGCAGATAGGCGTCGGGCGGGACAGTTTCGCGGTGGCCGCGCAGCACCCCGGACAGATCGCGGGTTTCAACAACCCCCTGCACCATCACCCGCACCTCGCTGACCGGACCCAGCAGCGAAACGGTTTTAATCCAATCCCCCGCCCCATCACGGAACGACGCGCCACGTTCGGCACCCGCCACATCGATGGACCAGTGGATCACCTGCTGCCCCTCGAACTGCGACGGGGTCATCCGGTGGCTTTGCACCACGCCGCGCATCGGCGGGTCGAACCGATAGACCGTCTCATGTGAAATCTGCAGCCTCATCGCGTTTCTCCGCTCAGATAAATCCGCTGCACGTCGCCGCCCAGCGCCGCCAGATCGCCCATAAAACGGCCCAGAAATTCGTGCAGACCCTCGTCGAAGATATCTTGCACCTGCACTTCGCTCAGGTTGCCGACCATGTCCCGCACCCGGGTCTGCGCCTCGGTTGACCGGCCATAGCTGCGCGCCAGCCGGTCCAGATGCTCGGCCGCGCCTTCAGCCGCCGACATCAGGGACCGGGGGCAGGCCCGGTTCAGCACCAGAAAATCGACGATCTTGGCCGGGCTTATTTCGCCGCCATAGGCCCAGTTGAAGGCCCGGTTGCTTGACATCGCGCGCAGCAGTGTGCGCCACTGGTAATTGTCCAGCCCCGACCCGACATAGGCAACATTCGGCAGCAACACATAGTATTTCACATCGAGCAGCCGCGCCGTGCTGTCGGCCCGTTCAATATAATGACCGATGTTGGTGAAATCATATCCGTCGTTGCGCAACTGCGTATTCAACGCCGAGCCACGGATCAACGCAGTGGTGCGCAGGGTCCAGTCGGTCAGATCGCTCACCGACAGGCTTGAACGTTCTGTGCGTGCGAATTCCTGCATGTCCTGGAAGGCCGAATTCACGGCGTCCCAAACCTGTGTGGTCAGCGCGGTGCGCACCACTCTCCCGCCCTCCCGCGCAGAGTGAATACAGGAGGCGACAGACGACGGGTTGTCGCGATCAAAGAACAGCCAGGTTTCGACGTTGCGCTGCACCACATCGCCGTATTTCTCGGCAAAGCCCTGAGCGCCACCGCTGGTCTGCAACACCGATTCCCAGTCATTGCGGAATCCGCCGCCGATGTTCGGGATCAGCGCGTTGCGCGCCCCGACCTCAAGCAGCCGCGCATTTGTCTCGGCCCGCTCGATGTAGCGCGCGATCCAGAACAGGTGGCCCGCAGTCCGGCTCAGCATGGCGCAACCCCCAGCCGACCGCGAACGGGTGATATGGCGCGCGCCCGGATGTTCAGATCACCGCTCATTCCGCCATCACCCAGGTGTCTTTGACGCCCCCGCCCTGTGACGAATTCACCACCAGCGATCCTTCCGTCAACGCGACCCGGGTCAGCCCTCCGGGAACCAGTTCGATCGTCTCGCCCACCAGACAATAGGGTCGCAGATCCACATGCCGCGGAGCAACACCGGACTCGACGAAGGTCGGGCAGGTCGACAGCGCCAGCGTCGGCTGGGCAATATAATTCCACGGTTTTTCGCGGATCTTGGCGGCGAAAAGTGCAAGCGTTGCGGCATCGGCCTGCGGTCCGATCAGCATACCGTAACCGCCCGATCCATGAACTTCTTTGACCACCAGTTCGGCCAGATTCTCCAGCACATAACGGCAGTCGTCATCCTTGGCGCATTGCCAGGTCGGTACGTTCTTGAGGATTGGCGCCTCGCCCAGATAGAACCGGATCATTTCCGGCACATAGGTATAGATCGCCTTGTCATCGGCAACACCTGCACCCGGCGCCGAACAGATACTGACTCCGCCCGACCGATAGACATTCATCAGCCCCGGCACCCCCAGCATCGAATCCTGCCGAAAGCACAGCGGATCGATAAATGCATCATCGATCCGCCGGTATATCACATCGACCCTCTTCGGGCCCTCGGTGGTGCGCATCCAGCAAAAATCACCCTCGACGAACAGATCGGCACCTTCCACCAGTTCGACACCCATCATGTCCGCCAGAAACGAATGCTCGTAATAGGCGCTGTTGAAATGGCCCGGCGTCAGGATCACCACCCGCGGCTCCCCCTCGCATTTGGCAGGCGCAACGCTCGCCAGAGTGCGGCGCAGCAGCGAGGGATAATTTTCCACCGGCGCGATCCGGTTCTCCTGAAACAGCGCCGGAAACATCCGCATCATGATCTCCCGGTTTTCCAACATATAGCTGACCCCAGAGGGCGTGCGGCAGTTGTCTTCCAGCACGAAGAATTCATCGGCGGCCGTGCGCACCAGATCGACGCCAACGATATGGCTGTACACGCCCTTGGGTGGCACAAATCCGCAGACAGCAGTTTCATACGCCTCGTTGCGATAGACCAGCCGCGCCGGGATCCGGCCCGCGCGCACGATTTCGCCCCGGCCATAGACATCGCACAGAAACGCATTCAGCGCCCGCGCCCGCTGTTTCACGCCACGTTCCAGCCGGGCCCATTCATCGGCGGCAAAGACGCGCGGAAACATATCGAAAGGGATCAGGCGGTCGGGGCTGCCGCCCTCGCCATAGACGGCGAAGGTGATGCCGATGCGGCGAAACAGCGCCTCGGCCTCGGATTGCTTGAGACTGCGCAATTCGGCCGGCATGTCGCGGCTCCACTCCAACAGCCCACCATAGGGCGAGCGCACGCCGTCGCCTTCGTACATTTCATTAAAATACGTGGTGATGACACGGCCCCTTTTTTCTCGTTGCGCCTATTCTAGCGGGACAGGCGCAAAAAAGGAAACATGGTCAGTGTGGTCCGGCGATTTATCGGCGCAAAATCGGCTCTCAAAAGGTATGAGCCACGTCGCCGGATCGATGCCGCTTCTGCACAGCCCGCCTGTCGTATCGCGAAATCTGCCAGTAATCGCCGCCCGGCCAACCATCGCCAACGCGCTGGGGGCGTATCGGCATCCTGCCGCCGCTGCCCATGTCACCGTTAATGATATCTTGACCCCTGTGGGTACAACCTACACGATAATATGATTCCCGATTCCTACTTATCGGCATCGCGACCCTTGATTGTTGTGATCCGAACCCCAGGAGCCTGTTCATGTCATTTGCGGCCATCTTTGTTGCATCGATTTCCGCGCTGGTATTTACGCTGATTCAGGTGCTGTCCGGTGAGGCTCGGCCGCTCACGCTCGCATTCCATTACTTCGCATCGGGCCATCTGACATTTTTCGTCGTGCTTGGATCACTGCTGCTGTGGCGCAGCCGAACCGAAAAACGCACCTGATTCAGGGGCGAGTGATCTCGTCAAACCCGGCGCGCGCCCTATTCTTGCGGCATGACCGATGATGTTCTGATATGTACTGATCGCGGATTGTATTGCCCGGGGGGCGATTTTTTCATCGATCCATGGCGCCCGGTCGACCGTGCCCTGATCACCCACGGTCACGCGGATCACGCCCGCCCGGGGCATGGCAGCTATCTTGCCACACCCGCCGCTGCACCGGTCATGCGACACCGGCTGGGCGATATCACGCTGGCAACGATCGCTTACGGCGAAGTGCGGCGGATCGGCGATGTCAGTGTGTCTTTTCACCCCGCCGGCCATGTGCCCGGATCGGCGCAGATCCGGGTGGAACAGGCGGGACAGGTCTGGGTTGTTTCGGGCGATTACAAGATCGAACCTGACGGGTTCTGCGAGCCCTTCGAACCCGTGCCCTGCCACGCCTTCATCACCGAATGCACCTTTGGCCTGCCGATCTTCACCTGGCAGCCGCAGGCGGTGGTGGCCGAGCAGGTCAACCAATGGTGGGCCGCAAATGCCGCCGAAGGGCGGGCGAGCATCCTTGGCGCCTATGCCCTGGGCAAGGCGCAACGGCTTTTGTCCGTGCTTGACCCTGAAATCGGACCGATTCTGACCCACGGCGCAGTCGAAAACACCAACGAGATCCTGCGCGCCCAAGGTCTGATCCTGCCCGATACGATCCGGGTGACCCCCGAGACGAACCCCAAGGATCACCCCGGCGCTTTGGTTCTGGCCACGCCATCCGCGCTTGGCACCCCATGGGCACGGCGGTTCGGCGCGGCGTCGGACGGATTTGCCTCGGGGTGGATGGCTCTGCGCGGCGTGCGCAGGCGACGGGCGGCGGACCGCGGGTTCGTGATGTCCGATCACGCCGACTGGCCCGGCCTGAACACCGCGATCCGCGCCACCGGGGCGGAACGGGTATTGGTAACGCACGGTTACACCACAGTCTTTCGTCGTTGGCTGGAGGATCAGGGCTATAATGCGCAGATCGTCCAGACCGATTTTACCGGCGAATCTCTGGATGAGGAGGATCCGGAATGATGCGCGCCGCTGCAGATTTCGGATACTCGCGTGACATAACGGAGCGGAGCGCATGAACCGCTTTGCCGCCCTGTTCACCGCTCTGGACCAGACCACGCGCACCACCCTGAAGGTCGCAGCACTGGCCGATTACCTGTCCGCCGCGCCTGAACCAGACCGGCTGTGGACGATCGCCTTGTTGTCAGGGCGACGCCCGAAACGCACCGTCACAACCACGCTGCTGCGCAAATGGGCCGCCGAACGCGCCGGTATCCCCCTGTGGCTGTTCGAGGAATCCTACTCCATCGTCGGCGATCTGGCCGAAACAATCGCGCTGATCCTGCCGCCCCCATCGCAGGCCAGCGACCTACCCCTGACCCATTGGATCACTGTCATCCGCGGATTGTCGGCGCTTGGCGAACCCGCCCGAAATCAGGCGATTCTGTTGGCCTGGGATCAGCTTGGAACCACGCAACGCTTTGTTTTCAATAAACTGATCACCGGTGGATTCCGCATGGGGGTCAGCCGGAAACTGATGACCCGCGCGTTGTCACAGTCGACCGGAATCGACGAATCCGATCTGGCGCACCGGCTGATGGGCGACTGGGCGCCCGACACAACCACGTTTCAGGCGCTGGTCCTTGCGCCCGATCCAACGGCGGATCTGTCGCGCCCCTATCCCTATTATCTGGCCTATCAACTTGACGATGGGCCAGATGGGCTGGGCGATCCTGCCGAGTGGTCTGCCGAGTGGAAATGGGACGGCATCCGTGGGCAGTTGATCGTGCGCCAAGGCCAGTTCCATCTCTGGAGCCGCGGAGAAGAGTTGATCACCGACAGGTTTCCCGAATTTGCCCGCGCCGCAGATCATCTGCCTGACGGGACGGTTCTGGACGGTGAAATCCTTGGCTGGCGGGACGAACGCCCCCTGCCCTTCAGCGATTTGCAGAAACGGATCGGGCGCAAGACGGTGCCAAAGAAACTGCTGGCCGACGCGCCGGTGATCCTGCGTGCCTATGACCTGCTGGAGCACGGCGGCGAAGACATTCGCGCGCAGCCTTTCGCGAGCCGCCGCGCCGCACTGCAAGCGATCCTGGCTCAGGTGCCACCCGAAGCACCGCTGCGTCTGTCGCCCGAAATCGACTTTGACACATGGGAGGGGTTGCGCGCCCTGCGTGAAACGTCACGCGAAAGGCAGGCCGAAGGCGTGATGCTGAAGCGGCGCGATTCACCCTATCGCGACGGACGGAAAAAGGGTGATTGGTGGAAATGGAAGGTGGATCCGCTGACCATTGATGCGGTGATGATCTATGCGCAACAGGGCCACGGACGGCGCGCCAACCTGTTCACCGATTTTACTTTTGCGGTGCGCGATGGCGAAGCTCTGGTTCCCTTTACCAAAGCCTACAGCGGGCTGACCGATGCCGAATTCAACCGGATTACGGCATGGGTGCGCAAGAATACGCTGGAACGTTATGGACCGGTGCGTCAGGTGAGGCCTGAGCATGTCTTTGAAATCGCCTTTGAGGGCATCCAGAAAAGCCCGCGCCACAAATCCGGTGTCGCCCTGCGCTTTCCCCGCATGTCACGCTGGCGTCACGACAAGAGCGTGGATCAGGCCAACACGCTGGACGACCTCAAGGCGATGCTGGAGGCTTGGGGTTAAGATTCCCTGAACCACGCCACGACGGGAACCTGCACCCCCTTCCACTGGCAACCCAGCCCATCGCGCCATATGTAAGGACCGACAAAATCCAAAGAGGTATATATGCAGACTCCAGTTTTCGACGCCCGTTCCGGTGGCGGCAAAGATTTCGGCAATCTTCCCGAATGGGATCTGACGGATCTCTATGCCTCCGAGGATGCCCCCGAGTTGAGCCGGGATCTGGATTGGCTGGAAAAAGCCTGCTCCGGGTTCGCGGCGTCCTATGAGGGGAAACTGGCCGGTCTGGATGCGCAGGGGATGCTGGACTGCGTCTTGAGCTATGAGAAAATCGATACCGTGGCGGGTCGCATCATGTCCTTTGCCGGGCTGCGGTATTACCAGCAGACCACCGATGCCCACCGGGCGAAATTCATGTCCGACATGCAGGACAGGATCACGACATATACCACGCCGCTGGTGTTCTTTTCCCTTGAGATCAACCGCATCACCGATGCCACGCTGGATGCGCTGTTCGACACGAACGCCGATCTGGCGCGGTTCCGTCCGATTTTCGACCGGCTGCGTGCCATGCGCCCGCACCAGCTCTCGGATGAGTTGGAGAAGTTTCTGCACGACCAATCCACCGTTGGCGCCGCCGCATGGAACCGGCTGTTCGATGAAACCATCGCCGGTTTGACCTTTGACATAGATGGCGAAGAGATGGGAATCGAGGCGACGCTGAACCTTCTGTCCGAACAAGACAGGGACCAGCGCGAAAAGGGTGCCCGCGCCGTCGCGACAGTGTTGGAGGATAACATCGCGCTGTTCGCCCGGGTTCATAACACTCTGGCCAAGGAAAAAGAGATCGAGGACCGTTGGCGCAAGATGCCGACGCCCCAAACCGGACGCCACCTTGCCAACCATGTGGAGCCCGAGGTGGTCGAGGCCCTGCGCAATGCCGTCGTCGCCGCCTATCCCCGCCTGTCGCACCGTTATTACGAGTTGAAGCGCAAGTGGCTGGGCCTTGAGCGGATGCAGGTCTGGGATCGTAACGCGCCCCTGCCGATGGAAGAAACCCGCACGGTCAAATGGGACGAGGCGCAAAAGCTGGTGCTGGACGCCTATGGTGATTTCGCGCCGGAGATGGCCGATCTGGCAAAGCCGTTTTTCAACAGCGGCTGGATCGACGCCGGGGTCAAACCGGGCAAGGCGCCGGGGGCCTTTGCGCACCCGACGGTGGTCGATGTGCACCCCTATGTGATGCTCAACTATCTGGGAAAGCCGCGCGACGTCATGACGCTGGCCCATGAGCTGGGCCATGGGGTGCATCAGGTGCTGGCGGCGGATCAGGGTGAATTACTGGCCTCAACCCCGCTTACTCTGGCGGAAACCGCCAGCGTTTTCGGTGAAATGCTGACCTTCCGCAAACTGCTGGCGGCGGCAAAGACCGACGCCGAGAAAAAGGTGCTGCTGGCTGGCAAAGTCGAAGACATGATCAATACGGTTGTGCGGCAGATCGCGTTCTATGATTTTGAATGCAAGCTGCACGACGCCCGCGCAAACGGCGAACTGACCCCCGACGCGATCAACGCGCTATGGATGTCGGTGCAGGCCGAATCCTTGGGCCCGGCATTCGATTTCATGGAGGGCTATGAAACCTTCTGGGCCTATGTGCCGCATTTCGTACATTCGCCATTCTACGTCTATGCCTATGCCTTCGGCGACGGGTTGGTGAACGCGCTCTACGCGGTTTACGAAGAGGGAACACCGGGTTTTCAGGAGAAATATTTCGACATGCTGCGCGCTGGCGGCTCGAAACATCACACCGAACTGCTGGCACCTTTCGGCCTCAACGCCAGCGATCCCGCGTTCTGGGACAAGGGCCTGTCAATGATCGAAGATCTCATCGATCAGCTTGAGGCAATGGAAGACTGACGACCTGCTGCCAAGCCGCAACCTGTCTTTGGCTGCGGCTTGGCGGGACAAAGCCCAAAAGTTCGCCTTTCATTCATCAAATCGTAACTGAACCGCCCCATCCTGCTCCGTGAGAGCCGCAATCTGATGGCCGGGGCGCGATAATGCCGATGTACGATCCCGAATTCTGGGCAAACGTGTTGATTTTCCTAACGATCCTGATGGCCAGCCTGGCCGAATGGGATCTGAAAATATTCGATTCCAATGATGACGACGATCGTGCAACCGACGACACCGGGTATATCGGCACCGGAGGAAATCGAAGTGCGTTATTTTGACGATGAATCCGGTGCAGATAAACGGTTTGGCGGTACGACTGTTGCATCTGTCACCGGCGCACAGGGTCTGAGCGTGGATGTGATCCGTCTTATTGCGATCGGACCGGCTCACAGCCGGGTCAGACGTCAGGCTTGGTCAGTCCAGATCGGTCCAGGGCCAGGGCTTCACCTCAGATGCCGCGGTCTGATATCGCGCCGCCTTGGCAACCCAGATCCCCAATGACGTTCCCAAATCGGCCAGCCGTTCGTTCGGCTGGCGGTTGTGGATCAACAGGATGACGAACTGGACAAGCGTCAGCACCCCCAGAACCGTCTGCGCGACCGAGATCATGACCGCGATCAGGATCATGTATAGCAGGCGGATCAATAGGTTGTCCGGTTTTCCGGGGTCCGGTTGTTCACCCATGATCCGCCCCATGGCTCGGTCTTCGTCGTTCATTTCATCGCCCTGCTGCCGCAAACGCCATATCAATCATCCGTTGCGTCCCCCGGGAGAACTCCAGCGGGCAGGCATAGGGCACCCCGGTGCGCACCGATTCTCCGAATGCCTCGACCTGAAGCACATAGTGATCGACGCCAGGAAAGCGGTGAACCACCGTGCTCATATCGCTGTTCTCCAGCTCGATCTCCGCTTGGCCAAAGACGTTTGCGTTGAACGGATTTGTCACCGTCAGCCGCCCCTTGTCGCCATGAAACGTCATCCGCTGATTCGGGAACATCCGCATCGACAGCACGCAATTGTACCGGAATCCGGGGAAGTCAGCGGTGACATGGGCGAAAACATCGACGTCGTTCTGATACTCGATGGCCGCCGACACACTCTCGGGCTCTTGCCCAGTGACGAATCGCGTCGACCCGAAGGTGTAAACACCAATGTCGCGCAGCCCGCCGCCCCCGGTTTCCGGTCGGTTGCGGATGTTGTTGGGCGCTGCCGCATTGTTATAGCAAAACATCCCATCCACATGGCGCAGTGTACCGATCGCTCCATCGGAAATCAGATCGCGGGTTTTTTGCCACTGTGGGTGATGCACGATCATATAGGCCTCGGCCACCAGAAGCCCCGCCGCATCCCGCGCGGCGATCAGATCGTCGAATTCCGCTTCGGCCATGGTTATTGGCTTTTCGCACAACACGTGCTTGCCCGCCGCCAGTGCTTTTTTTGTCCATTCCACATGCAGATGATTGGGCAGCGGCACGTAGACCGCATCAATGTCTGGACTGGCCAGCAAAGCGTCATAGCTTTCAAACACGCGCAGGCCCGGCGCGAAAGCGGTGAACCCGGCAGCCTTTTCCGCGCTTGACGTGGCCAACCCGGCCAACACCGCGCCCCGCGCGCTGTGGATCGCCGGGGCCATGTGCTGGCGCGCAAAGTTTGCGGCACCCAGAATGCCCCATCTTATCGGATCGCTCATCTGTCGGCCTTTCCATGATCTGCCGGGTCAGCATACCGCCCTTACCGCGCAGGGAAAGACGAAAGCCGCTTGGGATCGCCGGGAGATTGACATGAGAACGGCCACCCGCATCGTACAGGTGGCCGATTGGTCGGTCGATGATTGGCGCCTGAAATCTGCGCCAGTGCCGTTAGGCGGTTTCCATCATGCCCTTTTCGCGCGCCAGATCCTTCATCCGCTTTTGCAGCTTTTCAAAGGCACGCACTTCGATTTGGCGGATCCGTTCGCGGCTCACATCGTATTGCTCGGACAGACCTTCCAATGTGATCGGCTGATCTTTCAGCCGCCGTTGCATCAGAATGTCCTTTTCGCGGTCGTTCAGCACATCCATCGCCTCAAGCAGCAGCGCGCGACGCGATTCCAACTCGTCGCGCTCCTCATAGTCTCCGGCTTGATCGGCGTCTTCATCCTCAAGCCAGTCCTGCCACTGCGCCGCACCCTCGCCATCGGCGGAAATCGTCGCATTCAGGGATGCATCACCACCGGAAAGACGGCGGTTCATGTTGATCACCTCGGTTTCCGAGACGCTCAGGTCCTTGGCGATCCGCGCGACGTGTTCGGGGCGCAGGTCGCCGTCTTCCAGTGCGCCGATGCGGGCCTTGGCCTTGCGCAGATTGAAG
Source organism: Oceaniovalibus sp. ACAM 378 (assembly GCF_008085915.1). GTDB lineage: Bacteria > Pseudomonadota > Alphaproteobacteria > Rhodobacterales > Rhodobacteraceae > Oceaniglobus. Next base: position 193,073 of record NZ_VSJK01000008.1, on the reverse strand, counting down.
AACAGCTTTTTCTGCGCGCTTGTCGTGCCCAGTTTCACCATCGACCACGACCGCAGGACATATTCCTGAATCGACGCGCGGATCCACCACATCGCATAGGTGGCAAGGCGGAAACCCCGTTCAGGGTCGAATTTCTTTACCGCCTGCATCAGGCCGACGTTCGCTTCAGAGATCACTTCGGCTTGGGGCAGCCCGTAACCGCGGTATCCCATGGCGATTTTCGCGGCCAACCGCAGGTGCGACGTGACCATCATGTGCGCTGCTTCGGTATCACCATCCTCGGCCCAACGCTTGGCCAGCATGTATTCCTGTTCGGGTTCCAGCATAGGAAACTTGCGGATTTCCTGAAGATACCGGTTCAGCCCCTGTTCTGGGGACGGTGCGGGAAGATTTGCATAGCTTGCCATATCGGTTATTGCCCCTGTTGCTCTTCGCCATGTTGCGAGGATTAACATCAAGATAGTGAACGGATCGGTTTAGTTCAAGACCAATCCAGTTCAGCCGTCCTTAACGCTTTCATCTTACCATAGAATGAACGGGGCCGGTGTTTGGGTCCATGGGTGACATCATTTGTCACAGGCATGTGCATTTTCGTGTGGTTTTGCGCCCCTTTGTTGCGGATTCAGCCGCGCAGCCCCTCGAGCAACTGCGCCATATCCTCGGGCAAGGGGGCTTCAAACGTCATCCGCGAACCGGTGGTCGGGTGCACAAAGCCCAGCCGCGCCGCGTGCAGCGCCTGACGCGGAAAGCTTTCGACCGCCGCCAGCCCTGCCTCGCCCAACGCGCCGCGCGCAACTTTACGCCGCCCGCCATAGGTCTGATCGCCGATCAGCCCGTGACCGGCATGGGCCATGTGTACCCGGATCTGATGGGTACGCCCGGTTTCCAGCCAACAGGTGATCAGAGCCGCAACCGGAGGGGTGCCAAAAGGCTCCTGCACTTCGGCGCGGGTGATCGCATGACGCCCGCCCTGAAACAGAACCGCCTGTTTTTGGCGATCGGTCCGGTGCCGGGCCAGTTGTGTGGTGATTTTCAGAACATTCCCGCGTTCAAAACTGACCCCACGGCTGCCGCGCAAACGCGGGTCGGCGGCGTCTGGCACACCATGGCAAACGGCCAGATATTCACGTTCGGCGGTGTGGGCTTCGAATTGTGCAGCCAGCCCGTGATGCGCGCCATCGCTTTTGGCCACAACCAGAACGCCGCTGGTGTCCTTGTCGATGCGATGCACAATTCCGGGCCGCTTTTCACCGCCGATTCCCGACAGGTTGCCGCCAAAATGGTGCAGCAGAGCATTGACCAGCGTCCCACCCGGCGAACCGGGCGCGGGATGAACCACCATGCCCGCCGGTTTGTTGATCACGATCAGCTCGTCGTCCTCGTACAGCACCGACAGTGGGATCGGCTCGGGGCGGGTCTCCGTTTCTTCCGGTTCGGGCACATCGATTTCAGCGAGATCGCCACCCGACGCCCGCGCCTTTTGATTGGTCACCACAGTGCCGTTCAGACGCACAGCCCCGTCAGCGATCAGCCGAGCAAGACGCGAGCGTGAAAGATGTGCATCCTCTGGCACTGCCAGCGCCAGCGCCTTATCAAGGCGCGAGGGCGTGTCATCGGGCAGCACCACCCGCAAGGACCGAACAGACATGAACAACACTCCAGATAAACTGACCCCGGACCAGGAGCGCCTGATCACATTCCTGCGCCGACTGGTCACCACCCTGACGGTGGTCATGATTGCCGGGCTGATAATCGTGATTGGCCTGCTTGTCACCCGTTTCCCGAAGGCGGTGCCCGTGATGCCCGATCATATCGCCCTGCCCGACGGCACAAGCGCCAGCGCTTTTACCCGCGGGCAGAACTGGGTCGCGGTGGTGACCACCGATGACAAGATACTGATTTTTGACCCAACCGGCACCACCTTGCGACAGACGATCGACATCGCACCGCGCTAGACGGGCGTATCGCGCAGACAGATTCGCGACACCCGCCGAACCGATCGCGACTGAAGCAGAGTAACGAATCTGCGTCTGATATCAGAGGGATGTAATGGTACCACCTCCTGGTCTCGAACCAGGGACCTCTTGATCCACAATCAAGCGCTCTAACCAACTGAGCTAAGGCGGCACGACGCTGCATGTACCGACCCACCCGCCGGTTGGCAAGGGGGCCCGGTTAAAAACCCTGACACTTCCTTGAATCGAAGTGACGACAGGGCGCTTGGGCGAATCAAAGCCATGCCGCACGACGCGAATGTGCGTGCCAGATGTCTGCGCCCGCAGGGGTCGGGTATAAACTGCATTGCCAAACCCCGCCGCTCCGGGCTAGGCAACAAGGCGAACAAGGAGCGTGTCATGGGGATCAACAAAGAAAGCGAAGTCGAGGCGAATCTGCAGATCGGGCCAACCGATCAGGGCATGGTACGGCTTTATATCGAAGGCAGCGGAATCGAAGTGCCTCTGGATTTCGAACCCGAAGAAGCCGAGGAAATTGCCGAAGAAATTCGTGCCGCCGCCGCACTGGCCCGCGCCATGAGTACCGGCGGCAAAAAACGCTGAATGTCCTAAAGCGACATCCCCGGGTCGCGCAGCCCATGCAGGCGCAGTGCGGCATGACGGGCGAATTTCTGCACCATCACCTTGCGCCGCGCCGGCGCCAATTTTGATTCGGGGCCCATGCGCAGGATTTCGGCGTCATAGGAATCGGCAATGATCAGCCCGGTTCCGTCAGGCAGCAGATCGGTCGGAAAACCGTCATCCACGGCCCAGAAATACCTGTCGCACCACTCCAGATAGCCCTGCCATTTCTGATCGGTCATGAAATCCGCACGCGATGATTTGCACTCGATCACCCAGATTTCGCCCTTCGGCCCCAAAGCCATCACATCGACTCGCAATCCCGAAACAGGGATAAGTTCTTCGACAGTCACGAAATTATGTCCCAGAAGATGGCGGCATACCCCCCGTGCCAGCATCTGACCCGGGCGCGGCAGCGGTGTGGTGAGTGTCAGGTCATCAGGCATGGGCAATATGTGAACAAAGCGTAAACGAAAATCAAGGGGGGCCGTGCTAACCTTCGTCGTTCAGCAACAGCCACACCTTTTTGCGTGCATCGCGAGGCAATGCGGCAGCAGCGGCGGCAATCCGATCAATCTGCTCCGGGTTCAGGTTGCGAAAGCGCAGATCGACCGTGACGATATTCACCCCCACCTTGGCCGTAGCGTGGGAAATCAGGCTCGCCCGCCATTTGTCGAATTGGACGTCGAAGAACTGAGTCGGCGGCGGGCTGCAATCGTCATAGATACGCCCGGTCCGGGTGCCGCGCCAATCGCCACCGCCCTCGACACGCTCCAGCGGATCGTTAAAGCATTTTTCGATGGCGTCGGCGGTCGTGCCTTCGTTACTGCGGAATTTTCCGATGTCTGGATCCCAAGACAGCCGCCGAAGATGCAAGAGCCGCACCAGCCGCGCCCGCCCGGCCTGAAGATTGCTGTCGCTCATGGGTTGGTCTCCGGTTTTGTCCGACATATACAGAAATATGACCCCATGGTCGCAACTGCGCCAGTCTGGTTTGCCCTACCCTCTTGTTCCCGGGCCACCGCTCGCTTATCTCTGCTGTGCGGCGGTTTCTGGTCTTCCCGTGCCGGGGTTAAAATCCAGTGGCCTTAATCTCTTCCGAGGGAGCTGGCTCTGTGCGGATCCTGGTCCGTTTACCTGGCGCCCACCTGTACATACAGGTTCTCGGGATTTCACACTCTGACGGTTGCTCCGGTTCCGCCGCACCTTTTTTCTTTGCGACAATGCCCAAGCGGCCCCATATGACCCAAGTGGGACAATGGGGGCCGCAATGGACGACGACACAAACCTGAGCCGCGCAGAGGCGCAGGGTGTACGATACGCGCGCGAGCTTGAGGGGCACCTGCAATGGCTCGATACGTTTTCCGGCGCGGCACTGGGCGTGCTTGCCGTTGCCTCGGGGATTTACACCTATCTTGGGGTTTCATCGCTGCTGGATGATGACGGCGCGCTGTCGGTATTTGCCGCGCTGGCCTATTCGATCGCGGTGTCTGTGGGGATTTTCGTCTTCTGGTCCTATCTGATGCGGCTTTTGCCCGCTGTGCGCTCCGCAGGGTCCCGGTTGGGGCTGCTTGGCTCGATGGTTCTAGGGTCGCTGGCGATCATTGCCATGTCATCCTGGCTGAACGCGGCGGCACTGGCCGGGGCGGCGGCGGTCGAGCAGCATCTGGCGCGCACGGTGCAAGAGTATCAGGGCGCGTTGGAGCGGGCGAACACGATCGCCGTATCGGCTCAGGGGCTTGAGCGTGACGTGGCGCGGGTGCGCCAGAGCTTCGAGGATCTCAGCGAGCAAGAGGCCACCGGTGATCTTTCGGGCATCGCAGGGCGCGGCGCGGTGTTTCGTATCCTGCGGCAGAAGTCCGAAGAACTGGCGGGGCTCGAGACACAGATCGCCACGCAGGATGCGCTGGTTTCCGGCGCCTTTACCGAAGGCAACGAGATTCTGTCGCGGATGCGGGCCCTGACGGTGGAACCCGGCCCGGTCGAGGCGCGTTCGGTCGAATTTTCGGAAGAGGCCGTGCGTCTGGCGGGCATCATCACACGGCTCCGCCAACTTTCGGTCGCACCGCTGGTGGCGCGGGCAGCACAGGATCTGTCGGCCTCGGTTGTCCTGCCGCGCCTTGACGGATCAACCCCCGACACCCGCGCCGGGCAGCAGGCGACCATCGATTCGGTGCTGACCCTGCTGGGCCAGCGCGCCGATACCCTGCGCGCCGCCGCCGAGGCGGTGATTGCGATGCAACCGGCACCCGAAACCACCTATACGCCGATTTCGACCGCCGACGCGGTGATCCGCTATGCCGGGAATTTCATTCCCTCATGGGCCGGGGCCATCGCGATTGATCTGCTGCCCGCCGTGCTGGTGTTTATCCTGATGATCACCCAGGCGGCGATTCGATCCGGGCGAGACAACGTCGGGATGGAACAGACGATGACTCTGGCCGAACTGCGCGCCGCTCTGGCGGCTGTGCGGGACGTGGAACAGGCGCTGGCCCGTGACACCCCCACTGCCCGTGACCAACCGCCCAGACCCCACCCCGTAAGCGAGGCGGCAGAGTGAGGTTCGGGGTATCGTCCTCGGGGTTGATCAAGGGCATATTGGGCCTGCAACTGGCCATGGCGCTGCTGATGTTCGGCACCGACATGGCCGACGGATGGCGCGGGTTTTCCTTTAGCCCCAAGGCGCCACGGCTCGACACCCCGGTGCGACCGGGCGACCAGACCCGGCGATATCGGCCATCCGACCTGCCAACAGGCCCGGCCGACCGTCCGTTCCCCTCTCCTGCCAACATGCCTGATCGGCTGACCTTTGAACCGGTCGAGCGGGGAGACACGCGCGCGTTGCGGCTGATCGGCACCATTGCACCGGGCGATGGTAAACGGTTCACCGATTATATTACCGCCGAGGATCGCCCGTTTGACGCGCTGCTGCTGAACAGCCCCGGAGGATCGGTGATGGATGCACTGGACATCGGGCGCGCGGTTCGCGCGTCAGGTATGAACACCGAACTGACGTCTGGCGATGTCTGCCTGTCGGCCTGCCCCTATATCCTCGCCGCCGGGATGGTCCGCGACGTGCCCGAGGATGCCTGGGTGGGCGTTCATCAGCATTATTTCGGCGAAAATACGGTGCTGCCCGCCTTTTTGGCGGTCAAGGATATCCAGCGCGGTCAAGGCGCGGTGATGGGATACCTCGATGAGATGGGCATCGACCCGATGGTCATGCGCCACGCGCTGCTGACCCCGCCCGAAGAGATATATATTCTTTTACCCGACGAATTGGCACGCTACCGGATCACCACGTCCGATCCGGTCTGACCGGCACTCAGGTGAAAGCGCCTGGATTTGCCTCGCGGGCCATGTGGTCAAGAACACCGTTGACGAATTTGGGTTCGCGCCCGTCGGGAAAGAACGCCTTGGCCACGTCGACGTATTCGTTGATCACCACCTTGGGCGGCGTATCTGCGGCCACGAATTCGGCCCCTGCCGCACGAAACAGCGCGCGCAGGGTGGGATCGATCCGCGCGATGGGCCATTTGGCCACAAGCGCACGGTCCGTCATCTGGTCGATCTTTGCCTGATTGTTCACCGCTCCGTCCAGCAAGGCGCGAAAATGGTCGACATCGCCTTCCATCATCTCGTCTTCGTCATAGATCGCACCGAAACGGTGGTTTTCGAACTCGGCGCGCACCTTGTCGGCAGTCTCGGATGAATGTTCCATCTGGAACAATGCCTGTACCGCATAAAGCCGGGAGGCCGATTTCATCTGTCTTTTTGTCGGGGGTGTCATGCGGTCACCGGCCCCTCGCCTGCAACCCGGTAACTGCCGGGTTGAAACCCGATGCCTTTGGGTGTGCGGGACCATTTGCGCGACAGGGCCACCAGATGCAGGGCCGCTGCCGCAGCCCCGCCCCCTTTGTCCTGTTCACCGGCGCGCACCACCGCCTGTCCGTGGTTTTCGACCGTCAGGATACCGTTGCCGACACAGCAGCCGTCCAGCCCAAGCAGGGTCAGCGCGCGCGAAGAGTCGTTACATACCGTATCATAGTGGGTCGTTTCGCCACGGATCACACAGCCCAGCGCGACAAACCCGTCAAAATTGCTGGTGCGTTGCGCAATGCGGATCGCGGTGGGAATTTCCAGCGCGCCGGGCACCTCGATCAGATCCCATGCCGCACCGGCGCTTTCAGCCACCGCCTTGGCACCCGCGACCAGATCATCGGCGATGTCCTTGTAATAAGGCGCAACGACGATCAGCAATTTCACTGGCGTGTCAAATTGGGGCATAGGTGGGGTATAGTGCGATTGTCCGGCCATCATCCGATCTCCGAGATTTTGCGGGTGCCCATGATTTCAAGGCCATAGGCCTCAAGCCCGACCACCCGCGGCTGGGGCGAATTGGTCAGCAGTATCAGTTTCGAAAGTCCAAGCGACGACAGGATCTGTGCACCCAGCCCGTATTGCCGCAGGGTCTGGGGTGACACTTCGCTTTCCGCCGACAGTTTCATGTGCAGATCGCGCAGCAGCACCAGCGCACCGCGCCCCTCGGCGGCGATTGCCTCCATCGCATCGCCGAATTCGCGCGACCGCCCGACACCGCCCAGCCCGATCACATCCAGCAGCGGATCGAGCGCGTGCATGCGTACCAGAACCGGCTCGTCACCCGACAGATCACCCTTGATCAACGCGATATGTTCCGCGCCTTGGGTTTCGTCGGTGTAGATCCGCATGGTCCAGTCGCCGCCGAACTCGGAGGTGACCGTCTGTTCGGTGACCGCACGCACAAGGTTGTCGTTGCGGCGGCGATAGGCGATCAGATCGGAAATCGTGCCAATCTTCAGCCCGTGACGCTGGGCGAAGGCCACCAGATCGGGCAGCCGCGCCATGGTGCCGTCGTCGTTCATGATCTCGCAGATCACACCGGCGGGCTTCAGCCCGGCAAGGCGGGCGATATCGGTCGCCGCTTCGGTATGGCCGGCACGCACCAACACGCCACCTTCGCGGGCACGCAGGGGAAAGATGTGGCCCGGGGTGGCAATGTCGGCGCTGGTCGACGTGTCATCGATGGCGGTGGCAATGGTAAGCGCGCGGTCATGGGCGGAAATACCCGTGGTCACGCCTTCGCGCGCCTCGATTGAAATTGTGAACGCGGTTTCGTGGCGGGACGAGTTGTGAGACGACATCAGGGGCAGCCCAAGCGCATCGATCCTTGTGCCCGGCAGCGTCAGGCAGATCAGGCCGCGCCCGTGGGTGGCCATGAAATTCACCGCCTCGGCGTTGGCCATTTCAGCCGGAATCACCAGATCACCCTCGTTCTCGCGGTCTTCGTGATCGACAAGGATGAACATTCGGCCATTCCGGGCATCGTCGAGAATTTCTTCGATCGACGATACGGCGTCATGGTAATGGCTTTTGAGGTCGTTCATTTGAGCACTCCGCGTTTGCGCGGCAGATAGCGCAGGCAGGCGGGGATGACCAGCCGTCAAACGGGCGCTGACCCCGGGTCGCATGCCGTTATCGCCACCAGGAACCCTTCGCAGGGCGTGCTTGGTACGGGTGCGCGGACTCAGCCGAACTCTTGCAAGCGCGCGACATACCGCGCCATCGTGTCGATTTCGATGTTCACCGGATCACCAACCGCCGCCGCGCCCCATGTTGTCGCCAATTTCGTATGCGGGATAAAGTTGATGCCAAAGGACGCGCCGTCAACCTCGTTCACCGTCAGCGAGGCGCCGTTCAGCGCCACCGACCCCTTGGGCGCGATGAACCGTGCCAGATGGTCGGGTGCCACCAGAGTGACGCGAGTGCTGTCGCCTTCGTCATGCATGGCAGTGATTTCGGCCACACCATCGACATGCCCGGAAACGATATGCCCGCCCAATTCGTCACCGACCCGCAGCGCGCGTTCAAGGTTCAGCCGTTTGCCCACCGGCCAGCCGTTGCGCCCGATGTTCGTCGCACCGACAGTTTCCGCCGAGATCTGGACGTCGAACCAGGGCTGCGGATCATCCCCCAGCGCCACAACCGTCAGGCATACCCCGTCACAGGCAATGGACGCGCCGATGTCGATGCCGCCGATGTCGTATTGCGTGGCGATGCGTGCCCGCAGATCGCCCTGCTGCTCAACCTTCAGAACTTCGCCGATATCGGTGATGATGCCTGTGAACATGTTGTTCCCCCTTGCGCGCCCTGTACCTCTGCGCGACAGGTATTCCGCTGGTCGCCGCAAGGCAAGACGATGCCGGCGGCATTGAAACGTCACAGCGCTGAGACTTCTGCGCAAAGACCTCTGCGTTGGCATTTCCGCGCAAACGCCCCTGCGTTGACATTCCATTGTCCAATTTGTGGGTAATTCCTGATCTGCCGGGTCGTGTTGCCGGATGCGTGAACAATCGCCTGAACGGAAGCCTGAACGGAAGACCGACGATGAACCGACACCCGACCCAGCGCCGTTTTCTGTTCCTGCAAGGCCCGCATGGACCGGTCTTTTCCCGCCTGTCGCGCATGCTGCGTGCGGCCGGAGCGCAAACCCGGCGCGTCGGGTTCAACCGTGGCGATCAGTTCTTCTGGCATGATCCTGCGACATATCACGCCTTTACCGAAAGCCCCGACACCTGGCCCGATTGTTTTGCCGCGCTGGTCGCAGAACATGGCGTCACCGACATCGTGATTTATGGCGATACGCGGCCCATTCATGCACAGGCCGTGTCCCATGCCCGCGCCCGGGGTCTGGCCGTGCATGTGTTCGAAGAAGGCTATCTGCGCCCCTATTGGGTGACCTATGAACGGGGTGGATCGAACGGAAATTCGCGGCTGATGGATATGTCCATCGCCGATATGCAGGCGGCGCTGGCCAGTGCCGAACTTGAAATGCCCGAAGCGCCGGCGCATTGGGGCGACATGCGCCACCACATCTTTTACGGCGCATTGTACCATGCCTTTGTCATGCTCGCGAACCGTCGGTATTCCGGTTTCCGCCCGCACCGGGCACAGACGGTTACACAGGAATTCCGGCTTTACCTGAAACGACTGCTGTTGATGCCGATGCTGTGGGCCGACCGGGTTCTGGCAACGATGAAGATCAGGAACGGCGGCTTTCCCTATCATCTGGCGTTGCTGCAACTTGAACATGACAGCAATTTTCAGAAACATTCGCCGTTCACCTCGACCGCGGAATTTCTGAAGCTGGTGATCGAGGGTTTTGCGCACGGCGCACCGACCCATCATCATCTGGTGTTCAAGGCGCATCCGCTTGAAGACGGGCGCGTGCCGCAAAGGCACGATGTCAGGCGGCTGGCCCGTGCCAATGGCGTCGAAAACCGGGTGCATTATGTACGGGGTGGCAAGCTCGCCCAACTGCTCGACCATGCGCGCAGCGCCGTGACCGTCAATTCCACCGCCGCCCAGCAGGTGTTGTGGCGCGGACTTCCGCTCAAGGTTTTTGGCGATGCGGTCTATGCCAAGCCGGAATTTGTCAGCACACAGCCGATCGCCGATTTCTTCACTCAGGCAACCCGACCTGACAGCCGCGCCTATCGCGATTATCGTCATTTTCTGTTGGAAACCAGTCAGGTCGCCGGCGGTTTCTATTCAACGTCAGGGCGCAGACGCCTGATGCGACAGGTGGTCGACATGATGCTGGTGCCTGACGATCCCTATGATGCGCTGACCCACGGAACAGCGGCTCCAAGGCAACAGTTGCGATTGGTGAAGTAACGCAAAATACTTCGGGAGTAGCATTTTAACACTCCGTCCCGTAGCTTGATAAAAAAAATACCTGAGGCAGAACAATAAGGTCGAGGAGACCGAGCAGTGAAAATCAAGGGATCGCGCTGGGCAAAGTCCATTGCCCTGATCGCGCTTGCCGCAACGGTCGCCAGCTGCGGCTTGCCCCGTTCGGGGCCGAGCAAGCGTGAAATCTTCGAAGGATCGGTGCAACGGTCGGGCGACGCCTTCATCGTCGGCGTCAATTCGCGTGTCACGCGTGCCATCGCCGTCGTGCCCGCTCTGGGCTTTACCTCGGGGTTCCGGAATGCCGGAATCGTTGGATCAGACACCATTTCGCCCGGCGATACGCTGGGCCTGACGATCTATGAAAACGTCGATGACGGGTTGCTGACCAACGAAGGCCTGTCGTCCACCGTGCTTGAGGAAGTGCAAGTCGACGGATCGGGTTACATCTTTGTGCCCTATGCAGGCCGGATCAAGGCCGCCGGCAATTCGCCCGAGGCGATCCGCCGGATCATCACCGAAAAGCTGGACAGCCAGACCCCCGACCCTCAGGTGCAGGTGCGTCGTCTGGCCGGGGACGGAACCACAGTTTCGGTCACCGGTGGCGTCGGTGCACAGGGCGTCTATGCAATCGAGCGTCCCACCCGAACCCTCTCGGCCATGCTGGCACGGGCGGGCGGCATCGCAATTCCGACTGAGATCGCTCAGGTCACGGTGATTCGTGGCGGGCAAAAAGGCAAAGTCTGGTTTCAGGATCTCTATGAGTTCCCGCAGCTTGATATCGCACTGCGCGGCGGTGACCGGATCCTTGTCGAACAGGACCGCCGCTCGTTCACTGCCTTGGGTGCCACGGGCACGCAAAACCGGATCGAATTCGAATCCCGCACCATCAGCGCAATCGAGGCGATAGCCCAGGTCGGTGGCCTGTCGACCTCGCTTGCCGATCCGACAGGGGTGTTCGTATTCCGCAACGAACCCGAAGAAATCGCCAATCAGGTGCTGGGGCGTTCCGATCTGAAGGGCACGCAGCGAATGATCTATCTGCTCGATCTGACGGCACCAAACGGCATGTTCGAGGCGCGCGATTTCGTCATCCGCGATCAAGACACCGTTTATGTCACCGAAGCTCCTTATGTGCAGTGGACCAAGGCCTTGAACGCACTCACCGGAGCCGTGACCACCGTCGACGGCCTCAGCAGCATCTCCGAGTGACACCCGATCCACTGATTGAGGATATTGCCGCCGGGGGGCCGACCTCCCGGCGGCTTTTTATTTACAATGGTGGTTTTCTGAGCCGACGGATCCGCCGCATCCTGACGCTCTCGGGCTATGCCCTGCGGCTGGGCAAGCCCGGTGCCGACGATCTGATCGGGGTCTGGGGCCACAGCCCCACTGCCCACCGGGGCGAAGCGATGTCCCGGCACAGCGGCGCGGGGCTGTTGCGCGTCGAGGATGCCTTCCTGCGCTCGGTTCACCCCGGTCGTTCGGGCAGTCCGCCGCTGGGCCTGCATCTCGATACCCGGGGCGTGCATTTCGATTCATCGCACCCCTCCGATCTTGAGTTATTGCTGGCCAAACATCCTCTGGACGATACGGCGCTGCTGAACCGCGCCCGTGACGCCATGGTGCGAATCCGCCGGAACCATCTGTCGAAATACAACGCCTTCGATCCGGCCGCGCCGATACCCGATCCCGGCTATGTACTGGTCATCGATCAAACGCGTGGCGATGCATCAATCCGGCTCGGAAACGGATCGGAATCGATGTTCGCGGAGATGCTGGCCTTTGCACAAATCGAACATCCCGGAAAGAAAATCCTGATAAAAACCCACCCCGAGACGCAATCAGGATACAAAACCGGACATTATGACGAGTCAGTGCAGGATGGCAGAACACATCTGTTCACCGATCCCGTATCGCCTCAGGCGCTGCTGGAAGGCGCCATCGCTGTCTATACCGTGACCTCGCAAATCGGGTTTGAGGCGATCTGTGCGGGCCACCGTCCCCGGGTGTTCGGACAGCCTTTCTATGGCGGGTGGGGCCTCTCCGACGATGAAAACCCGGTACCCCGGCGCGAACGCCGCCTGACCCGCGCGCAACTGTTTGCCGCCGCCATGATCCTCTATCCCAAGTGGTACGATCCGTTCCGCGACCGGCTGTGCAGCTTGGAAGATGCCCTTTCGATTCTCGAATCGCAGGTGCGGGCCTGGCGCGACGATCATCGCGGCCATGTGGCCAGCGGCATGCGGCTGTGGAAACGCGGACCACTGCAAAAAGTATTCGGACAGTCCAAACCGCTGATCTTCGAAAATGATCCAACCCGAGCAAGTGCAAAGGCGACGGCAACAGGTCGCTCTCTGTTGATTTGGGCAGGCAAGGAAACGCACGCTCACAGCGCCGCGCGGATCTTTCGCGTCGAAGATGGATTCTTGCGATCACGCGGGCTGGGGGCCGATTTGATTCCGCCCCTGTCACTGGTCACCGACGATCTCGGCATCTATTACGATCCCACCCGACCCTCGCGGCTGGAACGTTTGATCGGACTGAGTGTCGGATTGACACCTTCAGAAATTCAACAATCCGAGTCGATAATTGCTGCGATAACGCGACAGAACTTATCTAAATACAACATTGGCCGTGATACCTATCCCGATCTTGGCAAAGGGCTGCGAATTCTGGTGCCCGGTCAGGTGGAAGACGACGCCTCGATCCGAAGCGGCTGTTCGGACTGTCGGACCAATCTCGATTTGTTACGTCGTGCCCGACAGGCGCATCCAGACGCGATCATCGTTTACAAGCCTCACCCGGACGTGGAAAAGGGCTTGCGCATGGGCAATGTTGCCGAAGTCGAGGCGCACAAATATGCCGACCATATCGCCCGGGATACCGACCCCACCCGTCTGATCGACGCCTGCGATCACATCTGGACGATGACATCTCTTTTAGGCTTCGAGGCGCTTTTACGTGGCAAATCCGTAACTTGCCTCGGCGTGCCCTTCTATGCCGGCTGGGGCCTGACGGATGAACTTGCGCCGACACCGGAGCGGCGCAGTGCCCGCCCGACCCTGGCTCAATTGGCCCATGCGGTTCTGATCGGTTATCCCCGATATCATGATCCGGTCACCAACGCCCCCTGCCCGGTCGAAGTGGTGATCGACCGTCTGACCCATGGCCCCCTGCCGCGACCCGGGCCGGGAAACCGGCTTTTGGCCAAACTACAGGGGGTGTTCGCCAGCCGTGCTGCGTTGTGGCGCTGACCAGATGTGCATCACGTCGCCGCCGATCTGTCGCACCGAGTCGAGCCGGAACCGCGGCGCATCGGCCAGTGTGTCGATCCCCAACTCCGCCAGAGCGGGCCGCCCCCCAGCGCCCAGCACCAGCCCGGCATTGAATCCCACCAGACGGTCAACAACGCCCGCGCAGATCATTGACGCGGCCAGTTCGCCGCCCCCCTCGCAAAAAATCCGGGTCAATCCTGCCGCCCCCAGTGCCGATAATACCTCAGCCGGATCATGAGGTTGCGCCACACAGATCATCCGTGCACCCAGCCTGGACCAACGGTCCACATCGGCCCCGGGCCCATGCACCAACCACAAGGGAACCTCGCGCGCTGACCGGGCCAGCCGACCGTCATGGGGAAGATCCAGTGCGCCCGAGACGACCACACGCACGGGTTGGCGAACATCGCCGAAACCGCGCACGTCCAGCATCGGGTCATCCGTCCGCGCCGTGCCCGCACCGATCAAAACCGCATCATGGTTCATCCGCATGGCATGCACCGCCCGGCGCGCGTCCGGCCCAGTGATCCACCGGCTTTCGCCGCTGGCCATCGCGATCCGGCCATCAAAACTGGTCGCAAGTTTCAGCGTTACAACCGGCCGTCCGCGCGTAACCCGCGACAAGAACCCCGCATGATCAATCGCCGCTTGGCCTGCCCCGACGCCGGTGACAACCTCAATCCCTGCCGCGCGCAGCATCGCCAGACCGCCCCCATCGACGCGCGGATCGGGATCAACCATCGCACAGACTAAACGCCCGATACCGGCATCGATCAGGGCCTGTGCGCAGGGCGGCGTCGCTCCGTGATGGGCACAGGGTTCCAGCGTCACATAGGCCGTGGCACCCCGCGCCATCGCTCCGGCCTGTGCCAGCGCGATGGTTTCGCCATGGGGCCGCCCGCCGGGCGCAGTGTGACCACGCCCGATCACGCGCCCGTTGCGCACGACAATGCAGCCAACCGCCGGATTCGGCCAACAGCGCCCCAACCCGCGCCGCCCGAGGGTCAGCGCATGGGCCATGTGGCGTGCATCATCGGTCATCGGCGCGCGATCACTCTTCAGGAATGATCGGGCGCAGTTCGCTTACGAACTTGTCGAAATCACCGGCGGCCTGGAAGTTCTTGTAAACACTGGCAAACCGCACATAGGCCACAGTGTCGATCCGCGCCAGACTCTCCATCACGATTTCGCCGATCACCTTTGACGGGATGTCGGTGTCACCAAGCGACTCCAGTCGCCGAACGATGCCGGAAATCATCTGATCGATACGCTCAGGTTCCACCGGCCGTTTCTGAAGCGCGATGCGGATAGACCGTTCGAGCTTGTCACGGTCGAACTCTTCGCGCCGTCCGTTGGTCTTGATGACCACCAGATCGCGCAGCTGTACCCGCTCGTAAGTGGTGAACCGTCCGCCGCAGGCCGGACAGAACCGCCGCCGACGGATGGCGGCGTGGTCTTCGGCCGGACGCGAGTCCTTGACCTGTGTATCGATATTTCCGCAAAACGGGCATCGCATGTCAGTGTCGGCCCCTCAACCTTGTGATCCGCAATCCTTATAGGCACACCGCAAGAATTTGCACAGGGGCCGGATGACACACAACATGTGGGTGTTGCAGCCGGGATTCAGTTGGCGGTCAGGTGAGCATCGCCTGTATCGAACGGATGTGCGGCCGGTCCCGGTGTTCGAACAGGAAAATCCCCTGCCAGCGGCCCAGTTGCAACCTTCCGTCGATCACTGGAATCGTCAGGTTTACCGGTAAAATCGCTGCTTTTATATGCGCCGGCATGTCGTCGGGACCCTCATAGATGTGGGTCAGATAACTCATTGTCGGATCGGTCGACGGCGGGACAAGACGGGCGAAGAACCCGGCAAGATCGGTCTGCACTTCAGTGTCCGCGTTCTCTTGTATCAACAGAGATGCCGAAGTGTGTTGGATGAAAAGCGTTAAAAGACCCGTATCCGCGACGCAGCACTCAAGCCACCCGCCGACCTTCGCAGTGATTTCATACAGCCCCGCGCCTTGGGTCGCGCAGGTCAGCACAGAATGTTCCGCCATCCGCCAGCCACCACGTCAGTCGAGAATTGAGAGTGGCTCGCACAACAAATCGGCGTGGGCCACGGTGAGGCTTGCGCCCCGGCCGCCAAAAATGGCAAGGCCAGTCGATTGCGCGGCACCCTCAGAGGACAGAGAGAATGTGATGCCCTGTCCCGAGCGCCGGGGTGGTTCGGACATCCGCCAAATCCGGGTGGCTGGTTTGGCCCCCAGCGCATGCACGGCATAGTCTGCCGCAGCACACCAGAACGCCCGTGCACCACTCTGCCCACGGTAAGGAACGTCGAACTGCGTGCCCGAAGGTTCGACCACCAGGCCGTTTTTGGCCAAAAATGCGTCGGCCGGAACCGCAAACGCAAGTGCTGCGACAAATGCTGCGGTCGCAAGGCAGGATTTCGGCATCGGGTGACCTCCAAAAACAGTTAATCGGGATATGGGGCGCAGGGGGTGGGCGATCAAGGCTTTTCGCAACCATCCACTGGTGGCAGCTTGTCCAGCCATACCCCCCTTTGCGCCGCGATACCGGCCAACCAATCGGAATTTTCCTGCCGGAACCGCGTCGAGAATTCATCGTTGCGCGTACTTCCCGTGCGCCGAGCAGGAGGGTCCGGCGGGGCGCTGATCGGCGGCAGGTCGCCGATTTGCCGCGCCAGCACGTCCAGCACCCCCTGTGCGCCCAGCGCCACGTTCCGCTCATAACTCAGGCGATGCGGCGTGATGCCATGGGCGTCAAATGCACGCTCTGCCGCCGCCTCCAGCCGCACCAGACGCTGAACCCACAGGCGAATCCCGTCGGGATCATAGTGGAACAGCTCTTCGGCATCAGCAAACCGTGCCTCGTCTCCGTCGCCCCGATGCCCGACCTGTGTTTGCTGCATCTTGAGCAGAGAGACAGCCTGCGCCACCACATCCTCGCGGATCAGCGAAAACACGGTGGCGTCGGGAAACATGGCGATCATCTGACGGAAGGTGCCGAAGGTCGCGGTAACATGGCCCATCGTCACCTCGAACCCGAAAAGCCCCCCGGTGGCACGCTTGCGCCGCAGGATGGCAACGTATTCCTGTAACGTGCCGGTTTCGAAAAACCGCGTCATCGCTGGCATGAAGCCGGGATGAAAACACTCGCCGGGTTGGCTGAGCACGCCGGTCTGTTCGGCCAACCGGGTCACCCACGAACTGCCCGATCTCGGGGTGAACACGACTATAAATGTGCGTTCCGCAGGCGGCAGGCGCATCAGGCGGTCGAACTTTGGGCGGTTCCCGGACACGGGTTCGAACTCAAAGAACGGTGGCTTCTGGCCAACCGCCGCCCGCGCCCGGTTGAAGAACCGCCGCAAAAGCGGCGATTCCAATGCGCGGTTTCGCAGATGCCAGCCTGCGTTACTGATCAAGGAAACTGCGCAACTTTCGGCTGCGGCTTGGATGCTTCAGCTTTCTGAGCGCTTTGGCCTCGATCTGGCGGATCCGTTCGCGTGTCACGCTGAACTGTTGGCCCACTTCCTCAAGCGTGTGATCGGTGTTCATCCCGATACCGAACCGCATGCGCAATACCCGCTCTTCGCGCGGCGTCAGCGATGCCAGAACGCGCGTCGTCGTTTCCTTCAGGTTTTCCTGAATAGCGGAATCCAACGGCAAGACGGCGTTCTTGTCCTCGATGAAATCGCCCAACTGGCTGTCTTCTTCGTCGCCGATGGGGGTTTCCAGCGAAATCGGCTCTTTGGCGATTTTCATCACCTTGCGAACCTTTTCCAACGGCATCTGCAGCTTTTCGGCCAGTTCCTCGGGCGTGGGTTCGCGGCCGATTTCGTGCAGCATCTGGCGACCCGTACGGACCAGCTTATTGATCGTTTCGATCATATGGACCGGAATACGGATCGTGCGCGCCTGATCGGCGATCGATCGGGTGATCGCCTGACGGATCCACCATGTCGCATAGGTGCTGAACTTATATCCGCGACGATATTCGAACTTGTCCACCGCCTTCATCAGGCCGATGTTGCCTTCCTGAATGAGATCAAGGAATTGCAGGCCGCGGTTCGTGTATTTCTTGGCGATCGAGATGACCAGACGCAGGTTCGCCTCGACCATTTCCTTTTTCGCCTGCCGTGCCTCTTTTTCGCCCTTCTGGACCTGCTGCACGATGCGGCGGAACTCGGTGATGTCGACACCGACATACTGCCCCACTTGCGCCATCTCGCCGCGCAGCTCTTCTACCTTGTCACTGGAGCGTTCGATGAACGCCTGCCAGCCGCGCCCGGCCTTTTCGGCCATCTTCTCCATCCAGGTCGGATCAAGTTCATAGCCGCGATAGGCGTCGATGAATTCGCGCCGGTTGATGCGCGCCTGATCGGCCAGCTTCACCATGCTGGAATCGATCGACATGATCTTACGATTGATGCCGTACAACTGATCGATCAATGCTTCGATACGGTTGTTGTGCAGGTGAAGTTCGTTCACCAACAGCACGATTTCACTGCGCAATTTCTGATAGTCCGACTCGGCGACATCCGTGAACGAACCATCCTCGTTCAGGGTGGCCGACATGCGCAGATCCTGCATCTCGGACAGGGTCACATAATCGTTCGCGATGACATCCAGCATCTCAAGGACGCGGGGTTTCAGCGCCGCTTCCATTGCGGCCAGCGACATGTTCGCCTGATCATCGTCATCGTCGTCGTCATCGTCATCTTCGGCCTTGGACAGCGGATTGCCGTCGGCGTCGAGTTCGGGCTTTGCGTCATTCGACTTGGCGCCCTGCCCTGCGTCGGCGCTGACGCCCGGAACCGCAGCCACCTCTTCTTCTTCGCCCAAGGTGTTGCCGAAGGTCGTTTCCAGATCGATCACATCGCGCAGCAGGATGTCTTCGTTCAGCAATTCGTCGCGCCAGATCGTGATCGCCTGAAAGGTCAGCGGGCTTTCGCACAGACCAGCGATCATCGTGTTGCGTCCGGCCTCAATCCGCTTGGCGATGGCAATTTCGCCCTCGCGACTCAGCAGTTCGACTGTCCCCATCTCGCGCAGGTACATGCGCACCGGATCGTCGGTCCGGTCAAGCTTTTCGGTGTCTGACCCTGCAAGGACAACACCCCGCGCGCCCGCAGTCGTCGCGACTTCGGTGCTGCCTTTGGCTTCTTCCTCTTCGGCCTCGTCGTCTTCGATAATGTTGATGCCCATTTCGGACAGCATCGACATAACATCTTCGATCTGTTCCGAAGACACTTGTTCGGGCGGCAAAACCTGGTTCAGCTGATCATAGGTGATGTATCCACGCTCGCGCGCATCGGCGATCATCTTTTTGACCGCGGCCTGGCTCATATCCAGACCGTCGTTCTCAGGCTGGTCCTGTTTTGTGCGGTCGTCGTTGTCCTTGGCGGCCATACGGCTGTCCCCTTCCCCGGCGAAAGCGATTCGTTTTGCGAATCATGTAACGCGAATCAGTGATTCGCACACCTTCTTAACTGGTTTTCTTTACCGTTCCCTCACCGAGAGTCACGGGCCTTAGTGCCGGATTTACCGGTATTTATCTGTTCGAGCAGCGAATCAAGCCTCAAACGCTCGTCACGGTTGATTCGCGCGCCGTTTGCTCCGATCTCAAATTCGGTTCGATCCTCATTCTCAGCGCGTTCTGCGCGGTTGCGCGCTTCGACCGCCTGACCCAATCTCCAGGTCTGACCTTCATTCAACCCAGATTCGGCATCGCGCACCGCTTCTTCGATCTCGTGCCGTGCCCCACGCCGCGAATGCAGCTTTGCCAGTTCTTCGGCCACGCACAGACTCGCGATATCGAGATCACCTGGATTTCGAACTGCAGGACAGAGCGAAACATGGCGTGGCGCGAACAGTTTTTCAAGGGTTGCCGCGCCCAGAACAGCCTCCATTCTCGCCGCCGGGTCCGGATCTTGATGATACAGCAACAGCGCGTGCGCAATGGCGGCGTGGTCACTGTCGAGAAACTCGAGCCGTTCAAGCGCATCTTCGAACTGTGCCACGACCGAGGGATGGCGCAAAAGAACGGCAAGGATCACCGCCTCGCGCAGCATTTCATCCATCCGCGAATTGCCCTGTGCCAGTTGCGAGGCCCGGGTATTCGGGGTCGCCACAGCGACCTTCTGTTTCGGTGTCCAACTGGTTCTACGCGGATTGAACAGGGTCCAGCGCTTGTCCTTGATCGCGCTGCCGTAATGGGTGCGGATGTGTGGATCAGCGATTCGGCCGATCACCGCACGCAGTGCCTTGTCCAGCGCCGCGCGGCGTTCGGGGCTGTCGAAGACCCCGCCCTCGGTCTCGCGCTGCCACAACAGATCGACCATCGGCCGGGCATCCATCACAAGCTTTTGCATCGCGCCGGCACCCTGTGCCTTCAACAGGTCATCCGGGTCCATTCCCTGGGGCAGCAGGCAGAACCGCAGCCCCTTGCCCGCCTCCAGCAATGGCAGCGCCGTGTCGATCACCCGATGTGCCGCCCGCAGACCCGCCGTGTCGCCGTCCAGCGCGATCACCGGTTCATCGGCAATCCGCCACATCATGCGCAACTGATCTTCGGTCACTGCCGTGCCCAGAGGGGCGACGGCACCGGCGAATCCTGCTTCGGACAGGGAAATCACGTCCATGTAACCCTCGGCGACGATCACGGTCGCGCCTTTGCCCGAAGCCTCGCGGGCACGGTTCAGGTTGTACAGGGTGCGCGATTTGTCGAACAGCGGGGTTTCCGGCGAGTTCAGGTACTTCGCCTTGTCATCGGGATCCATCGCCCGACCGCCAAAGCCGATGGCGCGGCCTTGAACATCGCGGATCGGAAACATGATGCGGTTGCGAAACACGTCATAGGGCGGTTTCCCGGGGCGTCCGGTCTTGACCAGACCGGCCTCCAGCAACAGATCGTCGGCCACGCCTTTGGCGCACATGGCGTCCGACAGCCCCTGCCAGCCAGAGGGGGCAAAGCCGATTTCCCACCGCTCCTGCGCGGCCTCGGACAGTCCACGTCTCACCAGATAGGCGCGCGCATCCGCCGCCCCCATCGTTTTAAGCTGCAGACGGAAATATTGCACCGCCTGTTCCATGACTTCGATCAGGCGGCTGCGCGCATCGGCCTTTTCGACCGCCTGCGGATCTTTGGCCGGCATCGGCATCCCCGCCTCGCCCGCCAGAATCTCGATCGCTTCCATGAAACTCACGTTTTCGGTTTCACGCACGAACTTGATGGCATCGCCGCTTTCGTGGCAGCCAAAGCAATGATAAAATCCCTTGCGGTCATCCACATGAAAAGAAGCGCTTTTTTCCTGATGGAAGGGGCAAGGCGCCCACATGTCACCCTTGCCTTGATTGGATTTTCGGACGTCCCACGTCACCTTTCGCCCCACCACCTGTGACAGGCTGATGCGGGTCTTCAGTTCGTCGAGAAATCCGGGGGGCAGAGACATGCAGATGATATTGGCCTAATCGTCGCGAGTGTCCAGCCACCTTCGGCAGCCGAGGCGCGCCTGTCGACCAAATTCAAGCCTCCGGATCAGGGCGAGCGACGCTCGGCCAGAGCAATCGACACTCGGCTGGTCTCGCGCCAAAGAAATCGAACTTTCCTCAAGATCGCTCTGCCGACGTTGTCGCCAAGGCCCTGTTATAGGCGCGCAGGGCATCGACGTGGAAAAGTGCGCCGAGGATTTCAGGTTCTTCCCCCGACGCCCCCAGCCGCACAACCGGAATATACGCCCGGCCGGTTTCCTCGAACATCGGAAGCGCGGTTTTCAGCGTCGCGTTGCCCTCTACCATGTCGCCCGCCTCGATCGCGTCCCAAATCCCGTCGTCAGGCGGCGCGCGGGGATCATCTGGTTTGCGCATCACGTTGGAAACCCGGAACATCGACAACAGATAGGCCTGCGGCCCGCGGGAAATGGCAATGTTGCGCCGCTCCAACTGGGTAAGGAAAAACGACCGGTCCACCAGCCGCGAGGCCAAGGCGGTGGACAGCGACACCGCCACCATCACCGCCAGTCCGGTCTGCCAGTCCCCGGTCAATTCAAACACGATCAGCGTCGTCGAGATCGGCGCGCCCAGAACTGCCGCCGCCACCGCGCCCATCCCGGCCAGCGCATACAGCGTCTCGGAGCCCGAAACGTTGGGAAACACCCCGGTCGCAATCAGCCCAAAGGCCAGCCCGGTCAAAGCACCCAGCATCAATGAAGGTGAAAACACCCCGCCGCCCATACGCCCGCCCATGGTGATCGCCACCGCGACGGTCTTCAGAACGGCAAAGACGATTGCCTCGTGCAGGATCAGATTGCCGGTCAGGGCGCGGGACGTCGTCTCGTATCCCACACCGATGATATGGGGAAACCAGATCGCCAAACCGCCCAGCAACGCCCCCGCCAAACAGGGTCGCAAGGCGCGCGGCAGACGAATCGCAGCCTGCATCCGCGTCCCCATTTCATCGGCCCAAAAAATTGCCCGCATCAGCACAACGGCAACCAGACCACAGACCAGCCCCAGCATCAGAAAGGCGGGCAGCTCCACATAGAATTCAAGAACACCGTCAGGGCCCAACGAAAACTCGGTCACGTCGCCAAAGGCCAGCCGGTTGATTACCGTTCCCGCGACCGATGCGATGACGATGGGCGCAAAGGCATGAACCGCAAAATGGCGCAGCACGACCTCAAGAGCGAACAGCGCCCCGGCGATGGGCGCATTGAAACTGGCCGACACCGCCGCCGCCACGGCACAGCCCAGCAGATTGCGACCGGTAATCCCATCGGCATGGATCAGGTTCGACACCCAGGACGATACCACCCCGGCCAGGTGCACCACCGGCCCCTCGCGCCCGGATGATCCCCCCGACGACAGGGTGATCATCGATGCCAGCGCACTGGCCAGACCGGCGCGTTTTTCCACCCGCCCGTCGTGCAGCGCCGCGCCCTCGATCACGTCAGCCACCGCGCGCACATGCCCGTCGGGGGTGAATCGATCAAGGATCACACCTACGACCAACCCGCCGATGGTCGGAATCAGCAAGATCCAGTACCAGTCCAGCGTGTTGGCAAAGCTGTGAATATATGCCGGGTCATCAGTGCCATACAGTGCGGATTGCAGCCAGCTGATGCTCTTGCGAAACCCCAGCGAGGCGAACCCCGCCGCCACTCCGACGATCAGCGCGATGAACCAGAACTGCACCTGCCCCGGGCCGCGATGGCGCAGCATACGCCAGCCCCGGCCTCCCGCAGCCCTTGCCCTTGCAAAGAGGATGGGTCGCCGTCGCGCGTTTCTGCTCGCTGATCTCGGGCGTGACATGCCCCCACCCCGTTCTTGCGGGGCTTTCGCAGGTGCGAACAACTCCCTAGGCTTGGACGGACGGCGACGCAGGAGGGCCACGTATGACGAACCAGCAGGCATTGTCCGAATTATCCTCCTTGTTAGGGGATAGGTTCAGCGCCGGGAAGTCCGATCTCGATCTGCATGGCCGATCCGAGACGCATTTCCCCCATTTGCCGCCCGATGCAGTGGTCTATCCGGGCAGCACCAAAGACGTGCAGGCCATTGTCGCGATCTGTGCGCGCCATAGATGCCCGGTCACCGGATGGGGCGCGGGCACCTCGCTTGAGGGCGCGGCACTGGCCATGCGCGGCGGAGTCACCGTCGATTTCAGCCGGATGGACAAGGTGATCGAGGTGAACGCCGAAGATATGGACGTCCGCGTCCAGCCCGGCCTGACCCGCGAGGCGCTGAACCGCGAGCTGCGGGCGACAGGGCTGATGTTTCCGGTCGATCCTGGCGCGAATGCCTCGCTCGGGGGAATGGCTGCGACCCGAGCCAGCGGGACGACGGCGGTGCGCTATGGCACGATGAAGCAGAACGTGCTGGGATTGCAGGCGGTGCTGGCCGACGGACGGATTATCCGCACCGGCAGCCGGGCCCGGAAATCATCCTCGGGATATGACCTGACCTCGCTGCTTGTCGGATCCGAGGGCACCCTGGGGTTGATCACCGAACTGACCCTGAAACTACAGGGCATCCCCGAAGCAGTCAGCGCGGCGACCTGCGCATTCCCGGACATCGGTGCAGCGGTCGATGCGGTGATCGCGACGATCCAGTCCGGCGTGCCCATGGCACGGATCGAATTCGTCGATATCGACACGGTGGCCGCCTTTAACTCCGTGAACGGCGCAGACATGCCGCCCCTGCCCCATCTGATGGTCGAATTCCACGGCTCGCCGCAAGGCACCGAGGAAGACGCCGCTCGGTTTGGCGAGATCGCAGGCGAATTCGGCGCCGGAAACTTTGCCTGGGCCAGTGCCGCAGAGGACCGCAATCGCCTTTGGAAAATGCGCCATGAGGCCTATTGGGCGATCCTGCAAACCCGCCCCGGCGCACGCGCCATTGTCACGGACATCTGCGTGCCGATCTCTCGGTTGGCAGAGGCGGTGGAACAAACCCGCGCCGACATTGCAGAATCGCCAATCCCCGGTCCGATCCTTGGGCATGTGGGTGATGGCAACCTGCATGCGATCCTGCTGGTGAAAGATGACGCAGATATGCAAGTAGCGCAAAGGCTGGCCGGGCGGATGGCCGACCGCGCATTGCGGCTGGGCGGCACGATCACCGGCGAGCACGGCATCGGCATGGGCAAACTGGGGTATATGGAAGCCGAACACGGGGCAGCCTGGGATGTGATGAGCGATATCAAGCGGGCGCTGGATCCATTGGGTATTTTCAACCCCGGCAAGGTGGTGCGGCAGGATTGAGACGCTTCGCCCGGGGCGTCGGGCGGGTTTGAGTATTTGTGCAAAGAAGAAGCAGGGGTTGCGGTTCCAGTCCCTTCCCGGTAGGCGGCGTTCCTTTCAACGGAGACCCCGCCATGGCAACGCTCGGCATTGATTTCGGCACGTCGAATTCCGCCTGCGGGGTGCTGGTGAATGGACGCCCACACCTGATCGAGATCGAGCCGGGCGAAAAGACCCTGCCCACAGCCGTTTTCTTTGATTTCGACGCCCGGCGCACGCTGTTCGGCCACAGCGCCAACCGCGCCCTGATCGCCGGAACCGAGGGGCGGTATATGCGGGCGTTGAAGCGGGTGCTTGGCACGTCGTTGATGCGCGAAAAGCGTCAGTTGATGAACGAGCGGGTGGATTTCATCGATATCATCGCGCGGTTTCTGTCGCGGCTGAAGACTGGGGCCGAGGCGGCCTGTCACACCGAGTTCACCCATGCGCTGTCCGGACGCCCGGTGCATTTTCATTCCTCCGACCCGGTTCGCGATGCACAGGCGCTGACCGATCTGACGGAATGCTATGCCAGAGCCGGGTTTGCGGCGGTCGAATTCCTCTATGAACCCGAAGCGGCCGCGATCGCCAACGGCGCTCTGTCAACCGACGGACCGGGGCTGATCGTCGATATCGGCGGCGGGACCTCGGACTTTACGCTCTACACGGCCCGGGCGGGCGCGATCGAAGTGCTGGCCAGCCATGGACTCCGTCTGGGCGGGACCAATTTTGACCGCAGGCTGAGTCTGGATCACGCGATGCCGCTGTTCGGCGCGGGCGGCGCAATCCGCAACACTTTCGGCGACGGCGCCCTGCCAGCCCCCAACGGGCTGTTTCATGATCTGGCCAGTTGGGAGAAAATCCCGTTTCTCTATTCCGCACAGACCCTGCGCGACGTGCGCGCAATGGCCCGGCAGGCGGTCGACCATGCACCCTTTACGAGGCTTTTGTCGGTGCTGGAGTTGGAACTTGGCCACGACATCGCCTTTGCGGTTGAACGGGGCAAGATCGCGGCGAATGCGGGCACGGGACGGATCGATCTCGCGGTCGTGGAGCGCGGGCTAGATGTCGCGCTGACGGCCGGCGAGGTTGGTGTATCGCTGAGCGATCAGGCGCGGGCCATCGGCGATGCGGCGGGCGAAACCTGTGCGATGTCCGGGGTTGCGCCAAAGGATGTGGGCAGTGTGGTGTTCGTCGGGGGATCGTCGCTGATGCAGGTGGTGATTGACCGGATCACCGAGATGTTTCCCGGGGCGGATCAGAAACGCTCGGACCCTTTCACCGGCGTGGTCGATGGGCTTGCCATCAGCTCGGCAAGTGCATTCAGGTGAAATTTCGGTAGGATTTTTTTGATAATTTCCGGGATGTTCATGGCTGAAATTAGGTTAGACTAGCACATATCCAACAATTCAACCGGCCAGCAGTTTTGCCGCCGCCCCTCGCGCTTCGTCTGTCACCGTGTCGCCCGAGAGCATTCGCGCGATCTCGTCTATGCGCTGATCGGGGTTCAGGGGGATAACGTTTGAGGTGGTGACATCGCCGCTGACGGTTTTTTCCACCCGCCAGTGGTGTTGCCCCAGTGCAGCGACCTGGGGCGAATGGGTGACAACCAGCACCTGTTGCCCCTCGGCCAAAGCCGACAACCGCCGCCCGACAGCATCGGCGGTGGCCCCGCCGACACCCCGGTCGATTTCGTCAAAGATCATTGTCAGGCCGGTGGCTGCGCGGGTCAGGCAGACCTTGAGCGCCAGCAGGAACCGCGACAATTCCCCCCCGGATGCGATGCGGCCCAATTGTCCGGCGGGCGCGCCGGGGTTGGTGGCGACGGTAAACGAGACGGTATCGCGCCCGTCGGGCCCCGGATCAGCTGGGGTGATTTCGGTTGCGAAAACCGCACGTTCCATCTTCAGCGGCGCGAGTTCAGCCGCCATCGCGACATCCAACCGCGCCGCCGCCGCGCGCCGCAATTCGCCCAACCGAAGTGCCGCCGTGTCGTATGCGGCGCCAGAGTCCTCTACGGCACCGTGCAGGCGCGACAGATCGGCGGCGCCCGCGTCCAAAGCCTCGATCCGGGTGCGCAATCCGTCTGCGAATCCGCTCAGATCGTCGGGCTGAACCGAGTGTTTTCGCGCCAGAGCCCGGATGGCGAACAGCCGTTCTTCGGTGAATTCCAGCGCATATGCATCAAATTCAAGCGCATCAAGACAGGTGGACACGCCCTGTTCGGCCTCGCCCAAGGCATCGAGTGCCCGGCCCAACGCCTCAATCGGCGCATCAAGCATACCCTCGGCTTCGGACGCCGCGCCGTCAAGCCAGCGCGCAGCATCGCCCATTTGCCCCTCGGCCCCCTGCCCGCCCAATGCGTTCAACGCACTGACGATCCCTTCGCGGATGCGTTCGGCACCCTGCATCCGGCGACGGGCCGAGTCGAGTTCGGCCTCTTCGCCCGGTTGCGGATCAAGCGTGTCGAATTCAGATATGGCATGGCGCAGGAATTCTTCTTCGGCGCGCAGGGCGGCCAGCGCAGTCTCGGCCTCGGCCAGTTGTTTACGGGCCACAGCCGCCGCACGCCACGCCGCGCGGGTTCCGGCCAATGCAACCTCGGCCCCGGCGAATTGATCCAGCAATGCCATATGACCGCGCGGATTCAGCAATCCGCGATCATCATGCTGCCCGTGCAGTTCGACCAGTGTATCGGACAGCGCGCGCAGCACTTCACCCGACGTGCGGCGGTCGTTTACAAATGCGGTCTTGCGCCCGTCACCGCTGTTGATGCGGCGCAGGATCAATTCGTCGGACTGGGGCAGACCGGCTTCGTCCAGAACGGCGCGCGCAGGGTGATTGGGCGACAGATCGAACCAGGCCGTCACCTCGCCCTGTTCAGCCCCCTGTCGGACAAGATCGGCACGACCGCGCCAACCCAGAACAAAACCCAATGAATCCAGCAGGATGGATTTGCCCGCCCCGGTTTCACCCGTCAACACGTTCAGGCCGGGCTGGAACATCAGTTCAAGCCGGTCGATCAGCAGCATGTCCCGAATATCAAGCCCGCGCAGCATTTTTGTTTATCCAACCGGTGGGGAAACCCCCACCGTACCTCACAACCACTCGCCTTTGAGCACCTGACGATAGACATCGCTGAGCCAGCTTTTGCCCGACGGTTCCAAAGCCAATCCGCGCCCGGTCAGCAGGGTAAAGCCATCCTGATACCATTCGGACGAGCGGAAGTTGTGACCGAGAATTGCACCAGCCGTTTGCGCCTCGGCGTTCAGACCCAACGACAGATAGGCCTCGATCAGGCGAAACAACGCCTCGGGCGTGTGGGTGGTGGTCTGAAACTCCTCAACAACCACGCGAAACCGGTTGATCGAGGCAGGGTAATGTTTGCGCTTAAGATAATAGCGACCGATTTCCATTTCCTTGGCCGCCAGATGATCGAAGGCCAGATCGAATTTGAGAATCGACGAGCGGGCATATTCGCTGTCGGGGTATTTCTCGATCACTTCGCGCATCGCCTGCAGCGCTTGAAAGGTCAGCCCCTGATCGCGGCCCACATCATCGATCTGGTCGTAATACGACAGCGCCATCAGATATTGCGCATAGGCCGCATCCTCGTCAGCCGGATAGAAATCCAGAAACCGCTGCGCTGAAGACCGCGCCGCCTCGTAATCCTCGTCACGGTGATAGGCAAAGGCCTGCATGATCAGCGCGCGCTTGGCCCACTCGGAATAGGGATACAGCCGCTCGACCTCACCGAAGTAACGCGCGGCCTCATCTGGTTTTTTCGCCTCAAGCTCGAATTCCGCGCGCTTATAGATGTCTTCGGCGGAAAAGCTGTCAAGCGGTTGCTGGCGGCTGGAAAAGGAATTGCCGCACCCCGACAGGATCAAGGCGACGAGAATCGTCGCGCCCGCCATCCGATGCCTGCTGTTGCCAAAGATCATGCCACGCTCCTCAAACTCTGCCGGTCCGCACTGGAACCGCGACAGGGCCGAACCCACTCTCGCACCATGGTTTAGCACAGATAAATTCGGGGCAAAACGTCTTTAGGTCGCAAAAGTGCTGCGCGCGACGTATCGTTTCACATTGCGCGCGGGGCGTCCTGACGCGACAGGCCCACTCCGGGCAGGCGGGCCACCATCGGAGCGTCGCAGATCACCATGCGGCAAGCGTCAGGGCGGGCGAAAAGCGTGCGCAACAACGCGTTGGTCATCGCGTGCCCGGCCCGGTATCCGGTGTAGCGGCCCAGCAACGGCGCACCGGCCAGTGCCAGATCGCCCAAAGCATCCAGCATTTTATGGCGCACCGCCTCGTCACGGTGGCGCAGACCGCCGGGCGACAGAACCTCGGCGCCATCGACAACAACGGCATTGTCCAGCGTACCACCCAGTGCCAGACCCCGGGCGCGCATCGCATCCACATCGGACTGACGGCAAAAGGTGCGGCTGTCGCAGAGTTCGTGAACGAAGGCACCGTTCGACATCACGAGATGTTTTTCCTGAACACCAATGGCGGCATCCGGGAAATCGATGTGAAAATCGATCTCCAGCGCGGTTCCCGGCTCAAGGCGGGCAAAGGCATCGCCATTGCGCACTTCGACCGTCGACAGCACCTCGAATGCGCGGATCGGCGCGTCCAGACGACGCAATCCCTTGGACAGAATTCCGGTCACAAAGGCCGCAGACGACCCGTCAAGGATCGGCACTTCGGGCCCGTCCAGTTCGATCAGCAGGTTTTGGATGCCGCATCCGGCGACGGCCGCCATGATATGTTCAATCGTCGAAACGCTGACGCCCTGTGCATTCGCAATCTCTGTGCACAGTTGCGATGGGCGCACGGCATCCCAATGGGCGGGAACCAAAGCGTTGCGATCCGTGATATCCGTGCGGCGGAACCATATGCCATATTCAGCCGAGGCAGGACGCAGGGTCATACGCGCCGGACGGCCCGAGTGAAGGCCGAAGCCGGAAAAGCTCACTGGTGACTTCAGTGTGGTTTGCATGGTTCGCCTCTTGCGTTATCTGTCGCACCGATGCCAGGCCCGGGCGTTAACATCAGCTAATCACAAGAACGGATTGAAACAATTCAATCTTTGTAACGGTCTGAAACAACAGATCACGGCCACGGCGGAAACCTGCCTCATTTCTGATGTTTTGAATTTATCAGATTGTTATTAAACGAAAAAGGCCAGCTTGCGCTGGCCTGATCCGTATAAGTTGTGACCCCGCGTCAGTTCGCTTGACGGCGCAGGAAGGCCGGAATCTCGATCCGCTCCTGTTCGGGCGACAGTTCTTGCTCGGCCTGATGGCTGACCTGAGGCTGTTCGCGACGCACCGCAGGCTGTCCGGCGGCGGGGCGATCGCCCTGACCCTCCTGATGTCCGGTCATCCGGTTGATCAGCGAATTGATCCCGAAACGCGGCTTGTCCGCTGCCGATGCGGGCTGGGCCGGGGCGCGTTGTGCTGCCGGTTGCGCGGCGGGTGCCGGACGCTGCTGGGGCTGTTGGCCCGGTGCGCGCTGAACCGCGTTTTGCAGTCGCGCCAGTGCTTCGGGCGATGGGGTGCCGGGACGCGGGGCGCGGGGGGCCACAAAGGATTCCGCATCGTGATGGTCGGAAACGCTTTCGACCCGAGGCTGGAATGCCGCTTGCTGACGCACCGGCTGTGGTTGCGGACGATAGGCCGGGGCCGGCAGGTCATCGACGGGTGCGGCGCGCTCAAACCTGTCGTCGGCGCTATTCCGACCCGTGTGCATATCGGCGAAGAAATCGTCGATCTCCTCCTCGACCGGCTCGGGCCGCACGCGGGCGACTTCGGCGACCTGAGGAATGTGGCGCGGTGCGGGCGCAGGTGCAGGGGCCTGAACCTCGTCCTCAAGAACCGAGGTCGTGCGCAGCGGTTCGGCCATCCGGCGACGCGGCACCGGGACATCGTGAACTACGGGGCTGGCGTCGATCCCGGTGGCAACGACGGACACGCGCATGCGGCCTTCCATCGCCTCGTCCAGGGTCGAACCGACGATGATATTCGCCTCGGGGTCGACTTCTTCGCGGATGCGGTTGGCGGCTTCGTCCAGTTCGAACAGGGTCAGGTCATGCCCACCGGTGATGTTGATGAGAACACCCTTGGCGCCGCGCAGGCTGATTTCATCCAGCAGCGGGTTGGCAATGGCGCGTTCGGCGGCTTCGATGGCGCGGTTGTCGCCCTCGCCCTCACCGGTGCCCATCATCGCCTTGCCCATTTCATCCATCACGGCGCGGACGTCGGCAAAGTCGAGGTTGATCAGGCCCGGGCGAACCATCAGATCGGTCACGCCCTTGACGCCCTGATACAACACATCGTCGGCCATGCTGAAGGCTTCGGTAAAGGTGGTGCGTTCGTTTGCCAGCCGAAACAGGTTCTGGTTGGGGATGATGATCAGCGTATCGACCATTTTCTGAAGAGCTTCGACGCCCTCCTCGGCCTGCTTCATCCGCTTGGAGCCCTCAAACTGGAACGGTTTGGTGACGACGCCCACGGTCAGAACGCCAAGTTCACGGGCTGCTTGTGCGATGATCGGCGCGGCGCCGGTTCCGGTGCCCCCACCCATTCCGGCCGTGATAAAGCACATATGTGCCCCGGCCAGATGGTCGACGATCTGTTCAATGCTTTCCTCGGCAGCCGCAGCGCCGACGCTGGGGCGGGCTCCGGCGCCCAATCCCTCGGTCACCTTGACGCCCATCTGGATCCGGGCCGGTGCCGTGGACTGCTGCAATGCCTGAGCATCGGTGTTGGCCACGACAAATTCGACACCGTCGAGTTCTTTCGCGATCATATTATTCACAGCATTGCCACCTGCGCCACCGACACCGAACACGGTGATCCGGGGCTTCAGTTCATCCTGCTGAGGCATGGTGAGATTCAGTGCCATGATTTCTGTCCGCCTGTTTTTCGACCCACTTCGGGGCGTTGCTGCCTTGATTTTCGACGATTCTATAGAGTCGTAAGCCTCACGTCATCCAAAAAAGGCAAATTTGCCACAAAATGTGGCCTTTTCTTGGCCGATTTCGGCGGTATTTCGCCCCGGTCCCATCATCTTGCGTCTACCAGTTGTCCTTGAACCATTTCACGGCCCTTTTCAACGACCGTGAAGGATATCTGTCGGCTGGCACTTCGAAGTCCCACCATTCGTCCTGCGGGTGCGCTGCGAAAAGGCACAGTCCCACGGCGCTGGCAAACCCCGCGCCCGTCGCGGCCTGCGGCAGGCCCTGAACCCGCAGCGGCCGGCCAATCCTGACCTGTTGGCCAAGGATCTTGGGTGCAAGCCCGTCCAGCCCCGGAATTTGGCTCGCACCTCCGGTCAGGACAATCTGCTGGCTGGGCAGGTACTCAAATCCGGCCCCGTCAAGACGCATGCGCACTTCCTCAAGGATCTCTTCGACCCTCGGGCGCATCACACCAATAAGTTCGGCCCGGCTGACCGTGCGGCGGTCCAGTTCCCAGTCGCCGGTCTCGCCGCCGATCTCGATCATTTCGCGGTCGTCCACGCCGGTGGCCACGACCCCGCCATAAAACGTCTTAATCCGTTCGGCGACCGCAAGCGGCACCTGCAACCCCTTGGAAATGTCCGAGGTCACCTGATCGCCACCCATCGCCACGGTATCGGCATAAATCATGTGTTTCTTGATAAAGATCGACATCCCGGTCGCACCGCCGCCCATATCGATACAGGCGGCGCCCAACTCTTGCTCGTCCTCGACCAGACTGGAAATACCCGACACATAGGCAGAAGAGGCAAGCCCGGCGAGTTCAAGATCGCACCTCTTGATACAGTACAGAAGATTGCCGATCACGTTGCCGTCCACGGTCAGCAGATGCATGTCACAGGACAGTCGGTTACCGATCTGGCCGCGCGGATCGTTCATCCCGCTGCGGTGATCCAGCGCAAAGTTGACCGGCTGCGCATGGAGCACCTGCCGCCCCTCGCCGATATCGGGCACATCGCAGGCGCCCATCACCCGCGCCACGTCCTGTTCGGTTACGGCTGAATTCTCCAGATCGACCTGCCCGGCCAACCCATAAGACCGGGGCGCGCCCCCTGCCAGACAGGCGATCACATGGTCGACCCGGACATTGGCCATCTTTTGTGCTGCCTGCACCGCGGTGCGGATCGCGCGTTCGGTTTCCTGCATCGTGTCGATTTCGCCGAACCGCACGCCGCGCGACCGGGTGGTGGCCGCGCCGATCACCCGGAAACTGCTTTGCCCGGCCATCGACCCCACGCCATCGCTTTCGCGAAATTCATCGACCCCGTCAAAGCGCAGCACAAGGCAGGCAATCTTCGACGTTCCGACATCGAGGATGGCGATCACCCCGCGCTGCATCGCAGCTTTGCGCATCGCCCGCATGGCGCGCTGCGATTCATAGAGGTCTTTCATCTCAATCCACTCCCAATTCCAGAAGCCTGATCTGGCGCAACTCTTCCGACGCCACTTCCCCCAGCCGCACAGTGGGCCGTCGGTTGTTGCGCATGTCGATGTCCACAACATTGCGGGCAAGGATATCCTGTGCCTGATCCAGCGCGATCACCTGTTCCAACGCGTCGATCGCGCCCTCTTCGGGCAGCATGATCCGCTGACCGTCGGCCAGGATCACATCCCAGCGCCGCTCCCCGACCCGGACCAGACCGCGCAGGCGATCCGACAGCGGTGCCCCGGTGGCAACCAGAGCGACACCCTCGGCCACCGCTTTTTCCGCACCCCATCCGGCAATCAGCGGCAGATCGTGACGGACCGACCGACTGGCCAGCGGGGCAACGCGGTGGCCCTCGACATCCAACAGATCAAGCGAGTCCTCGTTGCGCCAGACGGCAACCGGGACGCGTTCGACCACTTCGATCTGCAACACGCCGCCCGGACGGATACGCAGATCGGCCCGTGCCACAGCATCCAGAGCGGCGACGTCGTGCAGCATCTGCGGCAAGTCCAGATCAAAGGAAGACACCGGGAAATCCACCGGGACTGCCTCGCGGATATCGTCGGCGACACCTGCCGAAGCACCGTCAATCGCCATCAGCTTGACCATGAATTCGGGCCGTTCGCGCACCGCCGCCTTGATGTCATGCACCATCAGCGTGATTGCATCGCGCCGCTCCTGATCGGCCAGATACAGGCCCAGCGCCGACGAAAGGCAAAGCACCGGAAACCCGACCCAGACCAGACGGCGGATGAACGGCGTCAGCAGCAGACGCTGCATCCGGTACGCCATGCGGGATGGGGCGGGATCGCGGCGCGGCGCGGTTCTTATCTGTCGCATGACGCATCCTCGACCATCCAGGCGCAGAGCTCGCCAAACGTTATGCCGCAATGGGCCGCCTGTTCGGGTGCAAGCGATGTCGGCGTCATTCCCGGTTGAGTGTTGGTTTCCAGCAAGATCAGCCCGTCCAGCCCGCGGGTTTCATCCCACCGGAAATCGGTGCGCGACACGCCCCGGCACCCCAACACCTCATGGGCGCGCAGGGCAAAGTCGAGACAGGCCGAGTGGATTTCACGCGGGATCACGGCAGGCACCACATGGCGCGATCCGCCGGGTTTGTATTTCGCGTCGTAGTCATACCAGCCGTCGGTCACGATATCCGTGACGGTCAGCGCCCGCGCATCATATTCGGCACCCGCCCCCATGACTGTGGTGGTCAGCTCGCGCCCCGGTGCAAACCGTTCAACCATCACCCATTCAGGCATATCGGCAGAAAGTTGCGGTGGGCCATTCGCCGCCTCATGCACCAGATAGACCCCGACGCTCGACCCTTCGTTATAGGGTTTGACGACATAGGGCGGGTCCATGACATGAGAGGCCTGAACATGCCGCGCTTGGGCCAAAAGCGATGCAACCACCGGCAGGCCGGCCTTGCGGAACGCGTCTTTGCTGCGCTCCTTGTCCATCGCCATGGCCGAGGCAAGCACGCCAGAGTGGGTATAAGGGATGCGCAGCCATTCCAGCAGGCCCTGCACACAGCCGTCTTCGCCCCACCGTCCATGCAGAGCGTTGAACACCACATCCGGGCGCTCTTCGGCCAATCGCGCAGGCAAATCGACGCCCGCGTCCAGAGTGACCACGTTGAATCCTTCGCCCCGCAGCGCAGCAGCGCATTCGCGCCCCGACGACAGAGACACCTCGCGCTCGGCCGAGGGTCCGCCCATCAATACTGCAACCTTGAGGGATGTCCTGCTCGACATACCCGTCACTTATCGCCTCGCATGGCCTGTATCGGCCATATTTTTAATTATTTCGGGCTGGTTCGCCCGTTTCTGCCTGGTCTTGGTCGTGTACGAAATCAGGGTGCCGGTTCGCCGACACGCATAATTTCCCACTCTAGACGAATTTCGCTGTTTTGAAAGACCTTTTCGCGCACCTCTTCGCCAAGCCCCTCAAGATCTGCGGCACTCGCATTGTCGGCGTTGACCAGAAAGTTGGGGTGCTTTGGCGACATCTGTGCCCCGCCCCGTCTGTGACCGCGCAGACCGGCATCATCAATCACCTTCCACGCCTTCAGATCATGGGTATCGTCGGCCGCGCCCGTACTGGAAAACCCCGCCGGATTGCGAAAGGTGCTGCCCGCCGTGCGATCCTTGGTCGGCTGGGTGGCATCGCGTTTTGCCAGTTGTTCATCCATCCGCGCGGACAGCACCGCCGGATCGCCCGAGGGCGCTTTGAACGTGGCATCGATCAGCACCGCACCGTCCGCCAAAGTGGAATGGCGATAGCTGAAATTCAGCTCATCAGGCGTCAGCGTTATCAGCGATCCATCGCGCAGCACCGCCCGGGCCTGCATCAGATCATCGGCAATATAACGCCCGTAGCACCCCGCATTCATTCGCACCGCCCCGCCGATGGCGCCGGGAATGGTGCGCAGAAACGTCAGGTCTACGCCTTGCTCGGCGGCTTTGCGCGCCACATGCGCATCCAGTGCGGCGGCCCCGGCAGTAACCATGGTGCCGTCAATCGTGATGGTGTTGAACCCCCGCCCAAGGCGGATCACCACGGCACGGATTCCCCCGTCGCGCACGATCAGGTTGCTGCCCACGCCCATGGGAAACACCGGAATATCAGCGTCGAGATCACGCAGGAAGGATTGCAGATCCTCGATATCCGCCGGCTGAAACAGATAATCCGCAGGCCCGCCAACGCGCAGCCATGTCAGATCAGCAAGAGGACGGTTCGCGGTAAGAATGCCGCGGGGGATGGGAAGGGTCATGGGATGCTCGCAGTTTTCTGCCTTTTAGAGCATGTGGCCTTTGAAATGAATCAAATTCCACCCAAGGATTTCGCGAATTTCGATCTGACAGATTTCCGCCAGCCCCATATCGCGTTCAGTCATATGCATAATCCCGGGGATGCTTGAGCGCGTGCCGCTATATGGACAATGCCATATCGAGGCGGCGGCATCCGGCTTCAGGGCCGGTGGGCGCGGCGCTTCATCCAGTCCACCAGATGCCGCAGGGGCCAGCGCAGGATTGACGCTCCGCCTGCCAGCACCAGCAGACCCACCCAGGGGCCATGCTGCCAGGTGACGAACCCCAACAGCGGAATGCCGACCGCAATCAGGCACCATGCCAGCGGCCAGTGATTGCGCCCGCTGGGCAGGATGGCGCCGACGTTGGCCGCAAGGAACCACAGGCTGGCAAGGATCAGGGACAGGGACATCGGGGACTCTCCTCACTGGCTTGCGCGCTTGTCTCGGGGTGGGAAATGGTCAGACCGATCATCCGCCGCGCCAGATAGATCAATGGCCTGCGAAACATCGACAGGGCGGCAGCCAGCACAGCCAGCGCCACCCAGGGTCCATGCGCAACGCCGATCCAGCCGATCAAAACCGGTGCGCCGATCAGCAACGCGATGCCGGGTGCATATTGCCGGCGCATCGGCAGTATCGCCGTCAGGGACGCGACTAGAACCCAAAGGCAGCCAGCGATCAGTGCCGCGCTCACAACGCACCGCCTTCACGCCATTTCAGCGGGCCAACCGCCTGCCCCAGCAGAAGCAGAACGACGCCGGGAACGACCATCCATGGCATGTCGGGACCGTTCAGCAAACTGCCCCCGATGTTGAGCAGAACGGCAATCGCCAGCCCGCCAATCACCGCTCTGCCTCCCATGTTGAGCAGAACGGCAATCGCCAGCCCGCCAATCACCGCTAGCGCGGCCACGGGCCAGACCAAGCGAAAAGGCAGGCTGATCCCCGACCAAAAGCCCGGCCCGAAGGCAGAACAGAGGAGGAGGAACATGACCTCCATCCATCAACCGTCCGAAGCAAGTCGCGCTGGCAACCCGTTCGCCCAGGTCGAAATCGTACCGGCGCCAAGGCAAACCACGATATCACCGGGCCGCGCCTGTTCGCGCACCAGACGTTCCAGATCATCTTCGTCGCGGATGGCGCGGGCGTGACGATGGCCGTGACGGATCAGGCCAGTGACCAGATCGTCGCGCCCGGCGCCTTCAATCGGCTCTTCACCGGCTGCAAAGACATCGGCAATGGCAACCACATCGGCCTCGTTGAAACAGGTGCAGAAATCTTCGAACAGCGAGGCAAGCCGCGAGTACCGGTGCGGCTGATGCACGGCGATCACCCGGCCTTCGCTGGCCTGACGCGCGGCTTTGAGAACGGCGGCAATTTCCACCGGATGGTGACCGTAATCGTCGATGATCGTCACGCCGTTCACTTCGCCCACCCGGGTAAAGCGCCGGTTGACGCCACCAAAGGCGGCCAATGCCTTGCGGATTGCATCGTCGGACATGCCAAGGTGCCGCGCCACGGCCACCGCCGCAAGGGCGTTGGAAACGTTGTGATCGCCGGGCATTGGCAGGGTGCAGCCCTCGATCACCACATCCTCGGCCTGAAGCGCGATATCGAAATGCGCGACGCCTTTTTCATACCGCAGGTTCACCGCCCGCACATCGGCCTGAGCGTTGAACCCAAAGGTGACGACACGCCGGTCGGTGATCCGGCCCACCAGCACCTGTACTTCGGGGTGGTCGGTGCAGCACACGGCAAGCCCGTAGAACGGGATGTTGCTCACGAAATCCAGAAACCCCTGACGCAGGGTGTCGAAATCGCCCCAATGCTCCATATGTTCGGGATCGATATTGGTCACGATAGCGATGGTGGCGGGCAACCGGTTGAAGGTGCCGTCGGATTCGTCCGCCTCGACGACCATCCATTCGCCCTGCCCCATCCGCGCGTTCGATCCATAGGCGTGGATGATGCCGCCGTTGATCACGGTCGGGTCGATCCCGCCTTCGTCCAGCAGGGCCGCAACCATGGTGGTTGTCGTCGTCTTGCCATGGGTGCCCGCGACGGCGATGTTGGATTTCAGCCGCATCAGTTCGGCCAGCATTTCGGCCCGGCGCACCACCGGCAAGCCGCGCAGACGGGCAGCGTCCAATTCCGGGTTGCCCTTCTTGATCGCCGACGAGATCACGACCACCTCGGCCTTGTCCAGATTCTCGGCGCGCTGCCCGGTGAACACGGTCGCGCCCAAAGTCTCCAGCCGTTCGGTGATCGGCGATGCCTTCAGGTCAGACCCCTGCACGGTATATCCGTGGTTCAGCAGCACTTCGGCAATGCCGGACATGCCGATGCCGCCAATTCCGACAAAGTGAATGGGTCCCATCTGAGTGGGCAGTTTGGTTGCAGCGTTCATGGCGGGCTCTTTCAGGACATCAAACATCCGCAGTCTCCTGGCGGTTCTCGGGCGGTAACAGGGAATCGATCAGCGCGACAAGGCGCTGGGTGGCATCGGGACGGCCCAGTGACAGGGCGGCGGCGGCCATCCGCGCCGCACGGACGGGATCGGACAGGATGGCAGCGGTTTCTGCGGCAAGGGCTTCGGCTGTGAATTCGGTTTCGTTCATCAGGGACGCGGCTCCGGCCTCGACCAAGGCACGGGCATTTGCGGATTGCTCATCGCGGATGGCGGCGGCCAAGGGAACCAGAATCGCCGGACGGCCAATCACGGTTATGTCAGCCATGGTCGACGCACCCGATCGGGTGATCACCAGCTGCGCATCGCGGAACCGCTGCGGCGCATCGTCAAAAAAGGCCCGCACATCAGCGGTGATCCCGGCGGCGCGATAGGCCTCGGTCACCCGCTCGTGATCCTCGACCCGGGCTTGATGGGCCACGGTCAGACCCGCACGCCGCGCGTCGGGCAGCAGCGCCAGTGCGGCGGGAACAACATCAGACAGAATGCGTGCGCCCTGACTGCCCCCCATCACCAGCACCGATGCCCTGTCGCCCGGCAAATCATAGGGACTGGCGGCCAGTTCCAAAATTGCGGCACGAACCGGATTGCCGATATGCACACCTTTGACACCGCCGGGCAGAGCCGTTGGCCAGGTGCCACAGGCAACCGCATGGACATGGCGGGCGAAAAGCTGGTTCACCCGGCCAAGCACGCCGTTCTGTTCATGGATCAGTCGGGGCAGACGCAGCATGGTGGCGGCAAGCATCGCAGGAACAGCGGGATAGCCGCCAAATCCGATGACAACGGCAGGCGGATCGCGGCGCATCGACGCCCGCGCCCGCATTGCCCCCGCCAGAATACGAAACGGCACCGCCGCCTTGGCGAACAGGCCACCCCGCGCAAAGGTGGCGGCTGGCACCTGTTCGATCCCCACGGCCCCCGGAAATCCGTCGGTATATCGCGCACCGCGGGCGTCGGTCGACAGTTTCACCCGCCAGCCTCGCGCCAGCATCGCTTCCGCCAAGGCCTGCGCCGGGAACATATGCCCGCCCGTGCCGCCTGCGGCGATCACGATCAGCGGCGCACTCACCGCCCGGGCACCGCGATGAGGGCCGGCACGGACCGAAGAGCGCACCGCATCTCAGCGCCCCCGCTGGATCAGGATATCGCCGATTTCACCCTGCGGACGCACCCGCGTAAACGCCAGCAACATACCGACGGCAATACCGCTCGCGATCACCGAAGAACCGCCATAGCTGACGAAAGGCAGCGTCATGCCCTTGGCCGGCAACAGCCGCACCGCGACGCCCATGTTGATCATTGCCTGCACGCCGAACACACAGGCCAGACCCGTGCCCGCAAGCCGGATGAACGGATCACGCTCGCGCATCAGCCGGATCAGCGACCGCACGACCACGGTGGCGTAAAGCGCAATGATGCACATCACCAAGAGCAGCCCGTATTCTTCGGCGGCCACCGCGATGATAAAATCCGTATGCGCGTCAGGCAGCGACCATTTGACCTGCCCCTCGCCGACGCCGACACCCCAGAAACCACCTTCGCGGATTGCATTTGTGGCATAGCCAAGCTGCGTCGTCGGATCCAGATCGGCCGACAGGAACCCATCGATCCGCCGCGCAAAGTGTTGCGAGTTGTTATAGGCGAAGGTGCCCAGAAACACGACGCTTGCCGCCAGCCCGACAAGCAGGGTGATCGGCGCCCCGGCAACGAAATACATCACGCCCCATGAAAACAGCACCAGCGCCGCCTGACCGAAATCCGGCTGCAATGCCAGAAATGCCACGACCGTAACGCACAGGATCAGCGAGAACGTCTTGCCCGGCGGTCCGCCCACCTCGTAACTGGCGGCAAGCATCCAGGCGGCGACGACGATGAACCCGGGCTTCAGAAACTCGGATGGCTGGAGGCTGGCAAAGCCAAGCGAATACCATCGCACTGCACCCTTGCCGAAATCCGTGCCGAACACCGGCAGCAACGCAAGCGCCACAAATGACCCCATGAACCCGATCACCGCCAGACGCCGCACCAGAACGGGCGACATCAGCGTGGTGATCCACAGCGCCATCAGGGCCGCGCCACCGAACACGGCCTGTTTCTTGACATAATAAAACGGTTCGAACCCGTTGCGCGCGGCCAAAGGCGGCGACGCCGCAAGCCCCAACAACAAGCCGACACCGAACAACAGCAGAATACACGACAGCGACCATCGGTCGATCGTGTTCCACCATCGCGGAAGAATCGGCTCACCGCCCTGCATGGGAACCGTGCCGTACACCATTTCTGTCATTTGACTGCTGCCCGCTGCCTTGGAACGTGCCCGGTTGTCCGGGTCTGAGCCAAACAATAGCGCGAATTTTCCGGTCATGCCAGAGTTTTGCGCGATCTCTGCCACATCGTTGCCCCCTTGCCGCGCCAACCGCAACGTGGTCACAGGAGATATGGAGCATTTCGACACCCTGATCCTTGGCGCCGGTGCAGCCGGCATGATGTGTGCCGCGCATGCGGGCCACAAAA
Organism: Oceaniovalibus sp. ACAM 378; assembly: GCF_008085915.1. GTDB lineage: Bacteria > Pseudomonadota > Alphaproteobacteria > Rhodobacterales > Rhodobacteraceae > Oceaniglobus. The sequence continues at coordinate 152,433 of NZ_VSJK01000008.1, read as the reverse complement.
ACGGCAAGCCCGGAGGCGGCGTGTTGATCGTCGATCATGCGCGGGCACCGGGCGAAAAAATCCGGATTTCCGGGGGTGGGCGGTGCAATTTCACCAATCTCCACACCGATCCGGCGGCATTTCTGTCGGCCAACCCACATTTCTGCAAATCCGCGCTTTCACGGTATACGCAGTGGGATTTCCTTGATCTTGTCGCGCGTCACTCGATCCCTTGGCATGAAAAAACGCTGGGTCAGCTTTTCTGCGACCATTCGGCCAAGGATATCATCGCCATGCTGCTGGCCGAGATGTCGGGCGCGAACCTATGGCTGAAAACGGCAATCCGTGCGGTTCGCCACGATGGCAAACTGTTCACCGCCGACCTTGAGCGTGACGGCACGCCGGTCACCGTCACCGCGCGCCATCTGGTGCTGGCGACGGGCGGCAAATCAATTCCCAAGATGGGTGCAACCGGGTTGGCCTATACTTTGGCGCGGCAATTCGGCGTCCGGCTGACCGACACGCGCCCGGGTCTAGTGCCGTTGACCTTTGGTGACGATGTCATGGCCCGCTTTCGTCCGCTGGCCGGAGTTGCCGCGCCGGTGCGCATCAGCGCGGGTGGGACGAGCTTTGATGAAGCGATGTTGTTCACCCACCGCGGGTTGTCCGGTCCGGCGGTGCTTCAGGCCTCATCCTATTGGCACGAAGGCGAAGCGGTTCTTGTCGATCTGTCGCCCGGCGTTTCGCTGTTCGATACTCTGCGCGAAAGGCGCACAACGGCGGGGCGCAAGGCGCTGGCAACCCATCTTGGCGATCTGCTGCCTGCACGGTTGGCCGCCGATCTGGTTGCCGCGCACGGGCTGAGCGGCAATCTGGCCGATTGTTCCGACGCCCGCCTGCGCCAGGTCGCCGATCTGTTGCACGGCTGGGAATTGCACCCGTCCGGCACCGAGGGCTACCGCACCGCGGAAGTCACCTTGGGCGGCATCGACACCGGTGATCTGGACAGCCGCACGATGGAGTGCCGCCCCTGCCCCGGTCTGTTCGCCATAGGCGAAGCGGTGGACGTGACCGGCTGGCTGGGCGGATACAACTTTCAATGGGCCTGGTCATCGGGTTGGGCGGCAGGCCGGGCCATCGCCGAACGGGCCTGACGCGGCATCACCCTGCCGCTCCACCAAAACTCAGAGCAGTTTCGCCACCTCGGCCACAAAATCATCACCGCGTTTTTCAAAGTCGGCGTATTGATCAAAGGACGCCGCCGCCGGGGCAAGCAGCACCGTATCGCCGGTTTCCGCATCGGCGGCGGCCCGGGCCACGGCAACGGCCATGGTTTCGCAGATCTCATGCGGCACCGATCCCAGTTGCAGCGCAAATTCCCGGGCCGAGTGACCGATAAGATAGGCCTTTTTCACGCCGCCCAGATGTGGCGCCAAAGCCGAGATACCACCGTCCTTACCCAGCCCTCCGGCGATCCAACGGATGTTTTGAAACGCCAAAAGCGCCTTTTCGGCGCTGTCGACATTCGTCGCCTTGCTGTCGTTGACGAAACGCACACCGTCCTTTTCACCCACAAGCTGACTGCGGTGGGGCAAACCGGCAAAGCTGTGCAGCGCCTGCTCAATAATCCGCGGCGCCAGACCCAGCGCCCGCGCCACCGCAAAAGCAGCGCAGGCATTTTGATGATTGTGAGTGCCCGGCAGCCCTGAAATCTCGCGCAGATCGATATTCGCCATCTGACGGCCCTTGCGCCACTCGCTCAGGAATCCCTTTCGGGCCTGCACATACCATCCCGGTCCGGTCAGCTTGCGTGCCACCGATACGCGGATCAGCCGGTCGTCGGCGGGCCCTTCGGCCAGTTGGTTGGCCAGATAAGCGCCCTCGGGCTCATCCACGCCGATCACCGCGCGATCTGGTCCGCCTTCGGCAAACAGGCGCCGCTTGGCCGCGAAATAGCCACCCATTCCGCCGTGGCGGTCCAGATGATCGGGGGTCAGGTTGGTGAAAACGGCGATGTCAGGCGTCAGCGCGCGCGCCAGTTCGGTCTGATAGCTGCTGAGCTCCAACACGATCACCGCAGCTTCGCCGGGCGGATCGATGTCCAGAACACCGCGCCCGATATTTCCGGCCAATTGCGTGGGGCGACCCACCGATGTAAAAATGTGGTGGAGCAGTGCCGCAGTGGTGGATTTGCCATTGCTGCCCGTCACGGCCACGATACGCGGCAGGATCTCCAACTGATCCCAGACATTCACCGCCAGAGAGCGGAAAAACAGGCCGATGTCGTTATCGACGGGAACACCCGCCTCCATCGCAGAGCTGATCACCGGATGCGGCGCGGGATAGAGATGGGGAATTCCCGGCGACACGATCAGCGCGGCGATTCCGGTCCAGTCGTGCGACGGATCGGCCACGGTAAAGCCTTCGGCCTCGGCCCGCTCCCGGCCCTCGACGCTATCATCCCAACACAGGGGTTCGGCACCGCCCGCCTTGAGAGAGCGGGCCGTCGCGATACCCGACCGGCCCAGACCAAGAACGGCGACACGGGCGTTTTCGTAACCTTGGGCGGGGATCATGGCATGCCTTCAAATTGCTGTGCGCTCAGGCTTTAACCCAGGTGCCGCTCCGCGCCTAGGGGGCAGGCACCTGAGAACCGACCAACAGCCGTGCGCGATTTTACCGCAGCTTGAGCGTTGCGAGACCAATCAGGGCAAGGATCAGCGAAATGATCCAGAACCGAATCACGATCTGTGGTTCGGCCCAGCCGCGTTTTTCGAAATGATGGTGGATCGGTGCCATCAGGAATACCCGCCGCCCGGTCCGTTTGAAATACAGCACCTGAATGATCACGCTCATCGCCTCGACCACGAACAACCCGCCGACAATGCCCAGGACCAGTTCATGCTTGATCGCCACCGCGATTGCGCCCAGCGATCCGCCCAGAGCCAGCGACCCGGTGTCGCCCATGAACACCGCCGCGGGCGGCGCATTGTACCACAGGAACCCCAAGCCACCGCCGATCAGCCCGGCGGTGAATATCAGCAGTTCACCCGTGCCCGGCACATAATGCACCTCAAGATAGTCGGTGAAATCGACCCGGCCCACCGCATAGGCGATCACCCCAAGAGTTGCCGCAGCGATCATCACTGGCATGATCGCCAGACCGTCCAATCCGTCCGTCAGGTTCACCGCATTCGCCGCGCCGACGATGACGAACATTGCGAAGGGGATATAGAACCAGCCCATATGCAGCAGCACGTTCTTGAACACCGGAAATGCGAGATTATAGCTGAGATCGGCGGGGTGGTGCCAGGCGGCCCAGATCGACGCAGCGGCGGCAATCGCGAAGCCAAGCAGCAACCGCATACGTCCCGACAGCCCGGCATGGCTGTTTTTTGTGACCTTGGAGTAATCGTCGGCAAAGCCAATCATCCCGAAACCAATGGTGACCAGCAGCACCATCCAGACATAGGGATTGTCGAGCCGCGCCCAAAGCAGTGTCGAAATCACCAGCGCCGACAGGATCAGCAGGCCACCCATCGTCGGCGTACCCGCCTTTGTCTCGATATGGCTGGCCGGCCCGTCTTCGCGGATCGGCTGGCCGAATTTCTGGCGGCGGCGCAACAGTTCGATCAGCGGTCGTCCAAAGACGAAACCAAAGATCAGTGCAGTGAAAAACGCCGCACCCGCCCGGAAGGTGATATAGCGAAACAGGTTGAAGACGTCGCCGCCGTCGGAAAACTCGGTCAGCCAGTACAGCACTCAGTCAATCCCCTTCTGACCCGCAGGATGCGCGTTGCGTGCGCCGCGATGGCCCAATTTGCGGATCGCGTCAACAACCAGACTGACCTTTGACCCCTTGCTGCCCTTGACCAGCACAATATCCCCTGCGTCCACCAGCCTGTGCGCCTGCGCCGCAAGCTCCGGCGCCGCAGCCACCCAAACCCCGCGCTGATCCCCCGGCAGAGTGTCCCAGAGATGTTTCATCAGCGGCCCGACACAATGCACCAGATCGGCCGCGCCGATTGTTGGCAGATCGCCGATGGCCCGGTGCATCGCAACTTCGTCGGGTCCGAGTTCAAGCATGTCGCCCAGAATGGCAATGCGGCGGCCCTGAGCGATCCGGCCGATCCCCTGCACCGGCTGGCTTGCCGCCAGAACCTCGAGCGCGGCAACCATCGACGTGGGGTTGGCGTTGAAGGCATCGTCGATCAGCTCGATCGTCAGCGAAGGTTCGCCTGCGTCAAGCGGAACGGTTTCCCGGGTGCCGCGTCCGGGCGGCGGTGCCCATTTGGCGATATCACAGGCTGCAAGTGCCGGGTCCGTGTCGAGCGCACCCGCCGTGGCAAGCACCCCGAGCGCATTCATCGCAAAATGGCTGCCGGGGCTCATCACCTTGAACAGCATGCGTTCTTCGCCGTGCAGCGCCTGCACCACAGTGCTGTCAGCGGTCAGCGTGATGTCTGTAAGGCGATAATCCGCACTCTCGGCCCGCCCATAGCCAAGGATCGTCGCACCCTGCGCCCGGGCCTCTGCCAGCAGGATCGGTGTTGTCGGCAGGTCAAGATTCACGATGGCGATGCCGCCCGGCTCCAGCCCGGCAAAGATCGCGGCCTTTTCACGCGCGATGCCGTCGATGTCGTCGAACGCCTCAAGATGCGCGGCGGCCACGGTGGTGATCAAGGCGACATGGGGGCGGGTCATGGCCGTCAGCGGCGCAATCTCGCCCGGGTGGTTCATCCCCATCTCGATCACCGCGAATTCAGTGTCGGCAGGCATCCGCGCAAGGGTCAGCGGCACGCCCCAATGGTTGTTGTAACTTGCCTCAGCCGCGTGGGTCCGGCCCTGCCCGGCCAAAACGCAGCGCAACATTTCCTTGGCCGAAGTCTTGCCCACCGATCCGGTTATGCCGATCACCCGCGCATCCGTCCGGGCGCGGGCCACGCGCGCCATGTCGCCGAGGGCGGCCAGAACATCAGGCACCAGCAACAGCGGCGCATCGGGCGCGACGCCGTCGGGAATGCGCGATACCATGGCCGCGACAGCGCCGGCGGCCAGTGCCCGTGCGACAAATTCGTGACCGTCGCGCTGATCGGACAGCGCGACGAACAGATCGCCGGGGGCTAGGGTGCGGGTGTCGATGCTGACGCCGGTCGCCTGCCAGTCGGTCGCACAGGTGCCGCCCGTGGCCTGCACTGCCGTGTCCCGGGTCCACAGCGGGTTCATGCGATATGTCCGTCCAGAGCGGCGACAGCGACGCTGGCCTGTTCGACGTCATCAAAGGGAAACACGACATCGCCCACTGTCTGACCCTTTTCGTGGCCCTTGCCTGCGATCAGCAAGGCATCGCCCGGCTCCAGCGCATCAATGCCACGCAGGATCGCCTCGGCACGGTCGCCGACCTCGCTCGCCTCGGGGTCGGACTGTAGGATTTGCGATCTTATCACTGCCGGTTCCTCGGATCTCGGGTTGTCATCTGTCACTATTCGAACATCCGCATGTTTCGCCGCAGCCGCCCCCATCAGCGGACGTTTCGACGTGTCGCGGTCGCCCCCCGCGCCGTAAACAACGATCAGCCGGCCCATCACATGGGGCCGCAGGTTGGACAGAGCGGTGGCCAGCGCGTCAGGCGTATGGGCATAATCGACGAACACCGCCGCGCCATTGTCGCGCGTCGCCGCCAACTGCATCCGGCCCGGTACATTCTCAAGCTGTGGCAGCGTGGCGAACACCCGGACCGGATCGTCACCACAGGCGATGACCAGCCCGGCCGCGACCAGAACATTCTCGGCCTGAAACCCGCCTATCAGGTTCAGTCGGACCTGATCGACACGCCCGTTGAACGAAAACCGCAGATCCTGTCCGGTGGCATCGAACCGCTGGTTGAGGATGCGCAGGCTTGCATCCCCCGACCGCCCGACCCGCAGAACATCCTGCCCGCGCAACTCCGCCGCCTGGGCCATTTCGGAGGCATAAGCGCCGTCGATATTGATTACCGCGATGGCATCTTCCGACAGGACGCGGCTGAACAACCCCGCCTTGGCCTTGAAATAATCCGCGAACGTCGCGTGATAATCCAGATGATCCTGGGTCATGTTGGTAAAGGCCGCCGCCGACAGGTGCACACCGTCCAGCCGCCGCTGGTCCAAACCGTGTGACGAAGCCTCCATCGCCGCATGGGTGATGCCGGCATTCGCCAGTTTCGCCAGCATGCGGTGCAGCGTAACCGGTTCGGGTGTCGTGTGTTTCAGCGGCGCAGAATACGCCCCTTCGACGCCTGTGGTTCCTAGGTTGACCGCCACATGCCCCAGCGCCATCCAGATCTGCCGGGTAAAGGTGGCGACCGATGTCTTGCCGTTGGTTCCGGTGGTGGCGACGATGGTTCCGGGCTGTTTGACGAACCACAGCGAAGCAGCCAGCGCCAGCGTCTGACGCGGATCCTCGGCCACCACCAACGCAACGGATGACGACGCAAGATCGTCGGCGGCGCGGCGCGCACCTTCGCGGTCGGTCAGAATCGCGCTAGCACCCATGCGCAGGGCAAAGCCGATGAAATCGCCCCCATGCACCCGGCCGCCCGGCAACGCCGCGAACAGCGTGCCTTCGACCACGTCGCGGCTGTCGACCGCCAGCCCGGTGATCCGCGCCTCGCGGCCCATTTGGGCGGTCAGCCCCAGATCCGCCAGTGTTGCCACCCTGTCTGCCTTGCCGTTTTCGGCCATGTCTCGCCCTCGCCTCAGTTCGAGGTGAGTGTTAACTCAGGAACCTCGACCTTTTCAACAATCGGTCTGATCCCCAGCAACGGAGCTGCGCGGCGGATCACTTCGGCGGCGACGGGAACAGCCGTCCAGCCTGCGGTGCGGCGCGGTTGATCGCTGGACGTGTCCGATGCCTCGTCCATCGTCAGGATCAGCACATACTGCGGGTCCGATGCCGGAAAGACGCTGGCAAAGGTGTTGATGTTCTTGTCCTGATAATAGCCGCCATTGCCCTTTGGCTTGTTCGCCGTGCCGGTCTTGCCCGCCACCTCGTACCCCGGAACCGCACCGAAACTGGCGGTTCCGCGCGTGACGACCTGACGCAGCATATCGACCGCAGCGGCAGAAACCCGTTCGGACACGATGCGTTCGCCCAACTCAACCCGGTCGCGTTTGAGCAGCGTAGGTTTCACCATGGTGCCGCCGTTCAACAGCGATGAATATGCCGCGGCCAGATGCAGCGGCGAGGCGGCGATCCCATGACCATAGGAGGCGGTGATCGTCGTGATCTCGCTCCAATTGGCGGGATAGAGCGGTGCGGCGCCCGGCGCCTCGACCAATTCGACGGGGGTCGGATCAAGAAAGCCAAGTCGGCGCAGGAACTCTTTTTGCCGCGTGCCGCCGATCTCCATCGCCATCTTTGCTGTACCGACGTTGGACGATTTCACGATAACATCCGTCACCGACAGTTTCGGACCATAGTTCTTGTTCTGAAATTCGCGGATCGTGAACCGGCCCCATTTCATCGGTGCATTGGCATCGACCATTGTATTCGCGCTGGTTATTCCCAGTTCCATCGACTGGGCCACAGTGAAGATCTTGAAGGTTGAACCAAGTTCGTACACCCCCTGCACCGCACGGTTGAACAGCGGGCTGTCGGCTGGATCGCCCTTCAAAAGGGGGCGCGGGCGGTCGTTCGGATCGAAATCGGGCAGAGAGACAAGCGAAACAACTTCGCCCGTGTGAATATTCATCAACACAGCCGCCGCGCCCTTGGCGTTCATCAAGCGCATACCACCGTTCAACACCCGACGAATCGCCGACTGGACCGTCAGATCAATCGAAAGCTGTAGCGGTCGTCCATCTTGGGCAGGGTCACGCAAATAGTCGTCGAACGCACTTTCGACCCCGGCAACACCGATCACCTCGGCCGAATGAACGCCTTCGCGACCGAAACGCGCACCGCCAAGAATATGGGCCGCCAGCTTGCCGTTTGGATAAAGCCGCATCTCGCGCGGGCCGAACAACAGGCCGGGATCGCCGATGTCATGCACCGCCTGCTTCTGCTCGGGGCTCAGCTTTTTGCGAATCCACAGAAATTTCCGCTTGCCGGTGAAATCGTCCAGCAGATCCTTTTCAACCAATTCCGGGAAGATCTTGGCCAGTTCCCGTGCCGCGTGCGCCTTGTCTATCATGTGCGGCGGCTGCGCATACAGCGCGTCGGTGGTCATGTTTGTCGCAAGAATCCGCCCGTTGCGGTCCGTGATATCGGCGCGCTGGGCAAAGATTCCGGCACCCGACGTCTGAGCGCGCGGTTCTTCAGCCTCGGACGCGGCCAAAAGACCCATCCGTGCGCCCACGACGGCAAAGGCGCAGAAAAAGAACACCGACAACACCAAAAGACGGCCCTCGGCCTGAAACCGCGACCGGTCGCGCATCTCCTCGTGACGCAGGCGCAGGTTCTCGGCTTCGATCGCATCAGGGTTTTCACCGGTTTCGCGCGCTTTGAGAATGCGGGCAAGCGGGCGCAGGGGGGTTCTCATCATGGCTCCAGATCTCCCTGCACGGTTACGGTTCCGGTGAGGTCCAGTTCGGGCACAATCGGATATGGAATCTGATCGACACGGCCCAGTTGTTCGGGGTTCAGCGGCAACAGGCCCAGCCGGTCAAAGTTCAGCGCGGCCAGATCCAGCAATCTGTCCGGACGGTTCAGATAGGCCCATTCGGCGCGCAGCACGGCGATGGCTTCGCGCCGGATGCCGATGTCGCGTTGCAGTTTGTCCACATCCTTCAGCGCCTGCTGGGTTTTGTAGTTCTCGTGATAGGCCCAAAAGGCCAATCCCATAACGGACAGCGCCGACAGGATGAAAAAGATGTTTCGCATGACGGTCAGTCCCCCTGATGGTCGTATTTTGGCAGTCCCAGAGCACTGCGGTCCGCCGGGCCCGCTGACGCCTCGGTGCGCCGCCCCACACGCAGTCTTGCGGAGCGAGCGCGCGGATTTTCGGCCAGTTCGGCATCGTCCGCAGCGATGCCCTTGGACAGCCGGTCAAACCGCGGCTGTTCGGTCTCGATCTCCGGCGCATAGCGGTTGGCCCGCCCGCCCCCGCCGGAACGCGCAGTGAAAAACCGTTTGACCACGCGGTCTTCCAGCGAGTGAAAACTGACCACCGCGAGTTGCCCGCCGGGTTTCAGCGCACGTTCTGCCGCCTCAAGCCCTGCAACCAGTTCGCCGAATTCGTCGTTCACCGCGATACGGATCGCCTGAAATGTACGGGTCGCCGGGTGGCTTTGCCCCGGTTTGGAACGCGGCAGGCAACCCTCAACAATCCGCGCCAGAGCCCGGGTGGTATCGATGGTGCCCTCGGCGCGGATTTTAACGATGGCACGGGCGATGCGGCGGGCGGCGCGTTCTTCGCCGAAATGAAACAGGATATCGGCGAGTTGCTGCTCGTCAGCTGTGTTGACCAGATCGGCGGCGCTCTGACCACTGTCGCCCATCCGCATGTCCAGCGGTCCGTCCCTTTGAAAGGAAAACCCCCGGTCGGCCTGATCCAGTTGCATCGAGCTGACCCCAAGGTCCAGAACGACCCCGTCAAGCGGTTCGCCCGCATGTTCGTCAAGCTGCGAAAACGTGCCCTGCACAAGGCTCAGACGGTCCGTGAACTCTTTGGCCCAGGACTCGGCCATGGCGAAGACCGCAGGATCGCGATCAACCCCGATCACCCGGTCCGCACCCGCCGCAAGCAATCCCCGCGCATAGCCGCCAGCACCGAAGGTACCGTCAAGCCAAACACCCGATACGGGCGCCACGGCGGCCAGAAGCGGGCGGAGAAGTACCGGAACATGCGGCGCGGCAGGAGCAGTCACGACCATGTTGTCACGGCCTGACTGCGGGCAACCACGCCGACGGATCAAGGTTGGGATCGTAGTCGTCGTCTTTCAGCAGCGCCGCTTCGTGCTGGGCGTCATAGACTTCGGGCTGCCAGATCTCAAAGTTCTGACCCTTACCAATGATATAAAGCAGGTCGCCGGGTTTCAGCCCGAGCTTTTCGCGCGGCTTGGGGCCAACGACGATCCGTCCGGTTTCATCCAGCGTCGCCTTGACGGCCTTGGCGCCATAGAAGTTCTGGAGATCGGCGCGTTTGGCAGAGCCGCGGGGCATCTCTGCGATCATCTGGTGGATGCTCATCATGTCTTTCATCGTCAGGACTTCCAGGTGGCGGCGGCGTTCATCGCCATAAACGATGAACATCGAAGCGTTCCTGCCGGACGACCACGTCGGGTCGGCCTCTTCAACGTCGTGACGGAAATCGGCCGGTATCGACAACCGGTACTTGGTGTCGATCTTGTTTTCGTGCTCTCCGATGAACACTCCAAACACGGCCTGAAAACCTCTTTGTCCCACCCCAGATGTTGTGTATGCTGAACCCTGAACGGAAAACGGCGGACCGTACTGCTGCCACTGTACGGTCCGCCGCGATCACCCGTTACCGGGGTTGTCCGACTGCGCGCGCCACCTGGGGGGATGTCTGCTCGCCCGCGCGCCGGATACGGTTTCGTCCGTTGACCGGACGTATGTTTTCGAAGAATTGGTGCCTGTATGCTACCTATGCCATTGTTTTTATTGATCCGGTTTCAGTCTTGCTGCCTAGTCCCGCTCTGCTCTTCGATGTTCAAAGGGATGCCATGGGAAACCGTGGGAAGCAACTAAAAACATGCCCGGCCAGATGCATTGCCGGTCCGAATTGTGCCCGTTTGGCAACAACACGCTTTAGAGAGTAGCTAAATTTTACTGAACCTAGGCGAAGAGCCACTTTGGCAACACTAGATGTAGTGTCCGGCCGATCGATGAAATTTTTCGGTTACCCAAAAATTATCGGTGGGAATCCGCTCTGTGTGCAGCGTCGATCCCACGGTCCTTTTCAGAATCAGACCGAATCCGGGGCTCTCACGGCGACTCACGCGCCCGTGATTCGGATGATTTCGGGGAAACTTTGGGAACGGTGGTACAAACTGCACCCAGTCTGCCGGGAAAGTCTGCGGATTTGCCGGGAACCACAGGTTTCCCAAGATTTCCCGGACGGGGCCGTGGGGCGCGGTCTTTCCCACGTCTTCCCAGCCGGCCCCGGCCACCGCTGACTTTGGTGGTTAAAGTTTCGCGTCTACAATCAGGCGTGCCGCCAGCGCATGATAGGCCTCGGCTTCGGGCGCATCGGTGGCCGCCACCGGAATGCCACCATCTCCGGACACCCGTACGTCCAACGACAAAGGCAGCGCACCCAGAAACGGCAGGCCAAGACGCGCGGCCTCGTCCTTCACGCCACCATGGCCGAAGATATGGGATTCCTCTCCGCAATGGGGGCAGACGAAAACCGACATGTTCTCGATCAGCCCAAGGACCGGAGTATTCAGCGTGCGGAACATATCCAGCGCCTTGCGCGCATCCAGCAGCGCCACATCCTGTGGCGTCGACACCACGACGGCGCCGGTCACCTCATACTTCTGACACAATGTCAGTTGCACGTCGCCGGTGCCGGGCGGCAGGTCGATCACCAGAACGTCCAGATCACCCCAGGCCACCTGCCCCAGCATCTGCTGCAAGGCCCCCATCAACATCGGACCGCGCCAGACGACCGCTTTGTCGGGGTCAAGCATCAGCCCGATCGACATCATCGTCACCCCATGGGCCGACAGGGGAATGATCGTTTTGCCATCCGGCGACGCCGGGCGGCCTGAAACCCCCATCATCCGCGGTTGTGACGGACCGTATATATCGGCGTCAAGAAGCCCCACCCGCTTGCCCGCCCGCGCCAGAGCGACGGCCAGATTGGATGACACGGTCGACTTCCCGACTCCACCCTTGCCCGAACCAACAGCGATGATCCGCGCCACACCCGGCACCTTTTGCGGCCCTTCGGCCTGTGGTGTGGGATGGCGCCCGATCTTGAGACTGGGCGGCGCCTGATGGGCGGTCAGGATCACCGAAACCGATGTGACCCCCGGCATTTCGCCAACCATCTTTTCGGCGGCTTCCTTGATTGCGTTCATGCGGCGGGCGGTGTCGGCGTCGGGTGCCTCGATCACAAAGCGTACCGCGCCTGATTCGACGCTCAGCGCGCGAATCATGTCGGCGGCGACAAGTGAGCCACCCCCCGGCAGCGTCAGCCGTTCGAGTGTGGAAAGAATGTCGTCCTGCGTCACGGCCATGTCGCGTACCCCTGTTTTGTGGTCGCGCACACCATGCACCCTGTGACGTCACCGGCAAGGCCGTTTGTCTGGGGTCCAAAAAAAACGGAATGAGAGCCTGACGTTAGGTCAGCGCCACATATGCAAATGCTGCATAGCAGCATTGAGCACCCGGGCTATTGCGCAACTGCAGCAAATGCCTATCTTCAGTCTCAACAAGACCAGCGTATCTACGCAGAACCGAATGAGGTAATAATATGGCCTATATGACCAGCACCGGCGGCGCAGCCCGCACCGCACCGATTTCCCGCCTGAGCGGCCTTTTCACGGCTTTCGGCGCCCGCATGGAGCAATACCGCACCTATCGTCGCACGGTGAACGAACTGACTTCGCTGAACGATCGCGAATTGGCGGACCTTGGAATTAACCGGTCGATGATCGGCAGCATTGCGACAGACGCCGCCTACGGCGCGCGCTGAAGCCACGGAATCAGGCGGCCCCACTCTCCTCCCGGGGTCTCCTGTCTCTTGCGGCGGCATCCACCTCCTCCCGGGTGTCGTCGCACTTTTCTTTCGGGGTTCGCGCAGATGCGTCCAACCCCACCGCAGATCTCGCTGGCCTTCTCCTCCCATTGGGCCGGTGTGATGCAAGCGGCGGCACCCACCTCCTCCCGGGTGTCGCCGCACAGTTACCGGGGTTCGCGCAGATGCGTCCAACCCCACCACAGATCTCGCTGGCCTTCTCCTCCCATTGGGCCGGTGTGATGCAAGCGGCGGCACCCACCTCCTCCCGGGTGTCGCCGCACAGTTACCGGGGTTCGCGCAGATGCGCCCAACCCCACCACAGATCTCGCTGGCCTTCTCCTCCCATTGGGCCGGTGTGATGCAAGCGGCGGCACCCACCTCCTCCCGGGTGTCGCCGCACAGTTACCGGGGTTCGCGCAGATGCGTCCAACCCCACCACAGATCTCGCTGGCCTTCTCCTCCCATTGGGCCGGTGTGATGCAAGCGGCGGCACCCACCTCCTCCCGGGTGTCGCCGCACAGTTACCGGGGTTCGCGCGGATGCGCCCAACCCCACCACAGATCCCGCTGGCCTTCTCCTCCCATTGGGCCGGTGTGATGTAAGCGGCGGCACCCACCTCCTCCCGGGTGTCGCCGAATTTTCCCTTTTCAGTGCTGATATGCCTCCCGAACGGCAGGTTTTCTTGCCGGAGCGTCCCGGGACACCGCCTGTTCGCAATGGATTACCAGATCGGCGTCGCTGACAGGTTGGCGCACGATCCGGATCGCTGGAGGCATCATCCCGAACAATTCGCGGCGCTGGAACAGGTTGGTCTTGGTCAGAATGATCAGACGGCAGCCGGGACAGGTCAATCGCACCAACGGCAGCGATGGCATTGCGGTTGCAGCGTTGGAAAACGGATCGAGCAACAGGACGTCGAAACGCCTGCGCCGCAGGATTGCCAAAGCCTGATTTCCATCGGCCACTGTTTCAGCCCGGTGCCCTGCCAGCATGAACAGCGATTGTCGTGCCGCCCGACACGTGGGTTCGGGATCGAGAATAAGGATATTCACGGTTTTCAACGCTCCGAAACGGCCGTTCTGGCCACCGGTCATCGATACGTGATTCGCATTAAGATATGTCTGAGAAGTGCCGGTGCTGGCCCCTGGGCAATTTGCGCATCAAAACGGCACGTCGCCCGCGCTGTCAGCATCGGTGACGAATCTGGCCACGACCTTTTTCGACCCGGCCTTGTCAAAGGCGATGTCCAGCTTGTCGCCCTCAATCCCCATGACGGTGCCATAGCCGAATTTCTGGTGAAACACGCGGTCGCCTTCCGTGTGGGCCGAAATGGCGGTGGCATCGATCACCATATTGCGCGATTCGCGCGGTTGGCCCATGGGGCGGGCCGATGATCGAGCCTGCATCCGTTTCCAACCGGGCGAGTTATAGACGTTCGCATCCGCCACCCGTTCATGCAGGGTTGATTTCGATCCCATGGAGATCGATGGCGACGCCTGTGCCGCCATTCCCGCCGCACCATACCCGCCACCATACAATCCCGGCGGGGTCAGCACTTCGACATGTTTCGTAGGCAGTTCGTCGATGAACCGCGAAGGCATCGCAGATTGCCACTGGCCATAGACCCGACGGTTGGCGGCAAAGCTGATCGTGGCCAGCCGTTCGGCGCGGGTGATACCGACATAGGCAAGCCGCCGCTCCTCCTCCAGGCCCTTCAGACCCGATTCGTCCATGCTGCGCTGGCTGGGGAACAACCCGTCCTCCCATCCCGGCAGAAATACGGCAGGAAACTCCAGCCCCTTTGCGCCGTGCAGCGTCATGATTGACACTTTGGCGCCGCTGGAATTACTTTCATTGTCCATGATGAGGCTGACGTGTTCGAGAAACCCCTGAAGATTCTCGAACTGCTCCAGCGCCTTCACCAGTTCCTTAAGGTTTTCCAGCCTTCCCGGCCCCTCGGGCGTCTTGTCGTTCTGCCAATGGGCGACATAGCCCGACTCTTCCAATATTTGCTCGGCCAGCTCGATGTGTGAAATCCGGGTCTGCACCGAAGTGCCATCGTCGATCACCGCGTCTTCATCATCCATGACAACGGGTCGGATCAGTTCATGCCAGCGTTCGATATTGTCGATCAGCCGGCGCAATTCGACTGCGCCCTTGCCGCCCAGCCCCTTGTCGGCCAGCAGGATTCGCGCGCCATCGACCAGATTTGCGCCGTTTTCCCGCGCCGCAAGCTGGATGTTCTTCTGGGCCTTGTCGCCCAGACCGCGTTTCGGCGTGTTGACCACTCGTTCAAACGCCAGATCATCGTCAGGCGACACAGCCAGCCGGAAATAGGCCATGGCGTCACGAATCTCCATCCGTTCGTAAAACCGCGGACCCCCAATGACCCGGTACGGCAGGCCGATGGTCAGGAACCGATCCTCGAACGCGCGCATCTGGTGCGAGGCACGCACAAGGATCGCTATGTCGTCCAGCGACATAGGGTCCAGCCCCCGGGTGCCGCGTTGCAGTGATTCGACATCTTCACCGATCCAACGGGCTTCTTCCTCGCCGTCCCAGTGGCCGATAAGCCGCACTTTTTCGCCGGACTCTTCGGCCGTCCACAAGGATTTGCCCAACCGGCCCTGATTCGCGTCGATCACACCTGATGCAGCAGCCAGAATATGCGGGGTCGAGCGATAATTTTGCTCCAGACGCACCACATGGGCACCCTCGAAATCCTTCTCGAACCGCAGGATGTTGCCCACCTCGGCGCCGCGCCAGCCATAGATCGACTGATCGTCGTCACCGACACAGCAAATGTTACGGTGCCCCTGCGCCAACAGCCGCAGCCACATATACTGGGCGACGTTGGTGTCCTGATATTCGTCGACAAGGATGTATTTAAACCAGCGCTGATATTGCTCCAGCACGTCATTGTGGGTTTGAAAAATCGTCACCACATGCAGCAGCAAATCGCCAAAATCGACCGCGTTCAGGGTTTTCAGCCGTTGCTGATAGAAATCATACAGTTCGGTCCCGCGATTGTTGAACGCCGCCGCTTCGGACGCCGGGACGTTTCCCGGAGTCCAGGCGCGGTTTTTCCAACCATCAATGAGTCCGGCCAGTTGCCGTGCGGGCCAGCGTTTCTCATCGATGTTTTCCGCCAGTATCAGTTGTTTCATCAGGCGGATCTGATCGTCGGTGTCGAGAATCGTGAAGTTCGACTTGAGCCCGACAAGCTCGGCGTGGCGGCGCAGCAGTTTCACACAGATCGCGTGGAATGTGCCCAGCCACGGCATACCCTCAACCGTCTGACCCAGCAAACGACCCACGCGATCCTTCATCTCGCGCGCGGCTTTGTTGGTAAAGGTGACGGCAAGAACCTCGTTCGGTCTTGCGCGTCCGGTCATCATCAGATGCGCGATCCGGGCGGTCAGCGCCTTGGTCTTGCCAGTACCGGCACCCGCCAGCATCAGGACCGGACCGTCCAGCGTTTCAACCGCCTTGCGCTGTGCCGGGTTCAGATCGTCAAGATAGGGCGCGCGTGCACCAGCCATCGCCCGCTGGCTCAGCGGGACAGCGGCGTCAAATGCATCGGCTTCGTCAAAACTGCTCATAGGTAATACTATAGTAGGGACATGGGACAAGTTAAAGCGTTGTTCCGGTTCCGTTCCCTCAACGCAGCGGATTCGTGCGGAATAGATGTACCTTCAGCCCGCCATGGGCCACGGGTGGGCCGGGCGGGAGAAACGGCAGCCCGGTCGCCTTGGCCAGCCCTGCGTCGCTGGTGACGATGCCAACGCGCCAGCCGTGAAACTGCGACAGCACCTTGCCCAGCGTGGCATAAAGCCCGAACAACAGCTTTCGCTCGCCGATCCGCGCACCATAGGGCGGGTTGATCATCACCAGCCCCGGCGGGCCTTCTGGCGGCACAAGATCGCTGATCGGTTGCGCGGCAAATGTGGTCAGATCACCCACCCCGGCACGATCCGCGTTGGCGGTCGCCATTCGTATCGCGCCGGTGTCGCGGTCGTATCCGTAAAACCGCACCGGCACGTCGCGCGGCGTGGCCAGCTTCAGGGCGGCGACAGCCGCTTCGTCGTATCCGGCCAGCCGTTCGAATGCGAAATCCCGGTCGCGCCCGGGCATCAGGCCACGGGCGATTTCAGCAGCCTCGATCACAAAGGTGCCGGACCCACACATAGGATCGACCACCGGTTCGGTGCCATCAAATCCGCACTGCCGCAGAAACAGTGCCGCCAGAGTTTCGCGCATCGGGGCCTTACCCACCGCCTGTTTATGGCCGCGTTTGTGCAGCGACTCGCCAGATGTATCGAGAGAGAAGGTGCACAGGTCATCCTCGATCCTTGCCATCAGGCGGATCGGCGCATCGTCGGCCAAGGTGATTCCATGTGTCTCGCGCAGGGCAGTTTCGATCCGCTGTACCGCAGCGCCAGCGTGATAGATGCGGGACTTGCGGCATGTCGCCTCGACCTTGACCGGCACATCCTTGCGCAGCACGGCTGACCAATCGAACCGGCGCGACCGTTTATCCAGTTGCGCCAGATGCATCACACGGAATGATCCAACCCGCGCCAGCACCCGCGAGGCACCGCGCAACCCGATATTTGCGCGCCAAACCTCGGGCCAGCCGCCCCGCACCGTCACCCCGCCCGGCACGACCACCGGATCGGCAAACCCCAAGGTTCGTGCTTCTTCGGCCAAAGCCTGTTCCAGCCCCGGCGCCACGGTCAGGAAAATTTCAAAATCGTTGTCCATCGCCGCTGCTTATCTGCAATGCCGGGATGCCGCGACCGCTTTTTGTTGCGAATGGAACCGGGCCGTTTCATATGTGTGCGATCAAAGCGGAGAGCGCTATGGAGATCGACCACCAGTATCCGACGCTGAACGATATTCGACGGCGCGCGAAACGCCGCCTGCCCCGCTTTGTCTGGGAATATCTGGACAGCGGCACGGGCGAGGAAACCGCCAAGGCCCGCACCGGTGCCGCATTGGACGCCGTCACCCTGACGCCTCGCGCCTTGAAAAGCGCGGCGACACCCGATCTTTCGGTCACGCTGATGGGGCGACGCCATCCCCTGCCCTTTGGTTTTGCGCCCGTCGGCATGTCAGGGCTGGTCTGGCCGGGGACCGAGTCGATGTTGGCGCGCACCGCCGCCCGCGAAGGTATTCCGTTCTGCCTGTCGACCGTCGCCGCCGCCAGCCCCGAGGATCTGGCGCCCGATATTGGCGATCAAGGCTGGTTTCAGCTCTATGCCCCCGGGCAACCAGATATCCGGCGCGACATGCTGGCCCGCGCCCGTGACGCGGGGTTTCACACGCTGATTCTGACAGCGGATGTGCCGGTCCCGAGTCGCCGGGAACGACTGACCCGGGCGGGCATCACCAATCCGATGCGGATGACTCCGGGCGTGATCTGGCAGGCCGCACAATGCCCGGCCTGGGCATTGGCCACCGCGCGCTCCGGTATCCCGACCCTGCGAACACTGGCGAAATATGCCGATACAAGCACGACCCACAGCGGCACCGGGCATGTAGGATATCAGCTGCGCACAGCGCCCGACCGCGCCTATCTGGAGACCCTGCGCCGCGAATGGGCGGGCAAGCTGGTGGTCAAAGGCGTGTTGCATCCGGGCGATGCCGCCGACATGGCCGAACTTTGCGATGCAATCTGGGTGTCGAACCACGGTGGGCGGCAATTCGATGCCGGGCCGGCCCCGATTGACGCTCTGGTCACAATTCGCGATGCCGTTGGCCCCGATATACCACTAATCTGCGACGGGGCGGTGCGCGGTGGCACGGATATTTTGCGGCTTTTGTCGCGCGGGGCAGATTTCGTAATGCTGGGCCGCGCGCCCCATTGGGGTGCCGCCGCCTTTGGTCAAAGGGGCGTGGATCACGTCGTTCATGTGCTGCGCGCCGGGATGATCGCCGATATGGGCCAGTTGGGGTTGACGCGGCTGCCGGATATCGGGCGTCCAGCATTTCCGACCGACAGCAACGAACGGTAGAATGTGACCTGACCGAACCCGAGAGATAGTTCGCTCATCCCTGGGACAGAGCCCGACCGGAAATCTGATACCGGGAGCGTCGCAGCGTCGCGGAAAACCTCTCACCCAACCCCGCCGGATCGATTGATTTCGGTGGCGGCTGCGGTTCGCTCGACCCGGTTTCCAAAGTCTGATCGACAAACGCCGGCATGGGCTGCGACGCGGCAAAATTACGGTGCCGGTGGTTGGTTTCGCCATGGTTTTCCGGGCGCTGCACGACATTCGCAGCACCGCTGCACCTCCAAAATCCCAAGGATGTCCCAAAGCGCGCACACGGACAACAGGCATTGGAAAAAACCATTCAATACACTGTAAATACAGCCAAAAAATCGCTCCTTATCTGCGCTGATTGGCCGCATTTCTCTTCGAACAAAATGGGCGGGTGAGACGCGAAGTTTCTGCTTTCCCAATGGTCAATGGCCGCTATGCTGCGCCTGCAAAACAAGGGATGGACCAAGATGGCTGACTTCAAGAAGATACTGATCGCCAACCGCGGCGAGATCGCCATCAGGGTCATGCGCGCCGCCAACGAATTGAGCAAGCGCACCGTCGCAGTCTATGCCGAAGAAGACAAACTGAGCCTGCACCGCTTCAAGGCGGACGAGGCCTACTGCATCGGCGAGGGTCTGGGACCGGTCGCCGCATATCTGTCGATCGAAGAAATCATCCGCGTTGCCCGGATGTCGGGCGCCGACGCGATCCACCCCGGGTATGGACTGCTTTCGGAAAACCCCGATTTCGTCGATGCCTGTGTTGAAAACGGCATCACATTCATCGGCCCCAAGGCAAAAACCATGCGCGAGCTTGGTGACAAGGCGAGCGCACGGCAGGTGGCAATCGCCGCCGGCGTTCCGGTCATCCCGGCCACCGGCGTTCTGGGCGACGACATGGATGTGATCCGCAAGGAAGCGGCAGAAATCGGCTATCCCCTGATGCTCAAGGCCTCATGGGGCGGCGGCGGACGCGGCATGCGGGCGATTGAAGGCCCGGATGAGCTGGAGGCAAAGGTGCTGGAAGGCCGTCGCGAGGCCGAGGCTGCCTTTGGCAACGGCGAAGGCTATCTGGAAAAGATGATCCTGCGCGCCCGCCATGTGGAAGTGCAAATTCTGGGCGACCAACACGGTGCGATCTATCACCTGTGGGAGCGGGACTGTTCGGTCCAGCGGCGCAACCAGAAGGTCGTGGAACGCGCCCCCGCCCCCTATCTGTCCGGCGCACAGCGCGAAAAGCTGTGCAATCTTGGCAAGAAGGTCTGTGAATACGTCAATTACGAATGTGCCGGAACGGTCGAATTCCTCATGGATATGGATTCAGGCGAATTCTTCTTCATCGAGGTGAACCCCCGCGTTCAGGTCGAACATACGGTGACCGAAGAAGTGACCGGCATCGACATCGTGCGCGCGCAGATCCTGATCGCCGAGGGGAAATCCCTGGTCGAGGCGACGGGAACCCCATCGCAATATGACGTCCAGTTGCGCGGTCATGCCATCCAGTGCCGGATCACCTCCGAAGACCCGATGAACAACTTCATCCCCGATTATGGCCGGATCACCGCCTATCGCGGCGCGACGGGGATGGGCATTCGGCTGGACGGTGGCACGGCCTATTCCGGGGCGGTAATCACCCGATATTATGACTCATTGCTGGAAAAGGTCACCGCATGGGCCCCAACCCCCGAAGCGGCCATCGCGCGGATGGACCGGGCGTTGCGCGAGTTTCGTATTCGCGGCGTCTCAACCAACATCGCCTTTGTCGAGAATCTGCTGAAACATCCGACATTCCTCAACAATGAATATCACACGAAATTCATCGACCAGACGCCGGAACTGTTCGAATTCAAGAAACGCCGTGACCGCGCGACCAAGATCCTGACCTATATCGGCGACATCACGATCAACGGGCATCCCGAAACCGAGGGCCGTCCGCGCCCGCCCGCCTATGTCAAAACGCCCCACGCGCCGAAACTGCGCACTGATTCTCCGCGCCCGGGCACCCGTCAGATCCTTGAGGAATTCGGCCCTCAGGCGGTGGCCGACTGGATGGCCGACCAGAAACGCCTGCTGATCACCGACACCACGATGCGCGACGGGCACCAGTCGCTGCTGGCCACGCGGATGCGGTCAATCGACATGATCACCGCCGCCCCCGCCTATGCTGCCAACCTGCCCGAACTGTTTTCGGTCGAATGCTGGGGTGGTGCAACGTTCGATGTGGCCTATCGGTTTTTGCAGGAATGTCCGTGGCAGCGGCTGCGCGACATCCGTTCTGCGATGCCTAACCTGATGACCCAGATGCTTTTGCGCGCGTCCAACGGTGTGGGATATACCAATTACCCTGACAATGTGGTCCAGAGCTTTATCGCGCGGGCGGCAGAATCGGGTGTCGACGTGTTCCGGGTGTTTGATTCGCTGAACTGGGTCGAAAACATGCGCGTCGCGATGGATGCGGTGATCTCGGCGAACAAGGTCTGCGAAGGCACGATCTGTTACACTGGCGATCTGCTGAACCCTGACCGGTCAAAATACGACCTTAAGTACTACGTTGCCATGGGCAAGGAACTGAAAGCCGCAGGCGCGCATGTTCTCGGGCTCAAGGATATGGCCGGCCTGTTGAAACCCGTCGGCGCAAGCATCCTGATCAAGGCGTTGAAGGAAGAAGTGGGCCTGCCGATCCATTTCCACACCCACGACACCGCCGGAATTGCCTGCGCCACGATTCTTGCCGCCGCTGACGCAGGGGTCGACGCAGTTGACTGCGCGATGGATTCGTTGTCGGGCAACACCTCGCAAGCGACGCTTGGCACGATTGTCGAGGCTCTGGCCAATACGCCGCGCGAAACCGGGCTTGATATTGGCGCTGTGCGCGAAATTTCCAACTATTTCGAAACGGTCCGCTCGCATTATGCGGCGTTCGAATCGGGCATGCAGGCCCCGGCATCCGAGGTCTATCTGCACGAAATGCCCGGCGGACAGTTCACCAACCTCAAGGCGCAGGCACGGTCCCTGGGGCTTGAGGAGCGCTGGCACCAGGTCGCGCAGACCTATGCCGATGTGAACCGGATGTTCGGCGATATCGTCAAGGTCACGCCCTCGTCCAAGGTAGTGGGCGACATGGCGCTGATGATGGTGGCGCAGGGGCTGACGCGTGAACAGGTCGAAGACCCGAATGTCGATGTGGCCTTCCCCGACAGTGTGATCGACATGATGCGCGGCTCGCTTGGCCAACCGCCGGGCGGATGGCCAAAAGCGATCCAGAAAAAGATCCTCAAGGACGAAAAGCCGTTTTCCGAACGTCCCGGCAAGAGATTGAAACCCGTCGATCTTGAAGCGGCCCGCAAGGAAGTCTCGGATGCGCTGGACGGAGTCGATGTGGATGACGAGGATCTGAACGGTTACCTGATGTATCCCAAGGTGTATCTCGACTATCGCCGCCGCAATCTGGAATACGGCCCGGTGCGCACCCTGCCGACCCATACGTTCTTTTACGGCATGGCGCCGGGCGAAGAGATCACCGCAGAAATCGATCCCGGTAAAACGCTGGAAATCAGATGTCTGGCCGTCGGTGAAACCACTGACTCGGGCGAGGCCCGGGTGTTTTTCGAGCTGAACGGCCAGCCCCGTCTGGTCCGTGTTCCCGATCGCAAGGCCACCGGCATCGCCGCCCGCCGCCCGAAGGCCGAACCGGGCAACCCGGCCCATATCGGTGCGCCCATGCCGGGTGTTGTCGCCACCGTCGCCGCCCAACCGGGTATGAAAGTGAAAACCGGCGACCTGTTGTTGACCATCGAGGCGATGAAAATGGAAACCGGAATCCATGCCGAACGCGCCGCCACGATCAAGGCGGTTCACGTCACACCCGCGGCCCAGATCGATGCAAAAGATCTGCTGATCGAATTTGAGCCGTGATCCGGGAATTTTCCGCCACCGCGAGCCTTTGGAGCCGGATATTCCTGCGCCATTGAACTTTTCCCCTTGCGGCCTCCTTTGGGGTTGAGTATCCCGACCTCACCAACGGATGCGGGCGTAGCTCAGGGGTAGAGCATAACCTTGCCAAGGTTAGGGTCGAGAGTTCGAATCTCTTCGCCCGCTCCAATTTAACCGATTACCCACGGTTAGTGAGACAAGGCCGCCTTAGGGCGGCCTTTCTGTTTTTGGCGTATGGGTTGCGCCGCCGGGGACAGAACGCGTGAATTGACGCGTCATCAACCCAACTGAAACCGCTTAAATCAATCTAATGAGAATAAGGTGGTGCGGGTGAAGGGACTCGAACCCCCACGCCAAAGGCGCCAGAACCTAAATCTGGTGCGTCTACCAGTTCCGCCACACCCGCACATTTCCGTCGCATGATCCGATTACGGTCCGCGCGGCAAATGTTGTCTAGCAAAGCACACCAGACAACGCGAGTGGAAACAGGGCTGTGTTTTTGTCGTTGGTAACGATTTATTTCCTTATGCTGTGAGAAAAAAGGCCCGAGGCAGCAATCGTGAGGCAACACATGCACAAAACCCTTTCCGGCGCATCAACGCCGACCCCTTCCCGAACAACGGCGCCGCGAGATAAAACGAATCAAACCGCGCTGGCAGGATTCGCCGCGCCGGCCCGGATCATGACGCTGGATGGCGCGGTCCCGGTCGATTGCCTGCGCCCCGGTGACCGGATTGTGACGCGCGACACAGGCATGTGCCGCCTTGTGGCCGTGACATCGCGAATTCATCGGGATGTGACACCGATCAACGTGAGCGGTTCCAGCCTTGGCCATGGCCGGCCTGAACACGGTCTGACGCTGGGGCCCGAGCAACAGGTGTTGCTGCGCGACTGGCGCGCGCTTGCTCTGTTTGGGCAACACACGGCGATGGTGCCCGTGGAGCGGCTTGTCGATGGGGAATTCATCTCACGCCGGGAAACGCCCATGCGGTTGCGCTTGTTCACGCTCGATCTTGGCGGCGATCATGTAATCTATGTCGACGGGTTGGAATGTTCGTCCAAGGCCTGACGTTCGGACACCCACTGGATCACAGCCACCGCGACGAAGGAGGCGGGGCCTCTTTTTTAAACATGCCCGAGACAGGGAGTTTTGTGGCGCGCGTCCGCAACGCGAAACGCACAATGCAGCAGGCCTGTGCGACCTTCTTTCACAGATCTCGCGGTAAGGTCGCACAACTTCAGCGTTTCGTATCCGGTGCAATAGAACCAGAGCACGTCGCGCAATTGTCCAGGCGAACCGTGCCGCCCGGTGACGGGCGCACCGGAAATCAACGTTACGGGTGTGAGCGACGTTTCACCGCCTCCCTGCCGATCACTGCCCCGGACCTGTCACTGCCCCAAAGCGCGCAGTGCCGCCGAAACCGGAGCGAGCGCGACACTGGCTGCGCGATTGCCCAGCGCCCATTCCGTGAGCGCCGCAATCGTTTCCGGTCGGTTTCGGCCGATCAGAATCACCGCTTCCTCCTGCCGGGCGCGGAACGCCGCCTGATCGAGAAACCGTTTGACGGCGCGGGTATCCTGCCCCTGATCGTCGATCTGACGAAACACCAGCGCTGCGGGAACATCAGCCTGCGCCGCCACCTGCCGCGTCGTGTTCAGCCCACGGGGAAAAAGAACGAGCCCGTGACCGGTGGCCGCAATCTCAGTTACGATCTGCCCCGCCACCTCACGATTGGTCAGGCCCCCGCCCTCGGGCGGCTCCAATACGGCGACTGCCATCGGGATCGCCTGCAGGCTGGATTGCATCGCCACAGATACATCAGAAGCCCGCGCGCCTTCGGGCAAGGCGGGAATCAGCAGAACCTCGGACCCGGCAGATTGATACCCGACGGCGCGCCCAGCGGCATCTGGCCTGACCGCATCCACCGCAATACTTACCGCGAATGGCAGATCCACCGGCGGACCATCGGAATCGATCAGAACGATGGCCACGATCGGCCGGCCTTCGGGATTGTCGAAGGGTAAGCCGTTGCGTGTCAAAGCATCTTTAGCCTCGGGCGCATCGGGTATATTGGCGGTTTCTGCGGTCGTATCAGGCGTATCGCCAATCCGGGGCAGCCGGTTGGTGATCACTGTGGGTGTGTCGTCGGGCGCGGGTCGGGCTGTGGGTTCCGGCGTGTCATCCACACGATCCGGCAGCGGCGCAACGACCGGAAGCGCGCTGTCCTGTGCCGTCTCAACCGGCGCGGGGTCTGTCTCGGGCGCCTCCGGCGGCGTGCCTACATTCGGCAGTTCCCCGTCGTCGGTCGCAGCGACGGGGGCTGTGGGCGGTGCGGCCGGGCGCAAGGGAGCATTGGTCACGTCAGATGCGGGCGGCACAAAATCCGGTGGCGTTTCGGGCAGTGCAACCACAGGCGCGTCAATCACTCCGGCAGGCAGCGGCGCGGAGGGCATCGGTGAGTTTGCATTTTCCGCCAGAACGACGGCACCCGGAATCTCAGCCGGAGCGGCGATCTTCGGGCCGGTTTCCGCGGAGGGCATGGTCGGCACTTCGTCTTCGGCAACGGTGGGAACAGGCGCGTCCGGCGCCGTGCCCCGATCAGGAACCTCGGGCCCCGGTCCGGCGGGCGGCGCAACTGCGATAACGGGCGGCGCATCATCCATCGGCGTCCCGGGCGAAATATCGTCCACCGGCACCGCCAAAGGAGTATCTGTTGCCGGTTCAGGCGCGGCGGCCCCGAAATTTTCGCTGGGTGTAACCGGCGGCATCACCGGGGCAGGATCGGTTCGAGGCATGTCAGCAGGGGCAGTTTCCAGCGGCGACATCAACCTGTCGCCGTCTGTATCGGGAGCTTCAACCGGCGGTTTCAACGCCGCGACCACGCCGGGCGATGGCTGTTCGGATGCGGGCCGAAGCGGCCCCGGTTCGTCCACAGACGGGTTGACCGGCAGTCCCACAGGCATATCGGTCGCCGCCGCCTCGGGGGGGGGGCCGACGATCACGCGTCGTTCAGCGAACTGGCTTCCGCCGATCAGCGCCACGCCCGTCACCACAACACCCCAGAGCGCACCCGTCAGAATTCCCTTCACGCCGTTCCCTTCACGCTGCGCTTTCGCCGCTTCGGCATCAAAAGCCGAAATTTCCAATTGTACCGCCGGACCGCCCAAGGGTGCTTGACCCCTGCCCGCCCCTGCGCCCATGTATAGCGTGACACCCTGCGGGGTTCACCCCCTCTTGCCGCGCCTTGGCAGGTGACGGAGTGGCTCCGGGTTTTGCACCGTACCACAAGCCACCCACAAGGAATCGACTCTGTGCTGCTTTTGATCGATAATTACGACAGTTTCACCTATAATCTTGTTCACTATCTGGGGGAACTTGGCGCGCAGGTGCAGGTGCACCGCAATGACGCGCTGAATGTGCAGCAGGCAATGGCGCTGCGCCCCTCGGCGATCCTGTTGTCACCGGGCCCCTGTGACCCTGACCGTGCCGGGATCTGTCTTGACCTGACGCTGGCTGCTGCCGAGGCCCGCACGCCGCTTCTGGGTGTCTGTCTGGGGCATCAGACCATCGGTCAGGCCTTCGGGGGTAACGTTGTACCCTGTCACGAGATCGTTCACGGCAAGGCGGGGCACATCCGTCACACCGGCAAGGGGATGTTCGCCGGGCTGCCTTCCCCCCTGTCGGCGACGCGGTATCATTCGCTGGTGGTGGACCGCGCGACCCTGCCTGATTGTCTGGAAATCACCGCCGAACTGGAGGACGGGACCATCATGGGCCTGGCACACCGCGAACTGCCGATTGAAGGGGTGCAATTTCACCCCGAATCCATCGCCTCGGAACATGGGCACGCAATGCTGCGCAATTTCCTGAGCCGCGTGGCGTTGCCGGCATGAGCGACCTGAAAGACCTGATCGCTGCCGCCGTCGACCGCCCGCTTACCCGGGCCGAAGCCGAGATTGCCTTTAGCATCCTGTTTGAGGGAAAAGCGACGCCCAGCCAAATCGGTGGGTTCCTGATGACTCTGCGCACCCGGGGCGAAACCGTGGACGAATACGCGGCTGCCGCCGCCGTAATGCGCGCCAAATGCCGCCCCGTCCGCGCGCCCGAGGGCGCGATGGATATCGTCGGAACGGGCGGCGACGGGATGAAAACCCTGAACATTTCCACTGCCACCGCCTTTGTCGTGGCGGGCTGCGGCGTCGTTGTGGCGAAACACGGCAACCGCAACCTGTCGTCGAAATCCGGCGCGGCGGACGCGCTGACCCAGATGGGAATCAATGTGATGGTCGGCCCCGAGGTGGTAGAGCGCGCACTGACCGAGGTCGGCATCGGCTTCATGATGGCCCCGATGCACCATCCAGCCACCGCCCATGTGATGCCCGCGCGCAGCGAACTGGGCACGCGCACGATCTTTAACATCCTTGGCCCGCTGACCAATCCGGCAGGCGTGAAACGCCAGTTGACTGGCGCTTTCTCGGCCGACGTGATCCGCCCCATGGCCGAAACCCTTGCGGCGCTTGGGGCCGAAAAGGCGTGGCTTGTCCATGGGGGCGACGGCACCGACGAAATCTCTATCGCTGCGCCGACCAAGGTGGCGGCGCTGGAAAACGGCATAGTCACAATGCGCGAGATTGCACCCGAGGACGCCGGGTTGCCCGTGCATCCGTTCGAGGCAATCCTCGGCGGCTCACCGGCTGAAAACGGTGCGGCCCTGCGGGCCCTGCTGGACGGCGCGCCGGGGGCTTACCGCGACTCGGTGCTGTTCAACGCAGCAGCGGCGCTGGTGGTGGCCGACCGGGTTTCATCATTGCCCGAGGGCGTGGAAATGGCACGGGAAAGCATCGATTCAGGCGCGGCAAAGGGCAAGGTCGAAGCGCTGGCGCGGATCACGTCCGATCCCGCGTGAGGCGGGCCTTTCTTTTTGAGTATTTGTGCAAGGAGAATCCAGAGGCGGCGCGTCCTTACAATCGGCGCAGCACTTCGGGCAGGGCTTCGGGCAGGTCTTCGGCGATCAGTCCGGGGCCGAAGGCAAGGGCCGCCTGGGTGTGCAGCCATGCAGCGCCACAGGCGGATTCGAACGGGGCATGGCCCCGCGCCAGCAATCCGGTCACGATCCCGGCCAGTACATCGCCTGCCCCCGCTGTGGCCAGCCAGGGTGCAGCCCGACCATAGGCCGCAGAGTGGATCGCCGCCCGCCCGTCCGGCGCAGCGACAACCGTGTCGGGGCCCTTGAACACCACCGTGCAGCCGACCTGTCGCGCCGCATCGCGGGTTGCATCCAGCTTGGAAAACGCAGCGCCTGCCGCCGGAACATCCGACAGGCGCTGCGCGATATCGGGAAACAACCGCGCAAATTCGCCGGCATGGGGCGTCAGGACACAGGCGGCGTGCAGTTGCGCAACCAATTCGGGACGTTCCGCCAGCAGGGTGATCGCATCCGCATCCAGCACACAGGCGCGGCGCGAGGCCAGTGCCCCGGCCACCAGCCCCGCCGCCCGCCGGTCGCGCCCCAACCCGGGCCCAAGGCAAAGCGCGTTGATTCGCCGATCCTCCAGCAGGGACTCCAGCGCCGCTGCATCCGCGATCCGGCTCAGCATCGCCGCCGTGATCTGCGAGGCGACCTCGAACTGTGCGGCGGGGGGCACGCCCAGCGTCACCAGCCCCGCACCGATCCGCATGGCCCCCCGCGCCGCCAGTCGCGCAGCCCCCGTGCGCCCCGGCCCTCCAGTCAGCACCAGCGCGTGCCCGTGATCAAACTTGTGGCCCCCGCTCTTGCCGACCGGACCCGGACCGTTGACCAGCCGCGGCACCTCCGCCGGCAGTGGATCGACGCGGCTAGGCAAACCGATATCAACCACCGCCAGCGCGCCACAGAGTCCCGGACCATCAGCCAGATAATGCCCCGGCTTGCCGGTGTGGAACGTCACCGTCAAATCGTATTTGCATGGGTTGCCGCGGTTGCGACCGCTGTCGGCGCACAGGCCCGTGGGCACATCAACCGCCACCATGGGCGGGTGCACCATGCGCCGTTCCTTGTATTGCTGTATCCCGGAGACTGCTTGGTTGATCTGAGGCCCGAGATCGCGGGTCAGGCCGATCCCGAGGATCGCATCGACAATCAGTTCAGGCGGTTCATCCCAGAACCCCGGAAACACGGTTTCCGGCGCACCGTTACAAAATGCCACCTGCCCGACGCCCCGCCATACATCAAAGGCAGCGCGCGCATCTGGCGGCAGGGCGGCGGGATCGCCAATCATCCAAACCGCGACCTGCCAACCGCGCTTGGCCAACAAGCGCGCAATGATGAAACCGTCGCCACCATTGTTGCCCGGCCCGCAATACACCGCCGCCCGCCCGACTCGCGTCGCCAGAGCGGGCCATTGTGCGAGGATGGCGCTCAGGGTGCCCTGTCCGGCCCTTTCCATCAGGGCAAAACCGGTCACCGCGCCGCTGTCGATCTCTGCCCGTTCCAGCGCCCGCATCTGCGCCGATGTCGCCAGCCCGATCATCGCGCCCCGAGGCGAATTTTAAAACTGCCCAAAAAACTGGCATGGCGCACAAAATCGTGGCGTTCCATTGCAATTCCTTCTTGCCGTTGCGCTTGCCTGCCCACGGCGAATTGTAGCCGCCGACGAGAAGTGGTCTGTCCCAACCAACAGCACGTAGGAGTCGGCCCATGAAGAAGATCGAGGCAATCATCAAGCCATTCAAGCTGGATGAGGTCAAGGAAGCCTTGCAGGACATCGGCGTTCAGGGGTTGAGCGTAATCGAGGTGAAGGGGTTCGGTCGCCAGAAGGGGCACACCGAGCTTTATCGCGGCGCCGAATACGTGGTCGATTTCCTGCCGAAAGTGAAGATCGAGGTGGTGCTGGACGACGAACAGGTCGACGCCGCCATCGAGGCCATCGTATCGGCCGCCAAGACCGACAAGATCGGTGACGGCAAGATTTTTGTATCGTCCGTCGAACAGGCGATCCGCATCCGCACCGGCGAAACCGGCAGCGAAGCGTTGTAATCCGGCCGCCCGGCCCTGCCCGGGCAGCCACAAGGTCTCAATCGAAAAACCGAAGGAAAGAAGGACACCATGAACCCCACGGACATGCTGAAGAAGATCAAGGACGAGGATATCGAATATCTCGATGTCCGCTTCACCGACCCGCGCGGCACGTTGCAGCATATCACGATGATGTCCGATCAGGTCGATGAGGATTTCATCGAGGATGGCCTGATGTTCGACGGATCATCCATCGCGGGTTGGAAATCGATCGACCAGTCCGACATGAAACTGATGCTCGACACCAGCACCGTGTATATGGATCCGTTCTATGCGGAAAAAACCATGGCGGTGCATTGCACGGTTTGCGAACCGGACACTGGCGAACGCTACGAGCGCGATCCGCGCGGCACAGCGCGCAACGCCGAGGAATATCTGAAATCGACCGGTATCGGCGACACGGCCTATATGGGTCCGGAGGCCGAATTCTTCCTGTTCGACAACGTCCGATTTGCCGTTCAGATCAACAAGGTATCCTATGAGGTCGATGCGGTCGACGGCTCGTGGAATTCGGATGCCGAGTTCGAAATGGGCAATATGGGCCACCGGCCCGGGCTCAAGGGTGGCTATTTTCCGGTAAACCCGGTGGATGACGCACAGGACCTGCGCAGCGAAATGCTGTCGACGATGAAGCGGATCGGCATGAGGGTCGACAAGCATCACCACGAGGTCGCATCGTGCCAGCACGAACTGGGCCTGTTGCACGGGTCGTTGACCAAACAGGCCGACGAGATCCAGAAATTCAAGTACATCGTAAAGAACGTCGCCCATTCCTATGGGAAATCCGCGTCCTTCATGCCGAAACCCATTTCAGGCGACAACGGCAGCGGGATGCACGTGAACATGTCCATCTGGAAGGACGGCAAGCCGACCTTTGCGGGCGATAAATACGCCGATCTGTCGGATGAGGCGCTGTGGTATATCGGCGGCATCCTGAAGCACGCCAAGGCTCTGAACGCCTTCACCAACCCGACGACCAACAGCTATAAGCGGCTGATTCCCGGGTTCGAGGCTCCGGTCCTGCGCGCCTATTCCGCACGCAACCGGTCGGGCTGTGTGCGCATTCCCTGGGCCGAAAACCCCAAGGCCAAGCGGGTCGAGGCGCGGTTCCCCGATCCTGCCGCCAACCCCTATCTGTGTTTTTCCGCGCTGTTGATGGCCGGGCTTGACGGGATCAAGAACAAGATCAACCCGGGCGAAGCGATGGACAAGGATCTGTACGATCTTCCCGCCGAAGAGCTGGCCGGCATCCCGACCGTCTGCGGCAGTCTGCGCGAGGCGATGGATGAGCTTGAAAAGGACATGGATTTCCTGACTGCGGGCAATGTGTTCACCAAGAATCAGATCGAAGGCTACATGGATCTCAAGTGGGAGGAGATCTATGCCTATGAACAGACCCCCCACCCGATCGAGTTCAAGATGTACTATAGCTGCTGATCCGGACACCCGGGTTTGACCATGCGGGGCGTCCTTCGGGGCGCCCCGTTTTGTTACGGGCACTCACCGATTGTTAACCCATCACGGCTAGGTCTTGCCATCACCGCGATGTGAGGCCCTTCATGACCGTACAGACCCCGATCCGACCCTATCCCGTGCCCGTGAATGACCTGTCACGATCCCGCATCACCGACGCGATGGAGCTTGAAAAACGCCGATCCGACCCGTTCTTTACCCATGTCACAGACGTCGTGCGCGGCATCTTCGACACACCTGTCGCATTCCTGTCTCTGCTCAGCGGCGACCATCTGACGTTTCTGTGCATGAACGGCATCGATATGACCGGAACGCCGCGCACCCACTCGCTGTGCGCCTTTACTGTGGCCAAGGGGCAGACGATCATCCTGCCCGACACCCTTCTCGATCCGCGCACAGCCGATCATCCGGTGGTCGCCGGGCCGCCCCATGTGCGATTTTCTGCCAGCGCGCCGGTGATCCTGTCCTCGGGGTTTTGCATCGGGACGCTCTGCGCGATTGATCTGGTGCCGCGTGATGCGCCCGGCGAAACACAAGTGCGGCAGTTGGAACATCTGGCAGCAATGGTCGCCCGGTTTTATGAGGTGCCGCTGGAACCCGATCCCGCACAGCTTGCCCGGCTCAACCGCATCGCCGCCGACGCGCAAGAAGAATTCCTGACCCTGATCGGCCACGAGTTGCGCACACCGCTGAACGGCATTCAGGGTCTGGCGCAGGTGTTGGAACCCGCGAACGAAGATCAGGCGGAACTGATTGCAATCCTGTTGGAAAGCGCCAGCCACTTGGAAAAGATCGTCGAAAGTATTCTGACCTTTACCGATCTGCGGACCGGCGACATTGCCCTGCCCGACACCTTGGTCGACATCGGCGCTTTGCTGGGCGGTGTGTTGCACCGCATGGGCCGGTTGGCCGGGTTGAACGGTAAACACCTGAATACCGGTGCACTGCCCGACGGGATGACGCTGAAAGGCGATCCGGCGCTGCTCGAGCTTGGGGTGACCTGCCTATTGCTGAACTTCATCGCCCATGGCGGCCCGACCGGCCACATCAGCCTGCGCGAAGATCCGGGCGGTGACCTGACACTCGAGATTCTGGATGACGGCGCGGGAATACCCGAGGATCGCATTGCCGGCATATGGCAGGCCTTTGCGGTTGGTGCCAGACCGACCGAACGGGCATCCGACGGGATCGGGCTCGGCCTTCCGTTGACCCGGCGGATCGTCGAGCTGCATGGCGGCGAACTTGATGTGGTCCGTCACAACGGGCAAACCCTCGCGCAGATTCGCGTGCCGGCCTGGCGGCGAGGTTAAGTGCCCCACCGGATCAGAGGGCGGACAGCGCCCGGCACTCAGCCCAGATCGACCGCCCGTCCTCCAGCGCAAGCACCCAATCCAGCGGTATATCCCCCGCACCCCGCACGGCCCCCATGACCGCACCGATTACGATCGCCCGTCCCGCACTGTCACCACCCGCGCGGATGTTACGCTCGACTACGTCGGCAAAATCAGTGGCATGGACCAGAATATGAAAGGCAAGAGGCATCCCCATCGACAAATGGCAGGCTCGGCCCGTCGTTTCGCCAAAGACAACAGAATCCGGTTGATCACTGTCCAGAGCGGCCAGCAGCGGGGCGTCTGTCCCTGCCGCAGAACGCAGCGCCTGCGGCAGGGGAATTCCGTTCAACACCTGCGTCAGAAGATCGGTGAACACCCTGCCATACCTGCCCGCCTCGGGATTTACGTTGGTGGCGCGCTGCGCGGCCTGAACCCGTTCCGCCAGATCGCCCCGCCCGCCATGGGCCACGATCACCGCAGGCAGCGTCGCCAGGGCTGGCAATTGATCATCGTCGACCCCAGAAGGATCGGTTTGATTCTTAGCCAAATTCGCCAGCGTGCCCTTTGTGGGGCGGTCGATATACCCGCGCCAATCACCACCCGCTCCAAAGAACCCGGCATAATCCGCCTGATAGGCAGTGATATCCAGCGGCACCCCCTGCCGCAAAATCGTCGCCATCACCAACCGCAGCGCCGCACCATATTGTGTCGGTTGCCCGTCCCGCCGCGCTCTATGGGCGAAATACCCCTCGGCTCCGTCGAAATACGCCGCGTCGACCGGTACAAAGGCAGCGCTTCCGTGGCGCTCCGCGACCTCGGCCAGGCGCGACACATCGTATAGCCAATGCAAACCAAGCGCCGCCGCATCCGCCACCAAAGCCCCAAATACCGCCGCTGCACTCTTATCCATTCCGCCTCCTGACTGACTTCAATCCACACCGTATTACGCTTCGGATCAAGCAGCGGAAGTTGAAACAACCGTCACCTTGACGTGACACTGTGTTTTCCAGTCTTGTTGCGACGGGCCCCGCGTCACAGGTTCAGTTCAAGACAGGAGGGCATCAGATGGCCATGGAAAAAATTACCTTTCAGGGGCACGACGGCCAATCACTTGCGGCCCGACTGGATCTTCCCGACGGTCCGCATCTGGGCACCGCGCTGTTTGCGCATTGTTTTACCTGCTCCAAGGATATTCCGGCGGCGCGGCGCATCGCCGGGCGTTTGGCTGCTATGGGGCTGGCGGTCCTGCGATTCGATTTCACCGGGCTCGGACATTCCGAGGGCGAATTTTCGAATACGGATTTCACCAGCAATGTCGCCGATCTGACCGCCGCAGCCGGGTATCTGGCCGCGCGCGGAATGGCGCCGGAACTGTTGATCGGTCACTCGCTGGGCGGAGCAGCTGTGCTGAAGGCAGCCGGGGAGATCGACAGCGCGCGCGCCGTGGTCACGATCGGCGCGCCCTTCGACCCCAGCCATGTTACCCACAATTTTGCAGGCGCGCTGGATACCATCCGCACCGATGGCAGCGCCGAAGTCTCGCTCGGCGGCCGCCCTTTCCGGATTTCGCGCGAATTTGTCGAGGATGTAGAAAAGGCCAATCTGGCCCCCGCCATCCACGGATTGAAACGCGCGCTGCTGGTGATGCACGCGCCCCGGGATGAGATCGTGGGAATCGACAGCGCGTCACAGATATTTACCGCCGCGCAGCACCCCAAAAGCTTCGTGACCCTGGATAATGCGGATCATTTGATTACCCGCGCCGAGGATGCGGAATATGCCGCCGAGGTGATTGCCGCCTGGTCCGCGCGGTATCTGTCGCTGCGCCAGCCCGCACCGCCCCCCGGTGCGCCCGAAGGCATCGTGCGGGTCTCCGAGGCCGATGCCGAAGGATTCCTTCAGGATATCAGTTCAGGACCCGACCATCACATTCTGGCTGACGAACCGCTGGCCTATGGCGGCACGAACCGGGGAATGTCGCCCTATGGGCTGATCGCGGCGGGGCTTGGCGCCTGCACATCGATGACGATTCGGATGTATGCGCGGCGCAAGGGCTGGCTATTGGATCATGTTCGTGTCGACGTCAGCCACAACAAGGTGCACGCTCAGGATGCCGACACGCGTGGCGAGGAAAAGATCGACGAGTTCCAACGCGAGGTGCATCTGGCCGGCGATCTGGACACCGAACAACTGGACCGACTGATGGAGATTGCGGATCGCTGTCCGGTGCACCGGACACTGGAACGCTCGGCCCGGGTGGTGACCCGGATGCTGAAAGAATAACCGCGCCCGAATTCCCTTCGCGCTGGCCTTTTCATCACGACGCGCGTCAGGAATGTGAAAATTTTGCCTTAAGGGCGTCATTGACCGGTGGCGTGACAAATTTCGAAACGTCGCCGCCCAAGCGGGCAATTTCCTTGACCAGTTTCGATGCGATGGGTTGATGTCGTCCTTCTGCCATCAGAAAAACCGTCTCCACCGAATCGTCCAGCATCCGGTTCATTCCCACCATCTGATATTCGTATTCGAAATCCGCCACCGCGCGCAGACCGCGCACGATCACACCGGCCCCAACATCCCGGGCACAGTCGATCAGCAGGTTTTCGAACGGATGCACCACCAGTTCGCAACCGGTCAATTCCGTCACGCGGGCGAATTCGGCTTCGACCATCTCGACGCGCTGCTCAAGCGAAAACAGCGGTCCCTTATCACGGTTAACCGCCACGCCGATGACCAGACGGTCAACCAGACGGCATGCCCGGCGGATAATGTCGAGATGGCCAAGTGTTATCGGATCGAACGTGCCGGGATAGAGGCCGATGCGCATGGGAACCCCCGCTTTTTGCTGCGTGACAGCAACAATATTACGCGCCCGGATGCAACCCCGGACTTAATGCCCCATTACCATGGATTCCAGCGCGTCACGTTCCATCGCCAGTTCTGCCAGTCGCGCCTTGACTGCATCGCCAATGGAAATCAGCCCGACCATTTCATCGTTCTGCATCACCGGCATGTGGCGAAATCGTCCTTCGGTCATTTTTTCCAACACTGTGTTGGCGTTGTCGCTCGGGGTGCAGGTCGTCAGGTCGGACGTCATCAGATCGTCCACTTTGTCCGTCAGGCACCCGGCCCCGCGCCGGCCCAGTTCGCGCACAATGTCCCTTTCGGACAGGATGCCCAGCGGCACCGTTCCATCCGCCGAGACGATCACCGCGCCGATCCGTTTTTCCGACAGCAGCTTTGCCGCCTCGCCGACGGGGGTTCCGGGGGCCAGGGTGATCACACCCGCTGCCGCCTTGCTGTTAAGAATCTGTTGCACCAGCATACTGTTTTCCTTTGCATCCCGAGCCCTGTGTCAAGCGTGGCGCGGCGATGCCCGACCTGTCAACCCATCGCTGCACGTCGGGCCATCGTCGTAAGTCAGCGCATTGCATCTGGTCGGGCCATCGTTTCGAGCCGGGCAAGTTCGGCGCGCACCCCATCGACCAGAAATCCCGCAAACCGGTTCAGGCGCACTGTGCGGTGGTCATCGGCATGACGTATCAGCCAGAACGTGCGCGTCAGCCGCACCTGATCGGCCAGAACGCGCACCAGCCCGGGTGCGGCAGGCAGCGCGAAATCATGCACCACCCCGACTCCGGCCCCCATGGCAAGCCATTGAAATTGCACAGCGACAGAATTTGACGACAGAGCAACCCGGTCGATCCCGATCCCCCCTAGATAATCCAGTTCCTTGTCAAAGATCATGTCGGGAACATAGCCGACCATCCGGTGATGCCGCAGATCCTCCAAGGAATTCAGCGCCGGCGCGCCAGTCAAATAGTCCCGGTGCGCAGCCAGCGACAGGTGGTAATCCGCGATCTTTTGTACGCTCAGCCGTCCGCCGCTGGGCGGAGATACGGCAATTGCCATATCGGCCTCGCGCCGTGGCAGGTTGAACACCCGGGGCAGCGCGACGATCTGAATGTCCAGATCCGGGTGCATTTCCGTCAACGCGACGCAAACCCGGGGCAACAGAAAATTGGCGCAGCCATCGGGGGCACCCACACGGATGGTGCCTGACAGCGCCTCGCCATCGCCGCGCAATTCATCCTTCGCGGCCAACATCGCCTGTTCGGCCTGTTCGGCGTGGGCGACAAAGCGCTGACCCGCTTCCGTCAGGCGATAGCCTTGGGGCGATTTGGCGAAAAGTGCTGCGCCCAGCGCCGATTCAAGCCGGGCAATCCGTCGCCCGACCGTGGCCGCATCCCGTTTCAACACGCGGGCGGCGGCTGACAGACTGTCGGTGCGGGCAACGGACAGGAAAATCCGCATGTCGTCCCACTGAATTTCCATGTTCATACCTGCATTTTTGCAAAACGCTTTTGCCAAACTGCCGCTTTTCCCCGGGCACGCGCAACCCTAGACTGCCGCTAGCTCACAATCGGAGGATACTATGGAAACCCTGTCTCACTGGATTTCAGGTGCTCACGTCAAAGGCGGCGACCGCCACGCTGACGTTTTCAACCCCGCCACCGGCGAAGTTCAGGCAAAGGTGCCGCTCGCCAGCAAGGCCGAGGTCGACGCCGCCATCGCTGCGGCGGCTGCGGCGCAACCTGCATGGGGCGCGACAAACCCGCAACGCCGCGCCCGGGTGATGATGGAGTTCGTGCGCCTGTTGAACCGCGACATGGACAAGCTGGCCGAGGCTCTGTCGCGCGAACACGGCAAGACGATCCCCGATGCCAAGGGCGATGTTCAGCGCGGGCTTGAAGTGATTGAGTTCTGCATCGGCGCGCCACATCTGCTGAAGGGTGAATTCACCGACAGCGCTGGCCCCGGAATCGACATGTACTCCCTTCGCCAACCTCTTGGTGTCGTTGCAGGAATCACGCCGTTCAACTTTCCCGCAATGATCCCGCTCTGGAAAATGGGCCCCGCCCTGTCCTGTGGCAACGCGTTCATTCTGAAACCGTCCGAGCGTGACCCATCCGTCCCGCTGATGCTGGCCGAATTGCTGAAAGAGGCAGGATTGCCCGACGGCATCCTGCAAGTGGTGAACGGTGACAAAGAGGCGGTGGACGCCATTCTGGACAACGAAACCATTCAGGCGGTGGGCTTTGTCGGCTCGACCCCGATTGCGCAATATATCTATGCCCGGGGCTGTGCGAACGGTAAGCGCGTTCAGTGTTTCGGCGGCGCGAAGAACCACATGATCATCATGCCTGACGCCGACATGGACAAGGCCGCAGATGCGCTGATCGGTGCAGGTTACGGCGCTGCCGGCGAACGCTGCATGGCGATCTCGGTCGCGGTTCCGGTGGGCGACGCGACGGCGGATGCGCTGATCGAACGGCTGATCCCACGGATCGAAAAGCTGAAGGTCGGCCCCTATACCGCTGGCGATGATGTAGATTATGGCCCGGTCGTCACTGCCGCCGCCAAGGCCAACATCGAAAAACTGGTGCAATCGGGTATCGATCAAGGCGCGAAACTGGTGGTGGACGGGCGGAATTTCAGCCTGCAGGGCTATGAAGAAGGATTTTTCGTCGGCCCGCACCTTTTCGACCATGTGACCACGGAAATGGACATCTACCGCAAGGAAATCTTCGGCCCGGTGCTGTCGACCGTGCGTGCGCAAACCTATGAAGAAGCCTTGGGTTACGCGATGGACCACGAATATGGCAACGGCACCGCGATCTTTACCCGCGATGGCGACACGGCGCGCGATTTCGCGGCCCGGATCAACGTCGGGATGGTCGGGATCAACGTGCCGATCCCCGTGCCGCTGGCCTATCACACCTTTGGTGGTTGGAAGAAATCCGGATTTGGCGACCTGAATCAGCACGGGCCGGATTCATTCCGGTTCTATACCCGGACGAAAACCGTGACCGCGCGCTGGCCCTCGGGCATTCGTGAAGGCGGAGAGTTCAACTTCAAGGCAATGGACTGACAAAAACGCGGGGTGCTCCAAACGGGGCACCCCGACATCACCCACAGAAAGGGCCCGGGTTGGGCGACATTGATATCCACATTGCAGGCCGTGTCGGACGGATCACCCTGAACCGGCCACAAGCTCTGAACGCGCTGACCTATGACATGGTGCAAGCCGTGGATGAGGCGCTGATCGCTTGGGCCGGTGACGATAGGGTTGCCATGGTCGTGATCGACGGCGCAGGCGACAAGGCTTTCTGCGCAGGCGGCGACATCGCCGAGATGTATGCAAGCGGACGGGCGGGGGATTACGCCTATGGTCGACGCTTCTGGCGCGATGAATATGCGATGAATGCGCGTCTGGCGCGATTCCCCAAACCTGTGGTCAGTTTCCTGCATGGGTTCACCATGGGCGGCGGGGTCGGCCTTGGATGCCACGCCAGCCACCGTATCGTCTGTGAGACCTCACGCATTGCCATGCCGGAATGCGGTATCGGGCTGGTGCCTGATGTCGGTGGGTCGCTGTTGCTGGCGCGGGCACCCGGGCGACTGGGCGAATATCTGGGAACGACTGCGACACGGATGACGGCGGCGGATGCGATATATGCCGGATTTTCAGATTACTTTATCCCGGCAGATGACTGGCCCGACCTGATCGCGCAGCTTGAGGCGGCGGGCGATCCTATGGCGATTGAAAAGGCTGCGCGTGCGCCCGGCGACAGCACGCTTGCGACTGATGCCGC
The DNA here is from genome assembly GCF_008085915.1 of Oceaniovalibus sp. ACAM 378. Taxonomy (GTDB): domain Bacteria; phylum Pseudomonadota; class Alphaproteobacteria; order Rhodobacterales; family Rhodobacteraceae; genus Oceaniglobus. Next base: position 113,266 of record NZ_VSJK01000008.1, on the reverse strand, counting down.
CCAGATTAACCAACTGTTTGCAGCCGAGCGGGTGCAGGACATCCTGAATGCGCTTGCCGCAACCCAAACCGATCTTGCCCATAAGTGCACCGAAGCTCTGGCGCGGGTTTCACCGCTGTCGGCGGCGGCGGCACTGATGCTGGTGCGGCGGGTGCGTGGGCTGGACACCATCGGTCACGCGCTTGAAATGGAGTACCGTTTCACCCACCGTGCGATGGAGCATGGCGATTTTCTGGAAGGTATCCGTGCGGCGATCATCGACCGCGACCGGCTTCCGCAGTGGCGCTTTACGGATCACATCGCAGCGCATGAGGCAGCCCGCGCGATGCTGCGGCCATTGGGTGACGCATCCTTGAAACTGGAGGGACGGGCATGAAGATCGGGTTTATCGGACTGGGAAACATGGGCGCTCCCATGGCGCGAATTCTTGCGCAGGCAGGGCATGACGTGACCGGATACGATGTGGCCGGGGTGACTGTGGACAGTGTCGCAGAGGCCACCGATATCGCGGCAACGGCAGATCAGGCCGATGTTGTGATCACCATGCTGCCGAACGGCGCGATCCTGAGCGATGTGGCGGCTGTGTTGCATCCGGCGATGACTCGCGGGGCCGTGCATCTGGATTGCTCGACCGTCGATGTGGAAAGCGCACAGGCCGTGGACGCATCGGCGCGCGATGCCGGGCTGGCCGCGCTTGACGCACCGGTGTCGGGCGGGGTTGGCGGCGCGGCGGCGGGCACGCTGACCTTCATGATCGGTGGCGATTTGGCCGCCGTTGAAACCTGCGGTCCGCTGTTTGATGCCATGGGATCACGGGCGGTACATTGCGGCGCAGCGGGCATGGGTCAGGCGGCCAAGATCTGTAACAACATGATCCTTGGCGTCACGATGATCGCCACCTGCGAGGCATTCGCGCTGGCCGACAAGCTGGGGCTGGGGCGACAGGCGATGTTCGATGTGGTTTCCACATCCTCGGGGTCATCCTGGTCGATGAATACCTATTGCCCAGCGCCGGGCATCGGGCCCAAGTCACCGTCCGACAACGGCTATGTCCCGGGATTTACTGCCGATCTGATGCTCAAGGATCTGCGGCTCAGCCAACAAGCGGCGGTTGCGGTGGATGCCGATACGCCCTTGGGCCATGCGGCACAGGAGCTCTATGCGCGGTTCGTCGAAGACGAAGACGGTGCCGGGCGCGATTTTTCGGCCATGCTGCCGCGGTTTGAATCCCGTCGTCGCGGCGGCTGATCCCAACGAAAAGGGCCGCCCGAAGGGACGGCCCTGATTGTGTTTTCGACAAGAATTACATGCGCGAAGCGACGTTTTCCCAGTTGACCAGATTGTCGAGGAAGTTGGTCAGATAAGCAGGGCGCTTGTTGCGGAAGTCGATGTAGTAGGAATGCTCCCACACATCGCAACCAAGCAGAGCGGTCTGGCCAAAGCAGACCGGATTCACGCCATTCTCGGTCTTGGTGATCTTCAGCTTGCCACCGTCCTTGACCAGCCATGCCCAGCCCGATCCGAACTGACCGGCACCGGCGGCCGAGAATTCTTCCTTGAACTTGTCGACCGAACCAAAGCTGTCGTTCAGCGCCTTTTCAAGCTCGGAAGGCATCGCGGATTTGCCGGGGCTCATCATTTCCCAGAACTGGTTATGGTTCCACAGCTGGCTGATGTTGTTGAAGATACCATTCTGGGCGACAGCGTTCTTGTCATAGGTGCCCTTGATGATCTCTTCCAGCGACTTGCCGTCCCACTCGGTCCCGGCGATGGCTTTGTTGCCATTGTCGACATAGGCCTTGTGGTGAATGTCGTGGTGGTATTCCAGCGTCTCTTTGCTCATGCCGTTGCCGGCCAGAGCGTCGTGCGCATAAGGAAGATCAGGAAGTTCGAATGCCATGGTGGCCCCCTTCAGGTTCTATGTCATAGGATACCCGATACCTGTGCCAGCATCGGCACGGCGTCAAGGCTCATCTGGTCAACGGGGTGTGGCGGAGGGAGGTTCCGCAATCAGGTGCGAAACAATCCGACCTCGCCGCCCGGGCGCGCCGCGTTGGCCAAAAGATCAAAGACATACTGCGCCACAGACCGAAAGCAGATGATTTCAACCGTTTCCGCGTCGCGCAGGTAAAAAGCGGCCGGCACCTGCCCCAACCGTGTGCGCCGCAGCTGGCCGGAGCTCAGCATGGCAGGCGACACGTCGGCGGGCGTCAGTTTTGCCAGAACCTCGCGCAGCAGTGGGCCGGTCACGCGAAACACCGCCCGGGCGTCCGAAACGTCAACGGCCAGATGATGCGAAGCGGCAAGCGCCGAGGCGATATCAGCCAGCGCGCCCGACACCGCGTCATAGGGCAGCAGCAGCAGCAATTCGTCAGGCGACATCCAGCAACAGGCGGTATAGCCGGTCACCACCACGCCGCCCCGGCTGGGTATGTCGCCCGCGGTCAGCCCGGAGATGACATCGCGCAGCCGCTGCGACAACAGATCGCCACGCAGGGTGATCATCCCCTGGGGGCCGATCTCTTGAACCGCAACATATCCGTCGTATCGCGCATGGTTCAGGGCGGTCACCGGATCAGACATTCTGTTTCGCTCCGTCCTTGTCGAAAAACACCGGGTCGACGATCTGCGCCCCTGTCACCGTGCCATCCAGTTGGGCAAACTCAATCACCTCACCCATCCGGTCAGGGCCATTCAAAACCAGCCCCATCGCGATCCCCTTGCCAAGGGTCGGCGAATGATAGGTCGAAGTGACCCGCCCCTGCACATTCTTCTGGCCATTGGAATTTGTCCCCCCCGAGCAGGCATAAGCGCCATCGGGAAGCACCGAACCATCCGTGGTTTCCAGACCGACCAGTTTCCACCGCCCCGGATCGGTCATATGCGGGCGTTGCTGGGCCCGCTTGCCCAGATAGTCGGCTTTCTTCTTCGAAATCGCCCAGTTAAGGCCCAGATCCTGCGGTATCACCGTGCCGTCGGTTTCATCGCCGATCATGATGAACCCTTTTTCGGCGCGCAGGATATGCAGCGCCTCGGTGCCGTAGGGCGTTGCGCCAAATTCTGCACCCGCGTCGCGCAACGCGTCCCACAAGGCACGCCCCTGCCCCGCAGCCACGGCAATTTCATAGGACAACTCGCCCGAGAACGAGATGCGGAAGGCCCGCACCGGAAGATCGGCCAGCCTGCCCTCGGCCCATTGCATGAACGGCAGCGCGTCTTTTGAGACGTCCAACCCGCCCAGTTTCTCCAGCACCCGCCGCGCATTCGGCCCGACCACGGCGATCTGCGCGTATTGTTCGGTGACATTGGCGGTAAACACCTGCCAATCCCACCATTCGGTCTGCAGCCATTCCTCCATATGCCCATGGATGGTTTCCGCGCCGCCGGTGGTGGTGTGGCACAGCCATGTGTCATCGTCGATCCGCGCGACCACGCCATCGTCGATGAGGAACCCGTTCTCGCTGCACATCAGCCCGTATCGGCATTTACCGGGGGCCAGATTCGACATCATGTTGGTGTACATCATGTCCAGAAACCGCCCGGCATCCGGGCCTTTGACGACGATCTTGCCCAGCGTCGAGGCGTCCAGCAGCCCGAGTGATGCGCGCACCGCCAAGACCTCGCGCTGCACCGCACCTTCGGTTGTTTCACCGCTTTGGCGGTAACAATAGGGCCGGCGCCAATGGCCCACTGGCTCCCACTCGGCGCCGTTGGCTTCGTGCCAGTCGTGCAGGGGGGTGCGGCGCAACGGCTGGAAGATATCGCCGCGCGCATCGCCGCCAATGGACCCCATGGAAATCGGCGTATAGGGCGGGCGGAACGTGGTGGTGCCGACCGAGGGAATATCCGAGGACCGGGCGTTCGCCAGCACGGCAAGACCGTTGATATTGCTCAGCTTGCCCTGATCCGTCGCCATGCCAAGTGTTGTATAGCGCTTGGCGTGTTCGACGGATTCGAACCCCTCCTGTGCGGCCAGTTGCACATCCGTCACCTTCACATCGTTCTGGAAATCCAGCCATGCCTTTGACCGCAGCCCATAGGGCGCACCGTCAGGCATGATCCAGACCGGGCGGATCGGCGCGGTGTCTTGTGCATCGGCGCTCGCCGCTTGGCCACTGCCGCCCAGCGCCATCGCCGCATCGTGGCCCGAGGCAAGAACATCGCCCACTGCCATCGCGCCCGCAGCGCACCCCACGGCGCTGACAAAGGGCGCACCGTCAGCCCCGGTGGGCGCGCGGGAGGGGTCGGGGTGGAACTGTGCCGCGCCTTCGTCCCAGCTCAGTTTGCCGCCGCAATGCGACCACAGATGCACGACCGGCGACCAGCCGCCCGACATCGCCACCACATCGCAAGGCAGCGTTTCCGTCACCGTGCCGCCGCCCGCCATCCGGCACAAGGCAACCCCGGTGACATGACGTCGCCCGACAACCCTGGCGATCCCCATGCCGTTTTCCACCCGGATGCCCGCCGCCCGCGCCTGCGCCGCCAAGGCGCCGCCACCCATGGGCCGCGCATCGACGATGACAGGCACGTCCAGCCCAGCCGCCCGGACCGCCAGCGCGGTGCGATAGGCGTCGTCGTTGTTGGTGACCACGACCACCCGGTCGCCGGGCGACACGGCGAAATCCGAGATATAGTCGCGCACGGCAGACGCCAGCATGACCCCCGGAAGATCGTTTGCAGCAAAGGACAGCGGGCGCTCGACCGCGCCCGTGGCGATCACGATATGCCCGGCGCGGATCCGCCACAGCCGGTGACGCGGTGCATCGGTTTGCGGCGCGTGATCGGTGACAAGTTCGTATCCGGTCAGATATCCGTGGTCATACACCCCCGCCGCCATGCAGCGCAGGCGCAGCGTTACATTGTCCATCGCCGACAGCGCGGCAACGGTTGCTTTGACCCATTCCGCGGCGTCCCGCCCGTCGATCACCGCACCATCCACCGGCGCACGCCCGCCCCAATGAGCGGTCTGTTCCATCACCAGCACGGATTTACCGGACGACGCAGCGGTCTTTGCCGCCTGCAATCCGGCAATTCCGCCGCCCACGATCACCAGATCGTAATGTGCGTACAGATGTTCATACCGATCCGCGTCAGGCTCGGTCGGAGCCATTCCCAAACCGGCGGACTTGCGGATGAACGGTTCATAGACGTGTTTCCAGAACGGGCGCGGATGGATGAACATCTTGTAGTAGAACCCGGCAGGCAGGAACCGCGCCAGATGGGTGTTCACCGCACCAATGTCGAATTCCAGACTCGGCCAGTGGTTTTGTGATCTCGCAGTCAGCCCGTCGAACAGTTCGGTCGTCGTTGCCCGCTGGTTCGGCTCGAACCGAGCACCCTGCCCCATATTGACCAGTGCGTTCGGCTCTTCCGCACCCGAAGCAACGATGCCCCGGGGGCGGTGATATTTGAACGACCGGCCCACAAGGGTCTGACCGTTGGCAAGCAGCGCCGAGGCAAGCGTATCGCCGTGAAAGCCCGACATGGACCGGCCATTGAATTGGAAACGAACCGGGCGGGTGCGGTCGATCAGACGTCCCCCATTGGCAAGCCGGGTGCTCATGAGCTTGGCCCTTTGGCGAAAGTGTCGGCGGCAGGCTGCGGCGGCAAAACGACCTCGCCGCCAGTTTTCCCTGTCAACGCCTCGGGACGTTTCGCCGCGATCCTGTCCAGCAGCTCCCGCGGCGGTTCGGCGGTCTGCGCGGTGTAAGTGCCGAAAACCTCGTGAGTGATGGTGCAACGGGCGGCGTGGAACCATTTGCCGCACCCCATGGAATGCCGCCACCGTTCGAAATGCACGCCGCGCGGGTTTGAACGCAGAAACAGATATCCCTCGAAATCATCCTCGGAGGCGTCAGGACCGAAGCGTTCGAGATGCGCCTGCCCGCCGGGATGAAGCTCGGTTTCGTCAGCGGCTATGCCGCAGTTGGGACAGGTGAGAATCAGCATGGGAAGGGTCCAGATAACAAAAGGCGGACGCCGTGTGGCGCCCGCCTTTTAAGACGTTGAAAAAGTGGAACGGCGTCAGTTGGCGCTGTCAGCCGCAGGTGGAGCAATCTCGGCTGCGGGCGGCGTTGCCTCGGCCGCTGGCGCGTCGGTAGCTGGCATTTCGACGTTGACGTTGGTGTTGCCGCCATCGCCCACGCCACCCCCGTTTCCGTCGAAGCCGCCGTAAAGGAAAAAGCCAACAATCGCGATTGCCACGACGACCCCCCCGAGAATGAAGGCGAATCCACTGATCCCGCTTTTTTCACGAACATGGGTTTCACGAACGGTTGTATTTGTATTGTCAGGCATTTCGCCCACTCCTTGCATTGATGCGTTAACCGCTCAACAAGCAAGGAGCCATACGGGTTCCATCGTCCTGATAACGCGCCCCAATATCGCGCAATTTTCCGCCGATGCAGCGCACCCGGCACGACCGGCAGCGCCTGCGAGGCAAATCTGTTGCCCGATGAACAGACAACAGCCACAGGCCGGGCACCGTCAGGGCCCGACCTTTTCTGCATTCCGGCCCGAGCGCGATCAGTTGCTGGGGGCGGCAGGCGTTTCGGTCGCGGCCGGCTCGACCACGGCGGGTTCAACGGCGGGTGTGCCCATCGAGACATACCAGACAACGCCGATGACAAGAATTGCGACAACGATATAGATGATGGTTTTGCTCGACATGAGGGGGCCTTTCGGGGTCGGGTGTCTGTACTCTTTCCGAGATAATCTATCCCACGCCCTTCGGATAAAGACCTGTCAGCCGTACTGAAAATAGGCTGGAAACCGCCCAATCCGACCTTGCAGACTCGCGCAAAACCGCGCGGCATAAAAATAACGCGCGCCGCCGGGATCGCCGTCATATTCAATGCGCCACACCTGCGGCAACGGATTCGTCGATGAACCGCCCTTCGCGAAACCGCGACAGGCTGAACGGATCAGCAAGCGGCGACGCCCCCGTCGCCATCAACTCGGCCATCGCCCAGCCGGAACCCGGAATCGCCTTGAACCCGCCCGTACCCCAGCCACAGTTGACGAACACGCCATCCACCGGCGTTTTCGACAGGATCGGCGAGCGGTCGCCCGTCATGTCGACGATCCCGCCCCACTGGCGCAGCATCTTCAGCCGGGAAATCATCGGGAATGTTTCGATCAGAGCGCGCACGGTTTCCTCGATATGGTGGAAACTGCCCCTCTGGGTATAGTTGTTGTAACCGTCCGCACCGCCGCCGATCACCATTTCGCCCTTGTCGGACTGCGACATGTAACCGTGCACCGTGTTGGCCATGACAACCACATCCATGCAAGGTTTGATCGGCTCGCTGACCAGCGCCTGAAGCGCGACAGATTCCAGCGGCAGACGAAACCCCGCCATTTCCGCCAGAACGCCGGAATGCCCGGCAACGACAATGCCGAGCCGGTCACAGGAGATGTCGCCTTTTGTGGTGCCGACGCCGGTCACCTTGCCGTTCTCGCGGCGGATCGACTGCACCTCGCATTGCTGGATGATATCCATGCCCATGTCGCTGCAGGCGCGGGCGTAGCCCCATGCCACCGCGTCATGGCGCGCAGTGCCGCCGCGCGGTTGCCACAACGCACCCAACACCGGATAGCGCGGCCCGCCGATCTCCATGATCGGGCACAGCTCCTTGACCCGCGCCGGCGTGATGAACTCGGTCGTCACCCCCTGCAGTGCATTGGCGTGGGCGGTGCGTTTGAATCCCCGAACCTCGTGCTGGGTCTGGGCCAGCATCATCACGCCCCGGGGGCTGAACATCACGTTGTAATTGATGTCCTGACTCATGGTTTCATACAGGCTGCGCGATTTTTCATAGATCGCGGCGGATGGATCCTGAAGGTAATTTGAGCGGATGATCGTGGTGTTGCGCCCGGTGTTGCCACCACCCAGCCACCCCTTTTCGATCACCGCCACATTGCGGATGCCATGATTTTTGCCAAGCCAATATGCGGTGGCCAACCCGTGGCCCCCGGCACCGACAATGATCGTGTCATATTTCTTCTTTGGTTCCGGCGATCTCCAGGCGCGTTCCCAACCGGTGTGGTGACGCAGCGCCTCGCGGGCGACGGCAAAGACGGAATAGCGTTTCAACGGCATCCCCCCGGGACTGTGATCGCGTTACAAACCATGCACGGTAAGGCCCGCTTTATCGGATCAATATCATCACAGGGCAGTGGAGGGAACGGCACCTGCCCGCTGTTTTGCGACATGGGCGGCGGTCCGGCGCGATTTGCATCGCTCCCGGAGCTGTGTTGCTGGCAGGCTAGGCGGGAATTTCAAACCGTTCATAGCTCCGCCAATCACAGATCCGTGCCCCATGCGGCGCGTTGTCGCGCGGCGCTGGTCATCGGCGGCGAATGGCGGCACATAGGGTTCAACACAGGGGGTGCGATGTTCTGGGCAGTTGCGATATTGGTGGCGGGAGCCGTGGCGGCATTGATTGTTCTTGCCTTGTTGGGGCGCGGACAGGACACGCCTGCCGCTGCCTCGGACGTGCAGGTTTACCGCGACCAACTCGATGAGGTCGAGCGTGATCTGGCCAAGGGTATCATTCCCACGGACGAGGCCGACCGCCTGCGCACCGAGGTTTCGCGCCGCCTGATCGAAGCGGCCAAACATGCCGATGCCGCCGAACCTGTCGCAACCGCCCCGAAAGGCGTGACCCGGGTGGTGGCGCTGCTGTCGGTGCTGGTGGTGGTCGGAGGCGCGCTGGGCGTCTACGGCTGGCTGGGCGCACCCGGTTATTCCGACCTTTCAATGGCCACCCGGATCGAAATGGCCGACCGCGCCCGCGCAACCCGCCCCTCACAAGAGATCGCCGAGGAACAGGCCGCTGCGGCCCTGCAAGAGCAGCCCAAACCCACACCAGACCCGGCCTTTGGCGCGCTGATGGAGCGGCTGCGCATGGCGATGGAGCAGCGCCCTGATGACATTCAGGGGTTCCGCCTGCTGGCCCGGAACGAGGCGGGCCTCGGCAACTTCACCGCCGCCGCCCGGGCGCAGACACGCCTTGTCACGCTTCTGGACGACAAGGCGACGGCCAGTGATTTCGGCGACAAGGCCGAATATCTGGTGTTCGCGGCAGGTGGCTATGTCTCGCCCGAGGCTGAAACGGCGCTGGTTCGTGCGCTGAACCTTGACGGCGGCAACGGACGGGCGCGGTATTATTCCGCCCTGCTCTATTCTCAGACCGGTCGCCCCGATCTGGCCTTTCGCCTGTGGCGCGACCTGCTTGAAGCCGGTCCCGAGGATGCGCCATGGATCGCCCCGATCCGCGCGCAGATCGACCGCACGGCAGCACTGGCCGGAGTGCGATACGATGTGCCCGAACCTGCCTTAGACCCCGCTTTTGAACCTGGCCCCTCAGCCGAAGACGTTGAAAACGCTGCCGGGATGGCGCCCGATGACCGTGACGCGATGATCCGTGGCATGGTCTCCGGACTTGCCGACCGTCTGGCGCGCGAAGGCGGCCCGGCGACAGACTGGGCGCGGTTGATTTCGGCCTACGGTGTGCTGGGTGAAACCGAAACCGCCGCCGCCATCCTGTCGGAAGCGCGGGAAACCTTTAAAGCCGATGATACCGCAATGGCCGCACTGCGCGATGCCGCCAGCCGGGCGGGGCTGGAATGATCTGCGCCGATATCCACATCTTTGCCGCCGCCCTGCCCCGTTACGGAGCCATCGCCGGGCTTGACCTTGGCACGGTTACTCTGGGCGTGGCAGTGTCGGACGTGATGCGTTCCATCGCCACGCCGCTGGAAACCATCCGGCGCAAGAAATTCACTCAGGACGCCGAGCAGTTGCTGAAGATCGTTCAGGGGCGCGACCTGAAAGGTCTGGTGCTGGGTCTGCCGCTGAACATGGATGGCTCCGAAGGGCCGCGCGTACAGTCCACCCGCGCATTCGCCCGCAATCTGGAACGGCTGACCGACCTGCCCATCGGGTTCTGGGATGAACGCCTGTCCACGGTCGCCGCCGAACGGGCACTGATCGAGGCGGATACGTCCCGAAAACGTCGCGCCGAGGTCATAGATCATGTCGCGGCTGGGTATATCCTTCAGGGAGCGCTGGATCGGCTGGCGAATCTTGCTGCGGGACGACCATGAAAGATACGGATGACCTTTGGATGCGCGATGAAATCGAATCCCCCTGCATAAAGATCTGCATCGTCCACCCGGCCGAGCGGATCTGCACCGGCTGTCTGCGCAGCTTGGACGAAATCGGCAGCTGGTCACGGATGACACCGGAGGAGCGCCGCGCGATCATCGCCGCCCTGCCCGAGCGAGCCGCCTCGCTTAAGCAACGACGCGGGGGTCGCGCTGCGCGATTGGCACGCGCGGGCAAGCAACCGCTGTAAATGAGCTCAGGCGGCCTGCGCCTCTCCGACCGTCTCCAGCGCCGCTTGCAGCACGCCGATCCCCGCGCCGGGGCGATGGGCGTTTTCCGACAATGTCCGCCGCCAATGACGCGCGCCGGGTTGTCCGGCAAACAGGCCCAGCATGTGCCGCGTCACCTGATTCAACCGCCCGCCCGCCGCCAGATGGCTTTCGATATACGGATACATCTCCTCGACGATCTCGGGTGCTGACCGTCCCGGAAGAGGGCTGCCAAAGATCCGCCGGTCGGCATCCAGCAGGATCGAGCAGGGATCGTGATAAGCCGCCCGGCCAATCATCACCCCGTCCAGCCCCCGCGCCAACAGCGACTCGACCTGCTCCAATGTGGTGACGCCGCCGTTCAGCGATATGTGCAAGTCAGGAAACTCACTCTTCATCGCGACCACCAGATCATGATCCAACGGCGGAATATCGCGGTTCTCCTTGGGGCTGAGCCCCTGTAGCCAGGCCTTGCGCGCATGGATCTGCACCCGTCCCACACCGGCATCGCGGACCCGGCGCAGAAAGTCAGGCAACACCTGTTCGGGCTCCTGATCGTCCACGCCGATGCGGCATTTCACGGTGACCGGAATATCCGCCGGAACCGCGGCAATCATCGCCGCCACACAATCGGCCACCCGACCCGGCGTTTCCATTAGAACGGCACCAAAACTGCCCGACTGCACCCGGTCGGACGGGCAACCGCAGTTCAGGTTGATCTCACTATACCCCTCACCCGCACCCATCACCGCCGCCTGCGCAAGCTCCGCTGGATCCGACCCGCCAAGTTGCAGCGCAACCGGCTGCTCCCCGGGCGAAAACGTCAAAAGATGCAGCGCCCCGCCCCGAACCAAAGCCGGCGCCGTCACCATTTCGGTATAGAGCAGCGCCCGACTGGACATCAGCCGATGCAAAGCGCGGCAGTGGCGATCGGTCCAATCCATCATCGGGGCAACGGATAAGCGAGCAGCGTTAGAAATGCTGGGAGTCTTTGTTTTCACTGAGTTCTTTCTCATCCAACAATATGCCGATTCGCGTCGGCTCATGGCGGCTGTCGCGACAGTCGGGACTGCGATGTAAGCCCAATCAGATTATACATAGTGCCATTTTTTCGGGTTCTACCATGGCCTGCCAGAACGCACAAATACTGCTCGTGGCTTGTCACCGCTCGTTTGCACAAACGCTCGGGGAACGCGAATCCACTGTTTGGAGACCGAGCGGACGAAGAAGCCACAGACGTCGAAAGACGCTGCCGGAAAGGTGGTTAAGAACATCCGCCGCAAGACCCGGCAAACCGGTTCAGCTGAGGACGAGGGACAGGCGTTCCAACGCGGCCATCGGGCAGACGGATATTTTAACGGTGAGGCATTTGAACCGTGAGGTCTGTTGCCACTCAAAAGCTATCGCGCTTTCCATGCACAACAGACCTCACCGAACCTGCGCCTCTCAGAACCGGTTTGCCGGAATCTTGAAGTAGCTGTGGCCGTCGTCCTCTTTGGGCGGCAGAACACCACCGCGCAGATTGACCTGCAAGGCGTGCAGGATCCTGTCTGGCAGGGCGAGCGTCGCGTCACGCTCTTCGCGGGTCTTGATGAAGGTTGCCTTGTCCGTCTTTGCATTGACGTGAATATTCTGCGCCTTGTGCTCAGCGACCGTTGCCTCCCACGCCGGCTCTTTGCGATCGCCCTTGCCGTAGTCATGGCCGACGAACAGGCGCGTGTCATCGGGGCGCGACAGGATCGACTGGATGCTGTCCCAAAGCTCCGCTGCACTGCCGCCGGGAAAATCTGCCCGCGACGACCCGCTGTCCGGGAACATCAGAGTGTCATGCACAAACCCGGCATCTCCGGAAAAATAGCTGATTGAACCAAGTGTATGACCTGTCGAAAGCTCAACGGTCACGGTCAGATTGCCGATATCAAAACTGTCGCCATCCTCGAAGAAGGCATCAAAATGCGGCGCAGGATCAAGATCCGGCAGGTTGTAGTAATCGCGCCAAAGCTGGGCGATCTTCTTTGTGCGCGCACCGATCGCGTTGGGCAGACCCGTCTGCTCTTTAAGCCAGGCCGCCGCCAGCATGTGATCCGCATGGGGATGCGTGTCGAGGATGCGGACCAGTTCAAGCTTTTGTTCCTTGACCAGTTCGAGCACCTTTTCGGCGCTTTCTGTCGAGGTTCGCGCGGATCTGGGGTCGAAATTCAGCACGACGTCGATCAAGGCGGCTTTTTTCGTCTCGGGGCAAGCCATGACATATTGAACGGATCCGGTATCGGCCTCGTAGATGCCCCAGATGTCTGGGGAACCGGATCCGGTTGACGGGCTGTGGCGGGTGAGGTGTTGATAGTCAGACATGACTGGCTCCTTTTGCAGTTGCGGTTTTAGGGTCTGGTGATGCGGACAAGGCGCAGACCGCGAGATGTTGCGACAGGAATACCTGTCCCGACAGTTCTGACAAGAAATGCGACCGTTCCAACCGGTCCATCACCGGGCCTTTGACTTCGCTGAGGTGAAAGCTGACGTTCTGGTCACGCAGCCGCGAATTGATCACCTCAAGGCTTTCCAGCGCGCTCATGTCGATCTCGTTCACAGCGGGACACATCAGGATGACGTGCCGCACGGCGGGTTGACGGGCGACCATGTCATAGATGCGGTCCTCCAGAAAACGGGCATTGGCGAAATAGAGGCTTTCATCGACCCGAAGCGAAATGATGTCCTCGCGGGTTTCGACCTTGTGACGATCGACATTGCGAAAATGCTCGGTTCCCGGAACACGTCCGACCACGGCCATATGCGGGCGCGAAGACCGATAGAGATGAATCAAGATAGATACGGCAACCCCTGCCGATACGCCAGCCTCGACTCCAAGGCCAAGCGTCAGGGCGATGGTGATGAACACAGCAGCAAAATCGGCTTTCGAATAGATCCAAGTGCGTTTGAGGATCGACAGATCCACCAGCGACAGCACTGCGACGATGATCGTTGCCGCCAGCGTTGCCTTGGGCAGGAAATGGATCAACGGCGTCAGAAACAGCGATGCGACCAGCAGACCGGCGGCGGTATAGGCACCGGCGGCCGGCGTTTCTGCACCAGCATCGTAATTCACGACCGAGCGGGAAAATCCGCCTGTGACCGGAAAACCGCCCGTAAGGGCCGCCCCGATATTTGCCGCGCCCAACCCGATCAATTCCTGATCTGGATCGATGCGCTGGCGTTTCTTGGCCGCCAGCGTTTGCGCCACCGATATGGATTCGACAAAGCCGATCACCGATATCAATAGCGCAGGCAACAGCAATGCACCGATAAGATCGGGCGCAAAACTGGGCAGCGTCAAGGGCGGCAACCCCTGCGGGACAGCTCCGACAATCGCCACGCCCCTGTCGCTTAGACCGAATACGGCGGTTGCCCCGGTGGTGACGGCAATGGCAAGAACCGGCCCGGCCTTGGACAAGATATTGACCGCGCCCGATGGCAGACCGGCCTTTTGCAAAAGCGGTTTCAGACCCTTGCGGACCCAGAACAGGAACGCGATGGCACCCGCCCCAAGGATCAATGTCGCAACGCTCAAATCACCGATGTTGCCCGCCAGAGAGGTCAGCATCTCCGGCAGTGCATGCCCGTCACCCCCGATGCCCAGAATATGGCGCAACTGACTGACAGCGATCAGAATGCCCGACGCGGTGATGAAACCGGCGATGACCGGGTGCGACAGGAAGTTCGCCAGAAATCCCAGCCTGAAAATCCCCAAAAGAAGCAGCATGACGCCCGACAATCCCGCCAGCGTCAGGGCAGCAACGGCATAACCGGCAGTGCCCGCCTGCGCGACCTCGCCGATTGCTGCGGCCGTCATCAGCGACACGACCGCAACCGGGCCAACCGCCAGGGCACGGCTGGTTCCAAACAGCGTGTAAAGGACGATTGGCACGATCGAAGCGTAAATACCGGCTTCTGGCGGCAGTCTAGCCAGTAACGCATAGGCCAGCGATTGCGGGATCAACATGATCGTCACAATGATGGCGGCGATCAGATCTCCGCTCAGCTCTGCGCGGCTGTAAGTCGCGCCCCATTTCAGGATGGGCAGATATCTGGACAGGTTCGGCGTCATGTATGTCTTTCAGGCGCTCAAAAAACGCCACAGCAAAATTTTATGCCGCCGGTATCGGCGGTTTTCTCTGGGCTTAGGGCACCGTATCAGCGCGATGGGACGGGGTGGGCCATTTTTTCACGCCCCTTCAGCATCGCGCTGTGTAAATGACAAATCAGGTCTTCGCAGTGGTCGACGCTGCTCCAAGAGATTGCAGGAATTTCGCCAGCCAGATACCGGCGACCATCGCGGTCACGAACAAAACCACCTCCCAGCGACCAGTGCCAAGCGCTGGCAGCGCTCCGCCGGGGCAGAACCCCGCGATGCCCCAGCCAATGCCGAACAGACCAGAGCCGCCGACCAGCCGTGCATCGATCTTGTTGCTTGTGGGCAGCTGAAAGCCGCTTTCGAACAACGGCCCGCGGCGCGCCAGAACAAGGCGATATCCGATGAATGTCACGACGACGGCACCGCCCATGACGAACGCCAGCGACGGATCCCAGGTTCCGGCAAAATCAAAGAAGTTCAGCACCTTGGCAGGGTTCGCCATACCGGAAATCGCAATGCCGACGCCAAAAACCAGCCCGATCAGATAGGTTGAAAAAAGTTTCATGGGTTACGCTCCGATAACATGGCGCAGGACATAAACGGTGCCGGCGGTCGTGATCATAAAGGTCAGCACGGCTATGAAAGAACGTGGTGACAGACGGGCCAACCCGCAGACTCCGTGACCGGACGTGCAGCCCGAGCCGTAGGTGACTCCAACGCCCACGACCAGACCACCAATCAACAGCATGGGAACTGAGACCGGCACCTGAACGGCGGGCATCTGTCCGGACAGTAACAGCACCGCCAGCGGTCCGCTGACCATTCCGAGCAGCAGAGCCAGCCGCCACAGCCGATCTTGGGATGGCCCGGGCGACAACAGGCCGCTCAAGATGCCCGTTGCGCCGAAAACCCGGCCAAGGCTCAGCATCAGCAGGGTCGCGGCGACCCCGATCAAGGCGCCTCCGCCGAGTGACTGCCAAGGTGTGAAAACGGTTTCCATCGCGGCTACCTCTGACATGTGCGAATGCCGAAGATGGCATAGAGCGGACAAGTGCTGATCAGCGCGGTCACCACGAAAATGCCACCCGCCGCGATCATCGTCCAATGCAACCAGCCGCTTGCCCCAAAGTCGGTGGCAAAGGCCGCAATCAGCAGGGCAATCCCCACCACGATCCGCAACCCACGGTCAAAATTTCCCATGTTCTTGGTCATGTTCAGTCCCCTTCAAGAATCAGTGTCAAAAACACGTTATCCGATAGGACAGGATCTCTCGGTGACTTCGTCACCGTTCTCCGGCAGAACGCGCCAGACGATCAAGCGCCGCGCGCCCAACCAACTGGATTTCGCCGCGACGCTGTTCGATCCAGCCGCGCCGCTGAAACTCGGACAGGGTGCGCGAGACGACTTCGCGCGCGGTGCCCAGCTCGGTGCCCAGCACAAGGTGGGTGGCGTGAACTACATCATCCACGGCCAGTTCCAGCAGCCGCGCAGCAAGCCGCACATCCATACGCTGAAAGACGATGTCGTCGATCAAGGTGAACAGGTCGGTGATACGTCGCGAATACGCCTTGAACACGAATTCACGGAACACTGACGACCGCGCCGCCAGATCGTCGAAGGTTGCGCGCGGAATCGCCACAGCGCGCACATCGGTTTCGGCGACTCCGTCGGCCGCGTAGTCCTCGAATGCCAACATGCAGGCGGTGGTCAGAACACAGCTTTCGCCGGCATTGACGCGGTAGAGGAACACCTCGCGTCCGGTGTCCGATTTCTGCTGCACGCGCACTGTGCCTTCGAGCAAAAGCAACAGGTTATCCGCCGATTGTCCGGGCTTGAAGACGGGCGTGCCCTCGGGAACCTCCACCACCTTGCTGCCCGCAACAAGTGCATCGCGCAGATCATTCGGCAAACGTCGCAGACCTTCGAACTGGTCAATCCATTGCGCGCTGTCCGTTTCCATATCGTATCCTTCATTTTCTTGACCAGCACGGGGCTGTCTGCGCGGTTTGCGATACTGCAACCGCGCCAGCACCGCCAAACACCGCAAGGGTAAGCAATCACCCGGGGTCGAAAATCCTGCTACTGTCGGACGTCCTGTTGTCCACTCGTTACTCTGATCGCCACCGATCCAGCCGCAACCAGTGGGTTTTCCGTGCGATACTGTGAATTTTCAGTGCAGATCTTTTTCCGCGCCCGGGTCGTCTTTCTCCCACAGGGCGCGGTCGCTGTGCATCTCAAGCCACATCGCGTTGACGACGGCAAACACCGCTGCCAACGGCAGGCCAAGCATCCAGGCAAAATACCACATGACGTATTCCTCTAATTAGTAGGCAGAGCCAGAGTCGGTCACATCAGACTCGGTGACCTTGCCCCAGAGCACTTTATAAACCCAAGCCGTGTAGGCCAGAATGATCGGCATGAAGATGGCGGTCGAGACGAGCATCACAAATAACGTCTGATGCGAGGATGAGGCGTCCCAGACCGTCAGCGATGAGCGGGGATCAATCGACGACGGCAGGATGAACGGGAACATCGTCAGCCCGACCGAGGAAATCGCGCCAAAAATGCCAAGTTTGGACCACAAAAGGGTCGACCCCTCGCGCCCCGCCCGCAGACCCAGCACGGCCATCACCATGCCGAAAAAGCCCAGTAAAGGCGCCAGCGCGATCCACGGACGCACCGCATAGGCGGAAAACCAACTGCCGGTACGCACGACTTCTGAGTAAAGCGGATTGGACGGACCGTTGGCGACCGCGGGGTCCAGCAACGCATAGCCCTCAATCCCGAAAGCCATCCAAAGCCCGGCCAGCGCATAGCCCGCGATGGTCACAACCCCGGTGACTGACCCGATGGCCCGGGCGCGCGCGGCGACAACACCCTCGGCCTTGAACGACAGCCATGCCGCGCCGTGGGTGGTCAGCATCGCCAGAGACACGATACCCGCAAGCAGGGCAAAAGGGTTCAGCAGGCCCGCGAACTTGGCGTGGAACGCGCCCTCGTAACGGGCGAAAAGTTCCGGGGTGAATTCAAACGGAACACCTTGCAGCACATTGCCCACCGCAACACCGAAGATCAGCGCAGGCACCGCACCACCGGCGAACAGCGCCCAGTCCCATGTTGTCCGCCAGCGCGGATCCTCACGTTTCGAGCGATATTTGAACGCCACGGGACGCACGATCAGCGCCGCAAGGATCAGGAACATCGCTAGGTAAAAGCCCGAGAAACTGACCGCATAAAGCGGCGGCCAGGCGGCAAAGATCGCGCCGCCGCCAAGGATGAACCAGACTTGGTTTCCTTCCCAGACCGGGCCGATTGTATTGATGGCGATGCGGCGCTCGACATCCGTCTTGCCCACAAAGGGCAGCAGAACGCCGACCCCCATGTCGAAGCCGTCACTCAGGGCAAAGCCGATCAGCAGGACACCGAGCAACAGCCACCAGATAACCCGCAGCGCATCGTAAGAGATCAGTTCAAAAAGGATCATGACACTTACTCCGCCGGGGTTTTGGCAAAGGGGCCTTTGCCGTCAGTGGTGCGCAGCCGGTATTCATGGCGCGCCGTCCAGATTTCAGTCTCTTCCACGTCCTCGGTCGGCCCCTTGCGGATATATTTCAGCATCAGCCCCATCTCGACAATGAACAGGACTGTATAGAAGACCATGTAGCCCGTCAGCGTCAGCAACAGATCGCCAACCGACAGGTGACTGACCGACATCGCCGTGGGCAGCACCCCGTCCACCGTCCAGGGCTGGCGACCGTATTCGGCGACAATCCAACCCAGTTCGGCCGCAATCCACGGCGCCGGGATAATCGCAACCGCCCCCCAAAGCGCCCAACGAGGATAGACTTGGCCGCGAAAGCTGGACCGCCAGAAGAAATAGACCATTACGGCGATAAAGCTGAAACCAAGCCCGACCATGATCCGGAACGCCCAGAACAGCGGCCAGACATTTGGCACCGTGTCTTCGGCAGCCTGCTTGATCTGCGTCTCGGAGGCGTCGCGCGGATCGTCCAGATAGCGCCTGAGAAGATAGGCATAGCCAAGGTCTCCGCCGTGATCTTCAAAGGTCTGGCGCACTTCGGGCGTTGTTTCTGCCCGTTGCTCGCGGATCGTCAAGAGCGCGTCATAAGCGATCATGCCCGACCGAATGCGGTCTTCGGATTCCGCCACAAGGTCATTGATGCCGGGAATTTTCTCGGTCAGCGAACGGGTGCCAATCAGGCCCATCAACCAGGGAATCTTGACCGCATAATGCGTCTCGCGCGCTTCCATGTCGGGGAAACCGATCAGATTGAAGGGCGCGGGGGCCGGTTCGGTTTCCCACATGCCCTCAATCGCGGCCATTTTCATTTTCTGGTTATGCGAAACATCATAGCCGGATTCATCGCCCAGCAGCACCACCGACAACGCCGAGGCAAGGCCAAACGACGCGGCAACCGTGATCGACCGGCGGGCAAGTTCGATATGGCGCCCCTTGAGCAGATACCAGGATGAAACGCCAAGAACGAAAACCGCAGCCGTGACATACCCTGCCGAGACGGTATGGACGAATTTTGCCTGCGCGACCGAGTTGAACATCACCTCATAGAAACTGGTCAGCTCCATCCGCATGGTTTCAGGGTTGAATTCGGCCCCGACCGGGTTCTGCATCCAGCCGTTGGCGATCAGGATCCAGAGCGCGGAAAAGTTTGACCCGATCGCGACAAGCCATGTCACGGCGAGATGGCCAACCTTGCTCAGCTTGTCCCAGCCGAAAAAGAACAGCCCCACAAACGTCGCCTCAAGAAAGAATGCCATCAATCCTTCAAGAGCCAGCGGTGCGCCGAAGATGTCGCCGACATAGTGACTGAAATAGGACCAGTTCATGCCAAACTGGAATTCCATCGTGATGCCGGTGGCCACGCCAAGTGCAAAGTTGATGCCAAAGAGCATGCCCCAGAACTTGGTCATCTGCCGCCACATCGGGCGGCCCGTCATGACATAGACCGTTTCCATGATCGCGACGATCACCGACAGGCCCAATGTCAGCGGCACGAAGAGAAAGTGATACATGACCGTCGACGCAAATTGCAGACGTGACAGCTCGACGATATCGAGTTCCATTTTCGGTTCTCCTAGCGACGGGGTGAACGGAATTGGCCGGAGTGCCGACTCAGCCGAAGGTTGATTGGTGCCGTCATACCTGCAAATCCAATCGGAGGTTGGTGACTTCGTCATTTTGCAACGAAAGTTGCCGGGTAAACAGCGGATGATTGGCGCTTCGGTGCAGGGTCGCGATGATTGCCGCCTCAGGCAGTGCGTTGCGCAGTCCCCAAAGCACCCGATTGGCCGTGTCGGCGTCCAAGCCTTCGGTCGGTTCGTCCAGCAGCAAAAGCCGAGGAGATTTCAGGACCGCCCGCGCCAAGGACAGCCGCCGTGCCTGTCCACCGGAAAGCCCTGCGCCGCCCTCATTCAGCCGGGCGTCCAGCCCGCCGCGTTCGCGGATCACATCGCCCAGCGCCACCGCATCCAAAGCGCGCCACATCCCGGCATCTTCGACTTCGCCCGCCAAAGAAAGGTTCTCGCGGATCGTTCCGGCAATCAGCGCGCTGCGTTGTGGCACCATCGTGACAACCTTTCGCAGCGCCGCGTCCGCCCAGTGGGCAGGAGGGCGGCCAAGAATGCTGATCCCGTCGTTGTCAGCAAGCCCGGCAATCTGCATCAGCAGGCTCGTCTTGCCGCTGCCGCTGGGCCCGGTCAGGGCAACGGCGTCTCCGGCCTCCAGTTCAATGCTCAGTCCGCGCTGGCTAAGGGTCAGAACGGGCGTGCCCGCCAGACCGACCTCCTGGCAACCTGAGGGCTGTGGCTTTGTGTCCGTCCCGATGCGCCGGGCAGCACCGATCATCCTGCCGTAATCGGAAAAACCGCGCCGCAGCGGCAGCAACGTTTCAGCCAACGCCAGCGCGACAAAGACACCGATGGCGCCAATTGCGGGCCCTGCCATATCGCGCGCAACCAACCAACCGCCAACCATCAGCGCCAGAGCCGCAGTCGCGGCAACCAGCGCAGACAGCGCCGCACCTGCATTGCGGTCGACCCGGTCCAGCGCCCGCGCGGCCTTGCGGGACTGCGCATCAATCGCCAACAACTCCGCCTCGCGCGGGGCAAGCATCGCGCCAAGGATCAGCGATTGGCGATTGCGGATCATGTCGATAACGCCATGCCGCAGCCTCTGGTCCTGCGCCTCGACTTCGTCCGAGGGCCGGATACTGCGCCGCGCCAGATGCCAAAGGATAATCGCCGCAACGGGGGCATAACCGCCCAGAATGGCCCATGCGACCGGCCATCCCGCCAGCCAGCCAAGTGCCAGAAAGACAACCGCATGGGTGACGAACGCCGCCGATAGGGGCAGCACGAGCCGCAGCAAAACCCCGTCAAGCGCATCCACATCCGACACGATCCGCGTCAGCACCGCCTCACTGCGCAGGCTGGCCAGCTCACGGTCGCCCAACCGGGATTGCCGGCGCAGCAGCGTCACCCGCAGCGCAGCCAGCGCGCGCAGCGTCGCGTCATGGGTCAGGATTCGTTCACCATAGCGCGCCGCCGTTCGGCCAAGCGCCAGAAACCGCACCCCTGCCGATGGACGGAACACGTCAAAGGCGATCCCGATACCAGCAAGGCCAGCGATCCCTGTCGCGGTGATGAACCAACCAGACAGGCCCAGCAGCGCCGCGCCCATCAGCAAAACGATCACCGTAAGCGCCGCCCCTCGCGCCATCGCCCAGGGTGCCGCTGTCAGAAGCAACCGAATGATCGGAACAAGCGCCCTCATGCCCGAACCTCGATGGAACGGTCCATCGCTGCGGCCAGCACTGGGTCGTGGGTTGCGACGATCAGGCTATGCCCGTCGTCCTTCAGCCGGACCAGCGCGCGAATAACCTGCGCTGCGGTTTCGGGGTCAAGATCCGCTGTCGGCTCGTCGGCAAGGATCAATTCGCGCCCGCTCAGGATGGCGCGGGCGATCATCAGCCGCCGCGCCTCGCCGCCCGACACACCGCCGCCGGACTCGCCCAGCCGTGTGTCCAGCCCGGCGCGCAGGCGCTGCACAATCCCCGCGGCCTCGGCTTGTCGCAGGGCGGGCCATGGGTCGGTGCCGCCGCCATCGGGGTCAAGCCAATCGCGCAATGTCTGATCGGGAAAATGCGGCGCTTGCGGGATCAGGGTGATGCGCGCCCGCCAGGCATCTGCGGTGCTGTGATCCAGCGAGTGACCGCAAACGGAAATGGCCCCCGCCGACAGTGGAACCAGCCCCGCGATGGCGGCCAGCGCGGTGCTTTTGCCCGCACCACTTGGCCCGGTCAGCGCCAGCGTCTCCGGGGCCCGCAACCGCAGATCGGGCAGCACAACCTTGCGCCCCGGCAGCGCGACGACCGTACCGGACAGCGCAAGCGCAAGGGGCCCGGTCATCGGGGATGCAGCCTCGGCAAGTCCGACAAAAGCGACCCTGTCGGCGGCGTCCAGCGCGTCCAGATCCGCCACCACGGACAATCCGGCGGCACGGTCATGCCAAGCTGCGGCCAGATCGCGGAACGGCTGAAAGAACTCCGGTGCGATCAGCAAAAGAAATATACCCGCGTCCAGTCCAAGCGGCGTGCCCCAACTGCCGAACCGGATCGCGCCCAAAAGCGTAAATCCGACGAACACGGCGACCATCGCGACACCGACGGCGCTGAAGAACTCCAACACCGTCGAGGACAGAAACGCGATCCGCAGCACCGCCATCGTGCGGATGCGCAACGCTTCGGCCCGGCCGCCGAAATCCGCCGCCGCACGCTCTGCCGCCCCCAACAGCCGGATGTCCAGCATCGCCGACAGCCGGTCCATCAGCATCGCATTCATCGACCCGATCTCGTCCATCTGGCGGCGCGACTCGTCTTCTGCCGCCTTGCCGACAAGCGCCATGAACACCGGGATCAGCGGCCCCGCCACCAGCAGGACCAAACCTGCCACCCATGAATACCAAAAAGTCAAAGCCAGCAGGACAGCGGGCAGCACCGAAACCCGCACCATGGCGACGTGATAGCGAGTGATCCAAGGCTGAAGCAAAGGCAGCTTTTGCACGATCAGCGCCGCCACCTCGGCCGAACTCGCGTTCGCACGCGCGCGTGCCTCACGCCCGATCAGCGCGGCACGTTCGCGGGAGATCGTCTGGTCAGCCGCCTCGAACAAATAGCCGCCGGCAAGGTGGTCGAGCCCGGCACGCAAGACACCGCCGAAGACAAAGACCAGAGCCGCGATACCGGTGCGATCCATGTGGCCCGCCACCCAACCCGAAATAGCCCAAGCCAACGCCGCCGCCTGAAACGGCCAAATCAAACCAGCGATGACCGACAACGCGCCCGCAATGCGCAAAGGCCGCGCAACGGGCATTATGATGCGCGCTTGCGCACGCTGCCGTGCAGTCGGGTTCTCTTGGCGCTGGGTTGTGGTCATTGCCATAATCTTTGCAGTCTATTCTGCGCGCAACCGACCACCCGGAGCGCCCCCTTGCAACCCGCTACAGTGCCGCAGCCCCGATGACCGACGCAGCGCAAGATCGGCGAACACCGCCGAAACGGTCGATGTAAAGGTGACCAGAACCGCAACCTGAATCGAGGTGATGAACGCTCCCCATCAATGACGGTGACGCCGCAACGGACGATCCCCCTGCGATCGATGGATTGGCCGGAGCCTCGATTTCATTCTGACCGGTTGGATGCCGCAGGTCGTCGCGCAAGGCCGTGATACGGTGATTTGTTCACCGGTTTGAGGATAAGCGATGAACGCCAGATACTTGGCGGTGCTTGCCCATGGGCAACAATTTGCATCAGGCGGTTACTGAAATGCTCTCATGTGCGGAAACTGGCCTTTGGCGAGGTATACTTGCTCGGCTGCGGTCGAACTGCGGTTCAGAACTTCATTGCGGTGGGGGTGGCGACCGAATGTGGCAATGATTTTTCGAACGTCGTGGGCTTGATTGACCAAAGAGAGATAGATTGGCCGCAGGGGGATCGGTGCGGTTTCAGCTATTTCTTGCCGCAGATGGATCAACCGGTCGAGACGCTGCAGATGGTCCGGGCCTTCGCAATGGCCCAGTGGCAGGCCATACACAATCTGGAACCACGGAGTCGCCAAAGCGGAAAAATGACCGTTCGATAAGCCCTCTGTCACAAGCGCCAACGCGGACGGGTCTTGCGCATAGGCGCGCGCATCATCCCGCCAGACAGAGCGGGAAAACTGATCAAGGATGATGATCAGCGCCAGTCTTCCGTGCGGATCAATCGCCCAGTGATCAAGGTCACCCTGCGCCGCCCTTTCAGTGAGTTGTGAATAATCCGCCGTGATCTGATCATCCGCGCCGCCCTGCATCCTCCAGTGCCAATGCGCACGGTGCGCCTGCGGATCAACATCCAACGAACGCCCCTCAGGAAACCAGAACCCGAGAACCTCGTCCCATTCCTGCCTCTCTTTCAAATCCGTCATGGCAAGCCCACTTTCCGCAACCGGTCACTTCGCCGTGCCAAACCACCTCGCGAAACCCTGTGACTCGCGAGATGCAGCGTCCCGCTTCACCGGGCGGGCGGGGTTTGAGAGCAAGCGAAGCCCATTCAGCACCACCAGCACCGTGCCGCCTTCATGGCCGACGACCGCCAGCGGCAGTGGCAGATCAAAGAACAGCCCGGCGATGACCAACACCAGCATCACACCGATGGCAAAAATCAGGTTCTGGCGGATGATCCCTGCCGCACGACGGGCAAGGCGGTGTGCATCGGCAAGCTGCCGCATGTCCTCGGACAACAGCGCCACGTCAGCCGCCTGCAGCGCGACCTCCGAGCCTGCGGCCCCCATTGCGATACCGATGTCGGCCCGCGCAAGCGCCGCCGCATCGTTCACGCCGTCACCGACAAAGGCCACCTTGCCGGTCTCGGCCAGCTGTGCGACCGCCTTCACCTTGTCTTGAGGCAGCATTTCGGCGTGGATCTCGTCGGGGGAAAGGCCAAGCTCGGCACCGATGCGCAACGCCACCGGTCGCCTGTCGCCGGTCATCATCACGATCCGGCGCACACCGCTGGCACGCAGGGCGGCCAGCGCCGACGCAGAGCTGGGCCGAAGCTCGTCCGCCACGCTGACCGCACCCAGCACCTCGGCGCCGCGCCCCAGATAGATCACCGTATCTGCACCCTCGGCCAGAACCTGCAGGCGGGGGGCGTCCACGGGCGCACCCATCGCTTTGGCCAGATAGGGATTTCCAGCCCAGACCGGACCCAGAGCGTCATGGCCGGTGATGCCGATGCCCGGACGGGCGCTGACCTCGCTCACCTCGGTCGGATCAAACCCGCGTTTGGCGGCCTCACGCCGGATCGCCGTGGCGACGTGGTGTTCGGAATGCGCCTCGAGCCCGGAGAGCAATGACAGGAACCCCGCCTCGTCATTGTCGAGCGCAACGATCTGCGTCACCGCGGCCTGACCTTTGGTCAGCGTCCCGGTCTTGTCGAAGGCGAAGGTATCAACCGCCGCAAGCGTCTCAAGCGCCGCGCCGCCCTTGAACAACACCCCCCCGCGCGCCGCGGCGGACAGCGCCGACAGGATCGCTGCGGGAACCGAAATGACGATGGCGCAGGGGCTGGCTGCAACCAGCAGCGTTGCCGCCTTGTAAAGCGCGTGTTTCCAATCGCCGCCCAGCCAGTAGAACGCGGCAAAGGCAAGCGCCGCCCCGATCAGGACGGCGACGGTATAGCGCTGGCCAAACCATTCGCTGAAACGCTCTGACGGGGCCTTGGCCGCATGAGCCTCGGTCACCAGCTGGATCATCCGGGCAATGGTGCTTTCGCCGACCGTGCGGGTCACCGTGACGTCCAGCACCCCGTCGAGGTTTACCGTCGCCTCAAAAACCGGCTCGCCCGGACCTTTTGAGACCGGCATGGATTCACCGGTGATGTTGGCCTCGTCAAGCCCGCCGCGCCCCAGAGCAATCGTGCCATCGGTTGGCACCCGCGCGCCCGGGCGCAGCACCACGATGTCACCCACCTCCAACGCTGCGGCCGCGACCTCTTCTACCGATCCCGACGCGGTCTTGCGCAGCGCGGTCTCGGGGCGCAGCGCCATCAGCGCCTCAATCGCATGACGCGCACGGCCAAGCGCACGTTCCTCCAACGTGCCGGCAACGCTGAACAACGTCAACAGAACCGCCCCCTCAAGCGGCGCCCCGACAGCAGCGGCTGCCACGGCGGCAACCACCATCAACAGATCGATATCAAGGACGTGATCCTGCCAAAGCTCCGTCCCGGCACGCCACGCCGCGGGCAGTCCCCCGGCAAGATACACGGTCGCCAGAGCCGGATAGGCAAGGGCTGAAAGCCCGTCACCCGGCCACCACATCCCGGCCATGCCCAAAATCATTCCCAGAACAGTAATCAGCGACAGGACGACCGAGCGGTCGCGCAGCAGCGGCTGGGGCGAGCCTTGTTCAACGTCTCGATTCACGACATCTCTCCACTGACAGCAGCATGCTGATCAGGCTAAGTTCAGTAAATTTCGTTGTGTTAGCGCTTTGGGCCTGACGGTTTCAGTTTCAAACCTACGTCAGACAGTAGCCTCCATAAAGCAAGAAAGGCCAGCGGCGCTGCGTCAAAAACACCTGCGCCTTGCGCAACGCGAGCCCGTCGATGACCCGCCAGAGCTTCAAAGACAGCAGTGACGGCAGGGAACTGGTCACGAAGATGAACCATCAAATGTCGTCAATTCCCCCGCGCATTCTCAGGCCCCCCGCCCCATCCGGAGCGATGCAGGGAACCGGACCGGGCTGCGAACGTTGGTATGCGGGTTCCCTCTCGTTCGGTCCGGGCTTGTCACGCACAGGCATCGGTACTGTGCGCCCGACTGTGCAGCCGTGTCATTGTTCAGGAAAAGAATTGCATAATATGGTAACGATATTCCCATGAACTGGGCCGCGTCATTCAGGCAGCGAACACCGCAAGTCCCGACCGACCTTTCGCCCGTCGAAGATGAGTATTTTTCGGTCGAGCAGTTGGTGGATTGCGGTCGGCGGCTGTCGTCATCGGGTACGGTTGGTAAACCGCGCCGTGGACATCAATTCTTCACCCGCCAGCTTGACGACGATCTGGAGCTGATCTCGAACGCCTATCGGGCAAACCTTGCCGCCAATGCCGCAGGCGACATCGTTCCGCCCGCTGCCGAATGGCTTCTCGACAACTACCTTATGATTGCCGAGAGCGTCGCGCAGGTTCGCCGGGATCTGCCGCCGCGCTTTTACGGCCAGTTGCCCATCGTCCGCAGGGCAAATCACGTCGAAGAACCCCGCGTGATGCAGATCGCGCGCCATTGCGTGCGACACTCGCTGTTCGAGATCACCCAACCGCGCCTGTCTGCAATCGTGAACGGATTTCAGGAAACCAGCCCGCTTGAGATCGGCGAGCTCTGGGCAACTCCGGCGGTCCTGCGCTTTGTTCTGATCGATGAACTTGCCCGCATCGCGCAAGGTATCGAAAACGCCCGCGCGATGCTGGATCATGCGGATGCGATGGCCGATCAACTGGTTCGCGCCCGTCTGCCCGGAGAGGGGCAGAAGATCAGGGCCGAATATGATGCCTATGCGGACGACGATGCCTTTGTCGGACAGCTGCTTTACAGGCTGAGTGGCGAAGGGGTTGAAATTCGTGACACCATCGCGTGGCTGGAACAGCATCTGGACGCCCGCGGAAGTGACACCGAAGAAGCTCTGATCGTCGAGCAGAACCGTCAGACCGCCGCCAACGTGCGGATCGGCAACGTGATACTCAGCCTGCGCACACTGAACGATATCGACTGGTCCGAATGGCTGGTTTCCGTCAGCGTCGTCGATGCACAGCTGCGCGAACGCTCCGATTTTGCCGCGCTCGATTCCCAGTCGCAAAGCCAGTATCGCCGCGTGGTCGAAGACCTGTCTCGCTGGTCGGGCAAGGATGAATCCGATGTGGCGAAGATGGCGCTGGATCTACTTGATCAGGCGCCGGGCGATGCGATTGTAAGCGATGTCGGCTCGTTCCTGATCGGACCCGACCGGGTGCGGCTTGAAACGGCGCTGTCGGCGAAAGTGCCGTGGCGTTTGCGTCTGCGCCGCCGGGTTGGATCTCTGGGCTGGGTGGCGATCGCATTTCCGGTGGCCCTGTTCACGCTGGCGCTGGTCACTGCCGCCTTTGGCGCGTTGGAAAGAGGCCCGGCGGGCATTGCTGGCGCGGCCTTCCTGACGCTGCTGGCACTGCTTCCCGCCAGCGAAGCGGCGACAGGGCTGTTCAACACGCTTGTGACGATGTTCACCGAACCCACCCGGCTTGTCGGTTACGAATACGAAGACGGGATTCCGGCCCGGGCGCGTACAATGGTGGTTGTGCCCTGCCTGATCGGATCGCGCGACGCCATCGACGATCTGGTGCGCACGCTTGAGGTCCATCACCTTTCGAATCCGAAAGGCGAGATCACCTTTGCGCTGCTCAGCGACTGGCCCGACAGCGCCCATGAACGCAACGAAGAAGACGACGCCCTGCTGGACTATGCCCGACATAGGGTCGACGAACTGTCGCGCCGGTATCTTAACGATGGCCAAAGCCGGTTTTTCCTGCTGCACCGCGTCCGGTTGTTCAATCCCGGTCAGGGCGTCTGGATGGGTTGGGAGCGTAAGCGCGGCAAACTGATGGAACTGGATTCCCTGCTGCGCGGCGACACCGACACCACCTTTCTGCCGTCTGACACAGCTTTGCCCGTCGATGTTAAATATATCATGACTCTCGACGCCGACACACGAATGACGCGGGATGCGGTGACCCGGCTGGTCGGCAAGATGGAGCATCCGCTGAATCAACCGCGGATCGATGCCGAAACAGGCAGGGTTCATCGCGGATATGGCGTGATGCAACCCCGCGTCACCGCGTCGCTGACCACCGGCAAAGAGGCTTCGGCGTTCCAGCGGATCTTCTCAAGCAATCGCGGCTTCGACCCCTATGTGTTTACCGTCTCCGACGTCTATCAGGACCTTGTGGGCGAAGGATCTTTCACCGGTAAGGGGCTGTACCATATCGATACTTTCCGCGAGATGGCGGCGGAAGGCATCCGCGAGAACACGGTTCTGAGCCACGATCTGCTTGAGGGCGGGTTGGTGCGCTGTGCGCTGATCACCGATGTCGAACTGGTCGAGGATTTCCCGATCCGATACGAAACCGAAGTGGCGCGTCAGCACCGCTGGGCACGGGGTGACTGGCAACTTCTGCCCTATCTTCGTGGCACGCAACTGCCGCTTTCCGCACTGCAACGCTGGAAAATGTTCGACAACCTGAGACGCAGCCTTGTCCCTGTGGCGTGGCTTGGCGCGTCGATCCTCGGCTGGATCGTCCTTGACCTGAAAGAAGCGATGTTCTGGCAGGCGCTGCTGGTGCTCAGCTTGTTTGTGTCACCGACGCTGGGACTGCTGCGGGACATGGCGGCACTGCCCAAGGGCACTGGATGGCTGGCGCATTTGCTCTGGCTGGCCGATCAGTTTGCCTCGAACACGGCGCAGGTGGTTTTGCGCATCATCCTTATCGCGCATACGGCCACCGTCATGATTGACGCGATATTCCGGACGTTTTACCGGCTTTTCCTCAGCCGTCGAAACCTGCTCGAGTGGCAGGCGGCCAGTGCGGCACCACGGATCGTCCGCACCTCTGCCTTCGCGTATTGGTCATCGATGCGTTGGTCCGTCGCGATCAGTCTGACGGCCGTTGCGGCGACGCTTGCGCTTGGCGGGGCCTGGCCGGTTGCGGCTGCTTTTGGCATCCTGTGGACCGCCGCCCCCTTTATCGCATGGTCGGTCAGCCGGTCCGCCGAAACCGAGGATCAACTGATCGTCTCAGCGGCGGACCGGACCGCGCTGCGTCAGATCGCACGGCGCACCTGGAGCTATTTCGAAGTTTTCGTCACCGAAGAGCACAACTGGCTTCCGCCGGATAACTTTCAGGAAATCCCGACCCCCACGGTTGCCGCGCGCACCTCGCCCACCAACATCGGGCTTTACCTGTTGTCGGTCGTCGCGGCGCGGGATTTTGGCTGGATTGCCCTCAGCGCCACGGTGACCCGGCTTGAGCGGACGATTGCGGCAATGGCCGGTCTGGACACTCATAACGGACATTTCTTCAACTGGTACGACACGCGCCGGGCGGCCCCCCTTGATCCGCGCTATGTCTCGACGGTGGACAGCGGCAATCTTGCCGGGCACCTGATCGCGGTATCGGCGGCCTGCTCTGAATGGGCCGAAGCCCATGTGGCCCATCTGTCGGGTGGCTTTGACGGGCTGCGCGATTGTCTTGGTGTGCTGGCCGAAGAGATCGAAACCATCCCCGATGACCGCCGGACACTGCGCCCGCTGCGCCACCATCTGACCGAACGGATCGCCGATTTCCATCGCGCGCTGCGCACCATGGACGAGCAACCGGAAATGGCCTCGGTCCGGGTGATCGGCCTTTCGGTGATCGCTGCGGACATCGAAAAGCTGACCCGCGACTATGACGCCGAAATCGGCACCAAGGTCAGCCGGTCTGCAATTGTTTGGGCGCAGGCACTGGGACGCGCCTGCGAAGCGCGGATCGCCGATACCACCATGTCGCGCGACGCCCGTGATGAATTGCGCAACCGGCTTGAAGTCGTGGCGCAAAAAACCCGCGAGATGGCGTTCAAGATGGATTTCGGGTTTCTGCTGCACCGCGACAGGTTGTTGTTGTCGATCGGTTACCGCGTCGATGACGATACGCTTGATGAATCCGCCTATGATCTTCTGGCCTCCGAAGCCCGGCTGGCCAGCTTTTTCGCCATTGCCAAGGGCGATCTGCCGACCGAACACTGGTTCCGCCTTGGCCGTCCGATCGTTCCGGTCGGAGCCCGCGGATCGCTCATGTCATGGTCCGGGTCGATGTTCGAATACCTCATGCCGACACTGGTGATGCAAGAACAGCAGGGCGGAATCCTGAACCAGAGCAACCGGTTGTCGGTGCGCCGCCAGATACATCACGGACGCAGGCGCGGCTTTCCCTGGGGTGTCTCGGAAAGCGCGTTCAACGCCCGCGACCCTGAGATGACCTATCAGTACATGACATTCGGCGTGCCCTCGCTCGGGATAAAACGCGGGCTGGCAAGCCAGGCTGTCGTTGCTCCCTATGCCACGATCCTCGCCAGCCAGTTCCAACCTGCGGCGGCTGTCGATAACCTTGCACGGCTGCGCAAAATGGGCGCCATGGGGCAATACGGGTTTTATGACGCGGTCGATTTCACCCCGGCCCGCGTCCCCGAGAATGAAACCTACGTTATGGTGCGCAACTTCATGGCCCATCACCATGGCATGTCGATCGCTGCCATATCCAACGTCGTCCATGAGGGCCGTCTGCGTGAACGGTTCCATTCCGATGCGGTGATCGAAGCGGCAGAACTTTTGTTGCAGGAGCGTGCGCCGCGCGCCGTGCCACACAAGATCGCCCGCATCGAAGCGGAGCCTGTCCGGGGGCGCTCGGATTTGTCGGCGCGGGAAAATACGATCATCGACAATCCCGCTGCACATCCGAATGCGGCGGCGTTGCTGTCCAACGGTCACTATTCGCTGCTGTTGTCGTCACGCGGATCAGGGCGCGCGTCGTGGAACGGTCAGGCCGTCACCCGCTGGCGTCCCGATCCCGTCGAACCGGGCGCCGGACCGTATCTGTTCCTGCGCGACACCGGAACCGATCAGTGGTGGTCAGCGACGGCTGAACCGGTCCGCGTCGCCGACGAACACACGCAGACGGTCATTTCCGACAGCAAGGTCGAGTATCACAAGCAGGTTGGCACCCTGCGGTCCCGGATCGATGTGATCGTCGCCAGCGACCGCGACGCCGAGGGCCGCTGCCTGACGCTGACCAATACCGGATCGCGCGACAGGTTGATCGAAGTCACATCCTATTCAGAACCGGTGATCGGGCCTGCCGATGCGGATTTCGCCCACCCGGTCTTTTCGCGGATGTTCGTGCACACCGAGATTTCGCGCAACCGGCAGGTGATCCACGCCCGGCGCAATCCGCGCCGCCCGGATGAACCTGCCATGCGCGTCGCGCACATGCTGGTCGATTTCGGCGCGGGCGTGGGTGCCGCCGAGGCAGAAACCGACCGACGCCGGTTCATCGGTCGGGGCCGGACGCTTGCCGATGCCGCAGCCTTTGATCCCGGCGCGACGTTCGAGGGCAGCGACGGGTTCACACTTGATCCAATCTTCGCGCTGCGCCGGACGTTGCTGGTTCCCGCCGGTGGCAAGGCGCAGCTGATCTTCTGGACCATCGCTGCCCCCGCCCGTGAAGACATCGACGCGGCAGTGAACTATTTCAGCCACGCCGAGAATTTCGTCTATGAGGCGATGCAGGCCTGGACCCGGTCGCAGATCCAGTTGCGGCACGCCAACAGTGACCTGACCGAGGCGGCGCTTTTCAAACGTCTGGCGTCTTATCTGATCTGGCCGGACCCGACGCTGAAAATCGCGGGCGAAAGCGATTTGTCGGCACCGCAGTCGGCGCTTTGGCCGATGGGCATTTCGGGCGATCATCCGATCATGGTGTTGCGGATCGACTCTGCCGACGACATCGCCGTCGTCCGCAAGGCGATCCGGGCGCATATCTATTACCACAGTCGCGGGTTGATCACGGATCTGGTGATCATCAACGAGCGTGCGGCCTCCTACATTCAGGATCTTCAGTCGACGATCGAGGGGACCGCCGAAATCACCCGCGCACGCAGCCAGGTTCCAGCTTCGCGCGATCACATCTTCACCCTGCGCCGCGACACGCTGGCCGATGTCTCCTATGACGCGCTGCTGGCAGCGGCGCGGGTCGTTCTGCACGCACGCAACGGCACGTTTTCGGCACAGATCGACCGCGCCGAGACACTGGTCGATCTTCACTTCGGCGCGACCCTGACCGCCGGTTCGCCACCTGCCCCGCGCCGCATGCCGTTGCCCGCCATCCGCACCAAACCGGACCAGCCAAAAGATTTGCAATTCTGGAACGGCTACGGCGGTTTCTCAAAAGACGGGCGCGATTATGTCGTGCGTCTGGGCACCGGCGAGGCAACCCCGCAACCCTGGATCAACGTGATCTCGAACGGCGATTTCGGCTTTCACATCTCTGCCGAGGGCGCGGGTTTCACCTGGAGCCGGAACTCGCGCGATCACCACCTGACGCCGTGGTCCAATGATCCGGTGACAAACCGCCCGGGTGAGACGATCCACCTGACCGATCTTGACACCAACGAGGTTTTCACCCCCTTCGCCGCGCTGTCCAGCAGTCCGGGCGCAAGGTTCGAGGCCACCCATGGTGCAGGAATTTCGCGTTTCATCTGCATCGATGGCTCGCTGCGCCTAACGGCGACGCAGATCGTCGATCCCGTTGATCCCGTCAAAATCACACGGCTTTCCGTCACCAACTCGGGCGCGAAAGCCCGGCGGTTGCGGCTTTATTGCTATGGCGAATGGGTCATGGGCAACAATCGCGACAAGACCGCACCGATGCTGCGCACACAGGAAAGCGACGGCATCCTGATGGTCGAGAATCCGTTTTCAATCCAGTTTCCCGGCCGCACGGCGTTCCTGGCCAGCGATGCCCCCCTGTCTTCGTTCACGGTAAGCCGGGGTGCTTTTCTGGGCATGGGATCAACCCTGTTGCCCGATGCCGTGGCGCGGGGCGCCGGGCTTTCGGGCGACGCGGCAGTGATTGGCGATCCTTGCGCCGCGCTGGCGATCGATCTTACCCTTGCGCCCGGAGCAACCCGCACCGTCACGCTTTTGCTGGGCGATGCGGCGGGACGCGACGCAGCGATTGCCTTGGCGCAAAAGCATCGCAAGGGCACGTTTGAAGGCGCACGGGATGCCACCGCCCGCCAGTGGGACGATTTCCTGAATGTTCTTCAGATCAAGACCCCCGATCCAGCCTTCGACATCATGGTCAATCGTTGGTTGCCCTATCAGACGTTGTCCTGCCGGATTCAGGCACGTTCGGCGTTTTATCAGGCAAGCGGCGCCTTCGGGTTCCGCGACCAGCTTCAGGATACCCTGTCGCTGTTGCTCCACGATCCCGCACTTGCCCGCGCCCAGATCCTGAACGCGGCGGGCCGCCAATTCCCCGAAGGCGATGTGCAGCACTGGTGGCTGCCCGAAACCGGCGCGGGCGTGCGGACGATGATTTCCGACGATGTGGTGTGGCTGACCTATGGCATCACGCAATACATCGATTGCACCGGTGACGCGGCGATACTGGACGAGGTTCTGCCTTTCCTGACCGGTCCGCAACTGGAGCCGGGCGAACATGACAGCTTTTTCCAACCCAAAACTTCGGACGAGACGGCAAGCGTCTATGACCATGCGGCCCGCGCTCTGGATCTGGCCATCGCACGCACGGGCGAGCGGGGCCTTTCACTGATCCTTGGCGGCGACTGGAATGACGGCATGAACCGCGTGGGCGAAGAAGGCCGCGGCGAAAGCATCTGGCTCAGCTGGTTCCTGGCCCATGCCTTGGACGTTTTCGCGCCCGTGGCCGAGGCGCGCGGCGACACGGAACGCGCGGCACAGTGGCGCGAACATCTGGGCAACCTGAAAAGCGCCATCGAAAGCGCAGGCTGGGACGGCGACCATTACCGGCGCGGATATTACGACAACGGCACCCCTCTGGGATCGCTGGAGAGTGACGAATGCAAGATCGACTCGATCGCGCAGTCGTGGAGCGTGATGTCAGGTCAGGGCGATCCCGAGCGGCAGAACGGCGCGATGGATCAGGTCTTGCACCACCTCGTCGATGACGAAGCCCGGATTGTCCGCCTGTTCACCCCGCCGTTTTCCGATACGGTCCAAGAGCCGGGATACATCAAGGGCTATCCCCCCGGCGTGCGGGAAAACGGCGGCCAATATACCCATGCGGCCACATGGACGGTCTATGCGTTGGCGATGTTGGGGCGCGGCGACGATGCAAAGGCCTGTTTTGACATGCTGAACCCGATCAATCACGCGCTGACCCGCGCCGCCGCCGACCGCTACCGGGTCGAACCCTATGTCGCCGCTGCCGATGTCTACGGCGCCGATGACAAGGCCGGGCGCGGCGGCTGGACATGGTACACCGGATCGGGTGGCTGGCTATACCGCGCGGCGGTCGAGGCGATTCTGGGCATCCGCAGACGTGGCGACCGGTTGTTCGTCACCCCTGCCCTGCCGACCGATTGGCCCGGCTTCGAGGCCACCGTGACACTGGACGGCAAGTCATTTCGGATCGTCGTCACGGGTGCCGAGATCACCATCAACGGCGAGGTGATTGATCCGCAAAAAGGCGTGGCGATATGACCGCAGGGTCGATGCAACGCCGCGAAAAAGCCCCACCCTTTCGCGGTGGTCGGGCGGTGGAGCAAGGGGCGAGCATTTGAATCTTGCCGATCTTGCCGATGACCCCTTGCTGAATACCCTTCAACGTGCCGCGTTTGACTGGATGCTGGACACCGTCAATCCGGTTAACGGACTGGTGCCTGACAATTCCGACGCCGGCGCACCCGCCAGTATCGCCGTCGTCGGCTTTGCCCTGTCATCCTGGCCGGTGGGCGTTTCACGCGGCTGGATCAGCCGCGAACGGGCGCTTGCCTTGACCCTTTCGGCGCTGCGGTTTTTCGCCAACTGTGAACAGGGCGGCGATCAGACCGGCACCGGGTACAAGGGATTTTTCTATCACTTCCTCGATATGGAAACCGGCAGGCGGGTCTGGAACTGCGAACTTTCGCTGATCGACTCCGCGTTGTTATTGGCCGGGTGCGAAACGGCGGCCCGTTACTTTGACTCGAACACGCCCGAGGAAATCGAACTGCGCACCCTGTCCCGCGGGCTTGTCGCATCCGTGGACTGGACCTGGGCGCTGGCCGATGGTGGGACATTGTCGCAGGGCTGGCACCCTGAAACCGGCTTTATCCGTTATGACTGGGAAGGCTATTCAGAGGCGCTGATCCTCTATGCATTGGCGCTGGCGTCAGACACCCATCCAATTCCGCCCGACAGTTACCGCGCATGGCGGCTTACCTATCAGTGGGAAAATATCTATCGCCACGACACACTTTATGCCGGACCGCTGTTCATTCATCTTTTCTCGCATATCTGGCTGGATTTCCGGCAGATCGCGGATGGGTTCAACCGCGACCATGGGATCACCTATTTCAAAAATTCCACCCGCGCGGTGCAGATCCAGAGTGATTATGCCCGGCTGAACCCGCGCGGGTTCGAAGGCTATAGCGCGGATTGCTGGGGCTTTACGGCATGTGACGGACCGATTGGAGCGATGCACACCGCCGACGACACCGGCCGGCAATTTCTGGGATACACTGCGCGGGGCGCGCCGTTCGGGCCGGACGACGGAACCATCGCGGGATGGGCACCGGCAGCCGCCCTGCCCTTTGCCCCCGTGCCCGCAATGGCGGCGCTGCGTCACATGCTGCGCGGCTATCCCGGCATGTTGCGCGACCATCGGTTCCTTGGCTCATTCAATCCCAGCCTCCCGGGCGGTGGCCCCGAAGGTTGGGTCTGTCCACGGATATACGGGCTGGATCAGGGGTTGCTGGTCCTGATGATCGAAAATCATCGCAGCGGCATGATCTGGGATTTGATGCGCGATTCCCCGGTCTTTCAACAGGGACTGCGGCGCGCGGGATTCAAAGGGGGCTGGCTAGATGAATGAGGCGATTTTTGACCACGACACAACAGATCCCCGGCGCGAAATCGAACGCAATCTGCGGCCAGAGGACTGGTGCAATCCTGTCCCCGATGGACGTTATAACCTTGCGGTGATCGGTGCGGGCCCTGCGGGCCTTACGGCGGCGCGGATCGCGGCGGGGCTTGGCGCCCGCGTCGCGCTGATCGAAGCAAACGTCCTTGGCGGCGACTGCACCAACATCGGCTGCGTTCCGTCCAAGGCGATCATCCGCAGCGGACGATTGCATGCCGATATGGCACGTGCGCGCCACTTTGGCGGTGTGGCGATCGAAGCAATCCCCGATCAGGCACTTGCGCTTGATCGGGTGCGCAAGGCGCAGGCGCGGATCAGCCGATCGGAAACCGCTGCGTTGCTTCGGGCCGAAGGGATCGACCTTTATTTCGGCAAGGCGCGCTTTGCCGATCACCGCTCGCTGCGGGTTGGCGATACAACCATCCGTTTCGCGCGCGCCATCGTGGCGACGGGTGGCACCTTGCTTCCCCCCGACGTGCCCGGACTGGCGGAGATAGGCCATGAAACCGTTGAAACGCTGTTCAATCGCGACACCCTTCCACGCAGGATGATGGTGATTGGCGGCGGGCCTCTGGGCTGTGAAATGGCGCAGGCGTTGTGCCGTCTGGGGGTCGAGATCATCCTTGTCCAGAACACCCCAAAGTTCCTCCCGCGTGAGGAACGGGACGCAGCACAACTGTTGTCGGAATCGCTGGCCCGGGATGGTATCCAGATCCACCTGAACACCACGGCGACCAGGGCCCGCCGGACGGCGCAGGGCAAGGAAATCGCGCTCAGCACCGGCGGCGATACCTTTGCCATCACAGTGGACGAGGTGCTGACCGGGGTGGGTCGGATGCCGCGGATCGCGGGTCTTGATCTGGACGCGGCGGGTATCAAAGCCGATCCGGTAACCGGGATTGCGGTGGACGATTTCATGCGCACCAGCAACCGCCGGGTGTTTGCCGCAGGTGACGTCTGCGGCGGTTATATGTTCACCCATGTGGCCGATGCGGCGGCGCGTCTGGCCGTGCAAAACGCGCTGTTTTTCGGGCGAAAACGGTTCAGCCGCCTGACCATCCCGTGGTGCACCTTTACCGATCCTGAAATCGCCCATGTGGGGCTTTATGCCGATCAGGCGTTCAGCAAGGGCATCGCGATCAAGACATATACCGTCCTCATGCACGAGGTCGACCGCGCGATCACGGACGGCGAAGAGACGGGCTTCGTCAAGATCCACACCGCTCAGGGAACCGACCGCATCGTTGGCGCAACAGTTGTCGCGCGTCATGCGGGCGAGATGCTGAACGAAATCACACTGGCGATGGAGCGTCGGATCGGGCTGCGCGCATTGTCGGGCGTGATCCACGCCTATCCGACACAAAGCGCTGCAATCCGCTCGGCCGCCGATGCCTGTGTTGCCGACCGCCTGACCCCGCGTCTGAGACGGGTTTCGGGCTGGTGGATGTCGGCGCTGCGCCGCGCCGGTTAGCCCGCCCTGTCATCCGTGCGCCCTCTCCCAATCCTTTCGCTCGGGCAGAATGTCGAACGTGTGTTCCGGCACCGGCGACGGCAAGGTCCATTCCAGCGTATCGGCGTAATCGCCCCAATAATTCGGCCGTGTCTCGCGTTTGCCGGCCAACAGGGTGTAGAACACGATCCCGATGAACAACAAAAACGAGGCAAAGGACAGGAATGCCCCCCAGCTCGACACTTGGTTCCACAGCGCGAATGCGTCGGGATAGTCGATATAGCGGCGCGGCATCCCCTGTCGTCCCAGAAAATGCTGCGGAAAGAACGTCAGGTTCGCGCCGATGAAGAACATCCAGAAATGCAGCTTACCCGCCCATTCGGGATACTGCCGTCCCGACATCTTGGCGAACCAGTAATATATCCCGGCAAGCAGGGCAAAGATCGCTCCGAGGCTCATGACATAGTGGAAATGGGCGACCACATAATAGGTATCGTGATAGGCTCGGTCGACGCTCGCCTGCGCCACGACCACGCCAGTGACACCGCCCACGGTGAACAGGAAGATAAAGCCAAAGGCGAACAGCATCGGCGTCTTGAACTCAACCGAGCCACGCCACATCGTCGCGATCCAACTGAAGATCTTGATACCCGTCGGCACGGCAATGGTGACCGATGCGATCTGGAAAAAACTCTGTTGCGTGATCGACATGCCGACGGTGAACATGTGATGCGCCCAGACTGCAAAACCCAGACTGCCGATGCCGATCAGCGCCCAGACCATGGGCAGATAGCCAAAGATCGGCTTTTTCGAGAAGGTGGAAACCACATGGCTGACGATGCCGAACCCGGGCAGGACGACGATATAAACCTCGGGGTGGCCGAAGAACCAGAACAGATGCTGATATAGCATCGGATCGCCCCCGCCCGCCGGATCAAAGAATGTCGTGGCAAAGTTGCGATCGACCAACAGCATGGTCACCGCCCCCGCCAGCACCGGCACCGCCATCAACAGCATCCATGCGGTGACAAAGATCGACCAGGCGAACAGCGGCACCTTGAACAGGGACATTCCCGGCGCGCGCATGTTGAGAAATGTGGTGATCATGTTGATCGCGCCAAGGATCGAACTTGCCCCCGACACATGGACGGCGAAAATCGCCAGATCCATCGAATACCCGCCGTCGCGGACCGAAAGCGGCGCATACAGCGTCCAGCCGACGCCCGCCCCGTGTGAGCC
The DNA here is from genome assembly GCF_008085915.1 of Oceaniovalibus sp. ACAM 378. GTDB lineage: Bacteria > Pseudomonadota > Alphaproteobacteria > Rhodobacterales > Rhodobacteraceae > Oceaniglobus. The sequence goes on along the minus strand of NZ_VSJK01000008.1, from coordinate 74,259 downwards.
ATCCCCGCCCGGAGCAAAAAAGGACGCAATGGCAAGTCCGGTGCCCGCAAGGAACAGCCAGAAGCTGAGGTTGTTCAGCCGCGGAAAGGCCATGTCGGGCGCGCCGATCATCAGCGGCATGAAATAATTGCCAAAACCGCCGAAAAGCGCCGGAATCACGACGAAAAACATCATCAGAACACCGTGATAGGTGACCAGAATGTTATAAAGATGCCCGTCGGGCGTGCATTCCCCCGAGGGCCAGAACCGCATGCCTTCGGCGCACATGTATTGCACGCCCGGCTCCATCAGCTCCAACCGCATGAACACCGACAGCCCCGCCGCAATCAACCCGACGGCGGCGGCCGTAAACAGGTAGAGGATGCCGATGTCCTTGTGGTTGGTCGACATGAACCAGCGGGTAAAGAACCCGCGCTTGTCCCCGGTATATCCCTGCGTCGCGTCGGTCATCTTGGCCTCCATCGTCAAGGGTGGTCGCGGTCAGTCCTGCATCGCCATCTCATAGCGCGGAAAAAGAACGTTGTTTTCCAGATGGATATGCTCCATCAGATCCGCCTTGGAACGCCCGGCCTCGGAATACAGCGCCTGCCACGATGCACAGGCATCCGTCGGCGCGCAAAGATCTTCGGTCAGCCGCGCGATCTGATCGAGGAAGAAAGCATGGTCGTTGTGATCGTGGCGCAATTCCCGCAACGGATTGCCCAGCCGGTCCATCGCCTTTTGCCGCATGGCCGGAAAGAGGATCAGTTCCTCCTTCTTCATGTGCACTTCCATCTCGCCCATGAACCGCGTCAGCGTCTCGGCAAGTCCGGCGGGGACCTGCGGATGGTTTACATGGGCCGTCTCGACCCTGTGTGAAAGGTCGATCAGATCGGGGATCTGGCGGCGATGCACCGCGTGATACCGCGTCTGAATGTGATCGATCAGGGCTGTCGTTTCCCGCGGAGCTGACGGCGTCGCCGCCGGGTCAAGCGCGCCAAGCGTGGTGTCGATCACTCCTAGGTCCAGATTGCGGCGCGCGGCGGCATCAATCAGCGTTACATGGCCCTGACAGCAGTAATCGATGCCAAATTCGCGAAAAACGCCCGACGCGCCGGGCAGATGTGCGGCGATGTCGCCGACGTTCTGGTTGTGCAACGTGTCTACGCTTTGGGCCATGGAACGCATCCTTCAGTTCCCTGCGGATCGCGCGATTGGCGCCGTCACCGCGAAGGGCCGACAGACTCTGACGTCGAATTTGAAATACCGCGGCGACGCGACGATCGTTCGAATCCGAGGTAATTGGTATTTATGATGCGTATTCTCTCCCTCAATATTACGCCTTGTCAATACCAATTAACCAATGCGTCGCTCTTCAGCACTTTCAGGATGAGGTCTGCATTCACGTCCGTCGTCCAACGCCGCGATCCTGCCCAACGGCCTTCGGCTTGGGCGACCGGCCCAACCGATCACTCTGGACAAGGTCCTGCGCTATCTCGACGGCTTGAGATGAAATTCGAATACCAAAAGGCCCGCCAGTTTGCGGGCCTTTGTCATTCAATGACCGCCTTAGGTGCGGCTTTGCGCGCTTACGCGACCGATTGCCCGATCACTCAAAGGTGCTGTCGCGTCCGCCCGGATGCACCGTTTCGTAATATTCGAGAAGGGTCAGACGGGCGGCGGAATCGCGATCAAGGATCACCGTGGCATGGGCATGAAGCTGCAACGCCGAGGCGGGGCACATGGCGGTGACTGGGCCTTCAACCATGCCCGCGACCGCATCGGCTTTGGACCCGCCGGTGGCCAGCAGCAGACAGTGCCGGGACTCCAGAATGGTGGCCACGCCTGTGGTGATGGCAAAGCGGGGCGTGTCGTCGAAGGATGCGAAATACCGCTGGTTGGCGCGGCGGGTGCTTTCGGTCAGCGTTTTAACCCGGGTGCGCGAACCAAGACTGGCGGTGGGTTCGTTGAACCCGATATGGCCATTCTCTCCGATCCCGAGGATTTGCAGATCAATGCCCCCCGCCGCCGCGATCAGGGCTTCATAATTCTGCGAAGCGGCCTGTGGATCGGCGGCATCGCCCTTGGGCAGATGGGTGCGCGCCGGATTGATATCGACGTGCTGAAAGAACGCGTCCTGCATATAGCGGTGATAGGAACAGGGATGATCCGGTGCCAGACCGATATATTCGTCAAGGTTGAAGCTGGTGGTTGCGGCAAATGACAGCCCTTCGTCGCGGTGTCGCCGGGCCAGTACGTCATAGACCGGCAGCATGGTGGCCCCAGTGGCAAGCCCCAGCACCGCATCGGCCCGGCTGCGCACACAGCGCCCGATAAAATCTGCGGCCCGTTGAACGGCAGCTTCGGCGTCGGGCAGGATCAGAACCTTCACAAGATTTCCTTTCTCAAGTGGGCCGCCAGCGCGCCGATCAGGGGTGCGTCATGGCCCAGTTCGGCAGCAACAAGATGCGGGCGGAACAGCTTGGGTTCATCGCTCAGCGCGTCGCGGATGCGGTCAATATATCCCGGAGCAAGACCGATACTGCCACCCATGGCGACGGTATCAAGTCCAAGGATGGCGGCCAGATCACCGATCAGCGTCGCGACGGCCTTGGCCGAGATGGCAATGATCTGTTCGGCCCAGTCCTGGCCATCGGCGGCGGCGGCAAATACCGCGCGGGCGTCCGCACCATCGTGACCGGCGGCCGCAGCGGCGGCAGCGATTCCACGCCCGCCCGCAATGCTTTCCACGGTTGCCCTGCGCCCACTGCCACAGGGGCCACTGGCGTGGGGGCTGGAGACAAATCCGACGTGTCCGGCCAGCCCGTTGGCGCTGGAAATCAGCCGGTTGGCGATGACCAACCCGCCGCCGACCCCGGTGGAGACTGTGAGATAGGCAAAACTGTCGCTCGAACTTCCGGCGCCGAACAATCCTTCGGCAAAGGCGGCGGCAGCGGCATCATTCAGACAGGTCGCCGCGCCAAGATCACCCGCCAGCCTGTGTTCCAGAGGAAATCCAAGGATCGCGGGCAGCGTACCACGGTTGACGGCATGCCACGCACCTGCGCTATCGACCCGCCCGGTCACTGCCACGCCAAGTGGTGCGCCCGTGGTGTGGCCCAAACGCTCCAGCAAGCCACGGATCACGACGATCTGCGCCTTGGGGTCGGCGGCGGCATCGGTCTGGGTCTGAAGCCGTTCAACGATTGCGCCCTGTTCGATACGGGCGGCGGCGATCTTGGTTCCGCCCAGATCGGCGGCAAAACCGGTCAAATCGGTGCGCGGCAGATCCTTCATCACCTCGCCTCGACCGCCCGGGCGACTGCGTCCTGAAACCAGCCGGTGACATGTTCAAGCCGGGTCAGTGCGGTTCCGACTGTGACCGCATCGGCCCCCGCAGCCATCGCCTGCGCCGCAAGCTCGGGGGTGTTCACGCGCCCTTCGGCCATCACAAAGCCGCCAAGATCCCGGAACGCGCCGATCAGCGCGAGATCCACGCCTTCGGCCCGGCCTGCGGTTTCATCGGTATAGCCCGATAAGGTGGTGCCAAGGATCGCCGCACCTTCGGCAAGCGCCCGTTGGCCATCAACCAGTGTCGCGCAATCGGCCATCGCCAATGCGCCCGCCGCCTTGATTGCCGCGAGGATTGCAGTCGTCGTCTCGGGCCGGGGCCGGTCGGTGGCGTCATAGGCGATGATATCTGCGCCAGCCTCGGCCAGAGCGCGCACGTCCTCCACGAACGGCGTGATGCGCACCGGACTGTCGTCAAGATCGCGCTTGAGGATGCCAATGATCGGCACCGAGACCCGCGGGCGAACAGCGGCAAGGTTCGCCGCTCCCTCGATCCGCAAACCATTTGCCCCACCCGCCACTGCAGCAGCGGCCATGGCGGCAACGATGTCGGGGTGATCCATCGGGCCGTCATCGACAGGCTGACAGGACACGACAAGGCCGCCGCGCAAAGTGTTGAGTACATTCATCAAATCAATCCATCAGGCTGGGCAGACCGGTTGAGAGGATCGGAAAGGCGCAGACCAGAAACAGAACAACGAAAGGCGGTATAAGCCAAGGCAGGATCGCCCGCGCCAATCGGTGATAGGGGATTCCCCCCACCTGTGCCACCACGAACAGGGCCATGCCCATGGGCGGGGTCAGAATGGAGATCATCAGGTTCAGAACCGTGATGATCCCGAAATGCACCGGATCGATACCGAACCCCATGGCGACGGGCACAAGGATCGGCACAACGACGAGCAGGATCACCAGCGCTTCGATAAAACAGCCCAGAACGAAGATCATCAGGTTGACGGCAATCAGAAATGTGACCGGGCTGTCGGCAACCGACAAAAAGAAGGTCGCGATCTGCTGCGGCGCCTGTTCGCGCGCCATGATAAAGCTGAGCAGCCCGACACCGGCAACGATCGTGGCAATCGAGGCCGAGGTGACGGTGGTCTCGTAAAGCGAATCCCAAAGACGGCGAAAGGTCAGTTCGCGATAGAAGATCAGGTCGATCATGATGGCATACAGAACAGTGACCGCCGCCGCCTCGGTTGGCGAAAACAGGCCCGAAAAGATACCGCCGACAATGACCACGGGGGTGAACAGCGCGGGAAGCGATTTCACGAACAACGCACCGATTTCACCTGCACTGCGGCGCGGATCGCGGGGATAGTCGCGTTTGCGGGCAATGAACCAAACCATGACCATCAGCGCGCCAGCACACATGAACCCTGGAACGATCCCGCCAAGGAACAGCTTGCCGATGGAGACGTTGGCGATCACACCGTAAAGGACCATGGTGATCGATGGCGGCACCAGCGGGCCGATCATCGACGAAGCGGCGGTCACGGCACCCGAGAAATCATCGTCGTATCCGGCCTCGCGCATGGCTTCGATTTCCATCTTTCCCAGCCCGCCCGCATCGGCGAGCGCCGAGCCGGACATGCCCGAAAAGAACAGCGAGGCCAGCACGTTGACATGCCCCAATCCGCCGGTGACATGGCCGACCAGGCTGCGCGCAAAGCCAAACAGATGGTTGGTGATCCCGGCCGAGTTCAGCACGCCGGCGGCAAGGATGAACAGCGGCACCGCCAGCAGGGGAAAGCTGTTCAGCCCATCGATCATCCGCTGCATGGCAAAGCTGATGCCCATGCCGGTGAAATAGAAATAGCCCATCGAGACAAAGATCATCGCGATGCCGATGGGCACGCCGATCAGCACGAAGAGCAGCCAGAGAATACCGACGGCGGCAAGGATCATAGCGACGGCTCCCGCGTTACGGACACATCCCGGCGGCCGATCAGGCGGCGCACGATCCGGTGCAATATGAGGAGAGCGGCGACAAAGCCGGACGCATAAAGCAGCGCGTCGGTGGTCGGCAGTGTGACGGTGACATTGTCCCAGGTGCGCAACACGGTCTTGTAACCGATCCAAGCCAGATGTGCCATAATCCCCAGATAAACCAGATCGATCACGGTATAAAGGACGCGGCGTGACCCTTCGGGCAAGAGGTCGGCCAGAAAGGCCATTCTAAGCTGCCCGTCCTGACGCTCAACCTCGGCGATACCGATGAACGCCATCCAGACCCAAAGCCAGCGCGCCGCCTCTTCGGTCCAGACCGGACCACGAAACAGTGGCGTTCGCCCAAACACCTGAATCAGCACGACTCCGATCAGGACGATGAAGATCACTGATGCGACGGTGCCTTCGATACTGTATTTGCGCGGCTGTTTCATTGCCCCTCCCCTTGGTTCAGATCAGCTCCGCGGACGCCAAAGCGCCCGCGAAGCGACGGATCAATCGCCGCGAACGCGAGCGATGGAACCAGCCCCGAACTGCTCTTCCAGCGTGTCATAATACGGCTGCATCGCCGCGCGGAACGGCGCCAGATCGGGGCGGGTGATGGTCAACCCACGCCCTTCAAAGGTGGCGATCAGGTCTTCCTCGGCCTGATTGGTCAGGCTATTGTTCAGCTCACCACCGACCGCGACCGCTTCCTTGATCCAGCCCTGTTCTTCTTCGCTCAGGCTTTCCCACAGATCGTCGGAAATCTGCACCGCAGACGATGCGACGAAGTGGTTGGTCATCGCCACATGCGACTGAACCTCATAGAACTTCATCGCCTCGATGGTCGGCAGGGGATTTTCCTCGGCGTCGACCTGATTGGTCTGAAGCGCCAGATAGACTTCGGCAAAGGCAACGGGCGCCGGGGTGGCACCGACATTTTCAGCATAGGCGATCAGGAAGGGAACGTTGGGTGTGCGCAGGCGCAGACCGGCCATATCCTCGATGGATTCGATGGCGCGGTTCGAGGTGGTCTGACGGGTGCCATAATACCAGACATCCAGCAGTTCGACGCCTTTTTCTTCGAACTTGCCTGCCATCTCCTGCCCCCATGGACCGGCGATGATCTTTTTCAGGTGGTCGAAATCGTCGGCGACATAAGGCGCACCGACAAGGTTCAGCTCGGGGATGATATAGCTCATGTCGGGATAGCCGGTGATGACCATGTCCAACTCGCCCGCCTGAAGCTGTGCAACCATCGCCTTGAAGTCGCCAAGGGTCGAGGACGGGAACAGGTTCACGGTCAGTTCACCGCCCGAGAGTTCAGCCAGCTTGGAGGCGAATTCCTGCGCGCCCTTATAGACGTTCGAGGCTTCATTGTCTTGCAGGCCGAAGGTCAGTTCGCGTTCGGCCATGGCCGGAGCGGCCAATGCCAGGGTCGCCGCGCAGGCGAGAAGCGTTGTTGTCAGTTTCATCATATCCTCCTTGATGTTCGATGAATTTCAGTTCGTTCTGCCGGGCGTCAGGTTTTCCCTTGTTGCGGGGTAAGGCGCGGTGCCTTCAGCCGGGCGCGATAGGACCGGGCCAGATGCCGGTCCATCACATCGGTCGCGGTCATCACATCGCTGTCCAGAATCGCCTGATAAATCTCACGGTGTTCATCATAAGCGATCCGGTCATAGCGTCCGGCGTCGTCCGTCGGCGGGCGGTGCGAGATCATCGTGCTGACGAACATATCGTGCAGCGTCAGGATGACCGGGTTGCCCACAACCGATACCAGAACGCGGTGAAACGCGATGTCGGTCGGCGGGAATTGCGCGGTTCCGATAGCGTCGAAATTACGCTCCAACGCGCCTTGCAGTTTGCTCAGATGGAGGGTGTCGGCGCGTTTCGCCGCCTCGCGCGCTGCGCCGGTCTCGATGAACTGGCGCATCTGTTCCAGATGGGCACCGCTTTCGGCATCACCAAGAACGTCGCGGATATCGTCGCCGGTGGCCTGCAAAACGGTGGCAATTGACGGCCGCGCGGCCCGAGGCCGTTTCCCGGCACCGGCGGTTAAGTAACCGCGCATCTGCATCTGGGCCAGCGCCTCGCGCACTGTGGGTCGAGACGCGGAAAAACGTTCGCAAAGGTCACGTTCGGTCGGCAGTGGCGCGTCCAATCCGATCTGACCACCCCGAATTTCGGCGATCAAAGCGTCGGCGATCAGATCCGGCGCGCGCCTTTGCGCCTGACTGCTGTCCATGTCTTGCACGATTATGCCCCCCTTGTGGTTCATTTGGTATTACCACAACTTTCTCTTGTCAAACAAAAACGAAATCATATAGTCACAGCCGCAAGAAGTGCCGTGCTTCTGTAAGGTTGACCGAAATTTCGGCGATCATTCCGACACGGCCAGATCTCAAGACGGCACATCAAAGGATGATTTTACGATGACTGAAAAATTGACAGGCATGTACGCCGCGCTGATGACGGGGCTGGACGACACTGGCGCGTTCGACGAAGCGCGCCAGCGCAAGCTGACCGCCTATGTGCTGGGTCAGGGTCTGACCGGCCTGTATGTCGGCGGCAGCAGCGGTGAATCCGGACTTTTGGGCGTTGACGAACTGGCGGTGCAGCAGGGTGTGGTGGCCGATTGCGCCAGGGACAGCGGTGCAAGGTTGATCGCCCATGTGGGTATGCCAAACCTGCGCGATTCGATTCGACTGGCGAAACAGGCGTCGGATCTGGGATATCACGGGTTATCCGCCCTGCCGCCGCATTCCTATCCGTTCAGCGACGCCGAAATCGAAGGCTATTATCGCGATCTGGCTGCTGCCACCGATCTGCCGTTGATCGTTTACGAAGTTCCGGTGCGCACTGGCCGCCCAATCGGGTTGGACTCGCTTGAGCGTATTCTGGACCTGCCGAATGTCACCGGGATCAAATTCACCTCGACCGATCTGTTCAAATTCTCGATGCTGCGCCGCCGCCGCCCCGACAGCAGCTATTTCTTCGGTTTCGATGAAATCTATCTGACCGGTGGCGTGTTGGGCGCGGATGGCGGGATCGGCACGACCTATAACATCCTCGGCAAACTTTATGTCGCACTGGATGCCGCCTTGCGCAAAGGCGACCTTGCCCTCGCGCAGGAATTGCAGGACGCCTCGCAGATCTTTGTCGAGGCACTGCTGGACACCGGCGTTCTGCCCGGCATGAAGGCCGCATTCCGGGTGATGGGCATTGATTGCGGCAAGACGCGTGCGCCGATGACCCTGCGGATGTCCGACAAGGATGCCGAAACACATATGCGCGCGGTTCTTGAGCGTCCCGAGATCAAGGCCTGGCTCGCCTGAACGCGATTGTCCGCGCTGCCCGTCAAGATCGCAGCGCGGATTGCCCCTGTGCACGGTACGCAGCCCTTGGGGGGCCTTGAAGATTGTCACCAAATCAGGCGGCTTCGGCACACCCGGCCTGCTGCGCAGCATCGTCGGACAGCCCATCGCACAAGGCACCGAAAACGGCGCCGGATAACTGGCTATGGCAAGGGTCGCCGCAGGACAGGTTGATCCAAGCATGATAACCCGACGCATGAAACCGCCCCAGAGACGACAAAGCCGCCGTTTGTGCAAACGGCGGCTTTCATCGTGATCGGGGAAACTCCTGCCCCCGGCCAAACCCAGGTTTGCCCTAGGCAGGGCGGATGAACATGCGTTCGGAGTCGCCGTGTTGCCGGTCAACGGGGCGCAGGGCGCGATAGGCATGCCATGTGCCGTGGCCGAGCAGCGGGAAAATCACGATCAGACCGATGAACGCCGTGGCCACCGACAGCACAAAAAGACCAAGCACGATGGTGCCCCAGGCGATCATCACCGGCAGATTATTCCACACCGTTGCCATGCTGATACCCAAAGCCGAGAGCGCATCGGTACGTTCTTCCAGCAACATCGGCACCGCGAAAACGCTGATCGCAAAGGAAAACGCCGCAAACAGCGCGCCAACCGATCCACCGACCAGCAGCAAAGCCCACCCTGTCGGCGTCGTGAACAGCATCGGCAGAATCTCGTCCGTGCCGGGAAACGGGTTGATGCCAAAGAACAACGCCCAGATCAGAACCGCCGCCCGCAGCCACAACATCAGCAGCCCCAAAAGCATCACACCCATGAACCATGCCTGAGCGCCGGATTTGGGCCGCACAAACGCCATGCGCAAATATGACGGCTTCTCGCCCGCCTCGATCATCCGGCTTTTTTCATACAGACCGTTGGCGATCATCGGCCCGACAACCATGAAACCGGCCAGTGCGGGAAATAGGGCGTATTCATAGTTGAACAGGAACATCGCCCAGACAATCGCCAACGAAACGACAAACACCCCGATACCATAGAGCAGGCTGGGAATCGGATGGTTCCAAAGATCCGACCACCCTGCCCGCAACCAGCTGAACGCCGTGCGCCAGGGCAAATTCTGCGCCCGCTGGTTCTCACGGGGCAGCGGCGGCACAACCTTGGGGATGCCGTCTGACTCAGGATAGGGATCGGGGGCTTGCAGGACATCGGGGTCGTTTGTGCGATCACTCAGCATGATGATTTCGCCGGCCGATAAGATGCGGCGCCTTCCGTTTGGGGTTGCAGGACACAATCGGGTTTCGACGCAAACGCGACCGAGATCAGATGAACGTTGGCGCCGACAAACAGCGCCAACCCGGAAATCACAGCGACAAGCGCGAAAATACGCCAGCCGGACCAGAAACGCACCGGCGGAGCGCCGTCCGGGCGGGTCGGCGCGATCATTGGGTCGCCTCCTGCCCCAGACGCGCAAGATAGACGGCAAGGGTTTTCCGCTCGACCTCGCTCAGGCGGGTTTCCCACGACGGCATCCAGCCTTGCCGACCGTTCCAGATCGTTTCGAACAATGCGTCTTTGTCGCCGCCATAGATCCAGGCCTGATCGGCGAGGTTCGGTGCGCCCTGTTCCATGTCGCCGGTTCCATCGTCGGCGTGGCAGGCAGCACAGTTGTCGAGATAAATCTCTTCCCCGGCAGAGATGCGTTCCGGCGAAACCGGCGTGTCGGAGGGTGCGATACCGGACAGGGATTGGACATAATCAATGACGATCCGGATATCTTCCCGCCCGAGCATGCCATCGCGACCGAAGGCCAGCATCTGCGAATATCGCGTATCAGGGTGGGTCGAGTTGATGCCGACGCGCAGGGTCTCCATGATTGCATCGGTGTCGCCACCCCAAAGCCACGCATCGTCGATCAGGCGGGGAAAGCCCGGGCCACCGGCCGCATCGCGACCGTGACAGGCTGCACAGTTGTCCCCGAAAATCTGATGCGCGGTCGCGTTGACCCGGCTCATCAGAACGGTATCTCCAAGTATCTCATCGGTGGGCATGGTGACAATCTGGTCGGCCCAGTCCGCCCGCGCCACATTCGCCGCGACGACCTGCTTGGCGACCTGCTCATGCTGATCGATTCCAAGGATACCCTTGGTATAGGTCGTCACCAGTGGCCATGTGGGAAGCAAGATCCAGGTGACCAGCGCATACAGATGTGTGACGATGACAAAGAACCAGATGGCGCGTGGCACCCGGGTGTTCAGCTCGGTGATGCCGTTCCATTCATGACCCGTCGTCTGATGGCCCGTCAGCGGATCGTGTTCTTTTACCGACATGGCGTATCCTCCGATTTGATCTCTTGAGCCGGTCCATCCTCATCATCCAGAATGCTTTTCGCGGCCCTGTCAAAACGCCCGCCAAGGGACGGCCAATAGGCATAGGCCGTGATCCCGATCGACAGGGCGATCAGGTAAAACAGGCCAAAAGACTTGGAAAATCCGACAAACCATTCATGAGAAATATCCATGATCTATTCCTCTGCCTGCGGTTGACTGGTCTGCGCCAGATCCGTCAAATTTCCGAGGATCTGAAGATAGGCGACAACCGCGTCCATTTCCGTCACGCGGTCGCGCCGCCCGTCAAAGAACCGCACTGCCGTATCATCGCCGTATCTGTCCATCACGGCGTCGGCGGCTTCGGTCTCGGGGCGGGCCTGCCCTTTCATGTCATTTTCCGCGTTCTCGATCATCTCGTCGGTATAGGGAACACCGACCGCGCGAAGGGCCGCAAGACGCCCGGGCATGTCGCTGGTCTTCAGCTCTGTTTCGAGCAGGAAGGCGTATTGCGGCATCACGGATTCCGGCACGAGATTGCGCGGGTTCACCAGATGGCGCACCTGCCAATCGTCGGAAAACTTGTCACCCACCCGGGCCAGATCGGGGCCCGTGCGTTTTGATCCCCACAACATCGGGTGGTCGTATTTCGATTCCACCGCCAGCGAATAGGGCCCGTAACGCTCGACCTCGTCGCGCAGACTGCGGATCATCTGCGAGTGGCACGCATAGCACCCCTCGCGGATATAGATGTCCCGCCCCGCCTGCTCCAGCGGGGTATAGATCCGCATGTCCGGGACGTCCTCGACCGTGTCATCGATCGAGAACAGCGGGGCGATTTCGACAAAACCGCCGATGCTTGCCGCAACGATGATCCCTGCGGTCAATGCCATCGAATGCCGTTCCATCCGATAATGGGTACGCGCCTGAAAATCGAACAGCTTGGCGAAAGGTTTGAGAATGGTTTTGAACATTGGATTACTCCGCAGCCGGCAATGCCGGCTCCATGGCTTCGGAGGAGGTCGGATAGTCGAGTTCGGGTGCCTTTTGCGGAACATGAAGGATCGTCATGACCACGTTCCACAGACAGATGCAGGCACCGGTCAGGAACAACAGCCCCCCGAACGCACGGGCGATATAATAGGGATGCATCGCAACCAGACTATCCACAAATGAGAATTTCAGCGTCCCCGTCTCGGTATAGGTGCGCCACATCAGCCCCTGGATGATCCCGCTGTTCCACATGGAAAAGACATAGATCACGGTCCCTGACAGGGCCAACCAGAAGTGCCACTCGACGGCCTTCCAAGAATACATCGTCTCACGCCGCCACAGGACCGGTGTCAGAGCATAGATTGAACCGAAAGTGATCAGTGCCACCCAGCCCATTGCCCCCGCATGCACGTGTCCCACGGTCCAGTCGGTGTAGTGCGACAAGCCGTTGACCGGCCTGATCGCCATGAACGATCCCTCGAAGGTCGACAGGCCATAGAACACCGCCGCCATCATCATGAAGCGCAGCGTGGCGTCATCGCGCACCTTGCCCCAGGCGCCGTTCAGCGTCATCAGCGCGTTCCCGGCCGAGGCCCAGCTGGGCACCAGCAGCATCACCGAGAAGGTCATGCCCAGGGTCTGCACCCAATGGGGCAGCGCAGTATAATGCAGGTGGTGCGACCCGACCCAGATATAGAAGAACACGATGCCCCAAAAGCTGAGGATCGACAGGCGATAGGAATAGATTGGCCGTCCGGCGCGTTTGGGCAGGAAATAATACAGCATGCCGAGAAACCCGGTGGTCAGGAAAAAGGCCACCGCATTATGCCCGTACCACCACTGCGTCATTGCATCCTGCACGCCCGAGAACAGCGAGTAACTTTTCGCGCCGGTCCAGGACGCGGGCACTGCCAGGTTATTGACGATATGCAGGATCGCCACGACCAGAATGAACGACAGGTAATACCAATTGGCGACATAGATATGCGGCTCGTTCCGGCGGGAAAGCGTGCGCATATACAGGATAAAATAGACCACCCAGACGACGACCAGCCAGATGTCGGCGTACCATTCCGCCTCGGCGTATTCCTTGGACTGCGTGACGCCCATGACATAGCCGCTGGCGGCAAGGATACAGAAAAGGTTGAACCCCAACAGCACGAACCACGGTGAAATCTGCCCCGGCATCCGCGCGCGACTGGTGCGCTGCATGATGTGATACGATGTGGCGATCAGCGCGTTACCGCCAAAGCCGAAGATCACGCCCGAAGTGTGCACCGGGCGCAGCCGCCCGAAACCGGACCATGCACCTTCAAAGCGCAGGTCGGGCCAGGCCAGTTGCGACGCAACCCAGACGCCCATGAACATGCCGACCACGGCCCAGATCAGGGCAAGGATGATCCCAACCTTGGTCGGATCGTCATAATAAGAGAGGGCGCGGTCTTCGACCGGTTCGGGGCTGTAAAGCGCGCTGGCGACGATAAAGAACAGCACCCCGAAGAACGCCAACACGATCCAGCCATGCACGCCCATCGGATCGCCATGGCCCGCCGCAGCCATGGCCAGACCGATCAAGGCTCCGAAACCGGCGATTGTCATCGCGGTGGTGCGTTCGGCACCGGTCAGGTTGGACATCATTTCGTGGTCTCCTTTGTCGCGACCGGTGGACGCGGGGTATGTGCAGGCACCAGCGGTGCGTCGTCGTCGTGCAGGATGCGTTCTGCATCACCTGACAGGTCTTCATACTGGCCGTGGCGCAGGCTCCAGAAGAAAGCCGCCAGACCGATGGCCCCCATGCACAGCGTCACGGGTATTAGGAACGTAAGGATGCTCATGCAGAAACCTCCTGCACGGTGATTGGTGCTGCCCGGTGCGTCGGATGCGATTTGCCTGTCCGGTTCAAACGCAGGGCATTGGCAATGACCAGGATCGAAGACCCCGACATTGCCAGCGCAGCGACAAGCGGGGTGACCAGACCGGCAACAGCCAGCGGTATTGCGATGCAGTTATAAGCGATGGCAAGCCCGAAGTTCTGGCGAACGATCCGCGCCGTATCCCGCGCGACCTGCCATGTGGCCGAAACGGATTCGAGATTGTCGCGCAGAAAGACGAAATCGGCGGCTGTCCTGCCCGCATCGGACGCACTCGAGGGCGCCATCGACACATGCGCCGCAGCCAAAGCGGCGGCATCGTTCAACCCGTCGCCAACCATCAGCGTAAGGTGACCATCACGGCGCAGGGTTTCCAGCGTTTCGATCTTGTCTGCCGGTGTCGCACCATGCCGGACGTCGCCAATGCCCAATTCGCCCGCAACACGCCGTGCGCGACTTTCCATGTCGCCCGACAGCATGGAGACGGGAATTCCTGCCGCAGTCAGCGCGGCGACAGCCTGACCCGCGCCTTGGCGCAGGGTTTCGGACAGATCGAAGGAAACCGCCGTTCCGCCCGCAAAGGCAAAGGCGGGGCTGGCGGCGTTTTGCGAAATATCTGCAATCTCGCCCACCCAATCGGCGCGGCCCAGTCTGGCGCGGCGGCCGTCAACCATGGCTTCGACGCCGAAACCCGGCACTTCGGTTTCATCGGTGACCAGCCCCGGCAGATCGGTCAATCGTGCGGCAATGGCGCGGGCCGCCGGATGGACCGAGCGCGCGGCCAGCGCCCGTGCCCCGGACCGGATCGCAGCATCATCCGGCACCGAAACCACTGCGGGCATGCCGGTCGTCAGCGTTCCGGTCTTGTCGAACACGGCGCGGTCAATCTCAGAGAGCCGTTCCAGCGCCGAACCGTCCTTCATCAGAACACCCTCGCGCATCAGACGCCCTGCGGCGACCACATGGGCCACCGGAACTGCCAAAGCCAGAGCGCAGGGACAGGTGATGATCAGAACGCTGATCGCCACAAAGGCCGAAGTCTGCCAGTCGCCGCCGGTCGCCAGCACCCAGCCAATAAAGGTTGTCAGCGCCAGCAAATGCACCACGGGCGCATAAAGCCGCGCGGCGCGATCGGCGATGCGCACATATCTGCCACGCCCGGATTCCGCCGCCGACTGCATCTCGATCATCCGAGCCAGAAACGATTCGTCGGCCGCACGCAGCGCCTCGGCCTCGATCACACCGGTCAGGTTCAGCGTTCCCGCCTCAAGCGTGTCACCCGGCCCGGCTGCCATCGGCATCGCCTCGCCCGTCACAAGCGACCGGTCGATATCGGTTCCGCCCGACACGATCCGCACATCCACCGGAACGCGTTCATTTTCAGCAATGGAAAGGATCGCGCCGGGGCTGACCGATGCAAGGGCCGCATAGGCAAGTGATCCGTCGTTCTGCCGGATCATCGCGCCCTTTGGCGAAAGACGGGCCAGTCCGGTGACGGCACTGCGCGCCCGCTCACGCATCAGATGATCTAGATACCGGCCAACAAGCAGGAAGAACAACAGGGTGACAGCGGCGTCAAAGAACACATGCTCGCCCCCGCGCATCGTTTCGAACAGGCTCAGAACAAGGGCAAGAGTGACCGCCAGCGCGATCGGCACATCCATGTTCAGCCGCCCCAGACGCAGGGCACCGAAGGCCGAGCGATAGAACGGCTGCCCGGCATAAGCCACGACCGGCACCGCAATCAGCGCGGAAACAAGATGAAATGTCTCGCGGGTCTGCCCATCGGCGCCTGACCAGACTCCGACGGAAAACAGCATGATATTCATCGCCCCGAACCCGGCAATCGCCAGCGAACGCAGCAGGTTCTTGCCAACCGGATCGGCCTTGTCGTCTGCGGTGCCGATTTCGGCGGGGGTCGCCGCATAGCCCAGTTTGGCCAGCGCCTCGATGATTGGCATCGGGTCGCTGTCGGGATCAAGAAGCGTGATATTCGCCTGCCTCAGGGTCAGGTTCACCCGCGCTGCGACAACATCCTCGCGCTGTCTCAGCGCGCGCTCGATCGTCGCAACACAGCCGCCGCAACGGATGCCGGGCACCGACAGGATGACGGTTCCTCGCCCCTGCGCGTTCGCGTGTACGGACGCGCGGGTCTGGGCGCGATCCAACGGGCCCGACGCGACCTGAACCGCCCCTGCGACTGCCGATGTACCACTTTGCGTCGTCGTACCCGTCACTTTGCCTGCCCTTGCATTCCGGTCTCAATCTCCAACCGCGCTATCCGCACCAGCCCCAACCGCGCTATCCGCGCCAGCCATCAGCGCGGTACCCGCGCCAGTTCCGTCTCCGGGTGCCATGAAAGGCTACCCCGAACTTTGATCCAGATCAAAGGCCCATGGAGATTTCCGCCATATGGTTCTCGTGACCTTGAAATTCCGCCATTTGGCGCTGTCCGCATCGGAGGGAGACTGCCTTGCACGTGCCGTCCAACATCCCGCCCGCGCTTGCGCCGTCCGGCATGACCTTGTGGAACACGATGGTTGTTGTAGTTCACCCATGCTCCCGGCGCGAAGCGCGGCATGGACCGCGACAGGCCGTCTGTGCGAATTCATCCACACGACAGGCTCTGTGGCGGCATCCGGTCTTGGGGCGAAACAGAATTGCACCGCGCCCCTGTACGGGACCGATAAATGCCCGGCTAAAGCGCCGCTGCGGTTTCCAGCGCAGTGAAATCAAGCACCGCGATACTGCGATTTTTATGGATCGAAATCACCTCGGCCTTGCGCAGGCTGGACAGTTGGCGACTGACGGTTTCAATCGTCAGGCCAAGAAAATCGGCGATATCCGCGCGCGTGAGGGGAATGTCGAACCTATCCGAGTAGCCGTCAACATAGGGATCAATATGGCTGCTCAGGTGCAACAGAAACGACGCAACCTTTTCCGACGCGGATTTCTGGCCGAGGATCATGATCCATTCTCGCGCCTCGTCCAGTTCCCGCAGCGCCTGCGCGTAGAGCCGTTTCTCAAGCGCGGGCAACCGCCGCACCATTCCTTCCAGCACAGACTGGGGAAAGGCGCACAAACGCACCGTGCTCGCGGCCTCGGCGCTGATTTCACTTCCCTTGGCAAAGGGTCGCCCAAGAAAATCAGGGGCGAACTGAAGCCCGACAATCTGTTGCCTTCCATCGGGCATCAGTCTGGTCAGTTTCACAACCCCGCTAAGGATATTGGCATAACCCTCGGCCTGCACCCCCGCAGCAATCAACTCGGTTCCCGGCTCGATCTCGCGCCGTCGGGTCTGACGCCCCAGATGCACCAGTTGTTGCGGTTCCAGTGCACCACAGATTCCCCCGTGCCGCGCCTCGCAGGCCTGACAAAGCGCAGGTACTTCGCTATTGTGGATATCCATCCGCATGTCGCAGGTCCTTCCGCCGGTTCCGATTGGTCGTAAAGCCGAAATCGTCGGCCATTAAGTAAAGATAGCCATTTATCTAACTTTTTCAAACAATTAACAACCGCAGCGACAAAACTGGCAAGCGACGTACAAGGTCAGCCACCCTGCCCCGGCAGCTTTGGCGCACAGCGTTTCGGTCAAATCGATCAGCATGGCAAGAGCGTCTTAAGGCGCCGAATAATGCCGGCCCGGTCGCCGGTTCCGAGATCCGACATTGGCTGTGGCAGGTAACGCCCGAAAAACACGCATGAATCTCGTCTTGACTGCAATCCACGCAATTGACCGGTTCTGCCCGGCCTCCGCCGCGCGACAGATTGTCATAGGCACTACGTCAGCTTTTGCCGTCCGGGCCGAAAAACCGGAAGTGGCCATCGCAACATTCGTGATATCGAAGAGAAAACGGTGGTGCTCGCACCAGGATTCGAACCTGGGACCTTCGCCTTCGGAGGGCGACACTCTATCCAGCTGAGCTATGCGAGCCTGCTTTTCCCCGCCATTCGTCAGAACAATCAACTTGCTCTGCCTCGTGACAGGGATCCTTGTCCGTCCGTACAAAATCCTTGATTGGATGTCCACCGGATTGAAGGGGCCGCGCCAAAAGCCGCCATCCCCGATTGCCGATAAGCAACCTTTGTACGACGGCGGTTGTGCCGCGATGGCGCAGAAAACTCAAGTCCGAAAAACTGCGGTGTGACGACGTTTCTGCGCGACGTGGCTATAATGGCAGGTCGGTGGTCGATTTCAGTTCTTCCATCGACAGCAATGCAGTGACGTTGAAGATCCGCACCTCCGAGATCAGCGCCTGATAAAACTCGTCATAGGCGCGGGCGTTCCTGACCCGCACCTTGAGTATATAATCGATGTCGCCCGCCAGACGGTGCGCCTCTTGCACTTCGGGGCGGGCGCGCAGGGTCGCCAGAAAACGCTCCTGCCATCCGGCCTCATGCTCGGATGTCCGGATCAGCACAAAGAAACAGGCCTCGAACCCCAGCGCCTCGGCGTTGAGTTCAACCGTTTGGCGCCCGATTACCCCGGCAGCCCGCAATTTGCGAATCCGGTTCCACACCGGGGTCTTCGACGACCCCACTTCACGCGCAATATCGTCCAGTGAACGGCTGGCGTCCTGTTGCAGCGCAGTCAGTATTTTCCGATCCATACCGTCGATCCGGACAGACATCCGCAATTCCTCCCCCGGTCAGTAATAATGTTCTATCTGAGCCGACAGTCGGCACATATGTTCTTGTTTGCAAGCGCATATGGCGCTGATGCGGAATATTGTTCTATAAATATCTCAGAACAAGCGAGGCCGTACCATGAAACACTTTCCAATTTTTATTGCCGTCGAAGGCCGCAGGATCGTGCTGTCGGGTGGCGGCGAAGCGGCTCTGGCCAAGCTGCGGCTGTTGCTCAAGACCGAAGCGAAGATCACGGTCCTTGCCGCCGATCCGGCGCCGGGAATCACCGCATGGGCGCATTCCGGGCGGCTGACGCTGGAACTGCGCGCAATGGCGCCCGGCGACGCGAAAGGTGCCGCCCTGTTCTATGCCGCGAACGAGGACGCGGCTGAAGATGCCCGTGTCGCTGCCTTGGCCCGGCGCGATGGCGCACTGGTGAACATCGTCGACAATCTCGCCGACAGTGAATTCATCACCCCCGCCATTGTCGACCGTGACCCCGTGACCGTCGCCATCGGCACGGAAGGTGCGGCACCGGTACTGGCCCGCGCGATCAAACGCGATCTGGAGGACCGCCTGCCGCAAGCTCTGGGAACTCTGGCGCGGATCGGCAAGGCGTTCCGCGCCCGGGCCGATGCGCTGCCCTTTGGTGCGGCGCGGCGGGAGTTCTGGTCTGAATATTACTTCTCCGCAGGCCCACGCGCCATGGCAACCGGGGGCGCGCCCGCCCTGCCCGCCGCTTTGGACGCCCTGATGAGCCAGCATCTGAACACAGCACCCCGCGCCGGGCGGGTGGAATTTGTCGGTGCCGGCCCCGGCGATCCCGACCTTTTGACCCTGAAGGCCCGCCGCGCGCTGGACGAGGCCGATGTTGTGATCCACGACCGTCTGGTGACACTCGAAATCCTTGAACTCGTCCGGCGCGAGGCAGTGCTGCTAGACGCCGGTAAGGAAGGGTTTGGCGCATCCATGGCACAGGGCGACATCAACGCGCTGATGATCCTTCATGCGCTTGGTGGTGCCCATGTGGTGCGGCTGAAGTCCGGCGACCCGACGGTGTTCGGGCGGCTGGATGAAGAGATCGAGGCCTGTGACGCCGCCGAACTGGACTGGTCCGTCGTGCCGGGGATCACCGCCGCCAGCGCCGCCGTCGCCGGGATTGGGCAGAGCCTGACACAACGCGGGCGCAATTCTTCGGTGCGGTTCCTGACCGGGCACGACATGAAAGGCTTTGCCGATCACGATTGGGCGGCGCTGGCCCGCCCGGGCGAAGTTGCCGCAATCTATATGGGCAAGAAATCCGCCCGCTTCATTCAGGGGCGATTGCTGATGCACGGTGCTGATCCATCAACGCCGGTGACCGTGGTCGAAAATGCCTCGCGCGCCGATCAGCGGATCGTCAGCACCACATTGTCCCAGCTTGAACCCACGCTGAGCCGCGCCGCGATGACCGGCCCAGCCCTGACTCTGTTCGGTCTGGCGCCCCGCGTCGCCGAAGCCGCCCTTGCCACCCCGGACCTGCTGAAGGAGGCCCTGTCATGAGCCGTGAATTCACTCCCAAAGTCGTCACCGCAAACGACCTGATCGAAGGCGACGCGATCTGGCTGACCGAAGATGACGGCTGGACCCGCGACATGGCACAGGCGGAACTGATCGAGGATGAGGCCCATGGGCAGTTGCGCCTGTTGCACGCGCTGTCCCAGCACTCGGTCGCTGTGGGCGCCTATCTGGCAGATGCGCAACTGGGCGAGTGCGGACCGCAGCCTGTGCATTTCCGCGAGATCTTTCGCACCCGGGGGCCATCGAACCACGCCCACGGGAAACAGGAATCCGCCTGAGACAAAGCAAGCTTTTGCAAGAAAGCCGCTTCAGTTGAGAAAAAGCGAGTTTTTCTAGGAAAAACTCAATGCAATTCTCCAAGAGAATTGCGGCCCCCGCAAGGAGCAGTGCCATGTATCACTATAACGACTTCGACACAGCCTTCGTTCGTAACCGCGTGGCACAGTTCCGTGCGCAGGTGGGACGTCGGATCGACGGCAGCCTGACCGAGGACGAATTCAAACCCCTGCGCCTGATGAACGGGCTTTATCTGCAACTCCACGCCTATATGCTGCGGGTTGCGATACCCTATGGCACGCTGAATTCGCGGCAGATGCACCAGCTTGCGATGATCGCTGACCGGTGGGACAGGGGTTACGGCCATTTCACCACCCGGCAGAACATCCAGTACAACTGGCCCAAATTGCGCGATGTGCCCGACATGCTGGAAGCACTGGCCGATGTGGGAATGCACGCGATCCAGACCAGCGGCAACACCATCCGCAATGTGACAGCCGATCATTTCGCCGGTGCGGCGGCGGATGAAGTGGCCGACCCGCGCCCGGTGGCCGAACTGCTGCGCCAATGGTCGACGGATCACCCGGAATTTCAATTCTTGCCGCGCAAGTTCAAGATCGCCGTGACCGGGGCCAAGGCCGACCGCGCCGTGATCCGCTCTCATGACATCGGCATTCAGATCATCGAGAAGGATGGCGAAACCGGATACCGAATCATCATTGGCGGCGGGCTTGGTCGCACGCCGATGGTCGGCAAAGTGATCCGCGATTTCCTGCCCAGCGCTGATCTGCTGCCCTATGCCGAAGCCATCGTCAGCGTCTATAATCAGCTTGGCCGGCGCGACAACAAGTTCAAGGCACGGGTCAAGATCACGGTGCATGAACACGGCATCGACGAGATCCGGCGTCTGGTCGAAGAGCGTTTCGCACTGATCCGGTCCGGGTTTTCGGGTGTGGATCAGCAATTGCTGAACGGGATCGAGGCGGCCTTTGCGCCTCCGGCCTTTGATGCCGCTCCGATTGGGCCATACGCCGCAGCCTATGGTGCCGATCCGGTGTTCCGGTCCTGGGCCGACACCAACCTCAGTCGCCATCGCGCACCCGGTTACGCCATCGTTTCGATATCGCTAAAAAAACACGGCGCAACCCCGGGCGATGCATCATCTAAGCAGATGCGCGTGATGGCCGATCTGGCCGAACGCTTTGGCCACGACGAGTTGCGGATCAGCCACGAACAGAACGTGATCCTGCCCCACGTCAGGCAGGGCGATCTGCCAGCCGTGCATGCCGCACTGAAGGCCGCCGATCTGGCCACGGCGAACATCGGCCTGATTTCCGACATCATCGCCTGCCCCGGCATGGATTACTGCGCGCTGGCCACCGCACGCAGCATTCCGGTGGCGCAGGAGATCGCGACACGGTTCGACGAATTGAAACTGGAGCATGAGATCGGGCCGCTGAAGATCAAGATCTCGGGCTGTATCAATGCCTGCGGCCATCATCATGTGGGGCATATCGGGATTCTCGGGCTGGATCGCGCAGGGGTCGAGAATTATCAGATCACGCTGGGCGGCGATGGCACCGAAACCACCGTCATCGGTGAGCGGGCCGGGCCGGGGTTTGCGGCGGATGCGATCGTGCCTGCCGTCGAGCGTCTGATCCGGGCCTATCTTTTCCTGCGCAGCGGACCGGGCGAAACCTTCCTTCAGACCTATCGCCGGTTGGGCCTGTCACCGTTCAAATCCGCGCTTTATGATGAGGTACGCGCCGATGCCGCTTGAATTTCCCCATGCCCCGGTCGCCGAACGGGTGGCCGATCTGAACCGCCGCCATGCCCATCACGGCGCAGTCGCGGTTCTGGAACATGCGCTGGTCGACCCGTCGGTCGGGGGTGTCGCCATGGTGTCATCCTTTGGGGCGGAATCGGTCGCGCTTTTGCACATGCTCAGCGTCATCGACCGCAGCCTGCCGGTGATCTTTCTGGATACCGAAATGCTGTTTCGTGAAACCCTGAGCTATCAGACCGCCTTGTCCGAGACTCTGGGCCTGACGGATGTGCGCATTGTGCGCCCCGACCGCGACCAGACCTTTCTGCGCGATAACGACGCGATGCTGCACCGCACCGATCCCGACGCCTGCTGCGCCCTGAGAAAATCCGAACCGTTGCAACGCGCGCTGGATCCGTTCGATGCCTGGATCACCGGGCGCAAGCGGTATCAGGGCGGGACGCGCCTGTCGCTGGAGTTCTTCGAGAGGGACGGTGCGCGGATCAAGGTAAATCCACTGGCCCACTGGAATCCGGACGATGTGCGGGACTATATCATCAACAATCGCCTGCCCCGGCATCCGCTGATCGCACGCGGGTTCGGTTCGATCGGCTGCACGCCCTGCACCACGCGACTGCAACCGGGCGAGGATGAGCGGGCCGGCCGCTGGCGGGGCCTGGATAAGGCCGAATGCGGCATTCATCTGATTGACGGCAGAATGGCGCGGGTTTCCGCGAAGCCCTGAATCTTTGGCTGGCGGCGGAATTTGAGTATTTTTACAAAGAAGAAGCCAAAGGGTTTCGGAAAGCGGGGAGCGATGGGTGTCATCGTCACGGACAGCGGATTTGGGCCTGAGGATTGGAAAAGCGGATTCCACTCCAGCAACGGGTCGGGCGAAAACGATGCAGCAGGGGATACCGGGGTCGATCTTGCATCGTCGGACGATCCGGTTATTTTAAGCGGGCACTTGGATCGGATTGCGATGATCCGCGTCGACTTTCCGTCTTTCACGGATGGGCGCGGTTTTACCATTGCCCGGCGGCTGCGGCAAATGGGGTTCACCGGACGGTTGCGGGCGCGGGGTCATGTGATAGCCGATCAATATGCGATGGCGAGGCGTTCGGGGTTTGACGAGGTCGAGATTGACGATGCCCTTGCCGCCCGCCAACCCGAGGACCAGTGGCGCGCCCGTGCCGACTGGACGGCGCATGACTATCAGGCGCGAATGCGTGGCTGACGGCCTTTGGCACCTGATCGATGATCGGGGCTTTCGGGATTTCCATTTGAATGCTAACGAAAAGGGGCGGCGCATCCAGTTCGCCGAATTGCCATGAACGAACGTATGACCATGACCACTGCCACAGCCGCCCTGCCCGATAGACAGCCGGACACACAGACAGTGACCGCCGTGCGCCATTGGACCGACCAGTTATTCTCCTTTCGCGTGACCCGGCCCGCGTCGCTGCGGTTCCGGTCGGGCGAATTCGTGATGATCGGGCTGCCGGGCGATCCGGACCCAAAAACCGGCAGGGCCAAGCCGCTATTGCGCGCTTATTCCATTGCCTCGCCGTCGTGGGACGACGAGCTTGAGTTCTATTCGATCAAGGTGCCTGACGGTCCGCTGACCAGCCGGTTGCAGAATATCGAAGTCGGCGACCAGATCATCCTGCGCCCCAAACCCGTCGGAACCCTGGTGCATGACGCGTTGTTGCCGGGCAAGCGGCTGTGGTTCTTTGCCACGGGCACCGGCATCGCTCCCTTTGCCAGTCTGATCCGCGAACCACAGACCTATGAAGATTACGATCAGGTGATCCTGACCCACACCTGTCGCGATGTTGCTGACCTTGCCTATGGCAGGGAGTTGGTCGAGGCGCTGGAAGATGATCCGCTGATCGGCGAGTTGGTCGACGACAAGTTGCTGTATTATCCGACCACGACCCGTGAAAGCAGTGCACGCATGGGCCGGGTGACCGACCGTTTGCGGTCTGGCGAGATTTTTACCGATCTGGGGATCATGCCGATCTCTCCGCAGACCGACCGTGCCATGGTTTGCGGGTCCATGGGGTTGAACACCGACTTGAAGGCAATCCTTGAGGGGTTCGGGCTGCGCGAAGGGGCCAACAGCGATCCGGCGGAATATGTGGTCGAAAAGGCTTTTGTCGGCTGAGGCCTGTTTCAGGGATAGTTTAAATCGAGGCTGATGAATTTGGGCCTGCCGCCGACATGTGCGGCAGGCCCTTGATCGGTTTACTCCAGACCCATCGCATCGCGGATCCGCGCAAGAAGGGGCTTCAGCGCATCGGGATTGTCGCGGGCGACGTCCAGAGCAGCTGCTAGCGTGGTTTTCTGCATCGCGCCAATTTCGGAGTCGGCGATTGCGTCTTTCACCTTGTCATAGTCGAAACCGTCAACCGTCAGCAATTCGGCCAGCGCCGCAGGATCTTCGGCAGGCCCAGTGGCATCATCGGTGAGCGTTGGTGTTTCTGAAAAAGTTTTGGCGGTTTCCGCGCCGGTTGCCGCATCGGTTTCGGTGGCTGTTTCGCCGGCCTCGACCATATCGGCGATCACGCTCTGTGCCTTATCCGCAGCCTTGTCCGTCGCCGCCGCCGCCGCTTGCGACAGACGCTTGATCTCGGCATTGGCCTTGTCGCCTGCTTCTTCGGCCAGACGGGCGGCTTCGGCTGACGCAGCTTTCATTCTTTCCTCGGCCAAGCGGGCTTTCTCGGCCATTGCCGCCTCGCGCTCTGCCGCCTCTTCGTTGGCCAGACGGGCCTTTTCGGCCGCCGCCGCTTCCAGTTTCGCAGTCGCTTCCTCGGCCTGACGGGCTTCGGCGGCCACCTGCGCCTTCATCTTTTCCGCTTCCTCGTCGGCCAAACGCGCTTTTTCTGCGGCTTCGGCATCGGACCGTGCTTTTTCGGCATCAGCCAAGCGTGCTTTTTCGGCCACCTCGGCTTCGATTTTCGCTGCCTCGGCGGATTTCCCCTCATCCGCGGCGCCGGCATCGCTCAGTGCTTCGGGCTGAACCACGGTTCCGGTCGTGGTTGTCTCTTCGGCTTCTGGCTTGTCCTCTTCCCAACAGGCGGCGGTGGTCATGGCGATTGCCACAAAGGCCGCGGTCGTGGTGATGCGAATGCTCATCGGGTTCTCCGGTTCTTCTGGTGTCCCGGTACGGAATACACCTGCTCTTTCGGTATTCCCGCATGAAACACCGTTGTCCTCTGGGTGTTCTTCGGCGGAACACACTTGGCCTGCGGTATGTTCCGTGACATGACCGTTCTCAAGAGGAAAATGGCCAAACGCACGCCCGACGTCAAACGCTGCTTGAACCAAAGCGTTGCGACAGCTATTTTCCGCTATACGCAACAGTCAAAGGATGACTCCCATCGCTCGCAGACCTCACAACGCCCCGCCGGTGCGCGATACCGGCCCCCGGATCAACGACCGAATCCGTGGCTCTGACATCCGCTTGATCGGAGCGGAAGGCGAAAACATCGGCGTCGTGACGCCCGAACGCGGCATGGCACTGGCCCAGGCTGTCGGTCTGGACCTTGTCGAGATTTCGCCCAACGCATCGCCTCCGGTCGTAAAGATCATGGATTTCGGCAAGTTCAAGTACGAGACCCAGAAGCGCGAAAGCGAAGCCCGCAAGAAGCAGAAGACCATCGAGATCAAGGAAGTCAAATTCCGCCCGAACACCGACACGCACGACTACGACGTCAAGATGCGCAACGTGTACAAGTTTCTTGAAGGCGGCGACAAGGTGAAGGTCACACTGCGGTTCCGCGGGCGCGAAATGGCGCACCAGAACCTGGGTCGTGAACTGCTCGAACGTGTCGCCGAAGACACCAAAGAAATTGGCAAGGTCGAGAACTTTCCCAAGATGGAAGGTCGGCAGATGGTCATGCTGATCGGTCCGCTTAAATGAACCGGACCAAATGAGACGCGGCGGCGCGGCGGGATGACCGGCGCGCCCTCACCCTCTCCCGGCGCTGGCCCGACCTCGGGCCACAGCGCCGGATATTCCCCCGCCACAGTCGCAAGCACGCCTGACGGACGGCTGTTTTCACGGGTTGTCCCGCGTAACGGACCGCCCTTGCTGGTTGCGCTCGCGCCCTGGCTGGCCGGGCGTGTGGGGACGGTTCTGGAAATCGGCTGTGGCACCGGACAGCATGCGGCATCGTTTGCGCTGGGATTTCCGGCGCTTGACTGGTGGCCCTCGGATCCCGATCCGGTGCACCGGCAATCCGCGGCAGCATGGGCGGCAGAGATGCGTGTGCCGCCGCGCCCGCCGCTGAGTCTGGATGCAGCCGATGACTGGGCGCGGGACGGTGCCGTCGTCGCCCTTGGGCCGCTGACGGCGGTTATTTCAATGAACGTGATCCACATTGCCCCCATTGCGGTGGCGACCGGGATCGTGGCCGGTGCCGCCCGAACGCTTTCGCCCGGCGGGCTGCTGATCTTTTACGGCCCGTTCAACGAGAGCGGCAGCCATACCGGCCCCGGCAACGCCGCCTTTGATGCGGGCCTGCGGGCCGACAACCCGGATTGGGGCCTGCGCGATGTCGACAATATCCGCGCTCTGGGCGCGCAGGCCGGGCTGGACCTTGCCGCGCTGATCTCTATGCCCGCCGACAACCGGTTGTTGATCCTGCGGAAATAAATGCCGCCACCGGGCCCGCTGTCTGATCGCCCGCTATGGCTCATCCGGAAGCGGGCGATTCGTTACCAGCGGCATGTCATCGCGCAGCGGTACCGTCTGACGTTCAATCATCCGGTGCACCCGCTCGCCTTCGGGAGCACGGTTCAGCGCGTTCAGCCGGTCGGACAAGGCAGCGTCGGCTTGGGTGCGGCGTTCGTTGTGGCGGATATATTCCGTCCAGGTCGGCACATGATAGCCCTCGCTCCAATGCGTCGGATGTTCAAGATCGCGCAACAGCACCCACTGCTGCGCCCCGTCCCGGATCCGCATCCGGCGGCGCAGGGCCATGCAGGTCAGGAATTCGGATACATCGGCCGGATCAATCTCATAGTCGACCATCACCATCACGGGCCCGCTGCGCGGTGTCAGCGCAAGCGCCAGTGGCGGCGCGCGAAACCGATTCAGCGGGTCCAAATTCGCGCCACCGAATTGTGGCAGGGGCAGGCGCAATCCGGTCAGCGCGCCGATGCACATGATCAATGCCCCACCGATCAACGCCCATTCGGCCCCCGCCGCGCTGGCCAACTCGCCCCAGATCCAGCTGCCGATGGCCATGCCGCCAAAGTTGCAGGTCTGATACAGCGCCAGCGCCCGCCCGACGACCCAGCGCGGTGTCGACAGCTGCACCGTCACGTTGAACATCGACAGCGCCAACACCCAACATGCCCCGCCCGCCAGCAAGGCAATTCCGCCAATCACCGGATCGGGCACCAATGCCAGCACCACCGCGCAGAGGGCGAAGACGCAGAACGCTCCGCGCGCGATCCATTCGTTGGAAAACCGCGCCCGCAACTTTGCGCTCGCCAGTGCGCCGCCCACCGCGCCTACGCCGAAACAGCCCAGCAACACACCATAGAGGAATGCCGATCCACCCATCAGATCACGCACGACGACCGGCAACAGCGCCAGCACAACCACCGCCGCCAGCCCGAACTGAAACCCGCGCAGGTTGACCCGCAGCAGGTTGGGCGACATGGCGACATAGCGCAGCCCGGCAGAAAACGCGCTGCCGAAAGGTTCGCGCGGCAGATGAAGATCGCGCGCGGGCGGCTTCCAGCGGAGCAACGCGCCAATGATCGCGACATAACTGACGGCGTTGACCGCAAAGGCCGCCGCCGCCCCGGCCAGAGCGACAATTGCACCGCCCGCCGCCGGTCCGACACAGCGCATCATGTTGAATCCCATGGAGTTCACCGTCACCGCCGAGGCAAGTTCGTCGCGCGGCACGATATCACCCATGCTCGCTTGCCAGCTGGGCCCGTGCAACGCGGTGCCACAGCCGATCAGGAAGGTGAAGCTGAGCAGGGTCCAGGGTGTCAGCAACCCCTGATAGGCCATGACTGCCAGCGAAAGTGACATGGAGAACATGAACACCTGTGCCGTGATCATCACCTTGCGGCGGTCAAAATTGTCGGCAAACACCCCGGCCAGTAGGGAAAACGCCATCAGCGGCAATGAAACCGACCCCTGAACCAGCGCCACCATCTGCGGGGAATCGGTCAGGCTGGTCATCATCCAGGCCGCGCCCACGGCCTGAACTAGACCGCCAAAGTTCGACGCAAGCGATGCAATCCACAATGTACGGAACGTCGGGTTCCGAAACAGCCCAAGCGTTGACCCTGGCCCGGTGAATTGTTTGGCGACGACCATATATTGCTCCACCCTTGCCCAAGGAAATACGCGGCCCCCGGTCCAAGGGCAAGGCTCGCAACGGGTACGGCACCGGCGATCTTGCCTTTGCCAGAAATTGACGAAAGGGTGCGACAAAAGCGGAGGCGTGGCATGACAAGACCGGCAAGGCGCAGTTACGACGTGGTGATCATTGGCGGTGCGATCATGGGCGCATCCACCGCGTGGTTTCTGACCGACGACAGCACCTTTGACGGGTCGGTTCTCGTGATCGAGCGTGATCCGACCTATGCCACCTGTTCGACGACGCATACGAATTCCTGCATGCGCCAGCAGTATTCCACCGGGTTGAACGTGCGGATATCGCAATTCGCCGCCGATTTCGTGACGAACCTGCGCGCCCGCATGGGAGGAGACACACGGGTTCCGCATCTGTCGATCCGCAACTTCGGCTATCTCTATCTGGCCGATAATGAGGGATTTGCCGCCACGCTGCGCGCCAACTGCGCGGTTCAACAGGCCGCAGGGGCCGCCACCCGCCTGTTGTCACCCGAGGATATCCTGCGCGACTATCCGTTCTATAACGTCGATGATATTCTGCTGGGGTCAATCAACACAGTGAACGAGGGGTATTTCGACGGCGCCACGGTGTTTGACTGGTTCCGTCGCCAATCCCGGGAACGCGGCGTCGAGTATATTACCGGCGAAGTTGCGGCGATCACCCGCAACCCTGCGGGCAACCGGGTCGACAGCGTGACCCTGACCGACGGTCAGGTGATTGCCTGTGGCGCGATGGTCAATGCCACCGGCCCGCGCGCCGCAAGGACCGCCGCCATGGCCGGGATTGCCGTGCCCGTCGAGGCGCGCAAACGGTTCACCTGGATCTTTCGCGCCGAACGCCCGCTGGACCGCGATCTGCCGCTGACCATTGATCCGTCGGGGGTGCATGTGCGCGAAAACGGCGGCGGCACCTATATGGCCGGCGGCCATTCCATCCCCGACCCAAGCGTGGATTTCGATGATTTCACCATGGACCATGCCCTGTGGCAGGATCACGTCTGGCCCGCCATCGCCACCCGTATCCCGCAGTTTGATGCAGTGCGGGTGACCCAGGAATGGGCCGGACACTATGCGATGAACGTTTTTGATCGCAACGCCATTGCCGGACCGCACCCCGATGTGGCCAATTTCCTGTCCCTGTCGGGGTTTTCCGGCCACGGGCTGCAGCAAGCTCCGGCGATGGGGCGCGGCACGGCCGAATGGCTGACCCATGGGGCATACCGCACGCTGGACCTGTCGGAATTCCACATTGACCGGGTTCTGGCGGATCGGCCGATTGTTGAACGCGCGGTGATCTGAAAGACAGGCCCGCGGCGTGTCACCGCCCGGTGCGCCAGAAATGTTGATGAACGGCGATAATCACGCGCCGATCACGCCTTTCTTCAGAATAATATTGCCATAGAGCCGCGTTTCGCCAGTCTGCACGATGGCAAAGGCGGTCTTGGCGCGTTCGTAAAAGCTGAACCGCTCAAGTTTTCCGAGAGTCGCGGGGTTATCGGCGCATTCGGTGATGATATTCTGAAATTCGACCACCACAGGTGGAGTGGCGTCCGGATCACCGACAACCTCCATCACCAGTGCAGGGTCGGGCACGAAACTGTCCAACGGGAGCACCGACAGAACGGCCTGCATCACATCTGTTGCGCTGAGTCCGTCAAGCCGGTGACACCGACTGCCCATGGCAGTTCCGGGGAAATTGGCGTCGACTATGACAATCTCGTCGCCGTGCCCCATGGCACGCAATGTCCACAAAAGATCGGGCGACAGGATGGGGGGGATGTTACGAAGCATGTTCAGTCTCCTCAGCTCGGGCGAAAATATCCGGGATGTTGGCGCTGTAACGGAACGATACGTTCAATCAACTGGCCCAGATGCATTGAAACGGCCTGCCCCGCGGCGGCAGGGTCTTTGGCGCGAATGGCGTTCAGGATCGAGTGATGTTCCGCCAGAGCCTCGGCCGGGCGGCCCTCTTCTGGCAACAAAAGCATCCGGGCACGGCGCAGTTGCAGCGACATCTGCCCGGCGGCTGCGACAACTTTGGGAAACCCGGTAAACCCCAGGATCAATTCGTGAAACTCGACGTCTGCTTCGAAAAAGCCCTGAAAATCCTTGTCGTCAATCAACAACTCCTGAAGCCGCAGGTTGCGCGTCAGGCGGGTCAGCTGATCCTCGGTGCGCTCCGCGGCAACCTTGACCACCGCTGCAACCTCGACCGCCTCGCGCAGGAAGCTTTCTTCGCGCAGCTCGACCAACGAAAACTGTGAAACCCGGGTGGCGGATTGCGGGATGATATCGACCAGCCCATCGGACGACAGCCGCCCCAGGGCCTCGGACACCGGCGAACGGGACACACCCAACTGCTCGCAAAGCGCGCCTTTTCGCAGGATCATTCCCGGCTCGAACGTAATATCCAGAATGGCGTTGCGCAGCGCAGCATAGATCCGCTGGCCCAGAGGCCCCTCAAGTCTGTCTATATACAGTGCCAGCGTCGGGTTGGGCATATTCACGCCTCCAACTGGCATGTTAGTTGACAGAAAGGCCAAGTCAATCTAGTCCTCAATGTGCTGAAACGGCCGGTTGCCGGCCAGAGGAGAGACTCTGATGGCCGATAAACCCCGCATTCTGACCCTGCACCCGCAAGACAATGTCGCGATCGCATTGGCCGACCTTCCGGCAGGCGAGGTCTGCGGCCCTGCTGGCACAACGCTGCTGCAATCGGTGGGACAGGGCCACAAGATCGCCGTGGCACCGATCCGGGCCGGGCAGAACGTATTGCGCTATGGTCAGATCATCGGTCAGGCGACCCGTGACATTGCCCTCGGCGAACATGTGCATGTGCAGAACCTCGGAATGGGCGAACACACCCGCGACTATGCTTACGCCAGCGAGGCGAGACCGCTGGAGCCCGCCACCGATAAGCGAACCTTCGACGGCTATCACCGCGCTGACGGACGTGTCGGCACCCGCAACTACCTTGGCATCCTGACTTCGGTGAACTGCTCAGGCTCGGTCGCCAAATTCATTGCCGAAGCCGCTGAAAAATCGGGGCTTCTGGATGACTTTCCCAATATTGACGGGATCGTGCCGATCACCCATGGCACCGGCTGTGGCATGTCCGGCGAAAATGAGGGCTATGCCACGTTGTTCCGGACACTGGCGGGGTATGCCCAGCACCCGAATTTCGGCGGCATCCTTCTGATCGGTCTTGGGTGTGAGGTGATGCAGGTGTCCGCCCTTGTGGGGGGCCGCCCGATCCGTGCCGATGGCGCGTTGCGTTACATGACGATCCAGCACGAGGGCGGCACGCGCAAGACAATTGCGAAAGGGCTGGAAGAGTTGCGCGGCATTGCCGAGATGGCAAACACCGCAACCCGCAAACCCGCGCCGGTTTCCGAGCTGATGGTGGGGATGCAATGCGGCGGTTCTGACGGCTATTCCGGCATCACGGCGAACCCGGCACTTGGCGTGGCGTCCGACCTTGTGGTGCGTCACGGAGGTACGACGATCCTGTCGGAAACCTCGGAAATCTACGGCGCCGAACATCTGCTGACCCGCCGTGCCATCTCGGCCGAAGTGGGCGAAAAGCTGATCGACCGCGTCCGTTGGTGGGAGGATTACACCGCCCGCAACCTTGGCGAGATGGACAACAACCCCAGCCCCGGCAACAAGCGTGGCGGGCTGACGACGATCCTTGAAAAATCGCTGGGTGCCGTCGCCAAAAGCGGCAGTGCACCCCTGAGCGAAGTCTATCTGTTCGCCGAAAAGATCGATAAAAAGGGGTTCGTCTTCATGGACAGCCCCGGATTCGATCCCTGCTCGGTCACCGGACAGATCGCATCGGGCGCGAACCTGATCGTATTCACCACCGGACGCGGGTCGGTATCGGGCTATATGCCGACGCCCGGCATCAAGGTCGCCACCAACTCGGAAATGTATCGCCGCATGGCCGATGACATGGACGTCAACTGTGGCGACATCATCAATGAGGGTGCGAGTCTGGAAGACAAGGGGCGCGAGATGTTCGAACTGTTTATCCGCGTCGCTTCGGGAGAGCAGACGAAAAGCGAACAACTGGGCTTTGGCGGGGTCGAGTTTGTGCCCTGGCAGATTGGCGCGGTTATGTGATTTGGAGTGACCGCGCAGCGTCATTGGCTGCGGCGATCACCCGCCCTCTTCACAGCGCCGCACCGACAGCGCGGCCTTGCGTGCCGTCCAGCAAAAACCTCTGAACGATTTCACGACGTGACGCGGAAATCAGCGAGATCCCTCCTTTTGCGCGGGGTCTTCGCGCCGACCGGACAAAGCCTGCCGCAGCTCTGACGGACCACTGGTCCAGCGACCCGAACGGGGATAACGCCCATCGGCTGCACCCGATCACCACTGGCGAACCCGCGTGCCGGCAGTGACCTGCTGCACGCGTACCCCGTCCCCACACCCCATTCGCCAAGATCCGCCAGTTGTGAGTCAGCCGCTCTTTGTGCGCTTAACGAACGGCCCGACTGCCCTGTCTATCGCGCAAACCCGTATCTTGCCGTTGAATTTTCTTGCCACGCTCATAGTTATATCGCTATAACTAAAAAGAGCTGATCTCATCTTTGCGAGAAAGGAAATCTCGATGAAAAATCTGGATAACACCTCAGGCAGACGCCCCAAATGGATGATGGCAGTTGCTGTTCTCGCGGCGGTCTTCGGTGTGCTGACAGTGTTTTCCGGCGGCAGCGTGCTGTTCGGGCCAACGCAAGCGCAGAAGGCCGCGGGCGCCATTGTTCCTTTTGTCGTGTGGTTCAACTTTCTGGCTGGATTTGCCTATCTCGTTACCGCTTTTGGCATCTGGATGATGCGCGATTGGGCGCTGGGTCTGTCGGTTTTCATCGCGGTGGCGACGGCGGGTGTGGCGATGGTCTTTGGGTATCAGGTGTCGCAGGGCATAGGGTTCGAGATGCGCACCGTTGGCGCTCTGGCCTTTCGGTTTGTTGTCTGGGCGGCGATTGCACTGGCGCTTTTTCGGGCCGGGCGGCCTGAATGAGGGTTCGCAAATCCGCAGAAGACCGCAAGGCCGAGATTGAAAGCGCGACGCTGGCGCTGGCTTACGAGCATGGGCCAGCGCAGGTCACGACGACAATGATCGCCGAACGTCTGGGCATGACGCAGCCCGCAATTTACAAACATTTCCCCAATAAGACAGAGCTTTGGCAGTCCATTACGCGGACCCTCGGCGCACGGATCGCGGACAATATCGCAAACGCGCGGGCCGAAGCGGCAACACCGCTGGAGCAGTTGCGCCATTTGGCTCTGGGGCAGTTACGGCTGGTGCATGACACTCCGGCACTGCCCGAAATCATGTTGATGCGCGATCGAACGGTGGCGCAGGAGGCTGTCAGACAGGAAATCCACGCGAATATGGGGCGGTTTCAGCAAGCGATGGTTGAGATGATTGTTCAATCGCAAAAAGACGGCTTGCTGCGCCGTGACACCGCGCCAAGCGATGTGGCTGCATTGATCATGGGACTCATCCAGAGCCTGATACTGAGGTCATTGGTTTCGCGTGATCCGACCGTATTGCTCCGGGATGGCGACCGGTTGCTTGATCTGCAACTTTCCGCCTTTTCGCAGCAGGAGACACGGGGATGAAGGCCGGGTTCAAACTGTTGTTCATCACCCTGCCCGTGGCGGCCATCGGTGCCGGGGCGCTCGCCTTTGTCGTGTTGACAAGCGCGCCGCCCACTCAGACCCCGCTGACGGAACGGGCGACAACGGTGCGGGTCATTTCCGCCCGGGAACGCGCGATCACCCCCGAGATTACAGGTTTTGGACTGGTCAGCCCCGCGCGCACCTTCGAGGCGATTGCGCAAGTGAGCGGCACTGCCGACTATGTCAATCCGGACCTTCGCAAAGGCGCGATCTTGCCTGCGGGCGCCATCATTTTGCGCCTGTCGCCGGTCGATTTCAATCTGGCGATTGCACAGGCCAAGGCCAACATCCGTGCAGCAGAGGCCAGATTGGCCGAACTGGCCGTGTCGCAGGCCAACCAAAGCGCCGCACTCTCGATTGAAACCGAAGCACTTCAATTGAAGCAAGGCGACCTTGCGCGTGTTGAAACGCTGTTTTCCGGCGGCACCGTTTCGCAAAGCGCCTTGGATACCGTGCGCAGCGGGGTTCTGGCGCAGCGTCAAAAAGTGCTTTCAATTCAAAGTACGCTTGCCCTTGTGCCAACCCAGAGAGAGGTGCAGCAGGAACAGATTGCCGTCTATCGGGCGAGTTTGGAAACAGCGTCGCTGAACCTTGCCCGCACAGAGCTGAAACTGCCCTTTGCGGCCCGCGTGGCGACGACATCTGTGGAAACCGGCCAATATGTGCGTGCCGGTCAGACCGCAGCGGTGTTGAACGGTGTCAGGATGGCCGAAGTGGAAGCGCAGGTTTCGCTCGCCGCCATGCGCGACCTGATGCATTTCAACAATCCTGATGCCAGCCTGTTTTCCGGCGACCCAACCTTGATAAAAGAGGTCTTGCGCCAACTCGGGCTGGTGGCGGAGGTGCGGCTTTCGCTTGGTCAGGACACACTGATCTGGGACGCCCGTGTGGACCGTATCAGCGACACGATTGATCCGCAGGCCGGAACGCTCGGAGTGATTGTGCAGGTTGAATCAGCCTATTCCGGGGCCGAGCCCGGCACCCGCCCGCCGCTGACCAAAGGCATGTTCGTTGAGGTCGCGTTAACCGCAGCGCCGGTGCGGGGCATGGTTATTCCGCGCAGCGCATTGCACAATGGCGAAGTGCTGGTTGTTGACGCGGACAATCGGCTGGCGACGGTACCGGTCACGCCCTATCTGGTTCAGGATGCGCGGGTTTTGATCGCCGAAGGGCTGACCGAGGGCCAACAGGTTATCGTGAGCGACCTCAGTCCGGTCATTCAGGGGATGCTGCTCACCGCCATTCTGGACGATGCGCTGATGGCGGACCTTGCCAAATGATCCGGTTCTTTGCAGGGCACGCGACCATTGCCAACCTTCTGATGGTCCTGTTCCTGAGCGCGGGCCTGTTCGTGGCCCCTACCCTTTTGCGCGAAACTTTTCCGCGCGCGACCCCCAGTCAGGTGGAAATCACGGTGCCCTATCCGGGTGCGCGCCCCGAAGACGTGGAAAGCGCGATTTGTTTGCGGATCGAGTCGGCGCTGGATGCGGTGACGGGGGTTGATCATCAATCCTGCGAAGCGCGCGAAAATTTGGCCCGGGCCGAAGTTACAATGCGCGAAGGCGACGATTTTCAGGCGTTCGTGGCCGATGTAAAGTCCGAGATTGACGCGATCACCGATTTCCCTGCGCGGGCGGAAACCGCGCGGGTCAAGCCGCTGGGGCTGACCGATTTTGTCGCCTCGGTTGCAATCACCGGCCCGACCTCCCGGCCCGAGCTTGAGGCATACGCAGACCAAATTCGCACGCGCATGTTGCGTTGGGGCGGTATTCCCAAGGTGGATATGCGGGGGTTCTCGACGCTCGAGCTGCATATCAACCTGCGCCCCGAAGCTTTGCGGCGGTTTGGAGTCTCGGTGTCCGATATCGCACGGGTGGTTGGCGCGGGCAGTCTGGATTTGCCCGCAGGAACGCTGGACACGTCATCGGAAAGCCTGCTGATCCGGATTGCCGAAGAACGGCGCAGCGTTGCGGAACTGGAAGGCCTGATTGTCCGCTCGTCCGCGCAAGGCGGGCAAGTGCGGCTGGGCGACATTGCCGAGGTCAGCGAACAGTTTGCCCTGGACGATGACGTGATCGAGTTTGATGGTCGTCCCGCCGCAATACTGGACATCACCAAGACCCGCGCCGAAGACAGCCTGCGCATCATTGATGCCTTGCAAGCGTTTCTGGCAGCCGAACGGGCACAGGCCCCGCCGGGTGTCGTCATGGAAATCACGGCGGACGGGGCGTCGGTTGTGCGCGAACGCCTGACGCTGGTTGTGGTGAACGGGTTGCAGGGTCTGGCGCTGGTGTTTGCGGTGCTCTGGCTGTTCTTCGGCTTTCGCTTTTCGTTCTGGGTGGCGATGGGCCTGCCGGTTTCGTTCATGGGCGGCGTCGCACTGATGGGGCTGGTTGGCTATTCGCTGAACCTGATGACAACGCTGGGCCTGTTGATCGTCATCGGATTGTTGATGGACGATGCCATCGTCATTGCCGAAAACATTTCCCGCCTGCGCGAAAAGGGCCGCAGCGCAATGGACGCCGCCGTCGAGGGCGCCGCGCAGGTGTTTCCCAATGTGCTGGCGTCATTCGGAACGACTGCGATGATCTTTGGCTCGCTGGCGTTTTTGTCGGGTGATCTGGGCGCGGTGCTGCGCGTCGTGCCTGTGGTGATGCTGTTCGTGTTGTTGGTGTCTTTGATCGAAGCGTTCCTGATTCTGCCGCACCACCTGATCCGCAGTCTGGAACAGCCCCAAAGCGACAAAGGTGTCCGCGCCCGAGTCGAGGCCGGTATGAATTGGACCCGTGACCGGATTGTCGGCCCGGTGGCGGATGCGGCCATTCGGTGGCGATATGCCGTCACCGGGTTGAGCATTGCGGTTTTTCTGGTGTCCGTCAGCATGATCGCGGGCGGATACCTGAAATTCACCGCATTTCCCGAGTTGGACGGCGATACCATCGTCGCGCGGGTGTTATTGCCGCAGGGAACCCCGCTGTCGCGGACGCAAAGCGTAGTCGCCGAACTTGAGCGGGGATTGGTCGAGGTCAACACCCGCCTTTCGCCCGAACAGCCCGAAGGCGCAGACCTGATCCGACATGTCAGCGTGACATACGGCGTGAACCGTGATGCGTTCGAAACCGGCGCGCATGTGGCCACGGTCAGCGCCGATTTGCTGCCCTCAGCCGAGCGTAACAGTCGCCCCGATGCGATCATGGCGGACTGGCGCGCCGCCGTGGGTTCGGTGCCGGATGTGATCAGCCTGAATTATGCCGAAAGCACCATCGGCCCCGCCGGCATTGCGATTGATATGCGTCTCAAGGGCGATGATCTGGACATGCTGAAGGCGGCATCGCTGGAGTTGCAGGACTGGCTGTGGCGCTATGACGGAGTGACCTCGGTTCTGGACGATCTGCGGGCGGGCAAACGCGAATTGCAGGTCACCCTGAGGGATGCGGCAGGACCGATGGGGATCACGGCTGCGGTTCTGGCCGACCAGTTGCGCGCGGCCTATTACGGCACCACGATCAGCGAGATTCAGATCGATGGCCGCGTCGTCGAAGTGACGGCCCAATTCGCCAGCGCGGATCAGGGCAGCTATCGCGCGTTTGAC
This sequence comes from Oceaniovalibus sp. ACAM 378, assembly GCF_008085915.1. Lineage (GTDB taxonomy): Bacteria > Pseudomonadota > Alphaproteobacteria > Rhodobacterales > Rhodobacteraceae > Oceaniglobus. The sequence goes on along the minus strand of NZ_VSJK01000008.1, from coordinate 36,579 downwards.
GATTTTCTGGTGACCCGCGCCGATGGCACCTCGATTCCGATTGATCTTGTGGCGGATGTGGCCATTGGACAGGGGGTCAGTCGGATCAACCGCGAAAACGGCATGCGGACCGTGACCATACAGGGCACGATCGACACCCGAACCGCCAATGCAAATGCCATCGTCAGCGATACGATGACCCGGTTTCTGCCGGATCTGCTGGACCGTTACCACGGGATTATACTGGATGTGGAGGGCCAGCGCGCCGAAGCGGCCAAAACCCAGCAATCGATGCTGAAAGGCTTTCTGATCGGTCTGCTCGGGGTTTTCCTGCTGCTCAGTTTTCTGTTCCGCTCCTATGTCGAACCAATCGTGGTGATGCTGGTGATCCCCTTATCGCTGGTCGGTTCAATCTTTGGCCATATGGCGATGGGATTGGATTTTTCGATGCCCAGCATGCTGGGGTTTGTCGCGCTTGCCGGTGTGGTCGTAAATAACTCGATCCTGCTGGTCGATTTTGTGAAACGCGAAAGCGAAGGCTCGGAAACCGTGGCAGAGGCCGCCTCAAAAGCGGCCCGGGCGCGATTTCGTGCAATTTTTCTGACAACCACAACCACCGCAGCCGGGCTTTTGCCGATCCTGACCGAGACAAGCCTTCAGGCGCAGATCTTGATCCCCCTTGTGGCCAGCCTTGTCTATGGCCTGCTGGCTGCCAGCCTTGTGGTGCTTTTCGTGCTTCCGGCGATCTATGCGATTCTTGACGATTTCGGCCTGAGCACGCTGGCGCATGAACGAAAAGCCAAGGCAAAGGAGCGGCAGACCGCCAACCATCAAGCCGGAGTTATGAACTAGAGCCTGCGGGGTTTCACCGACGGTTCAGCAAAGCGCCAGACAGGCTGATCATGGCCTGCATTGCCGGAGTGCTGATGAAATCATCGGACACAGCCCCCTCACCAGACGACACCTCCCGCTAGCGATCTTTTTCTCGCAGGTCTTCAGTCGAAGTAGCGCACCAGCTGGCTGGCAGGGCGAAAGATCTCGACCAGCAGATCAATCACGTCGTCGTCGAGCAGGAGGGCGTCCGGCAAGTCTTTGCGACACCCCAGACCGACCATTTTCAGATAGGGATCAACAGGACCGCCAGCTTCAAATCCGTCCGGCACAGCGCCCAACGCCTTGCGAGTGACCAAACCGTCTGGGAAGGTCGATTTGAACTCGGGGTCGGTCAATACCGCCTTTAATCCCTGTGGATCATCGACCAGACGCTTGCGCAACCGTGCGAGCGCCTCTTTGGACGGTTTGAACAGCGCGGCACCTGCATGGCAATTTCCCGGTTCGATATGCAGGTAGTATCCGAAATCCTCGGACGGATGACCGGCATTGGCAAATACATCCACGTCCGCGCGGTACAGGGCACGTCCGATCCGGTCACGCGGATCCTGAAAGAACTTGGTAAAGCTTTGCTTTGGTTTGATCTTCGCATCGGCCACGACATGATCGAAACGGTCGGCATAGTCGTGCAGAGTCATCGCGATGCCCGTAAAATTGCGCAGGGCGTCGTCCCGCTCATCGCGGTGCTCGTCCATCCAAGCCTTGCGGTTGTTCGCTGCAAGATCTGCAAGGAACTCAAATGTTTCTGGCTCTACCATGACAGCAACTCCTGTTTCGCAGCCGCCGCGTGGCGTGTCTGCGCTCCGATACCGGACTTGTAGGGTTAATACAGAACTCCGGCCATGGGTGTTCTGGCGCGGTGTCCGAAGCCCGGCAGACGCGGTCAGTGCGCCGCAAGCGGGGCGTGGAGGTCAACCGGCCAAGCTTTGAATAGTCTTTGTATGTTTCACACAAGAGCGTTGTTGTCTTCTGTCGATCTGGTCAATTGTTTTTGCGGAATCGGCTAAATAAGCTCTGATGGAGCGGGCTTGGCCCCTCTGGTCTGTGCAGCGTATTCGCCACGGACCGATTTTCATCGGGGAGGATACAATGAACTGTAACCATGGGATCAAAACGGCCTTGGCGGCTGCAACACTGCTGCTGACTGCGGGCGCTGTTCATGCCGAAACCGTGCTGCGTTTCGGACATCCGAATATTCCCGGTGAATATTCGAGCCAACTCTATGATGAATTCGCCGCACGGGTCGAAGAGCGGACCGGTGGTGAAGTCAAAATGCAGATTTTTCCGGGCGAACAGCTTGGCAAGGAAGTCGAACTTGTCCAGCAGGTGCGCGACGGTGTTCTCGACATCACCGGCGCATCAATGCCCGCGACAAGTACCCTGGTTCCGGCGCTGGAAATCCCCAGTACGCCGTTCCTGTGGCGTGACTGGGACGAGGCGCAGGCGATCATCACCGGCGAGGCGATGCAGCCCGCCTTTGATGAGTTGGAGGAAAAGCACAACATCATCCCGCTGACCAAGATCTGGTACTGGGGCTGGCGCAACTTCACCTTCTCGGACAAGGAAGTGCGCACGCCCGCCGACATGGAGGGGCTGAAGATCCGCGTGCCGGAATCTCCGGTCTGGGTGGAAATGATCCGCGGTATCGGCGCCGCACCGACCCCGATTCCGTTCAGCGACGTCTATACAGCGCTTCAGCAGGGCACGGTTGACGGACAGGAAAATCCGATCCCGACCATCTTTGCGCGCAAGTTCTACGAAGTTCAAAAATATGTCGTGATGTCCCGGCACATGCTGCAGAACAACATGCTTTTGATCAACAAGAACACGATGGCCAAGCTTGATCCCGCCCATCAGCGCATCCTGCTGGAAGAGGCCAACGCCGCCGCGGCCAGAATGACACTGCTTCAGCAGCGTGCCGAACGCGAAATGCTTACAGAAATCGCTGCATCCGGAAAAGTGACGATCATCGAAGATCCCGACCGCGAGGCCTTTGCCGAGAAATCGACCGATGCCGTGTTTACAGCACTTGCCGACCGCTGGGGCCAGGATGCCATTGACCGCGTCCGTGCGGGCATCGAGACGATCCGCAACCGTTAAGGCCAATGCAGGCTCCGGGCGGGCCAGGGGAGAATAGTGTGAAGAAATGGATCCTTAGAGTCGATGATGCGGTTAGAATGATCGAACATCATCTGTTATGGATGCTCTTGGGAACCATTTTCACCGTCCTGACAGCGACGGTCTTCTTCCGCTATGTCCTTGGCTCGCCCATCACCTGGACTGAAGAACTGCTGACGATGGTCTTCACCTGGATGGTTTTCATCGGGTCCAGCGCGGCGCTTGCCACCCATCAGCACATCCGCATCGACATCCTGTTGCGCGTTTTGCCCAAACGACTTGAACTTTTGGCGGCTCTTGCTGCTGTTCTGGTATGTCTGGGGGTCTTTGCGGTCGCCACCTTTTACGGCTTTCGCTATGTGCGCACCACATGGGGCGATCTGACGCCAATGCTGGGCCTGACCTTTGGAATTTATACGCTGGCGCTGCCTGTCACCAGTCTTTGCGCCGCCCTGCACGTCCTGCGCAACAGCGTCGACAGCGGATTGCGCGGCGCCCTGATGAGCACGATCGAAATTCAAGCCGAAACCGAGATGGCGTCATGATCGTCACTCTGCTGTTGTTGCTGGTCCTGTTCCTTCTGATCGGTGTGCCAACGGCTTTTGCGCTGGCCGCTTCGTCGATGGCTGTAATCTGGCTTGAGGGAATTCCGCTGACCATTGCCGTGCAGCGCATGACGGCCGGGGTCCAGTCGTTCCCGCTGCTGGCAATCCCGCTGTTCATCCTTGCCGGGTCACTGATGAACGCCTCGGGGATTTCCGAGCGCCTGTTTACCCTGACCGGCGCGCTTGTCGGCCATATCCGGGGCGGTATGGCCTATGTCAATGTGCTGACCAACGTGCTGATGGCGGGGATTTCGGGGTCGTCCTTGGCCGATTGCGCGGCGACAACACGGGTGTTCGTGCCGCAGATGGTGAAGGCCGGCTATGACAAGGGGTTCAGCGTCGGCTTGACCGCATCCGCAGCGGTGCTGGCGCCGGTGATCCCGCCGTCAATCCTGCTGATCATCTATGGCTGGCAGGCCAATGTCTCGATCGGGGCGCTGTTCCTGGCCGGTATTCTGCCCGGAGTGGTGATTGCCACAGCGCTTGTCCTGACCGTGGCCTATATGACCTGGCGCCACGGCTATGGGCGGGGCGCGGACTTTTCGTGGCGCGCATTGCGGCGGACATTTTTCGGGGCCTCCTGGGCGCTGTTGATGCCGGTGATCATCATCGTCGGGTTTCGCATGGGTATTTTCACCGCGACCGAGGTTGCGGCCGTCGCTGCTGCATACGCCTTTGTCGTCGGCCTGTTCGTCTATCGCACGCTGAATATCCGCGAACTGCCGGCGATCTTTTCTTCTTCGGCCCGCGACACCTCGTCGATCCTTGTGATTGCCGCGACGGCCGCGCCCTTCGGCTGGATCCTGTCGGTTGGGCAGGCGCCTCAGCAGTTGCTCGCGTTGCTGACCAGCATCACCGACGATCCGATGCTGACCTTTCTGCTGATCAACATCATCCTGCTGGTGCTGGGCACCTTCATGGAAACACTGGTTCTGATCATCATTCTGGTGCCGATCATGATGCCGTTGATCAACACCCTGGGGATCAACCCGGTGCATTTCGGCATCGTCATGGTGGTGAATCTGGTGATCGGTCAGCTTACGCCGCCGCTGGGGGTGCTGATGTATGTGGCCTGCGGTATTTCCGGCACCAGCATCGCCGAGTTCATCCGCGCCATCAAACCGTTCCTGATTGCGTTGATCATTGCCCTTCTGGTGATCACTTATATTCCGGCGCTGGCGCTCTATCCGGCGTCCTGGATGCACTAGGATTGCGACCTTTGGAGGGAGGGATCTGCCGATCCTGCATCCGAAGGAGAGCCAAGGCCAGATCGTATTGCAGCCTGATGCCCGGCGTCATTACGTCATGGCCAGTCAGTTTCCGGATCATCTGCATCCGGTAGCGGATTGAGTTGTGATGAATATCCAGCCTTTCGGCCGCCTTTCTGTGATTGCCATTGGTTTCCAGATAGGCAGCCAGAGTGGCGACAAGCTGACTGTCCCTGCGGGCATCGTGATCGGTCAGGATTGACAGCCAGTCCTCAACGAAATTATGCGCTTCGGCCTGAATTGCCGGATGCAAAAGCAGGCGTAGCAGCCCGACTTCCTCGAACCAGTGGATGGCGCAAGGGGATTGTGCGCCCTCTCCAAAACGGCGCGCCTGCTCGGCCTGGACGAACCCACCCGGCAGCGCGGCGGGATCAGCCAACCGGTGACTGACGCCGCACGTCAGCCGCAGTCCGGGAACCTGCGCCGCAAGCCGACTGTGCAGATCGGTCAGCAGCGCCACCACATCACCCTGGGTCATCCGCTCGCACCGGCTCACGATGAGCGTGGCAAGCCCTGGGTGCGGAAACCCGATCAGGATGTCCCGACGGTCGATCAGGTGGACATGCGATGCCTTGATCACCTCGTACATGCGGTGCTGTGCCACGTCTTCTATCCGGCAGGTGATCACGATGTGCGGCCCGTCCAGCCCGTGTCCGGCCTCCTGCGCCGCTTGCACGACCTTGCGGTGTTCGCTGCGGTTGCTGAACGGCGTGACCAGAGCCGACAGCAGATCGCTTTCGCGGGTGCGTTGGACCTGTCGCTCGGCAGACAGTTGCAACACCTTGATCGAACAGGCCTTCCTGGCATGTAGCAGGCAGTCTAGATCGCTGTCGTTGAAGGGGCGGTTCTGTTCGAAGATCGCGATATGGCCGCCGCCCACCTCGTCTGCCAGGGATGCGCAAACCAGCGATCCGGCGCGCGCATTGTGCCGTTCGACGCGATGCGCGGCGTTGAGGCTGTGACCTTCGCACCCACGGGTCTCACGCAGTCGCGCCAGAAGGCCGCCCGCCCCCAGCGCAGTGTCGGACCACGCGGTGATGCCTTCGGCCTCGCAATCGATGACGACGGGGTTTCCGACCATTTCCGCCAGAAGACGCGCCAGATCGTCCAGTCGCGAACTGGATATCAGGCTGTCGGTAAAGCCGCCATAGATCGCTTCGGATCGCCGCAGTTGGTCGGCCCGTCTGGACAGCGCATTGGTCAAAATCGGATTGATCAGGTCGACCCAAGGCATGTGGTCAGGCAGCGAGACGATGGGAAAGCCCAACCGATCCGCCGCGTCCAGCACCGGTTGCGGCAATTCCTTCATATAGCGGGTCAGTTTCACGCCCAGTCCCGATATTCCGCGTGCCGCCAGATCGACAATCAAGGGCTCAAGTTGTGGCCCAAGGGCAGCCAGCGGAAAGGTGGAGGTCATGAGGAACTCGTATTCGCGGGTCCACTGTGTGCCGTCGGGCGCGTCGATGACGGTTGCCGAGCGGACTTCGCGTCCCAACCCCTTGGCGCCCGCAAGCACCTGCGCGCCTGTCATGGCTTCAAGTTCAAGCATTTCGCGGACCGTCAGGGATGGGCCGGCAGATGCGTCCGGATAGGTATTTGTATGAATCATACAAATACCAAACTCACAATTTCGATTCTGGTCAATAGTTCGCCTTTTGCCAAAGTGCTATCCTTACCTTGTCAGCGACAGAGGGGACGTTTCATGCGCCGAGCCGACAGACCGCAGTTCGCCGCGGCAGATGAACCCACCGCGGCGATGGCGCCCGGCCCTCCCGATCCAATCGCTTTCCTGCAAGAGGCGGTGCGCTGCGATACAGTGAATCCGCCCGGCAACGAGGCAGTGCTGGCCCGCATGTTGTGCAGGGTTCTGGATCAGGCCGGGATCAAAACCGATCTGCGTCTTTGCCGCGACGGACAGGCCAATCTTGTGGCGACTCTTCAAGGCAACCGGCCGGGGCGCCGCCTGGTCCTGAGCGGTCATCTGGACACCGTCCCTCTGGGCGAGAGCGAATGGACCCATGATCCGTTCTCGGCCACCATTATCGACGGGCGGATGTACGGGCGCGGCACTGCCGACATGAAGGGTGGCCTGCTGGCCCTGCTTTTCGCCTTTCTCGCCTTCAATATCCGGAACCAAGGCGATTTCGCCGGTGAAGTTGTCTTTGCCGCCAGTTTTGCCGAAGAAACCGGCTCGCACGGGGCGCGGCAGATGGTCGATGACGGGCATCTGCCGCCCTTCGATGCGATGATCGTCGCCGAGCCCAGCTCGAACCAGCCGATCAACGCCCACAAGGGGGTGCTCTGGGTGCAGGTCGATGCCACAGGCCGGACCGCGCACAGTTCCGCCCCCAGCGAGGGCGTGAATGTCATCGACCTGCTGGACCGTTTTCGCGGGGATCTGGGTCGTTTGCCGCTGGCCACTGACCCCAATGGCCATATGACGCCCGCCACCATGGCCGTGACCCGGATCGGTGCTGGAAAAGGCAACAATGTCATCCCCGACAAGGGGTTCATGGTGGTCGATTTCCGCACCCTGCCGGGCCAGGATCACGGTGCGCTTCTTGGGCGTCTGAATGCGATGGCGCGCAACATCGCCGATGCCCGACAGGGCGGCACCCTGACCATCACGCCGCTGCTTGATCTGCCCGCGGTCGAGACAGCAGCCGATGCCGCCATTCTGGACGCTGTCCGCCAAGGGCTGGCCGCGGTGGGGCGCAATGGCGCGCCGCCGGGCAGCGCGAATTACTTTACCGATGCCTCGGTCTTTCAAGAGATCGGCCAGGATATCGTGATCCTTGGGCCGGGGCGGGCCGATCAGGCGCATCAGACGGACGAGTTCATCGAGATCGCGGAATATCTGGCGGCGATCGATATCTACACTGCCGCGATCGGCGCCTACCTCAACACCAATGACCCCGACAATCGGGGCACCCAACCAGCAGAGCGAGAGAAACAATGACGAAAACCATATCCACAATGACCTTCATGAAAGCCACCGTCGCCGCGGTTGCCCTAGTCGCAAGTGCCGGCATCGCCGCTGCGGAAACCAAGTTGAAGGTGGGTCATGTCTTTGCCGCCGACCACCCCTGGCAGATCGCGTTGAACGGTCTTTCCGAGGACGTGAAGGCCGCCACCGATGGCGAGGTCGTGATCGAAGTCTATCCCAGCAGCCAGCTGGGCGGCGACCGCGAAGTGGCCGAAGGTTTGGGCCTTGGCACGGTCGAGATGGGTCTGTTCGGCACCGGCGCGCTTCAGGTTCTGGACAAGCGGTTGATCGTCGAGGAACTGCCCTATGCATGGCCGACCCGCGAAACCGCCTATGCCGCGCTGGACGGCGAGTTGGGCGAGGCGCTGGCCGATATCCTTGCGGAGCATGACATTGTAGCGCTCAGCTGGTGGGAAAGCGGCTATCGCCATATCACCAATTCGGCCCGCCCGGTCGAGACCCCGGCCGATCTGGCCGGCATGAAGCTGCGCGTCCCCGAGGCCGAATTGCGCCTTGATACGTTCCGCGAACTGGGCGCCCTGCCCACACCGATGGCGTTTTCCGAAGTGTTCACCGCGTTGCAGCAGAACGTGGTGGATGGTCAGGAAAACCCGCTTGCCACGATCTATGCGTCGAAGTTCCACGAGGTGCAGGACCATCTGGCTCTGTCCGGCCATATCTGGGGCTCGGCGGTGCTGACCGTTTCGCAGGATGCCTGGGACGATCTGACCGAGGAACAGCAGACCATCGTCATGGAAAAAGCGGCGATCTGGCGCGACAAGGAACGGGCCATGATCCGTGACGGCGATGACGAGATCCTGAAAAAGCTGGAAGAGTCGGGGATGAAAGTCACCCGCCCCGATGCCGCCGCTTTCCAGGAGGCTGTGCAGCCGGTCTGGACAAAATACGAGGGCGTGTTCGGCGAAGACTTGCTGGGTCTGGTGCGCAAGTATTCGCAAGGCCAGTAACCCCTGAACAATCCCGGCGGCCGTATTGCGCCGCCGGGAACCTGCCACGTCCTGTCATCGCGCCGGAGAATATCCTGAATGCATGCGATCACCGCTACCGTCGCCATCGTCCTGCGCTGGATCTTGATGCTCATGGTCTTTGCCATGACGCTGGTGATCCTTGGGCAGGTCATCTGGCGCTATGTTCTTGAGACGCCGTTTGTCTGGTCCGAAGAACTGTCCCTGCTTTTGATGACCTGGATGACCTTTCTCGGTTCGGCGCTGCTGATGATGCGCTATGAGCATCTGGCAATCGACGTTTTTGTCGACACGCTGTCGCCCCGCTGGCGACATGCCGCCAACATTCTGGGCCGGGCGCTGATCTTCGTCTTCTGTTTGTGCCTGATCTACGGCGCCTGGATCCTTGTCGGCAAAACCTACAAATCGATCACCCCGGGCCTGCAGATCTCGGTCGCCTGGCAATACGGCGGCGCATTGGTCGGTGGATTTCTGATGGCGCTGGTGTCTTTGGAACAGTTGATAAATACCCTGTTGGGTCGCAGCGAAGGGGCTGACAGCCAATGATGACCGCGTTCATTTTCGTCACGCTTCTGGCACTGATCGGGCTGAACGTGCCCATCGCCTTTGCCATCGGCGCGGCCTGCATGGGCTATCTGTGGATCGAGGGTATCAACATCGCTCTGATCGCGCAGCGCACCACCCAGGGGTTGTATTCCTATCCGTTTCTGGCGCTGCCGATGTTCGTCTTTGCCGGCGTGCTGATGGAGCACGGCGGCATCACCCGGCGGATGATGCGTCTGGCCAACGCGCTGATCGGCCATATCTCGGGCGGTCTGGCCGGAGTGACAGTGGTCGGGTCAACCCTGTTCGGGGCGCTTTCGGGTTCGGCCATCGGCGATACCGCCGCCATCGGGTCAATCATGATCCCGGCGATGAAGGCCAAGGGCTATGCCGCAAGCTTTGCCGCCGCCCTTCAGGGGTGCTGCGGGGTTCTGGCCTCGCTCATCCCGCCCAGCCTGACCATGGTGATCCTTGGCGCGACCGGCAACATCTCGATCGCCGGGCTGTTGTTGGCCGGGTTGATCCCCGGGGTGCTGATGGCGCTGTCGCTGATCGTGATCTCGGTCATCATCAGCCGGCGCCGGGGCTATGGCGGCGGCGATCGGGCAAGCCTGCAAGAACTGATCATGGCCACCTTTGGCGCGCTGCCGCCGCTGATGCTGCCGGTGATCATCCTTGGCGGCATCATCCTCGGCATCGTCACAGTGACCGAGGCCGCCGTGCTGGCCGTGGCCTATGCCTTTGTTCTGTCCGTCTTTATCTATCGTGAAATCCCGCTGAAGGCGCTGCCCGAGATCGCCTTTCAAGTGGTGCGGATCACGGTGCCGGTCCTGCTGATCATCGGAGTGTCCAACCTGTTCGCCTGGATCATCACCACCGAACGGGTGCCCCAGCAACTGACCGAGTTCTTTTCTGCCGTCGCGCCCAACGCGCTGATATTCCTGCTGATGGTCAATATTCTGCTGTTGCTGATCGGCACCTTCATGGAAAGCAACGCGTTGATCATCATCCTGATCCCGATCCTGATGCCGGTGGTGAACGGGTACGGCATTGACCCGCTGCACTTTGGGGTAATGTTTGTGGTCAACCTTTGCATCGGGGCAAACACCCCGCCGCTGGGGGTGACGTTGATGACAGCCTCGCGGATCGCCGAAGTGCCATTTGCGCAATCCTCACGGGCGGTATTGCCGTTCCTTGGGGCGATGGTCGTCGTATTGCTGCTTACGATCTTCTTTCCCGGTCTTTCGACCTTCCTGCCCGGAATCCTGCTGTGACGCGTTCCGTATCAACGAAAGGGGCTTGAACCCATGACCTCCGCCATCCAGATTCGAAACACCGATACCGTGGCCACGGCCGTGGGCGACCTTGCGCAGGGCGAAATGGTGCAAATCACCGGCGCGCGGACGGGCGCCGAAATCGCCGTGGCCGAGGCTATTCCGCGTGGTCACAAGATTGCACTGCGCGACATCGCAGAGGGCGAGCACATTCTGAAATACGGCGAAGTCATCGGCATGGCGACCAGTGATATCGCGGCGGGTCAATGGGTCCATGTACACAATTGCCGTGGCCTCAAGGCGCGGCGGCACGAATAGGCACAACGGAAAGGACAGGGCGATGAATACAACCTTCAAAGGCTTCCGCCGCAAGGACGGTGGCATCGGCATCCGCAATCACGTTCTGGTTTTGCCGACGGTATCCTGTGTGAACCGTGTGGCGCTGGACGTCGCGATGAAGACCGGCGCAATGACATTCAGCCACCCCTATGGCTGCACCTTCGACGCGATCGAGAACACTACCACCGAAGATACGTTCATCGGCCATGGGCTGCACCCAAACGTCGGCGCGGTTCTGGTGCTGTCGCTGGGCTGTGAAACAGCTTCGGCCCAGAGGATCGCAGACGCAATCGCAAAGTCGGGCAAGCCGGTGGAAACGCTGGTCGTGCAACTGGGTGGCGGCGCCCGGGCGACCGGGCAGACCGGAATCGCAAGGGTGCGTGCCTTCCAGGAGGCGCTTGAAAAGGAACCACAGGACGACGGCGATCTGTCCGAACTGCTGATCGGGCTTGAGTGCGGGTCATCTGATGCGTTCTCGGGGCTGACCGCGAACCCGGCGGTCGGCGAGGCGGCGGATATCATCGTCGGATATGGCGGTACGGTCATTCTGTCGGAAATCACCGAAATGGTCGGCGCCGAACATGCGCTGTGGAAACGTGGCAAGACCGAGGAAGTGCAGCGCAAGTTGATGGCGCTGATCAAGGAATACGAGATCGAACTCTCGATGACCACCGAGGACGACAGCGGCATTTTCATCTCGCCGGGAAACATCAAGGGTGGGCTGACGACGATCGAGGAAAAATCGCTGGGTTGCATTCACAAGGCCGGGACGACTCCGGTGGTGCAGGTGGTTGGCTATGGTGAAAGACCGACAGAAAAGGGCGTGGTCATCATGGATACGCCCGGCTTTGACATCTCGTCGGTCACTGGCAAGGTGTCTGCGGGCGCGCATATGGTGCTGTTCACGACGGGCAAGGGAACGCCCACCGGTTCGGCAGTAGCGCCGGTGGCCAAGATCAGTTCGAACAACGAAATCTTCCGCAGCCTTGCCGACGACATTGACCTCAGCGCCGGCGATATTCTGGACGGCAGCAAGACCCTGCCCCAGGTCGGTCTTGAAATCGTGGATCTGGTCATGCGCATCGCCCGTGGCAGCGAAGTGAAGGCCGAGTATTTCAACGTTCAGGAATTTGCCATCCCGAACGTCAGCGTCCTGCGCAAAGAGGTCATTCACCGCAAGTTGGCTGAACTCAACGATCTGAGGTTCATGAAATAATGAAAATTGCATATATGTATGCCACCCCCGATGTGATCCACGACAAGGTCACTGCGATCCGGGGTGACATGGCACCGGTGCTGAACCTGATCCGAGAGACGGGATATGACGGTGTCGAGCTTTTGGTGGCCGATCCGGCACGCATCGACCGGGCCGAACTGCGCCGTGCGGTGGCCGACAGCGGCCTTGATTTGCCTGCAATCTGCACCGGCGAAGTGTATGGTCAGGACAAGCTCAGCTTTGCCGACCCCGCGCCCGAAATCCGCCAGCAGGCCCGCGACCGGATGCACGCTGCCATGGATCTGGCCGCCGAATATGGCGCGATGGTCAACATTGGGCGACTGCGCGGGCGGTATGTTGAAGGCGTTGCGCGCCAGCAGACCGAAGACTGGATCGCCGAAGCCATCCGCGCCGCCCTGGACCGCACGCCCGGTGTGCCCATCCTGCTTGAGCCGGTAAATCACGAATATGCCAACTGTCTGATGACTACCGGAGCGGCGGTCAAATTCGTGCGCGATCTGGCATTGGACAACCTTGGATTGATGCTTGATGCCGCGCATATCCTGATCGAGGGCGAAGACGTGGCAGAAGCCTGTGCGCTGGCGGGCGACCTGTTCTGGCATTTCCACATTACCGATTCCGACCGGCTGCCGGTGGGTGACGGTATGTGGGACATCGCCGCGATCATGGCGGCGGTGCGCGCCAGCGGTTTCAACCGTTACACCACGGTCGAGACATTCCAGATCCCCGATGCGAGCCATTCCATTCAGGCAAGCTGGCAAGCCTGGAGGGCGTCAGGAGCTTGATGCGGCCGTGGGCCGAAATCGTATAATCTCAGAGTTGAAGATACCGCCGAAAAGTTGGAGGCTTGGCGACGAGACTACAACGAAGAACGATCGCACAGCGCAATTGGGAACGAGGTCCCGGCAGCGCTGATAAAATCACCAGACGCATCCAGCCCGTCTGCGTGATCAAACTGCGGAATTTCCGGCCCCAACCGGGAACACTTTGGTTAGCGCATCAAAAACCCAAGGACTCTCGTTATGAACGAGGGACAGTCCAGGGGGGGCAGGTCAGTCGCTTGCAGGAGCATGCCGGCGCGCCAATTGGTCGAGTCTTCAGAAATAACTGCGAACCAAGGCACCCGAAATCAATGTCCACCCATCGGCGACAGCGAAAAAGGCGAGCTTGAATGGCAATGATACGATGGCTGGCGGCACCATCATCATGCCCATCGACATCAAGATAGCCGCGACCACCAGATCGATGATCAGAAACGGCAGAAAGATCAAAAATCCCACCTGAAACGCCCGTTCGATCTCGGAAAGCAGAAAAGACGGCACCATAAGCGACAGCGGTGCCGCAGGCGAAAGCTCGGCACCCGCAGCATCGGGGCGAAGGCTGACCAAGGCCTCGAACGTCGACGGATCGATCCGTCCGGTCATGAAAGAGCGAAACGGCTCCAACGCCCGAGGGATCGCGACATCGGGTGTGAGTACGCCGTCGACCAACGGCCCGATCCCGGTGTCCCAAGCCGATTGGAAGACCGGCTCCATCACGAAATAGGTCAGGAACAGCGCAAGTGTGACGATCAGCATGTTCGGTGGCGATTGTTGCAGGCCGATTCCCTGTCGCAGAATCGACAGGACAGTCACGATGAACGGAAAGCATGTGATCATAATCGCCAGCCCTGGCACTAGACTGAGCAGCGTGATCAACGCGAGAAGTTGAACTGATCTGCCAGCCAGCGAGGTGTCACCGCCAAGGTTAATTGCAATCTCCTGGGCCGAAGCCGCCCCGCCGAACAGCAGTGCGGCGGCCAGCCCCCCCCAGAAAAAGCGCATTTTCACAATCCGTTCTTCAGATCGGCCACTTCGGTCAGGCGCACGGCAAGCTGCCCGGCCTGGTCACCGTCAAGTTCGTGCAGTTCGCCCCGTGCAATCAGGCGGTCGCCTACAAACAACTCGACCGGATCGTCGACCCGGGTATCGAGCGGCAGGATCGCATCTTTGCCGAGACGCAGGAGATCACGCAACACCGGTCGGGCCTTGCCGACGGAGATTGTGATTTCGATAGGCACCTGGGTAAACGGGTGCGCCGCGGGCGTGAAAATGGTGTCATCCATGGACGGACTCCTTACGGTTGAGCGAATCCAACCCATTCAGAGCCGCGCTGATACTGTCGAGCGCACCCGAAAGATCGATTTCACGTTCGGTCAGTCCAAGTCGGAGGAAAATCTGTCCTTCGGGCACCGTTGCTTCCTCCACGACGCGCAGAGGAAGTTCGGTGATCCGTCCGATGATCGTGCGCAGATCGTCGGCACCCGCCGGCGCGATCAGCAGGTCTATCGGGGAATCCGCCGATTTGTCCGCAATCCCGTCGATTTCTTCGATTATCCGCGCGCCCAGCGTGTCGCGGATCAGGCGGGGCAAAAGCCGGGTCAGCATGCCTGACACCAGTGGGGTGAGCGAACGCATGACATGCGCGCGGGCCTCTTGATAGGTAAAGCCAAGATCTTGCAGCGACTGCGCAACAGCGGTTTTGGATTGCTCCTGCTCCTGTCGCGTCGCCTTTGCGGCGTCTTCCCATCCCGCAGCATAGCCTTTGTCAAAAGCGGCAAGCGCGTCCTGTTCGGGCGGCGTCGTCAAGCTTTCAAGGTCGGGCAAGCCGGTTGTACGCCCCGGCCCATCGAATTCTTCCAGTCTAAAAGGTGATGGCATCAAGCGGGCTCCTCGGTGTCTTCCATCCAGCTTTTCAATATCTCAAGCGATTCTTCCTGACGTTCGTCGATCAGCTTGCGCAATCTGGCAACGGGATCGGCCGCCGGATCGCCATTGCCCTCTTGCCTTGCGGCCAGTTGCCGTATCCCGTCCGGTCCGGGATCCGAGTCATCGGCTATCACCCCAGTCAGGGCCATCAGCGCCGTGTCGCCGGGCGCGGGCGGCACAAGGGCAAATGGGTCTTCGCGGCGGGTGTTGGTCAATATCGGGCGCACAACAAACAGGCCAAGCAAAAGCAGGACGATTCCCAGCACGCCCAATTGCGCAAGACGCATCGCGTCAAAGACGATCGGGCCGAACAATCCCTCGCTCGGCGGCGTGCCTTCACCGTTGACCGGTTCGAACTCCATGGTTTTCAGTGTCAGACTGTCACCGCGTTCTGCATCGAACCCGATCGCCGCACCGACCAACTCACGCAGCGCCAGCATCTCGTCCTCGGGGCGAGGCGCCCAGGATTCTGTGCCATCCACGTCGGTCGTCCGGATTCCATCCACCAGTACCGCCACGGAGACACGCTTGATCGCACCAGGGACCTTCAGTATCTCGCGCTGGGTTTCCGACACTTCATAATTCACCCGCTCGCGGGTCTGGGAATTCTCGGATTGCGACGTGTCACCCCCCTCTGCGGCATCGCCATCGGGGAGGTTGCTGGCCACGGTCACATCCGCACTGCCCTTGTCGCTGCTGGTGGTCGAACTTTCCTCGGTATCTGAACTGATCGCGACACGTCCTTCAGGATCGAACCTCCGCTCGGTGATCTGTTCGCGGTCGGTCACGGTTTCCACGACCACTTCGACAACCGCCTTACCGAATCCGACCCGCGCCTCGAGCAGACGTTCTACATTGCGGCGGATATCTGCCGCGCGGTCCTGGCCGGTGTCGGGAACGCGCGATTCCGAATCGCCCGCCAACACGACACCACCCCGGGCATCGATCACCGATACATCCTCAGCCGCCAGCCCGGCCACAGCCGATGCCACAAGAAAGCGCAGCGCACGGGCATGCCCCGCCGACAACCCGCCCGAGGCGGTCGTCACGGTGACAGACGCCGTAGGCGCAACATCTCGTTGAAACGGGCGCGATCCGGGGTTCGCAATATGGACACGCGCGGTCTGGATCGTCGGGCTGGATACGATTGTGCGCGCCAGTTCGCCTTCCTTGGCGCGCCAGTAAGCCGCATCAAACATCTGCGATGTTGTGCCAAACCCCGTCAACGAATCGAGCAATTCGTACCCCAGCGCATTGCCCGTGGGCAGACCTTCAGACGCCAGCGTCAGACGCAATTCATCGCGTTGGGTGCTGTCGACAAAAATCGATGACCCTCGGATCTCATAAACGATCCCCCGCGCTTCAAGCGATTGCACGACCTCGCCCGCGGCACCGTTTTCCAGCCCCGCGTAAAGGAGCGTCATCGACGGTGTGGTTGCCATCCGCACAAGCCCGACAGAAGCCACGATCATCGCCAGCGCCGCCAGCACCGCCACGACCTGACGCTGTACCGACAGGCCGGACCAGACTCCGAAAAGTTGCTGCAAGACCATCCTCCTGATGAATTGGGCTCTTGCCCTGTCCTGTCGGGACATTGCGCCGGTGCGGATTAAGATTCGGTTAGTGGTCACGGGGTTAAGAAGGATTCGTCGGACAGAACGGGAATCCATATGACCACCACAGATACAGGACAGAACGCTGGGGCGGCGCCCCGAAAAACGGGAAAGCCGGGTATGCTGATCGGGCTGTTTCTGGCTTTGTTGCTGGGCAGCGGTGGTTTTTACGCAGTGTGGTCCGGAATGATCTTCGAGGATCGATCATCAGAGAATGACCCCCCCGTCGCTGTTGTTCCCGGACTGCCGGATTTCGCCTTTGTACCGATCAGTCCGATCATGGTGTCGCTCAGTCCGGGGACGAATGCGCGCCACCTGCGGTTTCAGGCACAGCTTGAAGTGGCAAAGGCCAACGAATCCGAAGTTACCGCGCTTTTGCCGCGGGTTATCGATGTCCTGAACAGCTATTTGCGCGCCATCGACCCTGCGGAATTGGAAAAGCCAGGCGGATTGACGCGGCTGCGCGCACAGATGTTGCGACGCGTGCAGATCGTCACGGGCGACGGCCGTGTGCGCGATTTACTGATCATGGAATTTGTATTGAGCTGAGGGAAAGTGATGACATTGATTTCAGATATCCTGCTGATTGCCGGAGCCTTGGGTGTCGCGTTCTATTGCGTCGTCCTGTCGCGTCGCCTGACACGGTTCACCGACCTGGAAAAGGGCGTCGGCGGTGCCATCGCAGTACTGTCGGCGCAGGTCGACGACATGACGCGGACGCTGAAGTCTGCCCAGGCGCAGGCCAGTGATTCGGGCGGTTCTCTAGCCGATCTGACGGCGCGGGCCGAAGATGTCGCGCGTCGGCTTGAACTGCATGTGGCCGCTCTCCACGATCTCGACGAAGCGGACGCGCCTGCCGCGACGACGCCGGTTTCGCATATCGCATTTCGCCGACCCGAACATGCGCCGCCGCCACCCAGCCAAACAGTCCCCGTGACCCTGGGCAGCCGGCCAACCAAATCGTTTTTCGCCAGCAACCGCCAAGATATTACGGAACCAGTGCAATGACGCGCCCTCACACCTCCGGCCGTTGGAAGAAAACCATACCTTCCATAAAGGGTCCACTCAGCGTGTTGGCGCTGATTTTGTGCATCTCGGTCGTTTTACGGCTGATGGGCGGACCCGGCCAGGCGATTGCCCGGGAGATGGGTGACATCGGCGCGTCGGCACCCGAAACCAGTGGTTTGTGCACACCAGCGCCGGACGTCGCCACCGTTTTGGCGGCGCTGGACGAGCGTGAAAAGCGCATCGACCAACGCGAAAAATTCAACGCCGACCGAACTACGGCCCTGGCACGGGCAGAACAGGATATCACGGCCCAGTTGGCAGCCCTGACCGAAGCCGAAACAGATCTGGAAAACACTCTGGCTTTGGCCACCGGCGCCGCCGAAAATGACGTGACACGCCTGACGGCCGTTTACGAAAACATGAAACCGAAAGAAGCGGCAAGGCTGTTTGAGGCCATGGCGCCCAGTTTTGCCGCCGGGTTTCTTGGAAGGATGCGCGCTGATTCCGCTGCCAAAGTCATTCAGGGCATGTCTCCCGACGCGGCATATACGATCAGCGTTATCTTGGCCGGGCGCCATGCCAACGTGCCGAACGAGTAATTGGCCGGGACAAACTCTGAGATCTTCGGACGATTTTAACTCGACTCAGTAAGAGTCGGCGCGAGAGCGCAATACAGAATACAAGGATGGACCATGCTTGGACTTATCGGAATCGTGGTGATCTTTGTCATGGTGTTTGGCGGCTATATCGCAGCCGGCGGCAAGATGGGCATCATCATGAAGTCCCTTCCGTTCGAATTGGTGATAATTGGCGGTGCCGCCGTCGGTGCCTTTCTGCTGTCCAATGACATGCCTTCGGTCAAGCGCACGATCAGAGATATCGGTAAGGTTTTCAAAGGACCCATTTGGAAACCCGCGGATTTCCGGGACCTTCTTTGCCTGCTGTACGAATTGATCCGGTTGGCCAAACAGAATCCTGTCCAGCTGGAAGGACACATTGAGGCGCCGGAAAGTAGCGATATTTTTGGACGTTACCCGCGGATTCAGGCCGATCACGAAGCGATGGCGTTGATCTGCGACACCCTGCGTTCAGCTTCGATGAACTATGATGATCCACACCAGGTGGAGGAAGTTCTGGAAAAGCGCATAGAGGCGAACTTCCACCACGCCATGCACTCCAGCCATGCGTTGCAGACGATGGCCGATGGGCTGCCCGCGCTTGGAATCGTAGCCGCCGTGCTTGGAGTGATCAAAACAATGGGGTCCATCGATCAACCGCCCGAAGTGCTGGGCAAAATGATTGGAGGCGCATTGGTGGGTACTTTTCTTGGTGTCTTTCTGGCCTACGGCTTGGTTGGGCCGTTCGCCGCGCGGGTCAAGACCGTGATTGAGGAAGACGCGCATTTCTATCAGCTGATCCGCGAAGTTTTGGTTGCAAACATGCACAATCACACCGCCAGCATCTGCATCGAGGTCGGACGCCAGAACACCCCCCACACAATGCGCCCGGGCTTCAGTGAGTTGGAACAGGCGCTTAAGGGCGCCAAAGCCGCATGAAGCCGCTTCTAGCCAAGTTTTTTCCGGGCATGACATTGTTGCTCTTGGCGACAACCGTCTGCGCCCAGGACGTGCCGGTTCGCACCGGGGATCACCCCGGCTTCACCCGGATCGTTATCGATTTTCAGCAGCAGCCAGACTGGCAGTTGGGGCGCAGCGGTGCGGCGCATGAACTACGAGTGAACGCGCCTGAACTTCGGTTCGATCTGTCAGATTCTTTCCGGCGAATCAATCAAACCAGATTGCGCGGACTTCGTGATCTTGGCGGAGGTCGCCTTCAAATCGATACCGCCTGCGCCTGTCGGCTTAGCGTCGAACGCCTGCCCAATCAGGGGCTGGTGATTGACATCCGCGACGAAAGACCCGACCAAAATGACCGATTCGAGATTTCTTTGTCGGATCTACCGGAAGTTCCGAGTTCTGGTCCTGATCGCGTACCCGCCCCGCTGCCCGGTGTTTTGCCGGTGATTTTTCCCGATGCTCCACGCCCCCCCCGACTTGGACCGTTGGCGGCCAATTCCCCAACCGGATTGCCCGACGCGGAAGTATTGGCTCGGGGGCACGGGGCCAGAACCGCATTAATGGAACAGGCCGCGCGCGCCGCATCCCAAGGTCTGATCACCTTTGATTCCGCCCAACAGGATCGGATTCGTGCCGCAGATGAACGCAGCACGTTACCCCATAGGCCAGAGCTCGAGATGCCTCACGCGACAGATGCCCGGATTGACGCGGCAGATCACATTCGCATTGAATCGCGGATCGACCGCGATATGAGCGGCCCAGTCAGAGGCCGCCAGTCCGAACAGCCCTGTCTACCCGCAGATATGGTGGATATTGGCACATGGTTTGCGCCCGAAACACTCGGGGACGGTCTTGGCGCAGAACGTATGGCGCTTATCGATCCCCACGACCGACCAGACGGCACGGCCTATGCCGAATTTGCCAAACGACTGATCTATTTTTCCTTTGGAGCCGAAGCCAAAGCGCTGATCGATGGATTTGAGGGCGAAATCGCAGATCGTGGAATCCTGCGGGAATTCGCCATGCTGATCGATGGGGAAAAGACGATCCCGACCGGGCGTTTGGCGACACAACTGTCGTGTCAGGGGGCCGGCCCGCTTTGGGCAGTGCTTGCTGTCGGATCAACTGCCCGCTTGGCCGATCTGAATGCCCAGTCGGTTGTCCGCAGCCTATCAGGTTTCCCACCTCACCTGCGGGCACACCTTGGACCGCGCCTCGCCGACCAGTTCTTGGCCCAAGGCGACCAAGCCTCAGCCTTATCAATCCGTAACGCAATTCTACGCGGGCGCTCCACTGACGATCCGACCGGCAATCTGATCACCGCACAAATCGATCTTGCCGCAGGGGATCGCCGTAAAGCCGAACCCAACCTTGCCAAGGTCGCAGCGTCGCGGTCAGTTGAGGCTGCTGACGCTCTGGCCAAGCTGATCGAAGCGCGGATCGACGACACTTTATCTGTCGATCGGCAATTACTTGACGACGCTGTCGCCCTAGTGTTCGAAATAGAGGGAACTGAAGATGCGCAGAACCTGACAGTTATGATCCTGCGTGCCATGATCCACGAAAGACGTTTCGATGACGCGCTTTTATTGGCCCGCGCCTCAATGAGTAATGACGCGTCGGATCATGAGACATTCGCGGCCTATCGCGTCCAGACGCTCGACACGCTCGCCCGGGAAGGCGACGATGAAGAGTTTTTGCGGATCGCACTTCGTGAAATCGAGATGACACCACTCTCCGATCCCGCGCGCCTTTCAGTGGCCGCACGACTCGCGCAGCTTGGCCTGTCACGGCAAGCGCGGGAAACCTTGGGCAACAGGGCAGACATCCCTGACGCCGACGAACGCCGGGTTCTGGCTGAGATTGCGTTACTCGACGGTAAACCACTGATCGCTGAAAGCTATTTAGCGGGTCTAAGCGATAAGGTTTCCGAGAATCTTCGTGGGCGAGCCAGGGACATGAACGCGTTGCCAGAGGTTGCTACCAAACTAGAATCGAAAGCCGAAACCACCACAGCGATCGGCGCAGGCACCTTGGCCCGCAACCGCGAATTGCTGAGCGAAAGTCGCGCCGTCCGAGAAAACTTGCGCGCAATACTTGGCAATGGCGGATGACATCGCACAGTTACGATTTGTAAAGGCCACCGCACTATAATCACATTTGTCACAGAATGTGATTGTGAAGCGGGAATCGCGAATGACCAGACAATTGAGCAAACGACTCGGGACATCGCCATCTTTAACAGCGTTAATGCCAGATTTCGCGATCTTGAATGCCTGTTATGTTTTTAAATACTACGATTTCACGAATATTTCACACGGTGTGAGTGATCGTTTCAACAAAGGACAACAGCCACTGCACAGCGAACCGGAATACGCATTCCTTTCGACGTGTGACAGGGGTCTGCGATGCCCGGTCTGACACTGCGTACTTTCTTTCAACCGACAATCTTGCTGGCTTTGGCCCTGATGGCAGTCATCGTCATGATGATCCTGCCGATGCCAGCCTGGGTTCTCGACATCGGACTGACGGCATCTTTCGGACTGGCAATCTTGATGTTCACGGTAACGTTGTTCATCGAGCGACCGCTTGATTTCTCGGCGTTTCCGACCATTCTCCTTGCGTCTTTGATGCTGCGCCTGTCGCTGAACGTATCGTCGACCAAGCTTATTATCGGTGAGGGCCACACAGGGACATCCGCCGCGGGCGAGGTGATCGAGGGGTTCGCGATGTTCGTCATGGGCGGGAGCCTGTTTCTGGGTCTTGTCGTATTCGGCGTACTGCTTATCGTGAACTTTGTTGTCATCACCAAAGGCGCAACGCGCATGGCCGAAGTCGGCGCGCGATTTGCATTGGACGGGATGCCGGGAAAACAGTTAGCCATCGACAGCGACATGAGCGCGGGTGCCATCGACCATACCGAAGCCAAAGCCCGACGCGAACGCGAACAGCAGGAAACCACATTTTTCGGATCGTTGGACGGGGCATCGAAATTCGTCAAAGGCGACGCCGTCGCAGGGCTGTTGATCACGCTGCTGAACTTGGTGATGGGGCTGATTATTGGCATCGTTGCCCATGACATGCCGATGGGCCGCGCATTCGAAACCTATGCGATTCTGACTGTGGGTGATGGTCTTGTCAGCCAGATTCCGGCGGTGATCATCTCGATCGCTTCAGCGTTGTTGCTGGCACGCGGCGGAAACACCGGATCGACCGATCGGGCGCTGTTCGCCCAACTCAGCCGGTATCCCGCCGCGCTGGCCACAGTCGCGTCCTTGATGATTTTGTTCGCCTTGTTTCCCGGCCTGCCATTCCTGCCCTTCATGACGGGCGGGATCGCTTTGGGCGTCGCCGCATTCTTTGCCGGGCGCCGGGCCCGCGCCGAAGCGGCGGCGCAGGTCCACCCGCCCGAGGCGAGCGAACCAAAGACTGATACGATGATGGGGGACATTCTTGACCTTGACGATATCCATCTGGAATTTGCCCCCGATCTTGTCCCGATGGTCCTGGACCCTGCGACCGGACTGGACGCACGGATCGGCAATATGCGGCGGCATGTCGCCTCGGTCTATGGCCTGATCCTGCCCGAAATACGTCTGACCGACGATGCCGCGCTGCCACCCGGCACTTATGTCATGCGCATTCATGGGGTGGAACAGGTGCGCAACCGGTTGGAGCCCCACCGCATCCTCGCACTGATCTCGGATGGAGAGACCGACCTGCCGCCTGGAGAAGATGTCAGTGAGCCGGTTTATGGCGCGCCTGCCCGCTGGATCGCACCGGACGCACAGGATGCAGCGGCACTGGGAGGTCTGACGACCGTCACCCCGACCGAAGTTCTGGCCACCCACTTGCTCGAGATAATGAAACAGAATTTTCCGCGCCTGATGACGCTCAAGGCGCTGCGCCGTTTGCTTGACGAATTCACCCGCCTGTCGGACACCGCCCGCTCTGATGCGAACCGGCGCCTGCTTGATGAACTTGTCCCCGACAAGGTGCCGGTCGATCTGTTGCTGTCCGTGCTCCGGTTGCTGCTTGCCGAACGGGTTTCGATCAGGAATTTGCCGCTTATTCTCGAGTCGATCGCAGAATCACGCGGCGCGCGTTCGACCGCCGAATCTATCTGTGAACACGTGCGGCAGCGGTTGGGATTCCAACTGGTGGCCGAGCTGCGCCGCCCTGACGGCACACTGCCCCTGCTGCAACTCGCACCGGAATGGGAAGACGCCTTTGCGGCGCATGAGGTTCCCACCGAGACCGGCATGGTCGACGTTGCCCTTCCGCCTGACACGTTCAACAGGCTGGCCGGTGCGATTTCGGAAAAGATCGGCCAAGTGGGCGAAACAGGCATATTTCCTGCCTTGATCACATCATCTCGAAGACGGCGCTTCCTGCGCATGGTGATGTCAGCCCAGGGCATCGCCAACCCCGTTCTGTCCTTCGAGGAAATCGGAACCGACGCGCGTCCGTCCCTTGTCGGGATGGTTGGCGCATGATGGACTTGGCCGAGCAGACGTTGACTCAGGTGCAGTCCTGGCTGGCCGCAGGATTTCTGGTGCTGTT
Organism: Oceaniovalibus sp. ACAM 378; assembly: GCF_008085915.1. GTDB lineage: Bacteria > Pseudomonadota > Alphaproteobacteria > Rhodobacterales > Rhodobacteraceae > Oceaniglobus. The sequence goes on along the minus strand of NZ_VSJK01000008.1, from coordinate 12,845 downwards.
GCGGGTCGGTGCAGCGGCGGTCGTGCTCCCCGTTTTCGGAGAACAAGTGGTGCCAATGCGTGTTCGGCTGGTGCTGGCGCTTTCCTTGACGGTGATCGTGGCACCGGGTGCCTTGGCGCGAATGCCCGAATTTGACATTCCGCCCAGCCCCGGCTTGCTTCTGGCCACCGAAACCGTTGCCGGACTGGCCCTGGGGGGCGCTCTTCGTCTGTTCATTCTGGCGTTGCAGATGGCGGGATCGATGGCGGCGCAAGCAACCTCACTGGCGCAGATTTTTGGCGGCCATGCCGCAGATCCGCTGCCCGCCATCGGGCATATCATGGCTGTCAGTGGTCTTGCACTGGCTGCGATGCTGGGGTTGCACGTGAAACTGGTGATGCTGTTTCTGCTGTCTTATGACATCCTGCCGCCGGGGCAGTTTCCGAGCGCAGGTGATCTTATGCCATGGGGTGTTGCGCAGGTTGCCCGGGCATTTTCGTTGGCGTTCTCGCTGGCTGCGCCGTTCATCGCGGCCGCGCTTGTCTATAATCTCGCGCTGGGGGTCATTAACCGGGCGATGCCACAACTGATGGTTGCCTTCGTAGGGGCGCCGGCGATCACGGCAGGCGGACTTGTCTTGATGGCGTTGGCGATGCCGTCGATCCTGTCAGTCTGGTCCGGCGTCTTTGACGGCTTTCTTGCCGATCCGTTCCGGCCTTTGCCATGAGCGGAGACGAGGACGACGACAAGCAACACGAGCCGACCGACAAAAAGTTGGACGATGCACGCCGCAAGGGCGAAGTGCCCCGATCCACTGATCTGATCACCGCCGCCGCCTATGCCGGCTTTGTCCTCGCAGCGACGACATTGGGTCCGGGCTCACTGTCGCATTTGGCGCAGACATTATCGTCGTTGTTGTCCCGTGCCGACGGTCATGCACATCAGATGTCTGCTGGCGGCGGACTGGCCCTGATGGGCAATATTCTGGGCGATCTTGCCGTGGACATGGCACCTTGGGCGATTTTTCCCGCAACCATGGCCATTCTGGCCGTCGTCGCACAGCGCAGCTTTACCGTGACACTTTCCAAGGTTCAGCCAAAGCTGAACCGGATATCGCCACTGGCCGGTTTCAAGAACAAGTTCGGGCGCAACGGGCTGTTCGAGTTTGCCAAGAGCTTTGTCAAGCTGGTCATCTACTGCGTGATCCTTGGGGTCTTTCTCTATGACCGGCTGCCCGAGATCCTCGGATCGGTCGCGTTGCACCCCAATCTGGTGGTCACTCTGTTTCTTGAACTGTCGCTCCGGTTTTGCCTGCTGGCGGTGCTGGTCGCGTTTTGCATCGGCGGCATTGATGCATTGTGGCAGCGGGCAGAACATCTGCGAAAAAACCGCATGTCACACAAGGACTTGACCGACGAGTCGAAAGAATCCGAAGGCGACCCGCACATGAAACAACAGCGGCGGCAAAAAGGGTATGACATCGCGACCAATCACATGTTGGCAGACGTGCCCAAGGCGGATGTGGTGATAGTGAACCCCACGCACTTTGCCGTCGCCCTGCAATGGGATCGTGCAAAGGGGCGGGCGCCGCTGTGCGTGGCCAAGGGCGTCGATGAAATCGCTGCCCGCATTCGCGAACGCGCGGTCGCATCCGGGGTTCCCTTGCACAGCGATCCGTCTACAGCCCGGTTGCTGCACGCCCTGATGCGGGTCGGGGACGAGGTGCAACCCGATCACTATGCCGCCGTCGCCGTCGCAATCCGATTTGCCGAGACTATGCGCGCAAAGGCACGGAAGCGATGAACCGCGGCGATCTGACCCGCCTTGCCACGCTGGCTGCAATGAAGCGCGACGCCGATCTTCAGGGGCTCAGCGCGATCGCCGCACGCATGGCCACGATCCAGGCCGAAATCGACCGGGTGCGCGCCGAGGCAAGTCTCCGCGCCGGTTCGGCCGAGCTTGATCCGTCCCGCATGTCGGGATCCGATGTGATGTGGGAGCGTTGGATTGCCGGGGTCTTGGTACGGCTGCAACGGCAGATGGCAGATCTGGCCGTCGCCCGTGAGGCATATCTGCAACGCGCGCGCCAATCCTTCGGCCGGGCCGAGGCGTTGCGCACGCTGGAGGAACGTCACGACAGGGACAAGAAACGCTGACGCGGTTCAGTTGTCCTGTCGGTTGATGTCCAGAATCAGAACGTCGATCAACGCCATGCCCAGATCCTCCCGACCCTTTTCCAGAAGCGCATTGCGTAACTTGTCCATGGAGCTGTTGGCCGTGAAGGCTCCGTTGAACCCTCCCGAGTTGGCGTGATCCAGCAGGACGCGCAGAAACCCGTCGCGCAGTTTGGGTTCACGTAGGTACACCGCATCGGTCTGACCCGGAGTAACCTCAAGTGTCAGGGACAAGACAACCAGCGCCGCGACCGCGCCACCTTCAACCAAAGGAAAGACGAACTGATTGCTCAGATTGACAAACTCCCCGTTGATCTTGGCCTTTTCCGGTGCTTGCGCGGGCATGGCCGCCGCTGTGGGATCGCCACAGGGATTGTCCGCCGCCTTGTCGTGCGCCGGTTCATCATGGGGACGCAGTGCAATTCCCGCGCCGACTCCGGCACCCAATCCCGCCACCGCCAGTACAATCGGTATCAGTTTCCCAAGCATCATGGCCCCTCAGAACGGAAGAAGAATATCGGCGACCTGCTGGCCATAGCGTGGCTGCTGCACATCGGTGATCTGGCCGCGCCCGCCATAGGAAATCCGCGCCGCCGCGATCTTGTCATAGGTAATTTCGTTCTGACGCGAGATATCCTGAGGACGGACATAACCGGTGACAATCAATTCGCGCAGTTCGAAATTAACCCGCACCTCCTGCGAACCCTGGATTTGCAGCACGCCGTTGCGCAGCTCGTTCACCACGGTTGCCGCGACGCGTAGTGTAAGCTTTTCACGTCGGCGCACCGATCCGTCGCCGCTGCTGGCGCTGCTCGAGGTGGCCGATACCGCATCGGCCATCGACGCGCCCGCTGGCAGGCGTTCGTCGATCCGTTGTGGAAGACCGAACAGGGACGGGACGCCAAGGCTTTCCGTTCCGCTGCGCGATCGTTCACTGGAGTTGGAAATTTCGGCGCGATCATCGATCTCGATCACGACGGTTAGGATGTCGCCCCGGGTTTCGGCGCGGCGATCGCCCAGCAGCGATCTGCGCCCGCTGTTCCAAAGCGAGGCCTGATCAATCTCGCGCGGAATCTCGACGGTCTCGGGCAGGCCGGGATTGGCCATCGCGCTGACCTCGTATCCTGTTTCAACCGGTTTGAATTCGGGCGCTCGCCCGACGTCTTCAAGGCGTGCGCAGGACGCGGTCAGGACAAGAAACAGGATCATGGAATGGCGCATGGGTCGTCCTCGGAGAATGGCGGAATGGATCATTGCAACAGATCGGTCATTTCAAGGCGGCCATCTTCGGTGACGACGCCGCTGATTGTGGAGCGTGAACCCAGGTTCATCACCCGCAACCGGTCCCCGACCGCGCCGCGGGCCAGCGCCCGACCCTCCATCGCGATCATCACCGGCCCGTTGCGATAGTGGACGACCACAATCTGGTTGCGCTCAATCACGGCCGGAGCGCCTAGATCATTGGCGCGAATTGGCCGCCCCGCGTAAAGCATCACACGCGCCTCAAGCCCGAGCGCGTCGGCGGGGTCGCCCAGCGCACCCAATACATCACCAGAAATCAGTGCCAAATCTTCAGGCATGATAACCGACTGTGCCCGGATTGCGCGCGCAGCGACCAAAGTGTCGGCAGCGACCGGCGCCGCGGCCAGGGTGGAGAGAAGCAGAAGGCGGATCATCGGATCTGCGTCGTTGCGCCCAGCATCTGGTCGGCGGCGGTGATCACCTTGGCATTCAATTCGTACCCGCGCTGCGCCTCGATCAGCTGTGTGACCTCGCGCACCGCATCAACCGAGCTGTTTTCCAGATATCCCTGACGCAGCGTACCGAGCCCATCAGTCCCCGGTTCTCCGACCAGCGCCGGGCCAGAGGCGGGCGTTTCGAGAAACAGGTTCGAACCCATCGCTTCCAGACCTTTGACGTTGGTAAACGCAGCAAGGGTGAAACTGCCGAGCAGTTGTGGTTCGACCTGATCGTTGAAATAGGCATATACTTCGCCCGCGCCGTTTACTGAAATCGCGCGCGCATCGGCAGGAATCGTGATGTCAGGCACCACAGGAAACCCATCCGAGGTCACGATCAGACCGTCACCCGACCGCTTCAGACCGCCATCGCGGGTATAGCCGGAAACGCCAGACGGCAGCGTGACCTCAAGAAATCCGCCACCCTCGATGGCAACGTCAAGATCGCCGCCCGTCTGGGTCAGCGAGCCTTGAGCCACATTCATGCTGACCGAGGCCGGCCGAACACCTAATCCCAATTGCACGCCTGTGGGCAATTGCGTTCCGTCAGCGGCATTGATCGTGCCCGCACGGCTGAGTTGTTGATAATGAAGATCGGCAAACTCGGCGCGGCGGGCATTGTATCCCGTCGTGCTCATGTTGGCGAGGTTGTTGGAAATCACCTCAACCCGCATCTGCTGGGCACTCATCCCGGTGGCGGCAATCTGCAAGGCGCGCATGTCGTTTCTCCTTTCGGCTTCGGGGTCAGCGACCCAGAGTGCTCAATACGTTGCGGATCCGCTGATCCTCTTTGTCCAGAAATCCCTGGCCCAATTCATAGGCGCGCTGAACCTGGATCATTCGTGAAATCTCGGCCACGGCGTTGACGTTCGATGCTTCGACAAACCCCTGAAGGATCTTCGGGTTTTCGACCGGCTCGGGTGCTGCGGTAAGCGTGAACAACACGCCGTCGCGCCGCGTGACGTCTCTTTCATTGGCCGGTTGCCACAGGCCGATCTGCGACAATGGCTGACCATCCGCGCTGAGCGTGCCGTCGGGCGAAACGGCAACGTCGCGCGAACCGGGAGGAACAAAGACCGGTGCACCGCCGCCGTCGAGCAAGCGATAACCATCAAAGGTCACCAGTTCGCCTTCGGCTGATGGCGTGAAACTGCCTGCCCGGGTCAATGCCTGACCTTCGGGAGTCTCGATCAAGAAATAGCCCTCGCCTTCGATTCCGAAATCAAACACACTGCCGGTCTGGCTCAGCACGCCCTGCAACTGACTCGTGGTACGGACACGGGCCGCGGCCATCGACAGGGACGGATCGCCTCGGTCAAGGCGCTCGACGAACTCCGAAAACACGACGCCTTCCTTGCGAAAACCGGTTGTCGACAGATTGGCGATATTGTTTGCCACCAGCTGCATCTCGCGCATCAGCCCGGATTGCCGGGTCAGGCTGGTGTAGACCGCATTTTCCATCTCACACTCCCGAAATCATCGGCACGATGCGGGTGTCAAAGAACGACACCAGCGTCTGGGTCATGAAACCCATCGTCATCCAGAACACGATCACGATCGCAATCAGTTTTGGCACGAACGTCAGCGTCATTTCCTGGATCGAGGTCAGGGCCTGAAATAGCCCGACCGTCAGTCCGGCCACCAGAGCCACCGCAAGGATCGGGGTCGAAACGACCACGGCCACCCAAAGACCCTCACGCAACGTGTCGAAAAAAACGGCTTCGTCCATGGGCTTACACCGGCATCCGGAGGATTTCCTGATAGGCCTCGACCACTTTGTTGCGTACGGTCACCGCGGTCTCTATCGCCAGTTCCGTCTGGGCAAGCGCCTGAACCATCGAAACCGGATCGGCACGGCCGGTCATCGCAGAGATGGCACCCTGCTCTCCGGCCTGCATCGTTGTCAGAAAATCCTGTGCCAGTGCAGCAAAGGCGCCGCTGGCACCCGCGGGATCGGGCGATGTTGCCGGGCGGGCCGAGGCATAGGACTGGGCTGCGCCCAACGCATTGATTTCCATTCTGGATATCCTTTTTGGTTAAATTGGTTTCGGCCGGTTTTACCGGCGGAGCAGATCGATCAAGCCCTGCGACATCTGCCGCGCCTGATCGAAGACTTTAAGGTTTGCCTCATAACTGCGTTGTGCCTCACGGGCGTCCGCGATTTCTATTATCAGATCGACGTTCGATCCTTCGTAGTTGCCACTGGCATCGGCCAGCGGGTGATCGGGGTCGAAAACCTGTACGAGTGCGGACTGGTCAAGCCTGACTTTACCTACCTCGACCATCCCGTCGACCGGCCCGCGCAGGGCGGTTTCGAAACTGATCGTTTTTCGCCGGAATCCCGGTGTATCGGCATTGGCAATATTTTCAGAGACATGGCGCAGTCTAGTTGCCTGCGCCTGCATGCCGCTGGTCGAGAGGCTGAGCGTTTGGAAGAGATCGTTCATCGACCCGCCCCCCTCAATTACCGCGACCGATGCTGGCCCGCAGGATGTCGCGCGCCTTGGCAAAGATCGCCATTGCCATGTCGTGCTGCTGACGCAGTTCGACCGATTTGATCATCTGATCCTCAAGAGACACCGTGTTTCCACTGGGAGAGGCTTCGGCACCCGAATCGATGCTGTCGAACCCACCCTGGCGTTCCGCAGGCACAAGATGTGCCGCCCGCGTGGTGAGTAACGCGGTGGAAGGCCCCGACACACGATAGGTTTCGGCGAAATCCACCAAATCACGGGCGCGAAATCCCGGCGTGTCCGCGTTGGCCACATTGCGTGCCACCAACGTCTGGCGTTGCGCCGCATGGCGCGCCATCGCCTGGGACATCTGCATTAATTCTAGTTTCTGAAACATCGGGGCTTCTCCCTCGTCGGTGCTCACAAAGGCTTAACCCTGATTCCTTTACAAAGAGTTCGCAGCATCAAACGGAGGTCAGAATGGCCGGCATCGGATTCGAAAATGTTCTGAGCGTGGTTGAGACCACGGTTCTGTCGCGCCCGCTGGGCCGGATCGTCGCAATTGAGGATGGACGCATCATTGTTCGCGGCCTATCGGCAAATGCCGCGATGGGCGATCTGGTGCGTATAAACGGAATCGACGGCCCGATTCGCGGTGAAGTACTGCGACTTGACGGTGACAGAATGACGGTGCTGCCCGATGCCACACCCGAGGGGTTGAGGTTGGGCACCGCCGTCGCGCTGCTGGGTGCGGCCATGCTTTCGCCCGACGACAGCTGGATCGGACGTGTGATCGATCCCTATGGCGAACCGCTGGACGACTTGCCGATTCTCCCCGGTCCGACCGCCCGACGTCTATCCGCCCGACCGCTGAACCCAACGCGCCGCCGCGGCCTGGGTGCCCGATTGAACACCGGGTTACGTGTGTTCAACACTTTGCTGCCCCTGGTGCGCGGCCAGCGCATCGGGCTGTTCGCCGGATCTGGCGTAGGCAAATCGACCATACTTGCGTTGCTGGCGCAGAATTTGACCGCGGACGTTGTGGTGATCGCAATGATCGGAGAACGCGGCCGCGAGGTGCGCGAATTCATCGACCGGGTTCTGGGTCCGCAGGGGATGGCACGCAGCGTGATTGTCGCCGCAACGTCTGACCGCTCTGCCGCGCTGCGGCGGCGCTGTGCCTACGCGGCAATAACCGTGGCCGAGCATTTTCGCGATCAGGGCAAGAATGTGCTGCTGCTGGCCGATTCTATCACTCGGTTGGCCGATGCGCACCGAGAAATTGCACTGGCTGGCGGCGAAGAGGGAAGCATGCGCGGTTTTCCTCCCACGACTTCCTCAGTCATTACGACGCTTTGTGAACGGACCGGACCCGGTATGGGCGAAATGGGTGACATCACGGCAGTTTTCACCGTTCTGGTGGCCGGATCGGATATGGATGAACCGGTCGCCGACATCCTGCGCGGCGTTCTTGACGGCCATATCGTTCTGGATCGTCGGATCGCAGAACGTGGGCGGTATCCGGCGGTGGATGTCCTGCGTTCAGTGTCGCGCGCCCTGCCAGTTGCGGCCAGCGACGAGGAAAACTCCCTGCTTGGCGAGGCACGGCGCCTTCTGGGTGCCTACGAACGGGCCGAACTGATGATCCAATCGGGGCTCTATGCCGCCGGATCGGATCCGCAGATCGACACGGCAATCAAGGTCTGGCCGCAGCTTGACGCCTTTGTGACAGAGCGTGAAAACGATGGAATTACTGCCAGTTTCCGACGTCTGGCGCAGATTCTGACCGTGGTGCATCCACGCGCCGGCGGTGCAGTACTGCAAAGTAGAGGTGCCGCAGGCGGACAGTCCGTTGACAGGCAGCATGCACGGCCCGGATGAGGGGGCGGCACAGCGCGAAATCCGGCGGGCTCTTACGGCTCAGCCGAAGGTTTGACCAGATTGCAAGATGGCCAGCGCCGCACTCTGTGGGCTCATCCCGGTACTGCCATTGGTCAGTTGATCGTGCGTCAGATATCGGGAAATCAGCTTTTCACGCATCTCGGGGGTGTTGAAATCGCTCACTTCCGAGATGCCAAAAAACCGTTCGGATCGGGTGCGGAACTCGATCAGTTGCCGATCAAGGTCAAGCGCACCGACACTGGCCGGCATTCCCAATGCACCTTCGAATACGGCGCGTACCGGGGACGTTGCCATAACTGTAAACCATTTGGCGTTGTCCGACATCTGCCGCTTTGCGATATCGCCCAGATCACGCTCCAACCCCAGCGCCATGCGCATAGCCGGTGCCGTGTCACCCAGAGCAATTTCGAATTGCCGGTCGCGATAGGCAGAAACAATTTGTTCGTCGAAATCGACATAGCCGTTGCGAGGCCCCAGGACATCGCCGAAGCCGAAAGCCTTGGCCATCGCCAGATATCGCTTGTCCGACAGACGGTTGGCAAGCGAGCCAGTATCGGTCGTGCTGGACGTCAGAATACGTTCGATGAAGTATTTATTGTTGATATCCTCATCCAGCCCGAAAGCGCCCAGCGCGACCTCAAGCAGCCGACGGTCTTCGACCAGGTCCTCTGCGCTGGTGATACCGGCGATCTTATCGCGAAAGTGATCAACGTTTCGCGTGAGGCGGGCCGACCCTTCAAAGACCTGTTGCTGGAGATCGCGGGTGCGTTGCAGAAACGACCAGCCTGCGACGCCAGAGAACGGAACGACCGGCTGAAACGTCATGACACGGCCACTGCCATCAATCGCTCTTCCCGTGGCAACAGCATGCGCAGATGTTTGAGCACAAAATAATGTTGGCTGGCCAGCACGGAGTCCGTCGCGTGGCTCAGATGTTCGCGGCTCTCCTCGTCCGTCAGAACCTGACTCAGCTGTTCAATTCCGCGTAACAACTGCGGACGCGCATCGGCTGCATCCGCCTCGCCACACAGAACAAGTTGAGCGATGTAACAGACCCGGCGTACCGGTGTGTTCACCTCATCAGGGTGAAGCGCGTCGCGCAAACGCAGGATGCTTGCGCCGGGCGTAACGATATTCAGCCGTCCGCGCCGGTTGCCGTTTTCGATGACCGCACCGTTGATCAATACCCGCTCGTTCGGGCCAAGCTTGAGAACCAGACCGGACATCAGATCTCACGCTGTTGGCGCAGGCCACCCATGATGGCGGCGTTGATGTCGATCAGCGCATCGGTCGTACCTTTGCCATTCAGAACCTTGCGGCTGTGCTGATCAGTGAACTCGGCAAGATAGAATATCTGGGCGCGCAGGGCCTTTGGCAGCTGGTTGTCGCCATCCGCAACGTCTGCGGCCAGAAGCGTCCAAAGACTGCGGTTGTCGTGAATTGCCCGGACGACATCGTGGTGGGCAGTGGCCTGTTTCAAGGCCGATGTCACCTTGACGAATGCGTCGTATTCGTTGGTCTGGGCGCTGCGAAGCGGTGCATGCACGGGGGCATAGGCCGTTTTGGCAAGTTGAAAGGCGTTCAAGTGATGTCCCTTCCCGGGCGGGCTGTGTCAGGGGCCGAAATTCCGGCGATGGGGCGAAGGCGCCATTGTGGCGCCTCCGCCGGTTTCGCGTTTACCGGAACAGCGACAGGATCGACTGCGGTGCCTGATTGGCGATCGACAGCGACTGAACGCCCAACTGCTGCTGCACCTGAAGCGCCTGCAACTTGGCCGAAGCTTCTTCCATGTTGGCATCGACAAGGGTGCCAATCCCGGCCTTCAGTGCGTCGGTCAGGCCACTGACGAATTTCGCCTGGGTTTCGATCCGGCCTGCGACAGAGCCGAAGGAAGCCGCCGAGTCGACTGCCGTCTGGATCAGCGATTCGATTCCGACCAGTGCCGCGCTGGCACCTTTGCCAGTGGTCACATCGAATTCACTCAACGCATGAAGACCGCCGCTGGTGGCGCCGCCAGCGTCCATGTCGAGGTTGCCCACAGCCGCTGCCACCATTGCGGTGGCGGTATTGTTGGTCACACTGACTTTATTGCCGTCCACCGAAACGGAATAAGAATTCTCCAGCCCCTGCTCGGCCAGACGGAACTGCATCATTTCAGCCATACCCTTGGCCACATCCGCCGTGGTGTCGCCGTCCTTGGCCACATACAGCGCTTCCTGCTTGGTGGCTGCGGCGAGGGCGAAGGGTGTTCCGTTGCCGGCGTTGTCGAAGATCGTCATCTGAAAGGCATAGCTGTCGCCCGCCATCACGGCCTTGGTCCGTCCGAGCGTGGTCGTTTCGCCATTGATGGTATAAGTGGCCGATGCCGCGCCGTTCGCGGTTGCGGTGCCGGCTGCTGTCATGGCTGTGGCGGCGAGAACCAGCGCACCCTTGGTCCCCACCTTGGTCGACAGATCTTGCTTGTTCACTGCGATATCGCTGGACTTGACCGATTTCCCGGACCGATCAATCGACGACAGTACGTTTACAACACCCGTATCGTCGACGCGTCCCGCAGCGGTATAAGTGGACGTGGTCTTGTTGTTGGACAGCAGGTTCAGCCCGTTGAACTGTGCGGCACCCACGACTGAACCGATCTGATCGCGCAGGGCCGTGATGTCAGCCTGGATCTTGTCCCGGTCGACGTTGGCTTCCTGAGACGCGACGATTTTGTCTTTCATCTTTGTCAGTAGGTCGGTGACCGTTTCAGCGGCTTGGCGGGCCACCGCGACGGTGGATTCACCCAGTGACAGGCTGCTCGCAATCGCCTTGAACCCCTGAACGTCGGATTCCATGACTTTCGAGATTGCCCAGATCGCCGAATTATCCTTGGCGTTGGATACGGATTTGCCGGTCGAGATTTCGTTCTGCGTCTTCAACAGACCCGAGTTGATCGATTTGAGGCTTTGCAGCGCGACCATTGCGCCGATGTTGGTCAGAATGCTGGACATCATTGTTCCTTGACTATGTCGGTGCTTTTGCACCCGGGAGCAGGGCCGTTCCGGAATGGACCGGCGGATGAAATGTCGTTCTGACGATACCCGGCCATGTGCGAAGCAATCCCGCGGGCCAAGTGATCACCTTTCTGGTGACAAGGGCACATTGGTCTGTAATGCTCTAACAAGTTCCTAACTCAAGAATTTGAAATCACCGGGATTTTATGCGAATTTCGCCTGTTGTCCCGGACCGGCTGCGGATCACGCCCGCCGCTGGAGAGTTTGCACCGGGCGGGCGATCTGAATCTTCTCTCCCGTCCGACTGTATGTGCCCACCGGCGTTCCCCGGGCAATTTGATCCAACCGGGTACGCGCCGCGCCGATGCCGCGCTGGGCCGCCTGCAACAATGTCTGATTTCTGTCGGATAAGGCACGCAGCCGCGCAATCCCCGGCCGATCATCCGGCCCCGTCATCAGGGCGCGCAGCAATTTCTCCTTGCGTGGAACCAACGGGCCCAGACGCTGCAGATCGCCGCGCAACAGAAGAATTCGTTCCTCCTGCAACAACCGTTCCAGCCGAGCGACCGCGCGGTCAACTGACATGTTTGTCCCCTTTCAAAGCCTGAAACAATCTTTCGGCCAGACCGATCCCCCCGGCCTGCACCATATGATCGGCCTGGGCTGTGCGCAGAAATGATGCGAAGTGCTCTTCTCCGGCGCCCCCTCCGAATGCCTCGCGCGATTTGCCCAGTCCGGCGGCGCCCAGCATTTCTGATAGAAACGCGGATTCAAGCTGTTCTGCCGCTCGTCGCAGGGCAAGGTCACGGCCATTTTGGGTGGTTACACCGGGCAAGTGTGTCGGGTTTTGGATCGAAAGTGTCATGTCGCCTCCTTTGGAATCTCTCGTCAGAAAACATGATCGCGGTAAACATACGGTAACCAAAAGCGGACATAACAGGGGCCGAGCCGCAATCAGAAAGGCACGTGATGGAGAATCTAGTTCTGTCCGCCATACCCGGATCCGCCGGCAAGCAAGCGCTCCGTGCCTTGCCCATGATGCAGGATTCGGTCGGGTCAACGCGGTTCGGTGCCGTACTGGCCGCACTCGCAAATCCAACGGGCGGCGCTGTGCGAAACGGGTCGGACAGATCCGGGCGCCCGACCGAAAACGCCTCGCATGGCAGCGACGAAAGTTCACATGAACCACCCAAATCCGCCGATAGTAATCGCCATCCTGCTGCTCTGGATGAGACCACTTCGCATCCGCCCGAGATCGGACCGGAGTTGCAAGCCAGATCCCCGAGTCCGACCCACCGGACCGAGCCATTTCTGGTCTTCATGCCCAAGGCTGCCCGATCGCAGAACAACGATGTCCCGGCCGCCAAACCGGCCAGCACGCATCCGTCAGATGGGCTCACCCAAGGCGTGGAAACCCCTGAAACTCCAGTTGTTGCGTCCGCCGATACCGACGCAGCCTCGCCCAATGCTGTTACCCCCCCTTCCGTAATGGGGCATTAATTGTCAAGCGCATTGAAACAACAGAAAAGCAGCGCGATACCGATGGCATATCGCGCGACCAAGGTGTTGGCGCTGCGGAGACATCGTGGATCGTAGCGGCGCCAA
>NZ_VSJK01000088.1 GCF_008085915.1 Oceaniovalibus sp. ACAM 378 | reverse complement strand
TGGAGGTCCGGGCTGTCGAGATCACCGGGAGCCATATCGGCGATGCACGCATCCTGCCTGACCTGCTCAGCCAGATCCCAGCCCAAGAGGAGATCGCGAGCGTCACCGCAGACGGTGCCTATGACACACGCAAGTGCCATGATGCCATCGCTGACCGCGGTGCGAATGCCGTCATCCCACCCCGCAAAAACGCCAAGCCGTGGAAAACTGTCACCGCAGGTGCGGTAGCCAGAAACGAGGCTTTGCGTGCATCAAAATACCTCGGCCGCTCAATCTGGCGAAACGGGAGCGGATACCACCGCCGAAGCCGCGTCGAGACCAAGATGCACTGCATGAAACTGCTCGGACAGCGCCTCATGGCGCGGGACTTCGACCGACAGGTCGCGGAAGTCCACATCCGCATCGCCGTCATGAACGGCTACACCGCCCTTGGCATACCAGTCACAGAGGCCGTTGGATAAGTCCGTCCGGGGAAAGGGGTAGCCTGGCCATCAGACGATTTGTGCATGTATGGATGCCCCCATTGATGCAAGTGGTTTTTGAACGGCGCGAGCGTGTGATCGGGTGCGGTCATGTATCAGGCCTCTGTGTGCGGTTCTGATGTGACCGCGGGCCGGTATGGCGATGCGCGGACCAGAGGCATATCAACAGACCGAGCTCGTGGCTCCTGCGCAAATGCTGCTTTCTCTGACCCGGATCTGATCGA
>NZ_VSJK01000087.1 GCF_008085915.1 Oceaniovalibus sp. ACAM 378 | reverse complement strand
TGGAGGTCCGGGCTGTCGAGATCACCGGGAGCCATATCGGCGATGCACCTATCCTGCCTGACCTGCTCAGCCAGATCCCAGCCCAAGAGGAGATCGCGAGCGTCACCGCAGACGGTGCCTATGACACACGCAAGTGCCATGATGCCATCGCCGAGCGCGGTGCTCATGCTGTCATCCCGCCGCGCAAAAATGCGAAGCTGTGGAAGACCGTCACCGCGGGGGCGGTGGCCAGAAACGAGGCTTTGCGTGCATCAAAATACCTCGGCCGCTCGATCTGGCGAAACTGGAGCGGATACCACCGCCGAAGCCGCGTCGAGACCAAGATGCACTGCATGAAACTGCTGGGACAGCGCCTCATGGCGCGGGACTTCGACCGTCAGGTCGCGGAAGTCCAAGTCCGCATCGCCATCATGAACGGCTACACCGCCCTTGGCATACCAGTCACAGAGGCCGTTGGATAAGTCCGTCCGGGGAAAGGGGTAGCCTGGCCATCAGACGATTTGTGCATGTATGGATGCCCCCATTGATGCAAGTGGTTTTTGAACGGCGCGAGCGTGTGATCGGGTGCGGTCATGTATCAGGCCTCTGTGTGCGGTTCTGATGTGACCGCGGGCCGGTATGGCGATGCGCGGACCAGAGGCATATCAACAGACCGAGCTCGTGGCTCCTGCGCAAATGCTGCTTTCTCTGACCCGGATCTGATCGA
>NZ_VSJK01000086.1 GCF_008085915.1 Oceaniovalibus sp. ACAM 378 | reverse complement strand
TGGCCGATAGGCGTTTGACTTCAAACGCCGTAAGGCGGATTTACCGGGAAGAGGGCCTGTCAGTGCGCCGCCGTAGAGGCCGGAAACGGGCGCGAGGCAGCCGCACACCAATGCCAGTGCCATTGCGCCCGAACCAGCGCTGGTCCTTGGACTTCCTGTCCGACACTTTCGGGGCCTGTCGCAAATTCCGCATCCTGGCTGTCAATGACGATTGCTGCCGTGAAAACCTATGCCTGGTGCCTGATACCAGCATCTCCGGGGCCAGGGTCGCACGGGAGTTGGATGCTCTGATACGGATCTATGGGAAACCCGCCTGCATAGTTTCTGACAATGGCACGGAGTTCACCAGCAAGGCTATTCTGAAGTGGGCCAACGACAACAAGGTCGAGTGGCATTACATCGACCCCGGCAAGCCGCAACAGAACGGTTACATCGAGTCATTCAACGGCAGCCTCCGCGATGAATGACTCAACGAAGAGATCTTCGACAGCCTGACCGCCGAACGCTGGCCCTCTGGCGCTACGATTACAACAACGTCAGGCCGCATTCATCGCTCGGCAACAAGACCCCCGCAGAAGCGCGCCGAGCGCTTGAGCTACTTGATGGCATCGCGCTTGCCACACCCGAAACCGACGACTATCAAAAGCAAGGACTCTCGTTATGACTGAGGGACGACCGGGGGGCAGGTCACTTCCAAAATTTACCAAGCAAGGCGTCTACAAATTTAGGGGCTATTCAATTGCCCGCATTGGAGCCGATAGACCATAGGCACTATGCCCACAAGTTTACGCCCTGCTATATTCTTGGTGGATACGAC
>NZ_VSJK01000085.1 GCF_008085915.1 Oceaniovalibus sp. ACAM 378 | reverse complement strand
CTCTGTTGATGGCGTGGATGCCCCTCCCGACGGCATCGCAATGTGCCATTGTGGTGAGTGTTAAAGCCATCACAAAAGGAAGGAGCATCCATGTCCGAAGTTACTATTATCGGTGTCGACTTGGCAAAGCGCGTTTTCCAGTTACACGGTGCACAACATGACGGTTCGGTCGCGTTTCGTAAGAAGCTTTCACGAGGTCAGTTTCTCGCGTTCTTGGCGCAGCAGCCTAAATGCCTGATCGCCATGGAGGCTTGTGCAACGGCGCATGGCTGGGGTCGGGAATTTGAGAAGTTGGGCCACGACGTGCGCCTGATCCCGCCAGTCTATGTGAAGCCGTTCGTCAAACGCCAAAAGAACGATGTGGCCGATGCAGAGGCCATCGTAGAGGCTGCATTGCGTCCGACCATGCGCTTTGTCGCCGTGAAGTCCGAAGATCAGCAGGCCCGCGCCATGCTGTTTCGCACGCGGCAGATGTTCGTTGGTCAGCGCACCCAGATGATCAATGCTTTACGTGGCCATCTCGCCGAACACGGCCTAGTCGCGGCCCGAGGGCCCGCCCATCTCAAGACGCTTGCGGACGCAATTGCCGATAGTGGCACGGCGCTGCACCCGGAAGTTCGAGACCTCAGCCAAATATATCTGGAGCAAATAGAGGGGTTGAATGCGCGTGTCGCAGAGCTCGACGCAAAGATGAGATGTGCCGCTAAGAAAGCGGACTCGGTCCGCCGCGCACAGACCATGCCGGGCGTAGGCCCTGTAACGGCTCTTGCGATCGAGACGTTTGCACCTGACCTGGCCACCTTCAAACGCGGTCGCGATTTTGCTGCGTGGCTTGGGCTCGTGCCTAA
>NZ_VSJK01000084.1 GCF_008085915.1 Oceaniovalibus sp. ACAM 378 | reverse complement strand
TCAAGCCGGGCGAGGCCTACCAGTTCGACTGGAGCCATGAGGATGTGGAGATCGCCGGCAAGCCGATGCGGGTGAAGGTCGCGCACATGCGGCTGTGCGCATCGCGGGCGGTATACGTCCGGGCCTAGGTTCGACGTCATAGTTGAAGTGCCCTTGCCTGGTAATGTAGCAATAAGACGAATGTTACGAGATGGTCTTGGTTGCCATGTCCCAGAGATTGATCTTACTCGCCTGACCAGCGCGGCTGCAGGCGCTAGTGCTGCCGACATCGATGGGGCTCTGCGTGTAGCGCGGACGCACGCCCGGCAAAGGGGCCGCGCCGTGGAACCCGTCGATCTCCTAACTCAATTCGGTTTCGAAGATCGCAATCCGGCGTTAGATAGTCGGATAGCAGTGCACGAATGCGGTCATGCAATCGTTTTTAAGTATCTCGGCCTCGGCCGGGTTAGAAGGCTGGCCATCACCCGCGATGGCGGCGGCGCCTGGCTTCACTCGACACCTCAGCAGGGCCTAATTTCGGACTGGGAAAGCCAAATTACATATATCCTTGCCGGCCGGGCAGCTGAACGGCTCATTTTTGGCGCGGCGACAGCCGGTGCCGGTGGCGGCGAGACTTCAGATCTGGCTCAAGCAACCGCCCAAGCCGTTCTAATCGACACGAAACTTGGACTCGGCGCCGAAGGCCTCGTGTGGCTTGATCCAGATCGAAGCCTATACTTGCAAGACCCGGAGAACGCTGCACGCGTCCGGAGCCGACTTGACAAGGCCGAATCCCGCGCGCTGGTTGTACTTGTTCAAAATGAGCCCCTTTTGCGTCAGATGGCCGATGCCCTGAACCAGGCGCGTATGCTCG
>NZ_VSJK01000083.1 GCF_008085915.1 Oceaniovalibus sp. ACAM 378 | reverse complement strand
TCACTGAGCGCTATAACGCCAAGTTTGCAAAGGCCGCCCGTCGCGCCGACAATCTGCACAGGCCGATGAACATTGAACCCGATCGCCTGCGTGATGTGTTCGCTTTCCAAGACGAGCGTCTTGTTGGCGGTGTTTGTCAAAGTTGTTGTCCGCCGATTTCATGCGGCGTCTCTGATTTCAGAATCGCTGACTTCGCGTTCTGGGTTGAGCCAGACGGGTCCTGCAGGTTTCCAGTTTCGGGTTTTGCCTGACCAGCGTTCCGGATTTTATGCGCGTGCATTTGCATAGAGAATGGCGCGGTTTGCCAGCGTCGCGCGATCGTTCTCAGCATGACGCGTATTTGGCGTGACAAAGCGGATGGCGCTGTGGAGGTGGTCATCTTTATACCACCTGGCGAAGGATTTCACCCAAGCCTGAGCATCTGCTTTTGTGGCAAACCCTTTGGTCGGCCAGTCCGGGCGGTATTTGCAAGTTCGGAAAAGGGCTTCTGAGAATGGATTGTCGTTGCTGACCCGGGGACGGCTGTAGGAGGCCGTGATGCCCAGTTTTTCCATCGTCACCTTCATGGTGGCGCCCTTCATGGGGCTGCCATTGTCAGCATGCAGGACCAGCGGGCGCGTGATGCAGCCCTCGGACAGAACGGCCTGTCT
Organism: Oceaniovalibus sp. ACAM 378; assembly: GCF_008085915.1. GTDB lineage: Bacteria > Pseudomonadota > Alphaproteobacteria > Rhodobacterales > Rhodobacteraceae > Oceaniglobus. The sequence goes on along the minus strand of NZ_VSJK01000083.1, from coordinate 245 downwards.
GATCAGTGTCGCGGCCAGTTCTGCTGCCTCTCGTTCGTGAACCTCCCAGCCGACAATTTTCCGGCTGAAGATGTCTACGATCAGGTAGAGGTAGAAGAACATGCCAGCGACCGGACCCGGGGTAATCCTCCCCAAAACTAAGGGGATGCGGAAGTAGAATTTTCTCAGCAAGATGACTGAGGAGATTCTGATGAAGATGACGAGATTTAGCGAACCACAGATCCTTGCGATCCTGCGCCAGGGCG
>NZ_VSJK01000082.1 GCF_008085915.1 Oceaniovalibus sp. ACAM 378 | reverse complement strand
TCCTGGAGGCCGGACCGCAGAACGGCTGCATGAAGCCGCGGAATCGCCCGATGAGGGCATTTACGGTATTTATGTGATGGCTGCGCGGGGTGCGCTTCGAGCGCCGTCCTGCGTTGAGCGCAAAGTGTGGGATGCGTTGGTCCTTGGCGATCCGTTCATAGGTCGCGTGACCGTCCGTGCAGAGCACCGCGTCCGGTGCCATCACGGGCAGCAGCGCGCCCGAGATAGCTGCCTGACCCGCATCCGCAATAGCCTCGAAGGCGCGATGCCAGGCGCGGTCCGTCGCCGCGAGGAGTTTTCGTTCCCAAGCGCGCCAGCCGCCCGGCGGCGCGGTCGCCGACGCGTCGCGACGCCTGTAATCCCGCCAACGCAGACGCGGTGGCGCGGGGTGGTTTGCCGGGTCGCGCCGGTGCCGAACCCACTCCCGCGAGCCTTTGCGGCTCTCGCGTTGGTGGGCCTCGTCAGCCTCCACGATGCCGGCAAGGACATCGTCGGGCTCCGGCGGCAGAGCGCCGATGATCATCATGCGCCAACGCCAGGCCGTATGGCGCGAGATACCCAAGGCCTGTGCCGCGCGGCGGTACGAGAGCGGCTGCGGTGCCCCCACCATGTCGCGCACCAGCGCGGCCATCAGATCGGGACGATGCACGCGGGCGATCGGCGTGTCGCTGCGCCCCGACCAACTCGCCTGGCAGCCCGAGCAGCGCCAACGCTGTGCGCCTGTCCGCGTCCGGCCCCAGCGAACCCGCACGCCACCGCCGCAGTGCGGGCAAGACGCCGCCGGACCGCCAGTCTCGGCACAAGCATCGATCTCCATCACCGCCTCGGCCCGTTCGCGCGCCTCGGCCACCATTTCTTCCGCTTGCCGCAATTCGTGCGGCGTCAGGCGGGCGAGAAATCGACCGAACTCGGCGGGATAGAAGCGGGGCATGGCGGGACTCCTGAGATGCCGGGAGCCTCAGAGCATACACACCTGACGAGAAAGAACAAAGCCGGAAC
>NZ_VSJK01000081.1 GCF_008085915.1 Oceaniovalibus sp. ACAM 378 | reverse complement strand
GGGTAATCCCCCCCAAAAGTAAGGGGCTGCAAAAGTAGAATTTTCTCGACAAGATGAACGAGGAGATTTTGAATGAAGATGACCAGATATAGCGAACCCCAGATCCTTGCGATCCTGCGCCAAGCCGAAAGCGGTGTGCCTGTGGCTGAGCTTTGCCGTGAACATGGCATGAGCAATGCATCATTCTACAAGTGGCGGGCGAAGTATGGCGGGATGGATGCGTCCATGGTCAGCCAGATGAAAGCCATGGAGGAAGAGAACCGCAGGCTGAAGCGGATGTATGCCGATCTGAGCATGCAGAACGATCTGTTGAAGGAAGCCCTCGGAAAAAAGTAACGGGGCCATCTCAACGCCGCGAGATGGCCGAAACGGCGGTGGAACGACGGGGCGTCAGCATCGCTCTGGCGTGCAGGGCCTTCGGTGTCAGCGAGACCTGCTATCGTTACAGCCCGAAGCTGAAGGACGAGAACGAGGTGATCGCCGATCTGCTGACAGGGCTGACCGATGCGCGCAAGACTTGGGGATTTGGCCTGTGTTTCCTGCACCTGCGCAACGTGAAGGGGCATCCGTGGAACCACAAGCGGGTCTATCGGATCTACTGTGAGCTGGAACTGAACCTGCGCATCAAGCCGCGCAAGCGCCTGAAACGGGAGAGGCCTGACGTCCTGGCCGTGCCCGACGCACCCAATGTGACCTGGTCCATGGATTTCATGGCCGATCGGCTGGGTGACGGCCGTGCGTTCCGGCTACTGAACGTGCTGGATGACTTCAACCGTGAGGGGCTGGGGATCGAGGTTGATTTCTCGCTCCCTGCCGAACGGGTCATCCGTAGCCTGGACAGGATCATAGAATGGCGTGGAAAGCCCGGGACGATCAGGGTCGACAACGGCCCCGAATATATCAGCGAAACGCTGAGAAAATGGGCTGAGAAACATGGCGTTACGATCCAGCACATCCAACCCGGCCAGCCCCAGCAGAACGCTTATGTCGAGCGCTACAACCGGACGGTTCGGCATGAGGTTGGATCAATACATCATCGAAAGCATAGAGGAGGCACAGGATCAGGCCACACAATGGCTCTGGACATATAACAACGACCGCCCGAACATGGGCATCGGCGGCATCACACCCGCCATGAAACTGAAAATGGCCGCGTAAGTTCTACGGATGCACCCCGTTAAAAAGGGGGAGATTACC
>NZ_VSJK01000080.1 GCF_008085915.1 Oceaniovalibus sp. ACAM 378 | reverse complement strand
GGGGTAATCCTCCCCAAAACTAAGGGGATGCGGAAGTAGAATTTTCTCAGCAAGATGACTGAGGAGATTCTGATGAAGATGACGAGATTTAGCGAACCACAGATCCTTGCGATCCTGCGCCAGGGCGAAGGTGGCGTGCCGGTTGCCGAGCTGTGCCGGGAACACGGCATGAGCACGGCGTCCTTCTATAAGTGGCGCGCGAAGTATGGCGGTATGGATGCGTCTATGATCAGCCAGATGAAGAGCCTGGAGGATGAGAACCGCCGGCTGAAACGCATGTTTGCAGATCTGAGCATGCAGGCCGATCTGCTGAAGGAGGCCCTTGGAAAAAAGTGACGCGGCCATCTCAGCGTCGCGAGATGGCCGCCAAGGCAGTGGAACACCGAGGGGTCAGCATCGCGCTGGCCTGCCGGGCGTTTGGCGTCAGCGAGACGTGCTATCGCTACAGCCCATTGCTCAGCGATGAGAATGAGCTGATCGCTGACCTGCTGGTCGGCCTGACGGATGCCCGCAAGACATGGGGCTTTGGTCTGTGCTTTTTACACCTGCGCAATGTGAAGGGGCATCCCTGGAACCACAAAAGGATCTATCGGATCTACTGTGCCTTGGAGCTGAACCTGCGGATCAAACCACGCAAGCGATTGAAGCGGGACGTGCCGGACGCCCTGGCCGTGCCTGAGGCTCCTAATATGACCTGGTCGATGGATTTTATGGCAGATCGGCTTGAGGACGGTCGTGCCTTCCGGCTGCTGAACGTGCTGGACGACTTCAACCGGGAAGGCTTGGGCATAGAGGTGGACTTTTCGCTGCCGGCCGAGCGGGTCATCCGGAGCCTCAACAACATCATCGAATGGCGGGGCAAGCCCAAGACCATACGTGTGGACAACGGCCCGGAATATATCAGTCACGCGCTGTCGGATTGGGCTGAAGAGCACGGCATCGCCTTGGCGCACATCCAGCCGGGTCAGCCGCAACAGAACGCCTACATTGAGCGCTACAATCGCACGGTCAGGCACGAATGGCTGGACCAATACATCATCAAGAGCATCGAGGAGGCCCAACACTTTGCCACACAGTGGTTATGGACATACAACAACGACCGCCCGAATATGGGCATCGGCGGCATTACCCCTGCAATGAAACTGAAAATGGCTGCGTAAGTTCTACGACCACGTCCCGTTAAAAACGGGAGGATTACC
>NZ_VSJK01000007.1 GCF_008085915.1 Oceaniovalibus sp. ACAM 378 | reverse complement strand
GTCGTATCCACCAAGAATATAGCAGGGCGTAAACTTGTGGGCATAGTGCCTATGGTCTATCGGCTCCAATGCGGGCAATTGAATAGCCCCTAAATTTGTAGACGCCTTGCTTGGTAAATTTTGGAAGCAAGGAGGACGAGATCAAGTTGACCTGCCCCCTCCGCCTAATCCAATCTGAGAGAGACTCTGGCCCAACCGAAAGGACCAGAGGCATGAAGCGCAGCAGGTGTACCGAAGACCAGATCATTGGATTTTGAAAGAGCACGAGGCCGGGATTTCCGTCTCTGATTTGTTCCGCGAGCACGGGGTCAGCGATGCGACCGTCTATAAATGGCGTGCCAGGTATGGCGGTATGGAGGTCAGCGCGGCGAAGCGTCTGAAGGGGCTTGAGGATGAGAACGGCCGACTGAAGAAGCTATTGGCCGACTCCATGCTCGATAATTCGGCGTTGAAAGATCTGCTCGGAAACAATTGATGACGCCCGCTGCGAAGCGGCAAGCGGTCGCCCATATTGTGGGGGCCATGGGATGAGCGAGCGGCGGGCGTGCCGGGCGATCGGCTGTTGCCGGATCGCTACGAGGTGGTCCGACAGGATGACCCTGCCCTGCGTGAGCGGCTGAAGGAACTGGTAAAGGCGCGAAAGTTCTTTGGTTACAGGCGGTTGCACGCGCTCTTGCGGCGTGAAGGCCGTGAGGTTAATTGTTACCCGGCAATGCATGTTTACACGCACCAGAGGGCACAAGCGCCTGTTCCGCATTTACCGCGAAGAGAGGCTGCATGTGCGCCGCCTGAGCGGGCGGAAGGCCTCCCACAGATCTTGCGCCATCGGTGGCGCCACTGAAGAGCCGCAATCTGACGTTCCCGGAGCGAGAAGAGATTGCCTTGGAATGCGCGAGAGGGACTGGCATCCGCGCGATCGCGCGCAAGCTCGGGCGATCACCCAGTTCGATTTCGCGGGAGATCAGGCGCAACTCAGCGACGCCTGGGAGACCTCGACTATCGCGCCAACACTGCGCAGCGGCATGCTGATCGAGCGGCCCAACACCCGAAGTGCAGCAAGCTTGCAATCCATTCTGCCCTTCGTGAATACGTGCGACCGGCTCTCCGGCGTCACCGCCACACCCGATGGCATCGCTTGCAATGGGCCTGTTGTGGTATGGAAAGGACGGCGGGCCGTTCATGGGCAAAGCCGACGCTGGTCCTCTGCCTGGAGCCCGGAACAGGTTTCGCAGCGTCTGACATCCATGCCGCCAAACTTGGCACGCCATTTATAAAAGGTCGCATCGCTGACGCCCTGGTTCCGACACAGATCCTTCGCCCCAAGCCCCGCTTGGTGTTCCTTCAAAATGCCAATGATCTGTTCGTCCGTGAACCTTGATCGCTTCATCGCCTGTCTCCTTCGATAGGAACAGACCAATCCCAAATCGCGGACTTTTCAGAGATCACATCACGGATGATCCGAAAATGGCCGGATACCCTCTGCTGTGGCATTATGCTCTTAAGCTCATGTTTCCGGACAGGAACGACGAAAAGAACTCACGACCCGATAAGCTGCGCAACAGCCCGCTTTTCAGGATCAATTGAAATGTGGTAGCGGTGCTTGCGTTTGATGCGCATCTGCCAAAAACCGACCCTATGCGGTGCACAAAGGGCGAGCCCCGAGCGTCATTGCATTTTTGCAATCCCGGGCGAGTTCCTGCGTCAAAAAGAGAATGTGAGATTTACCTTGAACACTATAGACGAAAAACTGCATCCGATCCTCACCACGGTCCTGCACCGCAACGCGGGCGAACCCGAGTTTCATCAGGCAGCGCGCGAGGTGCTGGAAAGTCTGGGCCGCGTGATCACCAGACATCCCGAATATTCCGACGACGCTCTGCTCGAACGGATTTGCGAGCCGGAGCGTCAGATCATCTTTCGCGTGCCCTGGATCGATGACAACAACCAGGTGCAGATCAACCGGGGTTTCCGGGTTCAGTTCAACTCGGCGCTTGGCCCGTATAAAGGCGGAATCCGGTTCCACCCATCGGTGAATGTCGGAATTATCAAGTTTTTGGGGTTCGAGCAGACTTTCAAGAACGCGCTGAGCGGGATGCCGATCGGTGGCGGCAAGGGCGGGTCTGATTTCGACCCCAAAGGCCGCTCGGACCGCGAGGTGATGCGGTTCTGCCAATCCTTCATGACCGAGTTGCATCGTCATATCGGTGAATATGTCGATGTGCCGGCAGGCGATATCGGCGTTGGCGCGCGCGAGATCGGCTATATGTTCGGGATGTACAAACGTCTGAACAACCGGTTTGAGGCGGGTGTTCTGACTGGCAAGGGCCTGTCCTATGGCGGATCGCGTGCCCGCAAAGAGGCGACCGGTTTCGGCACCGCCTATTTCGTCCAATCCATGCTGGCGCGGCAGGGCACCGATTTCGACGGCAAGCGTTGCGTCATCTCGGGATCGGGAAACGTTGCGATCTATGCGATGGAAAAGATTCTGTCGTTCGGCGGCAAGATTGTCGCTTGTTCGGATTCAGGCGGATATATCGTCGATGATAACGGCATCGATCTGGATCTGGTCAAACAGATCAAGGAAGTTCGGCGCGGCCGCATGTCGGAATATGTCAAGCTGCGGGGCGACGGATGCCGCTTTGTCAAAGGCGGTTCCATTTGGGATGTCCCTTGCGAAATCGCGCTGCCCTGCGCCACCCAGAACGAGTTGACCGGTGCGGATGCCAAGACATTGGTTGAAAACGGCGTGATTGCCGTGGCCGAAGGCGCCAACATGCCATGCACCCCAGAAGCGGTTGGAATGTTCCGAAAGGCGGGCGTTCTGTTCGCGCCGGGCAAGGCTGCCAATGCGGGGGGCGTTGCGACATCAGCGCTTGAAATGCAACAGAACGCCAGCCGCGACAGCTGGAGCTTTCAGAAAACCGAAGAGCGTCTCGCCGGAATCATGCACAATATCCATGAAGCCTGCGATCAGACCGCCGAGGAGTATGGCGCGCCGGGAGATTATGTTCTTGGTGCCAATATCGCCGGTTTCGTGCGTGTAGCCGATGCGATGCGGGCCTTGGGGGTGATCTGAAGGCGCCTGAACGTCATCAGGAACGGAAGAGCGGACGGACTGCCAAGCAGGCCCGTCCGCTTCATCCACAATCTGAATCCTATGGGCAAATCCATGGCCCGGATCCTTGATCGGTGATCTTTGATCAACCGCGAGCATTTTAATCCGTCAGTCGCGGTCTGCCAGGCGACGCATATCGCGAAAATTGCCGGCGGAGATCGTCAGGAACTGTGCTCCCTCAGAAAGGTTTCGACCTGTGCGCGGCTCGGGATGCCCCGGCGCCCGCCGAATTCTGTGCATTTGAGCGCCGCCACAGCCGAGGCGAAGCGGATCGCATCGGTCGCGGTGTGACCCTCGGCCAGTGACAGAGCGAAGGCACCGTGCCAGACATCCCCGGCGCCCAGAGTATCGACAACCCGCACCCGAAAGGCCGGGACATGCCCTTGCGTTGCGCCGTGGCGGAAATGGATCCCGTCCGCGCCATCGGTGACGCAGACAAAGCCGCCGTTGCGCAACTTTGCCGCCGCTGTCAGACCGGCGGCAATATCATCGGTTCCGGCCCAGTCGGTCAGCCCTTGGCGCGAAAAGGCAACATGGCTTGCGGCCAGCATGGCGGCACCGCACGAGTCCATCGGCGCTTCGCCGTCCAGCACACCCGGCAATCCCGCAGCGCGCGCCAGACCAAGCAGATGCGCCGCACCTATGGGCCAGCGGTTGTCGACCGAGACGGCCCCCAGCGACAACCCAGCAGGATCGGGCAGCCAGTCCACTGACTGGGGCAGCGCGGCATCGCGATAGTTTACCACCATCCGCTCGCCCGCGCCGTCCACCAACACGGCCGAGATCGACGAAGTGCATCCCTCGTACCGCACGGAATGGCTGCAATCGACGCCCTCGGCTTCCAGATCAGCGACGATCGCCTCGGCGATCCGGTCGGCGCCCAGCCGGGTCGCCAACAGCGCACCACCCCCCAACCGCGCCACCGCCACCGCTGCATTCGCCGCACCGCCGCCGCCGGTGACTGCCATGTCCGAGGCGCGGAATTTTTCCGCAGTTGTCGGCATTTCCGGCAGGGAAAAGACATAATCCTGCACCGCAAGGCCAAGGCAGAGCACGCGGGCCGGAGCCGTTTCGGATTCAGTTTCGGACAAATCGTTCTTCCCTTTGACGGCAATGGCTTTTGGCGCGGTTCCGCCATATCGGCGGCGTAAATCCGTTGCTACTGATTTTGTAGTGGCTCTGGGGCATTTTGTTCAGCGCCGCCGCCTTTCAGCGCGGGCCGACCGGGACTTGCGCCGATTGCGAGGCATACGGGTAAGGCCCGGAATCGTCAGACGTTTCTTTTTTCGGCTTCGATATCGGATTGATTGCGCCTTCGAACCCGATTATTTTACGGCGCCCGAGGCAAGACCACGGACCAGATGGCGTTGCATCACCGCGAACACGATGGCGACCGGGACCGTTGCGACCAGCGCAGCGGCCATCACATAATTCCATTCGATGGTGTAACGTCCTGCAACGAGCGAGAAGATCTGAATCGGCAAGGTATAGGATTCCTGACTGCGCAGCAGGGTCAGGGCCAGAACGAATTCGTTCCAGGCCTGCACGAAGGTAAAGATGCAGGTCACCGCGACGGCAGGCAGGGCGAGGGGCAGGAAAACCGTGCGGATCGCGGTTGCGCGGCTGGCACCTTCGATCCATGCGGCCTCTTCCAGATCGCGGGGGATGGTGGTGAAATAGGACTGCAAAAGCCATGTGGCAAAGGCGATGGCAAAGGCCGCATAGACCAGAATGATCGACAGTTTCGAATCCAGCAGCCCCAGCGTCACCACAAGCTGGAACAGGCCCAGCACCAGCACAATGGGCGACAGCATCTGGCTGATCAGCAGAAACTGGCGGAATGCCCCTTTTCCCCGGAACGGCATCCGCGCCAGCGCATAGGCGGCGGGCACGCTGACCGCGACAGCCAGCAAGGTGGAAATTCCGGATACCAAAAGCGAATTGATCAGAGCAGGGCCGAAATTCGTCGCCTTCCACATGGCGACAAAGTTCGACCATTGCGGATTGCGCGGCCACCAGTGCGGTTCAAGAACCTCGTCTGCGGGCTTTAGCGCGGTGATCAACATAACCGCAAAGGGGAACAGGATCACCACTGCCACCGGGCCCATCAGCGCCCATGCGATGATCGTGCGGCGCATCTTGAGGGACATGGAAAATCCCGTCACGACTGGGCCTCGTTCTTGGCAACAAGGCGGACATAAAGCAGGGTAAACGCCATGAGAATTGCGAACATGATGATCGACACGCCCGCCGCCTGTCCCATCTGCCCGAACCGGAACGCCAGCTTATAAAGGTAAGTGACCAGAATATCGGTGGTATTGGCCGGACCGCCCTGGGTCAGCACCCAGATGATCGGGAACGAGTTGAAGACGTAAATCACGTTCAGCACCACGGCCAGCGTGATGAAGGGGCGCAGCATCGGCAGGGTTATCGTGCGCAACTGTTGCCAGTCGCTGGCACCTTCCAGCGATGCGGCCTCATAGATGTCTTCGGGCACCGAGGACAGACCGGCGAGAAACACCGTCACGGTAAAGGGGATCGACACCAGAATCCCGATCCCGATCTGGATTGGAAAAGCAGTCGCGGCAGAGGCCAGCCAGACGATGTTGGTGTCAGTGACCCCGCCCGCACGCAGGGCAGAGTTCAGCATCCCCGACTCGCCGTTCAGGGCCCAACGCCAAACCACGGCCGTCATTGTCACAGATACCGACCAGGGCAGCATGATGATGACCCGGGCCAGTGCACGACCGTGAAAATCTCGGTTCAGCACCAGCGCGATCGGCACCGACAGGATCAGCGTTCCGCCGACCACTCCGACTGTCCAGATCAGCGTGCGCCACAGGGTCGCGATGAAATCGGGATCGCGCCAGAGTTCCGAGAAATTGGCCATGCCGGAAAATCCGCGCAGCTGGCCAAACCTGTTGACGTCATGGAGCGAGATATTGGTGATTGTGGCCAGTGGCCACAGGATGATCAGCGCCGCCAGAAGAAAGGCGGGCAGGATCAGCAGATAGGGCACCGCCCGGCCCTGACGGTGGCGCCTGCGCGGTACCGCCCCGGTCGGAACCGGGGCGGCGTTTGGGGCGGTGCCCTCGCTCATCGGTTACTTTCCGAGGATCCGGTTGGCTTCCTCGGCGGCACGGCTCAGCGCCTCTTCCGGGGTTGCCTGACCCAGATAGACCCGCTGAAGCGCCGAGGAGGCGACATCGGCGATTTCTTCCCAGCCGTTGACCACGGGGGCGAAACGCGCATCGGGCAGAACCTTGGCAAAGGCCTTGAGATCCTCATTCTCGGTGAATGCGGGCTCTTCAGAGACGGCCTTGTTCACCGGCAGGAAACCCTCGCCGAGCGTGAATTCAGAACGCGGTTCCTGGGTGAACAGATAGTCGAGGAATTTCCATGCCTCGTCCTTGTTCTCTGAATTGCCGAACATGATGATCGAATCGGTCACGCCATAGGTGCCACGATCGCCGTCAGGTCCGGCGGGAATCGCCGTGATGCCGTATTGCAGATCCGGCGCTTCCTCTTTGATCTGGTTCGCAAGGAATGGCGCCGAGATCATCATTCCGACCTTGCCCTGCTTGAACAGGTTCTGCACGTCTTCGCGGGAATATGCCGTGGGGCCATCCTGAGTCAGACCTTCATCGATCAGCGATTTGTACATCGTTGCGGCCTGAATTGCCGCCTCGGAGCCAAAGCCCGATGTGCCGTCGTCGTTCAGGATGTTCCCGCCATAGGACCACATCGGATAATAGAAATAGACGTCGGTTTCGATTTCCTTGCCCTGCAACCCGTATCCGGCGATTCCGTCACCCAGATCCGAGATCTTCTTGGCGTCTTCCTTCAACTCGTCCCAGGTTTCGGGCGGGGCGTCGATTCCGGCCTGCTCAAACAGGGATTTGTTATAATACATCGCGCGCGCTGAGGCGGCGACGGGCAGGCCATAAATCTTGTCGTCCATCACCGACGGGCTCAGGAAGGTTTCGATGAAACGGCCACGGAATTCATCGTCGATATAGCCGTCCAGCGGTTCGGCGATGTCCTGTTCCACGAAATCCAGCAACCAGCGGGTGCCGATGATCGCCAGATCGGCGTTCGCGTTGCCCGCAATGTCGGTGGTCAGCTTTTGCAGCATCACGTCCCATGGCGTCACCTCGACATTGATCTTGATGTCGGGGTTCGCCTCTTCGAACTGCTTGGCCATTTTCTGAAAATACGGGCCGGTCTTCGACGAATACTCGGTCACCGAAATGCGCACATCGCCCGCCTGGGCCATGCTGGCCACCGCGGCCAGCGCGATACCACTTGCGAGACAGGATATCTTTTTCATTTCTACGCTTACTCCCTTGGTGCGAACCCGTCTTCATGTGCGGGCCGTCTGTATTGCTATGAAACGACGATACAGGTTAGCTGTTGAAATGAAAGAGGCCGAAACGAACAAATCCATCCGAAAGGGTATGCAATGGCGACACTTAAAACCCGCGATCTGATCAAACGGTTCGGCCAGATTCAGGTGATGCACGGAATCGATCTGGACATTGCAGATGGCGAGTTCGTGGTGCTGGTCGGGCCGTCGGGCTGTGGCAAATCCACCCTGCTGCGGATGATCGCCGGCCTCGAGGAAGTGTCGGGCGGAGAATTGTGGATCGGTGACGACCGGGTCGAGCATCTGCCACCGCAAAAGCGCGACGTGGCGATGGTGTTCCAGTCCTATGCGCTGTTTCCGCATATGACGGTGCGCGAGAATATCGCCTATGGCCCGAAGGTGCGCGGCGAACCGGGCGACAAGGTTGAACCTGCCGCCGAGATGCTGAATCTCACCCCCTACCTTGACCGGTATCCCCGCGAATTGTCGGGCGGACAGCGGCAGCGGGTGGCGATGGGGCGCGCACTTCAGCGCGAGCCGCGGTTGTTCCTGTTTGATGAACCGCTTTCCAATCTCGACGCGCAGCTGCGTGTGGCGATGCGTGCCGAGATCAAGGCATTGCACTCAAGGCTGCAGAATACGGTGGTTTACGTCACCCACGATCAGGTCGAAGCGATGACCATGGCCGACCGGATCGTTGTGATGCGGGACGGGCGGATCGAACAGCAGGGTGCGCCGCTGGATATCTATGACCGCCCTGCCAACATCTTTGTCGCCGGTTTCATCGGCTCCCCTGCGATGAGTTTTCTGCGAGGGCGGGTGACCTCTGGCCAGTTGTCGCTGGGCAATCAAAAGATCCCGGTCGGGGTGCGCGACGGCGATGTGGTCATCGGCGTGCGGCCCGAAGGGTTCCAGCGCACCGATGATACCTCCGGATTGGAAGTCGAAGTGCGGGTGATCGAACCGATGGGCCCGGAGACCCATGTCCTAGCCAATCTGGTCGATGAAACGCTGGTGTACGAACGCGCAGCAGATACAGCTTCGGACATCCGCGCCGTGCTTCGCATCCGGGTCAAATTTGCCCCCGGCGCGCGTCAGTTTCTGAGGGTCGAACCCGATGCGCTGCATCTGTTCGACCCGGACACCGGCGCCCGCTTGGACAATTGACGGATCAGTTCGACTTGCCGCGCGCCGCCACTTCGACCACCTGTTCCACCTTGTTCCCGCGCATCAGATGCACCTTTTCGAACAGGTTGACCACGACGCAGACGTGGTTGGGAATCACCTGAACCCGATCGCCCACCTTCGGCTTGTCGGTGCAGGCGGACAGATCGACGACGGCGTGTTCCTCGCTCAGCTTGGCAATCACCGCATCCGGGTATTGCACGATATGCCCGTGGCCCGGTTTTGGGCAAAGATCGGCGGCCAGCGCCTTTGATCCGCCATCCAGCACAGCGCGGGTGTCGGTCGGGCGGCTGGCGACGGTCATCAACACGGTCAGCGCGCAATCATCCAGCGTGCCCATCCCAAAGGCCGCCTGCATCCGGTCGGAATAGATATAGGTCCCTGCGCGGTATTCGTTGATGCCTTCGGTTTCATGGGCGGAATAAAACGCAGGCGATCCGCCGCTGGATACCACGGGCACCTTGATCCCCGCAGCCTCGATCACCTGTTTGATCCGCATCAGGATCTCGCCGGTTTCTTTTGGTTTGGCCGGCGGATAGGTCAGTATCCCGCGAAACCGCAGGCCCGGCGCCGCATCGATCATCCGCGCCAGTTCCAGCGCCTGTTCCGGGCTTTGTACGCCATTGCGTTCGGCCCCGGTTTCACATTCCACCATCACATCCAGCGGATGAGCCGGATCGGTGAACTGCGCGATATAGCCTTCGATCACCGGGGCATTGTCGGCCACCACTGCCATCCGCACCCGGTCGTGCAGAGCGGCCAGCCGGTCAAGTTTCGCCGCGCCGATGATGTTATAAGTGACAAGAATGTCGGTCAGACCGGCATCGGCCATCACCTCGGCCTCGCCGAGTTTCTGACAGTTGATGCCTTTTGCGCCCAGAGCCTCCTGCTTTTTCGCAAAGGCGGGCAGGCGGTGCGTCTTGATATGCGGGCGCAGGGCAAAGCCGTTCTTGTCGGCGTAGTTCTGCGCCCGGGCAAGGTTCGCCTCCATCACGTCAAGGTCGATCAGGATTGCGGGTGTGTCGATGTCGTCGATGTTCATGGGGTGCCTCAGGTGATCGCGTCGATGAAAGGAAGGTTGCCAGCCATCAGCCCGGCATCCACCGGCATTGTGACGCCAGTGATGCCAGAGGCAAGGGGGCTGGACAGGAACAGGACCGCTTGCGCCACCTCATCCGGGGTCACGAAACGGCCAAGCGGATAGAGTTTCGCCACATTGTCGAGCACTCCGGCATCGGCGGCGATCCTTGCATCCCAGACCGGGGTATGGATCGAACCGGGGCAGATGGCGTTGGCGCGCAGCCCATAACGCCCCTCTTCCACGGCCAGTGCGCGCATCCATGCCAGCAGCGCCGCCTTGGCCGCCGAATAGGCCGGGTTGCCGTGATGGCTCAGGGCGTTGACCGAGGCGACGAACACCATCGCCCCGCCACGCCCGCGCATTGCCACGGACAGCCGCCGCGACAGTTCCGCCGCGCCGGTGAAATTCGCCGCCATTTCAAAGGCGAGCGAGGCGGGAGTGAGATCATCGAGCATTTCGGCATGAGTCACCCCGGCGTTCGAGACAAAAATGTCAGGTGGGGCATTGGCGATGATTGCTTCTGCGGCGGTCCCGACAGCGGCGGGATCGGCCAGATCGAAACGATGCGTTTCCAGATCGGCGGGCAGGTCGACACCTTCCCTTTCGCAGACGACGATCTGTGCGCCCGCATCCCGGAACGCGGCGACCATCCGCGTGCCGACGCCGCCCCCGGCTCCGGTCAGAACAACGCGTTTTCCGTCAAGTCGGATCATCTCTGGCATTCCTTGTTCACGTAGATCAGGATCACAGCGCAACAAAACAGGGAGTGTATGCAATGAGCAAGCAGGCTTTTGGCAGCGCAAAGGTTCCGCTGTCGCCCGCAATGCGGGCGGGCGATTTCGTTTTCGTTTCGGGTCAGGTGCCGGTCGGGGCCGATGGAGAAATCGTGTCGGGCGGCGTCGGCCCGGAAACCGATCAGGTGATGAAGAACATCGAGACCCAGCTTAAACTGGCAGGCTGCGAATTGTCGGATGTGGTGAAAACCACCGTCTGGCTGCGCGACCGGGATGATTTTCCGGCCTTCAATGAAGCCTATGGTAGGCATTTCCCGAAAGATCCTCCGGCCCGGTCCACTGCGGAATCCCGGCTGATGATCGACATTGCGGTCGAGATCGAAGCGATCGCTTTCAAGCCGCAGTGACATTGCGCGTCTCGCTTTCGGGACGCGGGATCGCGCCAGCCCAGACGGGCGGCGCGATCCCCTCCATCCGCGCCTTGATCTGCATCGCTAGATATTTCGAGTAAAATCGCGACATCGCCAGATTTCCGCCGTGGAACCACAGATTGTCATGGGCGACGGGTTTCCACATATTGCGCGGTTCGCCGACCCATGGCCCCGGATCGCCCCGCACCCCCGAGCCAAGACCCCAGCAGGGCCCGACCCGATCGGCCGTTTCACGGTCGACGATGGTGGCGACGTTCTCGTGCATCGACTGATAGCCGAGACAAGCGACGATCAGATCGGCGGCAACCTCGCGCCCGTCCGACAGCGTCACGCCCTGCGCAGTCACCCGGTCCACCCCGACACCTGAAATCACGCCGATTTCCCCCGAGGCAATCAGTTCGGAACCGCCCACGTCGATGTAATATCCGGCACCGGTGCGCAGCGCCTTCATCATCAGCCCGCTTTCATCCTCACCGAAATCCAGCGCGAATCCCGCCGCCGCCAGCCGGTCATAGAAATCGGCGTCGCGGGCGCGGATGGTTTCGTAAAGTCGCCGCTGTCGTGCCGCCATCGGGCCAAACGGCATCGAGGCCGCCATGTGGTCGGCGCGGTCAGTGTCGACCCCCCGCTCCAGCGCGTCTTCGGAATAGGTATCGAAACCCAACTCCATCAGCGTATCTGATTTCACCACCGTGGTGGGCGAGCGTTGGATCATGGTGACATGCGCCCCTGCCTCCCACAGATCCACCGCCACATCATGGGCGGAACTGGCCGCGCCGATCACCACGCAATTCTTGCCCTTCCATTGCTCGGCACCCTTGTAGTCGCGCGAATGGATCAGCGTCCCGTTGAAATCTGCCGCCCCCTCGAACGGGATCGGGCGCGGCGGGCCATAGGCCCCGGTGGCAAAAACCAGATGCTGCGCGCGCAGGGTCACGGGGGTGCCCTTGCGGTTCACCTTCACCGTCCAGCACTCGCCATCCCAGGCTGCGCTTTCGCAACGGGTCGAGGTCCAGATCGGCAACTCCATCACCTGCGCGTAAGCCTCAAGCCAATCGCCCATCTTGTCCTTTGGCGTGAACACCGGCCAGTTTCGCGGAAACGGCATATAGGGCATGTGGTCGAACCAGACCGGATCGTGCAGCACCAGCGTGCGATAGCGGTTGCGCCAACTGTCCCCGGCGCGCGGGTTGGATTCAACGATAAGCGCCGGAACCCCCAATGCGCGCAGCCGTGCCGCCAGTGCCAGCCCGCCCTGTCCGCCGCCGATAATCAGGGTGTGGGGATGTTCCTCGGCCCCCATCGCCGCAATCTCGGCCTGCCGTGCGTCGGTCCAGGTCTGCCGGTTGCGGGTGGCACCGTGGCGCACCCCAAGGGGGCGATTGCGCCCGACCGGTTCTTCGTGACCGGTCAGATCGGTCAGCGCAGTGTAAAAGTGGCGGCATTGGCCACCGTCCAGCCGAAGCGCTCCGATGGCCGGACCAAGCGACGTGTCAAAGGCGAACCACGCCTCGGTGAAGCCGTCTTCATCCGTTTCAGGCGTACCGGTCAGCCGCCAGTTTTGCGGGCAAACGGTGCCCAGCCGGTCGGCCAGCAT
Source organism: Oceaniovalibus sp. ACAM 378 (assembly GCF_008085915.1). Lineage (GTDB taxonomy): Bacteria > Pseudomonadota > Alphaproteobacteria > Rhodobacterales > Rhodobacteraceae > Oceaniglobus. The sequence continues at coordinate 295,894 of NZ_VSJK01000007.1, read as the reverse complement.
ATCGGCGATGCGCCCGCGCCCATTCAGAGTGACCAGATTGAAGGTAAACGCCAGCAGGTCGCGCCAGTGGCAGTCGTCATGGAACAGCGCGCCGACATCCGCATGCCCCAGCACCCCGGCGAAACGGTCCAGCCAATCCTGTGCGCCCGCTTCTGTTGCCCCAGTAACTGTTGCGCCAATATCTGCTGCGCCTTTATCGTTCATTCCTAGTCTCCCAGCGGTTCCAGAACATTGCCTGTTCGGTGATTAAGGGCCGTGTATTTGATCCGCCGCAGGCTTTCGCGCGCCGAGGGTCCAAGCGCATAACCCGTGGCCGCCGATAGCAGGTCGATGATCGCCAGATAGGCAAAGCGCGACGCGGTCGGGGTCAGCGTGTCGGCGGTTTCGGCAATCGCGACACAGAGCGGATGTTCGACGGTTTCGGCAAGCAGGCTGGCCGTGGCCGTCACCGCGATCGTCGTGGCGCCATAGCTGCGGGCCAGCCCCGCCGCCTCGATCAATTCCGCCGTCTTGCCCGAGGCCGATATGGCGATCACCACATCGCCCCGGCGCAGGGTCGCCGCGGTCATCCGCATCAGATAGGGATCGGTGCAGCAGGCCACCCGCACCCCATAGCGGAACAACCGGTGCTGGGTCTCTTGCGCAAGAGCTGTGGCGCTGCCACCAAGGCCGAAGGTCACGACCTGCGCAGCCTGCGCAATGGCGTCGGCGGCGGCCAGTACGGCGGCGGGCGAAAGCTGTCGTTCGACCTCGCGCACCGCGTCGCGCCCATCGGCAAGGATCGGCCCCCAGAAGACCGGCGCGTCAGAATCGGGCCGGTCGGGCGCGCGGTCGGCGTTCAGGTACAGTTCGCCCACCACAAGGCTCTGCGCGAGCTTGAGCTTGAAATCCCGCACCCCGTCGCACCCGATGGCACGGCAGAACCGGGTGACGCTGGGTTCACTGACCCCGGCGCGGGCGGCGAGGGCGGCATTGCTGTCTTCAACCGCCTGCCGAACGTTGATCAGCACCGCCGCGCCGACCTTGCGTTCTGCCGGGCTGAGCGTTGCCAGATTGTCCTTGATCCGCCCGACGATGTCAGGAATCCGCTTTTGAAATCCGGGCAAAGGATGCGCGGTCTTTGCCGGGTTTGGCGGGGATGTTTTCGGCGGGTTCACGTCCATGCACACCTCTCGCTGTTGCGGCATCGTCACCAACAGTTGCCGTTGGGTCAAGGTATTTTGTAAGAATATGACAGGGTGAAATGGCAGTTTTATTGTTTTTATCGGCCCATGAACAGTTTCTTCCGGAATCTCTTGACAGAATTGTAAGTCACTTACACAGTTTACGGTAGGTAAACCGCACCGCCGCCCGCCACCCCTTCAGGAGAGCGACATTTGACCGACCCCACGACCCACGGCCCGCGTCCCAAGCTGGAGATCGACGGCGCCTCCAAGGCCTATGGTACTTTTCTGGCGTTGCAGGAATGTACCTTTTCCGTAGCCCAGAACGAGATCGTTTCCATCGTCGGCCCGTCGGGTTGTGGCAAGACGACCCTGCTGTGGTGCATGTCGGGGCTGCACGGACTGAGCGGTGGTGAAATCCGGCTCGATGGCATGCCGATCCACAAGCCGCACCGCGATATCGGGCTGGTCTTTCAAGAGGCGAACCTGCTGCCCTGGCGCAATCTGCGGCGCAACATCCTGTTTCCCTTCGAAGTGACCGGAGAAAAACCCGATCACGACTGGATCGCGCATCTGCTGGACCGGGTCGGGCTGACGGGGTTCGAAGACGCCATGCCCGGTGCGCTGTCGGGCGGGATGCAGCAGCGGGCATCGATTGTGCGGGCGCTGTCGCAGCATCCTTCTGTGCTGTTGATGGACGAACCCTTTGGCGCGCTCGACACTTTCACCCGCGAAGAGATGAACCGGCTGGTCGAAGAGATCTGGCTGGAGAGCAAGACCACCATAGTCTTTATCACCCACTCGATCGAAGAGGCGGTGTTCCTGTCGGATCGCGTCGTCGTTCTGTCCGGCCGGCCGGGGACGGTGGCCGCGATCCACGATATCGACCTGCCGCGCCCGCGCACGGCCGAGGTTATGGCGGGCAAGCAGGTGTTCGATCTGATGAATGCGATCAAGGGCGGCATCGCAGGTACCCGGGCAAAGGCGGCAGAGTAAGATCATGGGCGACATTACCCCCGAATTCAAAAAACAGGGCGGCGGCGGCGTCAACATGACGAACCTGTCGGCCTTTGCTCCCGGCGGGGCCAGCCGCACGCGGGCCGAAATCGTCGCGATCATCGTCACCGCGATCATCGTTATCGGCGGGCTGGAACTGGCGCTGCGGCTTTTCGAGGTGCCGCATTATATCATGCCGCCGCCCTCGGCCATCGGCACGGCGCTGGTGACGCAGTTTCCGCTGATCGCGCCGCATCTGGGGCATACTCTGGTTGAGCTTTTGGGCGGATTTGCCATCGGTGCGTCGGTCGGGCTGGTGCTTGCGGCGGTGATCACCCAGTTTCCCTTCAGCGAAAAGATCATCGCGCCCTATATCCTGTTGCTGGTCACCACGCCGATGCTGGCGCTGGTGCCGCTGCTGATCTTGCGCTTTGGTTTCGGCTATACGCCGCGGATCATTGCGGTGGCGCTGGCGTCGGGGCCGATGGTGATGATCAACGCGGCCACCGGGTTTCGACGCACCGACAGTGCCAAGATCGCGCTGGCGCGCAGTTATGGCGCCTCGACGTTGCAGATATTCTGGAAGATCCGCGCGCCCATGGCCCTGCCGATGATCCTTGTCGGGTTGATGATCGGCGCGATCTTCGGTTTGCTGACGGCGGTGGGGGCGGAAATGGTCGGTGGCGGCTTTGGCCTTGGCAACCGGCTGACCAGTTATTCGTCGCGGATTCAGATGCCGGAGTTCTTTGCGGTGGTGATGATCCTGTCGTTTCTGGGCATCGCCATCTACGCTATTTTCTTTCTGATCGGTAAGAAATGGGCCAGTTGGGACGCATGAAAAATGAAAAAAACTAAAGGGAGAAGACAGATGAAAAACCAACCGACTTTCAGCCGCCGCCGCCTTTTGCAGGTTTCCGCCGCGGGTATCGTGAGCGTGGGCGCGATGCCGCGTCTTGCAGGGGCCACACCCTATGACGAGCCCTTCACCTGGATCAGCCCGCGCGGCACGATCGAAGTGCTGGACGACTATGCCTTCTGGATCGGCAAGAAGATGGGCTATTTCGATGGTCTGAATATCGAAATGCAGCCCGGGCCGTCAGATGGCACGGCGACGGTGAAATTCGTCGACGTCGGACAGGCCGACATGGGCTATCCCTCGCCGGGCGTCTTTGCCTTCGGGCTTCAGAACGGCATGGATCTGACCAGCGTGTTCCATATGGGCGCTCTTGATACCTTCGGCATCGCCTTCCGCAAGGGCGAGGGATCGAACGACCTGAAGGATCTGGAAGGCAAGACGATCCTCCTTGGCTCGGCCGCATGGCAGAGCATCGTCGATCCGATGCTCAAGGCGCAGGGCGTCGATGTGACCAAGGTGAAATACGTCGAGGCAGGCTGGCCCACATGGGGTACGGCACTTGCCGCCGGACAGGGCGATGCGGCACTGTCTTGGGAAGGGTTGCGCGCCGAGTGGATCGCGACCGGGCTGGATTTCGAATATTGGCTGGGGGTGCAGAATTCGCCTCTTCCCGCCAATACCTTCGTGGTGCGCAGTTCCGATATCGAAGACCCGGATCGCGCCGCCTTCCTTGAAAAATACCTGCGCGGCTGGGCAATGGGGATGGAGTTCACCCAGCACAATCCCCGCGCCGCTGTACAGGCCGTGTTCGACGAGTTCCCGGATCTGGCAGCGAACCTGACGCCGGAATTGGCGACGACATCGATCCTGCAACAGTTCAACGTCAATCGTGGCGACATGGAGAATCGTGAGGGCTGGGGCTTTCATGACATGGAAAGCTGGAAGACCTTCTTTTCGCTGATCGCCGAAATCGACGGTACCGACCTCATCGACGCCGACAAGGTGCTGACCAACCGTTTCGTCGGCCCGGCCAATGATTTCGACCACGACAAGGTCAAGGCCGACGCCGATGCCGCGGAACTGAGCGAGGGTCTGGCCGCCGTCGATATCGAAGCGATCCGTGCCAATCTGTTTGCACAGGCGATCTGAAAAGTCGGGCGATCTGATGAAACTGAAACCGTGCGCCGGAGCTTTTCCGGCGCGCGGCCACTTGAAACCAAAGGGGAAAAGACATGGCCGACAAGGTGCGCGTATTGGTCGTGGGGTTGGGCAACATGGGGGCGTCCCATGCCAGCGCCTATCACCGCAATGACGGGTTCGAAATCGTCGGCTTGATGAGCCGCTCGATGAAGTCCCGCGAAATTCCTGCCGAGTTGCAGGGATATCCCCTGTTCGAGGATTACGACACAGCGCTGGCCGAAGCGAAACCTGACGCCGTCTCGATCAACTCCTGGCCCGACACCCATGCCGATTTCGCCCTGCGCGCCTTTGCGGCGGGCTGCCATGTGTTCATGGAAAAACCCATCGCGACCAATATCAAGGATGCGCAAAAGGTCGTCGATGCCGCCAAGGTCGCGAACCGCAAATTGGTGCTGGGCTATATCCTGCGGGTGCATCCAAGCTGGATCACCTTCATCGAAAAGGGGCGCGAACTGGGCAAGCCTTTGGTCATGCGGCTGAACCTGAACCAGCAAAGCTCGGGCGATGCATGGCACTGGCACAAGAATCTGATCGACAGCCTGATCCCGATCGTCGATTGCGGCGTGCATTATGTCGATGTCATGTGCCAGCTGACCGGTGCGAAACCCGTCCGGGTGCATGGGATCGGCGTGAAATTGTGGGACGATGCGGCCAAGCAGAACTATGGCCATCTGCATGTCACCTTCGATGATGGCTCGGTTGGCTGGTACGAGGCCGGGTGGGGCCCGATGATGTCGGAAGAGGCGTTCTTTGTTAAGGATGTGATCGGTCCGAAGGGGGCCGTCAGCATCACCGCCAACAATTCGGCGCGCGGCAATGACGTGGAGATGTCTGACAGCGCAGATATCGACCGGCACACAAAAACCGATGCGATCCGCATTCACCATGCCGAGGTCGGGCCGGACAAGAAATTCACCAAGCCGGACGAGATCCTGTCGATGGAGGATGAGCCGGATCATCAGGAGCTTTGCGACCGCGAACAGGATCTGTTCCTGCGCGCCATCCGCGAAGATCTGGACCTGACCGATTCAATGGAGTCGGCGGTGAATTCGCTGCGCATCGTGTTGGCGGCGGAACAGAGCATACTGGAAGAACGGGCGATCACGCTGGAGTAAGGGGGACGACATGGCCGATCATAATTTAAGGGCGCTTTACGCCGAAACCGACGGGGTCGGGCTGGCCGCATTGGTCCGCAAGGGCGAGGTGACGGCGGTGGAACTGGCCGAGACGGCGATTTCGCTGGTGGAAGAGCTGAACCCGCAACTGAACGCCGTCATCCACCGCACCGACGACATTGCCCGTGCGAGTGCCCGCGCAACCGATGCCGGTGATCGCAGCGCGCCGCTTGCCGGTGTTCCGTTCCTGCTTAAGGAACTCGCGTCGTCTTGGGACGGTGCGCCACTGACCAATTCATCACGCTATCTGAAGGATCTGGTGGCGGATCAGGACAGCGGTCCGGTCACAAAAATAAAGGCGGCGGGGCTGAGCCTGATCGGCAAGTCGAACGCACCGGAGAATGGCTGGTCTATCTCGACCGAACCGGTGCTTTACGGCGCCACGGTCAACCCATGGGACGCATCGGTTACGCCGGGCGGATCTTCGGGTGGATCGGCAGCCGCCGTTGCCGCCGGAATCGTCCCGATTGCCGAAGCGAGCGATGGTGCGGGGTCGATCCGGGTTCCGGCATCCTGCTGTGGCCTTGTCGGGCTGAAACCTTCGCGTGGCAGGGTCAGCCTGTCACCCTTTGTCGATTTCTGGTGCGGCGGGGCATATTTCCTCTGCGTTTCGCGAACCGTACGCGACACCGCCACATACCTTGACGCATTGGCGGGTGGTTTGCCGGGCGAACCTTATACGCCGCCTTCGCCGGACAAATCCTATGCCAGCCTGATCGCGACACCGCCCCGCCCTTTGCGCGTCGCCGTTGTCACCGAAGCGCCCCATGGCCGCGCGGTCGATCCCGAAATCGTCGCTGCGGTGAATGCGACCGGGAAGGTGCTGGAAGCGCTGGGGCACCATGTCGAACCCTATGCGATGAAGCTGGATTTCGACGGGCTGTGGAAAACCTATACCGACATGACCTGTGTTGAAACGGCGGGAATGTACGCCGCGCTGGCGGGCCTTGTCGGCCATCCGGTGCGCGAGGACGAGGTCGAGCCGATCACATGGGCGATCATCCAGCGGGGGCGCGAAACCGATGCGATCAGCCACGCCGGGCGGATCGAGCAACTGCGTCAGGCCAGCCGTGCAATCGCCACGGAGTTGGCGGGTTTTGACATCGTGTTGACCCCGACCCTGACTCAGCCACCCCGCCCCGTCGGATATTACGACATGTCGATGAGCGATCTGGATGCCTATAACGCGCTCTGGACCGACGCCGCCTTCACCTTTCCTTTCAACGTCTCGGGGCAACCCGCCCTGTCGCTGCCTCTTGGACAAAGCAGCGCGGGCCTGCCGCTGGGCGTGCAACTGATCGGCCGTTATGGCCACGAGGAGGACCTTTTGCAGACTGCCGCAATTCTTGAAACTGAAATGCCATGGCGTGCGCGCCGGCCCGGACTCCACGCATGAGCGGCGACCTGATAATTCGCGGCGGGCGCATCATCGACCCAGCCAATGGCATCGACCGGATCGGCGATGTGGTGGTTTCGGGCGGCAAGATCGCCGGTCTTGACGTTGATGCGCCCGAAGGCGCGCAGGTCATCGACGCCAAGGATGCAATCGTCACCCCCGGTCTGATTGACCTGCACACCCACGTCTATTGGGGCGGCACGTCTCTGGGCGTTGACCCAGATGCCTATGCCCTGAAATCGGCCTGTACCACGCTTGTCGATGCCGGGAGCGCCGGACCGGGCAATTACCCCGGTTTTGCCAAACATATCATCGAGCCGTCTTTTGCCCGCATTCTGGCTTTTCTTCACGTCAGTTTCGCCGGGATCTATGCGTTTTCCTCGCGCATCATGGTGGGCGAGAGCCATAATATGCGCCTGATGGCAGCGCGCGAGTCTGCCGAGATTGCACGGGCCAATCCCGAGACGGTGATCGGCATCAAGGTGCGGATCGGTGCCCATGCCTCGGGCGCATCGGGGATCTTTCCGCTGGATGTGGCGCTGGATGTGGCTGACGAAACCGGTTTGCCGCTGATGGTGCATATCGACGAGCCGCCGCCCAGTTACGGCGAGGTCGTGTCGCGCCTGCGCAAGGGCGACGTGCTGACCCATTGTTTCCGCCCGTTCCCCAACGCGCCGATGCATGGAACCGGCAAGGTGCGTGCCGAAGTGCGCGCTGCCCGCGAACGCGGCGTGTTGTTCGATATCGGCCACGGGCAGGGGTCGTTCGCATGGAAATCGGCCCGCGCGATGCTGGCCGAAGGGTTCCGCCCTGATGTGATTTCGTCGGACGTGCACGCGTTCTGCATCAACGGTCCGGCCCATGACAACCTCAGCGTGATGACCAAGTTCATGGCGCTGGGCTGGACCCTGCCCGAAGTGATCGAAGCAGCCAGCATCGCCCCGGCCCGCGCAATTCAGCGCGACGATCTGGGCCATCTGAGCAAGGGCGCAACCGGGGATGTCAGCGTTTTCCGCGAGGTTGAAGGCGATGTCGCGCTGAGCGATGTGGTGGGCGAAGTGGTCCATCATGACCGTCGGCTTTCCCCGGTCGGGATTGCCGTGGATGGTGTCTGGAGGCAGGCGTAATGCGTCATTCCGTCTGGGCCTATCCGTGGGATCTGCATGATCTCGGGCCCGGTGCGGCGCTGTCGTCAATCGCGCAGGCGGGCGCGAACTGCATAAGCCTTGCCACATCCTATCACGCGGGGCGGTTCCTTCAGCCGGGGAACCCGCGCCGCCGCAGCTATTTCCCCGAGGACGGGACGGTCTATTACCGCCCCGATCCGGCGCGTTGGGTGGATGCAGAGATTGCGCCGAAACAGGCGGAAATCGTCGATACCGAAGGCGATATGCTGGCGACTGCGATTGCGGCGCGAGAGGCGGGCGGGTCTGCGGTGTCATGCTGGACGGTCTGCCTGCACAACACACGGCTTGGGATGGCGCATCAGGGGCATGTGGTGCGCAATGCCTTCGGCGATCCGGCGTTCTACGGATTGTGCCCGTCCAGCGAGGCGGCGCGCGGCTATGTCGCGGGCATGGTGGCTGAGATCACCGAGACCTATCGGCCCGACCGGATTGAACTGGAAAGCCCCGATTTCATGGGGTTCGACCACGGATTTCACCACGAAAAGGACGGTTTGGGCCTGTTGCCCGAAGACATGTTCCTGCTTGGTGTCTGTTTCTGTGACCATTGCATCACCCGCGCCAGTGCCGCCGGAACAGATGCCGATGCCGCCCGGCAGATGGTGAAAAACCACCTGCAAGCGGCGTTCGAACGGGAATTGCCACAGGCCCAGTTTCCCGATTTTCCGACGCAGGGGCCGGCGGCGTTCGATGGGAAACCGGCGCTGGCGGAGTATCTGCGCTGGCGCACCGAATCTGTCACATCGCTGATCGCCCGCATCCGGGCCGAGGCGCATCCTGACAGTCAGATCCTGCTGATTGATGGCGCGGCGTCGTGGCAGGGTGGGGTGGACCGGAAAAAGGCCGCCGCCGCCTGTGACGGGCTGCTGTACTGCGCCTATTTCACCCCGGCGGACCGGGTACACGCCGAGTTGGAAACAGCCCGCGCTGCCCTGAAACCCGATGCAACCCTGATTGCGGGATTGCAGATGTTCTATCCCGAAGTCGCCAATGCCGAAGATCTGATTGCCCGCGCCTGCGCCGCCGGTCCGCTTGTAGATGGGCTCAACTTCTATAACCTCGGGTTGGTGCCGCCTGCGCGGCTTGGCTGGATGCGTCGCGCGATCGCGGCGATGGGGGATATATGACCGACCTTTTCAATCTGACTGGAAAACGCACCTTTATCACCGGGGGCAGTCGGGGTCTTGGCCGCGAAATGGCGCTGGCTCTGGCCGGGGCCGGGGCCGATATCGCGCTGGTCGCGCGCCCCTCTGACGCCCTGCAGCAAACCGCTGAGGACATCCGCGCGCTGGGCCGCACCGCCTGGGTACTGGAGGCCGATGTCGGCGACCCCGAGGCGGCGGATGCGATCTGTCACCGCGCACTGGAGGAGCTGGGGTCGTTCGACATTTTGATCAACAATGTCGGCGGGCGGCGGGTGAACGTGCCGACCGAAGATCTGGATCTGCTCACATGGCGTGAGATGATGCACCTGAACCTGACCTCGACCTTTCTGTGCTCGCGGATCATCGGCGGCGCGATGATCAAGGCCGGCAAGGGCGGGCGGATCATCAACATTGCGTCGATCAACGCGATGGTTGCCGGACGCGGCATCGGCGGGCGGCATTATGAAACGGCAAAGGCCGCCGTGCTGCAATTCACCCGCACCCTTGCCGTCGACTGGGCGCCCCATGGCATCACCGCCAACGCCATTTGTCCGGGGCTGTTCGCGACCGAGCCGAACCGCAAATGGCAGGAGTCGAACCCCGAAATGATCGAGCGGCTGGTCGCCGACATTCCCATGGGCTCCATGGGCAATCCAAAGGATATCGGCGCGCTTGCCGTCTATCTCGCATCGGATTCCGCAGGTTTCATAACCGGTGCAAGCCTTGTCATCGATGGCGGCTATACCTGCGTCTGATCAACAGGCGCCAATAAGACCGCGTCTGATATTCAGACGCCACCAAGGGAGGAACGACAGATGAAATATGGACGTATACTTGGAGGGGTCGCCTTTGCCGCGCTGATGGCATCGCCGGTCTGGGCGCAAACCCTGCGTTATGCCACGGTCAGCGAGCCGCCCAGTCTGGATATCCAGATGGGCACCGCGACGCTGGCTTCGACCATCGGACAGCATATGTTCGAGACACTTTATGCCTTTGACGCCAGTGCCAAGCCGCAGCCGTTTCTGGCAACCGGCGAAACCATTTCCGACGATGAAAAAACCATCACCATCACCCTGCGCGAGGGCGTGAAGTTTCACGACGGCGATGAAATGACGGCCGAAGATGTGGCCGCATCCCTGAACCGCTGGTCGGAATTCGGAGCGCGCGGCCAACTTCTGGGTCTGGAAAAGGCCGAAGCGACCGGACCGTTGGAGGTCACACTGACGCTCGCCGCTGCGAATGGTGCATGGAAAAGCATGCTGGCCTATCAGAATGGCGGGCCGGTCATCTATCCGGGTGATGTGGCAAGCGCGGCGGGCGGCGATCAGATCTCGCCCGAAAACTATATCGGCACCGGCCCCTACAGTTTCGGCGAGATCCGCCCCAACCGCTATGTCGAGCTGCTCCGGTTTGACGATTACTCCAAGATCGACGCACCGCTGGACGGTCAGGCGGGTGGTCGCGATGCCAACTTTGAAAAACTGCACTTTATCCCCGTTCCCGACGTCGGAACGCGGGTCAGCGGTGTGCAGGCGGGCGATTATGACTACGCCGAATATATCTCGGGCGACCTTTATGGCGGCATCAAGGATGACGCATCAATTCAGGTAAAAATCAGCGCCGCGCCAATTTTCGGGCTGATGTTCATGAACTCGGACTCTGGCCCGCTGAAAGACAACTATGCCCTGCGCCGGGCGATTCAGATGGCGTTGAACACCGAGCAGGCCTTGCAGGTTTCGGTGGGCGAGCCAGAGCTATTCAAGGCTGACGGCTCATTCTTCCCCGAAGGCAACGTTTGGTACACCGAAGCAGGGACCGAAGCCTATAACAACGGCGACCCCGAAAAAGCCAAGGCGATGGCCGCCGAAGCGGGCTATGACGGCACGCCGATCAAGCTGCTGGTCTCGACCAACTATAAGGAACACTATGACCAAGCCACAGTGTTCACCCGGCAACTGGCAGATGCGGGCATCAACGTGCAGATGGTCGTCGTCGACTGGGCCACGCTTTTGACCCTGCGCGGCCAGCCGGCAGAGTGGGACATGTTCATGACCCATCACGGCGCGATCCCCGATCCGGTTCTGCTGACTCTGATGAACGACAGCTATCCGGGGTGGTGGACGACCGAGGAAAAACAGGCGCTGGCGAAAAAGTTCACCGGCACCTCCGATCTGGAAGCGCGGCAGGCGACCTGGGCCGAGCTTCAGGCGCTGATCTATGAGCAGGTTCCGGCAGTGAAGGTGGGCAATGTCTATTCCTTCGACATCGCTTCGCCCAAGCTTCAAACGACTTGGGACAGCGCTCCGGCGTTCCCGCACTTCTTTGGCGCGTCGAATTAAACGCCGAAGTTAAGGAGAACCGCGATGGTCCGACCGATCGATAGAATCGAACCTGACGTCCCGATCCCGGGCCGGTCGGTCGGACAATACGTCTGATGGGGCGCTATATTCTGCATCGCACCGGCGCGGCGATCGCCACTTTGATCGCCGCCTCGATCATCATTTTTGCCTTCATCCATCTTATCCCCGGTGATCCGGTCTATGTGATGCTGGGCGATGGCGCGACACCCGATCAGGTGGCCGCACTGCGTCAGCGTCTGGGGCTGGATGAGCCTGTGATTGCGCAATATTTCATCTGGGCCGGAAACGCCTTGCAGGGCGATCTGGGCCAGTCGGTGTTCTTTGATACACCGGTCACGCAGGTGATCGCGGAGGGGGCGGAAACGTCGATTCTGCTGGCGCTGATCACCATGGTGTGGATCGTCGGCTTCGGCATCCCGGTCGGGGTTCTGGCGGCGGTCCGGCAGGGCCGGTGGATTGATCAGGGGTTGTCCGGGCTGGCGATGCTTTTGGCGTCGGTGCCGACATTCTGGGTCGGGTTGTACTTGATCCTGATCTTTGCCGCGGGCCTTGGCTGGTTTCCCAGTTCCGGCTATCCGTCGATCTTTGAAGAAGGCGGGCTGAGCAACCTCCGCTATCTCGTCCTGCCCAGCCTTGCACTGGCGGCCCCCAACGCGGCGCTGATCCTGCGGCTGACGCGGGCCTCTATGCTGGACGTATCGCGCGAGGACTATGTGCGCACCGCCCGGGCCAAAGGCATCCGGCCATCGCGGGTGGTGGTGCGCCACATTCTGCGCAATGCTCTGCTGGCGGTGGTGTCAGCCTTCGGGTTCACCTTTGCCGCGTTGATCTCCGAGGCTGTGGTAACCGAAACCGTCTTCGCCCTGCCCGGTGTCGGGCGCACGGTGGTGCAATCGATCCTGCGGCGCGATTATCCGGTCATTCAAGGGGTTATCCTGATTATTGTCTGTCTTTACCTTGTCATCAATCTGTTGGTGGACCTGTCCTATCGGCTGCTGGATCCGCGGGTGGAACTGGAATGATCGAAACTATCCGAAGCTCGACCCGCCTTATCGCCGCGCGTCCATTGGTGGCCATTGGTGCGGCCTTCCTGACCCTAATCGTGACCTTCGCGGTCTTTGCCCCGTGGATCGCGCCCTTTGGCCCGGATGCGATTGACCCGGTGAACCGGCTGTTGCCGCCCGGCGGCGGGCATCTGATGGGCACCGACCACTTCGGGCGCGATACCTTCAGCCGCGTGGTCTACGGCTCGCGGTTGGCGCTGTTGATCGGGGTGGGGGTTGTGGTCTTTGCGCTTGGAACCGGTGTGCCGATCGGCGTTCTGTCGGCGCTTTATCCAAAATTGGGGCGGGTGCTGATGCGGATGGTCGACGTGCTGATGTCGTTTCCATCGCTTTTGCTGGCGCTGGGCCTGATCGTGATACTGGGGCAGGGGGTGTTCAACGCGATCCTTGCCATCGGGCTGATCTACCTCACGACCACGGCGCGCATTGTCTATGGCGTCGCCCTGCGTCTGCGGGCCGAACCCTATGTCGAGGCGGCACGCAGCATGGGGGCGGGGACTTGGTGGGTGGTGACCCGTCACATCCTGCCGAACATGATTTCGCCGCTGATGGTGCAGGCGAGTTTTGTCTTCGCCTTTGCGCAACTGGGCGCGGCGGCGCTGGATTTCCTTGGGCTTGGCGCGCCGCCCGACGTGCCATCGTGGGGCAATATGCTGGCTGAATCCCGGATCTATATCACCCGCGCCTCATGGCTGCTGCTCTGGCCCGGACTGATGATTGTGCTGACGGCGTTTTCGCTGAACCTTGTGGGCGACTGGCTGCGTGACCGGATGGACCCGAGATTCCGCGAGATGGTGGGCAAATGACGGGCGCTCACACAACCGATCCGATCCTGTCGGTAAACGATCTTGTCGTTGCGGTCGCAGGGCGGATCAAAATCGTGCGCGGCGTGTCCTTTGACATTGCCCCGGGCGAGATTCTGGGACTGGTCGGGGAATCCGGCTGCGGCAAAAGCATGACATCGCTGGCGGCGATGGGTCTGTTGCCACCCGCGATTGGCGTGACCAAAGGGCGCATCCTGCTGGGCGGCACCGACATCACCCGTCTTGCCCCCCATGAACGGGTCGAACGGGGATGTGGCCGGATCGCGATGATATTTCAGGAACCGATGACATCCCTGAACCCCGTGCTGCGCATCGGTGACCAGATAGAAGAGGCGATCCGGGTTCACGATCCGGATGTCGTGCCTGCGGTCCGGGCGCGTGAACTGCTGGATATGGTGCGCATTCCCGACGCGGCGCATCAGCTTTCGGCCTTTCCGCACGAATTGTCGGGGGGGATGCGGCAACGTGTGATGATCGCCATTGCGCTGGCCTGCCGGCCTTCGGTGCTGATCGCGGATGAGCCGACCACCGCGCTTGACGTGACCGTGCAGCGGCAGGTTCTGGGGCTGATCCGCGAGCTTTGCGATACGCTGGACATGGGGGTGCTGTTCATCACCCACGATCTGGGCGTCGTGGCGCAATTGGCCGATCGGGTGGCGGTTATGTATGCGGGCGGCTTGGTGGAAACCGGCGATGTGGTGCCTTTGTTCGCAGCCCCCCTGCACCCCTATACCGCCGGGTTGATGGGCTGCCTGCCAGACCCGGACTCCGACGATCCACTGCTGGCCACGATCCCCGGCAGCGCGCCGCGCCCTGATGAGGTTGGCGACGGTTGTCCCTTTGCGCCGCGCTGTCCGCGCGTCGCCGACATCTGCCGCCGGGGGGCGGTGCCGGTGCGCCACACGGACACCGGACAGGCGGTGCGGTGCCATTTTCCTTTGAACGGCGAGGCAAGCACATGACCGACGACACCGTTCTGGACATCCGCAACCTCTCCAAGGCCTATCATGTGCGGCGCGGCGGCAAGAACCACGAGGTTCGCGCGGTCGACGACATATCGCTGGCCGTGCGGGCGGGTGAAACCCTTGGCATCGTGGGAGAATCCGGCTGTGGAAAATCCTCGCTGGCCCGGGCGGTGATGGGGTTGACCCGCGCCGATGGCGGCAAGGTGATCCACGATGGCGTAGATCTTCTGACGCTGGACCGGCGCAGTTTGGCCCGTGCAAGGCTACGCATCCGCATGGTGTTTCAGGATCCCTATGCCTCGCTCGATCCGCGACGCTCGGTCGGCGATTCCGTGGCCGAGGCGGGGGACATCCACGGAATCTTTGAGAGCAGTGCAGAACGCAAGCGTCTGGTGGGCGAGGCGCTGGACCGTGTCGGGCTTGGTGCGGGTTTCGCCGACCGTTTTCCCCATGAACTGTCCGGCGGCCAGCGGCAGCGCGTCGGCATCGCCCGCGCGATCCTGCCGGAACCGGAGCTGGTAATTGCCGATGAACCGGTGTCCGCGCTGGATGTGTCGATTCAAGCGCAGGTGCTGAACCTGCTGGCCGAGCTGAAAAACCGGCTGGGTCTAACGCTGCTGTTCATCAGTCACGACCTCAGCGTGGTGGCCAAGATCTCCGACCGGGTTGCCGTGCTTTACATGGGCCGGGTCGTCGAAATCGCGCCGGCCCGCCCGCTGTTCAGCGATCCGCGCCATCCCTATACCGAACTGCTGATTCAAGCGATCCCGCGCCCCGATCCGTCGACCCGGATCACCGGCGCAATCGATCCGGACGAGCCGCCCAGCCGTTTCGCTCGGCTTGCCGGTTGCCCGTTCCGCGATCGTTGCCCGCGCCGCACCGAAATCTGCGCCACCGACGCGCCCGAGCTGCGCGAGATCGAACCGGGTCGTTTCGTATCCTGCCACCACGCCTGAAAGACGGTGCGCCCGGTCCACCTGTCCGTCTTAAATCGTCAGCGGGGCCAGAACGGCGCGTCGTGGTCCCATGCGGACCCGGTAATCCATCATTTGAACATGCATCGTGCTGCGAGAGTCGGGCGGGCCGGTTTCATCCCAGAACAGGTTGATCTGAGGCATCCTGATCCGCAACAGTGCATCGACCCTGCGCTGTCGCGCCTTGGTCAAAAGGTTTGACATGGCACCACGTCCCGCGGCTTATGGGTCGAACAGCGGTCCGGTTCGCCTGCAACTGCGCGGCGGGGCCGATGGGTGCCATGCATCGGCATTTGGCTCCGATTCACTTTGGCGGTGCGGGTTTTCAGTCTGGATTGGCGTGCAATCTGTCGCATCCAACAATCTCCGATGAGTCCCCCGGCCCGAACCTGCGGCGCCGGGGGGAGCTTTGGTGATTCCGTGGTGTTTGCCGTTCGGGATCGCTGACCCGTGGCGGGCGACACCGATTCGAGTGTCCCCATGGATGGCATCTGACGGGAGCATAGCAATCGTCTGTACCATCCGGTGCGAAAGTGCCGCGGGCCACTGCCGAGTCGGCGCACCCCTGCCCCTCACGACACCCTGACCGGTCCTTCGCACCTCTTCCCTCTCCCGGTCCAAGTCCGAGCGATGGGTCCACCCTATACGCTGCTGGTTTAGGAGGGCTTACTGAAGTCGGTTCAAACGCCCGGGCTGTGTTAACCTTTGGTCAGAGCGTTGATCAGGTTGAATAAATCGGAATGTGTGGGGGGAAATAACTGTCTGCCCCGGCTGAATCAGTCAAAAACCACGGCTGTTATCCTGAATTCAGGCTTTCCGGGTGATGAAGATTTACCAGTTGGCGCCTGGAAAGGCGGTTTCGCGAAGGTTCCTTAAAGGAGTTGGAAACCCTTGCGCTCAAATCCGGAGGGCCAAAAGACCCCAAAGCAGACGATTCGCTTTCGGCTGTCCGGCCTGTCTTTTGCAACTGGCGACGCCATCAATGGGGCGCCGCCAGATATGCGATGGGCTGGAACTAGCCCTTTTTAAGCACCCGGTTGCCCAGAAGTTCGGCGATCTGCACCGCGTTCAGTGCCGCACCCTTGCGCAGATTGTCCGAGACGCACCACAGGTTCAATCCGTTTTCTACGGTCGTATCCTGCCGGATCCGCGAGATATAAGTGGCGAATTCACCGACGCATTCGATCGGGGTGATGTAACCGCCGTCTTCGCGCTTATCCACGACCATGATCCCCGGAGCCTCGCGCAGGATGTCACGGGCTTCGTCTTCGTCCAGGAATTCCTCAAACTCGATGTTGATGGATTCGCTGTGGCCGACAAAGACCGGCACGCGCACACAGGTGGCGGTGATCTTGATCGATTTGTCGATGATCTTTTTCGTCTCGGCGACCATCTTCCACTCTTCTTTGGTGTCGCCCGAGTCGAGGAAGGAATCGATATGCGGGATCACGTTGAACGCGATCTGCTTGGTGAACTTTCTAGGCGGCTTATGGTCGGTGGGATTATAGATGCTTTTCGTCTGGTCCCACAGCTCGTCTATGCCCTCTTTCCCGGCGCCCGAAACGGACTGATAGGTGCTGACCACCACCCGTTTGATCCGTGCACGGTCGTGCAGGGGCTTCAGGGCGACGACCATCTGTGCCGTCGAACAGTTGGGATTGGCGATGATGTTCTTGTTCTTGACCATGCTGATCGCGTCGGGGTTCACCTCGGGCACGATCAAAGGAATGTCGGGGTCATAGCGATAGAGCGACGAATTATCGATCACGACGCAACCGACCTTGGCCGCCTTGGGGGCATATTGCTTTGTGGCGTCAGAGCCGACGGCAAACAGTGCCATGTCCCAGCCGGTGAAATCAAAGGTGTCGAGGTCTTTGGTCTTCAGCGTCTTGTCGCCAAAGCTGACCTCGGTTCCCAATGACCGGCGCGAGGCGAGTGCGACGATCTCATCAATCGGGAACTGGCGTTCAGCCAGAATGTTCAGCATTTCGCGGCCCACATTGCCCGTGGCGCCGACGATGACGACTTTATAACCCATCTGGGTGGCTCCTTGCGATCGGATGACGTGTCCTGTCGGACGGCGCGTGTTAGCGCAATGCAAGGGTAAAAGGAAGAGGCAGGGCCATGAGGAATGCTGTAACTTCCGATTCCGGCGTGTGATGACGGCGGCAAACCCGTTGCCTGCCGGGCCCGACCGCCCTATCACGGCTGCGAAGAGCAGGGGACAGACATGACCAATACACTGTATCGCGGCGATTTGCCTGACGGGCTGGATCTGGGGCCGGTGGTTGCCATCGATTGCGAAACCATGGGGCTGAACCCGCACCGCGACCGGCTGTGTCTGGTGCAGATGTCGGGCGGCGACGGCAACGCACATCTGGTGCAGGTGGCCATCGGGCAAGACACTGCGCCGAACCTGTGCCGCATGCTGGCCGATCCTGCGGTGCTGAAACTGTTTCACTTTGGGCGGTTCGACATTGCCGCGCTGTTGAACGCCTTCGGTGTGGTCACGGCGCCGGTGTATTGCACCAAGATTGCCAGCAAGATGGTGCGCACCTTCACCGACCGGCACGGGCTGAAATATCTGCTCTCTGATCTGCTGAACGTCGATATCTCGAAATTCCAGCAACAAAGCGACTGGGGCGCCGAAAATCTGACGACGGCGCAACTGGATTATGCCGCGTCCGACGTTTTGTATCTGCACGCGCTGCGGCGCGAGCTTGACCAGCGGCTGGCACGCGAAGGGCGGAGCGAGATTGCGCAGGCCTGTTTTGATTTTCTGCCGGTTCGTGCAAAGCTGGATCTGGCGGGCTGGCCTGAAATCGATATCTTCGCGCACTGATGCGGGATGACTATGCCTGGAAGCGATCAAACCGAGGCTCGCCCGGCCCTTGGATGGCTTCCGGTGCAAATCAAAGTCATCTTGCTCTGGGCGCGCGGGCCTTCGCACCCTAGGTAGGAATGATGGCAATCCGAAACCCTTCTGCGTCACGCTATGACAACGCCTATTCCCGGCTGGTCGCCTGGCTGAAGATTCTGTTGCCGCTGGCCGCGCTCAGCATCCTGTCGACCCTGTTTCTGGTGTCGCGCAGTGTCGATCCCGAGGCGGCGATCCCGTATTCCGATGTCGAAGTCGCCGTGATCCTGCGCGAACAGAAAATCGCCGCGCCGGAATACTCGGGCGTGACACGGGACGGAACGGCGATCACCCTGTCCTCGGACAGCGCGCGGCCTGAAGGCAACAACCGGGTCAGCGCCGAAGCTCTTGTGGCGCGGTTGGACACTTCCGATGGCGGGCGACTTGATATCGACGCGGGCCGGGGCGTGATCGACACCGCTGAACGGGTCGCACGGATGGAGGGCGGAGTACGGATGCAGAGCAGCACAGGCTATGTGATCGAAACCGAAGAGATCACCGCATCGCTGGACGCGACCTTTGTCGAATCCGCCGAGGGTATCGTGGCGACCGGCCCGGCCGGGGATATCCGCGCGGGCAGGATGGAGCTGCGCCGGTCGGATGACGGGGAGGGCAGCCCCTCTTATCATCTTGTCTTCACAGACCGGGTTCGCCTGATATACCAACCCCTACCGGATCAGGGAGGCGAGAAATGACGCGGATCGGACTTTTTGCAGTTCTGGCAGTGCTGGCCGCCGGGCCGGTGCTGGGCCAAGCCAGTGTCGGCTTTGGTGGGCTGAACCATGACACATCTCTGCCGGTCGAGGTGGCATCGGACCAGTTGCAGATCGATCAGGCCGACGGTACCGCCGCGTTCACCGGCAACGTTCTGATCACACAGGGTGAAATGCGGCTGAGTGCGGGGGCAGTCAAGGTGCTCTATGCTGCTGGCAATGCGGGCACGATTTCCGAGCTGCGCGCAAGCGGCGGTGTCACCCTTGTCAATGGCGCCGAGGCAGCCGAGTCAAACGAAGCGGTGTATTCCATCGACAAGGGCACTGTGGTGATGACCGGCGACGTGATTCTGACTCAGGGCGGCAGCGCGCTGACCTCCAACAAGCTGGTGATCGACCTGAACAAGGGCACCGGCACGATGGAGGGACGGGTGCGCACGGTGTTTCAGCCCGGCGCCAACTGATGGCATCGACGCTGAGCCTTGCGGCCCAATCAACCGGTTTGCAGATACGCAACCTGCGCAAGAGTTACCGCAAGCGTCTGGTGATCCGCGACGTGACGCTGGATCTGGCCCGGGGCGAAGTGGTCGCGCTTTTGGGGCCAAACGGTTCGGGCAAGACGACCGTGTTTTATTCCATCGCCGGACTGGTACAGCCCGAAGGCGGGCAGGTGATCATCGACGGGCGCGATGTGACCGCGCTGCCGATGTACCGGCGTGCAAAGATGGGAATCGGCTATCTGCCGCAGGAAATGTCGATCTTTCGCGGCATGAACGTCGAAGACAACATAATGTCGATCCTCGAAATCTCGACGCCCAACCGGGATAGGCGGCGCGACCGGCTTGAGCAGCTTTTGAATGAATTCTCGATCTCTCATCTGCGGCGCACCCCCGCTCCGGCGCTTTCGGGCGGGGAACGGCGGCGGGCCGAGATTGCCCGCTGTCTGGCCGCCGATCCGTCCTATGTGCTGCTGGACGAGCCCTTTGCCGGGGTCGATCCGATCGCGGTGGCCGATATCCGCACATTGGTCGCCGATCTGAAAACCCGCAACATCGGCGTGCTGATCACCGATCACAACGTCCGTGAAACGCTTGGCATCGTCGACCGGGCCTATATCCTGCATGACGGTCATGTGCTGATGAGCGGCACTGCGGACGAGGTGGTGCGCGACGAAAACGTGCAGCGGGTCTATTTGGGGCAGGGTTTCAGGATTTCCTGATTCCGTCCCATGTCTGATTTCTTCCTGAGGTTGTGTGATGGTTTTGATTGACAGATCACCCGATCCGGGCGCCCAATGGGGGGCATGACTGACACCAACCCTTCGATCGAGAAGTGTGCAGCCCCCGGTCTGCAGCTTCTTCAGGCCCTGACCCAGGCCCGCGTGGCACGGCTTGAAACCGGACCCTGGATTTCTTTAATAACCAGTAGAATCACTCAGTTGCCGGAGGCCGCAGGGCAGGCCGTCCGGTTTGGCTATCCCAAGCCCAAGGAGGCAAGATGCAATACCAGATCAGCGGAAAACAGATCGACATCGGCGAGGCGCTTCAATCCCACGTCAAGTCTGTAATCGACGAAATGATTGCCAAATACCCGGGGCGTCCGACCGACGCCTTGGTGGTGTTTTCCCGGGACGGACATGAATTCGTGTGTGAATCGGTCGTGCATCTGTCCACGGGTCTGACCGTTCAGGCGCGGGGTCGAGCGGCCGAAATCTATGCCTGTTTTGACAGTGCGCTGGAAAAAATGGAAAAGCAGATCCGCCGTTACAAGCGCCGGCTCAAGGATCACTACAAGGATCGCGCACAGCCGGTTGAACTTTCCGGTGCGTCTTCGTATATCCTCGCCGCAGGTGAAGACGGGGCCGAAGAGCTTGAGCCCGAAACGCTTGCGCCAATGATCATTGCGGAGATGCAGATGCAGATCCCGCAACTGTCGGTTGGCGAAGCGGTGATGCAGATGGAGCTTGCCGGCGCACCCGTTCTGGTGTTCCGAAACGAAAAACAGGATACCGGGGTCAATGTTGTGTACCGTCGCGAAGACGGAAACATCGGCTGGATCGACCCGAACACGGTGCGCTGAAAGATCGGCGCGGCGTAAGACCAAAGACAGGTGTGCATGCAACTTTCCGCGATTCTCGACCCCAGTGCGATCCGCGTCGTCAGTTCGATGACCAGCAAGAAACGCCTGTTTCAAGAATTGGCCGAGATCGGTCATTCGGTTCACGGCCTGCACGCCCATCGCGCCGTCGAGGCGTTGATGGAGCGTGAGGGGCTGGGGCCGACCGCCGTGGGGCATGGCATTGCCTTGCCCCACGCACGGCTTGACGAGGTAGACAGTGTGCGCGGTATTTTCATGCGCATCGAAAAGCCGATGGAGTTCGACAGCGCGGATCGGCAGCCTGTCGATCTGATCTTTGCGCTGTTCGCGCCTACGGATGCGGGGGTTGAGCACCTTAAAGCGTTGGCGCTGGTCTCGCGCACGCTGCGTGATGCGGCGCTCTGCGCGAAACTGCGTGCGAACGAGGATCCGGCGGTTCTGCACGCTCTGCTGACCGAAGCCCCGACCAAAAAGGCCGCCTGAGAACGGCGGCGGGCTGTTTGGTCAGCCCGAAGACCCGCCCGCGCAGTTCAGCCTCTGGGCTTATTCCACGGTCGATAGCCAAAAATCAGGTAATCCCGCTGATAGATGTCGCGCACCGCCTGTTCGACCGTATCATCGTGGATCTGCGCCAGCAGCTTGGTGTCATCCTCTGGCACATCGGGCGCTGTTGCCCCGATTGCTTCCGCCAATGCGGAGACACCGGCGCCCAGAGATTCGGCGCGCAGGATCATGTCGGGCAGGGCGAATTGCGCCATCCCCTGAATCACCGTGGACTGTGACGCCCAGGCGGGATCGGTGCGGATACTGGTCTGGCCGCCAAGATTGCCGCGCACGAATTTCAAAAATCCGATAAAGGCCGCGCGGTGCTGCTCAGTAGAACATTCCGCGCTGTCGGGCAGCGGCACATCATAACGCGCCTTCAATGTGGTGCGCAGATCGGCAAAACTGTCCGGACCAGTGGCCAGAATATGACGCAGGAATGTGGCGTGGATACGGGCGACCGGATGGCGCACCACGGTAAAGCTGCGGTGGCCGGTGTTCTGACGCATCCATCGGCGCAGGTCTTTCTGCGACATTTCCGGCGCCAGCGGCGGCGCGCCGTCCAGCGCGGTCAGCCAGGCGTTCACCCGGTCCTCGGCCGCGCCGCGCACCGGCATATACAACAGCGGGCTGGTGGCGGCTGTGACAAAGCCGGGCACGTTCGGACCCCGGCGCGGCTCAAAATTCGGAGTTCGGCCGAGATCAAAGTGATCGACCGATCCCAGCGCAGCGATCATTGAATCGTAGTTCACCACTTTGTCGCGCAGGCTGCCGGGATTCTGCACCTTGGTGCGGGTGCTGGTCTGATCCAGCCGTGCCTTGACCCCCAGAAATGCGGCAAGCCCGTTCAGGACGTCGATGTCGTTCAGATCGTCATAGCCGATATGGAATGCCGTCTGACCGCTGGTCTGCAAGCTGCGCTGAATGACCTGGTGAAACGCTTGCAGCCGCGACAGGTGGCGCGAAAAGGCATCGGCGTCAAAGGTGACGCGCGCCGTTTTTGCCGATTTCAGATCACTCAGCCGCCACTGTCCGGTCTGGCGTGCGATTTCCAGACTGACGAAACTGTCCAGTGGATTGCGCGTCAACACCACCTTGGCACAGCGCGGATCGGCCAGACAATGACGCAGGATGCGCGGATCGTGATCATGAAAGAACCGGAACCCCGGCAGCCCGTCGGTTTGTCCCTCGATCGCCGTCAACAGGCGCAGGGGGTCGATCTCGCGTTCCTGCAAGGTGATACCCGCCTGTTCGCTGCGATTCGCGTGACCGACGAAATGCGGATTGAACGATTCACCCCAGCATTTCAGCCCGGCAAGTGTGTTCAGCGTGTCCTCAAGAAAATTGGACCCGGTGCGCATTTCGGCCAGCAAAATGAAAGAGTCGAACCGGTCTGCCATGGGATCACTTTACTAGATAAGGTTTGCGGAGTTCAGGCAGCGGTGCATCAACCACGTCACCCGAGGGAAAGTCGCCCATGAGGTAAGGCTGCATCCCCTGATTTTTCAGGTTCTGAAGAAACTGGCCGAACCCGGTCAGGTCGACCATTTGCGGCGCCTCGGTCAGCCGGCGGGGCGTGCGAGGGCCGATTTCATCAATGATGGTTTGCAGCGGCTCCATCGGGCTGTCAACGAAATCGGCCATTGTCCAGATCCGCACGCGAGCGTTTACCGTGATACGGCGCAGCGACTCCAGATGTTTGCTTTCGATCTGTTGCAGGCGGGCGGCTTCTTTGCGGATGTCAGAAAAATCACCCTTGGCGCGAAACAGCGGCACCGCCCAGGCACCCGAGATCACCGAAATCTGTGCATTGGGGTCGTCGGCCAGAAAATCACCGATTTTCTGCACATCGCGCGGACCGTGCAGGAAACACTGCCGTTCGCCCCGGGTGTTCCAGATCAGATTGGTGAGAAAGGCATGCGGGTTGTAATCGCGCAGCCCCGCATCGTCGGGCAAGGCCCCGGCATAGATCTTTTGGCGATCGGTGAACCGGGCGCGATCGGTGGCATAAAGATGGCCATGCACACGCGCGCCGGTCGCCTTGTGCAACCAGGATTCGAACCCCTCGAACAGGTCGCCGAAGCCTTCAAATACGGAATAGGGCGCGCAGGTCTTGCCATTTTCCCAGCCGGGTTTCGGAAAACGGCTGCTCATGTACAATCCGGCACGGCCACGGGTGCGCCGCTCGATCGCTTTGGCGAAGATCCGGTCGATTTTGCCAGGGTTCGGCTCGGCGCGGTTCTGATCGGCCAATCCGCCAGACAGAAAATTGTCATACAGTCTTGTGGCTCGGGGCCAGATCTTGCGCGCCATGAAACAGTCGGACCGGCGCAGCATCTGCAAATGGTCGTCATAAAAGATGTGCGGCTTGCCCTGAAAATCGAATTTCGACAGGGTGAGCGACCGGCTTTCGACCTGATTGGAATGCAGTCGCACAAGAGTCTGGAAATAGCTTTCGTCGGGAATCCAGACCCGTTTGAAATACCGATCGAACGCCGCGCGGCGCGGATCGCTCAGGATTGCGGCCAGAGTTTGCCGCGTCAGACACCACCACTGCGACCCCATATGCGGCTCGATACCGGCAGGAACGCGGCGTTTGTATCCCAACGCACGTTGCAGGCGGACATATCCGTCGAACAACCGCCGGTGGCGTTTCCACGAAAAGGGAAAGCGCAGGGTAAAACGTTCGGAATCTAGCCCGCCAACCGTCCAAGGGACGTCTTCGGTGGTGACGCTTTCGATAAAGTTGGTGTCGGGGCGGGTAGCAAGATAATCCTTGAGCTCGGCCATCGGGCGCAGCGGCAGGCACGATCCCGACGCAAGACAGACATGCCGCACCTCGGGATATTCAGCCAGCATTCGCGCCGCGCCAGTCTGCGCCGCCGCAACCAGCGACCATGTGCCCCATTCACAGGTGTGGCGGGCGCAAAAGCTCACGTTGTCATGCCCCGCCAGCGCCCGCACCAGAGCTTCGTTGCGGGCGCGGCTGACCCGGCGGTCCACATGGATCACCACCGGGCAGCCGTGACTGGCCCAGTGACCGGCCACCTGAGCCGCACGGTCCAGCGCATCATGGCACATCATGACAAAACCGACCGTCACGCCCAGTTGCCCTTTGACATCAGGCCAAGGATCTCAAGCTGTCGCCAGTTGATGTATTTCTCGCTCCATTTGCACCAAAGATCGGGGTCGTTCTTCAGGCGGGCGTGATAGGCGCGATATTCGGTGGAATTGGCGAAATGTTCGCCGCGCCCCACCTCTTCGCGCGCCTTGTCGGTCATCGTGTCAAGAAATTTGGCGTGCAATAGAATGCCGCTGGCCTTTTCGCCGCCGAACTCGTCATAGACCAGATTCAGCCCTCGGGGCAGCAACATATGGGTCGAGCTGACAAAGGCATAGGAGCGGTCCCATTTCACCAGCGGCAGCTTGTTCAGCGCCGGGGCGCGTTCTGGCTTGTCCGACAGAAACATGCGTGCACGCGGGCCGCCCTGAATCCACAGATTTCCGAATGTCTTGTTGCGGGCGATGGAATAATTGCCGGAATCGAACCATTTGGCGATGTCGAACGGGTTTTGCCCCTCGCCGTAGCGGTGGTTTGAAATCGGGCCCTTGGGATACATGTCGAGCATCATCGTCCCGAAGGATTTGATCGACGATGCATCCAGCCAATCGGTCAGCGCGGTGATCGGTCGGGTGTCGCAAAACGGATAGATGAAGAATTCATCAACATCGACCGTCAGTGTCCAGTGGCCATGGCCGTATTTGCGCAACAGCCAATTCATCCAGTCGATGCCAAAGCGCGACCGGCGATAACTGCGCGACGAGTGCCAGACCGAAACGTCGGGCTGATCTGACAGATATTCGGCCGAACCGTCGTCGGACCCGTTGTCAACAATCAGGAAATGCCCGATGCCAAGATCGCGATAGTATTTCAGGAAATACGGCAGGCGGATGCGTTCATTCCTGAGTGTGGCAAACAGCAGAACGTCCCCGGCACCGATCGCCTTGGTCCGATCCGACCGACGGGCCAGTTCGCGACGTTTGCGGAACGCACGGATCAGCCAACGCTTGCGCTGCCATCTCAGAAGATAGGTTCTCAAGACCCCCAAGACCGGTCCTTTGCCTGTGGCGTATGACGGGGCGCTGCCGACGGGAGTATCAGAGCCTGTTTAAGACAAGGTTGATGTGGTCGTCCCATGTCCATAGTGCCTGATTTGCCGCGACGGTGTCGGGTCGTCTGTCCGAAGTATCCGCCGATCTTTTGCGGATTTCATTCGCCCAAGAATACATATCCCCTGTCGCAAGGCAAACAGGGATATCCCCAAGGAATTCGCGATATACTGAAAGTGGCGCGCACAGCACGGGTGTGCCCAAGGCTGCTGCCTCAAGCGGGGGCAGACCAAAGCCTTCGGCAAGGCTGGGAAACAGCATCGCGCGGGCGTGCTGCACCATTGCGGCGACCTGTCCGTCGGTCATATCGCCATGTTCGGTTATCCGGGGATTGCCCCTGTCGAGCCGGGCAAAGACCGCGTCGTTGTTCCAGCCGCGCCGCCCGAGGATAAAAAGATCGGGAATCTCGTCGGGTGGCAGGGTCGCCGCGAAATGATCCCAGATATCCAGCAAAAGAGCGTGGTTCTTGCGCGGCTCGATGGTGCCGACGGTGACGAAATAGGGCCGCTCGGGGATTGGCATATCCGGATCCGGGCGTGGCGGGGCGATGGCCAGACGGGCGGTCAGCAGGGGCGGGGTGCGCCCGGTTGCGACCGTGTGCCGGGCGATATCGGCCGCCGTCGCGTCGGAA
The DNA here is from genome assembly GCF_008085915.1 of Oceaniovalibus sp. ACAM 378. Classification (GTDB taxonomy): domain Bacteria; phylum Pseudomonadota; class Alphaproteobacteria; order Rhodobacterales; family Rhodobacteraceae; genus Oceaniglobus. The sequence goes on along the minus strand of NZ_VSJK01000007.1, from coordinate 269,521 downwards.
TTGGCAAGGATGATATCGGCATGGCGCGCAGCGGTGGCCAGCTTGCGCGCAAAGATCTCGTGGCTGCCGGGGCGTTGGTACTGCGGGAAATCCAGCGGAATCGTGTCGTGGATCAGTACCGCAATCCGCGCGCCGGTGGACTTCAGCGCGGTCATCACCCGGTCGTCCAGATTGCTGTGCCCGGTGTTCAGGTACAGCGTGCCGGGGGGCAGGTGTCGTTTCAGCATCCGGCCCAACCCGGGCCGAAGACAGCGGGCACAGGCAAGGCGGCGCAGATCCGATTCAGCAGCTTGGCGGGGCCGGGACAGGCGGCGCGACAGGTGGCCGACGAGATCGCGGCGTCCCCATAGCGTGCGCCCTTCGATCCGCGCCACCAGCGCCGCCATGCCCGCACGGTCCAGCAGGGTAAAGCCCGTCGCGGTGCGGTTCAGCGCGAACAATTTCCCGCCGCGTGCCAGCAACCCCCGCGCCCAGGCCAGTTCGACCCGGTCCACCCCGGTCAGCGGTCCGTGCCCCGTGCGACTGACCAGCCGCGTCAGATCGAGACAGCGCGCGGCATCGTCAGACGCAGTGTCAGACACCGTATTCGCCAGATTCGTGCCACCGCCAAGCATCCGCGATCATCGTTTCCATGGTCGAGCGTTTCGGCGTCCAGCCCAACTCGTCACGCGCGCGCCGACTGCCCGACACCAGCGCGGTCGCATCGCCCGGGCGGCGTTGACCTTCGGTCACCGGGACGGCGCGGTTGGTGACGACGGCAGAATGATCGACCACCTCGCGCACCGAAAACCCCGACCCGGTGCCAAGGTTGAACACCCCGCTGCCCTTGCCCGCCCGCAACCAGTCAAGCCCCAGAACATGGGCATCAACCAGATCGGAAACATGCACATAGTCGCGGATGCAGGTGCCGTCGGGCGTGTCGTAATCTGTACCGTGAATCGTCAGTTGCGCCCGCTTGCCCTGAATCGCCTGAAGCATCAGCGGAATCAGATGGGTTTCGGGAACATGGTATTCGCCGACCTCGCCTTCGGGGTCAGCGCCTGCCACGTTGAAATAGCGGAAGATCACGTGGTTCATGCCGTGACTTGCGCCAAAACCCACCAACATATCTTCGATCGCGCGTTTCGATGCACCATAGGCGTTGATCGGCATCTGAGCGCAGGATTCATCCAATGTGACGCCGTCCTGTTCGCCGTAAGTGGCACAGGTGGAAGAAAACACCATGTCGCGACAACCGGCGGCCAAAGCGGATTCAATCAGGTTCAACGACCCGCCGACATTGTTGCGCCAGTATTTTCCGGGGTCGCGCATGGATTCGCCGACATCGGAAAATGCGGCGAAATGCATCACGGCATCTATGGAATGATTGGCAAAGGCCCGGTCAAGACCGGCGCGGTCCAACAGGTCACCCTGTTCAAAGGGGCCAAATTTCACGGCCTGTTGCCAGCCTGTCGACAGGTTGTCGAAACAGACCGGCACATGGCCCGCCTGTTTCAGTGCCTTGCAGGCATGGGCGCCGATATACCCGGCGCCTCCGGTGACCAGTACTGTGGACATCTGCGCCGAGCCTATTGCGCGGCTTTTTGACTGGACACCAGCTCGTTCAGATAGGCCGAAAATTCATCGCGCAGGTCTGGGCGCGACAGGCCAAAGGCGACAGTCGCCTGAAGGAACCCGGCTTTCGATCCGCAATCGAAACGCTGACCGCGAAAGCGCAGCCCGAAAACGCCGTCTTCGCCGCCGATCTCGCCTGCGATGGCGTCGGTCAGCTGGATTTCTCCTCCTGCACCGCTCTTCATCTTGTTCAGCGTGTTCAGCACCTTGGGCGTCAGGATATACCGTCCGATCACGGCAAGGTTGCTGGGTGCATCTTCGGCTTTGGGCTTTTCAACCATACCCTTGACGCGGACCAGTGATCCCATGTCTTCGGACACGTCGAGAACCCCGTAAGCGCTGGCTTTTTCAGGTAGAACCTCCATCGCGGCGACCATGTTGCCGCCGGTTTCCTGATACGCCTCGACCATCTGTTGCAGGCAGGGCTTTTCAGCAGCGATCACATCGTCAGGCAGGATAACAGCGAAAGGTTCGTTGCCGATCAGGCGACGGGCGCACCAAACGGCATGACCCAGCCCCAGCGCCTTGTGCTGACGGATATAGGCAATCGCGCCACTGTCCATGTTGGTGTCGCGCAATTCTTCGAGCATCTCCAACTTGCCCTTGTTCAGCAGCGCCGTTTCAAGTTCGGGCGCGTGGTCGAAGTAGTCTTCCAGCGCGGATTTGCCGCGCGACGTCACGAAAATGAACTCCTTGATCCCGGCCGCACGGGCCTCGTCGATCGCGTATTGAATCAGGGGGCGATCCACCAGAGTCATGATCTCTTTCGGGATCGACTTTGTTGCGGGCAGAAAACGCGTGCCCAATCCCGCGACTGGAAATACTGCCTTTGTCACCTTGCGCCGCATGATCTCTCCTTACAAAAAAGTTTTATCGACAATGACACGTTTTAAGTGTTTTCGCCAAAAAATCTAACCGGTGTTAGCGTCCAAATACTCCGATATGGTCACAGGCGCCATGTCAAACTGTTATTGTCGTTATCGGCTTTCGTTCTGGGGCGTTCCCTGTCGATCGCAAAGGCGTTCTTTTTCGCGGTGCACACGGTCAGCCCGGGTGATGGCAATGAACGCCGGACTGTCGCGCAGGGATCGTCCATGGATACCGCCGGTTTGCCACCAGATACCCGGCTGTCTGAATTCCACCCGATGATACAAGGCGGTGCGTGACAGTTGCAAGGCGGTGACGATTCTGCCCTGTGCCCGCAGAGCCGCCGCCTGTTCGCGCAACCGCGCACCATTGCGAATTCCGCCTGAAAGGACCGTCGCGCCAGTGGGACGAAAACTTGGCGGAAGCGGCATGAAATCCGGCGGGGGCGGCAGGTCTACGGATTGCGAGACCCGGACGGTGGCAAGTCCGTCGTGCAGTGTGGCGATCAACCGGCGTACGTCCCGCGGTTCCAGCGTGCCGCGCTGCATCAGGCGCAAGAGGCGCGCCCGTTGTTCGGTCAGCAGCCCGGTGCGGGCGGTCGCATGTTCGATAGCGGGCAGGTGCTTTTGCCAGAACGCGCGGCTGCTGGCGCCGATATCGAACAGGGTCAGCGGCGCGCGGTCGGGGCGGCGGCGGGGCGAGGCGGCAAAGCCGTGGTGAACCAGCGCACGCGGAACCAGTGTGGTGCGGTGGCCGCCTTTGGTCAGTCGCAGGCACAGATCGGTTTCATCGAGATAAAACGCGAAGGCCGGGTCGAACCCGCCAAGCGTCGACAGGACCGTGCGCCGGATCGCCATATTGGTGCCCTCCAGCTTGACCGCATGACCGTGCCGCAGGGCGGGTTGCTGGGGTGAATTCCCTGACATCGGCAGGGCAATCGCGACGCCTGAGGCATCGACCTGACGCGCCGTCCACTGAAAAGAAATTCCGTTCCGCCCGATCACATAACCGCCCGTCGCGTCTGTAGTGGGGTCGGCAAAGGGGGCGCAAAGATGGTCCAGCCACCCAGGTTCGGGCACGGCGTCGTCATCGATGAAGGCGATGATGTCACCGCCGGACGCGGCGATGCCTGCGTTGCGCGCGGCCGAGATGTTCGGTTCGGCAAAGGGCACAATGCGAATATGCGGCCCGACCGCGTGGCGCTGTGCCGCCGCCACCCCGGCAGGGTCGGCGACGACGACGATTTCAAACGCCGGGTGATAAAGTTGCGACAACCCGGTCAGGCAGCGGGACAGGGCATCGGGCCTGTCCCGGCTGACGACGACGACGCTGACCCGCATCCCGCCGCCCTGCAATCAGGCGGGTTTCAGCGCCACGTCGGGCGAATAGGCGATGAAGAACGGGTTGGCATAGTCGGCCTTGCCATAGGTCAGCGGCGTATGGTCGTCGAACCGCACGACACGTCCTCCGGCACCGGTCAGCACGGCATGTCCCGCCGCTGTGTCCCACTCCATCGTCCGGCCCACGCGGGGATAGATATCCGCCTCGCCCGTTGCAATAAGGCAGAACTTCAGCGACGATCCGGCGCTTTTCATGTCTTTGACGGCATATTTCGAGATGTAATCGTCGGTCGCCTGATCGCGGTGGGATTTCGACGCGACAACCATCAAAGCGGTATTGTCGGGCGCCGAGACGGACATCGGCGTGGTGTCGCCCGGCGTGGCCTTGTCAAAGGTGCCTGTTTCCTCGACCGATTGTCCGTCGGCAGTGGTATAGAACAACCGCCCCTTGGCTGGCGCATAGACCACGCCGCGCACCGGCACGCCGTCTTTGACATAGGCGATGTTGACGGTGAAATCGCCGCGCCGTTGCACGAATTCCTTGGTGCCGTCGAGAGGATCGACAATCAGGAAGGTCGTCGCTTTGAGCTCGTGGGACTCCGACTGTTCCTCGGTGATCAGGGGCACGTCGGGAAAGGCCGCGCGCAACCCGGCCGAGATGATCGCATCGGCCGCTTCGTCGGCCTCGGTCACCGGGCTGGAATCGGATTTCGATTTTACCTCGAAACTGTCGGAGCCATAGATTTCCATGATCTTGTCGCCAGCTTCCAGCGCCAGTTTGCGCATCACCTGCGTAAGTGTATCAAATTCCACGGGACCTGTCCTCTTTTCGCCTGAATCGGTATATAGCTTTATGTCTAAGTTGCGCCCCTTATGGTCGGGGGGCAGGGAAACGGCAAGTTTTCCATGCTATATCATTTGCATGGGCAGGCTCCGCGGTCGGCGGGCAGATTCGGGACGGCACAATGTTCGAACGCCATCAGAGAGAGTCGTGGCTGTCTTCGGCAGCCAGCATCCTTGAGCTGATCTATCACAACACCGTGCGGTCGGTCAGAAAGACCCATTCAAACGCGCTGATGTCGATCCTGATCAACATTCTGCAAACCGTGATCTTTGTTGCGGCATTCTTTCTGCTGTTCAACGTTCTGGGGATGCGGGGATCGGCGATCCGCGGTGATTTTCTGATCTACATCATGTCGGGGATATTCCTCTATATGGTGCATACCAAAACCGTGACGGCGGTGCTGGGCAGCGAAGGGCCCGCGTCGGCGATGATGAAACACGCGCCGATGACCACCGCCGTTGCGATCAGTTCTGCTGCGTTGGGCGCGCTTTACGTGCAGGTTCTGTCGATGTCGGTGGTGATGTATTTCTATCACGTCATCTGGGGCCCGGTGCATATCTGGAGCCCGGCAGGTGCCTTCGCCATGGTGATGCTCGCGTGGTTTTCGGGCTTTGCCGTGGGGATGATATTTCTGGCGATGAAGCCCTGGGCGCCGCAGTTCGTCAACATCCTGTCGATGATCTATACCCGGGCGAATATGATCGCCTCGGGCAAGATGTTCGTCGCCAATAAGCTGCCGGCGACCATGCTGGCGTTTTTCGACTGGAACCCGCTGTTTCACGCCATCGATCAGGCGCGCGGCTTTGCCTTTATAAACTATGTTCCGCATAATTCGTCGATTGCCTATCCGGTCTATGTTTCTATTGCGCTGTTGATGCTGGGCCTGATGGGCGAATTCCATACCCGCAAACACGCCTCGCTCAGCTGGAGCGCGCGGCGATGATGCGGGCGCTTGTGCTGTTGGTCTGGCTGGCGGCGGGGCCGGTGTTGGCCCAGACGCTGCCCGCGTTGCATGACGTGACGGGCGTTGCCGCGAATGATGTTCTGAACCTGCGGGCGGAACCGAATGCGACAGCCGAGATCGTCGGCGCGCTGGCCCCCGATGCGCAAAACATCGAGATTGTGGCCGTGGACGAGTCCGCGAAGTGGGGTCTGGTCGGGCAGGGCGAAGGCGGGGGATGGGCCGCGCTGCGATTTCTGGCTCGGCAGGGCGGATCGGAAAGCGGGCAGGCGGGTGATGACAGACTGCCGTTGCCACTGGCCTGCGGCGGAACCGAACCATTCTGGTCACTGAAGGTGGCCGCCAACGGTGCGGTGACCTTCCGGCCAGTGGATGGCGCGATCCTCACCGCGCCCCTGTCATGGTCGGATCGTCCGGTGGGTCGATCCGGCTTTGCCTATGGCCTGACGGCGGCGGGTGGCGCGATCACCGGAATTGTCGAACGCCGCGCCTGTTCGGATGGGATGAGCGATCGTCCCTTCGGCCTGTCGCTGTTCCTGATCGTGACAACTGCTGGGCAACCGGCCCTTTACGATGGGTGTTGCAGCCTGTCACATTAGGGCGCAACCGCCCGCAGGGTGACGTTTACCCGCCCACCCCGGGGCAACAGGGTGGATGAGCCAAAGCGGATGCGATCCACCCCGTGATGTGCCAACCGTGCCGCGCCACCCATCACCACAACATCACCTGACGACAGCCAGATACTCTCGGTTTTTCCGCCGCGTTCGACATTGCCCATGCGAAACAGCCCCTCATCGCCCAGCGAAAGCGAAATCACGGGAAAACTGAAATCGCCCTCGTCGCGGTCCTGATGCAGACCCATGCGCGCCCCGGCCCCGTAAAAATTGATCAGGCAGCAATCGGGCGCGCGCCCGGGTCCCAGCGCCCGCCAGATCGACAGGATGCTTTCGGGGATCGGCGGCCACGGCGCTCCGCCGGGTTGATTGGGCTGATACCGGTATCCCTTTGTGTCCGAGACCCAGCCCAACCGCCCGGCGGCGGTCATCCTGACCGACATTGCCCGCCCGCCCGCCGTAACCGGATGAACCAGAGGCGCGGCGGCAATGACGCCCCGCAGATCGTCCAGCACCGCAGCCTGCGCCGCGCGGTCCAGCCAGCCCCGGTGAATGTGAAAACCGCGAATCGTAAGTGTCGCCGGTTCAGCCATTACAAACCTCCTGCATTCCGCGGACCTGGTGCAATCTTTGGAAACGACTCGGCATTTTGAGCCATTTCCCCTGTTCTCGCTGCTTGCAGCACAGAAATGTGAACCCTATATACCGCCTGACACCACGACGGGCACCCTGTTCCCGACAACACTGAACGGCCGCCGGGGGCCCTGAACCCGGAAGAACCATTGGGATCGCCGGGGACATGCCGCACCGCGGGTGGCCCCGCATGAACATCGCCTGAGAAGAGGACCACATAATATGGCCAAAGTCATAGGTATCGACCTTGGAACGACCAATAGCTGCGTTGCCATCATGGATGGCAGTCAGCCCCGCGTGATTGAAAACTCCGAGGGCGCACGCACCACCCCGAGCATCGTCGCGTTCACCGACGACGAGCGTCTGGCCGGCCAACCCGCCAAGCGGCAGGCCGTGACCAACGCAGAGAACACGATCTTTGCCGTCAAGCGTCTGATCGGTCGTCGTTTCGACGACGTCGCCCTGACCAAGGAAAAGAAGAACTTTCCTTATCACCTCGTCAGCGGCCCGAACGGCGACGCCTGGGTCGAGGTGCGCGGTGAAAAATATTCACCGTCGCAGATTTCGGCATTCATCCTGCAAAAGATGAAAGAAACGGCTGAATCCTATCTGGGTGAAGAAGTGACCCAGGCGGTCATCACTGTACCCGCCTATTTCAACGACGCCCAGCGTCAGGCCACCAAGGACGCAGGCAAGATCGCCGGTCTTGAGGTGCTGCGGATCATCAACGAGCCGACTGCGGCTGCGCTGGCCTATGGTCTGGACAAAAAAGAGACCAAGACGATTGCCGTCTATGACCTGGGTGGCGGTACGTTTGACGTCACCATCCTGGAAATCGACGACGGTCTGTTCGAAGTGAAATCGACCAACGGCGATACGCTGCTGGGCGGTGAAGACTTTGACATGCGGATCGTCAATTACCTGGCTGAACAGTTCAAAAAGGAAAACGGCGTCGATCTGACGAAAGACAAGATGGCGCTTCAGCGGCTCAAGGAAGCTGCCGAAAAGGCCAAGATCGAACTTTCGTCCAGCGCGCAGACCGAGATCAACCAGCCGTTCATCAGCATGGACCCAAAGGGCGGCCAGCCGCTCCACTTGGTCATGAAACTGACCCGTGCCAAGCTCGAGTCGCTGGTCGGAGATCTGATCAAGGCGTCGATCAAGCCCTGTCAGGCCGCGTTGAAGGATGCCAAGCTTACGATTGGTGACATCGACGAGATCGTGATGGTCGGCGGTATGACCCGCATGCCTCGCGTCGTCGAGGAAGTGACCAAGTTCTTCGGCAAAGAGCCGCACAAGGGTGTGAACCCGGACGAAGTGGTCGCCATGGGTGCCGCGATTCAGGCCGGCGTTCTTCAGGGTGACGTGAAAGACGTCGTTCTGCTTGACGTGACGCCGCTGTCTCTGGGCATCGAAACGCTGGGTGGCGTGTTTACCCGGCTGATCGACCGCAACACCACGATCCCGACCAAGAAGTCGCAGATCTTCAGCACCGCCGAAGACAATCAGAACGCGGTGACGATCCGGGTGTTCCAGGGCGAGCGTGAAATGGCCTCAGACAACAAGATGTTGGGCCAGTTCAACCTTGAAGACATCCCGCCGTCTCCACGCGGGCTGCCACAGATCGAGGTGACGTTCGACATCGACGCCAACGGCATCGTTTCGGTTGGAGCCAAGGACAAGGGCACCAACAAGGAACAGAAGATCACGATCCAGGCGTCGGGCGGTCTTTCGGACGAGGACATCCAAAAGATGGTCCAGGATGCCGAAGACAATGCCGAGGCCGATAAGGACCGTCGTGAACTGGTCGAGGCCAGGAATCAGGCTGAGTCGCTGATCCATTCGACCGAAAGGGCGATGGAAGAGCATAAAGACAAGGTGGATCCGACCACGATCGAAGCGATCGAACTGGCCATTGCCAACCTGAACGAGCAGCTCGAATCCGACGATGCTGGCAAGATCAAGGGCGGCATCCAGAACGTGACCGAGGCAGCGATGAAGCTGGGCGAGGCGATCTATAAGGCCGAGCAGTCGAAATCGGGCCAAGGTGATGGCGATGATGGCGGTGACGATGGCCCCTCATCGGTCGACGAAGATATCGTCGATGCCGATTTCGAGGATCTGGGCGACGACAAGCGCGCGTCGTAAGGCCGCTGTAACGAAGTTGGACCGGCCTGCAGCGGCAGGCCGGTTCCTGCGTTTGCGAAGGACATTACCGGATGGCGAAGCGCGATTACTACGACACTTTGGGCGTACCCAAAGGAGCGTCAGCGGACGAGATCAAGAAGGGATTCCGCCAGAAGGCGAAAGAACTTCATCCCGACCGCAACTCGGATAACCCGAATGCCGAGGCGCAATTCAAAGAGGCGAACGAAGCCTATGAAGTGCTGAAGGACGCCGAGAAAAAGGCGGCCTATGACCGCTATGGTCATGCGGCTTTCGAAGGCGGCATGGGCGGACGTGGCCAAAGGCCCGCCGGTTTCGGCGCGGGCGGACAAGGCGATTTCGCCTCGGCGTTCTCGGATGTGTTCGACGATCTGTTCGGCGATATGATGGGCGGGCGTGGCGGAGCGCGGGGTCAACGCGCTACGCGTGGCTCTGATCTGCGCTATAACCTGCGCGTCTCGCTGGAAGAGGCGTACGGGGGCCTGCAAAAGACAATCAGCGTGCCCACTGCCGTTGGCTGTTCCACCTGCAAGGGCAGCGGCGCCGAAGGCGGGGCCGAGCCGTCGATATGCCCGACCTGTTCCGGCATGGGCAAGGTGCGTGCGCAACAGGGATTCTTTACTGTCGAGCGGACCTGCCCCACCTGTTCGGGCGCGGGCCAGACGATCAAAAACCCCTGCGCCACCTGCCATGGTCAGGGAAGGGTGCAAAAGGAACGTTCGCTGTCCATCAATATCCCTGCCGGGGTCGAAACCGGCACGCGCATCCGCCTGTCGGGCGAAGGCGAGGCAGGGCTGCGTGGTGGACCTACGGGCGATCTTTACATCTTTATCGAAGTGACCGAGCACCCGCTGTTCCAGCGCGAGAACCAGCATCTGTTCTGTCATGTGCCGGTGTCCATCGTCGATGCGGCGCTGGGCGGTGATATCGAGGTACCGAATATCGATGGCGGGCGATCCCGTGTGAAGGTGCCTGCGGGCAGCCAGTCGGGCAAGCAGATGCGCCTGCGGGGCAAGGGCATGCCGGTGCTGCGCGGTGGTGGTCACGGCGATATGTATATCGAACTGGCGGTGGAAACGCCGATCAACCTGACCGGTCGCCAGAAAGAACTGCTGCGCGAATTCGACAAGCTGGGCGATGACAATAATCCTGCGTCTTCGGGCTTTTTCAAGAAGGTCAAAACCTTCTGGGATGGCATGAAGGGCTGACCAGCCTTTGACAAAAACGCGCGGGGGCAGGCATTACTTTGCCTGACCCCCGTGCGGTTGTATTGCGTGCAGCACCCGGGCGGTATAGCCACGCGCAATGCTGGCCATTTTCCTGAAAACCCTGCCGTTCTTTGCCGTGATCGCCTTGGGCTATCTGGCCGGACGCGCACGGTTCTTTTCGGCCGAGGCAACGGCCTATCTTACAAAATTTGTGTTCTATTTCGCCTTGTCGGCGATGCTGTTTCGCTTTTCCGCGAACCTGTCATTCTGGGAGGTTCTCGACTGGTCACTGATGCAGGCCTATCTTTTGGCTTCGGTGGCGGTCTATCTGCTGGCCACCTTGGTGGCTGTTGTGCGGCGGGTCGGGGTTGAAGAGGCCGCGATCGAAGCGCAATGCGCCGTGCTCGGCAATGTTGGCTTTCTGGGCGTGCCGATGTTGGTTTTGCTGCTGGGCGAAGCGGCGATCGGGCCGGTCATGTTGATTGTTGCCGTCGATATGATCTTCTTTGGCTCGCTGATCGTTATTCTAATCACGGGTGCCCGCGACGGGCGATTGGCATTTGGAATTCTGCGCACCGTAGGGCTGGGGATGATCCGAAATCCGATGATCGTTTCGGTGGTTCTGGGCTTTTCATGGTCCGCGATGGAATGGCCAATCCCGGCGCCGGTGAACGAATTTCTTGCGATTCTCGCCGGGGCAGCCACGCCCGGTGCCCTGTTTGCCATCGGTGCGTCGCTGGCGACGAAATCGGCGGAACGCGTGCAGGTGGCCGCCTGGCTGTCGTTCTGCAAACTTGTGCTGCACCCCTTGGCTGTGGCGTTTTGCGCGATGGTTCTGTTTTCGGTCGATCCGTTTACCGCCGGGGTTGCTGTGGCGGCCGCCGCTCTGCCTGTGGCTGGTAATGTTTATATTATGGCCCAGCATTATGGTGTCGCACCGCAACGGGTTTCTGCGTCGATCCTGATTTCCACGGCCCTGTCGGTTGTCACCCTTTCCTTGGTGATCGGCTGGATCGCCGGGGGCCTGCCGCCCGTGTGAACCCGGGTGAACTTGTGTCGCAAGCTCCGCCGGGATAGCCATGGATCAAACGGAGGATGCAATGAAGACGATTTCTGAGAATGCCTGTTTCGGCGGTGTACAGGGGGTTTACTCCCATGCGTCATCCGCCACCGGATGCGATATGACCTTTGGCCTGTTCCTGCCCGCCGAGGCACAGGACGGGCCGGTGCCGGTGCTGTGGTTTCTCTCGGGGCTGACCTGCACCCACGAAAACGCGATGACCAAGGCGGGCGCACAGGCCCACGCCGCCGATCAGGGAATCGCGCTGGTATTTCCCGACACTTCGCCCCGCGGCGACCGTGTCGCGGATGACGATACCTATGATCTGGGTCAGGGCGCCGGGTTCTATGTGAACGCGACCCAAGACCCATGGGCGAAAAACTTCCGCATGCGCGACTATATCACCGACGATCTGCCCGACGCTTTGTCGGCCTTTCCGCTGGATATGACGCGGCAGGCGATCACCGGTCATTCCATGGGCGGGCACGGGGCGCTGACTCTGGCCATGGGCCTGCCGGGGCGGTTCCGGTCGGTTTCGGCGTTCTCGCCGATCTGCAATCCGGTGGCATCGGATTGGGGCCGCAAACAGTTCACCGCCTATCTGGGCGCTGATGAGTCGACATGGGCCTCGCATGACGCCAGCCTGCTGATGGCTGACCGGGGGTTTGACGGGCCGCTGCTGATTGATGTCGGAACCAAGGATCAGTTCTACGACCTGCTGCGCATCGATACCCTGTCCACCGCCATCGCCAAGCGGCGCCAGCAAGGCACCGTGCGGCTGCAACCGGGGTATGATCACAGCTATTTCTTCGTCTCGACATTTATCGAGGATCATCTGGATTTTCATGCCGAGGCGTTGTGGCGCTAGCCGCCACACGACCGGAGTTGTGGCGGTAACCGCCGCACGACAGGGGTTGTGGCGCTAACCGCCGCACGACAAGGGCTTTGGCGCTAGCCGCCACACGACAAGGGCTTTGGCGGTGAGCGCCGTACAGAAATGGGTGTGGCGCTAAACGTCACACAGCAAAGGGTGTGGTGATAACATGATCTATGTCGATGCCGACGCCTGCCCGGTCAAGACCGAGGCGGAACAGGTTGCAACCCGGTTGCGGGTGAAACTGTTTCTGGTCTGCAATGGCGGGTTGCGCCCTTCGGCCAACCCGCTGGTCGAAACCGTATTTGTGCCCGACGGCCCCGATGTGGCCGATATGTGGATCGCCGATCGCGCGAAAGCCGGCGATGTGGTCGTCACCGACGATATCCCGCTGGCCGCCCGCGCGGTCGAAAACGGCGCCCGGGTGATCAAGCACAACGGCGAGGCGCTGACCCCCGCCAACATCGGCACGGTTCTGGCCACCCGCGATCTGATGACCGACCTGCGCGCCGCCGATCCGTTTCGTCAGGGCAGCGGGAAAGGCTTTACAAAGGCCGACCGGTCCCGTTTTCTTGACGCGCTGGACCGGGCAGTGCGCGCGGCACAAAGGGATGCGACATGACCGTTAACGCCGTGATCTTCGACATCGGCAACGTATTGATCGAATGGAACCCCGAGCGGCATTTCGATGGCACAATCGGCCCTGATCGTCGCAAGCGCCTGTTCGCCGAAGTCGATCTGCATGCGATGAACCTGTCGGTCGATCGTGGCGCCCCGTTCCGCGACTCTGTGATGGCGCTGGCTGACAGGCATCCGGAATGGGCGGCGGAAATCCGTGACTGGCACGACAGTTGGATCCATATGGTCAGCCCGGAAATGCCCCACTCTGTCCACTTGCTGCGCGCGCTGCGGGCCAAAGGCATCCCGGTTTTCGCCCTGAGCAATTTCGGCATCGACACTTTTGATCTGGCTGCGACACACTATCCGTTCTTTCACGAGTTTGACCGGCGGTATGTTTCGGGCCATCTGAAAATGCTGAAGCCCGAGCCTGAAATCTTTGCCCATGTGGAATCCGACTGTGGCTTGGCGCCCGAAACCCTGCTGTTCACCGACGATGTCGCTGAAAATATCGCCGGTGCTGCCGCTCGCGGCTGGGCCACGCATCTGTTCACCCACCCCCTTGGCTGGGCCGACCGGCTGGTTGCCGAGGGCCTGCTGACCCAATCCGAGGCTACCCCATGATCCGCCATATCGATTTCACAGAAGGCGACGCCGCGCTGGACTGGCTGTCGCTGACCGATGCGCTGGCCGCCGGGCACGCCCTGCCAAGGGCAGAAATCCGCGACAGTTTCCTGTATCGCGGCAAGGACACCATGCTGTCGCGCGCCGCATGGATCGACGGTCTGGGTATCGCGGTCAAGACGGCGACGATCTTTCCGGGCAACCCCAAGGCGGGCAAGCCGATGGTGAACGGCGCGGTCAACCTGTATGACGACGGGGACGGCACCCTGTCGGCGCTGGTTGATTTCCATCTGGTGACCAAGTGGAAAACGGCAGGCGACAGTCTGCTGGCCGCGCGTCACCTTGCGCGCAAGGACAGTGAGGCGATCCTCATCATGGGGGCTGGAACACAGGCACGCGGCGTCCTCGCAGCATACCGCGCCCTGTTTCCCAAGGCGCGTTTCACCGTTTGGAATCGCAGCGCCGCCAATGCACGGGGCTTTGCCGATGACACGGGCGCAAGCGTCGCGTCCGATCTGGAGACTGCCGTGCGCGCCGCCGACATCGTGATCGGCACAACCATGTCGACAGAACCGATCCTGAAGGGCGACTGGTTGCGCCCCGGTCAACACATCGACCTGATCGGCGCCTATCGCCCGGACATGCGCGAGGCTGACGATACCGCGATCACCCGCGCCGCCCTTTTCGTGGACAGCCGCGCCACCACGCTGGACCATATCGGCGAGTTGAAAATTCCGCTGGATCGCGAAACCATCACCCGCGAAGCTGTGCGCGCAGATTTTTATGATCTGCCCGGCGGCACCTTTGCGCGCACCGACGACGATCAGATCACCCTGTTCAAGAACGGCGGGGGCGCGCATCTTGACCTGATGACGGCGCGCCATATCCTCGATACCGTGAGCGCGGCGACATGATGATCCCGAGTGGTCTGCCCCTGACTTCCGGCCCTGCAACGTGAAACCACGTCCCGAACCCTCGCAATTTCTGCCCGGGCAACGGATACAACCGGACGCCAGATTGCGCGACGACCGGGTTCCGCCGGTCCGGCTGAAATGATCTGGCTGCTGCTCGTTCTGGGCGCGCTGCTCATTACCCCGTTGATCGCCGAGCGCCTGCGCCGTCCGCCACGCGAGGCGCTGCGCGCGTCGGGGTCAGATCACCAGCAGCCGCGCAATTTCGCCGATCTGCCCGGCGGGCGCACGCATTACCGCTGGATCGGGCCAGATCAGGGGCCGGTCGCGGTGTGCATCCACGGGCTGACCACGCCTCTCCAGATCTACGGGCCGATCGCCGAAGGATTGGCAGAGGCCGGTTACCGGGTGTTGTGCTATGATCTTCCCGGGCGCGGATATTCCGATCCGGTTCCGGGGCGGCAGGACCGCGCGTTCTTTCTTGCGCAGCTGAACGGGCTGCTGGCCGATCAGAACATCGGGCGGATCGAGCTGCTGGTCGGATATTCAATGGGCGGCTCCATCGCCACTGTGGCGACGGCCCTCGCGCCCGAACGGGTCGGGGCGCTGGTGCTGCTGGCTCCTGCCGGGCTGTTCCACAATGCCGGTTGGCTTGCCGAAACCCTGCGCCGTGTGCCGGTCCTTGGCGATGCAGTCATGCTGACCCTCGGCGGTATCCTCATGCGGCATCAGCTGCGACAGGGCGCTCACACGGCGCTCACCGCGTTGCAGATCGCCCAGACCCGGCAGCGCGGCTTCCTGCCGGCGGTTCTGTCGTCCCAGCGCCACCTGCTGGCCGAAAATATCGGGGTTGATCACCGCGCCGTGCGCGCGGCCGGAGTGCCGACACTGGCGGTCTGGGGACTGGACGATACGGTCATCCCGATTTCAAACATCGGGCGGCTGGCCGAGGTGCAGCGCGATGCGCGACAGGAAACCGTGTCCGGCGCCACCCACGCGATGCCGTACTCCCATCCCGGGGATGTTCTGGATCACATCGCCCTGTTCCTGTCGGAAATCTAGGCCGGCACAGCCGTTCCAGACCCGCGGCCATGTTTCTCCTTGCTCAAATACTCCGGGGGAATGCCTTGGCATGGGGGCAGCGCCCCCTTTCCGCCTGACCCTCAGCGCGCGGCGGCCCGTTGAAATGCGGGGCGGTCGCGCAGCCGGTCCATATAGTCGCGGAATCGTCTGTCCTCGAGCGGGAATTTTGCCGTCACCGCCCAGCTGCCGCAATGGACTGCGATGATATCGGCGATGGTCATCGTTTCACCCATCAGGAACGGCCCGTCGCCCAGCCGCTCTGACAGACGGGCCAGCGACGCCGCAAATTCGATCTTCAGCGGTTCTTTGATCGCGGGAACCCGCATTTCCTCGGGCAGGATGAAACTGTACCGTGCGGCGGTCCACAGCACCGAATCCAACTCGTCAAGCACTCGATGGGTCAGACTGTCCTGTTCCGCCCGCTCCAGCGTTCCGGCGGGAAAGGTGAAACTGCCATGCCGGTCGGCAAGAAAGGTCAGGATCGCGGTTGAATCGGCAATCGCCCGTCCTTCGGCGATCAGCACAGGGATCTTGCCCGAGGGGCTCACCGCCGTCACCTGTTCGGTGTGCGGATTGGCGGCGATATGCTCAAAATCGACGCCCAGTTCCTCAAGCAGCCAAAGCGGGCGCACGGCGCGGCTCTTGACGGTTCCAATCAGCGTATACATCAGCGGTTTCCAAGCATCGCAAGGCGGATCATCGTGCGTTCGACCAGCGCCATCGCCGGTGCGCGCGAGGTTGACCGCAGGGTCAGATCGGTGTCGGTTATCATCTTCAGCGCGGTTTCAAGCCGTTGGATTCCCCACCCTCGCGCCTGCCGGGTGATATCATTCGCACGGGGATGAAAAATGCGCGCGCCGGGATTGGCCGCGGCGCCGTGCATCAAGCGGAAATGCCGCGCCAGCCCGATGATCAGGGTGACGGCGTTCACGCCCTGGCTTTGCAACCGGGTCATCAGTGGACCGATGGCCTGTGCGCGGCCTTCGGCAACGACGGAGAGCAGATCGTCGACCGCCGCCTCGATTGAGGCGGGACCACAGGCCGCGACGTCGGCGCCGGACAGCGGGACGGGATCATCCAGCTTGTACAACGCGATCTTCTCCAGAAGCTGACGGAAATCACCGGGGTCGAGCTGTTCGGCCAGCGCGAACAGCGCTGCTTTACCATCCGCTGCAGGGGCAGGCAGGCCGGATTTCGCCAGTTCAGCCTCGATTTCCGCGGGGGTCGGCGGATTGTCATAGATGGCGATGGCGACGGCATTCAGGTGTTTTTCAAACAGCTTTCTGATCGGGCTGGTGGGCTTCAAATTGCCTGCCGTCACCACGATCTGTGCATCACCGTCGCGCCATTCGGCCAGAGCGGCGGTGAGCGCATCGCCACTCCATTGGGTCGCATCCTCGACCAGCGCCACGCGAGCGCCGGGGAAGAAGCCTTGGGCCTTGATTGCGTCGATCAGTTGCGCGGGATCGGTGCGCAGATCACCCGCCGGTATGCGGGTCAGGCGCATTTCCTTGTCGCCGTCCGGGCCGATCAGCGCTGCGATGGCCTCTTGCCGTTTCAGCGCAACACGCATGGCATCGGCACCAAAGATCAACAGCCCGGCCCGCTTCGGATCGGGTTTCGCCAGATACCCCGCCGCTTCGCGCGCCGAGAGCTTCATTGCCGCCAGGCGGGAGACGTGGCGATCAGGCGCGCAACCAGTTGATCGGCCAGAATCACCATCAACCTTTCGCGCGCATCGCGTTTCGCTGTCAGGATCGACACCGTGTTGCCTGCGATAGAGCCGCGGGTATCGTCGAAAACCGGGGCGGAATAGGCGGTAAAGTTCCGTTCCAACCCGTCGGCGGCGACGCTGTCGTCATCGGTTCGGCGCAGAACCCAGGTCAGTTCGCCGCCCACCCGGTAGCGGGTGATTTCCTGATCCGGTGTGATGCCCAGACCGTCCTGCCCCAGTTTCAGGCTGGCCGACAGACGGTATTGCGGCGCATTGGCGCGGCCCAACCGTTCTTCCAGACGCCGGACAAGATAGTATCCTTCCTCGTCCGACGGGGCATCGACAGCGATGATGCCGCGCAACCCTTCGGCCACGCCGCCGGGGCCATAGGCGGGGGTGAATCCGCAGGCAGGCAGGGCGACAAGCGCCGCAAGAAAAAGGCGTTTAGATAACCACATTCACGATCCGTCCCGGTACGACGATCAGCTTTTTCGGCGCAGCCCCATCGGGCAGCGCCCGCATCACAACATCGCGCGCCAGCACCAGTTTTTCAACCTCGTCTTTGGGCAGATCGCGGGGCACCGTGATTTCATCGCGTCGTTTGCCGTTGATCTGGATCGGCAGGGTGACCTGATCGTCGATCAGCATCGCGGGGTCGGCCACCGGCCAAGGGGCGTTGGCAATCAATCCGGACCCACCCAGATGCGTCCAAAGTTCTTCGGCCAGGTGCGGGGTCATCGGCGACATGAGTTGCGCGAGGGTGCGTGCTGCGGTCTGGCGGGCGGCGCGGCCCGCAGCGGTTTTTTGCAACACGCTGGTGAAGGCATAGAGCCTTGCGACGGCGGCGTTGAACCCGAAGGAGTCGATGCTCATGGTGACGTCGTGAACCGTCTTGTGCATCTCGCGCAGCAGCCCCTCATCGGCGCCTTTCGGCCCCTCTTCGGGGGCGTCAGCGACGTCGGTGATAATCCGCCAGACCCGGGCGAGGTGTTTGGAGGCCGCTTCAGCACCGCTGGACGTCCATTCGACATCCCGTTCCGGCGGGCTGTCGGACAGCACGAACCAGCGGGCGGTATCGGCACCGTATTGCGCAATGATGTCCACCGGATCGACGACGTTGTTTTTGGACTTGGACATCTTGGCCGAAGGGATCACTTCGACCTCGCGCCCGCCCTCGATCAGAAACGCGCCGCCGTCGCGCAGTTCCACCTCTTTCGGGAAATGATAGTGCGGGCGTCCGTCGGGGCGTTTCGTCTGATAGATCGCATGGGTCACCATCCCCTGCGTGAACAGCGCGTCGAAAGGTTCGATCGCCTTTTCCGGCAGGTGACCACAGGCCTGCATCGCCCGGGCGAAAAAGCGGGAATACAGCAGGTGCAGGATCGCGTGTTCAACGCCACCGATATATTGATCGACGTTCATCCAATAGGCCGCATCATCCGCGTCGGTCGGCGTGGCCGCATGGGGCGCGGTGAACCGGGCGAAATACCACGACGAATCGACAAAGGTGTCCATCGTATCCGTCTCGCGCTGGGCCGGTTTGCCACAGGCGGGGCAGGGCACATCGCGCCAAGTGGGGTGCCAGTTCAGCGGATTACCGGGCCGATCAAAGGTTACATCCTTGGGCAGTTCGACCGGCAGATTTTCCTTCTTTTCAGGGACGACTCCACAGGCGTCGCAATGCACCACCGGGATCGGACAACCCCAATAGCGTTGCCGCGAAAGTCCCCAGTCGCGCAGGCGGAATTTTGTCACGCCATGACCCACCGCATTCGATTCGCAGAATGCGATGGCGGTGGTGATGGCCTCATTTCCCGTCTGCTCGGTTTCGCCGGCAAAACCGCGGACATAGACCACCGGTACGTCTTTGGCCGGCACAAAGGCATCGCCGCCATCTTCGGGAAGTGCGGTGCCGTCATCACTGGCGGGCGCAAAAGTAGAGATCACCGGCAGATCGTATTTGCGGGCGAATTCCAGATCGCGCTGATCATGGGCGGGACAGCCGAAAACGGCCCCGGTGCCGTAATCCATCAGGATGAAATTCGCCACATAGACCGGCAGTTCCCAAGCGGTATCAAACGGATGGCGCACGGTCAGCCCGGTGTCAAAGCCACGCTTTTCGGCCTTTTCCATATCTTCTTCGGCGGTGCCGGTGCGGCGGCATTCGGCGTTGAACGCGGCCAGATCGGCATTGTCCTGCTCCAGCCGTTTCGCCAGCGGGTGATCGGGGGATATGCCGACGAAGGACGCGCCCAGCATCGTATCGGGGCGGGTGGTGTAAACTTCGACGCGGTTATGGCCTGCGGGGCCATCGACCAACGAAAAGCTGAACTGCAAGCCGCGTGATTTGCCGATCCAGTTTTTCTGCATCAGTTTGACCTTGTCGGGCCAATGATCGAGCCGGTCCAGCGCCTCGAGCAATTCCTCGGAGTAATCCGAGATGCGGAAGAACCATTGGGTCAGCTCACGCCGTTCAACCGGAGCGCCCGACCGCCAGCCCTTGCCGTCTTCGACCTGTTCGTTGGCCAGAACGGTCATATCGACCGGATCCCAGTTGACCACCGCGTTCTTGCGATAGGCCAGCCCCTTGGCCAGAAAATCGAGGAACATGGATTGCTGCTGGCCGTAATACTCCGGGTCGCAGGTGGCGAATTCGCGGGTCCAGTCAAGCGACAGGCCCAGCCGCGCGAATTGGGTCTTCATGTTAGCGATGTTGCTATAGGTCCAGTCGCCGGGGTGAATGCCACGCTCCATCGCGGCGTTTTCTGCCGGAAGGCCGAAGGCATCCCATCCCATGGGGTGCAGTACCGCATGGCCGGTCGCCAGTTTGTACCGCGCGACAACATCGCCCATCGTATAGTTGCGGACATGGCCGATATGCAGGTTCCCGGACGGATAGGGAAACATCTCGAGCACGTAATACTTGGGCCGGCTGTCATCGCGGCGGGCGGTAAAGGTGCCGGCATCGTGCCAAGCCTCTTGCCATTTCGGTTCGATCTCGG
The DNA here is from genome assembly GCF_008085915.1 of Oceaniovalibus sp. ACAM 378. Taxonomy (GTDB): domain Bacteria; phylum Pseudomonadota; class Alphaproteobacteria; order Rhodobacterales; family Rhodobacteraceae; genus Oceaniglobus. The sequence goes on along the minus strand of NZ_VSJK01000007.1, from coordinate 249,388 downwards.
CGGCGGAGTAGCGGGACATGGGCAGAAACCTCTGGAATTCAATGACGCGGTGCCCGGTCGCCATTGGCCGGAACGGGGCAGGGTTGTGATAGGGACTGGACGCGGAATCGTCCAGTGGGCACGGTGTTTCCCCGGTTCGTGCCTCACTTCTGCCGTGACGCCGGGGGATGTTGTCGTATAGCCTGAGCGCCAGATTGACCGACCCGACGAAGAAGACACCATGAACATACTGTTTCTGCACCAGAACTTTCCCGGCCAATTCAAACATCTGGCGCCCGCGCTGGCAGCCCGGAGCCATCGGGTGACGGCCCTGACATCGCGCGTCGAGAAGGCGCAGATGTGGAACGGGGTGCAGATCGTGCCCTATGGCTGGAAAGATCCCGAAGCGCAGGTGCATCACCCCTGGCTGACCAATCTGAACGGCGCAATGCACCGGGGCGCGGCGGTGTACCGGGCGGCGGAAGTGCTGGCGAGCCGGGGATACAGCCCCGATATGGTGATCGCGCATACCGGCTGGGGCGAATCGCTGTTCGTGCAGGATGTCTGGCCCGATGCAAAAGTCGGCGTGTTCAGCGAGTTTCACTATCAGCCCGCGGGGGCCGACATCGGGTTTGACCCTGAATTCGCGACCATCGGCGCGTTCGGCGAAGCGGCGCGGATGCGGATGCGCAACCTGTCCATGCGGATGCAGCTTGAGCGGGCGCATATGGCGCTGTCACCCACCGCATGGCAGGCGGGCACCCATCCGCCCGAACTGCGCGACAAGATCACCGTGGTTCACGACGGCATCGACACCGAAACGGCCAAGCCCGATCCGGCGGCGCGGCTTGCAATCGATGGCCTGACCCTGACCCGCGACGACGAGGTGATCACCTTCGTAAATCGCAATCTTGAGCCCTATCGCGGCTTTCACGTGTTCATGCGCGCGCTGCCCGAATTGTTGCGCCGTCGCCCGAACGCGCAGGTGGTGATCGTTGGCGGAGATGCGATCAGCTATGGCACGGCCCCGAGTGGGGGGGGGACATGGAAGGAAAAGATGCTGGGCGAGGTGCGCGGACAGATTTCCGACGCCGATTGGGCGCGGGTGCATTTCGTGGGCAAGCTGCCCTATAGCGATTTTCTCAGTCTGCTGCGGGTCTCGACGGTTCACGTTTATCTGACCTATCCGTTTGTGCTGTCCTGGAGTCTGATGGAATCAATGGCGATCGAATGCGCGATCGTCGCCAGCAACACAGCACCGGTGGCCGAGGTGATCACCGACGGCGAGACCGGGCTGTTGTTTGATTTCTTCGATGGGGCGGCGATGGTCGACCAGATCGAATCGCTGTGCCGCGATCCAGCGTTGCGCGCCCGGCTGGGCGCGGCGGCGCGGGCGCGGATTCTGGCGGACTATGATCTGCGGACGGTGTGTTTGCCCCGGCAGTTCGATTGGGTCGAGCGCTTGGCGCTCGCATAAAGGGTCGAACGTCTGGCGCGCTTAAAGCTTGCTGTCGCGGATGCGCATTTGGCGCGCGCGGGTCAGGATTGCGTCTTCGATGGCGCGCACGGTGTCGACACTGGCCGGGCCACCCTGGCTTTGCAGCGCGACATTCAGTGACCGCGCATCAAGCGCCGGATCCTGCACATAAACGGTGGCGCGATAGGCGCGTCCACCGCCGGGCGGGCGTCCGTAGCCATAGACCAGCACCCCGGAAAACGGATCTGCGGTTTCCAGCGGCATGAAGTTCAGCACTTCCTGCGCAGCATTCCAGATGTATTTGTTCACCTCAATGGTGGTGTTCGGATCGTCCGAGTTGCTGAACAGGTCGAACAGGGTCGAATCGGTCGGCTTTTGCTGCAACTCGCGATCCCGGAATTCACGGGCGCTCTGTTCGGCTCCGCTTTCCTTGCTTGGATCCTCGCGGAACGAGAAGCCGCCGCAGGCCGACAGCGCAAAGCCGAGTGTCAGCAATAGACAACCGGATGTGATACCGCGAAAATTCATCAGACCCGCCTTTAACCCGTGTTTTTCACGTGTGTATCCGAGCGGTCATGGTGTCACAAGGTTTTTTGCCACCCGCAGGCCTCAAGCGCAGTATAACAGCGCGAATTCCGGGCGTTCCCCGGGGGGTGCGGGTTACTGTGGCAAAGCTGCACCAACTTCTTTCGCTATGCAGTGCGCTTTGACGGTCCGCTTGCAATCAAGGCCGCTGCGAGCGAATTAGGCTTATGTCTCACTTCGGATTCCCTGAAATGAGATGAACCTTTAGAAATACGAGGGAAATCGAAATGAAAAAGGTCCTCCTTGCTTCGACCGCTCTGATCCTGTCCGCAGGTTTCGCAGCCGCCGAAGTTACCGTTGCCGGTGACGGCCGCATGGGTATCATCGGCTTTGACAACAACACGGGCGACGATCTGGCATTCACCAGCCGTATCCGTATCTCGTTCGCCGCTTCCGGCGAAACAGACGGCGGCCTGACCTTCGGTGGTTCGGTTCGCGTCGACAACTACGAGCAAGATCAAGCAACCAATGGCACCGAAGGCAACGTGTTTGTTTCGGGCGCATTCGGCAAGCTGTCGATGGGTGACGTCTCCGGTGCGGCAGAAGCTGCTGTCGGCGATCTGTCCGGCGTTGGCCTGACCGGTCTGGGTGACGAGAACGAACTCACCTACCTGCTGAACACCAGCGTTGCTGGGCAGCGTCCGTCCGCTCGTTATGAGTATTCGACTGGCGACATCACTGCCTATCTGTCGTTCGACAACCCCGTCGGCGCAAACGAAGGTTACGGCGTTGCTGTGAAGTACGCTCCTTCGAACTACAGCGTCTCGCTGGGTTATGAGAACGTTGATGTTGCTGGCGTAACGTTCGATCACGTCATCCTGGGCGGTTCGGCCGTCTTCGGTGGTGCGACTGTTAAAGCTGTCTATGGCAATGCAGATAACAACGTTCCCGGCCTGGACGACGACCAGTATGGTCTGTCGCTTGACTATGTCTTCGGTGCGACCACTGTCACCGCTTTCGGCATCAAGCAGTTCGACGGCGAAACCGACTATGGTATCGGTGGACGTTATGACCTGGGTGGCGGTGCCGCTCTGGTTGGTGGTGTCGTCCGCGACAACAGCAACAGCATCGTCTTCGGCGACGAAACTCGCTACGACTTCGGTATGTCGATGACGTTCTGATCCATTCCGGATTGGTACTTTGGAGAGAGCGGGCCTTGTGCCCGCTCTTTTCTTTTGTGCGGGCCTGTGGCCATCTGCGGCCCATATGACAGGAGCTGCCAATGACCCTTGAAACCATCACCGAACGCATCCATCACGCCGAAATCGCCGCCGAACGTGCGCCCGGATCGGTATGTCTGATTGCCGTATCCAAAATTCAGCCGCTGGAACGCGTCGAATCTGTTCTGCAACTGGGGCATCGTATCTTTGGCGAAAACCGGGTGCAGGAAGCAGCCGGAAAATGGCCGGATCTGCAACAGCGCTATGGTGACTGTGAACTCCACCTTCTTGGGCCCTTGCAAACCAACAAGGCGCGGCAGGCGATGGAGCTTTTCGACGTGATCCATTCGCTCGACCGCCCAAAGCTGGCCACAACTCTGGCCCGGCTGGCACAGGACGCGGGCAAATGCCCCGGATTGTTCATTCAGGTCAATACCGGCGAAGAGCCGCAAAAGGCCGGGATCGCCCCCGCCGACGTCGACCGTTTCGTGGCCGATTGCTCCGGCATGGACCTGTCGATCAGTGGGTTGATGTGTATCCCACCGGCAGACGAGGATGCGTCAGTGCATTTCACCGTGTTGGCCGACATGGCCGCGCGCAATGGGCTTACCGGGCTGTCCATGGGAATGTCCGACGATTTTGAAACGGCCATCGCCAAAGGCGCAACTCATGTGCGGGTCGGCTCGGCGATCTTTGGCACGCGGACCGAGGGTTAGAGCACGATCAGTCGCGAACCGGGGGTGATCCGCTGTGCGATACGCAGCAGATTGCCGGGCGACAGCGCGACACAACCCTCGGTCGCATAGCCCGGTCTGCGCCAGCGGTGCAAAAAGATCGCCGATCCCCGCCCCGGAGTGCTGTGCGGCCAGTTCCAATCGGTCAGCAGCACCAGATCATACAGCGAATCGCCGCGCCACAGCCGTTCGTGGGAATACTGATGCGGCGCACGCACCATCAGGTTGTATTCGGGATCACGCGGATCGTCCGACCACAGATCGCCGCGCCGCACGGGCACTGCCCAGGGCACAGGGCGCGCGATCCGGTCGGGGCGATACAGCATCCCGGTGATGGCGTGGGTGCCGCGCGGTGTCGCGCCGTCCCCCTCGCGTTTGTTCGTCTTGATGCCACCGCGCCCGATGGAGCAGGGCCAATAGCGTCCGACAAACCGCAGCCCACGGGGCGTCAGCACCAGATCGGCCTGACCCATCGCTTGGCCCCTCACAGAAGATGCCCCGATTTCGCCGCCTTGGTCGCCAGATATCCGGCATTCAAAGGGTTTTCGCCTGCCTTCAGCGCCACCCGTTCGGCCACGGTCACGCCGCAAGCCTCCAACATCGCCACCTTGCGCGGATTGTTCGTCAGCAGGCGGACCGTGCCCACCCCCATCGCGGTCAGGATTCGCGCGCCGATCCTGAAATCCCGCTCGTCATCCTCGAATCCCAGACGGTGGTTGGCCTCGACCGTATCGAACCCCTGATCTTGCAGGGAGTAAGCGCGCATCTTGTTGGCCAGCCCGATTCCCCGTCCCTCTTGGTTGAGATAAAGCAGCACGCCACCCGCCGCCATCTGAGCCAGCGCACCATGCAGTTGCGGCCCGCAGTCGCATTTGAGCGAGCCAAGCACGTCGCCGGTGAAGCAGGCCGAATGCAACCGCGTCAGCACCGGCGCGGACCGGTCGATCCGACCCAGCTCGATCGCGTAGTGTTCATCGCCGCCATCATCGGGTCGAAAGATGTGCAGCCGCCCGGTTCCGGCGAGCGCGAGCGGCAATCGGGCCGACACAACCGGGTGCACTGCGGGATCGCCCCCAAGGTTCATCCCCGGATCGCTCAGGTCGATCACCGTCAAATCATTCACCATCTGACCGATCAGCGGAACGATCAGCGCCCCGGGGAGCAGGCGGGCGGATTTCAGGATCGCGATGGCTGCCCGCGCCAACCCGGCGTCGCCGCCGCGCACCGGGCGGAATGGCCCCTTCAATGGCGCGCGCAGGTCGTCCGCCGGATCTATGATGGCTTGCACCCGCGCCAGCCCCATGTCTGCCGGAACTGCGATCCGCGTCACGTCTCCGTCGTATACCGGCGCCTTGAGCGTCTCTGCCCGTCGTCCGGTCAGCACCAGCACCGCGCCACCCCCCGCCACCAGCGCGGCAAAGCGCGCGTCGTCCAGCACTTCGGGTGCGGCGACCAATGCGGCACCGGTCCCGTCGCGCAAAATCACCGGCAGCCCCATCCGAAGATCGGAGCGGGCGCGCGATAGGCGTTCGTCAGGGGTAGGAGCAAAGGACATGCAGGCGGTTCTACGGCCAGAGTGAAGGAATGTGAAACATTTCCCATCCCTGATACACGTCCGCGTGATCCGGATGCAGCATTTCTTGCCCTGTAGGTATTTGCATCACATCTCCGTGCAGTAACCAAGGAGCAGGTCCATGAGCAGTCTCAAGAAAATACTTCTGGTCGATGATGATGACGATCTGCGCGATGCGCTGAGCGAACAACTGGTGATGACCGAGGATTTCGATGTCTTCGAAGCGGTCAATGGCGCCGAAGCGCTCGAAAAGGTCAAGGCGGGGCTGTTCGATCTGGTGATCCTTGACGTCGGTCTGCCTGACACAGACGGACGCGAACTGTGCCGCCTGATGCGCAAGCAGGGTGTGAAATGCCCGACCATCATGCTGACCGGACATGACAGCGACGCCGACGCGATTCTGGGTCTGGATGCGGGAGCGAATGACTATGTGACGAAACCGTTCCGCTTTCCGGTTCTTCTTGCGCGCATCCGCTCGCAGCTGCGCCAGCACGAACAGTCAGAGGATGCGGTGTTCCAATTGGGCCCGTATTCGTTCCGCCCCGCGCATAAGCTGCTGGTCGATGCGGCGGATAAGAAGATCCGCTTGACCGAGAAAGAAACCAACATTCTCAAGTTTCTCTATCGTTCAACCGATGGTGTGGTGGCGCGTGATGTCCTCCTGCACGAAGTCTGGGGATATAACGCCGGGGTCACGACGCATACTCTGGAAACGCATATCTATCGGCTGCGGCAAAAGATTGAGCCGGATCCCTCCAATGCACGCCTGCTGGTCACGGAAAGCGGTGGGTATCGGCTGGTTGCCTGACGCTGTTTCCCGCGCGGTTGGAATGTGCCGCAATTCGCGCGGGTATGGTTTTCCCGACTGTCAAAGCGTCTTGTTCCGGTCAATATTGGACCATATTCGCGGACTGGCTTGATCGATTGACACAGGTTCCCGTCGCACGCCCGGGTTATGGCGTGCAAACCTCCCTGTTGAACTGACCCGGGCCTTGTGCCCGGGTTTTTTTTCGACATCGTATCGCTGGGCACAGTCCGCAGCGGGTGGCATGTAAAACGCGACATCCGGCAGAAGCGGCCCGAACCCGCGCTTTCCCGCCGTGGACGGGCGGGGTATGAGGGGCCATGACCGGTCCCGATTTTTCATTTGAGCAAGTACTGATCGACCGGGGAAGCCTGCGCATTGCCGGGATCGACGAGGTCGGGCGTGGCCCCTGGGCCGGGCCGGTGGTCGCGGCGGCGGTTGTGCTGGACCCGCGTTATATCCCCCCGGGACTGAACGATTCCAAGCGCCTGAGTGCGCGGGCGCGCGATCGGCTGTCGGTGTTGATCGCCGAATCGGCCGAGGTGTCTCTGGGGTCCGCCAGCGTCGAGGAGATCGACGTCATGAACATCCTGCAAGCCAGCCATCTTGCCATGGTCCGCGCGGTCCGGGGCCTGTCGCGCCCGCCTGACGCTGCGCTGATTGACGGCAATATGGTGCCTCGGGGAATGCCCTGTTTTGCTCAACCTGTGGTTGGCGGCGACGGTCGGTCGGCCAGTATCGCGGCGGCTTCAATAATGGCAAAAATACGGCGAGATTTGGGCATGGTGGCACTTGCGCAACAGCATCCAGGTTATGGTTGGGAAACGAACATGGGATACGGGACGAAACGACACGCTGCTGGTTTGCAAACTCTTGGCGTGACCGCTCACCATAGGCGTTCGTTCAAACCGATACACAAGATATTGTATCAAGAAAAGAATCCAACCCGCTGATTCAAAAAGAAATTGACCATGATTCGCTGATCGTCGATCTTGGCTGCAATAAGATCGGACGCCGCAAATGGCGCCAGAGCAGAGGCAAATATGGCAAGAAATTCAATCAGCGGCGCGCAGGCGCGGCCCCGGAAAACATACGCAAAATCTGACGCGAAATCAGGAGATCACGGCGGTTCAGATCTAAGCCCGGCGGCGGAGCTGCCGCTGAACTCGATCATTGCGGGTGACTGTATCAAGGTGATGAACGGGCTGCCGGAATCGTCGGTCGACCTGATTTTTGCCGATCCCCCCTACAATCTGCAACTTAAAGGCGAACTGCACCGGCCCGACAATTCACGCGTCGATGCCGTGGATGATGCCTGGGACCAGTTTTCCAGCTTTGCCGCCTATGATTCTTTCACCCGCGCATGGCTGGCGGCGGCACGGCGGATCCTTAAGCCGAATGGCGCGATCTGGGTGATCGGCAGCTATCACAACATCTTTCGCGTCGGCGCAGCAATGCAGGATGCGGGATATTGGCTGCTGAATGACGTGGTCTGGCGCAAATCCAATCCGATGCCTAATTTTCGCGGCAAGCGGCTGACCAATGCCCACGAGACGATGATCTGGGCCAGCAAGCAGGAAGCGAGCAAATACACCTTCAATTATGAGGCGCTGAAGCAGTTGAACGAAGGCGTGCAGATGCGCAGCGACTGGGTTCTGCCGATCTGCACCGGGCATGAGCGGCTCAAGGATGACAACGGCGACAAGGCCCATCCGACGCAGAAACCGGAATCCCTGTTGCATCGCGTGATCCTCGGCACCACGAACCCGGGCGACGTTGTGCTTGATCCGTTCTTTGGCACCGGAACCACCGGTGCCGTGGCCAAGATGCTGGGCCGCGACTATATCGGGATCGAGCGGGAAGAGGGCTATCGCAAGGTTGCCACCGAACGTCTGAGCCGGGTGCGCAAGTTCGACAAAGAGGCGCTGGCCGTCACCGGCAGCAAACGCGCCGAACCTCGCGTGCCCTTTGGTCAGTTGGTCGAGCGCGGCATGTTGCGCCCGGGCGAAATGCTGACCAACACGCGCGGCCAGATGGCCAAGGTGCGCGCTGATGGCACGCTGATTGCCGATGACGTCAAGGGGTCGATCCATCAGGTGGGCGCGGCGCTGGAAGGCGCGCCATCGTGCAACGGCTGGACCTATTGGAACTTCAAGCGCGACGGCAAGGTCGTGCCCATCGACCTGCTCCGCCAGCAGATCCGCGCCGAGATGACCTGACATCCCGGATCCCGATTTACAGAACACAACAGTTACCGCCGGTGCCCGTGGCCTTTTGCCATGTGGCCCTAACTTGCCCCGCCAGAAATGGCGGGGTTTTTTTTGTGATAGGGGCAGGTGAGGGGAAAGACTGACGACCCCCGCACTCAGAGGTGGCTTAGGCGACCACGTTCGATGAGGATGTTCCACGGGCGTCGTCAGACTCATCCACGCCCGACGGTGTCCGGACCTGGGGCGGAATGCCTTAAAATAGGGTGACGCGGGGGCCGCCGCATTAACGCAGATCAGGCCGGGATCCGTGGTTGAGCGTGTTATCGGTGTTTCGGCCTGGGTGGTCGGCCAGATCTTGCCGATCCGGCGCATCCGATGACTGTCTGCCGGAATGGCCGGTACAAGACCTCTGTCGCGAGGCAGCGCCCGAAGGTGTGGATGTCTATTTCGAAAACGTTGGCGGCGCGACATTGATGTCAGTTCTGCCACAGATGAACATCGGCGGGCGGATCGCGGTGATCGGTATGATCGCCTGGTTTTCCGGTGCGAACATGGATCAGACGATCCCGCTTCCGGCGATGTGGCGCACGATCCTGACCCGGCGGTTGAAAGTGCAGGGGGTGATTGTCTTTGACCACGGGCATCGCCGCCCCGATTTCGAATCCGAGGTTGCGCCGCTGGTCGCCTCGGGTGCGCTGAAATACACGGAATCCGTGGCCGAAGGGTTAGAGAGCGCGCCCGGGGCGTTCATCGAGAGGTTGAAAGGCGGCAACCTTGGCAAGCAGCTGGTGCGCGTCGGCGCGACCCCTAGGCTGTCTCACCCCATCGACGATGCCGGAGCCCGCATGCGGGCGCGGCGGGCATCGTCGCGCCAGCTCCAGGCGGCGATAGCGCCCAATGCGCCGCAATAGGTCGCTCCGGCTGCCAGCACCACCCAGCCGGGCAGCGGCCCGATCGTCGCGCGTTCGACCAATTGCGCCGCGTCAAGCAAAGGCAGCGGATGCACCGCCAGTTTGCCGAGATAGGCCAGAGTCTGGATCAGCAGGATCCAGAAATAGTTGCGCCGGATCCGCCGCCCCAGCGCAACCCACATCGACACATGATACCGCGGACGCCAGTAATCCTCGGCCAGTTGTTTTTGCCAGCCGTCCTCAAGGTGGATATCACCGTCGTGCAGCATCGGCGCAAAGAAATGCGTCTCCATCCAGCGGCAGCGCGCCCGCCAGACGTTGAAATAGCGATAGCGCCGCGCTTCGAGCATCAGGAAGAAGAACACCAGAACCCCCACCAGAACGAGCGGCAGCGCAGATGCGGCGGGCGATGAGAATGCGATGGAAAGCGCGATCCCCAGTGTCACAACGGCCCAGTTGGTCGTCGTGTCCAGCCGGGTTCGCCAGATCGTCGAACGATAGACCTCGCCACGGTAGAGATGCGCCAGCGCGCCGACTTCGGCAGCGTTCAGCGATTTGCGGGTGACAGTCGTATCGGCACCTTCCATGGGAATCTCCCCCTCCGGTTCCATCGTTCCACGGCTCGTGCTGCCGCACAAGTCTGACAATTATCGCGGCATCGGGTTGGTGGCCGCCTTGTAAGCGGCCCAGTCGGTGATTTCAGGATACCATGTCCTGCGCCAGTCGCGCACCCGCGGGTTCATCACCCTGCGCCAGACCGGGGGGATCATCGCCAGCATTGTCATCACCGGATAGCCATAGGGAAGCTGTGGCGCCTGATCGGTGCCATAGGTCTGAAGCAGCGGAAATGGCCGGTCGGGCTTATAGTGGTGGTCGGAATGGCGTTGCAGATTGATCAGCAGCCAGTTGCTGACCTTATGCGAGGCGTTCCAGGAATGGCGCGGCATGACGTGTTCATATTTGCCACCGCCGAGATGTTTGCGGGTCAGCCCATAGTGTTCGACATAATTGGTCAGCTCAAGCTGCCAGACCGCAACAAAAGCCGAAAAGGCGAACAGGGCAAGCCCGGATAGCCCGCCAAGAAGCAGCGCCAGCAGCGCCATTGCGCCCTGTAAAGCCGCATACCGCCAAAACGGGTTTGAGCGGTGCATCGGCCCCAGCCCCTTGCGCGCCAGCATCGCCGCCTCGGCCCGCCATGCAGATGCCGGGCTTTGACGCAGGACACGGGGAAAGAACCGATGAAACCCTTCGTTATACCGCGCCGACACCGGATCGCGGGGCGTGCCGACATAGCGGTGATGCACCAACAGATGTTCGCTGCGGAAATGCGAATAGAACACCATGGCCAACAGCAGATCGGCCATCCAGCGCTCCAGTTTCGATTTCTGGTGCATCAACTCGTGCGAATAATTGATCCCGATGGTGCCGTTCACCACGCCGACGCCGAAGAACAGGCCGATTTTTTCCCATGTACCCAGATGCCCGGAATGGGCGGAATACCAGATCACCCCGAAGGTCAGCGTGAATTGAACGGGAAACCAGATCAGAGTGATCGCGCGATACCAGAACAGCCGGTTGTCAGGGGTCTGCGGATCGGCATTCGCCTTGTCCAGCCCGGCAAAGACGTCGACGATGGAAAACAGATACCATGTGCACAGCGGCATCAGCAGCACCCACCAGCCGCCCATCACCGCGCTGAACATCAGCACCGGCACCAGCACCAGCGACAGCCAGAACGGCAGGGCGCGGGCCAGACCGCCCAGTGCGCGGGTCGGAAATGTTTCGGGAATGCTCATGGTCTGCCTCGTGTTTTGCACCGGTTATAGCGCAGGGTGGTCGCGGCTCAATCGTAGTCAAATGTCGCTGACGCGGCGTCGAAGGCCTTGCGCATCACGGTGGGCAGGTCTGCGGGGCGGAACCGGTCGCCCGGCACAAAGCTGCCGGTGATCGGCGTGGCGGTTTCCGGCAGGGTTGCGATGCGCAGGGACAGGATCAGGTGAAAATGCGTGAAGGTGTGGCGCACCTCGATCCCAGGGTCGTGCCAGTCGGCGGGCGCGGGCGGTTGTTCCTGTGCCGTGTCGCCCCAAGGCGCCCCGGGCCAGCCCAGCATGCCGCCCAGCAACCCGCTGTCGGGGCGCCGCTCCAACAGCCAGGCACCATCGCTGCGCCGCGCCACATAGGCGATGCCTTGACGCACGGGTTTGGGCTGTTTCGCCAGCTTGCGCGGCAGCTCTGCGGCGATGCCCATGAGGCGGGCGCGGCAGGGGGCGATCCAGGGGCAGATGCCACAGGCGGGGGATTTCGGAGTGCAGATCGTGGCACCGAGATCCATCACCGCCTGAGCATAGTCGCCCGGTCGGGCGCTTGGGGTCAGGGTGGCGGCAAGTGCGCTCAGGCGGGGTTTTGCACGGGGCAGGGGATCGGTGATCGCGAAGATACGCGCCATCACCCGTTCGACATTGCCGTCCACCACAGTTTCGGGACGGTCAAACGCGATGGAGGAAACCGCCGCCGCCGTATAGGGGCCGATGCCGGGCAGGGCCAGCAGCCCGTCGCGCGTGTCAGGAAACAGGCCGCCATGATCGGCGACGACCGCACGCGCGCATTTCAGCAGGTTGCGCGCCCGGGCATAATATCCAAGGCCCGCCCATTCGGCCATCACATCGGCGTCTTCCGCCGCCGCCAGATCGCCCACCGTCGGCCAGCGTTCGGTGAACCGGCGGAAATAAGCGCGCACCGCCGCCACCGTCGTCTGTTGCAACATGACCTCGGACAGCCAGATGCGGTATGGGTCAGGGCGCACCCCCGCCTGACGCTGGTCGGGCGGCACCCGCCACGGCATCGAGCGGGCGTGTGAATCGTACCAGAGCAAAAGAGCATCGCTCAGCCCCTGCGCCGATCCCGTTTCTGAATGTGGCCCCGTATCCGGCCCGATATCTGACCCTGACAAACCCGTGTCACGCAAACTTTATGCTCCCCCTTGGATGCAGGGCTTGGTATGCACTCTTGCCTGCGTTACTTCCAGTGCAGCACGGCAAGCGAGGCATCATGCGCCCCAGTTCACCCAGACGCCCAACGACGCGAGGGTTCCAGATGACCGGCGCGTTGCTGAACGCGCGAATCCGCGAGGCCGGAGAGCAGCGCGGCTTTGCCGTCACCCGTCTGCTGACCCATTGGCCCGAGATCGTCGGCGAGGATATCGCGAGCCAGTGCCGCCCGGTCAATGTCAATTATGCCCGGGGCGGTTTCGGCGCGACGCTCAGTCTGCTGACCACCGGTGCACGGGCCCCGATGCTGGAAATGCAAAAGGATCGCATCCGCGAAAAGGTCAATGCCTGCTATGGCTATAACGCCATCGCGCGGGTGCGGATCACCCAGACGGCCGCCACCGGATTTGCCGAAGGGCAGGCCGATTTCTCTCACCGCCCCGCCAAGTCCGCGCCTGCTGCCCCCGACCCCGGGGTTCAGAAGGCGGCGGAACAGGCGACGGCCCCGGTTCACGACGACACACTGCGCGCAGCACTTCAGGCGCTGGGCGAAAATGTCCTTACTCCACGCAGAAAAGATAGGTCTTGACGATGAAACGATTCATTCCCGGTATTCTCGCCATCGCATTGGGCCTTGGCGGCGCATATTATTACTTCTCGTCACAGCCAGTGACCGGCCTCGCGTCGCTTGCCGTCGAGGCGCAGGAAGCCACCGACGCGGATCTGAGCCTTGTTCAGGAAATGTCGATGGGCAATCCCGACGCGTCAGTGACGATGATCGAATACGCATCCTTTACATGCCCGCATTGCAAAAACTTCAATTCCGGGCCGATGAAAGAGATCAAGGCAAACTATATCGACACCGGCAAGATCAATTTCATTTACCGCGAAGTGTATTTCGATCGGTACGGCTTGTGGGCCGGGATGGTGGCACGCTGTGGCGGTCCGCTGCGGTATTTCGGTCTGACCGATATGATCTATGACCGGCAGGCCGAGTGGACCAAAGGCGAACCCGAGGCCGTAGCGGCCAATCTGCGCCGTATCGGCAAGACGGCGGGGCTGTCCGATGTTCAGCTTGACGCATGTATGGCGGATGGCGACAAAGCCAAGGCGATGGTGGCGGTCTGGGAAAAGAACGCCGAGCAGGACAATGTCACTTCCACACCCTCTTTCGTGGTCAACGGCACGAACTACAGCAACATGTCCTATGCCGAATTCGCGACCGTACTGGACAAGGAACTGGGTGAATGATTCAAAGCCATTTCCCCGCACGGTGCGGCTGAACCGGAGCTTCACAACGATGGCACAACTATGACACCGAAAACGGCGACACCGAAAACGGCAGTCGTCACCGGCGCGGCCCGGGGAATCGGGCTGGCCACCGCCGGGCTGCTTGCCGGGATGGGCTGGCGCGTCGCGATGGTTGACCGTGACGCCGATGTGCTGGAACTGGCTGCACAGGGCGTGCCGGACGCGGTTCCGATTGTTTGTGATGTGTCCGACGAAGACTCGGTCGCCAGTATGGCGTACCGGGTGACGCGCGATTTCGGCGGACTGGATGCGCTGGTCAATAACGCTGGGGTGGCAGATTTTGCGCCGATCGCCGAGACGACATTTGCCCGCTGGCGGCAAGTGATGGCGACCAATCTTGACGGGGTGTTTCTGGTTAGTCAGGCACTAACACCCGAACTGGCCATTCGGCGCGGCGCCATCGTGAATATCGCGTCGATTTCCGGTCTTCGCGCCTCCACCCTGCGCGTCGCCTATGGCACGTCCAAGGCCGCGGTGGTCCAGTTGACCCTGCAACAGGCGGTCGAGCTTGGGGAGCTGGGAATCCGCGCCAATTGCGTGGCCCCCGGCCCGGTGCGCACGAAACTGGCGATGGCGGTGCATTCGCCGGAAATCATCGCCGCCTATCACGACGCGATTCCGTTGAACCGCTATGGGTCAGAGCAGGAAATCGCCGAAGCGATCTGTTTCCTGTGTTCTGACAAGGCGGGATATATCACCGGTCAGGTGTTGGCTGCGGATGGTGGGTTTCAGGCGACGGGGATCGGTCTGCCTGCGTTGCGCGGCTAAGTTGCTCAGGCGGTTTTCGCCGGCGGAATTTCAGAGCAGGCGTTCAATCAGCCGCGGGTGCAAGACCGGTGCGGCTGAAAGCGTGCCATCGGTCTGCGGCACCGGGTTGTTGAACAGCAACGGCGCGCCTCTGCGGTCTGACACGGTGCCGCCTGCCTCGGTCACGATCAACGCTCCTGCCGCGATGTCCCATTCCCAGGTCCGTCGCAAAGCCAGCATCGCGTCGAACCGGCCCTCGGCCACCAGACACATTCGATAGGCCAGCGAGGGGCGGAAATGCCGCGTCACACCCGGCGGCACCTGCCAGTTGTGGGCATCCAGCACCGGGCGCGAGGCAAGCATGCTGGCGCCATCGGGGTCTGTTGTTGCATTGGCACGGATCGGCGCATCGTTCAGCGTGGCACCCCGGCCCAAAGCTGCGGCATAAATCTTGTCCAACACCGGCAGATAGACGACGCCGGCGATGATCCTGCCGTGTTCGGCAATCGCGATGGAATGCGACCAGGCCGCCTGTCCATCGATAAAGGCACGGGTGCCGTCGATGGGATCGACGATGAACACCCGGTCGCGGGACAGGCGCACCGGATCATCCAGCGATTCCTCGGACAGCCAGCCATGATCCGGCCGGGCCGACAGAAGGCGATCGTGCAGCATGGTGTTAACGGCCAGATCCGCCTCGCTGACCGGGCCGGTGCCGTCTGCCTTGTTCCAGTGCCGGGCCTTCGCGCGCCAAAAGGGGCGCGCAATATCACCGGCGGCCCGGGCGACGCCGGTCAGCAGGGTCAGATCGTCATGAACATTTTCAGGCGCCTGCAAGCGTCAGACCCTCGACGCGCAGCGACGGCACAACGCGCGACAGATGGCTGCGGGCATCGTTCGCCGCCGTCAGTGACAGCAGCATGTCGCGCAGATTGCCCGCCAGGTTACATTCGTTGACCGGATAGACCGGCACGCCGTTTTCGATCCACATGCCCGACGCCCCCCGGGAATAATCGCCGGTGGTCGGGTTGATCGTGCTGCCGATCATTGATGTGACCAACAGCCCGGTGCCCATTTCAGCCAGCAGAGCGTCGCGGCTCAAGGTGCCTTGGGTCAGCGACAGGTTCGAGACGCTTGGCATGGGGGGCGATGAGGTGCCACGGCTTGCCGAGGCCGTGCTGGGCATGCCCAGCTTGCGCCCCGTTGCCAGATCCAGCGTCCAGCCCTGCAACACGCCGTCATCGACGATCAGGCGGCGCGCGGTGGGCAGACCCTCGCCATCAAAGGGCCGCGACCCTGAAGTGCGCGGACGCCGCGGATCTTCGGTCAGCGACATGCCCCTTGGCAGCACCTGTTCACCCAGCGCATCGCGCAGCCATGATGCGCCACGGGCAATGGCGCTGCCATTGATCGCCTGCACCAGATGACCAATCAGCGAGGCCGCGATACGTTCGTCGAACATCACAGGATAAGCGCCGGTCTTGGGCTGACGTGCCCCCGCCCGGGCGACTGTACGCTCACCGGCGAGACGGCCGATGTCTTCGGGCGACATCAGGTCCGACTGATGCAGACGGGAATCGCCGAAATAATCCCGCTCCATCCCGCTGCCTGTACCGGTGATCGCCACACAGGAAATCGCCCGGTCGCTGCGCCCGTATCCGCCGGAAAACCCATTCGACGTGGCCAGATGTACCTGAGTGCGGCCATATCCGGCAGACGCGCTTTGCACCTGCGATACGCCTGTCACGGCAAGGGCGGCCGCCTCGGCCCGGCGGGCGTCATCCTCAAGCGCGGCGGGTTCGGGTTCGTGGGTCGGGTCGAGCATATCCAGCGCGGCGATGTCCGGATCACGGGCAAACTGTTCCGGATCGGCCAGTCCGATGGTCGTGTCCACCGGAGCCTCGCGGGCCATGGCGACGGCGCGTTCGGCCATCTGTGCCATGGTGGCAGACGATATGTCCGAGGCCGATACACAGGCCTGTCGCTGGCCAATCATCACCCGCAGGCCGATTTCGACCCCCTCGGCGCGTTCGGCCTGTTCCAACTGGCCTTGGCGGACGTCGATTGACACCGAAGTGCCGTCGATGGCGATGGCATCGGCCGTATCCGCACCTGCGACGCGTGCAGCGTCCAGCAGAGCGGCAGTAAGATTGGCAAGGCGGTCGTCGGGCATCCGGTCATCCTCTCGCGGTCGGGGGTTGAGTTAGTGCCCCATGCCCCCGGGCGCAAGGGTTCAGCGGCGCAGGGGCCACATGTCGATGCCTGCACAGGGTGCGGCAGCGCTGTCGTTTGGTGGCCTTTGCCCGCCGGAATCACCATTCCGACGGGCAGGCGGTGGATTACTTCAGCCGCTGTCCGTTGGCCGAGATCGAGCCGTCCGGCTTGACCTCGATCTGGCTTTCCATCGTGTCATCGCCCGTCGGTTTGGCGAACAGGCCCATCATCATCCGCGCGCCCATCGCCTGATCCTGCGGCAGCACGCCAAGCTGTACCAGCTTGTCCAGCAGTCCATTCCCACCGGTGAGTTTCAGATCGACCTTGCCATCGGGGGCGGGAAAGCCACCAAAGGTCAGCGTGTCGGAATTGTCGAAGGTGAAGTCGCCTTTGCCGGTCAGATCGGCCCCGGCAAAGGCCAGACGCAGGTTTTTCACGTTCAGGGACTCGACCTCGCCCGGGGATGCGCCGGCCTCAAGCGCGGCGGTGTCGGTCAGGTCGGTCAGCACCCGGGCCTTGCCCGCGAGTTCGATCAGCAGGGTGGCCGGATCGCGGGGCAGAACCGTTTCGGGGTCGATCATCGACCACAGGAAATCGCTGACCGTCAGCCCGGACAGGTTGAGCAACAGCCCGTAATCCTTGACGTCTTCGCCTTTGAGGATCGGCAGGGTCAGGCCGAATGCCATTTCGTCCATTGCCGCCGTCACTTCGGGCACGGGAATCTGATCACCGGAAACAGTGATGTCCAACCCCTTTCCCACCGCGTCATACCCGATGACGCCATCGGCGATCGTGACATCCAACTGCCCGCTGCGGGTCGTCGCATCGAGCTTAAAATCGCCAGTTTCCGGATCTGTCACCGCAACTGCGGTTGAACCGCCGCCATGACGCAGCATCGCCGTCACGCGGGTTTCGGGTGTGATCGCGGCTGCGGGATCGCCGCCCAGTGCGCCCATCCCGGCGGCTGTCCCGGCGGACGTGGTTTCAATCGCCTTATATGCGGTTTTCAGCGAAAAAGTGCTGCCGCCATCCTCGGGGTCGCTGCCCGAGATGTTGATGGTCAGCGTTGCCGCGTTTATCTGCGATTCATGGTCGCGGTCGCCGGTTCCCTGGATCGCGTACCGCCCGGCAAGGTCGGTAAGTCCGATGGCGGTTTCCATGTCGACCGGGCTGCCGTCGACGATCATTTCCGTCACGTTCAAATCGATCACCGGCGCGGTAAAGTCATAGATTGGCGCGGCGGCATCGCCGGATACGACCGTGTCCATTCCCGGTGTCGCGATCACAATTGTCGTCTTGACTGCTTCGCCATCGGAATCCTTGGGCGGGTCGATCATCATCGTCATTACAAACTCGGGCGACATGCGGATTTCCACCGTTCCATTGCCCAGTTCGGTCAGCGTGATGTTCGGGATCATACCGTCGATCTTCTCGCCCGGCATTTCCATTGTCACGGCAACATCGTTCAGCGTCAGAACACCACCGCTGTTGTCTTCATTGCCCGCAGTCAGGGTCTGGCCGAACGCGGCCGAAGTGGATTTCCAGTCTTCCCACACCTCGGCTGCGGTGATGTCGGCCAGCACTGGCGTGGCCAGGCACAGTGCGATGGCCGATGTGGCGGATAGATGTGAAATGCGGATCATAATAGGGCTCTTTCCTGCAATCGTTAAAGGAAAGATTGGTCATGGCAGAGGGCGAGGTCAAGGGCGACATGGGACTTTCCGCCGAAGTCTCGACGCGCTAGGTCTGCGGTGGCGTAATCGGGAAAGGAATACAGCGATGGACATGACAGGCAAGACGGTACTGATCACCGGAGCCAGCCGCGGCATCGGCGCCGAAGCTGCGCGCGTGTTTGCCGCTGCGGGGGCAAATGTGGCGCTTATCGCGCGCAACGCCGAGGCAGTGGCGGATCTGACCGGCGAATTGGGCGCAGAGCGCGCGCTGGCGATTCCCTGCGATGTGTCGCGCTATTGGGAGGTCGCGGCAGCGGTGGACGCCTGTGTGCGGAATTTCGGCGCTCTTGACGTGCTGATCAACAATGCCGGTGTGATCGATCCGATCTCGCATCTGGCCACCGCCGACCCCGAGGCATGGGGTCAGGCAATCGACGTAAACCTCAAGGGTGTGTTCAACGGTATGCGCGCGGCCCTTCCGGTGATGCAGGCCGCGGGGGGCGGAACGATCCTGACCGTTTCGTCGGGCGCGGCACATAATCCGGTCGAGGCATGGTCGGCCTATTGCGCGTCAAAGGCCGGGGCGGCGATGCTGACCCGCTGCGCCGACACTGAAACGCGGGCGGATGGTGTGCGGATCATGGGGCTGTCGCCGGGCACCGTCGCCACACAGATGCAGCGCGAGATCAAGGCAAGCGGCATCAACCGGATCAGTCAGCTCGACTGGTCCGACCATATCCCCGCTGACTGGCCCGCGCGGGCGCTGCTGTGGATGTGCTCGCCCGATGCCGATGTGCATCTGGGCGAGGAGTTGTCCTTGCGCGATGAGGGTCTGCGCCGCCAGATCGGCTTGATCGAGGAATGAGGCTGCGCGACCACGGGATCACGATCGGCACCCATCCCACCGGGCCGCTGAACGCGATCACCGATGTAGCCGGGGTGCGGGTCGGTCATGTGACACTGATCGAGGGCGAGCGGACCCGCACCGGGGCAACGGCAATCCTGCCCCATGGTGGCAACATGGTCGCGCAAAAGGTGCCCGCAGCTCTGGCGGTGCTGAACGGGTTCGGCAAATTCGCAGGCGCGACCCAGATCGCCGAACTCGGCGAGATCGAGACGCCGATCCTGCTGACCAATACGCTGGCCGTTGGGCGCGGGATCGACGCGCTGATCGCCCACACTCTGGCGCAGCCGGGGAATGAGCTGGTGACATCGCTGAATGCTGTGGTTGGTGAAACCAACGATGGCCGTCTGAACGACATCCGCGCTGCGCGTCCCACGGTGGACGAATTGCGCGCGGCCCTTGCGGCGGCCACGGATGGTCCAGTGGCCGAGGGCGCAGTGGGTGCAGGCACCGGCACCGTGTCCTTCGGGCTGAAGGCCGGGATCGGCACCGCGTCGCGCCGGGTCGGCGCGCATATGCTGGGCGTTCTGGTGCAGGCGAACTTTGGCGGGCGGCTCTGCGTTGGCGGGCGCTCTGCCGCCAATCCGCCGGTACATGACGCGGATGGATCCATCGTGATCATACTGGCGACCGATGCGCCCACGGGCACCCGCCATCTGCACCGGATCGCGACCCGCTGTTTCGGCGGTCTGGCGCGCACCGGGGCCGCGCTTTCGCACGGGTCGGGCGATTACGCGCTGGCGTTCTGCACAACCGGCGATGCGCCACATCTGCCACAATCAGAACTGTCGCCGCTGTTTGAGGCGGCAATCGAGGCGACGGAAGAGGCGATCCTGAACGCGCTTGTCGCCGCCGCGCCCATGACCGGCTTTGACGCGACGACCGGTGGTGTGGGCCGGTTCGACAGTCTGAACCTTGCCGATTTCATCTGACCCTGCCGTTTGACCGGCCCGTCCGATCAGACAGTCCGGTCAGACCGCCGATTCAGTGTTCAGATGGATTCCATAGACGCTGGTCGTGGCCGTTATGAAAAGCTGCGTCTTGCGCGGCCCGCCAAAGGTCAGGTTCGAGACGACCTCAGGCACCAAAATCCGCCCCAGCAAGGTGCCGGTGTTGTCGAAACACTGCACGCTGTCGGCCGAGGACACCCAGAGGTTGCCATGCACATCGACGCGCAATCCGTCCGGCAACCCCGGCTCCAGCGTCAGCAGATCGCGCCCCGCGCCAAGCCCGTTGTCGTCATCAACGTCAAAGGCGCGGACCACTGCGGGGACGGATGCGTCATGGCTGCGCCCGGACTCGGCGATGTAAAGCACCCGTTCGTCCGGTGAAAATGCCAGTCCATTCGGCTGTGCAAAACCCCGGGCGACGACGGTAAGCGCGCGGGTTTCGGGATCATAGCGGAACACATGCCGCCCGTCCTGTTCGGGGGTGGCGCGGTTGCCCTCATAATTTCCCATGATGCCATAGGTCGGATCAGTGAACCACACCGTCCCGTCGCGCTTTACCACCACATCGTTGGGTGAATTCAGCGGCTTGCCCTCAAAACTGTCGGCCAGCGTTTCAATCGTTCCGTCGTGATCCGTGCGGGTCAGTGACCGTGTGCCATGCTGACAGGTCAAAAGCCGCCCCTGCCGATCCAGCGTGTTGCCATTGGCAAACCCCGAGGACTCACGCAGCACGGTGACGCTGCCATCCGGTGTCCAGCGGTGGATGCGCTGGTTCGGAATGTCCGAGAAATACAGGCACTGATGCGCGGGAACCCAGACCGGGCCTTCGGTCCACATATGACCCGACGACAGACGGGTCAGGGCGACATTCATCTGTAAAAGCGCGCGGAACCTGTCGTCGCGGATATCGTAAAGCTCGGTCATGCGGAATGACTCCGTTTGCTGGCAAAGGCGACGACGGTGACGATGATGCAGCCGGTGAGGATCAGCCGCACACCCGCGCCCAACCCATAGCTGTTCAACATCGAAACGATCAGAAACATGAACAGCGATGCACCCCAGATGCCCGGCACGTTGGAGCTGCCGCCGCCGATCGAACTGCCGCCGATCACCACCACGGCAATCGACATCAGCATGTATTCCGTCCCCATGTTCAGGTTCGCACCGCCGGAAAAACTGGCCAGAAGGAACCCGGTCAGCGCCGCCAGAACCGCGCTGCCCACATAGACGCCAAAGCGCACGGCGTTCACCGGCACCCCGCTTAACTGTGCAGCGCGGGCATTCTGGCCGATGGCAAGGATCCAGCGCCCTGCAAGGCCACGTTCCAGCAGCACCCAGGCGGCAATCGCAATCAGGATCGCCACCAGCGCAAGATTGGGCAGGCCCGGGAGTCCACCAGTCGAGAAATCAGCCAGCGGGGCGGGCGGTTTGATCCGCAAGCCCCGGTTCGACCAGATCGCGACCGACTGAAACAGGAATGACGCGGCCAGCGTGGCGATGATCGGCGGGATGCGCAGCAGCAGAATCAACGCAAAGTTGACGATGCCACAGATCAGCCCGACACCCAGAGCAATGCCCAGCCCCGGCAGGATCAGCGAACTGTCGGTTGCCATGAATTTCAGCGCCAGCGTGCCCGCCAGCGTCATCGTGGCCGGGATCGACAGGTCGACGTTGCCGGGCCCCAGGGTGATGACGAACATCTGCCCGACCCCGACGATGGCCGCAAAGGCCGCGAATGTCAGCGCGGCATAGGCCAGCGATCCGGCCCCCTGACCGCCGGAGACATACATCGTGGCAATGAATGCGGCGGCGGCAGCAAGATAGGCCCAGATCCACGGACGTTGCAGGAAACCGGTCATGCCGCGCCCTCGCGCCGCGAAACCAGCAGCCGCACCGCCAGCACCAGTATCAGGATCGCCCCCTGCGCACCGATCTGCCAGTCGGAGGACAGCCGCAGAAACGACAGAAAACTGGCCGCCAGCGTCAGCGTAAGGGCGCCGATCACCGCGCCGATGGGCGACACCCGCCCGCCGGTGAATTCGCCGCCGCCAAGGATCACTCCGGCAATCGACAGCAGGGTATAGCGCAGCGCGATATTCGCATCCGCCGATGTGGTCAGCCCGACCAGCGCCATTCCTGCCAGCACACCGAACAGCCCGGCCAGCCCATAGGCGGCGGCCTTCAGCCAGACGATGGACCAGCCTGACCGCTCCAGCGCGCGTTCATTGCCGCCCACGCCTCGCAACAGCACACCAAAGGACGAGCGTTTGATGAACAGATGCGTAACCGCCGCAATCACGCAGGCGGCGATGATCGCGAAAGGGACAAGCGGCGGTTTCATTGTCATCAGCGTTCGCAGCCAAGGCGGGGGCGACCCGCCTGGTGATGGCAAAAGCAACACCGCCAGCCCGGCCCAGACGAAAGACATCCCCAGCGTCACGACGATGGCCGGCAGCCCGCGAATGTGGATCACGGCACCGATGGCGGCATATCCGACAATCGCCAGAGCCAGCACGGTATACCCCAGCAGCGGCGTGTCCTGCACCAGTGTGGCGGTGACACAGGCGCAAAAGCTGACGAATGTGCCGATGGACAGGTCGATGTCGTTGACCATGATGATCATCATCTGCGCGATGGTCGCCAAAGCCACCGGAATCGCCAGATTGAACAGCAGGTTCAGGCCGAAATAGCTCATCGCCCGGGGTTGCAGGTAAAACACCCCGACCAGCAGGATCGACAGCGACAGGATGGGCAGCATGAACCGCAGATGTTCGCGGGTCATTCCGCCGCCTCCTGCATCTCAAAGGAGGCGCGCAACATGTTTTCCTCGGTTATGGCATCGCCGGTCAGTTCGGCGGACACGGCACCGTTGCGGAACACGAACACCCGGTCACACTCCAGAATTTCGTCGGTTTCGGTCGAGTACCACAGAAATGTGCGGCCCTGTTCGGCCTCGGCGCGGATCATGCGATAGACTTCCTTTTTGGTGCCGACATCGACGCCGCGCATTGGGTCGTCCATCACGACGATGGGGGCCGAGGATGCCAGCGCCCGGGCAAACAGCACCTTTTGCTGGTTACCGCCCGACAGGGACAGGATCGGATTGGTCATGTCGTCGGTGCGAATCTTGATCCGCTCGCGCCATGTGTCGCCAATCGCGCGTTCCTGTGCGTGGTCGACCATGCCCCGACTGCTGTGTTCGCGCAGCGTCATCAGCCCAAGATTGCGCAGGATCGACCACAGGGGCAGTACCCCATCGCGGCTGCGGTCACCGGCGACAAAGGCCACATGCGGTTTGCGGCGCGCGTGCCATGTGGAACTGCGCGAAAAGAAGAAATCGGCCAGCACCTCGGCCTGTCCGTGTCCCGCCAGCCCGGCAAGACCCACGACCTCGCCCCGGCGCGCGGCCAGACCGTTGGGCAGGCGCAGAACCTCGGCGCCGAAATCGCGGCTGGTGGTTCTTGTGGCGGCCGAGGCGACGTGACCCATGGCATCGACCAGCGTTGCGCGGGTGAATCCCTTGGTCGGGCGATCCTCGGTGATCCGGCCATCCTTCATCACGACGATCCGGCTGGCGACTCCGAACACTTCGCCCAGCATGTGCGAGATGAAGATCACCGCGCCGCCTGAGTCACAGAACCGGCGGATGTGGGTCAAAAGCTGCAGAGCGATGGCGGCATCCAGCGACGATGTGGGTTCATCAAGGATGACCAGTCGTGCATCACTGTCGCGGCGGGAAAAGGCGATGGCGATTTCCACCATCTGCCGCTCGGCCAGAGGCAGATCGCCGACAAGGGTGCGGGCTGTGATGCCATGGTCGGGAAACACTTCGTCAAGCGCCGCGCGAACCGTCTTGCGGGCCAGCGCACGCCAGCCCCAGCGCGGCATGGTGCGATAGGGAATGCGCAGGTTTTCGGCCACGGTCAGGTTGGGGCAGAGCGACAGCTCCTGAAACACGCTGCGCACACCGGCGCGGGCGGCCCGTTGGGCGCCCTTCGGCGGTTGGCCGGGCGTTTCACCGGCAAAGGCAAGGTCGCCTGATGTGGGCTCAAGCCGACCGTTGATCACATTGACCAGCGTCGATTTTCCGGCGCCATTGTGACCGACCAGCCCAATACATTCGCCCGCATGGACGGTCAGAGTCGCCCCGGAAAGCGCATGCACCGGGCCAAAGGATTTATGTACGTCGCCCAAGGCAACGACCGGCACCCCAAGGGTGCCGGACATCGTGTCATTATTCGGCATTGCGACGGTTCAGCCGGCGGGATCGATCACGGCAAGCGCGTCGTCCAGATTGTATTCAACGTTTGAAACCGAACCCATCGGCGTTGTTTCAAGCGCGGCTTCCAGCCCGTCCTGTTCGATGGTCAGGAATGGCACGGTCAGATCATGTGGCACCTCCTTGCCATCCAGAATCTGCTGCGCGACCCAGAAGGCCAGCGTGCTGACTCCGGGTGCAATCGACAGTGACGTGGTTTCGTAACCGTTTGCCGCCTTTTGTTCGGCCCACCATGCCAATTCATCCTGACGGTTGCCCATCACGATGGTCGGCATTGGCCGGTCGGTCGCTGCAATCGCCTGCGCCGTGCCGTATCCGTCGCCGCCCTGCGTCACGACACCGGTGATTTCCGGCAAGCTGGGCAAAATGCCCGCGACGGCTTTTTGCGCCACGTCCTGTGCCCAGTCGCCATGGACCGACCCGACGATCTTGAAGTTCGAGCGTGAAACTTCGTCGTGAATGCCTGCGCTGATTTCGTCATCCACGAACACGCCGGCCAGCCCGCGAATTTCCAGCAGATTGCCGCCCTCGGGATATTTCGCGGCGAGGAATTTCACCTGCTCGCGGCCCATCAGTTTGAAATCCACGGCGATTCGCCAGGCACAGGGTTCGGTGACGATCCCGTCAAAGGAAACGACCGTGATTCCGGCATCGCAGGCTTCTTTCACCGCGCCATTGACCGCCGTGGGCGAGGCGGCGTTGATCACGATCGCATCGTACCCCTGAAGGATCATGTTCTGGATCTGCGCGGCCTGTTCTGTGGCCTGATTTTCCGAGGTGGTGAAAGCATCGGCGGCGGCAACAACGCCATCGCTTACGGCGGCCCCCGCCACCTTGTCCCAGCTTTCCAGCATCGCCTGCCGCCAGCTGTTCCCGGCATAATTGTTGGACAGGGCAATGCGCTTGCCCGAAGTGTCGGCGAACCCCGGCGCAGCGGCGCACAGGGCAAAGGTGGCAACGGCCCCCATAAGCATCGTGTGTCTTGACATATCGTCCTCCCCACGGCGGCGTGGCCGCGCGTCTTGTTTTTCCGGCGCCTCCTCGCGCCTTGGCGGAAAAGACTATCGATTGCGTCCGGATTGTAGAGTAACCCGCGCACCTTGATTGCGGGAACCCGCAAGCGTGCTGAGCGTGGCCGCAAGACAGAGCGGCGCAGCGCGGCTAGACTGTGGGAAAAATGGAGCGTCGCCTTGTCGGATCTGGCCTATTACCTGCGTATCTCGAATCATTTGGCGGGCGAGCTGGATATTCGCTCGGCCCTGCGCGCGGTAAAGGGTGAAATCGACAGGATGATCGATGTCGATCATCTTGATGTCTGTCTGATGGACGAGGAAATGGTGAACAACCATTCCTATGAGGTCGGCCTGCACACCAGTTGGAGCGCGTCACGTTCGCTGGTCTCCGAGTCGCCGGTACGCGATATTCTGACCGGGGCATGTGACACGATGATGACCGGCAATGCGCCTGACGATCTGCGTTATATGTTCCCCGGCGCCCACAGCGGGCCGATTTTGCAACATGCGCTGCGCAGCCGGATCAACGTCGCGATGAAGGTGCTGGGTCATACGATTGGCGCGCTGAACTGTTCGTCGCGCCGGACCGATTACTACAATGTTGACAATCTTGCGCAGGTGCAGGCGCTGGCCGATATCCTGTCGCCGTATTTCTTTGCGCTGCGGGCGAATGAAACCGCCAAACGTTCGGCCATTGAACGCACCCGGATCGAAGCACAGCAAGAGGGGTTGCGCATCGGCGCGCTGCACCTGACCGAAGCGTTGGAGAACGAGCGCCAGAGGGTCGGCATGGACCTGCACGACCAGACGCTGGCCGATCTGACCCGTCTTGCCCGCGATCTGCGCCCCGGTCTGGGCCGCAAGGAAACCGAGCGTTTGCAGCAGCGGATCAACATCTGCATTCAGGGGCTGCGCGGCATCATCGACACCTCTATCCCGTCGATCCTTGAATTGTTCGGCTTCGAAGAGGCCGTGCGCTCGCATTTCGAAACCGCGTCGGACCCGGCGCGCCCAGTCAGTTTCGTCTTTCGCGACGACACCGGCGGGATGATCGACAGGCTGCCCGATGCAACGCGGATCGCGCTGTTCCGCATCTGTCAGGAGGCAGTGAACAACTCACTGAAACACGCCGGGGCAGGGCGGTTCTGTGTGACGATCACAACCGAGTCCGACCGGGGATTGAACCTGACGATGCAGGACGACGGCAGCTTTCGGCGGACAGAACCCGGACGCTCGGGCGGGTTGGCGCATATGCGCACCCGCGCCCGGCTGATCGGCGGGCGGTTCACCCTGACGCGCATTGATGGCACTGCGATCACGGTGATTCTGCCACAAACCCATGAAGAAACGGAGTTGCCCGATGCGCATTCTGCTGGTTGAGGACGACCCCCTGCACCTGAGTTATCTGCGCGAACAGGTGGAAACCAACCTGCCGCAGGCGGATTCGATCCACACCGCCACCAGCGGGTTCGAGGCCGAAAAGATCGCCCGCGCCACCCGCACCCCGGCCATCGTGATGGATTTGCGGATGCGCAACCGCAACGGGATCGAGGCGGCGCGGGTGATCTGGTCGGAACGTCCCGACACCCGCATCCTGTTCTGGTCGAACCACTCGGACGAGGCATATCTGCGCGGCATTTCGCGCATTGTGCCCGAACAGGCGGCCTATGGTTATGTGCTGAAGACCGCGCCGTCCGAACGGCTGGCGCTGGCGCTGCGGGCGGTGCTGGTCGAGGGCCAGATCATGATCGACCGCGAGGTCCATTCGCGCCAGACATTCCAAAGCCGTTCGCGTGAGGCGCTGACCGAGGTGGAACATGCGATCCTTCTGGACATCGCGCTGGGCCTGCCGGACAAGCAGATTGCCGAGCGGCGGCACCTGTCGCTGAGGACGGTGCAGAACCGGTTGATTTCGCTCTATGACAAGCTCGAGATCAGCGACGCGCTGTCGCAACTTGAAGATATTCAGTTGAACAAACGGTCGCGCGCCGTGTCGAATGCGATTCAGGCGCGGATCATCAACGCCGAAAGTCTGGACACGGCGGAGGCCGATCTGCTGCGCTGGGCAAAATCGCCGGGCACCGTTGCGCGCGGATGAACCGCGCTGTTTCGGGCGCCCGGCGAATTGTTGTACGCGTATTACAGGGCCGCGACGACGGTGAATTCCACCAGATGCTTGGGCGTTGCCAGTTTGGCCTCGCCACAGGCGCGGGTCGGCGGGCAGGCCGGATCGATCCAGGCGTCGTAAACCGCGTTCATTGCCGCGAAATCAGCCATATCGGCCAGCCAGATGACCACCCGGACGGCCTTGGACTTGCTGCTGCCCACTTCGGACAGGATGCGGTCAATCTTGTCCAGACAGTCCTGTGTCTGGGTCGCCAGATCTGCGTCGGGGTTGCCGACCTGACCGGAAAGATAAACTGTATCGCCATGGATCACCGCTTCGCTCATTCTTGCGCCGGGGTTGTGGTGTTTCAGGGTCATGGGTCGCTCCGTTCTGGGTTTCATTGCGCTGCACATGACCGACGAAAGCCGTCATGGGCAACCCCGTTTCGGTGCATTCCTGATCGGGGGCGGCCTTTGGGCAAGTGCAGAACGGGCATGAGCGATGGCCGATGGAACCGGTCGGCGGCTTGGGATAAAGACCGGTCACCGGGGGCCTGCCAAACCTTGACCGGTGCCGGAAAGCGGACAATCAATCCCGCCTCAACAGGCAAGACCCGGCAAACAAGGAGCGCGACATGATGGCCCCCACGATACTGCTCGGTGCGCTTGCCGTGGTTCTTGGAGCGGTGTGCAACGCCGGGGAGGCCAATGCCGATACGTTCCGCGTATTGCTGGGCGGTCGGACACTTGGCACGCTGGAAACGACGGCTGGGCAGTTGCGCACTCTGCTCGACAATACGCCGCTGGGCGTGGCCGACGGAACCTTTGCCGCGACCTCGGATGCGGCGACGACAACCCATGGCCGGTCAATCACCCGTTATGCAAGCGACGCCCGGTCGGGCCGCAAGGGACGTTCCATCGGGTTTGACCATGATCGGGGCCGGGTTCTGACGACCCTGATCACACCCGAAAGCGAACGCACCGCCCTGTCAGATCCCGCAAACGTCCCCTCTGACGTCATCGATCCTGTGGCGGCCCTGTCTCGGCTGGCGGGCGCGCAGGGCTGTCCCGCAGCCTTTCGCATCTATGACGGCAGGCGTGTGATCGAGATTGCACCGCGCGGATCGCAGACCACCGATGTCGCCCTGATCTGTGACATGCAATACCGGGTTGTTGCCGGGCCGGGGCACCTGTCGCCGTTCCGGTTCACCGCGCTTGATTTGACACTCACCTATGGCAAAACCGGCGGGTTGGCCGGGATCGATATTTCCACCGGTCCGTTCCGTGTCAGCCTGCGGCGCTGATCGGCAGGGTCAGGCGGCATTTCCATATCTCCGGGGTTGCGGCGGTACCGGGAAACAGTGAGCATGCGTTTCCCACCCCAGCCCGAACAGGAGTCAGCATGTCCGATTTTACCACACGCCCCGAAATTCGCGGCACGTTCGGCGTCGTGACATCGACCCACTGGATCGCCTCGGCGGTCGGCATGGGTATCCTGGAGCGCGGTGGCAATGCCTTTGACGCTGCCGTGGCCACCGGGCTGACGCTGCAAGTGGTCGAACCGCATCTGAATGGCCCGGCGGGTGACATGCCGGCGATCCTCTATTCGGCGCAAACCGGCGAGATCCGGGTGCTCTGCGCACAAGGACCGGCGCCTGCTGCCGCGACCATCGAACATTACCGCGCGCAGGGTCTGACGCTGATTCCCGGGTCGGGCCTGTTGGCCACGGTGGTGCCGGGGGCCTTCGACGGCTGGATGCTGATGCTGAAGGATCACGGCACGATGGAGCTGTGCGACGTGATGCAACCCGCCATCGAATATGCCCGCGACGGCCACCCGATGCTGCCACGCGTCGCCGATGCCATTGCCGGCGTGGCGGAATATTTCGCCGCCGAATGGCCAAGTTCGGCTGCCGTCTGGTGCCCCACTGGCGCGGCCCCTGAACCCCACGCCCTGTTCCGCAACCCCGATCTGGCCGCCACATGGCAACGTCTGTCCGACAGCCCGGGCGACAGCCGCGCGGCGCGCATTGATGCAGCGCGAGAGGCTTGGCGCAGTGGTTTTGTCGCCGATGCGATTTTCGACTATCTCAAGGACGCCAAGGTGCACGATGTTTCGGGGCGCAAACATTCCGCCGTTCTGGCGCGGAGTGACATGGCGGACTGGCGCGCAACTTACGAAGAACCGCTCAGCTTTGAGTATCACGGCTGGACGGTGCACAAGACCGCGCCTTGGTCGCAGGGGCCGGTGCTGTTGCAGGCGCTGGCGATCCTGAAAGGGGTCGATCTGGCGGCGATGGACCCGAACGGCGCCGAATTTGTCCATGTGGTGATCGAGGCGATCAAGCTCGCCTATGCCGACCGCGAGGCATATTACGGCGACCCGGCGCACAGCGACATCCCGATGGCACATCTGCTGAGCGAGGAATACAACGCCGCCCGACGCGCCCTGATTGCCGACACGGCGTCAATGGATCAGCGGCCCGGCCGGGTGCCCGGGTTCGAACATCTGGCCGACGCCTATATCGAACGCGCGGCACGCGATTTCGGCGCGGGGCCAGTGGCGGCACAAGAACCCACCATGGCGCATCTGACCGAGCGGCGCGGCGACACCGTGCATATTGATATCATCGATCGCTGGGGCAACATGGTGTCGGCCACGCCCTCGGGTGGCTGGCTGCAAAGCTCGCCGATCATTCCCGGGCTTGGGTTTGCGCTGAACAGCCGGGCGCAGATGTTCTGGCTGGACGAAGGCCTGCCGACCTCGCTGGCCCCCGGGCGCAGGCCACGCACCACGCTGACCCCGTCGATGGCCGAAAAGGACGGAGCACGGATTGCCTTTGGCACACCCGGCGGAGATCAGCAGGACCAGTGGCAGCTGATCTGGTTCCTGCGGTTCGTTCATCACGGGTTCGATCTGCAACAGGGGATCGACGCACCGCTGTTCCATTCGATGCACTTTCAGGGCTCGTTCTTCCCGCGTGAGGTGCGCCCGGGCGAGATGATGGTCGAGCCGGGGGTGGGCGAAGCGGTGATCGCCGATCTGCGCGCCCGTGGTCACAGGGTCACAGTGGCCGCGCCATGGACCGTGGGGCGTCTGACGGCGGCGATGCGAGACGCCGACGGAATGCTGCGCGCGGCGGCCACGCCACGGCTGATGCAGGCCTATGCGGTGGGCCGGTAAGCGCAATCGCGCGCAGCGGCGGATCAGCCCGTGGTGCGAACCACAAGCTCCTTGTAGAGCGCCCGCAGAAGGGCGGTGACCGGTCGGTTGCCGTCGCCGATTACCTTGCCGTCGATGGAGGCGACCAGGGTCTGTGCGCCAAAGGTGCCGGTCAGGAAGGCTTCATCGGCGCTGTAAGCCTCATACAGCGAGAAATTCTTTTCAAAGCAGGGGATTGCGTTGGCATGGCACAGGTCAATCACCTTTTGCCGTGTCACCCCGTTCATGCAGTAATCGCCGGTCGACGTCCACACCGCGCCCTTTCGCACGATGAAGAAGTTGCAGGCGTTGGTGGTGTTGACGAAGCCAAGCGGGTCAAGCATCAGCGCCTCATCCGCGCCGGCCTGTTCGGCTTGAAGACAGGCGATCACACAGTTCAGTTTGGAATGGCTGTTGAACTTTGCGTCCTGACTGTGGGGCAATCCACGCACCTGCGGCACGCTGGCCAGCCGGATGCCCTGTGACAGCAGGCTTTCAACCGGGCGCGAATGTTCCATGATGATGACCAGTGTGGGACCACTGCGCGACAGGCGCGGATGCTGGAACGGTTTTGCCTTGATCCCCCGGGTCAGCATCAGGCGGCAATGCACGTCATGGGTCATGCCGTTCGCCGTGGCCGTGCGGGTCAGCGCGTCCAGAATTCCGGCCCGGTCCATCCCGACGTCCAGCGAGACCGCCTTGCAGCTGTCAAAGAAGCGATCCATGTGTTCGTCAAAGAACGCCCATTTGCCGTTGTAAAGCCGCATCCCCTCCCACATGCCGTCGCCCAGAAGGAAGCCGGAGTCGTAGACCGACACCTTGGCATCATCGCGGTGAACGAGTTCGCCGTTCACATAGATCTTGATATCGCGATTACGGATATCCTCGTCGGCGTCATGGGTGCTGTGGTCGGCTGGGGTGGTGTTATCCGGCATGTGATGTCTCGGGCTGTGGGCAAAGGGAATGGCTGAAACTAGCAGCCGATCATCTGCGGCGACAGCCCTGAAACCATCCCCCACCCGTGATGCCCGGTCGCTCAGGCGTCCCAGACCACCCGAAATCCCTGATGGGTTGTCGCACTGTCGGCCGATGTGCCCGAACGGGCGGCGATCCGATACCGGTAGCAATAGCTTCGGTGGCACAGAAACGACCCGCCCTTGCTGAGTTTGTACCCCTGCATGCCTGCCAGCCGGGTCTTGACCGACTTTTTCAGCGACCGGATGCGATAGGTATCCGCCGTCCACTCCCACACATTGCCAACCAGCGTGTGAATCCCGTAACCGTTCGGCGCAAAGGCAAGCGCCGGCGCGGTGGTCAGGAACCCGTCTGCGCCGGTGTTTTTAGACGGAAATTTCCCCTGCCAGATGTTGCAGGGAAATTGCCCGGTGTCGTCGGGTTCTGCCTCGCCCCAAGGAAATTTCACATCCCCCTGTCCGCCCCGGGCTGCGTGTTCCCATTCCGCCTCGGTCGGCAGACGGCCGCCGGCCCATGCGGCATAGGCGGTGGCATCGTTCCACGACACCTGCACGACCGGGTGATCGGCGTGCCAGACATCGCCGGTGCCCGGGCCGTTGATCTCGCGCCATGTGGCACCGTCGACCCGGCGCCACCACTCGATCCCCTTGACCCCCTGCGTCACGCGGATTTCCTCGGGCACCTGCGCCCAGAAGACAAAAGACCAGCCAAAGCGCTCGGTCTCGGTCACATAGCCGGTTTCATCGACAAAGGCGGCGAATTCGGCGTTGGTGATTGCCCCGGCCCCGATCCGAAAGGGTTTGAGCCGCACCTGCCGCACCGGTCCTTCGCCATCATCGGGAATGCCGGGACGAGCGGTGCCAACCATCGCCGTGCCGCCCGGAACCGCCACCGCACCGTGATCGCGCGGCAGGGCCGAGCGGGGCACAGTCACACTTGTCAGATCGCCCTTTTTCCCCTGCGGCGCACAGCATGTCTTTGTCACTTGATCCATGGGGCGCAAACTATCCCATTCGTCACGGGCGGGGCAACCGAGACACAAGAATTATTGTGGAACCCGGGGGCAATCCATCCCGGACGCAGGGTGTGTGATATGGGTTCTACGCCGGCACAGCCACCAAATCGCCATTGTCGAAGTGATGCGGGAGTTGATGCGCGCTCCGCCCCGGGATAGGGTGCGCCGCAACGCGGCATAAAAGGGATATCCCATGACACAGCGTCTGCATCTGGTGTTCGGAGGCGAGTTGATCGATCCGACAAAGAACGTTTTCAGTGATGTTGAACAGATTGATATCATCGGGATGTTTCCCGACTATGCCAGCGCCTATGACGCTTGGAAATCGGCGGCACAGCGCACGGTCGACAATGCCCATATGCGTTATTTCATCGCTCACCTGCACCGGCTGCGTGACGAGGAAACCCCCGCTTCGCCGACCGAGGAGCTGGGTAACTGATAAGCCTTTTGCGCCACCGGCTGTCCGAGGGTGTCCGGGCGCTTGGCCTGCGACAGCGGCGGCGGACGGCGGACCCGGTGCAGGCGGATGTCCTGTCGCAACAACTGGGCGAAAGCTGTTCGCTGCGGCCCGAGGGGCCATTGCTTTGGGTGCATCTTGGGCCGGGGGCGGATGTTGCGGCGGTGGCCTTGCTGCTGACCCGGCTGGACGAAGCGCGCGGCGATCTGGCGGTGCTGGTCACTCTTGACGCCTATCCTGCGCCTGCCGAATTTGCTGCTGCCCTGACCCAACAGCTTCCCGCCGATGTGACCGAAGCGGTCGAGGGGTTTTTGTCGCACTGGCGGCCCGATGTCTGTCTCTGGATTGGCGAAGGCTGGGCACCGGTGCTGTTGACCGAAGCCTCCGGACGTGGGGTCGAATGTATCGCAGCGGATGCGCGGATGTCCGAAGCCCATATGCGTGGTCGTCGGTGGAAAGCCGCGCTTGCCCGGGCGGAACTGGCGCCGTTTCGTCATATCCTGACCGGAACGCGCGACGACGCCGCGCGGTTGACGGCCCTTGGTGGCGACGGTGCGCGGGTCGAAACGGTGGGGTGGTTGGAATCTTCGGTTGCGGCCCTCCCCTGCAACGAGGCCGAGTGGACGGGACTGTCGGAAACCCTTGACGCGCGGCCGGTTTGGCTGGCCGCCGATGTGCCGATGGCCGAGATCCCGGCGGTCATCGCCGCGCATCGTTTCGCCAGCCGTCTGTCACACCGCCTGTTGCTTATACTGGTGCCTGCCGATGTCGCGACGGGCCCGGCGCTTCGCGCACAGCTCGAGTCGCAAGGTCTGCGCACCATGTTGCGCTCGGCCGATGAGGAACCCGAGCCCGACACGCAGGTCTATGTCGCCGATTCCGTGGGGGAAATGGGCCTGTGGTATCGCCTCGCGCCGGTGACATATCTCGGACACACGCTTGACGGCGGCAACGGGCGTTCGCCCATGGAACCGGCGGCACTGGGATCGGTCGTGGTGCACGGGCCGGACACAGGGGCGCATGGTGCGGTCGTGGAAAGGCTGCACCGGGCGGGCGGCCACATGCCTGTCGCCGACGCGACCGAGTTGGGCCGGGCGATCGAACGGTTGCTGGCCCCCGATAAGGTGGCCGATCTGGCCCACCGGGCTTGGGCGGAACTGACCTCGGGCGCCGAAGCGGCAGATCGTGCGCTGGAGCTGGTCGGCGCGGCACTTGACCGGGCGGATGCGTTGCCGTGAAGCCACCGGCGTTCTGGTTCAACCCGCCCGATGCACCGGGCTGGCAGGCGCGCCTGTTGGCCCCGCTTGGCGCGATCTATGCCGGGGCGACAGCGCGGCGGGTGCGGGCACCTGCCGCCGGGGCCGGGGTGCCGGTGATCTGCGTTGGCAATCTGAACGCCGGGGGCACGGGCAAGACGCCGGTGGTGATCTATCTGACACAGCGGCTGGCAACGGCGGGCCACATCCCGGCCATCGTGTCGCGCGGCCATGGCGGGCGGCTGACCGGGCCGGTGCAGGTCGACCCCAAGCGCCACAGTGCCGCCGACGTGGGCGATGAGCCTTTGCTGCTGGCGGCCTTCGCGCCGGTCTGGGTGTCGCGAAGCCGGGCAGAGGGCGTGACCTGT
Organism: Oceaniovalibus sp. ACAM 378; assembly: GCF_008085915.1. Taxonomy (GTDB): domain Bacteria; phylum Pseudomonadota; class Alphaproteobacteria; order Rhodobacterales; family Rhodobacteraceae; genus Oceaniglobus. Next base: position 214,497 of record NZ_VSJK01000007.1, on the reverse strand, counting down.
GCGGCAGAGTCCGGCGCCGATGTCATCATCCTTGACGATGGGTTCCAGACCCCGGGGGTGCAGCGCGACCTGTCGCTGATCGTGGTGGATGCGGCGGTGGGGTTCGGCAATGGCCGGGTGATTCCGGCCGGGCCGCTGCGCGAACCGGTGCCTGTCGGTCTTGGCCGGGGCGATATGGTGCTGGCCATCGGCGACGCTGCGGCACAGCGGCGGTTTACAGATATCTGGGGTGCGCAGATTGCCCTGCCGCTGCTCACCGGGCATCTGGCGCCGCTGGCCATGGGCATGGACTGGACCGGGTTGCGCGCCTTTGCCTTTGCAGGGATCGGGCGGCCCGAGAAATTCTTTACCACCCTTGCCGCCGAAGGGGCCGAGATTGCCGGGCGGCGGGCGCTGGACGATCACCAGTCGCTGACCACTGCCCTGCTCACTCGGCTGGAGCGGGAAGCAGCGGCGCTGGGCGCACAACTGGTGACAACCGAAAAAGACGCCGTGCGCCTGCCCGCCGCCTTTCGCCCTCGTGTGCTGACCCTGCCGGTCCGTCTCAACCTCGACGACGCGCGGCCACTTGACGCTGCGCTAAACCGGCTGGGACTGTTGACCGACTAGGCGGTCAGGTGGCGTAATTCGAGCCTTCATCATCAAGGATCGCCCGCAGTTCGGCCAGATGGCGGCTGTCCTGTTCAGGATAGAATTCCAGTTCGCGCGCCGTCTTTTCCGCGATCTCGTCAGACAGGATGCGCAGGGGCTGACCGGTCTGCAAGGCGCGGATATAGGTTTCGGCGGCGCGTTCGAAATAATACAGCCGGTTGAAGGTCTCGGCCACGGTCGCGCCGATCACCATGACGCCGTGATTGCCCATCACCATCACTTTTTTCTTCGGGTCGGTGAACAGCGATGCACAGCGCACGCCTTCTTCTTCGAAGGCCAGCCCGCCATACTCGTTATCGATGACGATCCGGTCAAAGAAGGTGGCGCAGTTCTGATCGATCGGCGGCAAGCGGCTGTCGGCAAGGGCCGCCAGAACCGTCGCATGAATCGAATGCACATGCATCGCACAGCGGGCATGGGCGCAGTGGCGATGCAATCCGCCGTGCAGCCCCCAGGCGGTCAGGTCAGGGGCGTCCGGTCCCTCAAGCGTCGCGGGATCGTTGGCATCGACGGTGATCAGGTCGGAGGCGCGGATCCGGGCAAAATGCATTTGGTTCGGGTTCATCAGAAACCGCGTGCCGTCGTCGTTTGTTGCCAGCGAAAAGTGATTCGCCACCGCTTCGTTCATGTTCAGACGGGCGGTCCAGCGAAAGGCGGCGGCCAGATCGCTGCGTTCGGGCCAGTGGTCCAGATTGGGGCGAAGAGAGGTGAGAGACATCGGCGGGCTCCTTGATTGCGCCCTGCCATGACATCACAGGCGGGACGGCGGGCCAACCGGTTTCACAGCGCGTCAGCGTGTTCGCTCCGGTGTTGCAGCCACAATTCGGCCTTTGCACCGCTGGTGGAGCCAGCCGAAAAACGCAAAAGTCGCGCAATCGCGGGGAGTGGTGCGGAGCGTCACATTCGATATATCGCCTGTCCATCGGCATTTTACGCCCTGCGCGTCCACTTCACAGAGATGCCGATTCAGGGTTCCGGGCGGCAGATCACGCAACGGACAAGGGCAGGGATCGGTGCCGTCCACGCTCTGCATCTTGTGCCATTGGGGAGTGATGCGTTAATCAACGTCATTGCGCCCCGGACGCGCCCGGACCAAGACGGTCCGAACAAGAAAGGATGCGCCATGTACGTCCCCACAAGAAACCTGCCGCTTGTCACGCCGGATCCCGCGCCGCACGCGATGTTCACCGATCCCGCCGCCGCCGTGTCGCGTTTGCAGGCGCTTTATGACGAGTCCTGCGCCTTTCTGACCGAACGGTTCTCTCAATCTCTGGCCGGCCCTCCGCCCGAGGCCCGGTATCGCGCCTTTTACCCCGAAATCCGGTTCACCACGACCAGTTTCGCCGGCGTCGACAGCAGACTCAGCTTTGGCTATGTGGCGATGCCCGGCATCTATTCCACCACCATCACCCGTCCCGATCTCTTCGCCAATTACCTGATCCAGCAAATCGGCCTGTTGATCGAAAACCATGGGGTCGGGGTCGAGATCGGTGCGTCACAGACACCGATCCCGGTGCATTTTGCCGTGGCAGACCGGCTGGTGACTGTGCCCCATGACGGCACGCTGGACTTTACCCTGCGCGACGTCTTCGACGTGCCGGATCTGGCGACAACGAATGACGAGATCGTCAACGGGTTCGGCTTTACCCACCCCGACGGATCGGCGCCGCTGGCTCCGTTCACTGCCCAGCGCATCGACTATTCTCTGGCCCGCCTGTCGCATTATACCGCAACGACGCCCGAGCATTTCCAGAACCATGTCCTGTTCACCAACTATCAGTTTTATATCGAAGAATTCGAAACCTTCGCCCGCGCCGCCCTGGCCGATCCCGACAGCGGCTATATCGCATTCGTCGGACCGGGAAATCAGGAAATCACTGCGGCGGACGAAGCATTGCCGGTGCCCGAAAAGCTGCCGCAGATGCCATCCTATCACCTGAAACGCAGGGACGGCAGCGGGATCACGCTGGTCAATATCGGCGTCGGTCCGTCCAACGCGAAGACGGCAACGGATCACATCGCGGTGCTGCGCCCCCATGCCTGGATCATGGTGGGGCATTGCGCCGGGTTGCGCAATTCACAGCGGTTGGGGGATTTCGTACTGGCCCACGCTTACCTGCGCGAGGACAAGGTGCTGGACGACGATCTGCCGGTCTGGGTGCCGGTGCCTGCGCTGGCCGAAATCCAGATCGCGCTGGAACAATCGGTGGCCGAGGTGACAGAGCTGAAGGGGTACGATCTGAAACGGGTCATGCGCACCGGCACCGTCGCCAGCGTCGACAACCGCAACTGGGAATTGCGCGATCAGCGCGGCCCGGTGCAGCGGCTCAGCCAGTCGCGCGCCATCGCGCTCGACATGGAAAGCGCGACGATTGCCGCCAATGGTTTCCGGTTCCGGGTGCCCTATGGCACTTTGCTGTGCGTGTCTGACAAGCCGCTGCATGGTGAGTTGAAATTGCCCGGCATGGCCTCGGATTTCTATCGTACACAGGTCGCCCGGCATCTTCGGATCGGGATTCGCGCGATGGAAACACTCTCGGGCATGCCCCTCGACCGGATCCACTCGCGTAAATTGCGCTCTTTCGAAGAGACCGCATTCCTGTAATGGGCCAGTAGCCGGCTGTTATCGGGCGAAAATCCGCCAGAAACTGCTTGTTTTCTATGGAATCTGCACCACTAATCGTTGTGTAGCGTCACAAGATAAGGCTAAAACACCGCCAATGGCCCCACATGGGCAGTTTGAGGAGAAGATACATGGCAAAACCGATGACCAAGACGCAGCTGGTGGCAGCTCTCGCCGAGGAAATGGGTGAGGACAAGAAAGCGGCAGGCGCCGCACTTGATTCCATCGTGAACATCATCACCAAGGAAGTCTCTGCCGGCGGTGCCGTCACGCTTCCGGGTGTCGGCAAGATCTATTGCCGCGAACGCCCGGCCCGCATGGTGCGCAACCCCGCCACGGGCGAGCAGATGCCGAAAGATGCCGACAAGGTGGTAAAGATGACCATTGCCAAGGCACTAAAAGACAGCGTCAACGGCTGATCCAACGTCCATCGGATTGCAACGGGCCGCCCAACATCGGGCGGCCCGTTTGCGTTTAAGGTCATGGAATGAGTATTTGTACAAAGAAGAAACAGATGGGCTTCTTCTTTGCACAAATACTCAAAATCCGACAGGTCGGTCGCCTGAGCGGTCAGACGATCACCGGCACCCGTCCCGCAGGCGGTGTGTTGCGCGAACGCTGCGAGGTGACGCGCCCGTCGATGATCGTCATGCCAACGCCAGGCAGGTTGCCCAGTTGCACCGATTCGAGCAGCGTCTTGCCGCCTGAATGCTGCGCCTGATCCATCAGCACGAAATCGGCGCAAAAACCTGTTTCGATCAGCCCGGTATCGAGCTTTCGCTGCCGCGCGGTGTTGCCGTTGCCAAAGCAGAAGGCGATTTCTGCCGGGACGTTTCCAAGGCTCGACAGCATGGCGATCATGCGCAGAATCCCAAGAGGTTGCACCCCCGACCCTGCCGGGCCGTCGGTGCCGAGGATGATCTGATCCATCTTGCCCAACTCCCGGGCGGTGTTCAGCGTCAGCAGCGCAGCGCGCTCGTTGCCGTTGTGGACGATTTCGAGCGCCTGTTTGCAGGATTCGCACAGGCAGATGATCTGGTCGTCGGGCAGGGCGGAATGACCGCCGTTGATATGGCCGATCACATCGGTTCCGGTTTCAAGCACCATGTCGGCGTCGATCAGGCCCGAGCCGGGAATCGACGGGCCGCCGGTGTGGATCGTGCTTTGAATCCCGTATTTGCGCGCCCATTGCACCATCTGATGCGCGGTCTTGCCATCCTTGACCGAGCCAAGCCCGATCTCACCCAAAAGCGTGACACCCGCCTCGGCCAGTTCCTTGAAGTCATGCTCTTCCATGCCGTGTTCGATCACTGGTGCCCCGGCATGGACCTTGACGCCGGAGGGGCGGAAATTCTCGTACCAGCGCTGCGACGCGATCGCCATGGCCTTGAGTCCGATAATGTCTTTTGGCCGGCCGGGCATATGCACCTCTCCGGCCGAAATCAGCGTGGTCACTCCGCCGTGCAGGGTTGAGTCGATCCAGCCGAGTTGCTGCTGGCGGGGGGTGTAATCGCCGACGACGGGGTGAACGTGACTGTCGATCAGACCGGGGGCGAGGGTGGTGCCCATGGCGTCGACCGTGGTCGTCGCGCCGCCGCAATCCATCTCCGTTCCGCGTCCGACTTCGGTGATCTTGCCGTCGATGCAGATGATACAGTCGGCATCAAGGATCGGCTGTTCCATCTTGCCCGACAAGATCATCCCGATGTTGCGGATCACCAGCTTTGCGCGGCCATCTTCCGGGCCGGCGGCGGGGGGTGCGGTTTCGGCCATGGGTCAGACTCCTAGATGGCGGGGGAGGATCGTTGGGTCGGCGCGCAGGGCGGCGGCGGAAACCGTCTCGATGCTGCGCCCGGTTTCGATGAATGCTGCATGATCGGCCATGGACAGGATCGCCTCCATCCGCTGCTCGACCAGCACCACCGCGACGCCTTCGGCTTTCATCCGCAGCACGACCTGGCGGATCTGTTCGATCATGCTGGGTTGCAGGCCTTCGGTTGGTTCGTCCAGCAAAAGGACGCGGGGCCGCAGACACAGGGCGCGGGCGGTCGCAAGCATCTGCTGTTCTCCGCCTGAAAGCGTTTCCGCGCGTTGGCCCAGACGTTCGCGCAGGCGGGGAAATATGTCGAGCACCCAGTCGCGGGTGTCCCGGCCCTCGCCACAGGTCATCAGGCCGATTTCGATGTTTTCCGCCACACTCAATTCGGCGAACAACCGGCGGCCCTGCGGGATATAGCCGACGCGCCGTCGCGCGATCTGTTCGGTGGGCAGGGTGTGCAGAGCCTCGCCGTCCAGCATGATCGCCCCCGCCGTGATCGGCAGCAGCCCCATGATACAGCGCATCACTGTGGTCTTGCCCGCGCCGTTGCGCCCCAGCAGGCAGGTGATTTCCCCGGCCCTTGCCCTCAGTGATACCCCGGTCAGCGTGGGAACCCGGCCATGGGCGGCGTGGATATCCGCGATCTCAAGCATCGGCGGTTCCCAGATAGGCAGCCCGCACCGCCCGGTTGGCGCGGATCGCGTCGGGGGTGCCTTCGGCCAGTGTCATGCCCTGGTCCAGCACCGTGATGTAATCGGCGGTTTCCATGACCACGGACATGTTGTGTTCGATCAGCAGGATCGTGGTGTTCTTCAGCCCGGTGATCAGGGTCTTGAAGGCCGCAACCTCGGATTCCGCCAACCCCTGCGTCGGTTCGTCGAGGATGAACAGGCGCGGCGATTGGGCCAGCCCCATGCCGATTTCAAGGATTCGCTGATGACCATAGGACAGATCGCCCGCCGTCTGATCGGCCCGGTCGGCCAGACCGACACGTTCCAGCGTTTCAGTCACTCTGGCGGCATTGCCCCCGGCACGGCGGGCGGCCAGCGCGATGTTCTCGTGCACGCTCAGCCCGGCGAAAACCGATGTGATCTGAAACGTATAGGCGATGCCAAGGGTGATGCGTTTGTGCGCCGGCAGGCCAGAGATGTCGCGCCCGTCGAAGATCACCTTGCCGCGTGTGACTGGGATGCGGCCGCACAACATGCCGACGAAAGTGGTCTTGCCCGCACCGTTCGGGCCGATCAGCGCGCGGATCTGACCCTCGGGCAGGTCGAAATCAATGTCAGTATTTGCCTGCACCCCGGCATAGGTTTTCGTCAGGCCGCGGGTTTCGAGGATCACGGTAGCCATGGCACCCACCGTTTCCTGAGCGTGCCGAGCAGACCCTGGGGCAGGAACAGCGTCAGCAGCACCAGAACCACCCCGGCGACCAGCATATAGGCGTCGGTCACGCCGCTGGACAGGTCAATCAGATAGAACATGAACACCGCCCCGACCAGCGGGCCCAGCGTCGTGCCAGCACCGCCCAGCAGCACATAAAGCAGGGGAAAGATCGAATAGGGCACAGCGGCGAAAGAGGCTCCGGCATAGCCGAACAACAGCGCGTACGCCGCCCCCGCCATGCCCGAAATCGTGCCTGATGCCACCAGCGCCAGCCATTTGCGCCGCTGCACATCATAGCCGAGCATGGTCGCCCGTGCCTCGTTCTCGCGGATCGCGATCAGGGTGCGTCCGAACGGCGCGCGGACAAGGGCGCCGATGATCAACAGCGTCACGGAGAACAGGATCAGCGCGGCGAAATAGCGCCCCATAGCGGATGACAGATCGACCCCTGCGATTTGCCGCACCGCCTGGGGCAGGACAAAGCCTTCGTCTCCCCGGGTGTATTGCACGAAATACAGCGCGGTCAGATATCCCGCCTGCGCGAACATCAGCGTGACGATCATAAAGGCCACGCCCCGGGTGCGCAGCGCCAGTGCGCCGGTGATCCCCGCCACCAGCGCCGAGGCGATCAGCGCAACCATCAGGGCCGGGATGGCGGTAAGTGACAGGTGCTGCATCGACAGCGCCAGCCCGTACATCCCCGCCGCAAAGAACAGCGCATGCCCCAGTGACAGCAACCCAGTGTATCCGAACGCCAGATTGTACCCCATGGCATAGACCGCCAGCACCATGATCCGCGCCAGATTGCCCGAGTGATAGTCCGGCAGCACAAAGAATGCCGCCGCCAGTGCCGCAATCACGACCAGATGCAGGGCGAGCGGGCGGTTCATCACTGCGGCTTTTTCCCCAGCAACCCTTGCGGGCGGAACACCAAAACCATGGCAACCGCCAGTGTCGCGAGGATTTTCGCCAGTGTCGGCGAGAAGAAGACCGAGATCACGCCATCGCTCATCCCGATCAGTAGGGCGGCGATCACCGTTCCGGGAAGTGAGCCGAGGCCGCCGATGATCACCACGATGAACGACAAAAGCAGCGGATCGCCCCCCATCAGGTAATGCGCCTGCTGGATCGGCACCACCAGAACCGCCCCCATCGCCGCCAAAGCCGCGCCAAGCCCAAAGACCAGCGCATAGACCTTGGCCACCGGAATCCCAAAGGCGCGGGCCATGGCACTGTCCTGTTGCGTGGCGCGCATGATCAGCCCGGCGCGGGTGCGGGTCATGAACAGCCACAGCGCAATCAGGATCACCGCCGCAGCAGCGGTGACGAACAGTTTGTAGGATGTGATCGACAGCCCCCATGGCCAATACAGCGCCAGCCCGTTTTCACCCCATTCGACAAAGGGCAGGGCAAGGCGGGTGTTGAACGGCGGCGCGACGGGACGGGCATCGGGGCCAAAGGTCATCAGCGTGCCCTGTTGCAGGATATACAGCAGGCCGATGGTGGCGACGATCGTACGCTCGGGGTCATAGCCGATCCGTTGCAGGACAGTGATATCAATCAGCGCGGCCAGCGCGCCGACCAGCAGCGGCGCGATCACCAGTGCCGCGACAAACCCAACCGCCGGATGGGTGCCAAGGGTGCTGGCGACGAACCATGCGATAACCGCCCCGAGCATATAGAATTCGCCGTGCGCCACATTGACCACACGCATCACGCCAAACACCACGGACAGCCCCATGGCGGTCAGCGCAAGGATTGCCGCCGTGACCGCGCCTTCCAGCATGGCAAGCATCAGATGCGGGCCGAAATCCACTTGTCAGGTCCGCGCGCCATAGGACAACTGCCAGTTGACGCCAAACGGGTCGGCGACCCAGGCGAACCGTTCGGCAAAGTCATAGGTGTCGGCGGGCATCAGGGTTTCACCGCCCTCCGACAGGGCGGCGGCGATGGTATCCACATCCTGCGCGCTGTCACAGTCAACGAACAGCGACATGGCCGAGGAAAAATGAAACCCGGTGCGGTGCGGTGTGTCGATAAGCCGGACACGCCCCTTGCCGATCTTCAGCACAGCCTGTCGCAGGGTGCCCTCGACACCGTCTTCTCCGGGGCCGAATTCGGTTCGCTGTTCCACCTCGGCGTTTGGAAACACTGCTGCGTAAAGCTCCAGCGCATCGCGCCCCTGACCGGTAAAGGTCAGGAACGGAGTGACATTGTTCGCCATCAGCACGGCTCCTTCAGAATAGCCCGCATCAGAACGACCTCGTGGTGTAATCCACCTCGTCCTCATACAGCGTGTCTTCGATGCTGGTGGTATGGACCACGTTCAACCGGCCATCTTCGACCTTGCTGATATACTGGTGGCCAAACACCTGATGCGTCTTGCCGTTGAACACTTTGGCGCCCTGTGGGTGGTCCGCTCCGGCGGGCATATCGCTCATTGCTTCGACCGCCTCGATCAACGCGGCGCGGTCTTGGGGGCCTTGGTAATCCGCAGCTTCCATCCCGGCCTTGATGACGTTCAGCGTTTCCCAGCAGCCGAACATATGCGCATAGGTGCTGACATCCCGTGCATCGGAAACCGAGGCGCCGTTGTCGTCCACGCCGACCGCTTCGCGGTAGGCCTTGTCATACTCGGTCTGGTCGGCCTGAGCATAACGCGGATTGCCTTCCCACATATAGGAACCCTCAAGAAATTCGAGACCGGGTGAGGCCATATCCACGGCCTCCAGACTGTCGATATAGCCGAACAGCTCGGGGCGCGAGGGACCAAAGAATTCACCCAGTTCTTTCACGAAGGTCAGAACCGCGGGGCCGGTCATCACGTGATAGATCACCTCGGTATCGCGGGGGATCTGCGGGAAGTATTTGGTAAAGCTGGTTTCGGTCGGTGGAATGGCGATCAGCGCATTAACCGTGCCGCCCTGCGCCTCGAACGCCTTGGCGAAATAATCGCGGTGGTCATGGCCGAAGGCGAAGTCGGGGAAGATCATGCAGACCTTTTTCCCCAGATTTTCCGCCACGAAGGGGGCCATCGCCTGAACCTGACTTTTCACATCGGTGATGCCGGGCTGGAGGGTATAGCGATTCAGCATCCCCGAGGCCACATGATGCCCCTCGGAGACCACAAAGTATGGCAGTTTCAATTCGCCCGCCCGCGGGGCCGATCCGATCACCACATGGGAAAACAACGTGCCGAACGCGATGTCACAGTTGGATTGTGTGGCGAATTTCTCGATCACCTCGGCGCCGCGTTTCGGGTCGGTCCCGTCATCTTCGGCGACCAATTCGACCATCCGTCCGTTGATCCCGCCCGCGTCATTGATCCGTTTCACCGCCGCCTGCGATGTACGATCATACCAGCGGCCATAGGAGGCGCCGATACCCGTGCGGTGCACCTGAAATCCGATGCGGATCGGCGCGCTGCTTTGCGCCTGAACAAAGCCGGGCATCGCCGTGGTCGCGGCCAGCGCTCCGGCACCAAGGCCCAGCGTTTTCAGCGCACCGCGCCGGGAATAGTCGGGAGTAAGTAGGGTCTTCCGATTCATCATGAACCTCCTGTGCTCCGCCCTCTGATCGGGGCGATGGGGCATGGTTGTATGTGTGCCAATGATCTGTCCAGTTTTTTTTGTGCCATTCGGTGTCAGCCAATGCGCGGTGCCGCCAGCAGCCACAATCCCAACAAGGTATAGGCCACCATGAACAGGGCAAGCGGCAAATGCCCCAGAACCGCCCTTCGCCCGCCGCCAAATAGACCTCCGGCAATCCGATGGGCCAGCAGAACGCCTGTGATATGGGCCATCACGATCGCCCCCGCCTGTGCCAGCCAGATCGCCTGCACCGTGGCGCGGGTGTTGAAAAACCCCGTGGTCACATAGAACTGCCCGAGATTCAGCAGGTCGGCCCCATTGGCCAGAGGATCGGTCAGCGCGGCGACAGAATATTGCACGTTGACCAGAAACGACGTCAGAAAATGCGCGACGTGATAGCCGAATGCGATGGGCAGCACCGACAGGGACAACCGGCAGAATGCCTGTTTCAGCGGCGGCAGCGGCCCAGCGGGGGCAAAGGCGCGCAACAGCAGCCATCCCGCCAGCACCGCCAGCGCGAAGGTGGCGATCAACAGCGCGACAGCGCCGATCAAGCCCAATGTGGTGGGAGTGACGACCGCTGAGCGCCCGGGAAAGTCCAGCGGATTGATCCCGATCCGCGCCATCCACCAGAACGTGTCGTTCAGGCCGTCAAAACTGCCTGCGGCCAGCAGGGACAGGATGAAAACCGCCAGCGACAGGTCGATGGGCAACGACAACGCGCCGCGCCCGGGCATGCCGATCCGTCCAGCTTGAAACGGCGCGAGCCGGGCGAACAGGGTCAGCAGCAGCGTAAAACACTCGCCCCGCATCAGCCACTCCCGACCAAACAGCGCCATCGCGGCCAGCGTGAACAGCGCATACCCCATGACAAACCCCGCCAACCGCGCCGGATCATCAGGCGCAATATCGGCCAGAGAGAAGCCGATGATCAGCAGGAAACCGATCACGGCGGGCCAGTGCCCGACCCAACCGGGCAGGCGCAAGGGCGGCGGCACATCGCCCCACAGGGTCCGGTGAAACCCGGTGAACGGATTGATCCAGCGCCATAGATCGCCCAAAGCGCCCTGAAGCGTGACAAACCCGATCCACCACAGGGTCCAGATCGCCAACGGCAGCAGATTGGACAGCGGATCGCGCGGTCCGTAAAATCCCACCCAGATCAGACCGGCCAGCGCGATCAACGCGACTATTCCGCCGAATGTCGCTGCGCGCCCGGGAGCCTTAGGCGCGGGGGGCACGGGGAACAGCCGGTCCAGGGCGCGCAGCGGAACCAGCGCGACGATAAGAACGCTGAGCGCGACGGCACCGACTCCTGCGGCGGTATAAACGCCCGTCGGCAGCAACAGCACAAAGCCGCCTTGCGCCGGATGGGCCAATGCCGGGCCAGCCGAAAGCCCCGCGATACACGCAAGATTAAGCGCTCGGACAAGGTTGACGGATCGGTCTGCGGTTTTCATGCTGCCACTCAGCCACAACAGTTCCGGTAAGCCAATGAACCTGCGCCGCATATTCGCGATTTTTCTGACACTGGGCGTCGTTCTGGCTGGCGCCGGGTTTCTCGCCCTGCGTCCCGCGCCAATGCAGGTGCGCGCCGATCAGGCGGTTGCCGTGCCGATTGAGGGCGAACCGGGCGCGCTGCGGCTGTTCGTGACACTGACTAACAGCGGCGGGCCGGACCGGGTTATTGGCGCGCAATCGCCGCTGGCCGGACAAATATCGGTTATCGGTCCGCCCGACATCACGCTTCCCGGGCCGGGCACCGCGATTCTGGCCGTGGATGGCGCGCATCTGCGAATGACCGGGCTGGACCCCGGATTGCGCCACGGCGCGGTGGTGCCGGTCACGCTGTCCCTTGCCAGCGGCGGGCGCATCGCGACACGGGCGATTCTGTCCGACCCGGTTCAGGTGGGCGAAGCGGCGGCGCTGGGCCTGTTGTCGCTCGGGGGGATCTGCCGTGTGGGCGAGGGGGAACCGGCCCCGGCGATGACGCTGAACGTGGTGCCGTCGGGCAACGGGTGGCGGGTGACGGTGGCGACGAAGGATTTCCACTTCACCGAGCCGGTGGATGGGATCGGCCATGTTCCGGGCTATGGTCATGGCCATCTGTATCTGAACGGGGTCAAGTTACAGCGGATGTATACGCCGGGCGCGGTGATCGGTGCGCTGCCCCCGGGCGAACATCAGGTCGAGGTGACGCTGAACACCAACGACCATCGGGCCTATGTGGTGGGCGACACGCCGGTCACAGCGACGGTGCAGATTGTGGTGCCGTGATCGTCGGAAGCCGTCAGAACCATTGACACGGGAACCGTCCGCGCATTTGATTAGTGTACGAACGACGTCTCCGGCCGACACCGCAAAGGGGGCATACCCTGGGCTACCATGCAGCAGAGACTCTGGCCGATGCGCTGACCGCGCTGGGGCAGGCAACCGGCGCGCGGATCGTGGCGGGTGGTACCGATTTGTTTCCTGCGCTGGGCGAATTGCCAGCCCCCGCCGATCTGGTGGATGTCAGCCGTGTGGCCGAAATGCGCGGTATTGCGCGCCACGGCGCGGGCTGGCGGATCGGTGGTGCTGCGACCTGGAGCGATGTTATGAGCGCGGCGTTGCCCGCCGGTTTCGACGGGCTGAAGGCGGCCGCGCGCAAGGTTGGATCGGTGCAGATCCAGAACGCGGGCACTGTGGCGGGCAACCTGTGCAACGCCTCGCCCGCCGCCGATGGGGTGCCGCCACTGCTGGCGCTGAATGCGACGGTCGAACTGAGCAGCGTGGCGGGCGTGCGGCAGATGGCTTTGGCCGATTTCCTGCTTGGCGTGCGCAAGACGGCGCTGGCCCCCGCTGAGCTGCTCACGGCGATTCATGTTCCCGATCTGCCCGAGGGGGCCGGCGCCTCATTTGTCAAACTGGGCAGTCGCCGGTATCTGGTGATCTCCATTGTCATGGCTTCCGCGGTGGTGGTGATGGACGGCCCCTGGATTGCTCAGGCGCGTATCGCTGTCGGTGCCGCATCGCCCGTGGCACAGCGTCTGCCGCTGCTCGAGTCCGCTCTGGTCGGATGCAGGCCCGACGCGTTGCCGGTGATCACTCCGGAACATCTGGCGTCTCTGTCACCCATCGATGATGTGCGCGGCACGGCAGGCTATCGCAGGGCGGCGGTGGCCGAGTTGATTCACCGCGCCGTAAGGAGGGCCGCCGATGGATAAGCGCAGCGCGGATACCACCATCGGCCTGATGCTGAACGGCACACCCGTCACCCTGTCGCCCCGGGTCGGCGAACGCCTGTCTGCTGCGCTGCGTGAGCGTTGCGGTGCGCGCGACGTCAAAGTGGGCTGCAATGCCGGGGATTGCGGCGCCTGCACCGTATTGGTCGATGGTGCGCCGGTCTGTGCCTGTCTTATGCCGGTTCAACAGGCAGCGGGGCGGTCGGTCGAAACCCTGCGCGGGCTGAACGACGACCCGGCCATGGTCGCGCTGCAACAGCGGTTTCAGGATCATCAGGCGGCGCAATGCGGCATCTGTACGCCGGGCATGTTGGTGTCGGCCATCGCGCTGCTGCGTGATGTTCCGGGCCCGAGTGAGGTTCAGGTGATGGATGCGCTGTCAGGCGTGCTGTGCCGTTGTACCGGGTATCGCAAGATCGTCGATGCGGTGATCGGGCGTCCTGCGGCGCTGCACGGGGCGGGGGCTGTGGGCGATGCGGTGGTGCGGATTGATGGCGCGGCCAAGGTCGACGGGTCTGAGCGGTTTGGCGATGATGTGGCACCCGAGGGCGCGCTGGTGATCCGGGTGATCCGTTCGCCCCATCCGCGCGCCGCCTTTACTCTTGGCGATCTGGACGCCTACGCCGCGCGGCCCGGAATAGCGGCAGTGCTCAGCGCGGCTGACGTGACCGGGCGCAACGTCTTTGGTGTCATTCCCGCCTTTGCCGACCAACCGGTCTTTGCCGAACGCGAAGCGCGGTTCCGGGGTGAGGCCGTGGCGGCGGTGGTGGGCGACGCCGAAGTGTTGGCCGTGTTCGACCCGGCGGATTTTCCCGTGACATGGGAGCCTTTGCCAGCGGTTCAGACAGTTCCACAGGCGCTGGCTCAAGATGCGCCGCTCCTGCACCCGGACCGCGCGGGCAATGTGATGACCAAGGGGTTCGTGCAATGCGGCGACGCCGAAGCGGCGCTGGCGCGGGCGGATGTGACGGTCGAGGGGCGGTTTTCCAGCGGGTTTGTCGAACACGCTTATATCGAACCCGAAGCAGGATTTGCCCGGATGGTCGGGGATCGGATTGAAATTCACGCCTGCACGCAGGCACCAGTGATGGACCGCGACGGCATTGCCGAAATTCTCGGCTGGTCTGCCGACCGTGTGCGGATCGTGCCGACCGCAGTGGGCGGCGGGTTCGGCGCAAAACTGGATCTCTCGGTGCAGCCGATCCTTGCTTTGGCGGCGATCAAGACCGGCAGGCCAGTGCGCCTGACTTATTCCCGTAGCGAATCCATGCAATCGACGACCAAGCGGCATCCATCGGACCTGCGGGTCAGGATCGGCGCGATGGCCGACGGCACCCTGTCGGGCATGACGTTTGCGGGCGATTTCAACACTGGCGCCTATGCAAGCTGGGGGCCAACTGTGGCGAACCGGGTGCCGGTACATGCCTCGGGGCCGTACCGTATCGCCGATTACCGCGCCGTTGCCCGCGGTATCCACACCCATTGCCCGCCGTCGGGTGCGTTTCGTGGCTTTGGCGTACCGCAATCGGCCATCGCGCAGGAATGCCTGTTCGACGATCTCGCGCTGAAACTGGGCATGGACCCATTGGCCTTTCGGATGAAAAATGCGCTGGCCAACGGTGTGCCCACGGTCTGTGGTCAGGTATTCGCGCAGGGAGTCGGGATCGGCGCCTGTTTCGCCGCGCTGCAACCGGCGTGGGAGATTGCCAAGGCGGAATGCGCAGCGTTCAATGCCGGATCAGAGCATGTCAAACGCGGCGTCGGGATTGCCGGCGGATGGTACGGCTGTGGCAACACGTCATTGCCCAACCCGTCGACGATCAAGGCGGGAATCCGGACCGATGGCGCGGTGATGCTGCATCAGGGCGCGATGGACATCGGCCAAGGCGCGAATACGGTGATCGCGCAGATCTTCGCGCAAGCGCTGGGCGTGCCGCTGTCGGCGCTGACCCTGATTGGCGGCGATACCGATGTGACGCCGGACGCGGGCAAAACCAGCGCATCGCGCCAGACCTTCGTTACCGGCGCGGCGGCAAAACTGTCCGGCGAGGCCTTGCGCGCGTCGATCCTGCAACGCTGCAACGCGCCCGAGACCGCCACGATTGCGCTTGAAGGGGCCACGCTCACCGTCACCCACGGGGCGGAACGGCACGACCTGGCGCTGGACCAACTGCCTGCGGACGGGGACGGATATGTCTTCGCCGCCTGCGAAACCTATGACCCGCCGACGCGCCCTCTGGATGCGAACGGGCAGGGCGTCCCCTATGCACAGTTCGGCTATGCCGCGCATCTGGCCGTGGTCGAGGTTGATCTGGCGCTGGGCTGTGTGAAACCGCTGCGATTCACCGCCGCCCATGATGTGGGGCAGGCGATCAACCCCCTGCTGGTCGAGGGTCAGGTGCAGGGCGGCATCGCGCAGGGGCTTGGGATGGCCTTGATGGAGGAGTATTTGCCCGGTCGCACCGAAAACCTGCACGACTATCTGATCCCCACTATCGGAGACATTCCGCCGATCGAAACCCTGATCGTCGAAGACCCCGACGCCCATGGTCCATACGGTGCCAAGGGGCTGGGCGAACACGTGCTGATCCCCACGGCGCCTGCACTGCTTAACGCGATCCGGCACGCGACGGGCGTGTCTGTTCGGGCCGTGCCCGTCACTCCGTCGCGTTTGCATACCTTGCTGAAGGACAGGACATGAGCGCGAAAACCGGTGACGAAAAGATCCGCTGCGATGCTTGCCCGGTGATGTGTTTCATCTCTGACGGTCGGGCCGGGGCCTGTGACCGCTATGCCAACCATGGAGGTGTCTTGGTGCGTCTGGACCCTTTGACGGTGATTGAGGGTGGCGGGCCGATGGTGCCGTTTCTGGGCCGCGAATGGGACGGCGACATTGTGCAGGGCGACCGGCCTATTGTGGATGCCCCCATTCGGATCGGGCCTTTCGTAACCGCCATCGGGGCGGGCACCACCTATCCCGACTATAAACCGGCGCCGTTCATCGTGTCCCAGATGGTTGGCGATGCCGATATGATCACCGTCGTGACCGAGGGGATATTTTCCTACTGCGGCGTCAAAGTGAAGATCGACACCGACCGCCACATCGGCGAGGAGCGCGCGATTGTCCGGGTGGATGGCGAGGCGATCGGCCATGTGATGACCGGGGAATACGGCTCGAAAATGCTGAGCCTTGGCGGCGTCGAGCATTTGACCGGGGGCACGAAAAAAGAAGGCCGCGTGACCTGTGACGCGCTGCTGGCGCTGTGCAACTGCGAAGCTGTCGAAATGACCGTCGACGATGGCGTGACTCTGATTGTACAGGCCGGGCGGGCCCCGGTGATCGACGGTGTGCCAGAGAAATTGATGCGTGTTGGCTGCGGATCGGCTGCCATCGGCATGTTCGCACAGCAATGGGTCGCTCATGTGGACGAGGTGGTCGTGGTCGACGATCACATCACCGGCGTGCTGACGGAACATGAGGCGGGCAAACAGCTCGCTATGCGCCCGGCAGGTATCCGGGTGACCGGGCGGCGCTCGACCCCGGGGCGGTATTTTCAGGTGGCCAATCCCGGCACCGGCTGGGGCGGAACCGATGTGACGGATCCGCTGACGATCATCAAATCGGTTGATCCCAAAATCGCATGGCCGGGGCTGCGGTTGCTGATGATTTCCACCACCGGTGAGCAATCGGCGTATTTCGTGCTGGACGGCGATCTGTCACCACAACCCGCCGAAATCCCCGCCCCGCTGCGAGCCATTGCCGAACGGATCGCCGACAACTGCGAACCGTCGCTGTGTTCCGTGCTGTTCATGGGCGGCGCGGGAGGGTCATTGCGCGCCGGGGTCACCGAAAACCCCGTCGGCCTGACCCGCAGCGTCAAGGACGCGCTGACCCGCGTGACCGTCGGCGGGGCCGAGGCCTATGTCTGGCCCGGCGGTGGCATTACGGTGATGGCCGATGTGACACGAATGCCAAGCAATGCCTTCGGATACGTGCCCACGCCCGCGCTGGTCGCCCCCATCGAGTTCACCATGCGGCGCGAAGATTACGCAGCACTTGGCGGCCATATGGACCGTATCCGCCCGGTAGAGGACGTGCTGACCCCCGCCATCCGCCGCTTGCCCCGGGGTGCAAAGTGATCGCCGCGCGCCTGCCCGGTGACCGGCTGCATCTGCAACACGGACCGATCGATCTGGTGATCGGCGCGGATGGCGCGCGCGAACGGGCGTTTATCGCAGCCACGGCGCGGTTTTCCACCGTGCTGGATGAACTGGTCGCTGAACTGCCCCTGCTGCGCCGCGACCACGGGCCGCAGCCCCGGGGCGGGATTGCCCGCGCCATGTGGCAGGCGGTTCAGCCGTTTGAGTGTTTCGTCACGCCCATGGCGGCGGTGGCGGGGGCGGTGGCCGATGCGGTGTTGGCGGCGATGGTTCCGATCTGCGGATTGCAACGGGCCTATGTGAACAACGGCGGCGACATTGCACTGCATCTGACGCAGGGAGAGTCGTTTCGTCTGGCGCGGGCCGGTCTGGATCGTCGCGATCTGGGGCGGATCGCGATCAGTGCCGACGATCCCGTGCGCGGCATCGCCACCAGCGGGCGGGGCGGGCGCAGCCTGACCATGGGCATTGCCGATCAGGTGACGGTGCTGGCACCCACGGCCGCCATGGCCGACGCCGCTGCGACGCTGATTGCCAATGCCGTCGATCTGCCGGGCCATCCTGCCATTCGCCGCGCTCCGGCCAACACGCTCCGCGACGACAGTGATCTGGGCACCCGCCCGGTTGTCACCCATGTCGGCCCGCTGACCCCCGCCGAGACCCGTACCGCCCTGACCCGTGGCGCCGCATTTGCCGAATCTCTGCGGGCAAGCGGGCTGATCACAGCGGCGGCTCTGGTTCTGGCGAACACCCAACAGATTGTCGGTCACATCGATACCATTCCAAGAAAGGAACCCGCCCATGCCTGAGGTCAGGATCAGAAAGATCGCCACCCAGATCGAGGAGGTGTTCCACGAATTTGGCCCCGCCCCCGACCGCCCGCTGAAACGTGGCGCAGTGATGGCAGTGATCGCCAACCCCTTTGCGGGTCGTTATGTCGCCGATATCCAGCCGTTCATGGAGGATTTGAAACCGCTCGGCCTGTCCATGGCACGCCGCCTTCTGGCCGATCTTGGCGGCGATCCAAAGGCGATCGAGGGCTATGGCAAAGGCGCGATCATCGGCAGCGAGGGCGAGTTGGAGCATGGCGCGCTTTGGCACGCCCCGGGCGGATACTCGATGCGCGAGGTTCTGGGCGCACCCATGGCCATTGTGCCTTCAACGAAAAAAGTCGGTGGAGTTGGCACGCGGCTCGACGTGCCGGTGACCCATATCGACGCCTCCTATGTGCGCAGCCATTTCGACAGCATGGAGGTGGGGTTGAACGATTCGCCCCGCGCCGCCGAGTTGATGTATGTTCTGGTGATGACCACAGGTGCGCGTATCCACAGCCGATCCGGAGGTCTGTCGGCCGTCGATATCACCGGAAAGGACGGGCTGCGATGAGCGCGCAAATCCGCAAGATCGCCGTCTGGGTCGAAGAGACACACACCGAAATGGGCCGCCCGATCCAACCGCCAACACGCAAGGCGGTGGCAGTGGCCGTTATCGCCAATCCCTTTGCCGGGCGCTATGTCGAAGACCTTACGCCGCTGATGGATATCGGCGCCGAACTGGGCGCGCTGCTGGGCGCACGTTGTGTCGCCGCTCTGCGCATAGAGCCGGGACAGGCCGAAAGCTATGGCAAGGCGGCGATGGTTGGGGAAAACGGCGAATTGGAACATGCCGCCGCAATCCTGCATCCGAAACTCGGCGCGCCCCTGCGCGAAGCGGTGGAAAGCGGCGCCGCGCTGGTCCCGTCATCAAAGAAAATGGGCGGCCCGGGTCAGGATCTGGACGTGCCTCTGGGCCACAAGGACGCCGCCTATGTCCGCAGCCATTTCGACGGGGTCGAGGTGCGGCTGAACGATGCCCCCCGCGCCAACGAGATCATGGTCGCCGTCGCCATCACCGACAGCGGGCGTCCCCTGCCGCGCGTTGGCGGACTGACCCACGCCGAGGCGGTGGGAAAGGACGGGTTGCGATGACCTATGTCCTTGACGAACAGGTGGGTTACATCCTGCGTCAGGTCAGCCAGCGCCATGGGCTGATCTTTCAGGCGCATGCCCCCGCCGGCCTGACGCCGACACAGTTTTCGGCGTTGGTCCGGCTTGATCAACTGGGTCCGCTGTCCCAAAACGAACTGGGCCGGGCAACGGCCATGGACGTGGCCACAATCAAGGGTGTGGTCGACCGGTTGCGCGCCAAGGGGCTGGTCGCGCTTTCCGCCTATCCCGGCGACAAACGCCGCAACCGGATCAACCTGACTGCGCAGAGTCAGGCGATGATCTCTAATCTACATGAAGCGGGCGAAACGATCACCGGCGAAACTCTTTCCGCCCTGTCGCCAGAAGACAGCGCCACATTGGTGGCACTTCTCACCCGTTTGATCTGATCCCGGGTTTCTTCTTTGCACAAATACTCATCTTCCTTTCTGCCTATGTTCCTTCCCCGTCACCGAAATTTTGCGGCTGACCTGGCCCCGGCAATGGGATAGCAGGCGATCAGGTCAACCCCGGGGCAGACATGGATTTTCGCGCAATCGTTCTAGGAGTGGCCTTTGCGGCGATGTGGTCTTCGGCCTTTACCAGCGCGCGGATGATCGTGCTCGATGCGCCACCGTTGACGGCGCTGACCCTGAGGTTCCTGATATCGGGGCTGATCGGCATCGCCATCGCCCGGATGCTTGGCCAGACCTGGCACCTGACGCGCGGCCAGTGGCGGGCGACGATAATATTCGGCATCTGCCAGAACGCGCTGTACCTTGGGCTGAACTTTGTTGCCATGCAGCAGATCGAGGCGGGACTGGCGTCGATCATTGCATCGTCGTTGCCGCTGATGGTGGCATTGGCGGGTTGGATGTTCCTTGGCGACCGGACCAGACCGCTTGCACTGGCGGGGCTCGGGGCCGGTATGTTCGGCGTGTTGCTGATCATGGGGTCGCGCCTTTCCGGCGGGGTCGATCTGACCGGTCTGGTGCTGTGTATTCTGGCAGCCATGGCGCTGACCGTCGCCACCCTGTCGGTGCGGGGCTTGGCGGCCAAGGGCAATCTGCTGATGGTGGTGGGATTGCAGATGCTTGTGGGCGCGGCTTTTCTTGCCCCTGTCGCCTTGGTCACCGAAACCTTTACGGTCAACTGGTCAACCCGGCTGGTGGCTGCATTCGCCTATACCACACTGGTTCCGGGGCTGGTGGCGACGCTGGTCTGGTTCGTGCTGGTCGAAAGGATTGGCGCGGTGCGTGCGGCCACGTTCCACTTCCTGAACCCGTTTCTGGGGGTCAGCGTCGCTGCCATTTTGCTTGGCGAGCATCTCGGATGGATCGATGTTCTTGGCGTGGCGATCATCACCGCCGGTATCTTCGCGGTGCAAATCTCCAAGACGAACCGAATCCCGCCTGCGCCCTACGTCCGGACTTAAGGGCGGACTTAAGGGGGCCGGAACTTTTTTCCCGCTTGGCGATTGAATCTGCAGACATCGCTGGAAAGGAGTTTCCAATGACAACTGCAACAGAACAATCGACCTCGCACAGCGGGCTGATCTCATCCTCTGACGTGAATGGCACCGCCGTTTACAGCCCGTCGGGCGACCATATTGGTGAAATTGATCACCTGATGATCGACAAGGTCAGCGGCAAGATCGGATATGCCGTGATGGGCTTCGGCGGCTTTCTCGGGATTGGCGAAGACCACATGGCGATCCCTTGGGCTAAGCTACACTATGATCGCGACCGTGGTGGATATGTCAGCGACATCACCAAGGAGCAGGTCGAGGGCCTGCCGCTGCGCGAAGATGACTGGGCGCGGGACCGCGATTGGGAAAAACAGACCTACAGCCACTTTGGACTGCCGTATTATTGGCTCTGATTCCCGGCTCTGACTTACTTTACGGGCTCAAGGTGCGTGGCCACAGTCACCCTATCCGGCCACGCACACCACCGGTCTGACCGCGATCCAACAGCAGATGGTCAAGCAGGACACAGGCCATCATCGCCTCGCCCACCGGAACGGCGCGTATCCCGACGCAGGGGTCGTGCCGTCCTTTGGTTATGATCTCGGCGGTATCGCCCGACTTGCTGATCGTCTGGCGCGGCTTGAGGATTGATGATGTCGGCTTGACCGCGAACCGCACCACCACATCCTGACCGGTTGAAATTCCGCCCAGAATACCGCCGGCGTGATTGCTGGAAAACACCGGCACCCCGTCATCCCCCATGAAGATCTCGTCCGCATTCTCTTCGCCGGTCAGGGCGGCGGCGCCCATGCCTTCGCCGATTTCCACACCCTTGACGGCGTTGATACTCATCATCGCGGCGGCTAGTTCAGTGTCGAGCTTCGCATAGACCGGTGCGCCAAGGCCGGGCGGAACGCCTTTGGCGACAACCTCGACCACGGCGCCGACCGAATTGCCCGATTTGCGCAGGTCGTCCAGATATCCGGCCCAGTCGGCTGCCGCCTGTGCATCCGGAGTCCAGAACGGGTTTCTTTCAATCTCGGCCATGTCGAACCGGGCGCGGTCGGCGGTGCGCGGCCCCATCTGCACCATGTAACCGGTGATCGTCAGCCCCGGCACGAGTGCCGCCAGCGCCGCCCGCGCCACACCGCCCGCTGCGACCCGGGCTGCGGTTTCACGCGCCGACGACCGCCCGCCACCGCGCGGATCGCGGATGCCGTATTTCTGCCAATAGGTGATATCGGCATGACCGGGGCGGAATTTCTCGGCGATGTCGCCGTAATCCTTGCTGCGCTGGTCGGTGTTCTGGATCGCCAATTGAATCGGTGTCCCGGTAGACAGGCCTTCGAACACACCGGACAGAATTTCAACCTCATCCGCTTCGCGCCGCTGGGTGGTGTATTTGTTCTGCCCCGGTTTGCGGCGGTCCAGCCAGTGTTGCAGATCCGCCGCCGCGATGGGCACGCCGGGCGGGCAACCGTCAACGGTGGCGCCGAGGGCGGGGCCGTGGCTTTCGCCCCAGGTGGTGACGCGAAACAGGTGACCGAAGGTGTTCAGGCTCATGTGGGCAGATCTCCTTGCCGATGTCTTTACGGCAAATGGCGACGGGGGAAAAGGCGCGCAGCGACAGGGTTGGGGTTCAAAGCCGGGCCAGTCGCAACAGCAATGCACCAAACAGCGTGGTCATGGTCGATACAACCTTCAGCAGGTTCATCGGTTCTTTCAGGAAAACCACGCCGATCAGCAGCGCAAAGACGATGGAGGTTTCGCGCAGTGCGGTCACCATGGCAATCGGTGCCTGTGTAAACGCCCAGACGACCATCGCATAGGCAGCATAAGAGGCCGAGCCGCCCACCACGAAGGCCACACGCGCTGATCCCCAGAGACCTGGAATCGTCTGCGGGGCGACGCGCAGCATATACCCCAGAAAGATCGCAGCATTGCCCAGCGCAAGCCAACTGTAGAAGCCGAAAGAGGTGCCGGCCACCCGCGCGCCCAATCCATCGACCAGCGAATAGGACGCGATGAAACAGCCGGTCACCAGCGCCAGCCTTGCGGCCGCCGGATTGCGCAGCCCGTCCTTTTGCCGGACCAGCGCGATGGACAGGATTCCGGCCGCGATCGCCGCAATCCCAAGCATTTCGAGCGGCGCCAGCGTGACACCCAGCACCGTGACCGACACCAGTCCGACGATCAGCGGTGCCGATCCCCGCGCAATCGGATAAACCTGTGTCAGATCGCCCGAGTTATAGGCCCGGACCAGAAATATCTGATATCCGGCATGCAGCACGATCCCGCCCAGAAGATACGGCCAACTGGCCGGATCGGGGGCCGGAACGATGCACAGCGCGATAACTGCAAGCGGCACATGCCCGACCACCACGGCACACATCGCCAGCCGTTTGTCGCCACCGCCCTTGACCAGTGCGTTCCACACGGCATGCAGCAGCGCCGCCGCGATCACAGCCATGAAAACCGTACCCGACATCGGGTCCGTCAGAGATGTCGGCATGAAGGGTCTTTCTGCAATACTCCGCCGCAACCTAGGCCGCAGCCGCCGCCCGGGCAACGGCAAACGCGCCAACCGCAGGGGGGCCGGGGGCAATGGGCGGCCTGCCCTTGCAAGAGATCCCGCCGGGGGATAGCCTTTGTCCCACCTCGGGGGGCCAGTCGTGGCTGAGATGCGCAAGCAGACCCGTTGAACCTGAACCGGTTAGCACCGGCGGAGGGAAGGTCAGAGTTGTCCTCTACCCCACTCCGATCATCGCACTGCCCGGATTGCCCGGGCCATTGGAGGATCGATCCATGTTCCATCGTCTTGCCATCTTCGCAGCCCTTGCCGCGTTGCCGCTTGCCTTGCCTGCCGCCGCACAGGGAAAACCTGTGTTGACCGTCTATACCTATGACAGTTTCGTGTCCGAATGGGGCCCCGGACCGGCCATCGAAACGGCCTTTGAGGCGATCTGTGCCTGCGATCTGCAATTCGTCGCCGCGGGCGACGGCGCCGCCCTGCTGGCCCGGTTGCGGCTGGAAGGGACACGCACCAAGGCCGACGTGGTGCTGGGGCTGGACACCAACCTGACCCACGCCGCCGCCGAAACCGGGCTGTTCGGGCTGCACGGTCTGGGCGACGTGGATTTCGACATGCCGGTCGAGTGGGAAGACGACATGTTCGTCCCCTATGACTGGAGCTATTTCGCCTTTGTCGGCACACGGGGCGCGGATCTGCCCACTGATTTCCGTGCGCTTGGCGCCAGTGACGCCAAAATCCTGATTCAGGACCCCCGCTCGTCCACCCCCGGTCTGGGCCTGCTGCTCTGGATCAAGGCGGCTTATGGCGACGAGGCACAGGCAATCTGGGAGGGGCTGGCCGACAATATCGTGACCGTGACCAAGGGCTGGAGCGAAGCCTATGGCATGTTCCTTGAGGGCGAGGCCGACATAGTGCTGAGCTATACCACATCGCCCGCCTATCATGTGATCGCGGAAGACGACGACACCAAGGTCGCCGTGCCGTTCAGCGAAGGCCACTATCTTCAGGTCGAAGTCGCGGCCAGCATCGCCTCGTCGGACAAGATCGAACTGGCCAATGATTTTCTGCGCTTCATGGTGACGGATGCGTTCCAGTCGGTCATTCCGACGACGAACTGGATGTATCCTGCGGTGACCCCGACGGGCGGTTTGCCCGAAGGCTTCTACAGTTTGATCGTTCCCGACACCGCGCTGCTGTTCGGCGCGGATGAGGCGGATCATGCACGTGATGTGGCGCTGGAAGAATGGCTGACCGCGCTGGGCCGGTAACCGGCCGCGCTCGGGTCCGGGCTGGGGTGCTGCCAGTGGTTGGTGCAGTGGGACGGGTGGCGGTGACCCGCACAGGCATCGCCGGAGTCGCGGCGACGCTTGCGGTTCTGGCATTGACCCTTGGCACCGTGGCCGCCGTTCTGATCCGGGCCGAGGGCGGTTTCCGCATTGGGCCACAGGACTGGGCCGCGATTCGCTTCACCCTATGGCAGGCGGCGCTGTCGGCGCTGCTTTCCGTCGCGTTGGCCGTGCCGGTGGCGCGGGGCTTGGCGCGGCGGCGGTTTCCGGGGCGAGCGGTGTTGGTCACGCTGATGGGCGCGCCCTTCATCCTGCCGGTGATCGTCGCGGTTCTGGGTCTGCTGGCGGTGTTCGGGCGCAGTGGCTGGGTGTCGCAGGCACTGGGTCTGATCGGGTTCGATCCCATCGGCATCTATGGCTTGCATGGGGTGATTCTGGCGCATGTGTTTTTCAACCTGCCGCTGGCGACGCGGCTGATTTTGCAAGGCTGGCTGGCGATCCCGGCAGAACGGTTCCGCCTCGCCGCCACGCTGGACGCCACACCGCGCGACATCGCCCGTCTGCTCGAACGCCCGATGCTGCGGGCAGTGCTGCCGGGAACCTTCATGGTGATCTTCCTGATCTGTACCACCTCCTTTGCCGTTGCGCTGACACTGGGGGGCGGGCCACGGGCGACAACCGTGGAACTGGCGATCTACCACGCGTTCCGGCTCGATTTCGATCTGTCGCGGGCGGCTGTCCTTGCGCTGATCCAGCTTGCAATGTCCGGGGCTGCGGCGCTGATCGCGTTGCGTATCGCGGTG
The DNA here is from genome assembly GCF_008085915.1 of Oceaniovalibus sp. ACAM 378. Taxonomy (GTDB): domain Bacteria; phylum Pseudomonadota; class Alphaproteobacteria; order Rhodobacterales; family Rhodobacteraceae; genus Oceaniglobus. Next base: position 188,989 of record NZ_VSJK01000007.1, on the reverse strand, counting down.
CCAGTGGTGACCGGGGCAGGACTGGACCGCAGCGTCCGCCGGTGGGACGCTGACCGCCTTGCCCTGCGCGTGATCGATGCCTTGTGGATCACGCTGGCGGCCACGTTCCTGCTGACACCGCTGGCGGCGATCGCGGCGCGCGGATTGCCCGCGCTTGCCGATCTGCCGGTGCAGGTCTGGGCGGCGGCCTGGCGTTCGCTTTGGGTGGCGGGGCTTTCGGTGGCGGTGACGCTGGTGCTGGCGTTGGCGATGACGCTGGCGATCGTGCGTCACCCACGGATGGGCCGCTGGATGGAGCCTGTGGGATATCTGGCCATTGCCGCATCGCCGCTGGTGATCGGGACCGGACTGTTCCTGATCCTGTTCCCGCTGACCGATCCAGTGGCGTTGGCCCTGCCGGTGACCGCGCTGGTCAATGCAGTGATGGCGCTGCCGTTTGCCCTGCGCGCCCTTGTGCCCGCCGCGGCCGAGGTCGAGTCGCGGTTCGGACGCCTGGCCGACAGTCTCGGGATGACCGGCACCGCGCGCCTTACCCGGTTGACCCTGCCACGACTGCGCCGTCCCTTGGGGTTCTCCGCCGCGCTGGCGGGGGCGCTGTCCATGGGCGATCTGGGCGTCGTGACGCTGTTTGCCGATCCGGGGCAGGCAACATTGCCACTGTTGCTTTACCGGCTGATGGCGGCTTACCGGATGGATCAGGCGGCGGGGGTTGCGCTGTTGCTGCTGGGGCTCAGCCTTGCGGTGTTCTGGATCTTTGATCGCGGGGGGCGGGTGGATGCTGACGTTTGAACAAGTCGTGCTGGAGCAGGGTGATTTCCGCCTGACTGCCGATTTCAGCGTCACACGGGGCAGCCGAACGGCGGTGATGGGGCCTTCGGGGGCCGGGAAATCCACGCTGCTGGCCGCGATTGGTGGGTTCTTCGCGCCGGCACAGGGCCGAATCCTGTGGCAAGGCACCGATCTGGAAGCCCTTTCGCCCGGCAAACGCCCGGTCGCGATGATCTTTCAGGACAACAACCTGTTTCCGCACCTCACCGCGTTTGAAAACGCGGCACTCGGCCTGCGCCCCTCGGGCCGCCTGAACACGAAAGAAACCGCCCGCGTCCAGGATGCGCTGGCGCAGGTCGGACTGGCAGGTTTTGCCACGCGCAAGCCCGCCACCCTGTCGGGCGGTCAGCAAAGTCGTGCTGCGCTGGCGCGGATGCTGGTGCAGGACCGCCCGCTGGTCCTGCTCGATGAACCCTTCGCGGCGCTCGGCCCGGCCCTGCGCGCGGAAATGATTGCGCTGGTCAAATCCCTGCTCGTGTCCACCCGCGCCACCCTGCTGATGGTCACCCATGATCCCGCTGACGCAAGGGCGCTGGGCGGCGATCTGGTCGTCGTGGCCGATGGTGTCGCGCATCCGCCTTCTCTCGCCGGGGCGCTGCTTGATGCGCCCCCCGCCGCGCTGCGCGAATATCTCGGGTGACGCCCGGCTTCTCCTTGTGAAAATACTCCCGCCGGAGGCCAAATTTTCTTTGAAAATTTGTACAGTCCCCTTATCGGGGTGCGCTGCCTCATGGGCCCCAATCCGCGGCCTGCATCTCGCGCAGACGTGAGGCAGTGCGTTCGAACTCGAACAGTCCGGCGCCTTCCAGATACAGGTTTTCGGGCACATCGGCCGCCGAAGCGATCAGCCGGACCTGCCCCTCGTAAAGCGCGTCGATCAGGGTGACGAAACGCCGGGCCTCGTTATAGTTCTCCGAACTCAGCCGGGGGATGCCATCCAGCAGCAGAATCCGGACCGCATCGGCCACCGCGAGATAATCGGCGGCCCCCAAGGCACGGCCGCAGAGATCCCAGAACCCCGCCCGCGCCACCCCGCCCGAGAACTGTGGCAGCTCCACCTCCCGCCCCTGTACATGCAGCACCAGCGGCGCAACATCGTCAGAGGCCAATGTCTCCCACAGCGCATCCATCTGGCTGCGCGCGGCCTTGTCAACCGGATGAAAATACACCGGCGACCCACCCAGCCGCTCTTGTCGGTAATCCCGTGCGGCGGCCAGTTCATGCACCACCAGCCGCGATTTCAGCAGATCGATGAACGGCAAGAATAATTGCCGGTTCAGTCCATTCTTGTACAGGTCGTCAGGCACCCGGTTCGATGTTGTGACAATCACCACACCGGCCTTCAGCAGCATGCCGAACAGCCGCCCGACGATCATCGCGTCGGTGATGTCGCTGATCTGCATCTCGTCCAGACACAGCAGGCGCAGATCGCGCGACAGAGCCTCGCCCACCGGTTCCAGCGCGTCATCCACACCGCGTTTGCGGGCAGCAATCATGCCTGCGTGGACCTCTTGCATGAAGGCATGAAAGTGGACGCGGCGTTTTTCGGGCATGTCGACGGACTGAAAGAACAGATCCATCAGCATCGATTTGCCCCGCCCGACACCGCCCCAGATGTACAGGCCGGGGATCGGCTCGGGGGCTTTGCGGGAAAAGAATCCGTTGCGTTTCGGGGGTTGGTTCAGGGCGGTGCGCAGACGTTCGAATTCGGGCAGGATCGCGCGCTGGACCGGATCGTCGTTCAACGTCCCGTCGGCGATGCGGGCGTCATAAATCTGGCTGAACGGTGGCATTGATGATCCTTTTCGAAGTCGCGCGACGCTACTCGTCGCAACGGTCGAGTCAAGCGCTGCGGCTTTGGCGGGTCGGGGGCGATTTGGGCAATCCTGCACCTGTCGATCCGCCAAGGGCACTTGGCAACAGCCCTCCCCGCCTGAAATCAGCCGAGCGCAAACGCCGCAGCCTGTCGCCCCGCCATCCGTCCGGTGGCGAAACAGGTGGTCAGAAGATACCCGCCGGTGGGTGCATCCCAGTCGATCATTTCCCCGGCCACAAAGGTGCCGGGCGCGGTCTCGAGCATCAATCGCTGGTCCAGTGCGGCGGCAGCAACACCGCCCACCGTTGATATCGCCTCGTCCATCGGGCGCAGTCCGGCGTGACGCAAAGGCAGAGCCTTGGCGATTTTCGCCAGTTCCGGGCCACTGGGCAGCGGGCGAGCAAATTCCAGCAGCAGCGCAAGGCGGGCGGGATCGAGTTTCAGCGACTTGCGCAGCCAGTTGCCGATGCTTGCTTTGCCCCGGGGGCGTGACAGGCGCTCGGCAACCCGGGCGATCGGCCAGTCGGGCAGCAGATCAAGCGTCAGCGGCGTGCCCGCCCGCACCGCAGGCGAGAGGTGATAGATGCCGCCGCCCTCAAGACCTCGTGCCGTGATCACGAATTCGCCGCGATGCAGGGCGTTGCCCGCACGGATCGCGACGCCTTTCACCGGCTGGCCGAACACTTTGGCCATGGGGGCGGACCAATCCACCGACAACCCCGCATTGGACGCGGCGAACGGCGTCAGCGCCACCCCCCGATCCGCGAGCAGAGCGGCCCATGCGCCGTCCGATCCGAGCCGCGCCCAGCTTGCGCCGCCAAGGGCCAGAACACAGACATCGGGGGTCAGCGTTTCCGCACCCTCTGGCGTGGCAAATTCAAAGCCCTCGTTCCAGCCGGTCCAGCGCCAGCGTGTCCGGATATCGACCCCCAGCCTGCGCAGGTCGGCCAACCAGGCGCGCAACAGGGGCGAGGCCTTCATCGCTACGGGAAACACCCGGCCCGTGCTGCCGGTGAACACCGGCTGACCCAGATCGCGCGCCCAATCCTGCACCGCCAACGGACCGAAGTCGCGCAGGGCGTCATGCACCGGTGCTGGCGCTTTGCAGGCGGTCAGAACGGCGTCAAACGGTGCGTCCTGTGGGACATCCAGCGTCAGGTTGAGCCCCGATTTCCCGGCCATGAGAAACTTGCGCCCGACGGTCGGCATCGCCTCGACCAAAGTCACCGACAGACCGGCCCGCGCCAGTTCGCCCGCCGCCATCAGCCCGGCAGGCCCGCCGCCGATGACCAGTGCATGTTTCATGTGAGGGTCAGCCGGACAGCGGAGCAGCGATGTGCAGACCGGGTGTCAGAGACCACCGCCTGCCGGTTTGCGCGGCGGTCCGATCCGTCACCCCAGAAATGTTCGGCCATGCCCGCCCCTTTGCAAATTGCGACTGTTGCATAGCGGGCGGATGGACGGGCTGCAACACGACCCTTCCGACACTCGAAAGACCTGCTGACCGAGTGAGGCTTAATACATGCGACAACAACAAAGGGTGTCCGGGGATTATCGCATGTCACGCTGAAGCTCTCGCCAGCCCTGTGCCACTGCGCCGTATCGCTGATCCGTTATTGGTAGGTGGGCACGCGCGGCGGCGAACGGGTGTAGGCGCAGATGCTGCACCTCTATCCTCAGGACGACTATTCACCTAAGTGCTTGATCCGGCGCGACTGTCCCGGAAACTGGCCGCGCGTCCGTTGATCCAGACCCTTGTCGGGCGGCTGACCTTTGCCCGAAAGCGTCACCAAAGATACCTCGGGCTGATGCCCCGGGTGTTGGGAGACCTGAATTGGAGCGGCTATGATCTTGTGCTCTTTTGTCCGAGTGAGAATGGCCCGCACAAGGCCATTTCAAAAAACTCTGTTTTCAAACAATGTTATGGGCGAAGCGGCGTGCGACAAATTGCTGGATCGAGGTCTGATACCGGAAACGCCGCCGTCATCTGGGAAGTACTGATGATCCTATTTTCTTTGCTTAACTCCAATCAGATTCGTTCTGTCCCCCCCTGCGGCGTCGCTTCAGTCTTTGTGCCCTTTCGCGCCTCCCAACTGCTTGTTTTCAATACCGGCCCTTCATAGTCGAGATAGGCCATGTCGAAGTCGCAGAGTGTCACCAACCGGTCGAAATCGTCGAACACGACCCGACCGTTGCGAAAGGTCAAAAGCCCGTCTTCCCGCAACTGACGCAGCACGCGGTTGACGTGCACAGGGCTCAGGCCCAAGGCATCGGCAAGATGATACTGCGACAGCGGGCAGGCATAGCTTTGGCGCGTGGCAAGCCCGACCTGCTTCAGCCGCGCCCCCAGTTCCAGCAGGAAATGCGCCATCCGTTCCAAGGCATCCCGGCGCCCGAGGCTGACCAGACGCTCAACGGCAGCCGCCTCATCCGACGAAGCGGCCCAGAGAACGGCGGAGGCAATGCGCGGGCAGGTTTCAATCGCGCCGAACAGATCGGCAGCGTCGAACTGGGATGCCTTTATATCCGTAATCGACTCAATACAGTGGTCGGACTTGCGCAGTAGTACGTTGCTCAAACCCAGAAAATCCCCCGGAATCTGAAAGTCGACGATCTGCCGTCCGCCGTCGCGCAGCACTTTGAACGAACTTGCCCAACCTTCGAACAGAACAAATGCCGATGGTGCCGGCTGTCCTTCGTGAATCAGCTCTTTCCCGCCGGGAAAGCTGCGCCGCTCACCATGAAAGCTTTCAAGGACAGTAAGTTCCGCCTTGGACAGGCTTAGGTATGCACCGAGCTTGCGGGCCAGTGGGCTGTCCTGCGCAGTCATACGATGGCCACCCTTTCCGTCGTGAAAATACGGAAGACAGATGCGAGATAGTATCCAGATATTATCACAAGTTGATGCGGCCGAGGTATAAATCGCTGCGGGTCAGGACGGCAGGAGTCTTTCTCTGCGATGCTGTTTGATGACAGGACCGAGCGCCCAATGATGCAATGGCACGGGGTCAGCCCCCGAAAGGAACTTGCCAAATGCCGGTTCCAGACGATATTTCTTGTGCCGCAGCGCTGACGATTTGCGAACCCCTGTTTCTGGCGCTGAACGATCACGCGATCCTTCCCGAAACGGCAATCATGGGGAGTCTGCGCGATCTCGCAGTCACCCACGGCTCGGTGACCGGGGATCTGGTGCTTACCGACAACAACGCGGTGGTGGCGGCGTTGATCATCCGCATCGTTGATCGTGGAAATTCCGTGCGGCGTCCGTAGCGCCGCAGCCCATGCGAATGGCGTCGGGGTGGCCCCGGATTTACCCATGGTCCGGCTCTGACTTGCACGCCTGACAGGGGGTGTCATGGTTCTGGTCCGCGGTCGTTTTCTTCGTTTCATTCTCCATCCTCTTCTACTCAATCTCATCCCGCCGCAGCAGGGCATAACCCCGGCTTTTGCTTCGACCCAACCAGGGATGCGTGGGGATAACGTGGCCGATTTCGCTGATGTTCCAACTGTCCAGCATCTCGTATCCCATTGCGCTGATCCGGCTCTCCCACTGGGAACGGTTGCGGATCCGATAGGGCACACGCGCGCTGCCGATCCGCTCGATGGTGAAAATTTCCGCACCGTCCCGCACCGCCACCTTGTTGAGGAGGATCACCTTTGGACGCCGCCGCAGAGCGGCGACGAATTCGGAAAACGGAATGTCGAGATATGGCAGAAACCCCGAAACCAGCAGGATGTCTGTCGCGGGAGTCTGGTCCAGCCGATCTTCGAACGTGATGGCTGCGGGCAGTTCGCCCCGGTTCTGGCGCGCGCGGGCGGCGCGGACGATGCCCGGCAGATCATGCACCGTCCAATGTGCTCCGCTCAGATTGATCAGGTCCGAGAATGCAATGTATTTGGTTCCAAGATGGCCGCCCGCATCCAGCACGAACGGCAGATCGGGCAAATACCGCCCCAGCCAGAACAGGATCGGATAATCCCAGGTTTCCCGGCGGCACATCTCATCAAAGGAAACGTCAACAACGCTTTCGTCGTCATAGCCGCGTGTTTTGAACCGGGCGAGGGCGGGGGTTAGCGCGGCGCTGCTGTTATACGCCCCTGAGAACCGTGCCGAATGCTCCGTCGCGGCCAACAGGCGCGCGGCCCCTGCACGGGGCAGGGCCACAGCAAGGCGCAGGGCGCGATTTGCCGCCTTGCGCCAACCGGGGCGCAACTGTGGCGCGGGAGATGCCATGACGATCATTGCGGGCAGACTTCTGGCGTGGGCTTGCGCACCACTGACCTGAACCCAACGCGGACGGTCGCGCCGATCGCAGGCCACATCCGTCGGTATATTCCCGGGTCGAGTACCGCGATGGCGGCGCCATAGGCCACAGCTGCCGCAAGGCCAATTCCTGCGGCCCATATGATTTCCGGCTGGCCGCGCCCAAGACTGCCCACGGCCAGTGCCCCAAATCCACCCGACAGACCGCAGGCCGTTCCACTGAGGATTGCGATCAACAGAACCTGAAGCGGCCCGGTTTCAACGCCCGGTTGCGGTATGATGAGAGGTGCCCAACCAGCATCGGTCGCCCGCAGCAGGACAATCGCACAGGCAGACGCAAGCGCGAAGATGCCGAATTCAACAGGCCCCAACAGGCGCGCAGCCACGATAAATACCGCGAGCTGCGCAAGCTGTGGCACCAGGCGTCCGACAACGCGAAAGGCGTCTGTGGCCTTGCGCCCGGGGTTGTGCCTCTTGCCGGCGGGCCGTGTCGTGCCGCCGGTCTCTGGGGTCCGCATGTCCGTTGCCCTTCTCTTTGCGTGCTCGGGTGCACGCCGTCACGTTCAGACGCGGAGTCGGGTCAATGGACGCCGCGCCCGTTCACGACAACGACGATGGTGCGCAACAAGATGCCGACATCGCCAATCAGCGATCGCTCGCGGACATAGCGCACATCGAACGCCACCCGCTCGGCATAGGTCGTGTCGTTGCGGCCGCTGATCTGCCACAACCCGGTGATGCCGGGGCGCAGCACAAGGTAATAGGCGAAGTCGACGCCGTAATTCGGGGCCTCATCGTCTACTATGGGGCGCGGGCCGACCAGGCTCATCTCGCCGCGCAGCACGTTGATCAGTTGCGGCAGCTCGTCGAGACTTGACCGGCGCAATAGACGTCCGATCGCCAGAACCCGCGGATCATTTCGCAGTTTCCGGGTTTGCGCCCATTCCCGTCGCGCGGCGGGACACTCCGCAAGATGCCGGGCCAGCACATAGTCGGCATCGGTTCGCATCGTGCGGAACTTGAGACAGCGAAACGCCACGCCATTCCGGCCAACGCGCTGATGGGCGAAAAATATCGGCCCGTCACCGGCCAGCGCGATCACTGCGACGATCAGCAAGAACACGGGCATGACGAACAGCAGAATGCAGGATGCACCGATGATGTCGACAACACGTTTGGTGACGTCCGAATCGACCCAACGCAACGCTTGGTGCATCGGTGCTTCATCCGCCGTCCGAAAACGGACACCACCACCCCGATCAGCAATTTTAAATGACGTATTTCCAACAACTTTGTGATCCATAACAGATCCCCCGCTAAAATATCTTTTATGTGACGGCTGAATTCCGCCTCACAATGGTGTTTTTCTCCAATTGGTTTGACTAAAGGTGCGCTTTGCCGTGATTGTGGTGCACGCGTTGACGTTAAGTAATTCACGCTGCCTTGGGTGCGGGCTCCCCATCGGAGATTTGCGCGGTTTGTGCATGTTCCGACGGGTATCGGTGGTTAACCTGATCGCACCAGCCGGGTTACCGGCTGTGGTATCCATGCATCGTCCGCCGCTATTCCGTAATCGCCGGAATTGACCGATCGGCCCGGGCGTCAGTATGCCGGAACAGAAATGGGAAAGACGCGACCGCGATGCAGGAAATTGGCAATACTTTAAAAACGGAAAATTTGCGACAGGACGCTGGTATGAACGCAGGCAACACAACGCATCGGGGTTTTCGCAACACTGTTGCGCGGCGCGGTCTGACAGGCCGCCGTATCCGCATTGCCGCAATTGCGTTCTGCGTCGTGGTCTGGGGTGTGGTGATCTATTTCGCATTGACCTGACTGCGGCCGCGGTATCGGCACGATCCGGTTTGCGCCCTTCATCCCGGTCCTGATCCCGGGAAATCAGCAGCGCCTCATTCCCTTGCGCGGCTTCGGCGAACCCGATGTTGCGGCCCTGTGGGGCGCGGATCTCATTCAGGCGGCGTGTCACCTGCCGCTGGGACAGCGCCCGCCCCGCCCGTGCGTGCGGCTCGGACAGACTCGTTTCGTCGCGGTCAGTCAGATGCCGGACCAGCGCGCGCAATTTGGCCGCATGATAAGTGGTGACAAGACTGATCCTGCGGTTCAACTCCCGCTCGATCCCGGCGATTGTCAGCAGGAAACGTCCCCAAAGATCAGAGGATCCGGCCGTGGGCGGCACGGTGTCGAGCCGCAGAAGCCCGTCGCACAGTGCGCTACGACGCGCCACACCCTGCACCCCAGGTTGGGGGTAAGTGGCGCGGCGTTTGTCCCCGATCAGTGCAATCTCACCGGGCCGAAACCAGACCTGGGCAAAGAATAGCGATACGTTTGTCGATTTTGGGTCGTGATCTCGGTGGGAAACAGCATTGATAAAATTGGTATCTACGAAATTCAATGACTCGCACTCCAAAAGGGCGCACGAAATGTGCGCTGAATTGAGTTGTAGAATCAGCAAGCGGACTTGGTTGATGCGGATTAATCAAATATTAATAGTATGGTGTGTATTCGACTGTTGTTACAGTCAGATAAGGGATTTTTAGATAATAGTTTATAACTCTTGGTTCGGTTTCTTCTGTCCTCAGGCCCCCTCTGTTCGCGTTCCGGATTCCCTGTGGTTAAAATTGCTTTCGGGTCGATGAAATGGGTGCACATAGAACCCAAGGTTCTGATGTGCGATAAATCAGCCTCTGCGTCCCTATAAAGGCAACGAAAAGCCAGTGGCATGTCCGCGACTTGAAGCGTCGGACACTTCTGTAGATGCATCGGGTTATAGATTAGACGCATTTGTGCCGTTCGGTAATTAACATAGGTTAACGCACTGCGGTCTCGCATCCAAGCAATATCATTTTATTAATCGTTATCAGTATGTTAACGGCATCTCAGTATTACCTGCTCCAGGACGATCTTGGATGTCGAACGAGGATCTGGCCCCGACTAAACGAGGTTTTTTATCCAAAAATATTCAAGAACACATCCTGTGATAGAAGGGCTAGAAAGTTAATCAACCTTAACGTGTGTTTCGTATTTCTTAACCGTCGAAACGCTTCGGGTGGAAACATTTGGAAATCAACTTGGCTGTTTGCGGCTTCTGCCAGTGCAATTCTCTTTAATTGATTCGCGTCGGGATTCATTCATTCCGGGCGCATGGCGGATGCGGATCCTAGCCATCGGCACCAGTGCCTTTGTCCGTCCCCGTGCAATGGCGACGCGCAGACGGCAGGAGTCGCCCCATTCCCGACAAACAGGTGATGGGACATTCCAAATTCCGTTGGCCGAGGTGTTATGTCGTCAATCGTCGCCGGGCACGCCGTATGAAGGCGCTTCGCGTGGGTCGAGCGCGCGCTGGATATAGGCGTCGAGCTGCGGTTTATAAACGAGCCAAGCGGTTGCAATGTTTTCGATCGGGCAGTCTTCGGTCCAGTCGCAACGCAGATCGGCCACTGGCCAACTGACCTTGTCGACGATTTTCATACCCGCAGAATGGATCGGCCCGGCCTCGCCTCCGGCGGCCAATCCGGCGCGCATCGCGGCAATCAACCGGTCGCCGATATGGCCCTTCGCGGTCAGAAATCCATCGGCGATTGCCTGAGGCACGCTGTCATTTGCCAACAGGTTACCGCCTGAGGCGACATTTTCCGCCTGTGCCTGTGTCCAGATACCCAACGAGTTTGGCCCCGAATGAATCGCAGTGTGCCCCTTTGCGTCGACGGCCAGTACTTGCCGGTATTCGATGAACTTGCCGCGCTTTTGAACTTCGGCGATGGCCATGGGTGCGCTGGCGCCACCGCCCATCAGATCGAGCGTCAGCGGGCCAAGCGTCGGGTCCGTTACGTTCTGCGATGCCACAGCCCCGACACCTGCACGGACAAAGGAACAGCGCGCGGCGACCGCAGGCGAGGAAGACGCGATCGCCACCCCGAACATCCCGGTTTCGGCGCAGCGGGCCACGAGCGAAAAGGTCATTCCGGAATTACCGCGGTGCCGTCGATTTCAACCAGCCATTCAGGGCGGGCAAGTGCCTGAACCACAAGGCCGGTCGAAACCGGATACACACCTTTGATATACTCACCCATGGTTCGGTACACGGCCTCGCGGTGACGCACATCAGTGATATAGACGACGACTTTGACCAGATGCTCCATGCTGCCGCCGGCCTCTTCGAGAAGCTGGCGAATGTTCTGCATGACCTTATGGGTCTGCTCCACCGGATCGTGACTCGCAATATTGGTGAAGTCATCGAGGTTTTGCGGACACTGACCCCGCAGCCAGACCGTTTTGCCACCCCGGGTGACCACGGCCTGACACAGATCGTTGTCGAGGTTCTGTTCGGGATAGGTTTCGGAGGTGTTGAATTTTCGAATGCGGGTATGCGCCATGTTTATGCTCCGGTCATGGTGGAATTTCCGAGTATAGGTGAAAGGACGAACAGCGCCATGCTGCTGTCCATTGCCAGTTTCGGGCGTCGGGGGAGCGGATAATCTTTGACGGAAATGCGAACAACAGGAGTGCTGCGATGCCGATTGAAAAAGTAAACACACTGGTCGTCGGCGGCGGTCAGGCCGGGGTGGCGATGAGCGAACACCTTGGCCAGAACGGCATTTCCCATCTGGTGCTTGAGCGCGCCCGGATCGCCGAACGCTGGCGCACCGCCCGGTGGGATACGCTGGTGGCCAACGGTCCTGCTTGGCACGACCGTTTTCCGGGACTCACGTTTGCGGACTGCGGGCCTGATGGTTTTCCCGCCAAGGACGCGGTTGCGGATTATTTTGTCGCCTATGCGGAAAAGATCAAAGCACCGATCCGCTGCGGCGTCGACGTGCGACATGCGCGCCGCATCGAGGGCGGGTCGGGGTTTCGGGTGGAAACCTCTGACGGCATGATCGAAGCGCAAAATATCGTCGCGGCAACCGGCCCGTTCCAGCAACCGGTCTTTCCCGGTCTGATCCCTGCCGATGCGGAGCTCGTCCAGATTCACTCGAACGCCTATCGCAATCCCGATCAGATGCCCGAAGGTGCGGTCATGGTGGTGGGGGCGGGATCGTCGGGTGCGCAGATTGCCGAAGAATTGATGAACGCCGGGCGGCAGGTGTTTCTGTCCGTCGGGCCACATGATCGTCCGCCCCGCAGTTATCGCAATCGCGATTTTGTCTGGTGGCTGGGGGTTCTTGGCAAATGGGACATGCAGACACCCGGTCCGGGAACCGAGCATGTGACCATCGCGGTCAGCGGTGCCAATGGCGGCAGAACGGTCGATTTCCGACGGTTCGCCGCCAGTGGAATGCAACTGGTCGGACGTACCCAGCGTTTTGTGGACGGCAAGTTGCACTTTGCCTCCGATCTGATCGACAACATCGCCCGGGGGGATGCGAATTATCTGTCGGTGCTTGACGAGGCGGATGCCTATGTCTTGCAAAACGGGCTTGATCTGCCAGAGGAGCCCGAGGCCCGCACGGGATGGCCCGATCCCGATTGCCTGAGCACGCCGATACGGGAGCTTGACCTCAAGGCCTGTGGCGTGACCTCGGTGATCTGGGCCACGGGGTATGCCCGGGACTATGGCTGGTTGCAGGCTGATGTCTTTGATCCGTCTGGCAAACCGATCCACAATCGAGGTATTTCCAATCAGCAAGGCATCTATTTTGTCGGGCTTCCATGGCAATCGCGGCGCGGGTCGTCGTTTATCTGGGGGGTCTGGCACGATGCCAAATTTGTAGCCGATCATATCGCCACCCATCAGACATATCTCGACTATGCGCCCTCGGACGCCGCAGCAACAATCTGATTTCAGGGCTGTGAGCCTCTGACCGTTTCGCGGTATCCGACATCGCCGATGCCCGGTTTTCCCGATCTTTTGGGGGCCTCTTTACGTTCTTCTGCAAAGGGCAGACACTTTCCAGACTGACAGAAGACTCAGGAGACCGGAATGCCCCACAGATCGTCAGGCAGGTTGGAAACGCCGCTGTGTTCGGTGCTGGGGTGCAAGGTGCCGATCCTGCTTGCGGGCATGGGCGGCGTCGCGCGGTGGGAACTGGCCGCTGCGGTCGCTGATGCGGGCGGATATCCGACACTGGGGATGGTCCGCGAAAGCCCTGAATTGATCGCGTCCGAGGTTACGGCGTTGCGCGCGGCGACCGACAGAGACTTTGCGGTCAACCTGATCCCCGCCGCCACGGATCCGGCGCTTCTTGATGCGCAGATAGAACAGTGTTTCGCGCTTGGGATCACAGCCTTTTCGTTCTTTTGGGATGTAATGCCCGAAGTGATTGCGCGGGTCAGAGACCGGGGTGCGCTGGTCTTGCATCAGGTCGGATCGGCTGCGCAAGCGCGCAAGGCCGAAGCCGCAGGTGCCAATGTCATCATTGCCCAGGGGATCGAGGCGGGGGGGCACGTGCACGGGCGGACGGGGTCGTTCGCCCTGGCCGAAGAGATCATGCAAGACATCCGGCTGCCAGTTGTCATCTCTGGTGGGGTTTCGACCGGCAAGGGGCTGGCCGCCGCGCTTGCGCTTGGTGCGCAGGGCGTTCAATGCGGCACGGCTTTTCTGGCGGCTGAAGAATCCTTTGCCCATCCGTTTCACAAGCAACGGGTTGTCGATGCCTCGGGTGCCGATACGGTTCTGACGGATGTGTTTGTGTTGAACTGGCCCAAGGGGGCTGCCGTGCGGGTGATCGCCAACAGCATCACAAAGTCACTCAACGGCGATCTTCTGGGGCATGATCCCGACAACCTGCCGCGTGATCCGATTGCCTGGGATGATGGCGCAGAGCGATACCGTTTCAGCACGGATTCCCCCCTGCGAACCACCACCGGCGACCTCGAGGCGATGCCCAGCTATGCCGGGCAGGGGGCCGGGTTGATCCGTGATGTCGTTCCGGCGGCTGTGCGGATTGAAAGGATGGTGCGCGATGCGGTCGCCTGTCTTGACGCGGGCTCTGCAAGGGCCGCTGACCAAGGGATGAGCCGATGAAATCAACAGAGGTTCCGGGCTGGCGCAAGGCCCGGCGGGAAGAATTGCGGGTGGCGCGAAAAACGCTCAGTGTGACGGAACATGCCTCTGCCTCGGACCGTCTGGCGGTTAATCTGGAGGCCATCCTTCAAACCCGGTTCGATGGCGCGCGGGGGCGGATCCTGTCGATGTACTGGCCGATCAAGGGCGAGCCGGATCTGCGTGGCCTGATGGCCCGATTGCACGACGCCGGTGTCATGATTGCGCTGCCGCTGGTCGAAACCAAAGCAGCGCCGCTGGTGTTTCGCCGTTGGACACCCGAGACGAAAATGGTCCGCGGCGACTGGAATATTCCCGTACCTCCGGCCAACGCCGAGGTCGTGACACCGGATATTGCGCTGGCACCTCTGGTGGGGTGGGATGAACAGGGTTACCGGCTTGGGTATGGCGGTGGTTATTTCGACAGGACACTGGCGTCACTTGATCCCTGTCCGTTCAAGATCGGAGTCGGATATGCGTCGGCGAAGCTGTCGACAATCTTTCCCCAACCGCACGATATTCCGATGGATATGATCGTAACGGAACAGAAATCGTTCGCCGTTTGACTGTCGGGGCAATCTTCGCTGTGGGCGCTTATGCCTCGCATTATTGTGGGCAAACCTGGCAACGCGCCGGATGGTTTCCGCAGTGGATTACGGGCCATGGCTGCATCAAGGTCAAATGCTTGCGGGACTCCGGCAAAGGTCTTTTTGAGCTCTGTCCATTCACTGCGCTGCACGGGTCAGACCAGCAGAATGTCATCCCAAAGACGTGTTGACCCTAAGGAAATTAAGTTAAACAATGGGAATAACATGGGAGATGTGCACGGATGGCTTTGGATCAACAAAAAGGCGTTTGGAAATCCGGCAAAGGCAAGGGGCGTCATACCCCCAAGGGCCGCCAGTTGCAAGACGAGCCATGGGATGAGGTCCGCAACCTGCTGAAAGACGCACCGCGCCGCCGCGATCTGCTGATTGAATATCTCCACCTTATTCAGGATCGTTACGGCCATCTTTCTGCGGCACATCTGCGTGCTCTGGCCGAAGAGATGCGGCTTAGCATGGCCGAGGTTTACGAGGTCGCCACTTTCTATGCGCATTTCGATGTGGTCAAAGAGGGCGAAACACCTCCGCCCGCGCTGACGATCCGGGTCTGCGATTCCCTGCCTTGCGAGATGGCCGGTGCGCAGGCGCTGAAGTCGGCGCTTGAGGATGGGCTGGACCCTGCCGAGGTGCGTGTGTTGCGTGCGCCCTGCATGGGGCGCTGCGATACGGCGCCGGTGCTGGAACTGGGCCACAATCACATCGACCATGCGACACCCGAAAAGGTGCAGGCCGCCATCGCCGCGCAGGACACCCATGCGCATCTGCCCAATTATGAAGGTTTCGACGCCTATGTCTCCGGTGGCGGATACGAGGCGCTGAAAAACCTGCGCCAAGACGGCAACTGGGAAGAGGTGCAGGCCCGCATCAAGGAATCCGGTTTGCGTGGCCTTGGTGGGGCGGGTTTCCCCTCGGGTACGAAATGGGGCTTTGTGCGGGGCAATGCGGGGCCGCGATATCTTGCGGTCAATGGCGACGAGGGAGAGCCGGGAACGTTCAAGGATCGTTTCCATCTTGAACGCTCGCCACATCTGTTTCTTGAGGGCATGCTGATCGCAGCCTGGGCGGTCGAGGCGGACACATGCTTTATCTATATGCGCGACGAATACCCGGCGGTATTGGAAATCCTCGCGATTGAAATTGGTGTGCTGGAACAGGCCGGGATTGTCGCGAAAGGTTATATTGATCTGCGGCGTGGCGCGGGTGCCTATATCTGCGGCGAAGAATCCGCGATGATCGAAAGCATCGAGGGCAAGCGCGGGTTGCCGCGTCATCGCCCGCCCTATGTGGCACAGGTCGGCGTCTTTGGCCGCCCGACGCTGGTGCACAACGTCGAAACCCTGTGGTGGATCGCGCGGGTCTGCCGCGAAGGGCCGGAATGCCTGAACAGCATCGAAAAGAACGGCCGCAAGGGGTTGCGCAGTTACTCGGTGTCCGGCCGGGTCGCCAATCCGGGTGTTCGACTCCTGCCTGCCGGATCGACCATTCTTGACATCATCGAAGCCTGCGGTGGCATGGCAGACGGTCATGTGTTCAAGGCCTATCAACCGGGTGGTCCGTCGTCGGGCCTGCTGCCAGCTTCGATTGACGATGTACCTCTCGATTTCGACACGCTGCAACCTTTGGACAGTTTCATCGGCTCAGCCGCCGTTGTCGTTCTGTCCGAAAACGACAGCGCAAAGGGTGCGGCGCTGAACATGCTGCGGTTTTTCGAGGATGAAAGCTGCGGCCAGTGTACGCCCTGCCGGGTGGGGTGCGAAAAGGCGGTCAAGCTGATGCAGGCCGATCACTGGGATCAGGAATTGCTGGAAGAGTTGAGCACCGCAATGGTCGATGCATCGATCTGCGGGCTGGGCCAGGCCGCGCCCAATCCGATCCGTCTGGTGATGAAGCATTTCGCGGATGAGGTGACTGTAAACTCGACCGGGAACCCAAAAAGCTATGGCACCGAGCAAAGTCTTGAGGGCGGGGAGCACGCGAAATGAGCGATATGATCCGGTTTACCCTGAACGGTGAAGACGTCGAAGCCGAAGCGGGCATGACGATCTGGGAAGTGGCCAACGGGCGCGGTCTGAAGATTCCGCATCTGTGTCACAAGCCCGCGCCGGGGTATCGCCCCGACGGCAACTGCCGCGCCTGTATGGTCGAGATCGAGGGCGAGCGGGTTCTCGCGGCCTCCTGCATCCGCGAGCCTTCCGACGGGATGGTTGTGACCACCAACAACGCGCGGGCCGAAAATGCGCGCAAGATGGTGATCGAAATGCTGATGGCCGACTTTCCCGAGCAGGCCATAAGCCACGATAAATCCAGCCATATGTGGGATATGATCGCGCTAAGCGGTGTCGAGAAAAGCCGTTTTCCGAAGTTGGAAGAGGGGCGAATTCCGCTGCTCGACGACAGCCATATTGCGATGAGCGTCAACCTTGATGCCTGTATCCAGTGCGGGCTGTGCGTGCGCGCCTGTCGCGAGGTTCAAGTGAACGATGTGATCGGTATGGCCGGGCGGGGGCATTCGACTTATCCGACCTTCGATTTTGCCGACCCGATGGGGGAATCCACCTGTGTGGCCTGTGGCGAATGCGTGCAGGCCTGCCCGACCGGGGCTTTGATGCCCAGCACGGTCGTGGACGAACATCAGGTGGGAGACAGCGCCGATTTCGACAGTGAAACGGCCTCGATCTGCCCGTTCTGCGGTGTGGGCTGTCAGGTCAGTCTCAAGGTCAAGGATGGCCGCGTCAAATACGTCGAAGGGTTGAACGGCCCGGCGAACGAGGGGCGGCTTTGCGTCAAGGGGCGGTTCGGATTCGACTATATCCACCACCCGCATCGGTTGACCAAGCCGATGATCCGCCGCGACGACGCACCGCCCAAAGGGCTGAACGTTGATCCGGGCAATCTGTCCACCCATTTCCGCGAGGCAACCTGGGACGAGGCGCTGGATTTCGCCGCTGGCGGAATGTCGAAGATTGCGCAGGCCCATGGTGGCAAGGCAGTTGCCGGTTTCGGCAGCGCCAAATGCACAAACGAAGAGGCCTATCTGTTTCAAAAGCTGATCCGACAGGGGTTTGGCCACAACAACGTCGATCACTGTACGCGGCTCTGCCATGCGTCATCGGTTGCCGCGCTGATTGAAAACGTCGGATCGGGGGCCGTCACCGCGACGTTCAACGAGATTGAAAACGCCGATGTGGCGATCATTATCGGCGCAAACCCGATCGAGAACCACCCGGTTGCCGCGACCTTTTTCAAGCAGTTCACCAAACGCGGCGGCAAGTTGATTGTGATGGACCCGCGCGGCGTTGGGTTGCGGCGGTTCGCCAGCCACATGTTGCAGTTCCGCCCGGGTTCCGATGTGTCGATGCTGAATGCGATCATGCACACGATCGTCGAGGAAAAACTGTACGATCAGCAATATATCGACGCCTACACAGAAAACTGGGAGGCCGAAAAGCAGCATCTCAAGGATTTCAGCCCCGAAAAGATGTCGGGGATTTGTGGCATTGCGCCCGAAGTTCTGCGCGATGTGGCGCGCACCTTTGCCGGGGCGAAAGCGGCGATGATCTTTTGGGGCATGGGCGTTTCCCAGCACATTCACGGCACCGACAATTCCCGCTGTCTGATCAGCCTTGCGCTGATGACCGGGCAGGTGGGGCGTCCGGGGTCCGGGCTGCATCCGCTGCGCGGGCAGAACAACGTGCAGGGCGCGTCGGATGCCGGGCTGGTGCCGATGTTCCTGCCCGATTATCAGGACGTGAGTGATGACAGCGTGCGCAAGGCGTTTACCGATGTCTGGGGCAGTGGTGATTTCAGCAATGAAAAAGGGCTGACCGTCACTGAAATCGTCGATGACATCCATGCCGGAAATACCCGTTCGATGTATATTCTGGGCGAAAACCCGGCGATGTCCGACCCC
The DNA here is from genome assembly GCF_008085915.1 of Oceaniovalibus sp. ACAM 378. GTDB lineage: Bacteria > Pseudomonadota > Alphaproteobacteria > Rhodobacterales > Rhodobacteraceae > Oceaniglobus. The sequence goes on along the minus strand of NZ_VSJK01000007.1, from coordinate 170,563 downwards.
GATGTCGAACACGCGCGTGAGGCTTTTGCCAAGCTGGAACGTCTGATCGTGCAGGATATTTTCCTGACCGAAACCGCGAACTATGCCGATGTTCTGCTGCCTGCCTCGACGCTTTATGAAAAGTCGGGCACCGTCAGCAACACCAACCGGCAGGTTCAGATGGTGCGTCAGGCCGTGCCGCCGCCGGGGGAGGCGCGCGAAGACTGGTGGATCGAGGTAGAACTGGCCAAACGGCTGGGCCTTGGCTGGACCTATACCGATCCGGGTCAGGTGTTCAACGAGATGGCGCTGAACATGCGGTCGCTCGACAATATCACATGGGACCGGCTCAAGACCGAGGCGGTGACCTATCCGTCGCTGTCCCCCGAAGATCCGGGTCAGGCCGTGGTGTTCGGCGATGGGTTTCCGCGCCCCGATGGCCGCGCCAGATTCACACCGGCCAGTGTGATTGCGCCGGACGAAGTGCCAGATGCCGAATATCCGATGATCCTGACCACCGGTCGGCAGTTGGAACATTGGCACACCGGATCAATGACGCGCCGGGCAAGGGTGCTTGATGCGGTCGAGCCCGAAGCCAACGCATCCTTGCACCCGAAGACCCTGCGCAAGATGGGCGTGGAACCGGGCGGCCTGATCCGTCTGACCACAAGGCGTGGCACGATCACGATCATGGCCCGGGCGGACCGTGCGGTGTCCGAAGACATGGTGTTCGTGCCCTTCGCCTATGTCGAAGCTGCGGCCAACATTCTGACCAACCCGGCGATCGACCCCTACGGCAAGATCCCCGAGTTCAAATTCGCCGCGGTCCGGGTGGAAAAGGTGGCAGACAGCACATTGGCCGCCGAATAATCGGCTGCTGGAACGAAAAACGATCCCGACATGGAGCAAGTTCACATGGCCTTCAAGACCGACATCCAAATCGCCCGCGAAGCAAAGAAGAAACCGATTCAGGAGATTGGCAAAAAGCTGGGGATCTCGTCCGACGACCTGCTGCCCTATGGCCATGACAAGGCAAAGATCAGCCAAAGGTTCATCAATTCGGTTCAAAAGAACAAGAACGGCAAGCTGATCCTTGTCACCGCGATCAACCCGACCCCGGCAGGCGAAGGCAAGACCACCACCACCGTCGGTCTGGGCGATGGTCTGAACCGCATCGGCAAGAAAGCCGCCGTTTGTATCCGCGAGGCATCGCTGGGGCCGAACTTTGGCATGAAGGGTGGGGCCGCTGGCGGCGGCTATGCCCAGATCGTGCCGATGGAAGAGATGAACCTGCATTTCACCGGTGACTTCCACGCGATCACCTCGGCCCATTCGCTGCTGTCGGCGATGGTCGACAACCACATCTATTGGGGCAATGAACTGGAAATCGACACCCGCCGCGTCGTCTGGCGCCGGGTGGTCGACATGAACGACCGTGCGCTGCGCCAGATCACCGCCAGCCTCGGCGGTGTGGCCAATGGTTTCCCGCGTGAAACCGGATTTGACATTACCGTTGCGTCCGAAGTCATGGCGATCCTGTGTCTGGCCATCAACCTTGAAGATCTGCAAAAGCGGCTGGGTGACATGATCGTGGCCTATCGCCGCGACAAGACGCCGGTTTTTGCCCGCGATATCAAGGCCGACGGCGCAATGACCGTGCTGTTGAAAGACGCGATGCAGCCCAACCTTGTGCAAACGCTGGAGAACAATCCGGCCTTCGTGCACGGCGGTCCCTTTGCCAACATCGCCCACGGCTGCAACTCGGTGATCGCGACGAGCACCGCGCTGAAACTGGTGGATTATGTGGTGACCGAGGCAGGGTTCGGCGCCGATCTGGGTGCCGAAAAGTTCATGAACATCAAATGCCGCAAGGCCGGGCTGGCGCCTTCGGTCGTCGTTCTGGTGGCGACTGTCCGGGCAATGAAGATGAACGGCGGTGTGAAAAAGGCCGATCTTGGCCCCGAGAACGTTGCGGCGGTCAAGAAGGGCTGTGCCAACCTTGGTCGGCATATCGAGAACATCAAATCCTTCGGCGTGCCGGTGGTCGTGGCGATCAACCATTTCGTCACCGACACGGAGGCCGAGGTGGATGCAGTAAAAGCATACGTCAAGGAACAGGGGTCCGAGGCAATCTTGTCGCGCCATTGGGAGCTGGGCTCGGAAGGGTCCGAAGCTCTGGCCAAACGGGTGGCCGAAATTGCCGATGGCGATTCCGCCAACTTCTCGCCGATCTATCCCGACGACATGCCATTGTTCCAGAAGATCGAAACCATCGCCAAGCGCATCTATCGCGCCGACGAGGTGCTGGCCGATCAGAAGATCCGCAACCAGCTGAAGGAGTGGGAGGAGCAGGGCTATGGCAATCTGCCGGTCTGCATGGCGAAGACGCAATACAGCTTTACCACCGACCCCGAGCGTCGTGGCGCTCCGACCGGGTTCTCGGTGCCGGTCCGCGAAGTGCGTCTGAGCGCCGGTGCAGGTTTCGTCGTGGTCATCTGCGGTGAAATCATGACCATGCCCGGCCTGCCTCGGGTGCCTTCGGCCGAAAACATCAGATTGAACGCTGACGGCGACGTCGAGGGGTTGTTCTGATCTGTCGGGCGGGGCGACGCGCGGCTGCGCCGACGCCCCGCCCACCCTCCCGTCGGCCTATGGCGGGGCTATTTTTATGTCAGTAAAGCAAAAAACGGGTGATCGAATGACAGCCACTGTGATTGACGGCAAGGAATTTGCGGCGCGGGTCCGGGGCCGAGTGGCGCAACATGTGACGCGCCTGAAGGACGATCACGGCATCACGCCGGGCCTTGCCGTGGTGTTGGTGGGCGAAGACCCTGCGTCACAGGTCTATGTTCGCTCGAAAGGCAAGATGACCGCCGAGGTCGGCATGAAATCCGTCGAGCACAGGTTGGACGCCGATACGTCCGAGGCCGATCTTCTGGCGTTGATCGATCAATTGAACAACGATCCTGAAATCCACGGTATCCTTGTACAATTGCCGCTGCCCAAACACCTGAACGAAAATCTGGTGATCAATTCGGTGAATCCGGCCAAGGATGTCGACGGGTTCCACATTTCGAACGTCGGGCTGCTTGGCACCGGTCAGAAAAGCATGGTGCCTTGCACGCCGCTGGGGTGTCTGATGATGCTGCGCGACCATCACGGCAGCCTCTCGGGGATGAACGCAGTGGTTATCGGGCGGTCCAACATCGTCGGCAAACCGATGGCGCAACTGTTGCTGGGGGAGTCCTGTACCGTCACCATCGCGCATAGCCGCACCAGGGATCTGCCCGATGTCGTGCGCCGCGCCGATATCGTGGTTGCCGCCGTGGGCCGCCCCGAGATGGTGCAGGGCGACTGGATCAAGCAAGGCGCGACCGTGATCGACGTGGGTATCAACCGTCTGGATGCACCGGAAAAGGGTGAAGGAAAGACCAGACTGGTCGGTGATGTCGATTATGCCAGTTGTGCCAAGCGGGCGGGTGCGATCACTCCGGTGCCGGGCGGTGTGGGTCCGATGACCATCGCCTGTCTGTTGGCCAATACCGTCACCGCATGTTGTCGTGCCAATGGTCTGGCAGAGCCCGAGGGCCTGACCGCGTGAAAGATGAGGTCCGGGACCATCGCCTGATCGACGGACAGGCGATCATGACCCGGATATTGACAGAAGTTTCTGCACATGTCGCGGCGACTGGTGGCGTGCAAAAGATCGGGCGACTTGTGTCCGTCAGCATCGGTGGCAATCCCGACATCGCGATCTATGTGCGCAATCAGGCGCGCGCCGCACAAAGGGCCGGCATTCGATTTGATCAGCAGCTTTGGAGCGATGAGGTTACCCAGGAGGAATGCCAACAGCTGATCGCCGAAATGAACGACGATCCTGCAGCGGCCCGTTCCAGATCATCTTAATGTGCATTCCCTGCAGGCGGCGATCCATCCGCTTAAAGATGTCGGAGGAATGAACCCCGCGTCGATCGGCAATATTGTCTATTCCGATGTGGCGCTGGTGCCCTGTACGGCGGCCGCGACGGTCGAATTGATCCGCGAAACCGGGCTGGACATCAGAGGGCTTGAGGTCGTCGTGATCGGCCATTCCGAGATTGTTGGCAAGCCAACCGCCTTTCTTTTGATGGCCGAGTGTGCAACGGTGACAGTCTGTCACGCCATGACCCGATCATTGGCAAAGCATTCGCGCCGCGCCGATGTTCTCGTGGTTGCAATGGGCAAGCCGCATAGGGTCGGAGCCGGAATGATTAAACCGGGTGCTGTGGTGATCGATATCGGGACCAATCCGATAACCGATGCCGATGGCATGACGCGGATCGTCGGCGACGTTGATACCGATGCTGTCAGGGAGGTGGCGGGCTGGATCACGCCTGTGCCGGGCGGTGTCGGCCTCGTTACCGTTGCGATCCTGATGCGAAATGCCACGATGGCCCATCGGTTGCAGATGGCGGTGACTGGATCGCCTGCGGCAGGGCGGCGATAATCGCTCGGTAACTGGGGCGACACGGCCTTGGACACGCCATCGTCCTTTCGCCGTGGCAAGGTCGGGATTGCATCCGTCAGACAATCCGGAATTGATCGAAAAAGAGACCGACGGAGAATCCTCTATTAAGTGTCACGCTTGGCAGTAGAATCCATTTTTCGCAGCCAATCCCTTGGCGCAGGGTCTGTCGGCTCATCTATGCGACAGTCTGTCAAATGGCTGACGGGGCACGGGATGCGGGCGTGGTGAACTTGTTCAACCCTACCGACCGCAACGTCTCGGCCATGCAGGTCGCAGCAGCGATGATACCGAGCGGCGGCCTTTTCGAGCGTAATATCTGTAGATCTGGCAGGTTCAGCTCGCCCGGGTGAACAGAGAGATAAAGTCGCGCGCTTTTCGGTTTGCTGCAGAAGGGTATCAAGATCACAAAGAAACTCAGGCGATGAAACCCGGTTTCTTCTTTGTACAAATACTCAAAAAATCTAACGCCGCACCGCTCCCCGTATGTCTGACAAGGCGAAAGCGCCGATTGCGGACCCGATTACAAAATAACTGCCCATGCCCACCGCAACCAAAGCGGCAAGTGCGAGGTATTTCAATCCAGCTATTCCAAACACCGGACCCAAGGCAAGCGTGGCCAGCCACAGGCAAAGCCCCATGCCCAGTGATGCAACGACAATGCGCCAGACCCGGCGGCGGAACCGGTCGTCAAAGCTGGCGGCTTCGCCCATCTTGCGGCCACCGCGGACCAGCAGCCATACCATGGCCCAGCCTGCCACCGTCGTTCCAATCGCGGCGGCCATGAACCCGATCAACGGCATCAGACCCACCGCCAAAGCGGCGTTGACCACCAGCGAGACCATGGCGAACCGAAATGGCGAGCGGGTGTCTTCACGGGCGAAATACAGCGGCTGCAACACTTTTTGCAAAACGAAGGCAGGCAGACCCAGACCATAAACCGCCAGCGCCAGCGCCGTGGCTGCCGCATCATCCGCGCCAAACGCACCCCGTTGAAACAACACGTTGACCAGTGGCAGCGGCATTACCAGAAACGCCACCGCAGAAGGTACGGTCAGTGTCAGCGCCATTTCCGCCGCGCGGTTGAACGCATATCGACCGCCCACTGTATCTGCCGCGCCCAGACGGCGCGACAGTTCGGGCAACAGCACGACTCCGATGGCGATACCGACGACACCCAGCGGCAATTGATACAACCTGTCGGCATAGTTCAGCCAGGCGATGGCGCCGTCGTAAAAGCTTGCCACTTGCCGTCCGACCAGCAGGTTGATCTGCACCACGCCACCAGCGAGCGCGGCAGGGGCGGCGATGATCGCCAGACGTTTCAATTCCGGCGTCATTCGAGGCCGACGGATCGTCAACCGAAATCCGGCACGGGCAGCGGCAAACCAGACCAGAGCCAGCTGCGCGATGCCCCCCACGGGCACGGCCCAGGCCATCGCCATCCCGACCTGCGCGCGCAGTGCTTCGGGGGTGTCGGCACCGCTCAGCGCACTGCCGATGATCGTTGCGATGAACACGACGTTCAGCAGGACGGGTGCCGCCGCCGCTGCCAGAAACCGCCGATTGGCATTCAATACACCCGAAACCAGTGCGGCGAGCGAGATGAACAGAATATACGAGAATGCAATTCGGCCATAGGTGACGGCCAGATCGAACCGTTTGTCGCCAATGAAACCGCTGGCCATTGCAGTCACCAGCGCGGGCATGAAGACAATGCCGATCACCGTAAACAGCGAGAGGACCAGGATCATTCCGGCAAAGGCATCCTGCGCGAACCCCTTGGGGTCGTCGCCGCTTTCCAGCTTCTTGGAAAACAGCGGGATGAACGCCATGTTGAACGCGCCCTCGGCAAAGAACCGGCGGAACATATTCGGCAGGGAAAAAGCGACCAGAAACGCCTCGGCCACCGGACCGGCCCCAAGATAAGCGGCGATCAGAATATCGCGCACAAAGCCCAAGAGCCGGCTTGCCAGGGTCGAAGCCCCCACAGTGAAGAATGCGCGCAGCATCAGGCGGCGACTTGGGAAATGTCAGTTGTCATGGGGTATTTTCCTGTGAAGGGCCGAAAACCTAAGCCCGGGCCCGGGCGCTGCCCTGCTCCATCGCAGCGCGCAGAAGTCGTTCCAGCGTCCGTTGCTTTGCCTCGGCATAGATTTTCAATCCGAACATGTCCTTGACGTAAAAAGTATCGACCACCTGTTCGCCGTAAGTGGCAATCACCGCGCTGGCAATCGAGATATGCGAAGCGGCAAGCGTGCGTGTCAGATCGTACAGCAGACCGGGGCGGTCGCGGGTGTCGACCTCGATGATCGTATAGATCTCGGACCCGTCGTTGTCGAAGGTGATTGATGTCGGCACGCGAAAGTCCCGTTCGCGCTTTTTCAGCTTGTCCTTCGGCTCAAGCGCGGTGCCGGTCATGACCTCGCCTTTCAGGGTGCGGCCGATCATCTTGCGCAGCCGGTCCAGCCGATCTTCGGCATAGGGCGCGCCTTCGCCGTCCTGAACCCAGAATACCGCCGTCGCAAAGCCGTCTTTCGACGTATAGGTTCGCGCGTCCACCACGTTGGCGCCGACCAGCGCCAGCGCCCCCGCCAGACGTGAAAAGATGCCGGGATGGTCGGCCATGGTAAAACAGGCGCGGGTGGCATCGCGTTCCGCGTCTGGTTTCAGGTCGATCCGGATGCCCCCGTCAGCGGAGTTTTTCAGCAGCTTGGCGAAAACCGCATGGGTCGCGGTGTCAAGCCCCTGCCAATAGGGCGGATAATGCCGCTGGGTTTCATGGCGTATCTGTGCCTTGTTCCAGCCGCCAAGTGCCACGCGCAGCCTGCGCCGGGCCTCGGCGCCGCGGGTTTCGCGGTTCAGATCCTCCAGCCCGTTTTCCAGCGCGAATGCGGTTTCGCGATACAGGGTGCGGAACAATTGTGCTTTCCAGTTGTTCCAGACCCCGGGTCCAACCCCGCGGATGTCGCAGACGGTCAGCAATGTCAGCAGATCCAGCCGTTTTTTGGTGCGCACCGCCTTGGCGAAATCGCGAATCGTGCGCGGATCGGAAAGGTCGCGCTTTTGGGCCATATCCGACATCAGCAGGTGATACCGGACCAGCCATTCCACCGTATCCGTGTCAGCCTGTTTCAGGCCCAGACGGGGACATGTCTTGCGCGCAATCCGGGCGCCCAGAACCGAATGGTCTTCGTCCCGACCCTTGCCGATGTCGTGAAACAACAGGGCCAGAAACAGCACCTTGCGGTTCACCCCGCCTTCTTTGATGATCTGGCTGGCAATCGGCAGATCGTCGTCCAGCTCGTGGTTTTCGATCTGGGCGAGGGCGCTGATACACTGGATCGTATGTTCGTCGACGGTATAGGAATGGTACATGTTGAACTGCATCATCGCGACGATGGGTTCGAATTCGGGCAGGAACGCTGCCAGCAACCCCAACTCGTTCATCCGTCGTAGAGCGCGTTCGGGATTGGGGTACTTCAGCAACAGATCGAAGAACAGGCGCACGGCCTCGGGGTCGCGACGTACGGTGTCGTCGATCAGGTGCAGGTTTGACGCGATGGCGCGCATGGCGTCGGGGTGCATCATGTTCCCGGTGCGCAGGGCCTCGTCGAAAATGCGCAGCAGGTTCAGCGGATTGGACAGAAAGACCGCGCGGTCCTCAAAAGTGATCCGGTTTTGTTTGATCAGGTATCCTGCGCGGGCCTTTTTCTGACGACGAAAGAATCCGACAAGGTTGGGCGCCTCTTTCTTATAGTCGGCTTCAAGGGCGGTCAGCAGGATCCGCGTCAATTCGCCCACCCGGGTGGCGTGGCGAAAATAGTCCTGCATGAAATGTTCGACCCCGCGCCGTCCGTCCCCGTCGGAATAGCCCATGCGCCCGGCCACCTCGACCTGCATATCAAAGGTCAGCTGGTCCATTGCCCGCCCGGCGATCAGGTGGAGATGGCAGCGGACCGCCAGAAGAAACGTCTCGGCCCGGATGAAACTGTCAAATTCGCCCTGAGTGAACACGCCGGCGGGCACCAGTTCGGATACATCCTTGACCCGGTTGACGTATTTCGCGATCCAGAACAGGGTTTGCAGATCGCGCAGGCCACCCTTTCCCTCTTTCACATTCGGTTCGACGACATAGCGCTGATCGCCCTGTTTTCGGTGACGTGCCGTGCGCTCTGCCAGCTTGGCAGAGATGTATTCCGGGCCGGTGGATTCGAACAGGTCCGACCACAGCATATTGCCCAGCTTTTCTTCCAGCGCCGTGTCACCGGTCAGGAACCGGCTCTCCAGAAGTGCGGTGCGCACGGTGTAATCTTCGGTCGCGATGTGCAGGCATTCCTTGATCGTGCGGCTGGAATGGCCGACCTTCAGATGCAAATCCCAAAACATGTACAACATGCTTTCGATCACATTTTCCGCCCATGGCGACAGATTTTTTGCGGTGAGAAACATCAGGTCGACGTCGGAATGCGGGCACATTTCGGCGCGGCCATAGCCGCCGACCGCCAGCACCGCCACGGTTTCGTTTTCCGTGGGATTGGGGTGCAGATAGCGGCAGGCCGCGTCAAAGATCGCGGTAACGATACCGTCGGTCAGATAACTATAGGCCTGGACCGTGGGGCGGGCGGCATCCGGACGGGCAGCAAAGGCTGTGGCGATTTCGGCCCGCCCCCGGTCCATGGCTGTTTTGATGTGGTCGACGATGATGCCACGTTGCGCCGCCGGAGTGATCTCGCCTGCGATCTCGCCTGCGATGTCGGCTTCGATGGCCGCGCCGATTGCGGCGCGGTCAAAGATCGCTGCTTCTGGGCAGATCAGTTCGCCGTGCGAGCGGTGGGTGTCGTCGGGGGCTGCCGGCTCAGAAGCCGGCACCGCCGAAGCTTTTTGGCGCAGGGTCAATCACCACCACCTGGTTGTTGCGGATCTGTGCCACGGCCATGCCGCGCTGGTTGGTGCCATCGGGGCGCAGGCGGAAGACGCCGTTCACGCCGATAAAGCCAGACCCTTGGGTCAACGCCGCACCGGTCAGCGCATTCGATTTGCCAGACGCGACAAGCGCGCCGATGGCGGCGATACCGTCATAGGCCAGCCCGGCAATCGCATGGGGCTGACCGCCATAGGTCGCGGCATAACGGCTGTTGAAACGCGCGTTCAGGTTCGGATCGGGCAGGGCGAACCAACTGCCCTGCAATCCGGGCAGGGACAGGGCGTTGGCCGGAACGTCCAGCCGCTGCAGCCCGACGAACTGTGTGGTGGCGGGCGACAGACCCGCGCCGGGCAAGCCTTCGACCAGCAATGGCAAGGCACCGGCAGTGCCCGAAGTCATGAAGACGGCGGTTGCGCCTGCGGCTTTTGCCTCGGCGGCCAGACGCGGCACGGCGGCATTCACCCCCTGCTGTGACAGATCGAAACCGCCGACCCCTGCAAGGGTGGCGCCATTGGCCTGGATCGCGCCAGTGATCGCATCGCGGCCCTGAATCTCGGCGGCGTTGTTGCCGTGGATGACATAGATCCGCGACTTGCCCTGCTGTTTGGCATAGCCGACCAACCGCTGGGCGGAATTTTCAAATGTATGTCCGAGGATGTACAGGTTTCCCCCGGCGATCGCGGTGCTGTTGGAAAAGCTGAGGACATTGATGCCCTGTCCGGCCACGGCCAGCCCGGCGGCATTTGCCGACTGCTGGAACACTGGACCCAGAATGATCTTGGCACCATCGGCCACGGCCTGAGACGCCACTTCTGCGGCGCGGGCGGGTTGGCCGCCGGTGTCATAGACCCGCAGGTCGATCTTGACGCCCTTCAGATCGGCGATTGCAAGACGCGCCGCGTTTTCCAGGCTGCGCGCAATGATCGCTCCGCCGTCGGCCGAAGACGATGGGACCAAAAGTGCGACGGGCACCGGTGCCGATGCATCGATCGAAGGTCCGCCCCCGACTTTGCCCAGTGCAACCGGTTCGCAGGCGGCAAGTGCGAAACCGCAGGCGGCCAAAAGAACGCTGCGCCGCAGATTGCGCATTGAGGTCAGCGCATCGCGTGGCGCCGGGATCGGGGCCTTGCGGCGGGCGGACAAAAAGGCAAACATCGGCGGACTCTCTTGCAGGGCGTGCGGAAACTGTTCCGTCGACCCTAATCCGAGATTGATACGGTGTAAATCGGAGACGCAGCCCCATGGCGATGATTGCCGAAACTCGCCCATTGGCGCCCGGTCTGTACCTGCTGGCCACACCGATCGGCACGGCCCGGGATATCACGCTGCGGGCGCTGGATATTCTTGCCTCGGCCGATGTGATCGCCGCCGAAGACACCCGCACGGCGCGCAAGTTGATGGATATACACGGGATTCCCCTGAACGGGCGGCGTCTGGTTCCCTATCACGATCACAACGGCGCGGCGGTGCGTCCGTCGTTGCTGGCGATGATTGCTGCAGGAAAATCCGTCGCCTATGCCTCGGAAGCAGGCACGCCGCTGGTCGCCGATCCGGGCTTTGCACTGGCGCGGGATGCGATTGCGGCGGGGTTGGCCGTTATCGGTGCGCCGGGCCCTTCGGCGGTGGTGGCGGCCTTGATGGTTGCGGGCATGCCCAGTGACCGGTTCCTGTTCGCGGGATTTCTGCCGCCGGCATCGACGGCGCGCAAGCGGGTGCTGAAAGAGCTGGCGGATTGCCCGGCAACAACGATTTACTTCGAATCCGCAAAGAGAGTTTCAGGAACTCTTAGGGATATGGGCCTAGTGTTGGGTCAGGAAAGGCGCGCGGCGCTGTGTCGCGAGCTGACCAAGAAATTCGAAGAGGTGCGGCGCGGGACACTGGGTGAACTTTTACAGTCGTGCGAGGAGGATCCTCCAAGGGGGGAAATTGTTCTGCTGGTGGACCGGGATCGGTCCGTTGCCGATGCTTCGACAATCGAACAGGCGCTGCGCGTCGCTCTGGAAACGATGACGGTCAAGGATGCCGCGCGTCAGGTCGCCGATTCGCTGGGATTGGCGCGGCGGGATGTCTATCAGGCCGCGCTCGCACTGGACGACAGACCCTGAGAGGCGCGCGGGAATTATGGTCGCAGCGTGCGGTTTGAGGCAGAAAGGTGAAAGACGCGATGGGCGGACTTGTTTCATATCATGCGGGATTGTGCGCGGAAGACCGGGTTGCAGCCGATTATGAACGGCGGGGCTTCAGGATCGTCGGGCGTCGCTGGCGCGGTAGCGGCGGCGAGATCGATCTGGTGGCCCGCGGCGCCGACGGGCTCGTCTTTATCGAGGTGAAGGCGGCACGCAGTCTGGATCAGGCGGCGCACCGGGTCGGGCGGAGACAGGTTGAACGAATCCACGCAACAGCCACGGAATATGTCGCAGCCGAACCCGACGGGCAGAATACCGGAATGCGGTTCGATGTCGCGCTGATGGATCGAAGCGGTACGATCCGGATCGTGGAAAACGCGTTCATGTAGGACTCCTCTGCGCGGCTTGCATTGTCTCGGGGGGCGGTTCACGCCATGAAGGGACGAAACAACCTGTGAGCCCGCCATGTCCTTGACCCCCGCTACCCCCTCGAAGCCCGCTGTTGCCTTGAAGATCGCGATGCAGATGGATCCGATCGGCTCTGTCGATATCAACGCCGACAGCAGCTTTCGCATTGCCGAAGAGGCGCAGGCGCGGGGGCATTCGCTGTTTTACTACACGCCCGACCGGCTGTCTTGGCAGAATGGGCGGGTGATGGCGCGGGGTTGGCCGCTGACCGTCCGGCGCGAGGCGGGAAACCACTTTGATCTGGGCGCAGAGGCCGAGGTCGATCTGGCGGATTGGGATGTCGTTTGGCTGCGTCAGGATCCGCCCTTTGACATGGGCTATATCACCACGACCCACCTTCTGGATTTTCTTTCGCCGGGAACCTTGGTTGTCAACGATCCGTTCTGGGTGCGCAATTATCCCGAAAAGCTGTTGTGCCTGCGGTTTCCGGATCTGATTCCGCCCACCACCATCGCCCGCGATCTGGCCACGCTGCGGGCGTTCAAGGCGGAACATGGCGATATCATCCTCAAGCCGCTCTATGGGAACGGCGGGGCCGGGGTGTTCCGGCTCGGCCCTGATGACAGCAATATCGCCAGCCTGCACGAGATGTTCTCGGCGATAAACCGCGAGCCGTTGATCGTTCAGAAATACCTGCCCGCCGTGACCAAGGGCGACAAGCGGGTGATCCTGATCGACGGTGAACCAGTGGGCGCAATCAATCGTGTGCCGGCGGCCGGTGAGACGCGGTCGAACATGCATGTGGGCGGACGGCCGGAAAAGGTCGCAATGACCGAACGTGACCTTGAGATTTGTGCCGCGATTGGCCCGTTGCTGCGTGAAAAAGGGCAGATATTTGTCGGAATCGACGTGATCGGCGACTATCTGACCGAGATCAATCTGACATCGCCCACGGGCATTCAGGAGCTTGAGCGGTTTGACGGCACCAATGTCACCCGGCTGATCTGGGACGCCATCGAAAAACGGCTGTCCTGATGCGGTTCGTGGTGATCGGTGTCGGGGCCATCGGCGGCACCGTGGCGGGTGCGCTGGCTTTGGCCGGGCATGACGTTGCCGGTATCGCCCGGGGGCCGCATCTGGCCGCATTGCAGGCCGGGGGGCTGATCCTGCATACGGTCGCGGGCCGAAGGGTGGCGCGGTTTCCCTGTTTTGGCGATCCGGCTGCGGCGGATCTGCGCAAGGACGACGTGATCATGCTGGCCATCAAGACTCAGCACACCGGTGCCGCGCTGGAGCAGTTGCGCGCAGCCGGCTGGCGCGATCAGCCGGTGTTCTGTCTGCAAAACGGCGTTGAAAACGAACGGTTGGCGCTGCGCTATGGGGCGGATGTTCATGGGGTCACGGTCATGTTGCCTGCGGACCATGTGACGCCCGGCGAAGTCGCTGCATTCGGCACCCCGAACATTGGTGCGTTTCATCTGGGGCGCTGGTCCGGGGGCAGCGATGCGATTGACACGGCCGTGGCAAACACTCTGACCGGGGCGGGTATCGCGAGCTTTGTTCAGGTGGATGTAGCCGCTTCAAAATACGGCAAGCTGTTGATGAATCTTGGTAATGTCGTGGAGGCGGCCTTGGGCAGCGCGGCACGCAAGGGACCGTTGGGCACCCGGATCCGCGCCGAAGGACAAGCGGTTCTGGCCGCCGCCGGAATCGCATGGCGTGACCTCGACAACACCGAGATTGGTGGCGGAGAGCTGATGAAAACTGGCGAGATCAAGGGTGTGGCACGTGTCGGCAGTTCCTCGTCGCAAAGTCTGGCGCGCGGGGCCGGTTCAATCGAAACCGATTACCTGAACGGGGAAATCGTGTTGTTGGGAGGGTTGAATGGCATCCCGACTCCGGTGAATGCCTATTTCTGCCGCTTGGCTGCGCGGATGGTACGCGAGGGCATGGCGCCCGGCAGCGTTCCGATAGCCGAGGTGGAATTGGCGCTGGGTGTCTGACCCGTCAGGTTGACGCTGGCGGCAAGCGAAAGCTGAGCGCCTCGGCAATATGCGGCTGCGCGACGGAATCGGCATCTTCCAGATCGGCGATGGTCCGCGCCACCCGCAGCACCCGGTGATATCCGCGTGCCGATAGACCGAACCGGTCAGCGGCGCGCAGCAACAATTCGCGTCCGGCGGTGTCGGGTGCCGCCACACGCTCCAGCAACGCGCCTTCGGCATCGGCGTTCACGCGCACGCCGTCTTCCCTCTCATAGCGATGGGTCTGCAACTCGCGCGCACGGGCGACCCGGACAGCGACCACGGCCGACGATTCGCCATCCGCCGGCAAATCCAGATCACGAAACGCCACGGGGGGCACATCGACGCGAAGATCAAAACGATCCATCAGCGGCCCTGAAATCCGGCCCAGATAATCCTCGCCGCAATGGGGAACGCGGGCGCAGGCGCGCGCCGGATCGGCCATATGGCCGCACTTGCAGGGGTTCGCGGCTGCAATCAGCAGGAATTTGCACGGATAGCGCACATGGGCATTCGCGCGGGCCACCACCACATCGCCGCTTTCGATCGGTTGGCGCAGGGTTTCCAGTACGGCGCGGCCATATTCGGGAAATTCATCCATGAACAATACGCCGTTGTGGGCCAGCGAAATCTGCCCCGGTTTTGCACCTTTGCCGCCCCCCACGATGGCAGCCATGGTCGCGGTGTGGTGGGGCTCCATGAACGGACGGTCACGGGAGATGCCGCCTTCGTTCAGCAGCCCCGCCAAGGAATGGATCATCGAGGTTTCCAGCGCCTCAATCGGCGAAAGCGGCGGCAACAGCCCGGCCATCCGTTTGGCCAGCATGGACTTTCCCGAACCCGGTGCGCCGATCAAAAGCAGATGATGACGCCCGGCGGCAGCGATTTCCAACGCCCGTTTGGCGCGCTCCTGACCCTTTACCTCGGCCAGATCGCGGATTGAACCGGTGGTTGTCACCTGTCCGGCGACGGCAGGGTCGAGGACAGCGGTGCCGGTATAGTGGCGGATCACCTCGGCCAGAGAGGCCGGGGCAATGACAGTGGCGGCATCCACCCACGCGGCCTCGGCGCCGCACGCCTTGGGGCAAAGCAGGGTCAATTCCTCTTCCGCTGCCGTCATCGCGGCAGGCAGGGTGCCGACGACGGGCATCAAAGTGCCGTCCAGCGACAGTTCGCCAAGCGCAAGCGTTGATTCCACCTTGTCCTTCGGCAAGATTTCAAGCGCGGCCAGCAGCGCCAGCGCGATGGGCAGATCGAAATGCGAGCCCTCTTTCGGCAGGTCCGCCGGTGACAGGTTGATGGTGATCCGTTTGCTGGGCAGGGCGATGGACAGGGCGTTCAAGGCGGCGCGCACCCGTTCGCGCGCCTCGCTCACCGCTTTGTCCGGCAGGCCGACAACGCTGAAGGCGGGCAATCCATTGGCGACGGCGCATTGCACCTCGACCAGGCGCGCTTCGATCCCCTCGAAGGCGACGGTATATGCCCTTGCAACCACGATTCCTCCGGTTTCCCCAATGGTTAACGGCTAGGGTGGGATGGTTAAGGGTTGATTAACGGATCGCAGGGCTGATGCCCCGCCGTCAGGGTATATAATTGACCGGATCCGCTGCGTCGGGGCCAAAGGTCAGCCGGGTGACCGACAGATTGTCGATGTGCTGGGCCAGGGTTTCGGCAGGCGTCTTGCCGGTGGCGCGGCAAAGTTGCGTCAGGATCACGCCGACATGGGCCACCGCGATGATCGGTCTGCCGGGATGGGCGGTGTTCATTTCATCGACGAAAGGGCGGATACGGGCAGCGGCGGCGTTCCAGCTTTCACCGCCGGGTGGCGCAATGTCACCCGGTTGTTCCCAATAGGCCCGCGACAAATCAGGATCGCGGGCGGCGATCGTGTCAAAGGTCAGACCGTCCCATGTTCCAAAGTCGAACTCCCGCAGGGCGGGGGTGTTGGGCAGGCGGTGGCGCGCAGCGGCAATGGCGTCGGCGGTGGTCACGGCGCGGATCAGGTCGGATGATACGATCAATGCACCCTCGGGCAGATAGGCCGAAAGGCGGCCCAACGCCGCCGTGTCCGACAGATCGGCAGGCACGTCGCGGTGGCCGGTGAACCCTTTCTGATGGGTCGGCCCGTGGCGGACCCAATACCATATGGCGCTCAATTCATCGCCTCGATCCCTTCATCCGGCATCTGCCCTTTCAGCACGATCGGCAACCCGGCCATCACCGCGACCACGAGCCCGGCGCGTTCGGCCAGCCGCCGGTTCAACCCACCCTGCGCCACGCGAAACCGCCGCGCCAGCGCGTTATCGGGCACCACGCCTTGACCCACTTCGTTGGTGACCACAACGACAGGGCATGGGGCATTGGCCAGCGCCGCCATCAGTGCGGCTTCTTCCTGCGCCAGATCGCTGTCAGCCAATAGGTGATTGCTCAGCCACATGGTCGCACAGTCGAGCAGGGCGATTTGGCCCGGGACAAGCGCGCGTATCGCGCCTGCCGCATCCAATGGGCAATCCACCGTCTGCCAAAGGCCGCTGCGGGTCGCTCGGTGGGCGGCGATCTTCGCGGACATCTCGTCGTCGAACGGCTGTGCGGTGGCCAGATAGACCGGTGACAAGCCCCGCGCCAGAACCAGCCTTTCGGCCAGATCCGATTTTCCCGACGATGCGCCGCCTAGGACAATTGATAGATTTGGCAAGTTTCTGTGCAACTTTTATTGATCCGGAGACGTTTTTGCTTCGTAGGCTTTAAGAACGATGCGCTTGAGACTTCGTTTCCTAAGGCCCGGGTGGCGAGGCCGCAACAGGAGGATACTGATATGGCGCTTGATGGATTTACCGATCAGACCATGACGCGTCGCGCGATGAAAGCCGAGCTTCTGGATGCGGAAACCGAGCTGCGTCTTGCCTATGCCTGGCGCGACCAGCGCGACGAAGCCGCGCTGCATCGCCTGATCACTGCCTATATGCGGCTGGCGATTTCAATGGCCGGCAAGTTCCGCCGTTACGGTGCGCCGATGAACGACTTGATCCAAGAGGCGTCACTCGGCCTGATGAAGGCCGCCGAGAAGTTCGATCCGGACCGTGGCGTGCGCTTTTCGACATATGCCGTCTGGTGGATCAAGGCCAGTATTCAGGACTATGTCATGCGCAACTGGTCGATGGTGCGCACCGGCTCGACCTCATCCCAGAAATCGCTGTTTTTCAACATGCGCCGTGTTCAGGCCCGGTTAGAGCGTGAAGCGGTGTCGCGCGGCGAAACTCTGGATATGCATCAGGTGCGTCAGATGATCTCGACCGAGGTCGGGGTGCCCCTGCATGATGTCGAAATGATGCAGGGCCGTCTGTCAGGCAGCGATTTTTCCCTGAACGCAACTCAGAGCAGCGAGGATGAGGGCCGCCAGTGGATCGATGCGCTGGAGGATGACAGCGAGCAGGCAGCGGACATCGTCACCCGGAATAAGGATCTGGATACCCTGCGCAAATGGCTTTTGTCGGCAATGGCACAACTGAACGAACGCGAGCGGTTCATCGTGCGCGAACGCAAGCTGCGCGACGAGGTGCGGACGCTTGAATCTTTGGGCGATGAATTGGGCCTGAGCAAAGAGCGTGTGCGCCAGCTTGAGGCGGCGGCATTCGGGAAAATGCGCAAGAGCCTTGAGGGCCAGTCGCGCGAGGTTCACCACTTTCTTGTGTGATCGCGTGGGCGGCGCCGGAGCGCTGCGCTGGTTTTCTCCGCCGACCGGGTTTTGACCGGCTTGCGGCGGCAATGGACTGTTCCCCGACATGACCCTAAGGTTGCCTTGATATTCTCAGGGGCGATTTATGGTTCAGGGTCGGCATATTCTTCTGATCATCGGCGGCGGGATTGCGGCGTTCAAAGCGCTGGATCTGATTCGACGTCTGCGCGAACGCGGTGCCCGGGTAACTCCGGTGATGACCCGCGCCGCGCATGAATTCGTCACCCCGCTGTCGGTTTCAGCACTGGCCGGGACAAAGGTCTTCAGCGAACTGTTCGATCTGACCGCCGAGTCCGAGATGGGGCATATCGAGTTGTCCCGCGCTGCCGATCTAGTGGTTGTCGCACCTGCGACCGCCGATCTGATGGCCAAGATGGCAGGCGGGCAGGCCGATGATCTGGCTTCGACCGTGCTGATGGCGACGGATAAACGGGTTTTGATCGCGCCTGCAATGAACGTGCGGATGTGGCTGCATCCTGCCTGTCAGCGTAATCTTGCAGTGCTGCAAAGTGACGGCATTCTGACCGTCGGACCCAACGACGGCGACATGGCGTGCGGCGAACATGGGCCGGGGCGCATGTCCGAACCACTGGAGATCGTTGCCGCGATCAGTTCGGCCCTCGCCGGGGGGCCGCTGGACGGGCGGCATGTTCTGGTGACGTCAGGGCCAACCCACGAACCCATTGATCCGGTTCGCTATATTGCGAACCGGTCGTCCGGGGCACAGGGCGCGGCCTTGGCGGCAGCGCTTCTGGCGCTGGGTGCCCGGGTGACATTCGTGACCGGCCCGGCACGAGTGGCGCCGCCCTTGGGTGCCGAGGTCGTGCGCGTGGAAACGGCGCAACAGATGCTTGAGGCGGTGCAGTCGGCATTGCCTGCCGATGTGGCGGTGTTCGCCGCTGCCGTGGGCGATTGGCGCGTGGCGCAGCCTTCGGCGCAGAAGCTGAAAAAGACCGGAAGCGGCCTGCCACAGCTGGAATTTCATGAAAACCCCGATATCCTTGCCACAGTTGCGCAGATGACCGAAGGCCGCCCCGGACTGGTCGTCGGCTTTGCGGCAGAGACTGAAACCGTTACCGAACATGCCAAGTCGAAACGCGCCCGCAAGGGCTGTGACTGGATCGTGGCCAACGACGTGTCGCCGGAAACCGGAATCATGGGCGGCACGGAGAACGCGGTCACCCTGATCACCGCCGAAGGGGTCGAAGACTGGCCACGTATGGGCAAAGATGCCGTGGCGCAGCGTCTGGCGCAGCGGATTGCCGGGGCGTTGGCGCACTGATCTCAGGTTAAGCGGTTGGTTGGGGCGCAATCACGCTCAGCGATCTTTCGCACAGCGGGCGGGGTGGCATTTTTTCCCACCGTCCCTGAGGAAGATGCGGCCATTCTTTGCGCGGGTCGATATGGCCAAGGACGCCTGAGGCGGTTGAAAAATCCAAGGCAGGATGGCGGGCATGTCTAACGATCACCCGCAAAGCCCAACCTATCAGGTGCCGCTTTTGTCCGGGCGAATCGCGCCATCTTCGGCGCGAATGCGGATCGCCAGAGCGCCGGCATTCAACAGGCTGAACGTCACCGCGACCCAAAACAGCCCCAGCACCATCGGCGCGACGGCGATTTCGAGCACCACCAAAAGATAGTTCGGGTGGCTGACCCATCGGTAAGGACCCCGTGCCACCAGCGGCGTGTCGGTCACGATGATGCGCGTGGTCCAACGCCCGCCAAGCGAGACAAGAATCCAGATGCGCAAAACCTGAAGCAGCGCGAACAGACCCAGCCATACGGGATGGATTGCCTGATCATAGCCAAACCAGATCAGACACAGGATCCAGCCGGTGTGCAGTGCGACGATCAGCGGGTAATGCCCGGGCGCGACCTCGCGTGCTCCGCCCGCAAGCAGCCGCGCGGTGTTGCGCCGTGCGATCACCAGTTCGGACAGGCGCTGTACCACCAGAAACGCCAGAAACACTGCGGCACCGCTGCTCATTTCGTCGCGCCGACGTGCAACGGCAGGAAGGCCGCCGTAAATCCCGGACCGAGTGCCGCTGCCATCATCTGACCTGTGGCACCGCCCTTCAGCACACGCTCGAGCACGAACAAAACGGTCGGGGCTGACATGTTCCCCGCCCCGCGCAGCACCTCGCGTTCGTCGTCCAGCGTTCCGGCGGGCAGGCCCATCGCGCCCTCGATCGCGGTGATCACCTTGGCCCCGCCGGGATGGCAGACGAACCGGTCGATATCTGCGCGGCTGTACCCCGTTGCTGACAGCGCGGTATCCACGGCATCCGCGAAACGCTCGGTCACGAAGGCGGGGATCGAGCGGTCGAACACGACGCCAAGTCCAACGTCGTCCACATCCCAGCCCATGATATCCAGCGTATCGGGCCATGTGACCTGAGTTCCCGCGCCCAATGTCACCTTGCGCCCCACAGGTTCGATGCCTGACAGGCAAACCGCCGCTGCGCCGTCGCCAAACAGCACGGTCGCGATGATATCGGCCTTTTGCAGACGGTCGGCGCGAAACCACAGCGTGCAGGTTTCCACCACGACCAGAAGCACCCGCTCACCGGGCGCCGCCGTGGCAAGCGCCTGAGCCAGCGACAGGCCGGAAACCCCGCCCGCGCAACCCAGACCGAAAACCGGCACCCGGCGCACATCAGGGCGGAACCCCATTTCAACCATCACCCGCGCCTCGAGCGTTGGTGTGGCGATGCCGGTAGAGGACAGGGTGACGATGCAATCCACCTGATCCGCACGCCAGCCAGACTGATCCAGCGCGCCCTGTGCTGCGGTGCGGAACAGGGCTGTGGCACCGTCGATATAGGCGGCATTGCGGTCGTGCCATCCGTGCGGAGCGTCAAACCAGTCAATCGGCATGACCGACCATCGCCGTTCGATTCCCGCGCTGGCAAAAGTGGTCAGCAACCGCTGAAACTGTGGATACTTCGGTCCAAGGATCTCATGCGCTTTGGAGCGGACAAGATCCTGCGGCATTTCATGGGGCGGGAGGGCCGTGGCGACCCCGTGAAGGTAAACGGACAAGCTGGTTTTCCCCGAAGCAGAAGGAAACACAGCGCTCCCTCTTCAGTGCAGTGTTGAACAGATAGCGTCGGCAAGGGCATCGACCAGTGACAAGTCGGTGAGCAGCACGGGCTTACCTCACGGAAATGACCGCGTGAGCAAGCCTTCAAAATCTGCCGGATCAGGCGGTTTCCAACGGCCAGGCAATAGTCATGGCACAAATGATCGCCCGGTGCTAATCGGGCTTCATGGCCGGTCTCTCCGAAAATTCACGCGCTGCACTTTATATGGTGATCTGTATGGTCGCCTTTACGATCAATGACGCGTTCATCAAGCTGGTTCTGGCTGAAATTCCATTGATGCAGACGCTGTTTCTGCGGGGGATATTCACCTCGGCCTGTCTGATTGTTCTGGCCAAGGCGATGGGCGGCTTGCGCCTGCCGGAGTCGCACCGCGACAGTTGGCTGATTGTCCTGCGCACCCTGGCCGAAATCATTGGCGCGATCATGTTCATGTCGGCGCTTACCAACATGCCGCTTGCCAATGTTTCTGCGATTTTACAGGTTCTTCCCCTGTCGGTTACGCTGGCGGGTGCGATGTTCTTTCATGAACCGCTTGGCTGGCGGCGGCTGACCGCCATCGGCGTCGGATTCTTTGGCGTGCTGCTGATTGTTCGGCCGGGAACCGAAGGGTTCAACATATTCTCGGTCTATGCCCTGCTGGCGGTGCTGGCTGTGACGGTGCGGGAACTGACCGCCCGGCGGTTATCGCGCGGCGTGCCTTCGATCACCGTCGCGGCGGTGACGGCGCTTGGTGTGGCTCTGGCCGCGGGGGTTGGCACGCTGTTCGTCGACTGGGTGCCTGTCTCTGCGGTTCAGGTGAGCTGGCTGGGGGTCGCATCTCTTTGCCTGATCGTCGGGTACCTGTTCAGTGTGATGGCCATGCGCGGCGGTGACATCAGTGTTGTCGCGCCCTTCCGATATACCGGTCTGATTGCCGCCTTGCTGCTTGGCTGGCTGATATTTGGCGAATGGCCGCGCGCCCTGACGCTGCTCGGTGCGGCGATCATCGTCGCAACCGGCGTATTCACACTCCTGCGCGAACAAAAGGTTGCGCGGGAGCTGCGCGCGTCACGCGCCGGAATGCTGTAGACGCGCGGCACGTGTCGGCGACGGACGAATTGGTTGATTGGCGGTGGGGCCGGCCAGCAACAGCGCCTCGAACAGTTTGAGACAGGGGCGGACGGTCCGGTCGTGGGTGATCAGGTCGGTTGCCGCGCAGGATTGTTCGTGGAGGTGTCCGAGACTGCGCATATTCTGCACCCAGTCCCGCCCGACATCGCCCAGATACAGCGATTCGATCCAAGCGCCCTCGGCCCGGATCAGCGCGTGACTGTCCAGCAGCAGATGAAAATACGTCACAGGCCCTTGCGGGGCCTCCCGGAGCGCACCGGCAATCGATTTGGCCGGGGTCAGAACCTCGGGTTCACCGAACAGGAGCTGCGGCAGGGCACCCGTCGTCATCACCCGGTGATTGGGCGACAGCGTCAAGGGGCGAGTGTTGCCTATCAGGCCCGCCGACAGGGTCACCGGAGCAAGCTCGGGTAGGGATGCCAGCAGCGTTTGCGATAGGCATGTCCAGCCGACTGCCCTGAGGGTCTGTGGCCGTCCGTCCTTGACCCGCAATGCATGCCCCGGGCGCAGATTCTCAACGGCCACCGGTCCTTGCGACGTGGCGATCATGGTTCCCCGGGCGATGCACAGAGTTCCGGGTGTGCCGGGGCTTGGGGTGCCTTCGGTCAGGTTGCCGTTGGCATCCCGGGTGATCGCGACGCCGTTCGGTGACCCACTGTCGATCGATTCGCCGCTGCCCGACCGAACCGCACCCGATGGAAAACCGGCAGGCGGTGTGGCATCACGGGGCGGCAATCCGTAACTGAGCGAGGTGAACGAGTTCGAGCCGGGATCGTAAAGATACAGGGTATCGAATTTATTGCCTTCCCCATCGGGGAGAAAGTCGCCGTTATTTGAAATCCCGGCACTGTAAAACCCGGCGGGCGGGGTGCCGGTATATTCACCCACCAAAGTGGCGGTCTGACCCGGGGCCACTGCGGCGTTCGAATCAAAAGTATAAAGGAGCCCCTTGGCCTGCGACCACACCTGAAGCCCGTCCAGCGAAACTGCCGAACCGCTGCCATTCTGGATTTCTATGTATTCGTCGGCCTTGTTCGCCTTACCATCGGAATCGGTATCATGCGCCGAGCCGCCCGCATTGTCGGCCAGGATTTCTGATATGAAAAGCCCGGTGGGCAGCGTATCCGCCATCTGTGTCCGCCTGCCTGTGCTGCCAAAACTGCCGTTCCGGGCTTTCGCGCCCGTTGTCCTTAATCGCTCGCAAAACCCTGTGACCTCAAAATGGCGCAATTGGGGCGGAATTGCGGCAGGGCTCAGGGCCGAGGTCAGGGCAGGGGTCAGGGACCACACGACAGAGACTGACCGCTCTGAGCCTGTTGACACCCCCCGCGACTCCCCATATACGGCGGCCACTCGGGATGGGTGTGGCCATTTGGTTGCTTATCCCTTACAGGACTATTGTGGTCACGATCCGGCGTTTTCGTCCGATCCTCTGGAAACCCAACGCGTGTTCCCCTTACGGGCGAGCAGAGCGGTTTTTGTGTTTTGCGGACGCGCAAGATACTGCGATATCACCGGGGCGCGCGCCCCAGACCGGCCCCCAGCGGGCAGAACACTGCGCCCATGCGGGGCCGAAACATATATGTGTTGCAACACGGGGAATAGACCGGAATGCCAACGATCCAGCAGCTGATCCGCAAACCGCGGCAGCCTAAAGTCAGAAGTTCAAAGTCGATGCACCTGCAGGGGTGCCCGCAAAAGCGCGGCGTCTGCACTCGCGTCTACACTACGACGCCGAAAAAGCCGAACTCGGCCATGCGTAAGGTTGCCAAAGTGCGCCTGACAAACGGTTTCGAGGTCATCAGCTATATCGGTGGTGAATCCCACAACCTTCAGGAGCACTCGGTGGTCCTGATCCGTGGTGGCCGGGTAAAAGATCTTCCCGGCGTTCGTTATCACATTCTGCGCGGTGTTCTGGATACCCAGGGCGTTAAGAACCGCAAGCAGCGCCGGTCGAAGTACGGCGCGAAGCGTCCGAAATAAGAGGATTAGAAGATGTCCCGCCGCCACGCCGCCGAAAAACGCGAAGTCCTGCCCGATGCCAAGTATGGCGACCGGGTTCTGACCAAGTTCATGAACAACCTGATGGTCGACGGTAAGAAATCCGTCGCTGAACGGATCGTCTATAACGCCTTCACCCGTGTCGAAGGCAAGCTCAAGAAATCACCCGTCGAGGTGTTTCACGAGTGCCTGGACAACATCAAGCCGTCCGTCGAGGTTCGCTCGCGCCGGGTTGGTGGTGCTACGTACCAGGTGCCAGTCGAGGTGCGTCCCGAGCGCCGCGAGGCATTGGCGATCCGTTGGTTGATCGATGCGTCGAAGAAGCGCAACGAGCACACCATGGAAGAGCGTTTGGCCGGTGAGCTGGTCGATGCTGTCAATGGCCGCGGTTCTGCCGTGAAAAAGCGTGAAGACACCCACAAGATGGCCGATGCCAACAAGGCATTCAGCCACTACCGCTGGTAAGTCTGTCATTAACTGACAATGGGGGTGCCGGCCTGCGGCGCCCCGATCCGTCCGACAACATTCCCCCAGGAGCAGCCCAATGGCACGCGACTATCCGCTTCAGAGCTACCGCAATATCGGCATCATGGCGCATATCGACGCCGGCAAAACCACCTGCACCGAGCGTATCTTGTTTTATACAGGCAAGAACCACGTCCTGGGCGAAACCCACGACGGCGCTTCGACCATGGATTGGATGGAGCAGGAGCAGGAGCGGGGAATTACCATCACGTCCGCTGCGACGACGACCTTCTGGGAGCGCCACATCGATGCCGATGCGCCGCCGATCGAAGGCACGCGCCATCGCTTCAACATCATCGACACACCCGGCCACGTTGACTTCACGATCGAAGTCGAGCGTTCGCTGGCCGTGCTGGACGGCGCGATCTGCGTGCTGGACGCCAACGCCGGAGTCGAGCCGCAGACTGAAACCGTCTGGCGTCAGGCCGACCGGTACAAAGTTCCGCGGATGGTGTTCGTCAACAAGATGGACAAGATCGGCGCTGACTTCTTCAACTGTGTCGCGATGATCGAAAGCCGGACTGGCGCACGCGCTGCTCCGATCCAGATCCCGATCGGTTCGGAAACCGAACTGGAAGGGATCGTCGATCTCGTCACCATGGAAGAATGGGTTTGGAGCGGCGAAGATCTGGGTGCATCCTGGGAGCGTCGTCCGATCCGTGACAGCCTGAAGGCCTCGGCTGAAGAATGGCGCGGCAAGCTGATTGAAACCGCCGTCGAAATGGACGACGCGGTGATGGAAACCTATCTGATGGAGGGTGTCGAGCCCGACGCCGATACCCTGCGCCGGTTGATCCGCAAGGGCACTCTGGCGCTGGCCTTTGTGCCGGTTCTTGCCGGTTCCGCCTTCAAGAACAAAGGCATGCAGCCTCTGTTGAACGCCGTCATCGATTATATGCCGTCGCCGAAAGACGTTGTCGACTATATGGGCTTCCGCCCCGGCGACGAAACCGAGACGCGTAACATTGCCCGCCGTGCGGACGACGACATGCCGTTCTCGGGTCTGGCGTTCAAGATCATGAACGACCCCTATATGGGCACCCTGACCTTTACCCGCGTCTATTCGGGCAAGCTGGTCAAGGGCGACAACCTGATCAACACGACCAAGAACTCGAAAGAGCGTATCGGCCGGATGGTCATGATGCACTCCAACAAGCAGGAAGAGATTGCCGAAGCCTTCGCTGGCGATATCATCGCTTTGGCGGGCCTGAAGGGCACGACCACGGGTGACACGCTCAGCGCGGTCCATGATCCGGTGGTTCTGGAAACCATGACCTTCCCCGATCCCGTCATCGAGATCGCGGTTGAGCCAAAGACCAAGGCCGACCAGGAGAAGATGTCCCTTGGCCTGCAGCGTCTTGCCGCCGAAGATCCGTCGTTCCGCGTCGAAACCGACATCGAGTCGGGCCAGACGATCATGAAGGGCATGGGCGAACTTCACCTCGACATTCTGGTCGATCGCCTGAAGCGGGAATTCAAGGTCGAAGCGAACATCGGTGCGCCGCAGGTTGCCTATCGCGAAACCATTGGTCGTGAGCTTGAGCATACCTATACCCACAAGAAACAGTCGGGTGGTTCGGGCCAGTTTGCTGAGGTCAAGATGATCCTCATGCCGACCGAGCCGGGCGAAGGCTATTCCTTCGAGAGCAAGATCGTTGGTGGTTCGATCCCGAAAGAATACATCCCGGGCGTCGAAAAGGGCATCAAGTCGGTTCTCGATTCCGGACCTCTTGCCGGTTTCCCGGTCATCGACTTCAAGGTCCAGTTGATCGACGGCAAGTTCCACGACGTCGACTCCTCGGTTCTGGCCTTCGAAATCGCGGCACGCATGTGCATGCGTGAAGGTCTGAGAAAGGCCGGCGCGAAACTGCTTGAGCCGATCATGAAGGTCGAGGTGGTGACGCCTGAGGAATATACCGGTGGCATCATCGGCGACCTGACCTCGCGTCGCGGTCAGGTGCAGGGGCAGGATACGCGCGGCAACGCCATCGCGATTGAATGCTATGTGCCGCTGGCCAATATGTTTGGCTATATCAATACGTTGCGTTCTATGTCGTCGGGCCGTGCGAACTTTACCATGCAGTTCGATCATTACGAGCCGGTGCCGCAGAATATCAGCGAAGAGATTCAAGCCAAGTTTGCATAAGTCGGTGCGCGGAGACCGCGCACCCTACATCCACTGCGTAGGGTGCGCCCCATGGCGCACCACACCGACATAGAAGGAGCCATATCATGGCAAAGGCAAAGTTCGAACGCAACAAACCGCATGTGAACATCGGCACGATCGGTCACGTTGACCACGGCAAGACGACACTGACGGCTGCGATCACGAAGTATTTCGGCGATTTTCAGGCCTATGACTCGATTGACCGTGCGCCCGAAGAAAAGGCGCGTGGCATCACGATCTCGACCTCCCATGTGGAATACGAGACCGAGAGCCGTCACTATGCCCACGTCGACTGCCCCGGCCACGCTGACTATGTGAAGAACATGATCACCGGTGCGGCACAGATGGACGGCGCGATTCTGGTTGTGAACGCTGCTGACGGCCCGATGCCGCAGACCCGCGAGCACATCCTGCTGGGACGCCAGGTCGGCATCCCCGAGATGGTCGTCTACATGAACAAG
This sequence comes from Oceaniovalibus sp. ACAM 378, assembly GCF_008085915.1. Lineage (GTDB taxonomy): Bacteria > Pseudomonadota > Alphaproteobacteria > Rhodobacterales > Rhodobacteraceae > Oceaniglobus. The sequence goes on along the minus strand of NZ_VSJK01000007.1, from coordinate 143,491 downwards.
GTCGATCAGGTCGACGACGCCGAACTGCTTGAGCTGGTCGAGATGGAAATCCGCGAGCTGCTCTCGAAGTACGAGTATGACGGCGACAACATCCCGGTCGTCCCCGGTTCGGCCCTTGCGGCAATGAACGGCACCGATCCTGAAATCGGTGAAGCATCCATCCGCAAGCTGATGGCCGCCGTGGACGAGTGGATCCCGACGCCCGAGCGCGCAATTGACCAGCCGTTCCTGATGCCGGTCGAGGACGTGTTCTCGATCTCGGGTCGTGGTACGGTTGTGACCGGTCGGATCGAACGTGGCGTGATCAACGTTGGCGACGAGATCGAAATCGTCGGCATCAAGGACACCAAGAAAACGACCTGCACGGGCGTGGAAATGTTCCGCAAGCTGCTGGATCGTGGTGAAGCTGGCGACAACGTTGGCGTCCTGCTGCGCGGCATCGACCGTGACGGCGTTGAGCGTGGCCAGGTGCTGTGCAAGCCGAAGTCGGTCAATCCGCACACCAAGTTCGAAGCCGAAGCCTATATCCTGACCAAGGAAGAGGGCGGCCGTCACACGCCGTTCTTCGCCAACTATCGCCCGCAGTTCTACTTCCGCACGACGGATGTGACCGGCACGGTGATGCTGGCCGAGGGTACGGAAATGGTCATGCCGGGTGACAACGTGTCCTTCGGTGTCGAGCTGATCGCGCCGATCGCCATGGAGCAGGGCCTGCGCTTTGCCATCCGCGAAGGCGGCCGCACCGTCGGCGCGGGGGTTGTTTCGAAGATTACCGAGTAATCAACGAAACGAAGCTGTACCGCTGATTTAAGGGCGCAAGCCCAACCAGGAACGACAGATTCGAAGTGGGGGCGTCAATTCCGGCGCCTCCACCTCTCAATCTCAAAGCCGCGAAAGGCAATTGCTATGGCCGCCAGCCAAAACATTCGCATTCGGCTCAAGGCGTTCGATTACCGCGTGCTGGATGCCAGCACGCAGGAAATCGTGAACACCGCCAAACGGACGGGCGCCCACGTGCGCGGACCCATTCCGCTGCCGAACAAGATCGAAAAATTCACCGTTCTGCGTGGCCCCCACGTCGACAAGAAATCCCGTGATCAGTTCGAGATCCGCACCCATAAGCGGCTGCTCGACATCGTCGACCCGACACCCCAGACCGTGGACGCGCTGATGAAGCTCGACCTGGCCGCCGGTGTCGACGTCGAGATCAAAGTCTGAGGAGGGCACCGTCATGTTGCGCTCAGGCGTTATCGCAAAAAAGGTCGGGATGACCCGACTGTTCATGGAAGACGGCAAGCAGATTCCTGTTACCGTTCTTCAACTCGATTCACTTCAGGTGGTCGCTCAGCGCACTCTTGAGCGGGACGGATATTCCGCCGTTCAGCTGGGTGCGGGCACGGCCAAGGTCAGCCGCACGACCAAACCGATGCGTGGCCATTTTGCCATCGCTTCGGTTGCGCCCAAGCGGAAGATTGCGGAATTCCGCGTCGCCCCCGAAAATCTGATCGGGGTCGGTGAGGAAATCACGGCCAACCATTACTTTGCAGGTCAGTTCGTCGATGTGGCGGGCACTTCGATTGGTAAAGGGTTTGCCGGCGCTATGAAGCGGCACAACTTCTCCGGTCTGCGTGCATCGCACGGCGTTTCGGTCTCGCACCGTTCGCACGGGTCCACGGGCCAGTGTCAGGATCCCGGCAAGGTGTTCAAGGGCAAGAAGATGGCCGGTCACATGGGCGCTGCCCGTGTCACCACGCAGAATCTTCAGGTCGTTCGCACCGACGCCGATCGTGGCCTGATCATGGTCAAAGGCGCGGTTCCCGGATCCAAGGGCGGCTGGGTTACAATCAAGGATGCGGTGAAGAAGCCGACTCCCGATGGTGTGATCTATCCCGCGGCCCTGAAATCCGCCGCCGAGGAAGCCGAACGTATGGCACGTGAAGCCGCCGAAGCAGCCGCAGTCGAAGCCGCAGCCGCCGAAGAGGCAGCAGCAGCCGAAGCCGCAGCAGCCGAAGAGGCCGCAATCAAGGCGGCCGAAGTCGGTATCGAAGCGGACAAGGATGCAGCCGGTGACCAGAGCGAGCCTCTGGACGAGAAGAAGGAAGGCGACGCATGAAACTCGACGTGATCAATCTGGACGGCGGCAACGCCGGGTCGGTCGATCTTGGCGAAGAGATCTTCGGCCTGGAGCCGCGCGCGGACATCCTGCACCGTATGGTTCGTTGGCAGCGCAACAATGCGCAGGCCGGCACCCATAAGGTGAAAACCAGGTCCGAGGTCAAGTATTCGACCAAGAAGATCTATCGCCAGAAAGGCACCGGTGGCGCACGCCACGGCGCCCGCTCGGCACCGATCTTTCGTGGGGGCGGCATCTATAAGGGTCCGACTCCGCGCAGCCACGGCCATGAACTGACCAAGAAGTTCCGCAAACTGGGCCTGCGCCATGCGCTGTCGGCCAAGATGGCGGAAGGCAGCATTGTCATCATCGATGCGGCGGATATGGCCGAGATCAAGACGGCGATGCTGGCGAAGCAGGTCAAGGCACTTGGCTGGAAGCGGGCGCTGATCATCGACGGCACCGCGGTGAACGAGAATTTCGCCCGTGCTGCCGCCAACATCGACGGTCTGGATGTTTTGCCCACCATGGGCGCCAACGTCTATGACATCCTCAAGCGCGATACGCTGGTCATCACCAAGGCCGGTCTCGAAGCGCTGGAAGCGAGGCTGAAATGAACGCGAAACCTGAACATTACGATGTGATTCGCAAGCCGATCATCACCGAAAAGGCCACCATGGCGTCCGACGCGGGCGCAGTGGTGTTCGAAGTGGCGATCGATGCGAACAAGCCGCAGATCAAGGATGCTGTGGAAACCCTGTTCGGTGTCAAGGTGAAGGCCGTGAACACGACCATCACCAAGGGCAAGGTAAAGCGGTTTCGCGGTGGCCTTGGCAAGCGGCGCGATGTCAAAAAGGCATATGTGACGCTTGAGCCGGGTAACACGATTGACGTTACCACGGGTCTTTAATAACAGACCTCATCGGTATGGCCCCGGATTCGTCCGGGGCTGACCTGTTCGTGCTACCAAGAAGGGTTGCGCGCCGAGACAGCCGGGGACCTTCGGGGCCCTATACACCAAGAGCCGGGCCGGAATGGCCCGCAAAGCAAACGGAAGACGGAAAGCATGGCACTCAAGTCGTACAAGCCGACGACGCCGGGCCAGCGCGGGCTGGTGCTGATCGACCGTTCGGAGCTTTGGAAAGGTCGCCCCGTCAAATCCCTCACCGAGGGTTTGTCGAAACATGGCGGCCGGAACAATACCGGACGAATCACGATGCGTCGTATTGGTGGGGGCGCAAAACGTCTTTACCGTATCGTCGATTTCAAGCGTAACAAGATGGACGTGATTGCGACCGTCATTCGCATTGAATATGACCCTAACCGGACGGCGTTCATCGCCCTGGTCTCCTATGACGATGGCGAGCAGGCCTATATCCTGGCCCCCCAGCGTCTGGGCATTGGTGACAAGATCATCTCAAGCGCGAAGGCCGACATCAAGCCGGGCAACGCGATGCCGTTCTCCGGCATGCCGATCGGTACCATCGTTCACAACATTGAAATGAAGCAGGGCAAAGGCGGCCAGATCGCCCGTGCCGCCGGCACCTATGCCCAGTTTGTGGGCCGTGATGGCGGTTATGCTCAGATCCGCCTGTCCTCGGGCGAATTGCGGCTGGTGCGGCAGGAATGCATGGCCACCGTCGGTGCAGTGTCGAACCCCGACAACAGCAACCAGAACATCGGTAAGGCCGGTCGGAACCGCCACTTCGGCATCCGCCCATCGGTCCGCGGTGTCGTGATGAACCCCATCGACCACCCGCACGGCGGTGGCGAAGGCCGGACTTCCGGGGGTCGCCATCCGGTGACGCCATGGGGCAAGGGCACCAAGGGGAACAAGACCCGGAACAAGAACAAAGCGTCGCAAAAGCTGATCGTCCGCTCGCGTCACGCCAAGAAGAAAGGACGCTGATATGACGCGTTCCGTCTGGAAAGGCCCCTTCGTAGACGCATTCGTCCTGAAAAAGGCCGAAGCGACGCGCGAAAGCGGCCGCAAAGAAGTCATCAAGATCTGGTCGCGTCGTTCGACCATCTTGCCCCAGTTCGTGGGGCTCACCTTTGCCGTATACAATGGCAAAAAACATATCCCGGTCAATGTGACCGAGGACATGATCGGTCAGAAGTTCGGTGAGTATTCGCCGACCCGTACCTATCACGGACACGCCGCCGACAAGAAGGCCAAACGCAAATGAGCAAGGAAAAGAACCCCCGCCGCGTTGCCGACAATGAAGCTCTGGCCAAAGTCCGCATGCTGCGTACTTCGCCTCAGAAGCTGAATCTTGTCGCCGCGCTGATCCGTGGCAAGAAGGTTGAAAAGGCCCTGTCCGATCTGACTTTCTCGAAAAAGCGGATCTCGGACGACGTGAAGAAGTGCCTTCAATCCGCCATCGCCAACGCCGAGAACAACCACAACCTGGATGTCGACGAGTTGATCGTTGCCGAAGCCTGGGTTGGCAAGAACCTGACCATGAAACGGGGTCGTCCCCGTGCGCGCGGTCGGTATGGCAAGATCGTCAAACCGTTCGCCGAACTCACGATCAAGGTTCGCCAAGTGGAACAAGCTGTCGAGGAGCAAGCCTGATGGGTAATAAAGTAAATCCGATCGGCATGCGCCTTCAGGTCAACCGGACCTGGGACAGCCGTTGGTACGCCGACACCAAGGACTATGGAAATCTTCTGCTTGAAGACATCCGGATGCGCGAATTCATCAAGAAAGAAGCCGCGCAGGCCGGAATTTCCAAGGTGATCATCGAACGGCCGCACAAAAAGTGCCGTGTGACGATCCACGCAGCACGCCCGGGCGTGATCATCGGCAAAAAAGGCGCCGATATCGAGACCCTGCGCAAGAAACTGGCCGCAATGACGGCCAGCGAGATGCACCTGAACATCGTCGAAGTTCGTAAGCCCGAACTGGACGCGCGTCTGGTGGCCGAATCCATCGCCCAGCAGCTTGAGCGTCGTGTAAGCTTTCGTCGTGCGATGAAACGGGCCGTCCAAAACGCGATGCGCATGGGGTCGCTCGGGATCCGGGTCAACCTTGCGGGCCGTCTTGGCGGTGCCGAGATCGCACGGACCGAATGGTACCGCGAAGGCCGCGTGCCGCTGCACACTCTGCGTGCGGACATCGACTATTCCGGCTACGAAGCCAAGACCGCTTATGGCATCATTGGCATCAAGGTCTGGATTTTCAAAGGTGAGATCATGGAGCACGATCCGTCGGCCCATGATCGTCGCCAAAGCGAGCTGCAGGATGGCCCGGCCCCCCGGGGTGACCGTGGCGATCGCGGCCGCCGGTAAGGAGTAGAACAGATGCTGCAACCAAAGCGCACAAAATTCCGCAAGATGCACAAGGGCCGGATTCACGGCGAAGCCAAGGGCGGGTCTGACCTGGCCTTCGGCACATTCGGTCTGAAAGCGGTGGAGCCCGAGCGGATCACTGCCCGCCAGATCGAAGCGGCCCGCCGTGCAATGACACGTCACATGAAACGTCAGGGCCGGGTCTGGATCCGGATTTTCCCGGACCTTCCCGTGACGTCCAAGCCGGTAGAAGTCCGGATGGGTAAAGGTAAGGGTTCGGTCGATTTCTGGGCCGCCAAGGTCAAGCCCGGACGGATCATGTTTGAGATCGACGGCGTGACCGAAGTCGTTGCGCGCGAGGCCCTGCGCCTGGCCGCGATGAAACTGCCGATCAAGACCCGCACGGTTCTGCGCGAAGACTGGTAAGCGATGCGTCGCTTCTGGCGACAGAGTCCGTCGGGATGGTGAAGGCGGACTATCCGCATTCCCGCCCCAGAAACATCAAGAGGCCCCCGTCCGTTCAGCGGCGGGGGCTTTTTCCTTTCTTTGATCCGAGGTATCATTCTGCCATGTCCGACATCTCATCCCTGTTCGTCACCCGCCTTTATCGCGCACGGCTTTCCGATCTTGGAAAGCCTGTGGATGGAGCAGAGTTGGAAGCATCTTGCCTGTCGATTGCCGAAGACGATGAGGCTGGGCAGGCTTGGTGCGACGAAAACGACTTTCCCGGCTATACCAGTTATGCCTCACTGACCGATCTTCCCTGGCGGTTTTCGATCTTCAAGGATCTGGTCAAGGTGCTGGACAAGCATGTGGCAGAGTTTGCCAAGGATGTTGAATTCGACTCAGGCGACAAGAAAATCAAGCTCGATTCGATCTGGATCAATGTTCTGCCCGAGGGTGGAATTCATACGGCACATATCCATCCCCATTCGGTGATCAGCGGGACGACCTATGTTTCGATGCCCAAGGGGACAAGCGCAATCCGGTTCGAGGATCCGCGTCTGGCGATGATGATGGCCGCGCCGGGGCGCAAGGCCAAGGCGCGGGAGGAGTTGCGTCAGTTCGTCTATGTTGCGCCCGATGTCGGCGACGTTCTTTTGTGGGAAAGCTGGTTGCGCCATGAAGTTCCGATGAACATGGCCGAAGAAGACCGGATCAGCATCAGTTTTAACTACGCCTGGAACTGAGGATCAGCCGGGGAAGATACGCTTCATTTCGGTGTCGTACTGGGCCCAGGTCATTGATGCCTTATTGCCAGCGTATCCATCATAATAGGATTTGCCGTCGGCTGTCGGCAGACCTGCCCAGATCATCGCCAATTTTCTCATAAAATGATGCCGGCCCATGTTGCCCGAGGACGCCTCGCGCAATCCGGCCTCAAGCAGCAGCTCGTCGGCCAGCCTGTCCTGCACCTGTGGCGAAAACTTCGTGGTTGGAGGCATCCCCGTGCGCGCAACAAGCCGCAACAGGGTCGGCGGGATGAACTGGAACTTGCCGATGGCATGGGGCTGTCCGGGGGTTGCGTCGATCCATGCGATGATTTCCCCGATCGTCATCTGCGTCGGTCTGCCCGGTGGTTTCACCCGAGCACCGTGTTGCACAGCGTCATACCCATCACGTCGCGATTCGGCATGGCCAATCAATTGCCGCAGGCGTTCGATTTGGGTGCCGGTCAGGGCGCTCCCAAGGGTCGGTGCACTCAGCGGTCGGATGGCAAGGGGCGCGAACAGCCCGCCGGCCGAGCGACCGGCAAAAAGGCTTGAACCCGTTTGCTGGCCGATTGCCCCCTGAGGAGAATGAAATAGAGAACGTTGCGGAGCAAAGACCGAATCCTCGGTCAAAAGGCTGACCGCCTCGGCCCGCACAGCGCCGACCTTGGTGAAAACGGCTATGAACAGAGCAAGAGCAAGTGTGGCCATTGACGGGGGCATCGAAAACCTTGGTCTGAGATTCTTGTTGCGACAGGGATGAAGCAGTATCGTTACCAATCCGTTAGCCTCGCTTCGGAACGTGGGAACCAGTGATCTTGGAAACGACAATGTGACTGTCGCAATCAGTCGGGGCTTGCGTTGTTGAGTGATGGGCGGTATGCGACCCCTTCATCATGACCCCACCGGAATCAGGGTGACCCTTCAGGGGGCCCTCCAGTGATGTGAAAGGACGAAGCGATGAATGCCGCCGAAATGCGCGACAAGACACCGGACCAGCTGAAAGATCAGCTGTCCTCACTGAAGAAGGAGGCCTTCAACCTCCGCTTCCAGCAGGCCACAAGCCAGCTTGAGAACACATCGCGGATGCGCATCGTGCGCCGTGATACGGCCCGTGTGCTGACGATTCTGAACCAAAAGGCGGCCGACGCCGCGAATGAAACGAACAACGGCGCCACCGGCGCAGCGGAGGCCTGAGTATGCCCAAACGTATCCTCAGCGGCACCGTGACCAGCGATGCCAACCTGCAGACCGTAACAGTTTCGGTCGAGCGTCGTTTTACGCATCCGGTTCTGAAAAAGACGATTCGTAAGTCGAAGAAATATCGGGCACACGATCCCGAGAACACCTTCAAGACCGGCGACAAGATCCGCATTCAGGAATGCGCGCCGATCTCGAAAACCAAGCGCTGGGAAGTGATAGTCGGCTGATCCCACCGTCGCTATTCGGTTCCCTACGGTCCCTCATCGCGAGGAATGGCCGACAGGGAGCAGGGAGCGATGACAGGGATACCGGTTCTTACAACCAGTTTGATCGAAACCATGGGGAAAGAGCGCCCGGCCAGAAAGCCGGAGCTCCCCAAAGGTCAGGAGAAACCCAATGATCCAGATGCAGACCAATCTGGATGTAGCTGACAACTCCGGCGCGCGCCGGGTTCAGTGCATCAAGGTTCTGGGCGGCTCACACCGCCGTTATGCATCCGTCGGCGACATCATCGTGGTGTCGGTGAAGGAGGCGATCCCGCGTGGTCGCGTCAAGAAGGGCGATGTTCGCAAGGCCGTCGTCGTGCGCACCGCCAAGGAAGTATTCCGCGAAGATGGCAGCGTGATCCGGTTCGACCGGAATGCCGCCGTCATCCTCAACAACAACAACGAACCCGTCGGCACCCGTATCTTCGGTCCGGTTGTGCGCGAACTTCGCGCCAAATCGTTCATGAAGATCATCTCGCTGGCTCCGGAGGTGTTGTAACCATGGCTGCTAAACTCAAAAAAGGCGACAACGTCGTCGTGCTGACCGGCAAAGACAAAGGCAAGCAGGGCGAGATTTCCGCCGTGATGCCCGCCCGTGGCAAAGCCGTGGTCGAAGGCGTGAATATCGCCATTCGCCACACCAAACAGACCCAGAACAGCCAGGGCGGCCGTGTCCCCCAGGCGATGGCTGTCGATCTGTCCAACCTGGCCATCGTTGATGCCAATGGTAAAGCAACCCGCGTCGGCTTCCGCCTGGAAGAAGGCAAGAAGGTGCGCTTTGCCAAGACCACAGGGGATGTTATCTGATGCTTGACACTGCAACCTATATCCCCCGCCTCAAAGCGATCTACAACGAGACGATCCGCCCCGCGATGAAGGAAGAGTTTTCCTACAAGAACGACATGCAGATCCCGCGTCTGGACAAGATCGTCCTGAACATCGGCTGCGGTGCCGAAGCGGTTCGTGACACCAAGAAGGCGAAATCGGCTCAGGACGATCTGAGCGCGATTGCCGGCCAAAAGGCATTGGTGACCAAGGCGAAGAAATCCATCGCCGGGTTCCGTGTTCGCGAAGAAATGCCCTTGGGCACCAAAGTGACCCTGCGCGGCGCACGGATGTACGAATTCCTGGATCGTCTGGTCACCGTGGCAATGCCCCGCGTCCGCGACTTTCGCGGCGTTCCCGGCAAATCGTTTGACGGGCGCGGCAACTATGCCATGGGTCTCAAGGAACACATCGTGTTCCCCGAGATCAACTTCGACAAGGTCGATGAGGTTTGGGGTATGGATATCATCATCTGCACCACCGCCGACACCGACGCGGAAGCCAAGGCGCTGTTGAAGCATTTCAACATGCCGTTCAACAGCTGAGCCTGGGAGAAACATCACATGGCGAAGAAATCGATGATCGAACGCGAGAAGAAGCGTCAAAAGCTGGTGGATCAGTATGCCACCAAGCGTGCTGCGCTGAAAGCTATCGCGAGTGACCAAGAAAGGCCGATGGAAGAGCGGTTCAAAGCCCGCTTGAAACTGGCAGAGCTGCCGCGCAACAGTTCGGCAACCCGTTTGCACAACCGTTGTCAGCTTACCGGCCGTCCGCATGCGTATTATCGCAAGCTTAAGGTCAGCCGTATTATGCTGCGGGAACTTGGCTCCATGGGCCAGATCCCCGGTCTTGTGAAATCCAGCTGGTAAGGAGGGCAGGATATGAACGATCCAATTGGCGATATGCTGACCCGCATCCGCAACAGCCAGATGCGCGGCAAGTCCACCGTTTCCACACCAGCGTCAAAGCTGCGTGCCTGGGTTCTGGATGTACTGGTCGATGAGGGCTATATCCGCGGATATGAGAAAACCACCGGCAAAGACGGCCACCCGGCGCTTGAGATTGGTCTCAAGTACTATGAGGGTGCCGCGGTGATCCGTGAAATCAAACGTGTCTCGACCCCGGGTCGTCGCGTTTACATGGGGTCCAAGGATCTGCCGAGCGTTCGGCAGGGCCTGGGTGTCTCGATTGTCTCCACGCCGCACGGCGTGATGTCGGATGCAAATGCACGCAACGCCAATGTCGGCGGCGAAGTGCTCTGCACCGTATTCTAAGGAGCGCAAGATGTCCCGTATCGGAAAACGTCCCGTCCCGCTTCCCAACGGCGTCACCGCGTCGCTGTCTGGCCAGACGATCGAGCTCAAGGGGCCGAAAGGCACCCGGAGCTTTCACGCCACCGACGATGTGTCCTTCGCAATTGACGACGGCGCGATCACGGTTACGCCGCGCGGCTCGTCCAAGCGGGCGCGTCAGCAGTGGGGAATGACCCGCAGCATGGTCGATAACCTGGTTGTCGGTGTCTCCACGGGTTTCAAGCGCGAGCTTGAAATTCACGGCGTCGGTTATCGTGCAGCATTGCAGGGCAAGGTTCTTAAGCTGAACCTTGGCTACTCCCACGATGTTGATTTCGCGATCCCCGAAGGGGTGACGGTCACGGTGGCCAAACCCACCGAAATCGTGCTGGAAGGCATTGACGAACAGTTGCTTGGCCAGGTGGCCGCGAACATTCGCGCATGGCGCAAGCCCGAACCCTATAAGGGCAAGGGCATCCGCCATAAGGGCGAGTTCATCTTCCGCAAGGAAGGCAAGAAGAAGTAAGGACACGGATATGGCAAACAGCAAAAGAACCCTGTTTCTGAAGCGCCGTATGCGCGTTCGGAACAAACTGCGGAAGATGAACGCCGGTCGGCTTCGTCTGTCCGTCCATCGGTCGTCGAAGAACATCAGCGCTCAGTTGATCGACGATGTAAAAGGCGTAACGCTCGCTTCGGCCTCTTCCTTGGAAAAGGAACTGGGGATCGTGGGCAAGAACAACGTCGAAGCGGCGGCCAAGGTCGGCGCGAAGATTGCCGAACGGGCCAAGGCAGCAGGGATCGAAAATGTATATTTCGATCGCGGCGGATTCCTGTTCCACGGCAAGGTCAAAGCATTGGCCGAGGCAGCACGCGAAGGCGGGCTGAAGTTCTGATCGGCGAGGTGCGTGTTCGCACGCACCTTCCGCTTCAGTGCGGATTAATACAGTGCAGGCGCATTGCGCCTCGATGATCCGGGAACTCGCGTTCACCTGGATTGAAGAGCAGCCCCGACGGGGCACATGAAGGAGCCAGAGTATGGCAAGAGATGACAACCGCGGAGGTGGCGGACGCCGCAACCAGCGCGACGAAACCCCTGAATTCGCTGACCGTCTGGTCGCGATCAACCGTGTGTCCAAAACCGTCAAGGGCGGCAAGCGCTTCGGCTTTGCAGCACTCGTCGTCGTTGGCGATCAGCGCGGTCGGGTCGGATTTGGCAAGGGCAAGGCGAAAGAAGTGCCTGAGGCGATTCGCAAGGCCACCGAACAGGCCAAGCGTCAGATGATCCGCGTGCCGCTGCGTGATGGCCGCACGTTGCACCATGACGTGAACGGGCGCCACGGTGCCGGTAAAGTCTTTATGCGGACCGCACCACAGGGTACCGGAATCATCGCCGGTGGTCCAATGCGTGCCGTGTTCGAAATGCTCGGCGTGCAAGATGTGGTTGCCAAATCGCTGGGATCACAGAACCCCTATAACATGATCCGCGCCACGATCGACGGGCTGAAGGCCGAGTCATCGCCCCGTTCGGTCGCGCAGCGTCGCGGCAAAAAGGTCGCCGACATCCTGCCCAAGCGCGAGGATGCATCCCACGCGTCCGACCAAGTGGCTGAGGAGGCTTGAACATGGCCAAGACCATCATCGTCAAACAGATCGGCTCACCGATTCGCCGCCCCGATATCCAGCGTCGCACGCTGATCGGGTTGGGCTTGAACAAGATGCACCGCACCCGCGAACTGGAAGACACACCTTCCGTACGCGGCATGGTCGCCAAGATCTCCCACTTGGTGGAGATCGTGGAAGAGCGCGGCTAAAACGCGCGATCCATTTGAATTCAGGCACCTGCGGGCAACCGCGGGTGCCTTTTTGTTTGGGGACCAGCGAAAAGGACAACCTGACTGGCTCCCAGACGGTCAGATCGAATGTTATTCCCGTGTGTTTGCTGTCGGTTGCTTCGGTGAAGCCCTTGATCGGCCCGCAACGCTCGTCTATACGCCTCCGGTGGCCTGATCGGCCGCCGATTCACGCAAAGCCGTGGCCGTGCCGCTCCCGTCGCTGGGGGCACGTGTCCGGCAAAAGGAGCAAGCGACATGAAACTGCATGAACTTCACGACAATCCCGGTGCAACGAAAAAGCGCAAGCGCGTTGGCCGTGGTGCCGGCTCGGGCATGGGCAAGACCGCCGGACGCGGCATCAAGGGGCAGAAGTCCCGTTCGGGCGTCGCGATCAAGGGTTATGAGGGCGGCCAGATGCCGTTGTACCAGCGCCTTCCCAAGCGCGGTTTCAACATGCGCAATCCGAAGCACTACGCGGTCATCAACCTGGGCATGATCCAGAAATTCCTCGATTCAGGCAAGTTGGGCACTGAAATCACCGAGACCGAACTGGTCGACAGCGGCGTTGTTCGGCGGAAGCTGGACGGTATCCGCGTTCTGGCCAAGGGTGAAATCACGTCCGTTGTCACGATCACTGTGACTGGTGCCAGCAAGGCCGCGATCGATGCGGTCGCAAAAGCAGGCGGCACACTGACGGTCACGAAAGCGGCAGCTTCCGCAGACACTGCCGAGTAAAAGCCCAAGGTTGCGGATGCGGCCGAATAAAGGGTTGTGAGCGGCGATTGTGCCGCTTACATCTTGAGCAGAGTTTTCCCAGCGCCGCGTGATCCGGAAAACGGACCTACGCGGCGTTTGCATGAAAGAGATCCCCAATGGCATCAGCAGCCGAACAAATGGCAGCAAACATGAGCTGGGGCGCCTTTGGTAAGGCGACCGAGCTGCGCAGCCGCATCCTCTTTACCCTTGCCCTTCTCATCGTCTATCGACTGGGCACCTATATTCCGGTGCCCGGCATCGACGGGGCCGAGCTGCGACAGTTCATGGAAGCGGCATCAACGGGTCTGGGCGGCATGCTCAACATGTTTACCGGCGGCGCGATTTCCCGCATGGGGGTCTTCGCCCTTGGGATCATGCCCTATATCAGCGCATCGATTATCGTTCAGCTGATGACGGCCATGGTGCCGCAATTGGAAAACCTGAAGAAAGAAGGCGAGCAGGGCCGCAAGAAAATCAACCAGTACACGCGCTATGGCACTGTTGTTCTGGCGACGTTCCAGGCCTTTGGTCTTGCGAAAAGCCTTGAGGCCGGCGGGCTGGTTACCGAGCCTGGACTGTACTTTCAGGCAGCCTGCGTGATCACTCTGGTCGGTGGTACAATGTTCCTGATGTGGGTGGGCGAACAGATCACCCAGCGCGGGATCGGCAACGGTATCTCGCTGATCATCTTTGTCGGCATCATCGCCGAGGTTCCGGCGGCGCTTGCCCAGTTCTTTGCTTCGGGGCGCAGTGGCGCGGTCAGCCCGTTGGTGATTATCGGTGTGATCCTGATGGTGATCGCGGTCATCGCCTTTGTCGTGTTCATGGAGCGCGCATTGCGCAAGATCCACATTCAATATCCGCGCCGTCAGGTTGGGATGAAGGTTTACGACGGTGGCTCTTCGCACTTGCCGGTCAAGGTGAACCCGGCCGGCGTGATTCCCGCGATCTTCGCCTCGTCGTTGCTGCTTTTGCCGACCACTCTGGCGACGTTCAGTGGCCAGCAAACTGGCCCGGTGATGAGCACGCTCCTTGCCTATTTCGGACCCGGTCAGCCGCTGTATTTTCTGTTCTTCACCGCGATGATCGTCTTTTTCACCTATTTCTATACCGCCAACGTCGCATTCAAAACCGAGGATGTTGCCGAGAACCTGAAGAATCAGAACGGTTTCATCCCGGGTATCCGTCCCGGCAAAAAGACCGAAGAATACCTGGACTATGTTGTCGCGCGTGTGCTGGTACTGGGGTCCGGATATCTGGCTGCTGTCTGTCTGCTGCCTGAAATCCTGCGCAGCCAATTTGCCATCCCGTTCTACTTTGGCGGTACGTCGGTTCTGATTGTCGTCAGTGTGACGATGGATACGATTCAACAGGTCCAGTCGCATCTTCTGGCGCATCAGTATGAAGGCTTGATTGAGAAATCGCAGTTGCGTGGCAAGCGCCGCGGCAAGAAAGGCACGGCCAGACGATGAACATCATTCTCCTCGGGCCGCCCGGTGCCGGAAAGGGAACCCAGGCGCGGCGGTTGGTCGAAGCACGGGGAATGATCCAACTTTCGACCGGCGACATGCTGCGCGAGGCGCGGACCAGCGGCACCGAAATGGGTGATCTGGTGGCCGACGTGATGGACCGCGGCGATCTTGTGACGGACGATATCGTGATCGGCCTGATCGAGGAAAAGCTGAGCGGCGATACGGGCGGAGGGTTCATCTTTGATGGTTTCCCCCGCACTCTGGCGCAGGCCGACGCGCTTGGTGCGCTGCTGGAAAAGCATAATACCCGGCTGGACGCGGTGATCGAGATGCAGGTGGACGACAAGGCGCTCGTCTCGCGGATTACCGCGCGTTCGACCTGCGGTTCCTGTGGCGAGGTGTTCAACGACATCACCAATCCTCAGCCTGCCAATGGAAAATGCCCCAATTGCGGTGCGAGTGATTTCAGGCGCCGGGCGGACGACACCGAGGACGCGCTGAAAACGCGGCTGATGGAGTACTATAAAAAGACCTCCCCGCTGATCGGTTATTACTATGCGCGAGGCGAGTTAAGCACGGTGAACGGGCTTGGCGAAATGGACGCGGTAACCGCAGATATCGCAGCCATACTTGACTAACCCGACGGCAAAGGGGGCGGGGGGTTGACCCCGCTCCGAATCCCCCCTATTTCACGCCATCCCGTAAGGGAATCGTCAACGCGCGGGGTCGCGCCCCGTTCTGACCACCGAAATCGAAGATGCAGCCCGTGGCATGACCGCCTCGGGCTTGCGTTGTGAAAAAAGGGTCTGGAACGACGGATCCGCAACGAAGAGGAAATATCACGTGGCTCGTATTGCCGGCGTCAACATCCCGACCGCCAAAAGGGTGCCCATCGCACTCACATATATCACCGGAATAGGCCCTTCGTCGGCCAAATCCATCTGCGAAGCAGTGAACATTGATCAGGCCCGCCGGATCAATGATCTTTCGGATGCCGAAATTCTGGCGATCCGTGAACATATCGACGCGAACTTCTCGGTTGAAGGCGATCTGCGTCGCGAGACGCAGATGAACATCAAGCGCCTGATGGATCTGGGTTGCTATCGTGGGCTGCGCCATCGTCGCAACCTGCCGGTGCGCGGTCAACGGACCCACACCAACGCACGTACCCGCAAGGGCCCCGCAAAAGCCATCGCCGGCAAGAAAAAGTAAGAGGGGACCGTACCAATGGCACGTGAACGTCGCGTTAAAAAGAAGGTTTCCAAGAACATCGCCGCTGGCGTTGCTCATGTGAATTCTTCGTTCAACAACACCAAAATCCTGATTTCCGATGTACAGGGCAACGCCATCGCATGGTCGTCCGCCGGTACATGCGGGTTTAAAGGGTCGCGGAAATCCACCCCCTATGCCGCCCAGATGGCGGCCGAGGATGCAGGCCGCAAGGCGCAGGAACATGGTGTCCGCACCTTGGAAGTCGAAGTTCAGGGGCCCGGTTCGGGCCGCGAATCGGCACTGCGGGCACTGGCGACCGTCGGCTTCAACATCACGTCCATCCGTGACGTGACGCCGATGGCGCACAACGGATGCCGCCCGCCGAAACGCCGCCGGGTCTGATCTGCAATACATTGATGTGCAGGTTATGGATTCCTCCATGGCCTGCACATGGCTTTTACCCTCGGGTTGTCGGTCGTCGGGGACATGGACGGCAGACGTGAATTGAGGAGATACGCATGATCCATAAGAACTGGGCTGAACTGATCAAGCCAACACAGCTGGTCGTCAAGCCGGGCAACGACCGGATGCGGCAGGCAACGGTTATTGCCGAACCGCTGGAGCGCGGATTCGGCCTGACCATGGGCAACGCCCTGCGCCGCATCCTGATGTCTTCGCTTCAGGGCAGCGCAATCACCGGCGTGCAGATCGACAACGTCCTGCACGAATTCTCGTCGGTGGCCGGTGTGCGTGAAGACGTGACCGACATCGTTCTGAACCTGAAGGGCGTCGCCATCAAGATGGAAGTCGAAGGCCCGAAACGGGTGTCGATTTCTGCCAAGGGCCCGCAGATCGTAACAGCTGGCGACATTTCCACGTCGAACGGCATTGAGGTTCTGAACAAGGACCATGTGATCTGCCATCTGGATGACGGTGCCGATCTGTTCATGGAACTGACGGTAAACACCGGCAAGGGCTATGTCAGTGCCGACAAGAACCGCCCTGAGGATGCACCGATTGGCTTGATTCCGATCGATGCAATCTATTCGCCGATCAAAAGGGTATCCTATGACGTGCAACCGACCCGTGAGGGACAGGTTCTCGACTATGATAAGCTGACGCTGAAGCTTGAAACCGATGGTTCGATCACGCCTGACGATGCTGTGGCTTTCGCTGCGCGCATCCTTCAGGATCAGTTGAGCATCTTCGTCAACTTCGACGAGCCGGAATCGGCGCGTTCGGATACGGACGACGATGGGCTGGAATTCAATCCGCTTCTGCTCAAGAAAGTTGATGAGCTTGAGCTTTCGGTGCGTTCCGCCAACTGTCTCAAGAACGACAACATCGTCTATATCGGTGATCTGATTCAGAAGACCGAAGCCGAGATGCTCCGCACGCCGAACTTTGGCCGCAAGTCCTTGAACGAGATCAAGGAAGTGCTGTCGGGCATGGGGCTTCACCTTGGCATGGATGTCGAAGAATGGCCGCCTGAAAACATCGAAGATCTGGCCAAGAAGTTCGAAGACCAGTTCTGAGGAAAGATACGCGGGGCAGGGTCTGCCTGTCCCGACGACGACCCTGGGCACTTCCGCCCCAACAGAGCGCCGGACACGCATCCGGCTGCCGTACAAAGTACAAATAGGAGACATTACAATGCGTCACGCACGGGGCTATCGCCGCCTGAACCGCACCCACGAACACCGCAAGGCACTGTTCGCCAACATGTCCGGATCGCTGATCGAACACGAACAGATCAAAACGACCCTGCCAAAGGCGAAAGAACTGAAGCGGATCATCGACAAGCTGATCACGCTGGGAAAACGTGGCGATCTGCACGCCCGTCGTCAGGCCGAATCGCAGCTGAAGCAGGTCATGCACACCGCCAAGCTGTTCAACGTGTTGGGCCCGCGCTATGCCGAGCGTCAGGGTGGATACTGCCGTGTGCTGAAGGCCGGTTTCCGCTATGGGGATATGGCACCGATGGCGATCATTGAATTGGTTGATCGTGATCCCGATGCCAAGGGGTCTGCCGACCGCGCCCGGCTTGAAGCTGAAGAAGCCGCCGATAATTAAATTACAAAACCCCGCCTAAGGCGGGGTTTTTCGTATCGTACAGAGCGACATAAATGCGCCGTTGTGCCAACATTCGCGGCAGGGTTGCATTATCATTGATTTTCTCCACTCTTTCGGTGAAGAAAAACCATGTTCGTACAACGGTTATTTAATCAGGAATTGCGAAAGCTGGATGACTTTGCGGAAGCGGGTTATTTTCTGGCGCTGCATATCCGATTTACATCACCTGTCATGATGTTCCAGACCTATGATCAGGCATGGATCGACTATTACCACGAAAATGGCTTTGTTCTGCGCGATCCGATGACCGCCTGGTCGTTCAGCACCACCGGGACAACCCGTTGGAGCAATCGCCGGATCCCGGATCCGTTCGGCATATTCAAAAAATCCCGTGAATTCGGTCTTAAATTTGGTGCGACAATTTCGCATGGGCCGATAAAGTCCCGTACTGTTTGCAGCATTGCAAGGTCGGACCGCGAATTCGAAGATGATGAGATCATCAAGATTGCCGAGCTGGTTGCGGTTCTGCATGCCATGAGCGATCCGCATCAACGACTGACCAAGGCCCAATCGCAGGCACTTAAGTGTATTGCGGACGGTATGCGTCATGCAGCCGCCGCAGATTTTCTTGGGATTTCCGAGAGCGCTTTGAAATTACGCCTGTCCTCGGCCCGCGACAGGCTCTTTGCGCGGACCACTGCCGAGGCAATTCAACGCGCGAAAGACAATAATATTCTCTAAAGTAGTTAAACTTGGTTGCAAATCGCCCTTAGATGGACCTTGGGGATGTTCCCAAGATTCTGTTTTGGAGGCTTCAAATGCAGACCACCACTCTTTCCTTCGCCAATATCCATAACCACGGTGAGCTTTTCGCCAATATGTTCCGCGCCCGTCGCGAACTGTTCATCGAGCACAACAAGTGGGATCTGCCACAGGCGATGGGCATGGAATATGACCAATACGATACGCCTGCCAGCCGTTGGGTCGTTGTCCATGACGAGCTGGGTCAGGTGATGGCGGGCAACCGTCTGACCCCGACCACCGCGAAATGCGGTATCTATACCTACATGATACGTGATGCACAGCGCGGCCTGCTTGAGACGATCCCGGCGCATCTGCTGTACGAAGAAGCGCCGGTAGCGCCGCATATCTGGGAAAGCTCGCGCCTGTTTGTCTCGCATCGGGTACCGGCGAACCGGCGGCGCGGGGTTCATGCGCGGCTGGTTTTCGAATTGGCCAAGGCGGCGCGTGGCTTGGGCGCGACAAGCTGCCTGACGTTGCTGAATGCGAATTGGCCGCGTTGGGCCGGACGTGTTGGGGTCGACATGACCGCGATGGGTCCGGTGATGGAAATCGAAGGGGTCAACAATCAGGTCGTTTCGATGAACTTTGCAGAACAACTGCACTGATCCATCGCAATGGCTGTTCGGACATCCGGGCAACTGCCGATTGAACCGGGTGTTATGAGTAAGATCGGCGCAGCCCTACGTGGGGTTGCGCCGTTCTTTTTATGGCGTTCCCGGCCTTTCCGGGGCTGTGCCTTGCCGTTAGGATACCATCATGGCCGATCTTTTTGAATCTGACACGCCGCCCTCCCGGGCTGATACCGCGCCGCGCCCGCTGGCCGACCGGTTGCGCCCGCGCGCCCTGTCCGATGTGATCGGACAGCAACAGGTGCTGGGCCCCGAGGCGCCACTGGGCGTGATGCTGTCGTCCGGCTCCCTGTCGTCACTGGTGTTCTGGGGGCCGCCCGGCGTGGGCAAGACCACCATCGCGCGCCTTCTGGCTGACGAAACCGATCTGCATTTCGTGCAGATCAGCGCGATTTTTACCGGCATTCCGGAGTTGCGCAAGGTGTTCGAAGCGGCGAAGTTGCGACGCACGAACGGCAAGGGGACGCTGCTGTTCGTCGACGAAATCCACCGTTTCAACAAGGCACAGCAGGACGGCTTTTTGCCGCATATGGAGGATGGCACGATTCTGCTGGTCGGGGCCACAACAGAGAATCCATCATTTGAATTGAATTCCGCGCTGTTGTCCCGCGCCCAAGTTCTGGTACTGACCCGGCTGAACGACGTTGATCTGGAGTTGTTGGTGCAGCGGGCCGAGTCCGAACTGGGCCGGGCGTTGCCGCTGACCTCGGGTGCGCGTGCGGCTCTGATCAATATGGCCGATGGCGACGGGCGCGCACTTTTGAACCTGATCGAGCAGATCGCCGCGTGGAAGGCGACCGGGCCACTGGACACCGACGCGCTGACCACCCGATTGATGAAACGGGCGGCGAAATACGACAAGTCAGGCGATGAACATTACAACCTGATCTCGGCGCTGCACAAATCGGTGCGCGGTTCCGACCCCGACGCGGCGCTGTATTGGCTTGCACGGATGCTGACCGGGGGCGAGGATCCGCGATATCTGGCCCGGCGAATTCTGCGCATGGCGATCGAGGATATCGGTCTGGCCGATCCGCAGGCGCAGACCATCTGCATGCATGCCTGGGAGGCCTATGAGCGGCTGGGCAGTCCCGAGGGCGAGTTGGCGCTGGGGCAGGCGGTGACCTATCTTGCGCTGGCTCCGAAATCCAACGCCGGCTATGCCGCATTCAAGGCGGCGATGGCGGCGGCGCGCAAGACCGGCAGCGAACCGCCCCCGAAACACATTCTGAACGCGCCGACATCGCTGATGAAAGATCAGGGATACGGCACCGGATATGCCTATGACCACGATTCCGAAGACGGGTTTTCCGGCCAGAATTATTTTCCTGACGGGATGGCGCGGGGGGATTATTATCGTCCGGTCGAACGTGGGTTCGAGCGTGATCTGAAGAAGCGGCTCGACTGGTTTGCCGGGTTGCGGACAAAGCGTAACGGTTGACATCCCGGCCCGCGCAGAGGAAGGAGCAGGCATGTTTTCAACGCTTGTTCAGGTTGCCCTTGGCGGGGCCATCGGCGCGTCCGCCCGGTTTCTGACTGGCGTGGCTGTGCTGCGCATTACCGGCCCGGGGTTTCCCCTTGGGGTGATGGTGGCCAATATTCTGGGATCTTTCGTGATGGGGGCTTTCGTGGTCTGGGCGGCGAACCGGTCGATGACCCATCTGGCGCCCTTTGTGGTCACCGGGGTCCTGGGCGGTTATACGACATTTTCGGCGTTTTCATTGGAAACCATCACGATGATTGAACGTGGCCAGGCAGGAAGTGCGGCGCTGTACATGATCCTGTCGGTGGGCGGAGCCTTGGGGGCGATAATGCTGGGCATGATGACGGCACGGGAGATTTTGGCATGAGCGGCGTACAGACATTGACCATCGGTCCGGATGAGGGCGATCAACGGCTGGATCGTTGGTTCCGCCATCGGTTCCCACAGATCAGTCAGGTGCAGATCGAAAAGATGTGCCGCAAGGGCGAGATCCGCGTTGACGGTGGCAGGGTCAAAGGCAATTCGCGCGTGGCGGTGGGGCAGGCTGTGCGCGTTCCGCCCCTGCCGAACGAACGCGGACCCGCGGTGAACCGCACCGCGATCAGCAAGGCTGACGCCGAGATGATGCGCGCCGCGGTGATCTATCAGGACGATCACATCATCGTTCTGAACAAACCCGCAGGTCTCGCCACGCAGGGCGGCAGTGGCCAGACCCGGCATGTTGACGGACTTGTCGAAGCGTTGCAGGGCGATCACGAAGACAAGCCACGGCTGGTTCACCGGCTGGACAAGGACACCTCGGGCGTTCTGCTGTTGGCGCGCACCCGGATGGCGGCCAAGGGGCTGACCGATGCGATGCGCCATCGTGCAACACGCAAGATCTACTGGGCGGCGGTGGCCGGTGTGCCAAGCCCGCGCATGGGCACCATAAAATACGGACTGATGAAGCAATCCGGCCATGGCGCCAAGGGCGAGGGCGAGCGGATGGTCTGCATCCACCCCGCCGAAGTGGACAAGACCGAGGGCGCCAAACGCGCCACCACAGATTATGCCGTGCTGTCGGCTTTGGGCGGGCGCACCGCTTGGGTCGCGCTTGTGCCGCTGACCGGGCGCACCCACCAGTTGCGTGCGCATATGGCCGAGATGGGAAACCCGATCATCGGTGACGGTAAATATGGCGGGTCGGGTCAAGAGAACATGGGCGATGGCTGGGGCTCGCAACTGGGCGGTGACATTTCCCGCAAGCTGCACCTGCACGCCCGCTCGATCACCATCGAACATCCGGTGAGCAAGGCGATGCTGACGCTGACCGCACCTCTGCCCGAGCACATGGCGCGGACCTGGGAACAGTTGGAGTGGCGGGCGTCCGACGTGCCTGACGATCCCTTCAACGAGGTACAGTAATGGCCGAATGGACGGCGAAGCGGTTCTGGAGCGACGTGAGCCTTGAGGCGACTGCGGATGGGTTCGGTATCCGGTTGGATGGCCGTCCGGTCCGTACTCCCGGCAAGCGCGAACTGCTGGTCCCGACCCAGGCCCTGGCCGAGGTTATCGCCGATGAATGGCGCGCTCAGGCTCAGGTGATCGACCCGTCAACGATGCCCGCGACCCGCAGCGCCAATTCTGCTCTCGAAAAGGTAGCACCGCACCGCGCCGTGGTTCAGGGTGAAATCGCTGGATACGCGGAAACCGACTTGCTGTGCTATCGTGCAACTGGCCCTGCGGAACTGATTGCGCGGCAGGCTGCGGCGTGGGATCCGTTGCTGGAATGGGCCACCACATCGCTTGATGCGCGGCTTTTGGTGACGGTGGGGGTCATGCCGGTGGATCAGCCTCCCGGGGCGATCCGGGCATTGACCACGGCCATGAACCCGATGTCGGATTTCGAGTTGACCGGGTTTCACGATCTGGTCGCGCTGTCCGGATCTTTCGTTCTGGCATTGGCAGTTGCGCGGAGGCATGCCGGGGCTGAACCAGCATGGGATCTGTCCCGTATCGACGAATCCTGGCAGGCCGAGCTTTGGGGGGCCGACGAACAGGCCGCCGAAATGGCCGCTGCGAAACGTGCCGCATTCCTGCACGCCGGACGATTTTTCCACCTCTCTCAGGTGCAGAACAGCGTTCCAGACGCGCGGTAAAACCGGTTTTACCTTGGGTCAGGCGCCCGAAACTTCATCGCTTTTTGTTAGGCTAGACTTGACGATTCGCGATTGAACACGCCACATTGAATTGGCAGGGGGCTTCGCCTCTATGTAATCGTTCGGTCCGGGGAGGGCCGGGGAGGGCGTTTCTGCATAAGAAGCGATTCTAATAAACAGAGGTAAAAATGAAGAAAACAGTATTTCTCGGCGCGCTGACCATCTCCGGCCTGCTGGCCGGTGCTGCTGCCGCCGCCACGTTGGATGACGTAAAGGCACGCGGCAAGCTGAACTGTGGCGTGACCACCGGTTTGACCGGGTTCTCCGAACCCGATGCCAGCGGCCGCTGGGAAGGGCTCGATGCGGCGGTTTGCCGTGCTGTGGCTGCGGCCGTCCTGAGCGATGCCGACGCTGTGGAATTCGTGCCACTTACCGCCAAGACCCGTTTCACCTCACTGGCCTCGGGCGAGATCGACATGATGGCCCGTGTCACCACCTGGACGCTGAGCCGTGATACCGATCTGAAATTCGATTTCGTCGGTATCAACTATTATGACGGTCAAGGCTTCATCGTTCCCAAGGCGCTTGGCGTGACGTCCGCCAAGGATCTGGATGGCGCGACCGTCTGCATCCAGACCGGCACGACGACCGAGCTGAACCTGGCCGACTTCTTCCGTGCCAACAACATCAGCTATGAGCCGGTTCCCGTCGAAACCGACGACGAAGCGGCCCAGCAGTATCTGGCGGGTGCCTGCGACACCTACACCACCGACGCTTCGGGTCTGGCCGCAACCCGTGCGGGTTTCCCGACACCTGCCGATCACGTGGTTCTGCCCGAGATCATCTCAAAGGAGCCGCTTGGCCCGCTGGTGCGTCATGGTGATAACGACTGGGCTGATATCGTCCGCTGGTCGCTGAACGCGCTGATCGCCGCCGAAGAATACGGCGTGACCCAGGCCAACGTTGAAGACAAGGCAGCGTCATCGGGCACCAACCCCGAGGTCAACCGTCTGTTGGGCACCGAGGGCGAATTGGGCGCGATGATGGGTCTGGACAAGGATTGGGCCAAGCGTGCGATCGCGGCTTCGGGCAACTATGGCGAGATCTTTGAGCGGAACCTTGGTGTGAACACGCCAATCGGTCTGGCGCGCGGTCTGAACGCCCAGTGGACCAATGGCGGCCTGCTCTATTCGCCGCCGTTCCGTTAAGTAATGCAGAAAAGGGCGCGGACTGGTTCCGCGCCCTTTTCACATGAAATGCAAACGAACAGCTTCGGACCGCCAGAGCGCGCAAAGCGCCGAAAAACGGAAACCGGACAGCCACAGGGATGGCACAATGTCAGCACTTACCGATCCGCCATCGGAATCCTTTCGGATTTCGATGCTGCTGAGCGATACGCGCTATCGCTCCTATACCTTTCAGTTCATCGCGCTGCTGTGCCTGATCGCTGCAGTGGCGTTTCTGGCACGCAACCTGATGAACAACCTCGAAGCGGCGGGATTGAATATCTCGTACAGTTTTCTCAACAGCGCCTCGGGCTATGACATCAACCAGCGCCCGATCGCATATGACAGCCAAAGCACCCACCTGCGTGCCGCGATCGTCGGAATCCTCAATACGCTGATCGTGGCGGTTCTGGCCTGTGTCACGGCAACCTTCCTTGGGGTGGCCGCCGGTGTGCTGCGGCTGTCCAACAACTGGATCGTCGCACGGCTGATGGCGATCTATGTCGAGGCATTCCGCAACATCCCCGTGCTGATCTGGATCCTGATCATCTTTTCGATCCTCACGATGAGCCTGCCTGCGCCGAATGCGTTCCGGGGAGACGATGCCACGTCCTCCATGCTGTTTCGTGCCTTCGCATTCACCAATCGCGGCATTTATACTCCGTTGCCGATCATGGGGCCGGGGGGCTGGTTGGTCGCTGGCGTATTTGTCGCCTCGCTGATTGGAATCTGGCTGTTTCGCAAATGGGCGACGAAAAAGCTGTTCGACGAAGGCCGGATGATCGCCACATTCTGGCCCTCTGTGGCGCTGTTCTTTATCCCGGCGCTGATTGCATTCTTCGTCTTGGGCATGCCGATCACGCTGGATTACCCGGCGCTCAAAGGGTTCAACTTTCAGGGCGGATTGCAGATTCGCGGATCGTTGATTGCACTTTGGCTGGCGCTTTCCGTCTATACCGGCGCCTTTATCGCCGAAAACGTGCGCGCCGGCATTCAGGCCGTATCGGTCGGACAGTCCGAGGCGGCGGCGTCTCTGGGGCTGCGACCCCGGCGGATCATGAACCTTGTCGTTCTTCCCCAGGCGCTGCGCGTCATCATCCCGCCGCTAGTGTCGCAATACCTGAACATCACCAAGAACTCGTCCCTCGCCATTGCTGTCGGATATATGGACATCACCGGAACGCTGGGCGGCATCACCTTGAACCAGACGGGGCGCGCGATCGAGTGTGTGTTGCTTCTGATGGCCTTCTATCTGGTGATCAGCCTGTCGATATCCACTGTGATGAACCTGTACAACAACGCAATCAAGCTGAGGGAGCGGTGATATGAGCGATACGCACGCCCAATCCGTCGCCTTCATGCGCGACACGATGCTGCCCGAAGCACCACCCCCCGAAAGCGAAGCCGGGGTGGTGAGATGGATACGGTCAAATCTGTTCTCGGGCTGGTTCAACACGATCCTGACCATCACATCGCTGTATTGTCTGTATCTGTTTCTGGCTGCGGTCGGACCCTGGCTGGTCAACGGTGTCTGGGATGCCGCCGATATCCGTGAATGCCGCGAAAAATTGCAGGGTGCGACGGGGGGCTGTTTTGCCGTCATCGCCGAGCGTTGGCCACAGATGATCTTTGGTTTCAAATATCCGTCCGAGATCTATTGGCGGCCCGCAGTCGCCTTTATCCTGCTGCTGGTTGCCATTGCTCCGGTGTTGTTTTCCAAGGTGTTCCCGGCGCGGATGTTGTATTTTTCGGCGCTCTATCCCTTTCTCGCCTATTATCTGATCTGGGGCGGCACCATCCTGATCCCGGTGATCGCTCTGCTCGGCTTTGCCGTGGGATATTTCGTTTATGCCCGGCAGGTGTATCGCTCTTTTGCTGTGGGCCTGTTTGGCGGCATTGCAGCGGCCGTTGCCACATGGTTCATCGGCGGTTTCATCACGGCCGCGCTCCCTGAATTTCTGGCCCTGCGCGAGGTGGCCAGCCGCGATATCGGCGGGTTCATGTTGAACCTGATACTGGGCACAGTCTGTGTGTCACTGTCGCTGCCGCTTGGCATCCTTCTGGCGCTGGGACGTCAAAGCGAGATGCCGGTGGTCAAGGGCATCTGCGTCGTGTTCATCGAATTCATTCGCGGTGTGCCGCTGATCACATTGCTGTTCGTGGCCAACGTGGTTCTGGCCTATTTCCTGCCGCCGGGCACCAATTTCGACCTGATCGTGCGGGTGATCATCATGATTACCATGTTCGCCAGCGCCTATATCGCCGAGGTGATCCGCGGCGGTCTGGCCGCACTGCCCAAAGGGCAATACGAGGCGGCGAATGCGCTGGGGCTGGATTATCCTCAGGCGATGCGGCTGATCATCCTGCCTCAGGCGCTGAAGATATCGATCCCCGGTATCGTCAACGTGGCCGTGGGGCTGTTCAAGGATACGACGCTGGTGTCGATCATCTCCATGTTCGATCTGGTCGGCATGGTGCGCGGCCCGATCCTGTCCAGTTCCGACTGGAACGGTGTCTATTGGGAGCTGTTCGGTTTTGCCGGCCTGCTGTTCTTCGTCGTCTGCTATGGCATTTCGCAATATTCACAGTGGCTGGAACGTCAGCTGCGCACAGATCACCGATAGGAAAGGGTCACAGACATGGCCGACACGACCCTCGCAAAAGATGCCACCGCTGCGCAGATGAAGATCAGCGAAGAAGTCGCGATTTCCATTGAAGGCATGAACAAGTGGTTTGGCACCTTTCACGTCCTGCGCGACATTGATCTGACGGTGTACAACGGCGAACGAATCGTCGTCTGCGGGCCTTCGGGTTCGGGAAAGTCGACGTTGATCCGTTGTATAAATGCGCTTGAAGAACATCAGACGGGCAAGATTACGGTGGATGGCACGGTGCTGTCCTCTGACCTGACAAACATCGACCGGATCCGCTCCGAGGTCGGGATGGTGTTCCAGCATTTCAACCTGTTCCCGCATTTGACCATCCTTGAAAACTGCACCCTCGCGCCGATCTGGGTCCGCAAGACCCCCAAGCGAGAGGCCGAGGAAATGGCGATGCACTTCCTCGAAAAGGTCAAGATCCCGGAACAGGCCGACAAATATCCCGGCCAGTTGTCGGGTGGGCAACAGCAGAGGGTGGCGATCGCGCGCAGCCTGTGCATGCGGCCCCGGATCATGCTGTTTGACGAGCCGACATCGGCGCTCGATCCCGAGATGATCAAAGAGGTTCTGGACACCATGATCGAGCTTGCCGAAGAAGGCATGACGATGCTCTGCGTGACACATGAGATGGGTTTCGCGCAGGCAGTGGCAAACCGGGTGATCTTTATGGATCAGGGGCAGATTGTGGAACAGAACGAACCGAAAGAGTTCTTTACGAACCCGAAATCAGAGCGCACCAAACTGTTCCTCAGTCAGATCCTCGGACACTGAGGGCGAGATCGGCAAATGCATCTTTGACCCCCGGCAGCGTGATTTAAAAGCAAAAATGCGGTGCTGGCTGCTGTGGCGCCGTCATCATCTCAGATCGCGGGGCACGGTGAAACCAACTGCGCGTCCGGTGCCGGGGCGCAGGGTGCGCCAACTGTCAGTATCGAATTCGGCGATCAGGGTCGCCCCCGTGGGAAAGACTGCGAAGCGATGGTGATCCGGCGCTTGGCTCAACATTGCTTCGGCCAGAACCGCGATCCCGGGGTTATGCGCAACGATCAGCACAGTTTCCGTTTCAGCCTTGGCCAGTTGCTCCAGTATCGTGCTGGGTTCGGCGTGATAAAGTGCCGCGTGAAAGCTGGCCGAGCAGCCGGGCAGGGCAGGGGACATACCGGCCCAGGTCTCAGTGGCCCTGCGCGCGGTGGACACCAGCGCCTGTCCCGGAATCAAGCCCTGTTCCGCCAGCCAGACACCCAATCGTGGCGCATCGGCCAATCCGCGCAGATTGAGCGGGCGGTCGTGATCGTCAAGCAACGGATCGTCCCAGTCGGATTTCGCATGGCGAGTGAGGATCAGTCGCAGGGTCATCTGGTAAAGGCTCTCATGTGGAAGGCGGATTGTTCGGGCAACCGTTCGTATTGCGCGTTGACCGGGCAGGAACGGCGCACGCGGCAGCCCTTCGTCATGCAGTCATGCCCTTCGGGTGAGGTGACAAAGGCCCGGCAGGCCGCCACGTCATAGCCTTTGGGCGTCAGGGCGGCGACCGGACAGGCAGTGCGGCAGGGCTGAGCGGTGCAACTGTCGCATTGGCACGGCGGGGCGGGTGGCAGCGTGACCCGCTGCGGCAGGGCAAGCGCGCCGCGATAGGATACGAACAACCCGGCCTCGTCATGCACCAACAGACCAACGGGCGAAGACCAGGCCCGCCCGCTGCGCTTGGCCCAAGTGATGAACGGATGCCAGGGCGGGCCGCCAAACGGGAACAGCGCGGTTCCGCCAAGGTTTTCGGCGACAGTTGCCAGAACGCGGGCCGACCAACGGTCGGGCGGATCGGCATTCCCGTCATTGAACTCTGCCGTGGCACGCACATGGGGCCAGAACCCCGGTTCTTGTGGGCCGACCAGCAGCAGCGAGCGGGTGCCGGGCGGCAGGGCTTCGTCCGCCCCGGCAGGAAAGCCGCCCATCACAGTCAGGAAATGCGGCTGTAACGCGTCCCTGACCGCCGCAAGGTTCATCGCGGATTGCGAATGATGCTGCCAGCGCCGTGATCGGTGTAAAGCTCCAACAGGCAGGCATTCGCCGCCCGCCCGTCCAGAATTACGGCGGCCCGCACGCCGCTTTCGATGGCGCTCAGCGCGGTTTCGACCTTGGGGATCATCCCGCCAGCGATTGTGCCATCGTCGATCATCGCAAGGATCTGGTCGGGAGAAAGTTCGGTGACGACATCGCCGCCAGCATCTCTCACCCCCGCCACATCGGTCAGCAGCAAAAGCCGGTCGGCCCGCAGCGACGCGGCAATCGCCCCCGCCGCCGTGTCGCCATTGACGTTGAAGGTTTCACCATTGCGACCGGCACCAATCGGGGCGATCACGGGAATGATCTCAGCCGCATGGAGCGAACGCAGGAACTCGGGGTTGAACGCCACGGGTGTACCGACGAACCCAAGCGAGGGATCGGTCTGTTCGCAAACCATCAGGTTGGCATCCTTGCCCGACAGGCCGACCGCGCGCACCACATCCCCCCCGGCGGCATTGATTGCCTGCACGAGCTTCTTGTTGATCAGGCCGGACAGGACCATTTCAACGACTTCCACGGTCGCCTTGTCGGTCACCCGCTTGCCGCGCACAAACTCGGATGTGATGTCGAGCCGTTCGAGCATGGCGTTGATTTGCGGCCCGCCGCCGTGCACGATCACCGGATTCACGCCGGTCTGCTGCATGAACACCACGTCGCGTGCAAAACTCTCCATGCCTTCATCGCTGCCCATGGCGTGACCGCCCAGCTTGATCACCACCGTCGCGCCGTCATAGCGTTGAAGGTAGGGCAGGGCGGCATTCAGGGTCTTGGCGGTGGCGATCCAGTCGCTTTTCATCGGGTCACGCTTTTTCATCTCTGTCCCTCGGTTGGCATCATGGTTAGTCTGTCAACTCGCCCTGCTCAAGGGCAGATCCCTATGAGGTTGCAAGTGGACGACATTCCCCGCCAGCGAACACTTGTCCTGACCGGCGCCAGCCGCGGGATCGGGCATGCCACTGTGAAACGCTTTTCAGCCGAAGGTTGGCGGGTTCTGACCTGTTCGCGCGAACCTTTCGATGCGCGTTGCCCATGGCCCGGCGGCGCGGCCAATCACATTCGCGTCGATCTGGCAGATCCCAACGACACGATCCGTGCGATCGGCGAAATCCGCGGCAAACTGGATGGCCAGTTGGATGCGCTGGTTAACAATGCCGGTATTTCTCCCAAGGGCGAAGACGGCGCGCGGTTGAACACGATCGAAACCGACCTGCGCACATGGGGCCATGTGTTCCACGTCAATTTCTTCGCCCCGGTGGTTCTGGCGCGCGGTTTGCAGGGCGAACTGGCCGCGGCCAAGGGCGCAATTGTCAACGTCACATCGATTGCCGGATCGCGGGTTCATCCCTTCGCAGGTGCCGCCTATGCCACGTCCAAGGCGGCGCTGGCGGCCCTGACGCGCGAGATGGCCCATGATTTCGGGCCGATGGGGGTTCGGGTGAACGCAATCGCGCCCGGCGAGGTGGAAACCTCGATCCTGTCACCGGGGACGGACAAGATCGTTGAAAAACTGCCCCTGCGCCGGTTGGGTCAGCCGGGCGAAGTGGCGGATGTGGTGTATTTCCTGTGCTCGGCCCAATCCAGCTATGTAACCGGAACCGAAATCGAAGTGAACGCTGGTCAGCACGTCTAAACACGCCGCTCTTTCCGCGCGTCTTTCGGACCGTCACGAACACCCAGCATGAAAGCAGCGAGGCTTTCCGATCCCGAACAAAGTTGACGGAATCGGAAAGCCCCGCTGCTAATTCAACGTCCGGATCATAGGGCTCAGACCTTGGCCTTTTCACCCGATGCGTCGAACATCGTATCATACTGCGTTTTCGAAGCGCCGTATGCCACGTCGGATTTCGAGATCAGCGTATAGAACATCGGCACGACAAACAGGGTGAACATCGTCCCGATCATCAGGCCGGTAAAGATCACCAGCCCCATTGCCTGGCGCGCTGCCGCTCCGGCGCCCTCGGCGATGATCAGCGGCACAACCGCCAGACCCATCGCGGCTGTTGTCATCAGAACCGGACGCAGGCGTGTCTTTGCCGCGGCCACAATCGCATCGCGGCGGTTCAGGCCATGCTCATCCCGTTGCTGGTTTGCAAACTCGACGATCAGGATCCCGTGTTTGGTAATAATCCCGATCAGCGTGATCAGCCCCACCTGCGAATAGATGTTCAGCGTCCCCAGCCCGAGGTTCAGCGGAAGAATCGCGCCAAAGATCGAAAGCGGCACCGACATCAGGATAATGAACGGGTCACGGAAGCTTTCGAATTGGGCGGCAAGCACCAGATAGATCACGATAACTGCCGCTGCAAAGGCGAACAGGATCGTGTTGCCCTGGGCGACCTCCAGCCGCGACTGGCCGGTATAGTCCAGAAAGAACCCATCAGGCAGGACGTCCCGCGCGATTTCCTCAAGCTGGGCCAGACCGTCACCTGTCGATGTGCCGATCGAGGGCAGCGCCGATATAGTGGCCGAATTCAACTGGTCGAACTGTTCGATCGACGCGGCACTTGCTCCGGTATTGACCGACACGACCGAGGACAGAGGCACCATTTCCCCGCTTGAGGAGCGCACAAAGAACTGGCCCAGACGCTCGGGGTTGTTGCGCCATTCGGGCGGCACCTGCGTGATGATGTCATAGCTGTTGCTGTCCAGATCGAACTGCGCGACGGCATTGCCGCCCACCAGCAGCCCCAGAGTGTTGCCGATTTCCGATATCGGCACGCTGAGACTTGCCGCACGGTCGCGGTCGATTGTCACCGTTACCTGCGGGGCGTCAAAGCTGAGCGAGTTCTGAACCACGATGAAACGGCCCGATGCCATGGCTTTTGTGCGGACTTCCTCGGCGATTTCGACCACCCGTTCGGGGGAATAGATCGACTGGATCACCAAAGATACCGGCAGGCCGCCGCCCGCGCCGGGCAGGGAGGGTGGCGCGAACACAAAGCCCTCGACGCCGGTGTTCTTGCCAAGACGGGCCTGAATGTCGGCCTGTACTTCCTTCTGGCTGCGATCGCGGTCGGCCCAATCCTTGAGCGACCAGATATAGATACCGGTGTTGTTGGCGCCGCCAAAGCCCGCGATCGAGAAACCCACATCGACTTCGGGGACATCCGCCGTGTCTTCGGTCACTTTGTCGATATAGAGCGAGGTATAATCCTTGGTTGCATAGCGCGGCCCGTTCAGAAACGCGAAGAGCGCGCCCTGATCTTCTTCGGGGGCCAGTTCGGTGGTGGTGTTCATGAACATGAAACCCGTCGCCCCAAGCAGCGCCAGAACCATCAGGAAGGTCACGGGGCGGTAGTCCAGCGATGAGGACACGCGCCGTTCGTACCAGTTCGACACCGTATCCGAGGTGCGGTCGACGATCCGCTGAAAGCGTCCGGGCGTGCCATCGCTGAGCAGTCGCGCAGCCATCATCGGTGTGATTGTCAGTGCGACGACCCCGGAGATGACCACAGCCCCGGCAAGGGTCAGCGCAAATTCTGCAAACAGGGCGCCGGTCAGTCCGCCGGTAAAGGCGAGCGGCGTAAGAACCGCCGCAAGGGTGATGGTCATGGCAAGGATGGCGCCGGTGATCTCTTGCATGCCGACAATCGCGGCGCGGGCGGGGGTAAGCCCTTCGTGGATATGGCGGTGAATATTCTCGACCACCACAATCGCGTCATCGACGACAAGCCCGATGGCAAGCACCATGGCCAGCAAGGTCAGCAGGTTGATCGAATAGCCCAAGGCCAGAAGAAGTGTGCAGACCCCGATCAGCGACAGCGGAATCGTCGCAACGGGCATGATCACCGAACGGAACGAGCCAAGGAAAAGCAGGATCACCAATACCACGATCACCACAGCTTCGGTGATGGTCTTGAACACTTCCTTGATCGACGCGCTGATCGTCTCGGTGGAATCGTAAACCATCGTCAGGGACATGCCTTCGGGCAGGCTTGCGTTCAGCGACGGCAGTTCGTCCAGAACGGCCTGCGCCGTGGTAAGCGGATTGGCCGCAGGGGTGGCTGTAATGCCGATGAAGGTACCGCCCTTGCCGTCAAAGGTCACGATCTCGTCCTGCTCCTTGGACGCGAGCTCGATCTTTGCCACATCGCGCAGTCGCACAACGCCTGTCGAGGTGTTGATCAACGGCAGATTGCCAAAGGCTTCGGCCGTTTGCAGCGTCGATTCCAGTGTGATCGAATAGCTGACATATTCGTTTTCGGTCTTGCCGGGGGCAGAGAGGAAGTTCGACGCCCGGATGGCACCCAGAACTTCGCTGGCCGTGACGCCGCGCGCCGCCAGCCGCAAAGGATCGATCCAGACCCGCATGGCATAGTTTGCCGCACCGATGATCTGCATCTCGGCCACGCCATCGATGGTCGAAACCCGAGGGCGCACAACACGCTCAAGGTATTCGGTCAGCTGCTCGGGCGTCATGTTCGGGTTTTGGGCGGCAAGATACATCAGCGCGAATGTCTGGCCCGTCCCTTTGGAGATCACCGGATCTTCGGCGTCACCGGGCAGTTTCCCACGGACCTGTTGGACCTTGGACATCACCTCGGTCAATGCAACGTCGGGATCGGAACCCAGTTTCATCTGCACCGACACAACCGAGGCAGAAGGCCGCGACTGGCTGGTGACGTAATCGATGTTCTCCGTCGTGGAAACCGCTGCAGAAATCGGCGAAGTGACAAAACCCTGAATCAGTTCCGGGGCGGCACCGGGATAGACCGTGGTGATCGTCACCACGGTTTCCTCGACCTCCGGGTACTGGCGCACCGGAAGGCTCAAGATGGATTGAAGACCCAGCAGGATGATAAGCGCGGCCAGCACTGAAGACAGCACCGGACGGCGAATGAAAATCTCGGAAATGTTCATGGTGTGGTCCCTATTCCAGCGACGCTTTGGGCGAGACCGTATTGTCGATCACCACGGCGGCACCACCCGTCAGTCGGTTCTGGCCCGCGTTCACGACTTCGTCGCCTGCGGTCAGACCCTTCGATATTTCCACCATGCTGCCCGAGCGGCGTCCGACATCGACGAACACCTGTGTCACGCTCAGCGCATCGTCTTCGCCCTTGCGCACGACGAAAACGGAATCGCCATAAAGGCTGGAGCTGACGGCAGTCTGCGGCAGGACCAGAATGCCTTCCTCAACCGGAAGGGTGACCCGCACCCGCAGGAACTGTCCCGGGAACAGCGTCCCATCGGTGCCTTCGATCAATGCGCGGACGCTCACCAAACGGGAAACCGGATCGACGCGCGGCTCGACCGCGATGATGCTTCCTGAATACTGCGTTTCCCCCGCCTCGGTCTTTGCGGTGACTGGGGCGCCGATCGACACGCGGGAAATTTCCTGCTCGGGAACAGTGAAATCTACCTGCATGCGCTCAAGATTTTGCAGCGTTGCATAGATCATCCCGGGCGTCACATATTGACCCGGCTCGACCTTTGAGATGCCGATGACGCCACTGAACGGGGCGCGCATTTCCTTTTGGTCCAGAATTGCCGTCAGTTTGGCAACCTGCGCGCGCGCGCTTTTTTCCTGAACTTCGGCGGTGTCCACTGTGTTGGTGGTGCTGATGCCGCGTTCCTGAAGGGTCTTGTTCCGCTCCAGCTGTGTGACGGCCAGATCAAGAGATGCCTGCGCGGCACCCAGATCGGCTTGCTCGATGCGTTCGTCAATCTGTACCAACTTTTGATCCAGGACGACTTTGTCATTGGCCTTGAACAGGACGTCACGCACCAAACCGCCTGCCTCGATCGCCAGATCGACACCCTGCGCCGACAAGGCGGTGCCGATGGCATCGATGCCGGAATTCCAGGCGATGGGCTCGACTTCCACAACCGATACCGCCACGGGGGGCGCCTTCCTGCCAGCAAAGAACTCTGCGATCATCTTGTCGCGGAACTGGTTGAACCAGACGATTCCGCCCACGACCAACCCGAGCAGTACAATTGCTATTGCGAGGCGCTTTTTCATTGATATCTCCGGCCGTTGGGGGAACATGAACGCAAAATTCCAACCGTTCGCAGCCGAAGCTCTGAATTATGCGTGGTGCTGAGTCCTATATTGTGCCGCGAATGTCAATTTTGAGAGCGGAGTTTGATGTAACAAAAATTTGTAACCTGCGGCGTAACCGGTTTCGGCCTTCGTGTGCCGGGCGCTGGATTTTTCTGGTTCCGTCGCGTCAACTTTGGCAGATGAAGACCGGTCAGCGGTGACGACCCAAGGCGATCGACCGGAAATCCTCTTTTATTATTGGCCCCACCGGGAAACCTGCGGCCAATTCAAACCACAAGGGGTGATTTCCTCGAACAGGTTGTGAGGCCAAATTGAAGGTGATGTCTCAGGCGCCGGGGCGGTAAACCGGCGCGGGCCTTTGTGCAACAGCGTCGGACATCATCCACGGTATCGCAGTCAATCTGTCGGCTTCTCTTGTGATCGTGAGCGTTTTTTAACACAACGGCATAATTGACCGGCCTCAAACCAGGAGCTTGCGTGTCCCTTTTTCTCGTTGTTGCCCTGCCCTTTCTGGGGGCGATGCTTCCGGGTCTGATGAATTCGGCTGGCCGTAAGGCCTGTGCCGGGGTTACATTTACGGTCAGTTTGCTGGCCCTGATCGGGCTTTTGACGAATCTTCCTGCCGTGCTTGCGGGTGAACTCGTGACGGCGCGGTTCGACTGGATTCCGCTGCTCGGGCTGAACTTTACGCTGATGCTGGATGGTCTGGGGTTCTTTTTTGCCGCGCTGATCCTGACCATCGGCCTGTTGATCATCGCCTATGCGCGGCACTATCTTGCCCGCGAAGACAACATGGGCGAGTTCTTTACCTATCTGCTGCTGTTTCAGGGCGCGATGGTCGGTATCGTGCTGAGCGACAACGTCCTGCTTCTTCTTGTGTTCTGGGAACTGACCTCGCTCTCCTCTTTCCTGCTCATCGGCTATTGGAAGCATCTTCCCGAAGGCAGGCAGGGCGCGCGTATGGCGCTGACTGTGACGGGCATGGGTGGCCTTGCGATGATCGCGGGGATGCTGATCCTCGGTCAGATCGTCGGCAGCTATGATCTGAGCATCATCCTGCAAAGCCGCGAGGTC
This sequence comes from Oceaniovalibus sp. ACAM 378, assembly GCF_008085915.1. Taxonomy (GTDB): domain Bacteria; phylum Pseudomonadota; class Alphaproteobacteria; order Rhodobacterales; family Rhodobacteraceae; genus Oceaniglobus. The sequence continues at coordinate 107,854 of NZ_VSJK01000007.1, read as the reverse complement.
ATCCAGTCCTCACCGCTTTACGTCCCGGCGCTGATCCTGATCCTGCTGGGATGTTTCACCAAGTCGGCACAGTTTCCGTTTCACTTCTGGCTGCCGCACGCGATGGCCGCACCGACGCCGGTCTCGGCCTATCTGCATTCCGCCACCATGGTGAAGGCGGGGATATTCCTGATGGCGCGGATGTGGCCGGTTCTGTCGGGCACGCCGGAATGGTTCATGATCGTCACCACGGCGGGCCTGATTACCATGGTTCTGGGGGCAGTGATCGCGCTGTTCAAACATGACCTCAAGGCGCTGCTGGCCTTTTCGACGGTCAGCCATCTGGGTCTGATCACCATGCTGCTTGGCACCGGCACCGCCTTTGGCGCCATGGCCGCGATGTTCCATATCCTGAACCATGCGACGTTCAAGGCGGCGTTGTTCATGTCGGCAGGGATCATCGATCACGAGACGCACACGCGCGACATCCGCAAGCTGGGCGGTCTGCGCCATCTGATGCCCGTCACCTTTGTCATTGCCACGCTGGCGGCACTTTCGATGGCGGGCATACCGCTTTTGAACGGCTTCCTGTCGAAAGAGATGATGCTGGAAGAGGCCTATGACACCACCCTGTTCGGCACGCCATGGCTGCTGCCGGCGCTGGCCGTCTTCGGCTCGTTGTTCTCGGCGGCCTATTCTTTCCGGCTTATCGGCCACGTCTTCCTTGGCCCGGTGCGCAACGATTATCCGGCAAGGCCTCACGATCCGGGCATGGGTTTGTGGCTGCCACCCGCGCTGCTGATCGTGCCGGTCGTGGTGATCGGTCTGATGCCGTCGTTGGCCGAGCCTTTCGTGAAAATGGTCACCGCTTCGGTTCTTGGAACGACAGCCGATGTGCCGGATGCTCATTTCAAGATCTGGCACGGACTTGTTCCGCCGCTGTATATGTCCATCGTCGCGGTTGTGGGCGGTCTGCTGATGCTGGCGGTCTTCACGCCTGCCTTGCGCCTGTGGGACGGTGCGCCGCGCCCCGAGGCCAAGCGTATCTTCGACAGTATCATTGCGGGCACCGTATCGCTGTCGCGTGGATTGATCCGGCCGCTGCATGACGGAACCTTCACGAGATACGCAGCGATCATGGTGGTGACGGTCATTGCCGTGGGCGCCCACGCATGGGTCACCGGCACGGTCGGCCCCGCGACCCGCGCGCCGCAGCCTGCCAATGTGGTGCAGTTCGCCGGTTGGCTGATGCTTGTCCTGACGGCCTGTGGACTGGTCGTCTTTCATCGCAACCGTCTGCTGTCGCTGATCCTGATCGGGATCGTCGGGCTTATGGTATCTGTGGGCTTCGTGTTCTTCAGCGCGCCGGACCTCGCCATGACACAGCTCACGGTCGAAGTGGTGACGATCATCCTGCTGTTGCTGGCGTTGAATTTCCTTCCCAACCGCACCCCGGTTGAAAGCACCATCCTGCGCCGTGTCCGTGACGGTGGCATCGCGGTCGCGGGCGGTTTTGTGGCGATGGGGTTGACCTATTACTATCTGTTGCGCGATCCCGTCGCGCCCAGCATATCCGAGTTCCACCTTGCCAATGCCTATAAGGGCGGTGGCGGGACCAACGTTGTCAACGTGATCCTCGTGGATTTCCGTGGCTTCGACACCTATGGCGAGATTATCGTGCTGGGCATCGCGGCGCTGTTGATCTTTGCCCTGACCGAGTCGCTGCTGTCGGGGCCGGTTCGCGCACGGCTTCTTAATCGCAAGCCTGATCAGGCCCGCGCGGGCGGCAGCCATTCGTTGATGCCGGTTGTCCTGACCCGGGTGATCATGCCGGTTGTGCTGATGGTCGGGTTCTTCATCTTCCTGCGCGGACACAACGAACCCGGCGGCGGATTCATCGCGGGCCTGATCGTCTCGATCGCCTTTGTGATGCAATATATGGCCAGTGGATTTTCCTGGACCTCTGAACGGCTGCGCTATCCCTACCACGGGGTGATCGGGGCGGGGGTTCTGATCGCCGGGCTGACGGGTGTCGGATCGTGGTTCTTCGGCAAACCGTTCCTGACCTCGGACTTCACCTATGTCCGTATTCCGCCTTTCGAGAAGTTCGAACTGGCGACAGCCGCCCTGTTTGACCTTGGCGTGTTTCTTGCCGTGTTCGGCGCGGTGATGCTGTCGCTTGAAAGCTTCTCGCGGCTGGCGCGTCGGGCGCATGTTCCGGGGCGCGAACCGCCCGAGGACAGCGACCATTCGCGCCGCAAATCGGCTGGGATGGAGGCTTAACATGGAATTTCTTGTCGCTTCCGCCATCGGCTTTCTGACCGCCTCGGGTATCTATCTGGTGCTGCGTCTGAGAACCTTTCCCGTCATCATGGGCACGTCGCTTTTGACCTATGCGGTCAATGTGTTTCTCTTTGCGTCCGGCGGGCTGACCGTCGGAGGGCCGCCGATATTGACCGACGCGCTCCTGTATACGGACCCGCTGCCGCAGGCACTTGTGCTGACGGCGATCGTGATTTCCTTCGGGATGACCGCCGTTGTCGTGATGATTGCGCTTGGTGCCTATCTGGGGGGGGATGACGACCATGTGGATGACCCTCTGATCGATCCCCCGACGGATGTACCGCCAGATGTCCCCTCTGACCTCCCGACCGACCTTAGGCCCGAGGATGCCCAATGATGCACTGGATCATCCTTCCCATCGTTCTGCCGGCGTTTCTGGCGCCGTTCCTTATTCTGGCGGCACGCCACCACATCAACATTCAGCGCGTCATTTCGGTTGCTGGGATGGTCGTTCTGCTGGCGATCTCCGCTGGCCTTGCCATACAGGCTTCCGACGGCGCTGTGACACTGTACCAGCTGAGCGATTGGGCCGCGCCCTTCGGGATCGTGCTTGTCGCGGATCGTCTGTCGACCCTGATGGTCCTGCTGACCGTACTGTTGTCGCTGCCGGTGCTGCTTTACGCAATCGGGTCCGGATGGGACGCGCGGGGGCGGCATTTTCACCCGCTGTTCCAGTTTCAGATCATGGGCATCATGGGGGCGTTCCTGACCGGCGACCTGTTCAACCTCTTCGTCTTTTTCGAAGTGCTGCTGATCGCGTCCTATGGGCTGATGATCCACAGCGGAGGCACCGTGCGACTGCGGGCCGGGACGCAATATGTGCTGTTCAACCTTCTCGGCTCGACCCTGTTCCTTTTTGCGCTCGGGGCGATCTATGCCGAAACCGGAACGCTTAACATGGCCGATCTGGCCCAAAGGGTGCAGCTTATCGGTGCAGACGCGACGGCAGGTATCCGTGTCGCTGCCGTTCTGCTTTTGATGGTCTTTGCGATCAAGGCTGCGGTGGTGCCGCTGCATTTCTGGCTGCCGTCCAGCTATGCCGAGGCTCCGGCGCCGGTTGCCGCCCTGTTCGCGATCATGACCAAGGTCGGCGCCTATGCGATCATCCGCGTCTATACATTGATCTTTCCCCCCGAGCTGGAGGCAGTCACGGGCCTGCATGGCTGGTGGCTTTTGCCTGCCGCACTGTTGTCGCTTGCTGTCGGCATGATAGGCGTGTTGGCGGCCAGACGGCTTGACCGGTTGGTGGCCTTTGCGGTTATCGGATCGATGGGCATGGTGATGGTGTCTATTTCGCTGTTCACCCCGGCCGGGATCGCGGCGGCGCTGTACTATATCATTCACTCCACGCTGGCCGCCGGTGCGCTGTTCCTGATCACGGATCTGGTGCGCAGCGGGCGGGCATCTCTCGAATTTTCAGCGCAACCGCCCATTGCCGGGGCGAGCCTGACGGCAGCGCTGTTTTTCGTCGTTGCCATCGCCTTGGTCGGGTTGCCGCCGCTTTCGGGATTTGTGGGCAAGTTGCTGATCCTCAACGCCGCCTACGACACACCACAGGTCGTTTGGATCTGGGCGATCGTCCTAGGCACAAGTCTGATCAGCCTGATTGGCTTTTCCCGCGCCGGTTCGGTGTTGTTCTGGAAGGCGCGCAGCGTGCCCCCCGAACCGGAAGCGACCCCGGCTGCGCGACCACCGGCCCTGTGCTTTGTTGCTGTCGGTGGGCTTGTGGCGCTGCTGGTGGCGCACACTGTTTTCGCGGGGCCGATGACCGGATATACTGCGGCGATCGCGCAACAACTCTTTGCGCCGGACCGCTATGTCTCGACGGTTCTCGACACGCCGGGCAAGCTCTCCGATTCTTCAGACGAGGCGCATTGATATGAGGAATGCCATCCAACGGCTGCTGCCCCATCCATACCTCACGTTGCTTTTGGCCGTTGTGTGGATCCTGTTGCAGGCCGAATTCACGCCCGGAATGGCGGTCTTTGGTCTGATCATCGGCATCGTGATCCCCATCGGGACCGCCCGCTGGTGGCCCGACCGGCCGCAACGCCTGTCCGGTTGGCGCATGTTCCTGTATTGCCTTCTGGTGATGTGGGACATCATCGTCGCCAACGTCCAGGTCGCGTGGATCGTACTGACGAAATCGAACGACCGGATGCGCCCCGCCTGGATTGTCATCCCGCTGGACCTGCGCACGCCCGAGGCGATTGCCATCCTTGCCAGCACGATCACGCTGACCCCCGGAACCGTATCCGCGGATCTGTCGGACAGCGGTCGTTTCCTTCTGGTGCATGCGCTCGATGCATCAGACCCGGACGCGGTGCGCGACGATATCAAGAACCGATACGAGCGACGTTTGATGGAGATATTCCGATGACCCTCGCGACAGATCTGATGAACTGGGCGCTTTACGCAGCCTTCGTGATCGTGGCCTTGGCGCAGATCATGGCGATGGTCCGCCTGTGGATCGGCCCCGGCACCGGTGACCGCATCCTTGCGCTTGATACAATGTTCATCAACGCAATCGGGCTGATCGTGCTGCTGGGCATCGCGCAGGGCAGCGCGATCTATTTCGAGGCCTCGCTGATCATTGCCATGCTGGGCTTTGTGTCGACCGTCGCCTATGCCCGCTTTGTGCTGCGCGGAGACATCATCGAATGACACTGCAACTCATCGCCACGCTGGCAATTGCGATCCTGCTTGTGATTGGTCTGATCTTTTCTTTCGTCGCCGCACTTGGCCTGCTCAAGCTCAACGATGCGATGATGCGGCTGCATGCGCCGACAAAGGCAGGCACGCTGGGCACCGGCGCATTCCTTCTGGCATCGATGATCCACTCTTATGCATTTGGCGCGGGATCGCTGCACGAACTGCTGATCCTGGCTTTTCTGTTCGCGACGGCGCCGGCCTCGGCCAATTTCATGGCGCGGGTGAATATGCACAAGCGCGAATGTTCCCCGCCCCCGACGTTGCCGGGAGACGAGATGTGGTCGACACTGAACGTGCCCGAAGAAGATCGCGAGATCGAGGAAATGCAGACCTGAACCGGACTGCGCCCCGGCATTCTGCGGCCCATCCGCTGTGGGGTTTGGACACTTGACGCGACAGACATGTCTGGCGATTTTTTCCGCCACATGCGGCGCGGGAATTTCAGACTTCATCTCTGATTGCGCTTGAATGCTCCTTGGCATGGACATTTCCGGAAACGGCGGATTATCTGTCTCCAAGGCGGGTCGCTAAGGTTGACTGACACGCTGCTTGCAAGACTTTACCAACTCGGGAGGAGACAACATGGATCGTCGTTCATTCATTCGCAGTGCAGGGGTTATCGGGGCTGGCGCTGCCGCCAGCGGTCTGGCCGCTCCGGCCATTGCGCAAGGCAATATCACCTGGCGTATGGTCACGACCTGGCCAAAGAACTTTCCCGGTCTTGGGGTTGGTGCACAGCGTCTGGCGGATCGCATCACGGCTGCTTCGGGCGGTCGCCTGACCGTTCAGGTCTATTCCGCAGGCGAATTGGTTCCGCCGCTTCAGTCGCTGGATGCCGTGATCGATGGCACCGCAGAAATGAGCCATGGTGCCGCCTATTACTGGCAGAACAAATCGCCAGCACTGTCGTTCTTTACCGGCGTTCCCTATGGCATGACCACGCCCGAGTTGACGGCATGGGTCCGCTTCCTTGGCGGTCAGGAAATCTGGGACGAGATCTATGACCAGTTCGGCGTACAGGGCTTTTTGTCCGGCAACACCGGCACACAGACCGGCGGTTGGTTCCGCAACGAGCTGAAAAGTGTCGAAGACGTCAAGGGCATCCGTTTCCGCACCCCCGGTCTGGGTGGTCAGGTCTGGGAGAAACTGGGCGCGACAGTCACCAACATGGCAGCGGGCGAGATTTTCCAGGCGTTGCAGTCGGGCACTCTGGATGCCGCCGAATTCGTCGGCCCCTATAACGATCTGGCGCTTGGCTTCCATCAGGTCGCCAAGAACTACTATATGCCGTCCTTTGTAGAATCGGGGCTGGCGACCGAACTGGTCGTCGACAAGAAAAAGTATCAGGACCTGCCCAACGATCTTCAGGCGATCATCCGCGATGTGTCACAGGCGGAATACGATCAGGTTTCGGCCGACTTCATCGCCAACGATCCGCGCGCGTTGAAGACGCTGATCGACGATCATGGCGTGATCGTGCGCAACTTCCCCGATGACATCATGGAGGCAGGTGCCAAGGCGTCGATCGAAGTGGTCGAGGAACTGCGCAACAGCGACGACCCGCTGGTCAAGAAGACCACCGAAAGCTTCATCGAGGCACTGAATCTGGTGCGTACGCGCACCGAAATGATCGATTCGCCCTATGTTGCCGCGCGCGAAAAGTATCTCAAGTACTGAACGCCGCGTTTACGGCAAATGAAACGCCCGTTGGAAACACCGGGCGTTTTTTTCTGCGCGCTTGCGCGTTTCCGCCCAAATCTGGTCAATTTGTCGTCGGAATTGCCTGTCAGATCCTATCGTAGACAGCGCAGGTCAGAAAGACAGCGCGACGACAGGAGCAAACGCATGACGACCCTTGGAGCAATTCGGATGACCGCAACCGCCTTCTTTGTGCTGGGCCTTGCGGGATGTTCGGGGGGCGGCGGCGGCGCGGATCTACCTGATGCCGCGCTCACTGGCAAAATCGACATGGCGAAACGTGACTCGCTCAATGACAGGTACGAGGCACTGGACTTTGGCTATCACACGACGAAACGCATCGAAGGCCACGCCGTGCGCACGTCTGGCGTCTACACCTTCAACGGCGTCGCTGCGTTGCGTCCTTCCGGCGGGTTCACAGGCGATGGCCGTAGCCCCGTCACCAGCAACCCTGATCTGATTGCCGACATGGCGCTGAATGTCGATTTCGGCAATGATTCGGTGTCAGGCGCAATGTGGAATTTCCACAACGCTGAAGGCGCGCGCGCAGGTGGCAGCGTACAGTTGGTCGGTGTGCAGGACGGCGGAGGGATAACTGCGAACGGCAACGGCACTCTGGATTGGGGCGATCGCCACCAGGTGCTTGACGTGGATTTTGGCGGTGCGGTGCTGGCCGACGAGATCGGAGCGCGGGGAGATATGAATGTCACCTCGACCATCGGAACCGAGATCACGACGATGGACGGTCACGCCACCCTTGAAAGTGATCGCGCGGATCATCCGATTGGATGGTGATCGGCCGGCGGGAGGTGTGCACCGCGCAACGGCAAAACCAGCCGCGCGGCAGTGCGCCCTAGCCCGCGACGAGCCGTGGCAACCATGTGACGATACCGGGAAAGATGAACAGGATCGCAATTGCCACGATCTGCAACAGCACGAAGGGCAGGATCCCCTTGTAGATAGCACTGGTCGGCAGGTCGGCGGGGGCTACCCCGCGCAGATAGAACAGCGCGAAACCAAAGGGCGGGGTCAGGAACGAGGTTTGCAGGTTCACCCCCACCAGAACGCCCAGCCAGACCGGGTCGACATCCAGGGCCAGAAGCACCGGCGCGGTGATCGGAATCACGATGAAGATGATTTCGAACGTGTCCAGGATGAACCCGAGGAAGAACATGATCAGCATCACAACTGCGACCGCGGCAAGTGTTCCGCCGGGCAGGTTGGACAGGAATTCATGCACCAGATTGTCGCCACCCATCATCCGGAACACGACGGAAAAGACCGATGCGCCCAGCAAGATGACGAACACCATGCTGGTGATCGTCGCGGTGGCGATCACGGTTTCCCGCAGGATGGTGAACGACAACCGCCAGCGCAGCGCCGCAAGGATCATCGCACCCACCGCACCGACAGAGGCGGCTTCGGTCGGCGTGGCAATCCCGCCAAGGATCGACCCCAGAACCGCAAGGATCAGCAGCATGGGCGGAACCAGCGCCACAAGGATTTCGCGCAGAAGATCGCCCTTTTCCTCAGGCGGAACCGGCGTGGCAGGGCAGGATGCGGGATCGGTCGCCGCTTTGAACAGCACAAAAATCAGATAGAGCGAGACGAGCAATATCCCGGGCAGCAATGCGCCTGCGAACAGGTCGCCTACGGACACCGGCGAAGGGGCGAAATTGCCCTTGGCCATTTGCACCTGCGAGTTGATGCCCGACAGCATATCGCCCATGAAAATCAGCACCGTCGATGGCGGAATGATCTGGCCAAGCGTGCCACTGGCGCAAATCACCCCGGTGGCCAGTTTGGGATCGTATCCGGCCCGCAACATCGCAGGCAGCGAGATCAGCCCCATCGTCACCACGGTCGCACCGACCACCCCGGTCGAGGCGGCCAGCATCGCGCCGACAAGGATCACCGAAATGCCAAGCCCGCCGCGCATATTGCCGAACATCTTGCCCATGGTCAGCAACAGTTGCTCGGCGATCTGGCTGCGTTCCAGCATCACCCCCATGAAGATGAACAGCGGCACAGCCACCAGCACCTCGTTCGTCATGAAGCCGATATAACGGTTGGGCAGCGCGCCAAAGTTCGACGGATCGAAGACGCCAACCGACAGGCCGACACCGGCAAACAACAACGAGACTCCGGCCAGCGTGAAGGCGACCGGAAAGCCAAGCATCAAAAAGCCGATCACGCCAAAAAACATCAGCGCGGCGAGGATTTCGCCCAGCAGTACAGGATCCATCAAACGGCGCCCTTCGGGGATTTAGATCGAACCTGATCCGGAGAGTATCGCATCGCCTCGGGCACCAGTGACCGGTTATCGGACAGTACCAGAATGGACCGGATGATCATCGCCACACCTTGCAGAGCGATCAGCGCCGCAAAGACGATGATGAAAGATTTAAGAATGAAAAGTCCAGGCATACCACCGACGTTCGCCGAAGCCTCTTTATAGCTCCAGGCGCGCAGTACGAAAGGCATCGAATAGGCGTAAACCACCCAAGTGAATGGCAGCAGGAAGAAAACCACACCAATCAGATCGGACAGTGCCCGCGTTCGCATCCGGGCCGGACGGTAAAAGATGTCGACCCGAACATGATCGTCGCGCATCAGTGCGAAGCCGGCCACGGTGGTGAACATCGCCCCATTCAGCCAGATATAAAGGTCCTGCATCCACAGATAGCTGATCCCAAAGAGATAACGCTGAACGACCACCGTGAAGCACACGACAACGATGCCCAGCGACAGCCAGGCGAATGTCTTGCCGATGATGAGGTTGGCGGCGCATATCGATGCGGCAAATCCGGCCAGAAAACGCACCTTCTCCCCCTTTTTGACCGTTTCTTTGAAGCTTCAATCAAAGTCCGGCGTTCAAAAGTCAAGAATTACATGCGTATTCGGCCTTGCCGCCGCAGCGTTAGCTTCAAATCGGCTGTCAGCAGAGCCGCGCCGTGCACTGCTGACAGGCAACCGATCCAATTACCCAACCCACGATCCAAGGCGGGCGGTCGCGGCCACCGTAGCTAGGCGGTGGCCGGTTGCACGCGCAACTCGGTCAGAACCTCTGCTGCGATCTTGAATGACCGGACCCGTGCCCCATGATCGTGGATCATTCCAGTCACCATAAGTTCGTCCGGCCGATAGGTATCAAGGATCGTTTTGAGCTTTTCGCGTACGGTATTGGACGAGCCTACGGCGGAACAGGACAGCGCCTGCCTGACCTGCGCCATCACCGGCGCTGGAATCTCTTTTTCGACATCGTGGATCGGCCGAGGAAGCTTGCCCGGCTTGCCGGTTCTGAGACGCGCGAAGGCAAGAAGTTGAGAAGACGCCAAAAACGCGGCTTCGGCGTCTGTTTCCGCCGCACATACCCCGGCGGCGATCATCACATGGGGCTTTTTCAACCACTCCGAAGGCCGGAAAGTGCTGCGATAGGCGTCCAGCGCCTGCTCCAGCATGGCCGGAGCGAAATGCGAGGCGAAGGCATAGGGCAGACCCAGATAGGCCGCCAGCTGAGCGCCATAGAGACTGGAGCCCAGAATCCAGACCGGGACATGGGTATCCTCGCCGGGGATGGCGCGCACGGGCGTTCCCTTGGGCGCTTTCCCGAAATAGCTGATCAGTTCCTGCACATCCTGAGGAAAGCTGTCGTCCGGCGCCATGTGACGGCGCAGGGCGCGGGCGGTGGCCATGTCGGTGCCGGGGGCGCGGCCCAGTCCCAGATCGATCCGTCCGGGATAAAGTGTCGCGAGCGTTCCGAATTGTTCAGCGATAACCAGTGGCGCGTGATTGGGAAGCATGATTCCTCCGGCACCAACCCGCATGGATTTGGTCGCGGCGGCCACATGTCCGATCACAATAGAGGTCGCGGCGCTGGCGATGCCGGGCATGTTGTGATGTTCGGCCAGCCAGTAGCGATGATAGCCGGCACTCTCGGCTACACGGGCCAGATCGACCGTATTGGCAAGAGCGTCAGCCGCAGTGCCGCCTTCGGGGATTGGTGACAGATCGAGAAGTGAGAATTGCTGCATGGTCGCCTCCGTTCACCGGTACTTATGCATGGCGGTCCCGCAAACCAAGATCAGCCAGGGCAAAGAGCTTGGGCCATCCATCGTCAAAGCGGGATGTTGCCCCTGTTCCAGATCACCAGAACGGGCCGGAGCTTCAATGAAACGCGCCTCGGGTTGAATGCAAATACCGGTTGTCGTGTTGTCGGACCGCCCCGCCCGAACGCAGCATGTGTTGGATGTGGACCTGCCGGCCGATCGCCCCTTGGATATCCTGTATGCGCCCGAAGTTGGTGAAATGCTGCATCAGTTGCGGGACCAGATGCGCATTGCACAAAACCGCAACGAGGTGGCGTGATGAATGGTTTTGCCAAAGCGCCCCGCAAAACCGGAATGTCGGGGCACTACCAAATCGCGAGACAGACACAGGTGCCGGACCATCCCGGAAGAACAGGCCCGGGCGGAACGCGGACCAATCGCCTAGGTCCAGCGGTCAAGCGCCTGTTCATCGTCGTCACGGGCTGCAACCCAGGTCGCGCCCTGCTTTGTCACTTCTTTTTTCCAGAACGGCGCGCGGGATTTCAGAAAATCCATCAGATATTCCGCCGCTGCAAAGGCATCGGCACGGTGGCGCGCCGCAGTCGCCACCATCATGATGGGCGCGCCGGGTTCCAGCGCACCATAGCGATGGATGACCAGCGCACCGGCCAGTCCCCAGCATCCCGTTGCATGGTCGACCATGGCCTCGATCGCCGGGCCGGTCATCGCCGGATAATGCTCGATCTCCATACGGATCAGCCTGTCATCCGTGTCGCGTACCACGCCGGTGAAACTGACCACCGCGCCCGCGCCATTGACCTTTGAACTGGTCACATTCGCGGAAAAGCGGTTCAGTTCGGCCCCCGCATCAAAGGCCCATTCCTGCAACCGGACGACCATCAGCCGCCCGTCATTGGCGGAAAGAATGCCACCTCGCGCACCCCGGCCAATGGTGCATCGAATCCGACAAGCTCTTGATCCACCGCGACACGCAGCGCCGAAATATCGGCAAAGGCAACGGCATAGCGCTCTTCGCGGGCGATCAGCTCGGCCACCAGATCGGCCACGGTTGCCGCCGCGGTTTCGACTTTTTCGCGTGGCAATCCGATGCGTTCGCGGACCCAAGCGAAATAAACGATGTTTAACATGGGCACTCTCCCGTCTTGGTCGTCATGTCCGCGCCTCGTCACGCAGGTATGGCAGGGCCTTGCGGAAATAATCCCACCCGGTGAGCAGAGTCAGCGCCGCAGCCAGCCACAACCCGATAACGCCGGCCCACCATGTTCCGACCAGACCGTAATATTTCCAAACCAGACCCAGCTCATCCTCGACTGCGCCATCGATGATGTCGACCACGATGTCGGGGTCCATCCCAAAGCTTTGCATGACAAAGAAATGCTCAAAGATCCCCTGCGCAAACAGGATCGACAACGCGACCATCTGCGCCGTCGTCTTCCACTTGGCCAGCTTTGTAACCCGCAGCAACCCCGCCGAGGCACCAAGGAATTCGCGCAGGCCGGAAACAAACACCTCGCGAAACAGGATCATCGTGGCAGGCAGGAGGATCCATGGGTTCATTCCGGAAAACCCGGTGATCACCAGCAAAGCAATGACCACCATCGCCTTGTCTGCGATCGGGTCAAGCATGGCGCCAAACCGGCTTTCCTGCTTCCAGGCGCGGGCAAGATAACCGTCGACCCAATCGGTCAGGGCGGCCGTCACAAACAGCATCAGCGCAAACCAGTCGGCCCAGGGGCGGGTGAAATACAGGAACATCACCGCAACTCCGGGTGCGGCAAGCAGACGGAGAACCGTCAGGATATTCGGAATGTTCCATGTCATGGGACCAGAGATACCGCCTTGGCGCCGCAGTTGGAAGATCGCTTCGTGATCTGGGCGCGAACCGCCTGTTTTTTTCCGTAGACCTCGAAGGGGCGGGCATCATCCGGATGAACTTGGCCAGCCTCTGAGGGGGAGAACTTCGAGATCCGGCATATGCCGTTGTTCCGGGCGCTCGACATGATCGAAAGCGGCGAATCCGCGATGGCATGACGGGGATACTTCAGGCGCTGGCACTCAGTCTGGCGCGGGGCATGGCCCCAGTCCCGTCGGACAAGTGAGAAGCTAAAACCCGTCCGCTTGCCCGGGAAACACATCCCGTCCGATCATCAGCCCCGTTCGTGAAAAAACCCATAGATCGTTTCGGCCAGCGTGGCGGAAATCCCATCCACCGCCATGAGATCCTTGAGGTCGGCGCGCGCCACGGCCTTGGCGCTGCCGAAATGCGACAGCAGCGCGCGTTTGCGGGTGGCCCCTACGCCGGGCACATCGTCGAGCGGCGTGGCACCCACCGCCTTGGCCCGCTTGGCGCGGTGCGCACCGATTGCGAACCGGTGCACCTCGTCCCGCAGACGTTGAATGAAATAAAGCACCGGGTCGTTGTGGCGCAGGGCCATGGGCGATTTGCCGGTGCGGTGGAATTCCTCTTTCCCCAGATCGCGGTCCACGCCTTTGGCGACGCCAACCATGGCGATGTCGCCGACGCCCATCTCTTGCATCACACCGCGCACCGCCGAAACCTGCCCCTGTCCGCCGTCGATCAACAGCAGGTCAGGCCATGCGCCGGATGTGCGTTCAGGGTCTTCCTTCAACAGGCGTGAGAATCGACGGGTCATCACCTCTCGCATCATGCCGAAATCGTCGCCCGGGGTCAGATCGGTGCCCTTGATGTTGAACTTTCGGTACTGGTTCTTGATCAGCCCTTCGGGACCGGCGACGATCATCCCGCCCACTGCATTGGTGCCCTGTATGTGGCTGTTGTCGTAAACCTCGATCCGTTTCGGCGGTTCGGGCAGGTCAAACGCCTCGGCCAGCCCGGCCAAAAGCCGGGTTTGGGTCGCGCTTTCGGCCATCTTGCGCGCCAGACTTTCGCGGGCGTTGCGCAGGGCGCCCTGCACCAGATCGGCCTTTTCGCCGCGCTGTGGGACCGAGATCTCTACCCGTTTGCCCAGCTTTTCCGCCAAAGCCGCCGCCATCAGATCGGGTTCTTCGATCGCATCCGACAGCAGCAGCAGCGGCGGTGGTTCGCGGTCGGCATAGAACTGTCCGACGAAGCCCTCCATCACCTCGGTCGGACCGGCGCCCAGTCCTGTGCGGGGGTAATAATCGTGGTTGCCCCAGTTTTGATGAGCGCGGATGAAAAATACCTGAACACAGGCCTGGCCCTGATCCATATGCAGCGCAATCACGTCAGCCTCGGCCACGCCTTGCGGGTTGATGCCCTGTCCGGCCTGCACCTGAGTCAGCGCGCGGATCCGGTCGCGCAGGGCGGCGGCGCGTTCAAACTCCGTCGCCGCGCTGGCCTCGTCCATTTCCCGCGCAAGTTCGGACTGAACCTTTGTGGTTTTTCCTTGCAGGAACTGTTCGGCATCCCTGACCAATGCGCCGTATTCCCCCCGGTCTACATATCCGACACAGGGCGCAGAACAGCGTTTGATCTGATATTGCAGACAGGGGCGCGTGCGGGATTCAAACACCGAATCCGTGCAGTTGCGCAGCAGGAACACCCGTTGCAACTGAGTCAGCGTGCGGGTCACCGCCCCCGCCGAGGCGAAGGGGCCATAATAGCTGCCCTTTTCCTTTTTCGCGCCCCGGTGTTTCTTGATCATCGGAAAGTCGTGATCGCCGGTCACAAGGATGTTCGGGAACGACTTGTCATCCCGCAGCAGCACGTTGAATTTGGGCTTCAACTGCTTGATCAGGTTCTGTTCCAGCAACAGCGCCTCGGTTTCCGTCCTTGTGGTCAGAAACATCATCGACGCGGTGGCGCCGATCATCCGGTCAATGCGCGCACTATGGCCGTTCGGATTGGCATAGTTGCTGACGCGCTTTTTCAGGTTGCGTGCCTTGCCGACGTACAGGACCGCACCCCGCGCATCGAGCATCCGGTACACACCCGGCGAGTTGTCGAGCGTCCTGAGATATCCGGCGATACAAGCGTGGCCGGTCGGTGGCGTATCAGGCTGGGGGGGGGCGGGCTGGGTCATGTGCAGAACTTCGTGATTCCCGCCCGCGTCTGCAATAGCCGCCGGTCGTACGCAACACCTGTTGTGTCCACTGAATCTGTGGATAAGTCTGCGGACAACCTTGGGTCATGTCGAAATTCCCCTTGGTTTCGGCAGGTTTCATCGGGTTGCCTGTTTTTTGGGCGCATCGGTAATTTGCTGTTTTTCATCAATAAATCTTCACACCACTGCAAACGACTGAAAACTCTCACAGAATCTTAACGGCTGCGAGATTCGCGTCTTGCCAGTGTACAACTGACGCCGGGGAAGTCTGTGCAAGGGTTACTTGAGGCCCTGAACATCGGCGGTTTCCCACGCCAGATGCTCACCGCCATCAACACACAGAAGCTGTCCGGTGACCCCCGGCGCATCCAGGAAATATCCAAGCGCCGCAGTGATGTCGTCCGGGTTCGCGCCCCGTTTCAGGATGGTCGTGGCGCGCTGATCGGCAAACTGCTTGGCGGTTTGTTCGCTCGCCTTGAGTGTTGGCCCCGGCCCGATGGCATTGACACGCACCCGGGGCGCAAGAGCCTGAGCGGCGGTGCGGGTGAACGCCCACAGGCCCATCTTGGCGATGGTATAGCTCATGAATTCCGGTGTGAGATTGCGCACCCGCTGATCGATCATGTTGATCACCAACCCCCGCGCCACCGGTTCGTCTGCGTCGTCCCGCAACGGCTCAGGCACAATCCGTGCCATGGCTTGAGTCAGGACAAAGGGCGCGCGCAGGTTGCTGCCCAGATGCCTGTCCCAGCTTTCGCGCGTCGCCGTCGCGATATCGTCATGTTCGAACACCGAGGCATTGTTGACCAGGACATTCAGCGGCCCACCCAAAGCCGCGACCGCAGCAGGGATCAGCGCGAATGTCGCGCCTTCGTCCAGCAGATCTGCCTGCAGCGCGACCGCCTGACGCCCCAATGCGCGGATTTCATCCACCACTGACGCGGCAGCATCAGCCGATTCATGGTAATGCACCGCCACGTCGAATCCGCGACCGGCCAGAAACAGCGCCATGGCGCTGCCCAGCCGTCTGCCGCCACCGGTAACAAGGGCGCGTTTGCCGATCATGAAACCCTCCGCCTACCAGATGACCAGTAGAAGATAGACAAGATAAAGCGCGGTAAATCCGATGCCCCACCGCCGCCCCATCCGCCAACGCAGAAAGACAAAGGGCGCAAGCACCAGCCCAGACGCCAGCATCACCCACAGATCAAAGCTCAGGAACCGGGCCTCGACCGGGATCGGGCCGACCAGCGCGGCAATCCCCATGATCCCCAACAGGTTGAACATGTTCGATCCGATGACGTTTCCCATGGCCACATCCGCCTGCCGCCGGATCGCCGCCATCACCGTCGTCGCCAGCTCGGGCAGCGACGTGCCAATCGCAACCAGCGTCAGCCCGATCACGGTTTCGCTGACGCCATACCGCCGCGCGATGGCGGTTGAGGCATCAACCAGCAGATCAGCGCCCAGCGGCAGCCCGATCAGGCCCAGCACCAGAAACATGCTGATCTTCCACCAACGCATGGACGGATCGGCGCCTTCCACTTCTTCCGCGTCCTGACCGGCGCGGCGGTGCGCCAAGGCATCGCGAAGCTGATCGCCCAGCATCACCAGCATCCCCGCCAGCAGGATCAGACCGTGCCACCAGGTCAGCGGCCCGGCAAAGCACAGCGCAATGAACAGCGCCGATGCGCCAAGCATCATCAGATAGCTTTTGCGCGTGTCCGAGCCGGTCATGTGGATGACCGAAATCATCGCCGGAATTCCCAGCACAAGGAGTACATTGGCGGTGTTCGACCCCACTACGTTACCCAGCGCGATGCCAGGCGACCCCAAGCGGATCGCATTGATCGACACCAGCAGTTCCGGGGCTGACGTCCCAAAGGCCACGATGGTCAGAGACACGATCAGCGCCGGAACACCCAGCCGCAGCGACATGTTCACCGCACCCCGGACCAACGCATCACCGGCCAATACCAGAATCAGCAGGCCGAGACCCGCCATCATCAAATCCATCTCAGCCCCTTGTTCCGCCGCGCGGTCCGGCACCGCAGTCACACGGACCCTTGCCGATCCGGTATCGCCCGCAACCCTTGCATTTCATTGATTTCAGTCGTGCCTGTCCGGGAAACCGCAGTTTGCCGAACATCGCGAGTACCACAATGCAGATCAGGAAAAGACTGACAACTTTGATCATGCGCCTACAGCCCGAACCGGGCGAAGGCGGTGCGTTCTGCGACCGAGGCCATAACCGCCTCGCTCATCGCCAGACCGAACCGCGACAGGAACGGACGACGCTGTTGATGAACGGCAAAGCGCACCTTGTCGCCGAACAACTGTTTCATCTTTGGCACCAGATGGGCGATCCCGTCGATCAGCCCCACATCCTGCGCGCCCTGTCCGACCCAGATATCCCCGGTAAATAGATCGCGGTCGGTGGCGAGCTTTGCGCCCCGGCGTGATTTCACCTGTGCAATGAACGTGGCATGAATCGCATCGTGCAGGCTGCGCAGACGGGCGATATCTTCGGGCTTTTCAGGCTGGAACGGGTCCAGCATGCTTTTCGACTGACCTGCCGTATAGACCCGCCGGTCAATCCCGTGACGCTCGATAAAGCGGTCCAGTCCGAACCCGGCTGAAATCACCCCGACAGAACCGACGATCGAGGTTTCATCCGCCCAGATGTGATCTGCTGCCGTGGCCAGCCAGTAACCGCCCGAAGCGGCGACATCTTCGACAAAGGCGTGGACTGGCACGTTCTTTTCCGCCGACAGCCGCCGGATGCGCGCCGCGATCAGAGAGGATTGCACAGGGCTGCCGCCGGGTGAATTGATCGACAGGGCCACTGCCTTGGGCTTGCCCTTGGCAAATGCCTTTTCGATCATTCCGGCCAGCCCGGCATCGTTCAGCACCGTGCCGCGCGCGCCGCTGGCAATCACGCCATGCAGACGCAGGACCGCAACAACGGGGGTGTTCTTCGTGAAAGGAATGAAACGCGCCATACCAATCATGTAGAGTGGCCGGAGGCCGGCAACAAGGCGTGCTGTCGGTGCTGCGGCTCAGTGTTGCGGCTTGGCACGCCGGATCACTTGCGCAACCGGTATCCCGTATGGAAAATCCAGCCGATCACGGCGACACATGCAAGGGTGAAAGCGGCGATGGCCAGCAGGCTCCAGCCCAAGGCGACTTCGGCAGAACCGAAGAACGACCAGCGAAATCCCGACACCAGATAGACGACGGGATTGAACATCGCCACGGTCTGCCATCCGGCGGGCAGCATCGAAATCGAATAGAACGATCCGCCAAGAAACACCAAAGGCGTGACAATCAGCAGCGGCACCAGTTGCAACTGTTCGAAATTCTTCGCCCAGATGCCGATGATAAAGCCGAACAGACTGAATGACAGGCAGGTCATCACGAGAAACGCCAGCATCCAGAACGGGTGTTGAACCGAGATGTCGACGAACAGGAACGAGGTGAACAGGATGATCACCCCAATGATCAGCGATTTTGTCGCCGCTGCCAGAACATACCCCGCGGTGATCTCGATGAACGACGCAGGCGCCGACAGCAGTTCATAGATCGTGCCGATGAATTTCGGCATATAGATGCCGAAACTGGCGTTGGACACCGATTGCACCAGGACCGACAGCATGATCAGCCCGGGCACGATGAACGCGCCATAGCTGATACCTTCGACAGTATCGATGCGCGACCCGATGGCGGCACCGAAGACGACAAAATACAGCGACGTGGACAGAACCGGTGACACCACCGATTGCAGCAGCGTTCGAAAGGTGCGCGTCATCTCAAAAATATAAATCGCGCGGACTGCGTTCAGGTTCATCATGCGTCCTTTCGCACCAGATCGACGAATATGTCTTCTAGGCTGCTTTGCCGCGTCTGCACGTCGCGCAGCACCATGCCGGCGGCGGAAAGATCGGACAGCAATTTGGTGATCCCCGTCCGTTCGCCCCGCGTGTCATAGGAAAAGATCAGCGTGCCTTCGGGGCCCATCTCAAGAGAGTGACGATGCAGCGCTTCCGGCACTTCGGTCACCGGGACCTGTAATTCAATCACCATCTGTTTCTGCCCCATACGTTGCATCAGCGCGGCCTTTTCTTCGACCAGCAGGATTTCTCCGTGGGCGATGATGGCGACGCGGTCGGCAATTGCTTCGGCCTCTTCGATGTAGTGGGTCGTCAGGATAATCGTAACGCCGTCGCGCTTCAGCCCGTCGACCACGCGCCACATGTCCTTGCGCAGCTCCACATCCACCCCGGCGCTGGGTTCATCCAGAAACAGTACCCGAGGTTCGTGAGACAGCGCCTTGGCGATCAGGACCCGGCGTTTCATGCCGCCGGACAGTTCGTTGATGCGGCTGTCTTTCTTGTCCCACAGAGACAGTTGGCGCAGCACCTTTTCGATATGTGCCTCGTCCTTGGGAAAGCCGAACAACCCGCGGGAAAACCGAACGGTGTTGATGACCTTTTCAAACGGCTCAAGACTGATTTCCTGCGGCACCAAACCGATCAGGCGGCGCGCGGCGCGATAATCGCGCAGCGTGTCGTGACCGCCGACGCTGATTTTCCCTGCGGACGCGTTGGCGATGCCACAGATGATCGAGATCAAAGTGGTCTTGCCTGCGCCGTTCGGCCCGAGCAGGGCAAGAATTTCACCCTCGCGGATGTTCAGCGAGACGGCTTTCAGGGCCTCGAAGCCGTTGTCATAGGATTTTCGCACCCCATCGACGATGACGATGTCGTTCATGTCATGTCCTTTCGCGTTGCTGCCTGATGACAGATTGCGCCCGCCAGAATCAAGGGCGGATCATAGGGCAAAGGCGCACTGCCGCCCCTGCGCTGGCGCGCCCTTCGGGTTTTGGCCGGGGCGTCCGTGTCTGAAGCCAGATCCGGGCAGCGAATAGCTCATAGACCACGCGGCCATAATGCCGTCGGTTTGGTTGCCATCGAACGCCTGATCCCAGTCATGTCCCCGTTTCTGCCCAGCGGCTTGAAACCGAAAGCATCAATGGTCGGATCAAGGGACAGATTCGGCTCACCCGCGCCCGTGGTCCGTGACTGCTGTGGCGGGCCCGATATATTTGGCCGGCGCCGGGACAAAGGAAACCGTGACGTCGCCCGCTTTGCGCCGGTTGCATGGCTTGTAAGGGTGGATTGCGACCGTCGCTGTCTAACGCGGCAACGAGAGAACAGTTGCATGAACGTGCGGCGGAGGCCACATCTGGCATGTCCGGCCTTCGCGCTTCAGGGAATTCCGATGTTGATGGTTCTGAAATACTTTTTCGCCTTTGCGGTGTTCCTGTCGTTCGCGATCATCCTTGCAAGGATCGTCTTTGCAGCGCCGACGGCGACCGCGCGAACCGACAGCCTGGCCTTACCGCCTTCTGTCTCCGGGCCCATCGCCGACGCGCTGGCACAACGCAGCAAAGATCACGCCGGTCTGACCGGTATCGCGCCGCTGCAGAATGGTGCCGACGCCTTTGCCGCGCGGATGATCCTGGCGGATGCTGCCGTGTCGTCGATCGACGCGCAGTATTACATCTGGCACGGCGATCTGACGGGATACCTGCTTCTTGATGCGATGCAACGCGCCGCCGAGCGCGGTGTGCGGGTGCGGCTTTTGCTGGACGACAACGGCACCTCGGGCCTTGACCCCGAACTGGCCGCATTGGTGGCCCATCCCAATGTCGAGGTCCGGCTTTACAATCCGTTCAACCTGCGGCGGCTCAAACTTCTGTCCTATGGGTTCGACTTTTTCCGTCTGAACCGCAGGATGCATAACAAATCCTTCACGGTAGACGGCCACGTGACAATTCTGGGGGGCCGGAATGTCGGAGACGAATATTTCGGCACCGGCGCAACCGCGCTGTTCGTCGATCTGGACGTGCTTGCGGCGGGTGGCATCGTGTCCGACGTTTCGGCCGATTTCGACCGGTACTGGGCGGCACCTTCGGTTCACCCCGCCGGGCTGATCGTGGGCAAGTCCGACGGTTCTGACCCGATTGGTGCAGGATTGGCTCAGAGACAGAGCGATCCGCAAATGTCTGAATATCGTGACCTTTTACAGAAATCGGATATCGTGGCCGCATTGGCTGAGGGGCGTCTTGAGCTTGAATGGACCACCGCCGTTCTTGTCAGTGACGATCCGGTCAAGGGCGAAGGCGCTGTTCCGCGTGAGGATCTGCTTGCCTCGCGTCTGTTGCGGGCGGTTGGGCATATCGAAGCGCAGTTTGACGGAATCTCACCATATTTCGTACCGGGTAAGGTGGGAACGCGGGCCTTTGGCACACTGCAGAAAAGCGGCGTCTCGGTCCGGATGCTGACGAACTCGCTTGAGGCGACAGACGTGCTGCCGGTTCATGCGGGATATGCCAAACGGCGCAAGGCATTGCTGCGGTCCGGTGTCGGGCTGTACGAGTTGCGGCGCACATCGGCACCGAATGCCCCGCTCGACAAGATCGGCCCGTTCGGATCATCGGGGGCCAGCCTGCACGCCAAGACATTTGCAGTCGACGGTGAGCGGATTTTTGTTGGATCGTTCAATTTCGATCCGCGGTCGACCACGCTGAATACCGAAATGGGCCTGTTGATCGACAGCCCGCAGATGGCGCAGGGCCTGCACGACGCATTTGACCGCGAATTAAGCGGTATGGCGTGGCGGATTGAACTGAAGGCCGGGCATCCTGTCTGGGTCGATCCGGTCACAGCCGAGGCGACAAGTGACGAACCCGGCTCGAACATATTCAAAAGGGCGGCGATTGCCGTGGTCGGCTGGTTGCCGGTGGAATGGCTTTTGTAAGCAGCCGCCAAGGCTTGCGGGCGGGCGGGTTCGGGGCATGCCGCCCGCCGCCCGCCCCCGCACGCAGGTCACGCTTCGGTCGCTGCTTGAGCCTGTTCAACCTTGATCACCGTCAATGCCCGCCGCTGGTGGTCGCGCGTGTTCCAGTGAAAGGCCGCACCTTCGGCGAGCCCGACCAGTGCCACGCCGATTGGCGTCATGACAGACACCCGCTGGAGGGCGATATCCGCGTCTTCGGGATAGACCAGCGTCACGGTCTTTTCCTGTCCGGTGGATTCATCGCGATAGGAAACGGTGCTGCCGATGGTCACCACATTCGCCGGCAGTTTTTCCTGCTTGACGATGCGGGCGCGCCCCAATTCGTCAAGCAGACGATTGGCCAGCTCCGGATTGCGCTGAATCGCGCCTTCCGCCAGGGATTCCAGATGGGCGAGGGCATTCGCCTCGATCACGATTCTCGGGGCGCGCTCGCGGCGCGGTTTCACGTTGTCAGTCCGGGGAGTGGACATCAGAAGACCTCCTTCAGAGATGAGTAAAAAAAACGACAGCGGGGGAAGCAATATGCCCCCCATGGATAGCGGTTTGCAGTCTTAGGTCGGTTGTTCGACGCCGGTGACCAACAGTGTGGCGATGGTACCGTCCTCGGACAAGAGCGGGGCGCCTTGGCCCACCCGCATACCGATCAGTGTGGCGCCCAGCAGCGAGAATACCGGAATGACCCCGATATCTGGCGCTGAACGCGCCGTGTGGGACATCAATCCGGTCTGCAACGGCCCGTTGCCCACAGAAAACTCGACCCGGCAACCGCCGGTTACGAGATCGCGGAGCGACAGGTTGCTGACGGGATCGGATGTCATGATCTTGTGGTGCAGAACATGGCAAAGGATCGCCGCATCCGGCTGTTCCGGTGTTTCACACAGGGACAGATATTGCTGAAGCCGCCGATGGTCGTCCAAGGGCAACATCGCCTGACGGCGCGTTGATATCTTGGGGCCAAGGCGGGACTGGGGACTGGAAAATTGGGTTTCGCGAATACCGGTCATGACTGCTCCTCGGACGACAATGTCGTTTCACGCTCATACTTCGGATTGAGATGATGCCCCGGGTCGTTCGACAGGCGCAGGCGCGCCTAGACCGCCCGGGGAAAAGGGCGGTTGAGCAGGCGAAAGCGGAAATGATCTGCATGTACCATCATGAATCAAAAG
Organism: Oceaniovalibus sp. ACAM 378; assembly: GCF_008085915.1. Classification (GTDB taxonomy): domain Bacteria; phylum Pseudomonadota; class Alphaproteobacteria; order Rhodobacterales; family Rhodobacteraceae; genus Oceaniglobus. The sequence goes on along the minus strand of NZ_VSJK01000007.1, from coordinate 84,979 downwards.
GTAGTCACCCACCCTTCACAAGTCAATTGGCCAAGCAAATTCACCGATAGGGATGACCGACCTGTCCGCGAAAGAGGCAAAGCAACGGCAAATGTCGGTGGTATTCAGGCGGTTATCCGCACACTCTCCAAAAGGGCACCGCACGGCTTGTGCAGATCGACCATGGCCGGTGCTTCTGCCTTTGCCGGACATGGCTGTCCGGTGTCCCGCGTGGCGGGTGTTTCATGCGCCGCAGGCACTGCCGGGTGCGGCAACAGAATTGCCGGGTGACCGGCAGATGCGGTGGGCGATTGGCCCGGACGGCGCAGCGTTGTGGCGGTGAACGTCCGCGATTACAGCGGGCGCTTGAACCAGCGTGCCAGTACGCCAATCACGCCTTCGCGGAACAGCAGCACGCCAATCACAAAAATGACGCCCTGAATCACGGTCACCCAGGCTCCGAAGGTCGCAAGATAGTTCTGCATCGTCACGATCATCGCGGCCCCCGCCAACGGGCCAAAGATGGTGCCCATGCCGCCGAGCAGTGTCATCAGCACCACCTCGCCCGACATCGACCAATGCACATCGGTCAGCGAGGCAAGCTGGAACACCTGGCTTTTCGTGGCCCCGGCAAGTCCGGCGAACGTCGCCGACAGCACAAAGACCATCAGCTTGTAACGGTTGACGTTATAGCCAAGCGAGATCGCGCGCGGTTCGTTCTCGCGGATCGCTTTCAGCACCTGACCGAAGGGCGAATTCACGATGCGGTACAGCATCAGAATGCCACCGAAGGTCACCGTCAGCACAAAGAAGTACAGCGGAATGTTGTTCTCAAGCGAGAAGATCCCGAACAATTCGCCGCGCGGAACCGACTGAATCCCATCCTCGCCGCCGGTAAAGGGCAGTTGCAGGGACAGGAAATAAATCATCTGCGCAAAGGCCAGCGTGACCATGGCGAAATAGATCCCCTGCCTGCGGATCGACAGTGAACCGATCACCAGCCCGAGAAAAGCCGCCGCGGCCGTGCCCGACAGCACCGCCAGTTCGGGCGTCAGGCCCCAGACCTTGGCGGCGTGGGCGGCGACATAGCTTGCGCTGCCGAAATAGGCGGCATGGCCGAATGACAGCAGCCCGCCAAACCCGAGAAGCAGGTTGAACGCCGCCGCGAACAGCGCAAAGCACATCACCTTCATGGCGAAGATCGGATAGACCATGAACGGCAGCACCATCAGAAATGCGAGCAGGCCAAGGAAAATGATCTTGTGCAGCATCGGCATTCCGGTGGCCGAGGCGATCGTCTCGACAGGCGGGGTTACGGTGTCAGTCTGTTGCATCTCAAGCGGCCTTCCCGAACAGCCCTTCGGGCTTTATCAAAAGTACGATCGCCATGATGACGAAGATCACCACCGCCGATCCCTCGGGATAGAATACCCGGGTCAGGCCCTCGACCAGTCCCAGCACGTATCCCGTCAGGATTGCCCCCATGATCGATCCCATGCCGCCGATCACGACCACGGCAAAGACCACGATAATCATGTCGGCGCCCATGTTCGGATTGACCGAATAGATCGGCGCGGCCAGCACACCGGCAAACCCCGCCAGCGCCACGCCAAAGCCATAGGTCAGCATGATCAGCAGCGGCACGTTGATGCCGAATGCACCGACCAGCACCGGATTTTCGGTGGCGGCGCGCAGATAGGCGCCAAGCCGGGTCTTTTCGATGATGAACCATGTGGCCAAACACACAATCGCCGAAGCAACGACGACCCAGGCGCGATAGTTCGGCAGGAACATGAACCCAAGGTTGTTGCCACCCGACAGGAGGTCAGGAATTTGGTAGGGCAGGCCAGAAATACCATAGTAGTTCCGGAACAGCCCCTGAATGATCAGCGCCAGACCAAAGGTCAGCAGCAGCCCGTAAAGATGGTCAAGATGATAGAGCCGCGACAGCATCGTGCGCTCCAGCAGAATTCCGAAGGCACCCGTGATCAGCGGCGCAAGGATCAGCGCGGGCCAATAGCCGATGCCAAGATAGTGCAACAGCATCCAGGCCACGAAGGCGCCCATCATGTACAGCGCGCCATGGGCGAAGTTGATGATGTTGAGCAGGCCGAAAATCACGGCCAGCCCAAGCGACAAGACAGCATAAAACGACCCGTTGATCAGGCCAAGCAGCAGTTGTCCCAAAAGGACCTGCGGCGGAATTCCCAAAAGCTCGAACATGCGAAAAGTGCCCCGTCGTCGTTTCATGCACCGCCCCCCGGATGGATCCGGAGGGCGGATTGGCCGTTATCGGCTTACATTTTTGTAAAGTCGCACTCGTCCAGCATCGGCAGGAAGGCGTCATCGCCATTGATCGAAGAGATTTGGTTGTAGAGATCCCATTCGCCGGTCGATTCGTCCGGTGACTTGACCTGAAACAGGTACATGTCATGGACCGCACGCCCGTCGCCGCGCACCTTGACCGTGCCAAAGAGCGGATCTTCGATCTCCATCTCTTTGATCTTGGCAACCAAGGCCTTGCCGTCATCGGCGCTGCCCAGAGCTTCGACCGCAGCAAGATAAGCCAGCGTGCCGGAATAGACCCCGGCCTGCACCATGGTCGGCTGCGAGCCGTGGGTGTCGAAGAACCGCTTGGACCATGCACGGGTCGCGTCGTTCTGATCCCAATAGAAGGCTTCGGTCAGGGACAGGCCCTGTGCCGTCTGGGCCCCAAGTGCGTGCACGTCGGTGACAAAGAACAGCAGCGCGGCCAGCTTTTGACCCGCCTGTGTGATGCCGAATTCCGACGCCTGCTTGATCGCGTTCACCGTGTCGCCGCCAGCGTTGGCAAGACCGATGACATCAGCGCCAGACCCTTGGGCCTGCAGCAGGAACGACGAGAAATCCTGTGCCGGGAACGGAACGTTGACGGTGCCGACGACTTCGCCGCCGTTCTCTTCGACCACCTTGGCGGTGTTTTCTTCCAGTGAGTGACCGAAGGCATAGTCAGCGGTCAGGAAGAACCACTTTTTACCGCCTGAATTGGTCATCGCGCCGCCGGTGCCATTGGCAAGGGCTGCGGTGTCATAGGTCCAGTGGATCGTCGTCGCGCGGCACTGTTCGCGGGTCAGCGCGGTCGAACCTGCGCCGGAATTGATCAGCACGCCGTTCTTTTCGGCGGTGATGTCGGCCACAGCCAGCGCGACCGAGGATGTAGGCACGTCGAGGATCGCGTTCACGCCTTCTTCGTCATACCACTGACGGGCGATGTTCGAGCCGATATCGGGCTTGTTCTGGTGGTCGGCCGAGATAATCTCGACTTTCAGGCCCTTGTCGGATGCCTTGAAATCTTCGACCGCCATACGCGCGGCCACGACCGAGCCTTCGCCCGAAAGGTCAGCATAGACGCCCGAGCGGTCGTTCAGCACGCCCAGCTTGACTTCGATGTCCTGAGCCATCGCCGATCCGGCGATCAGCGCGCCGAGCGCCGTTCCATATGCCAGTGATTTCATCATGTCGTTCTCTCCCTTATCATGACGCAATTTCGCGCCGGTTTTTGTTGTTCAGACGCCAAGATAGGCGTGCAGCTTGTCCATGTTCGCCTGCAGGTCGGCGTTGGGGATCATGTCGATCACCCGCCCCTGATCGACGACATAGTGACGGTCGGCGACCGATGCGGCGAAGCGGAAGTTCTGCTCCACCAGAACGATGGTAAAGCCTTCGTTCTTCAACGCGGCAATGGTGCGACCGATCTGCTGGACGATGACCGGGGCCAGCCCCTCGGTTGGTTCGTCCAGCAAAAGCAATTTGGCGCCGGTGCGCAGAATCCGCGCGATGGCCAGCATCTGCTGTTCGCCGCCAGACAGTTTCGTGCCCTGACTGCGGCGGCGTTCCTTGAGGTTGGGAAACAGGTCAAAGATCCGCTCGACGCTCAGGCCGCCATCGGCGATGCGCGGCGGCAGCATCAGATTTTCCTCGACGTTGAGCGAGGCGAAGATGCCGCGTTCCTCGGGGCAGATGGCGATGCCGAGCCGCGCAATCTGGCGTGGTTGCAGGCCGATGATCTCGTTGCCGTTAAAGCGGACCGAGCCTTCGCGCCGGGGCAGGATGCCCATGATCCCAAGGAGGGTCGATGTCTTGCCCGCGCCGTTGCGCCCCAAAAGGGTCACGACCTCGCCGGGGTTTACCGTGAAATCGATTCCGTGCAGGACATGGCTTTCGCCGTACCAGCCCTGAAGCCCCTCGACCCGCAGCAGCGCGCCGTCACTTGCCTTGTCGCTCATGCTTCTGCCCCGATATAGGCTTCGATCACCGCAGGCGATTTGCTGACCGTTTCGTAATCGCCCTCGGCCAGAATCTCGCCCCTCGCCAGGACGGTGATCCAGTCCGACAGATCGGCAACGACCGACAGGTTGTGTTCGACCATCAGGATCGTGCGGCCCTTGGCCACGCGCCGGATCAGTGCCGAAATCCGTTCGACATCCGCCTGCGCCATGCCCGCCATCGGTTCGTCGAGCAGCAGCATATCGGGCTCAAGTGCCAGCGTCGTCGCAATTTCCAGAGCGCGCTTGCGGCCATAGGACAGATCGCCCGCGCGGTTATTGACAAATTCCGACAGTCCGACCTCTTCCACGAAGGCGCGCGCCGCATCGTCAAAGCGGGTCAGCGTTTTTTCCGACCGCCAGAAATCATAGCTCTCGCCGCGCTTGCGCTGAAGCGCGACACGCACGTTCTGCAACACACTCAGATCGGGAAACACTGCCGAGATCTGGAACGAGCGAACAAGGCCAAGCCGCGCAATCTGTGCCGGGGCCATGCGTGTGATATCGCGCCCCTCGTATATGATCGTTCCGCGCGTCGGCTGAAGGAATTTCGTCAGAAGATTGAAGCAGGTTGTTTTTCCGGCGCCGTTCGGCCCGATCAGCGCGTGAATGCTGCCCTTGCGGATTTTCAGATCGACGTTGCTGACGGCAGCGAAGCCTTTGAATTCTTTCGTCAGCCCCCGAGCTTCCAAGGCATAGGTCATATCTGGCCTGCCGCCGGGAGACGGAGACTCGGCTTTTTGCGATACTGGAAAAATTCAATCATCTGGGTCCGGGCCTCTGAAATTCTCAACGCGAGACTGAAATAATATACCCTAATCGTCAATGAGTTCGTTCTGATTATTTCGTGCCCGCCAAGATACCTGCTGCTCCATCCATACAGTTGAAACGTAGTCAGGCAATGCTTCCCTTGGGTAACCGGACCTCCTCTGGACGGTGCCAGCGCCCGAAAGTCTGTAAAGCATGGGTTGGCCGCAGATTTACACGGCACCGGGTCTAGTGCCGGTCTGGAGGAGGTGTCGGCGCGGGTGGGAAGCGGGACGCCTGCGGGTTCGAAAAAGCCGGGTAAATGATCGCGCCGAGCGGCTGTCGGCGTGCCGCTGGCAAGTACGCAAGTCCCGCCCGATGCCCGATCCCGATGTCTAGATATGTAAGGGGAAGGCGGCGGGCTGGCGTGACAAACCATGTCCCAAGGCACCGCTTCCTTCCCTGCGAAAGGATCACACCATCAGACAACAGGAGCGCACGTGTCAGGCCGTCTGGCTCGTCCGCTCGATATATCCGCGCAGTTCCTCGGCCTCGTGGCGTGCATCGCGCAATCCGTCCATGGCCGCTCGCAGTTCGGCCTCGGTCTGGGCGAGCTGGTTGGTCAGTTCTGCCTCGCGTGCATGGACATAGCGGATCGCCTCGTCGCGGGTCTCCTCGGCCTCGTGCAGCTGCTGCGCCATTGTGTCGAGCTCGCCGATATCGCTTTGGCTGACCCGGGTCAGTTTGTGAACCAGCCAACTGGCGAACCAGCCCAGCGAAAAGGCAACGAACAGGATAATCGCCGTTGCGATGATGAATTCAGTTCTGTTCATTGTCGCTTTCTGCACCGCCCGTGATGATCTCTCCGCCCTCAGCCTCGGGCGCGTCCTCGGCCCCCGCAGGGTCCTCTTCCGCCGTCCCGGTTCCGGCGTCATCGTCTTGCTCGTCGTCATCGGCGGATATCAGTTTGAATTCAATCCGTCGATTGGCTTCGCGCCCGTCTTCGGTTTCATTGGTGGCGATCGGGCGTTCTTCGCCAAAGCCGATCGCCGAAAGATTGGCCGTGGCAACCCGGCGCGCTGCCAGCGCGGTCAGCACCGCCTCGGCCCGGGCCTGTGACAGTTGCTGGTTCATCGATTCGCGGCCCTGGCTGTCGGTATAGCCGCCGATCTCCATCTGCACATCGTTGCAGGTGCGCAGCAGTTCGGCGATCCGTTCGACCGTTTGCCGCGCATCGGTGTCGATGTCGGACGAACCGGGGGCAAAGGTGATCTTTCGCGCGCCCATGACCTGATTGATTTGCGCCACGCATTCCTCGGGAGTGGGCAGGCCCAGAACCGGATCGAGCTTTTTGTCATAGGTCACCCGCAGGGCGAAATTCTCGGCGCTGCCCAACTGATCCGACAGGATGCGGGAGATTTCAGCGCGGGCGTCGGGGTTGCCGCTGGTGCCGGTGATGCTGACCACCTCGGGTTGGACCACGGCAGTGCCGTTGTGCAACTGTCCCAGCGCTTCGAGCGCGGCCAGCACACGGGGCAACCAGCCATCGGGTAAAGTGTCGTCCGTGCGGGTGGCGTCCGTTACCGCATCGACGCCGAAACGTGCCTTGGCAAAGCTGCCCATGGCGATGCGGGCGCGGTCCCCTGCGATCCGACCTCTGAGCTGCACCAGACCTTCGACGCTTCTGGTGGCAATGAATTCAGGCGGTCCGTCGCCTTCGCCGGTGCCGTCGATCACCACTTTTTTGGGCAGTACGGCGAACAGGGAAAATCCGAGCGGCAGTGCGCCTTCCAGCTCTCCTGCCATCCTTTCGAACAGCGCGGGATCGGTCGTGTCCTGACCGATCAGCGTGATGTCGGCATCCGAAAGCGTCAGTGATCCGCCGCCGAGTTCGGCCAGCACTTTAATTCCCGAAACTGCGGCGCGGGACCAGTCGGGGCTGGGCACGCCAAGACCGATGGTGCAGTCGGCCGATCCCTCGAGCCCGGCATCGCGGGCCGCGGACAGAATCTGAGTCCGGCCCTGTTCGGTGGCGGCGGAGCAGGCGTCGAACCTTGCGCCGTCTTCGTCGATCAGGAACCGCAGGGTAAAGGGCGTGATCACCGGGCGCGGTGCTGCGACGTTCATCTCCAGCTTCAGCCCGGAGGGTGCCGCGCGGCTCAAATCGGATTCGATCCGCCGTTTGTCGGCGCGACTGTCCGAAATCGCATCTATCGACACGGCGTCGGCGGCGATCGAGATTTTCGAGCGCGGCAACTGGCGCAGCGCCAGCAGGCCGAAGTCCAGCGCGGCATCCCAGCCTTCGGGGGATGGGAAATCGGCGGTTTCCAGAAGATCGCTCACCTCTCCGGCCTTGGGCAGCGCGCGGATCCTGGCGACAAGCGCTTCGCGGTCGGACACCAGCGGAATCAGTCCGATCAGTGAAATTCCGGCGGCATTGCGCAGCACTTCGATGGAAAAGCGGGGCGCTTCGATCACCGAGGCCGCGGCCACATCGAATCGGTCGATCACCCGCGCGGCGTCAACGATTCCGTTCGCCACAGAGATGGCGCGAAACCGGCTCGCTTCGTCCGGGGCGGTGCCGTCAAGCAGCACTTGCAGCCCGTCAGCCGAAGCACTAACCCAGTCGTGCCCCTGATCGCGCATTGCCGTGGTGACGGCGCCAGCCGAACGTTGTTCGATCTGGGTGACGGCAAAACCTGCGGAAAATACCGACAATATACAGGCCACAACAAAGGCGAGCAGCATCGGGACAAAGTTGGAAAAGCGCATGCCGTTCAAGGCTCCCAAGGGCATTTAAAAGGTGTTTATCGTCCGACCCGCCCCGGGGCAATCAAAGCAACACCGCAATGGCGAGAAACAGCGCAACCAACAGACCCGCGTCCCGGTTGGAGCGGAACAGTCGCAGGCAAACGCCCGTGTCGCGGATGTCGAGGCGCGACAACTGCCAGACCATGTGCCAGCCCATGGCCCATGGTGCCCCCAGCGCCACAACCACCGCCAAGACATTCGCCCGCCCGACCAGTGCTGCGATGATCGCCAGCGCCATCAGGGTCACGTTGGCCACCAAAAAGCGGCGCAGCCATGTGTGGGTGTCATCACCAAACAACCGGGCCGTCGATTTGACTCCGATCAGCACGTCATCCTCGATATCCTGATGGGCATAGACGGTGTCATAGAACAGCGTCCAAGCAATGCCGGACAGGTAAAGAAGGATGGCGGGCAGTTGGACGTCGCCGGTGACAGCGGCAAAGGCCAGCAGCGCGCCCCAGTTGAATGCCAGCCCCAGAAACACCTGTGGCCACCAGGTAAAGCGCTTGGCAAAGGGATAGATGGCGACCAACCCCAGGCTGCCGATTCCCAGCCAGATCGCGACGGGATGGAAGGTCAGCAGGATCGCGAAGGCCACCAGCGCCTGAACCGCCAGCCATGCAAGCGCCTGTCTGACGCTGACCTGACCGGATGGGATGGGCCGCGATCGGGTGCGTTCGACCCGCCCGTCGATGTGGCGGTCGGTGATGTCGTTCCAGGTGCAGCCGGCACCGCGCATCAGGAAGGCGCCGATGGCGCAGCCAAACCCGATCCATGCTTCGGTCCAGCCGAATCGCCCGATCATACTGGCGGCCAGCAACAGGCCCCACCAACAGGGCAGCAACAACAACCAGGTGCCAATCGGCCGATCGGCCCGCGACAGGCGAAGATAGGGCCGCGTGGCGGCAGGCGCGATCCGGTCGACCCAGTTGCCTGTAACGGCATCCGCAACGGAATCGGTGGCTGGCGAATCCGGTGGTGGGGTGCCCGGGGCCGAGGGCTCTGGCGTCGTCTGGTCCGTGGACATAGAATGCTCCCATGGCTTCGATCGTCCGTCTGTTCCTAGACCACCCACTTGCGCCGGCGCAATCCGTGCCGCTGTCGCAAGCGCAGGCGCATTACCTGTTCGGGGTGATGCGGCTGTCTGTGGGGGCGGAACTGCGGGTGTTCAACGGGCAGAGCGGCGAATGGCGGGCCGAGGTGGAACTGGCCGGTAAACGGCGCGGCGTGCTGCGGGTGGTTGAATCCACACGGGCGCAGCAGGATCCGCCCGATGTCTGGCTGCTGTTCGCGCCGCTCAAAAAAGCGCGCACGGATTTTATCGTCGAAAAGGCGGTGGAACTGGGCGCGGCGCGGATCTGTCCGGTGCAGACGCAATTCACCAATGCGGAACGGGTGCGGCAGGACCGGCTGCAGGCCCATGCGGTCGAGGCGGCGGAGCAATGTGGCGGAACGTTTGTGCCTCCGGTCGAAGAGCTGCAGCGGCTGGACCGGGTTCTGGCCGATTGGCCCGCCGACCGCCTGCTGATGTTCTGTGACGAATCGCTTGCGGCGCGCTCGTCGGTCCTTTCGTCCCTCCTCGCGGATGGCGGCGAAAGCGCCGTCAGGGTCGATGACGCCGGAAAGGTCGAGGAGGGACGAAAGGACCGAGGAGACACCCCCGGTCCCTGGGCCATCCTGATCGGCCCCGAGGGTGGCTTTTCCGAGGCCGAGCGCGCCCGCCTGTCGGATCTGCCATTCACCCGCGCGGTCAGTCTTGGCCCCCGGATCCTGCGCGCCGACACCGCCGCCGTGGCTGCGCTTACCCTGTGGCAATCGATTTACGGCGATTGGCGATGATGCGGAGCTTTGCATGAAATCCCTGATCCGTCCTGACCTTCGTGCCGCTCTCTGGCACTGGCGCGAACCTATGGTGGCCGGGGCTGCCGCGCTGCTTGGCCTGTGGTGGGCCCTGACAGCGCTGGGCCTGTTGCGCTGGGCGGGAATCACGATTTTGGTGGCGGGCGGCGTTCTGGCGTTTCAGGCCGTGCGTCGGGCACGGTTTCGGAGCGATGGCCGCGGGCTGGGGGTGGTCGAGGTCGACGAACGTCAGATCACCTATTTCGCGCCATCCGGTGGTGCAGCGCTGTCCATCGACACTCTGGTGCGGGTGGAATTTGACGCCCGCGCGCCACGCGCATGGCTGTTTCACTCGGACGGAGCCGCGCCGCTGCGCATCCCGGCCGATGCCCGTGGGGCGGAAACCCTGTTTGATGCCCTTGCTCCGCTTCCCGGTGCCGATTTCGATCTTGCCCTGCGCGCGGCACGGGGGGACGGCCCACATCTGTCGGTGATCTGGACCAAGCCCCGACGACGGCTGCATTGACTTCCCCGGCGTTTCCTTCCAACGCTCGACCCGATCTTTGACCAACCCCTTACCGACCCTTGCTGAAGCACCGGAGAAAAGCCCATGTCCATTCCCCAAAGCGGCGGTGGCCCGATTGAACGGCACGAAGAGCTTGCCGAATACATGGCCGACGGCTGCAAGCCCAAGGAAGATTGGCGCATCGGGACCGAGCACGAGAAGTTCGGCTATTGTAAGGATACTCTGCTGCCGCTGCCCTATGAGGGGAAACGCTCGATCCATGCCGTTCTGGAAGGGCTGCGCGACCGCTTTGGCTGGTCCCCCGTGACCGAAGGCGGCAACCTGCTGGGGCTTGAAAAGAGCGGCGCCAACATCAGTCTGGAGCCGGGCGGACAGGTTGAACTGTCGGGTGCGCCGCTGGAGACCATCCACCAGACCTGTGACGAGGTGAACGACCACCTGCGCGAGGTGAAATCTGTCGCCGATGACCTTGGTGTGCGGTTCATCGGGCTAGGCGCCGCGCCGGAATGGACCCACGAGCAGATGCCGCTGATGCCCAAGGGGCGGTATCGCCTGATGGACAGTTATATGGGCAGTGTCGGCACCCATGGCACCCAGATGATGCGCCGCACCTGCACGGTTCAGGTCAACCTCGACTTCGCGTCCGAGGCGGATATGGTGCAGAAAATGCGCGTGGCCATCGCGCTGCAACCCGTCGCCACGGCACTGTTCGCCAATTCGCCATTTTTCGAGGGCAAGGTGAACGGTCACAAGTCTTGGCGTGCCCGGGTCTGGCGGGGGCTGGATGATGCGCGCACCGGGATGGTGCCTTTCGTCTTCGACGAGGGGTTCGGGTTCGAGGCATGGGCGCAATATGCGTTGGATGTGCCGATGTATTTTGTCTATCGCGACGGAAAATACATCGATGCGCTGGGCCAGTCGTTCCGCGATTTCCTGAAAGGCGAACTGCCCGCGCTGCCGGGTGAGACGCCAACGCTTTCCGATTGGGCCGATCACCTGACGACCCTGTTCCCCGAGGCACGGGTCAAGAAATTCATTGAAATGCGTGGCGCTGATGGGGGCCCTTGGCGTCGCCTTTGCGCGCTTCCGGCGTTCTGGGTCGGGCTGATGTACGATCAATCCGCGCTGGATGCTGCATGGGATCTGGTCAAGGGATTCGATGCCGAAACCCGTGAAGCCTTGCGCGTCGGCGCGTCGGAACAGGGGTTGCAGGCCAAGGTCGGCAACATTTCGATGCACGATCTGTCACGCGAAGTCGTGGCAATTGCCGATTCCGGTCTCAAGGCGCGGGCCCGGCCCGGTGCGGGCGGTCTGATTCCCGATGAGACCCATTTCCTGAACGCGGTGAAGGAAACGATCGAAACCGGGCGCACCCCGGCGGACGATCTGCTTGCCGACTATCACGGCAAGTGGAACGGTGACCTAAAGCAGATCTACGCTGACTATAGCTACTGACGCCGTGCGATCCTTCGTTTGAACCACCTGTACAGCAGACCCGCCGCTCCGGCCCGGGCCGGTGTGGCGCGCAGATCGAAGGGATAACCGATAGGGATGAAGTTGCCGAACGGGGAGTCCGGCATCGCCCATCTTTCCTAATCGAAAAGGATAGCGGGCGAGCCGATGTTGGCGAGCAGGGCCGCCGCCGGTCCCGCGCCACTGGGAATAGGTCAGCGAACACGTGACATGGTTGAAATCGACGATGGAGTCGTTATTCTCCTCGCCGCTGTCCAGATCGACGCAAGTCACCGCTCCGTTCCTCATCAGCCGTTCGGGCATCGGTGCGGCGGGATCGTCGGCCCGCAGGTCGACGATACATCAGGCAAAGGCAGAGTCGAGGATTGCCGCAACTGCGGGATGGGCTTCTTCCCGCGCCATTGCCTGATTTGGCAGGATCAGACCCGCCACACACAGAGCAATCGCGCGATACGGCCGATCATGATTTTGCCCCGATGCGCGGTTCCGTTCCCGCCCGCAAGCGGGCGATGTTGGCGGCGTGACGCAGGAAAATCAACACCGCAAGCGCCGCAAGCAAAAGTGAATAACGGCCATTTCCAAGCATCATCGCGATGACGGGCGACAGTCCGGCCGCCGCCAGCGCCGCCAGCGATGAAAACCGGAAGGCCGCGGCCACGGCAGCCCAGATCGCGCAGGCGGCAAGCCCGACAGGAAACGCCAGCGCCAGCAGAGTGCCAAGGAAGGTCGCCACCCCCTTACCGCCCTTGAACCCCAGATAAACCGGATAGCAGTGCCCCAGAAACGAAGCGAAGGCGGCCACCTGCGCGGCTGTATCACCTGCCAACCAGCGCGCAAGCAGCACGGCGATCGCGCCCTTGCCCGCGTCCAGTATCAGCGTCAGGAAGGCCGCCGTACGGTTGCCGGTGCGCAGCACATTCGTTGCGCCGATATTGCCCGATCCGACTTTGCGCAGATCGCCCAACCCGAACAGCCGCGCCATGACCAACCCAAACGGCACCGCGCCCAAAAGATAGGCCAGAACCGCCGTCAGCCCCAATACACCCCAGGCGATGTTAACCATTTCGGTCCCCTTGTTTCCGTTCGCCCGGATTTTCGCCGGCCCTGTCTTGGTATCGCCCGCGCCGCCGGTCTGACAACGCCATTTTAACCATTCGACCACAGAACCTGTGGCACGCGAGACTCACCCGGGCGCGACAGTGTGGGGCAGGGCGCGCAATTCGGGGCAATCGTTGCGCAGCGCGGCGCGTTTCGCCTAGACTTGCCGTAAAATACAGGAGGTGGGTAATGCGGTGGATGGTCCGGGTCGTGATGGGGCTGGTCGTGCTGGGGCTGTTGGCAATCGGCGCGCTGCTGTTCCTGCCTGCCGAAAAGATCGCCTCGCTTGTCGAAAACCGGTTTCAGGCGGCCACTGGTCGCACGATGACGGTCCAGGGCGACGTCCGACCGACTCTCTGGCCCAGTCTTGGCGTGACCACGGGTGCGGTCGAAATCGCCAATGCCGACTGGTCCGACGCCGGGCCGATGCTGCGCGCCAAGGGTCTGTCGGTGTCTGTCGATGTGATGGCGCTGTTGACGGGCGATATTCGAATCACCGGAATCAGCGCGGTTTCACCAGAAATCCTGTTGGAAATCGCAGATGACGGGCGCGGCAACTGGGAAGTCGACGGTGCCGCCGAACCTGCCGCGCCTGCGGGGGAAAGTGCCGGTTTGCGGCCCTTGATCATCGACAAGGCCGAGGTGCGCAATGGAACTGTCCGGATGATCGATCACCGTTCGGGCGCCGACCACCGTCTGACCAAGCTGGATGCCACATTTGCAGTCCCGTCGATGGTTGGCAGCACAAGTTTCGATCTCTCGGCGCTGATGAACGGTCAGGCCCTGCGCGCAAAGGGCAGTATTGACGGGCTGGCCGGTTTCCTTGACGGTGGTGCGGTGCCGGTCAAGGCCAATCTGGAGGTCGGTATTGCCAAGGCGGCATTCGAGGGGCGGGCAGGACTGGTGCCGTTGGCCGCGGCGGGGCGGCTGACTGCGGATCTGGCCGATCTGAAATCGGTGATGGCCGCTCTGGGTCAACCGGCGCCTGACCTGCCTCGGGGGCTTGGGGCGCAAAAACTGGCGGTTGTGGGCGACGTGACATTCACCCCGGGCACGCTGAATCTGCGGGATGCCAAGGTTACTCTGGACAGCAACCTGTTCACCGGGGCTGCGGATGTGACCTTTGCCGAAAGACTCGCAGTCAACGCGCGCCTGACGACCGGGGCGCTGGACCTGAGCGGGGTTTCGGGTGGTGAAGCCCAGCCCAAGCCGACTGCGGCGACAACCGGTTGGTCCAAAACACCGATTGATGTCAGCGGTTTGCAGGCGATGGATGCCAAGATTTCGCTGGTCGCGTCTTCCATCCGCTTTGGGGCAACCAAATTGGGTGCGACCAGTCTTTACACCACATTGGAGAATGGCCGTGCGGTGACCGAAATCAAGGAGCTGCGCGCCTATGACGGCAAGATTGATGGATCGGTCATCATCAATTCCCGTGGCGGGCTTTCGACGCGGCTGATCCTGAACGGTTCGGCGCTCGCGATCTCGACACTGTTTGCCGAAGTGCTGGACTTCGACCGAGTGGTGGCCAGCGGCGACCTTTCACTGAACCTGCTGGCAGTCGGTAACGATCTGGATACGTTGATGAAATCGCTGAGTGGCGAGGGGCGGTTCTCCACCGGCGCCGGTGAGTTGCTGGGGCTGGATCTGGCCGGGATGCTGCGCACGCTGGATCTGGGGCATATGGGCATCGGGTCGAAAACGATCTTTGACAGGATCAGCGCAAGTTTCATCGTTGACGAGGGCGTGTTGCAAAACGACGACCTGAAATTTCAGGCGCCGCTGCTGGCGGCCAGCGGGGCGGGCACGATCGGGCTGGGCGAACGGGTGGTGAATTATCGTCTGGAACCGCATCTGTTGAAAGACCCGAACGTCCGCGTGCCGATCCTGATCACCGGCCCCTGGGCGGCGCCGAAAATTCGCCTGGATCTGGAAAGTCTTGCGCGTGAAAAGCTCGATGCCGAACGCAGCCGGACCGAGAAAAAAGCAAAGGCCGCCGCGCTGGAAAAGCTGGGCGAGGCGTTGGGCATGGAGGTCGAGACCGGGCGGCAGGCAGAGGACGCAATCAAGGACAAGATCGAGGAAGAGGCAAAAAGGGGGCTTTTGAAACTTCTCGGCGGCGACTGATCAGCGGGTCGGCACCGGCTCTTCTCCGTGATAATCGTAGAATCCGCGTTTCGTCTTGCGGCCCAGCCATCCTGCCTCGACATATTTGGTCAACAGCGGGCAGGGGCGGTATTTTGTATCGGCCAGCCCGTCGTGCAGCACGTTCATGATGGCAAGACAGGTGTCCAGCCCGATGAAATCAGCCAATTCCAGCGGCCCCATCGGATGGTTGGTGCCCAGCTTCATAGCCTTGTCGATGCTGTTGACGTTCCCGACCCCTTCATACAGCGTATAAACCGCCTCGTTGATCATCGGCATCAGGATGCGGTTGACGATAAAGCCCGGAAAATCCTCGGCCGTCGCCGCGACTTTGCCCAGCCTGTCGACCACGCCAAGACAGGCGTCGAACGTTTCCTTGTCCGTTGCGATGCCACGGATCAGCTCGACCAGTTGCATGACCGGCACCGGGTTCATGAAATGGAAGCCCATGAATTTCTCGGGGCGGTCCGTGCGCGACGCCAGCCGGGTGATCGATATGGACGAGGTGTTTGAGGTCAGGATCGTCGTCGGCTTCAAGTGCGGCAACAGGTCTTCGAAAATCGCCGTCTTGACCGTTTCACGTTCGGTTGCCGCTTCGATCACCAGATCGGTCTGGCCCAGATCCGCAAGCCTCAGGGTCGTGCGGATGCGGCCCATCGCCACATTCTTTTCATCTTCGGTGATCTTTTCCCGGCTGACCTGCCGGGCCATGTTGCCATCGATCAGGCTGCGCGCACGGTCCAGACCTTCCTGACTGATGTCGGTCATCAGCACGTCATAGCCTGCCAGCGAAAAGACATGGGCGATCCCGTTGCCCATCTGCCCCGCGCCTACGATTCCGACCTGCTGAATGTCCATGTTTCAACGCCCCCTGTTATGCCCGGCGACCATATGCGGCAGCGCAGCGCAGGTGCAAGGTGCAATCCCGCAAGCATCTGAATCGTTCGAATTCGCGGATTAGCGGATTGCTCACTCATTTCATGCAGGTTGGATTCGGGTGAGATGAAATGGGTGAGAGTCATGGCTTACGAAGGTATGCCGCGGCCTGCGTTGGACTATGCGCCGTGCAGGTACGGGGAATCCAGGGTGTTATATCGCGGTCCGAAACAGCGGCTTTACGGGTCGTTCATCGCCGTGCTTGGCGGATCGGAGACATATGGCCGGTTTTTGGCGGATCCCTATCCGTCGCTGTTGCAGGATGAAACCGGGGTGCGAACAATCAATTTTGGCTGCGTGAATGCCGGTGTTGACGTGTTCCTGCAGGATGAGGCGGTGCTGTCGGCGGCCCGAAACGCACAGGCGGTTGTGATTCAGATCACTGGTGCGCAAAATCTGTCAAACCGGTTCTATGCGGTGCATCCGCGCCGCAATGACCGGTTCGTCCGGGCCAGCGCAATGTTGCGTGCGGTGTTCCCCGAGGTGGATTTTACCGAATTCCACTTTACCGGACATATGCTGACCACATTGCAGCATACGTCAGACGCGCGGTTTGCACTGATTCGTGATGAGTTGCAGCGTGTATGGGTGGCGCGGATGAACCTGCTGATGGCGCAGATCGGACGGCCGGTAATCCTGCTTTGGCTGGGCGACCGCACACCGGACGATCTGGCTGATCGGGTTGAGGATGGCGGGCCGATGTTCGTCACCCGCCGGATGATCCGGATGTTGCGTGGCCGGATTGCAGAAACGATCGAACACCGGCTTGCAACCGACAGCGGGGTCGGATCGCTGCACGGAAAGGTGTTCACTGATGCGGAAGAGGCGGCGGCGCTTGCGATGCCTGGCCCCGGAACCCATCACGCGCTTGCCGTGCGCCTGGCCGAGATCCTGCGCCCATCCGAATCCCAGGGCGAGGGGGCCATGTCTGGCAATCACCGGCCCTGAACTCACCCGTTCACGGGGCGGATTGTGGAGTGGTTGAAAACCACATTGCACAGGCCGTGAAAGGCCCGCCAGTTTCCCGGCGGGCCTTTGATCACTATCTGTCAGAGCTTGCTTTCCAGCTCGGGCACGGCGGTGAACAAATCAGCGACCAGACCGTAATCGGCCACCTGAAAGATCGGCGCCTCTTCGTCCTTGTTGATCGCGACGATGATCTTGCTGTCCTTCATGCCGGCAAGGTGCTGGATCGCGCCGGAAATGCCGATGGCGATATACAGGGCGGGCGCCACCACTTTGCCCGTTTGGCCAACCTGCCAATCGTTCGGCGCATAGCCCGAATCGACCGCCGCGCGTGATGCCCCCACCGCCGCGCCCAGCTTGTCTGCAAGTTTTTCGACGATGGCAAAGTTTTCTTCGCTGCCGACGCCGCGCCCGCCGGATACGACGATGCCGGCGCTGGTCAGGTCGGGCCGGTCGGATTCAGCCACCTTGTCCTCGATCCATTCCGACAGGCCGGGGTCTTCGGCTGTCGCAATCGATTCAACGCTGGCGCTGCCCCCCGTCTCGGCCACGGCAAAGGCGGCGGTGCGGATCGATACAACCTTGGTCGCATCGCCCGACTTCACAGTCTGGATCGCGTTCCCCGCATAGATCGGACGTTCGAAGGTGTCGGCATCGACGATTCCCGAAACATCAGAAATCACCATCACGTCAAGCAGCGCGGCGACGCGCGGCAGGATGTTCTTGGCATCCGTGGTGGCCGGCGCAACGATGTGGGAATAGTCGCCCGCCAATGACACCATCAGGGCTGCGACCGGTTCCGCCAGCCGGTGACCGTACAGCGCATCCTCGGCGCAGAGCACCTTCGAGACGCCCGAAATCGTCGCCGCTTCTTTCGCGGCATCGACGCAGGCCGCGCCACAGCACAAAATTGTCACATCGCCCAGCGGTGCACAGGCCGTCACGGCCTTGGCCGTGGAATCCATGTTCAACGCGCCGTCGGTCACTTCGCCCAAAAGAAGAACAGCCATCAGATCACCCCCGCTTCGTCTCTCAGTTTCGCGATCAGCTCGTCCACCGATTTCACGATCACGCCCGCCTTGCGTGCGGCGGGTTCGGTCGTCTTGACCACCGTAAGCCGTGGCGCCACATCGACGCCGAAATCACCGGGGGTCTTTTCGTCCATCGGTTTCTTCTTGGCCTTCATGATGTTCGGCAGGCTGGCATAGCGCGGTTCGTTCAGCCGCAGATCAACGCTGACGATGGCGGGCATCTTCACCTTGATGGTCTGCAAACCACCGTCCACCTCGCGGGTGACGGTGGCATGGTCGCCGTCGATCTCAAGCTTTGACGCAAAGGTCGCCTGACTCCAGCCCAGCAGCGCCGCCAGCATCTGACCGGTGGCGTTCATGTCGTTGTCGATCGCCTGTTTGCCGCAGAGCACAAGCTCAGCGCCCTCGGCCTCGGCTACAGCTTTCAGGATCTTGGCGACGGCCAACGGTTCAATGTCGGTGTGCACATCATCGGTGGCCACCACAAGGATTGCGCGGTCGGCCCCCATGGCAAGCGCCGTTCGCAGGGTTTCCTGCGCCTGTTTCACGCCGATGGACACGGCGATCACTTCTTCGACGGTGCCTTTTTCCTTCAGACGGATCGCCTCTTCAACGGCAATTTCGTCGAATGGATTCATCGACATCTTTACGTTTGCCAGATCGACACCGCTGCCGTCCGCCTTGACGCGGACCTTCACGTTATAGTCGATCACCCGCTTGACCGGTACGAGAACCTTCATGGGCGTATCTCCTGAAACACTTCGATTGCCATTGACCTAGCGCGAGGCGCGGCCAGAAAACAGTACAAAAATTGACCCGTCAGGACGCAACGCCGCGGCCTTTGCGCATCGCCCGGTTTCTCCTTGCTGAAATACTCCCGCCGGAGGCATCCGACGTCGCCGCTCAGCGGTTCGCCCCCGGAATCCACAAGACATCCGCACGGCCATCGTCATTTGCGATGCGCGAGGCGACAAAGAACCAGTCGGACAGCCGGTTTAGATACATTGCTGCCGCAGTGTTGATCGTCTCGGTTCCCGCCAGCTCGACGGTCAGCCGCTCGGCGCGGCGCGAAACGGTGCGGCACAGGTGGAGATAGGCGGCGAGAGCCGAACCGCCGGGCAAAACGAAACTGCGCAGGGGCTCCAATGCGGTATTCATCGCGTCGATTTCGGATTCCAGCCGGTCGACCTGTGTCGCGACCATCCGCAGGGGCGGGTACTCGGCGTGGGCGTCCTTGTCCGGGTCGGGGCGGCAGAGATCGGCCCCCAGATCGAACAGGTCATTCTGGATCATCGCCAGCTGTGCATCCATAATTCCGGTTGCATGCAGCCGGGCCAGCCCGACGGTGGCATTGGTTTCATCCACGGTGCCATAAGCGTTGACCCGCAGTGCGTGTTTCGCCACCCGGACGCCATTGCCCAAGGCGGTCTCACCCTTGTCGCCGGTGCGGGTATAGATTTTGGACAGTACAACCATCACGCGGCTCCCGTGCTGCGGATAAAGACGAAGAGCAGGATCAGCACGACAGCCAATGCCTGCGCATAGAGCCGCCAGCGCATGATACGGTTGGCGTGTTTGCGGTTGAAATCGCCGCCCTTGGCAAAGGTGCCGATTCCGAACATCAGGATCGCAGCCACGGCCACTACGGCCACGACGACAATCAGGAAAAGCGGATCTTGGAACATGTTGGCCCCCTTTGACAGCCGGGTCGCCCCCTGGGCAACCGGATTACCCTTTGATCTAGTGGAGTTTGCGATAAAAGCGAACCGGAATTCGCCGCTTGGCCGTTCGCGTGACTGATTTCATGCGAGTGACGCCAGAACGGGCCAGAACCGAAAACCGGTCTTCACCCGCGGGAAATCAGCCAGTCCAACGCGCGTGTCGGCAGGATGCGGCGCGCCGCGTTCATCACATGGGTCGGCGTCGTGACAAAATACCGCGGCGCCGGAGAGCGGCTTTCCAGTGCCGAAATCAACTTTGCGCTGACCGCCGACGCGGGCAGTTCGAATCGGTCGGGCCCGCGATCCTCATACAAGCGTCTCAACAATCCAGACTCGTATTTTTCGCGGTGGGGTGATGCCCGCCAGTCGATCCAGCGTTCAAAATGTGCGATGGAATTCTGCCGGATGCGTGAGGTGACTGGCCCGGGTTCGATCAGGATCACCCGAATGCCTGTTTCGCGCAGCTCGATCCTCAGCGTATCGGTCAACCCCTCCATAGCGAACTTGCTGGCCACATAGGCACCACGAAATTGCAGGCTCACAAGTCCAAGAACCGAGGAACAGTTGATTATTCGCCCGAAACCCTGTGCCCGCATCACGGGAATGACCCGCGTGGTCAGATCGTGCACCCCGAACAGATTAACCTCGAATATGGCGCGCAATCCGTCACGGGGCAGATCTTCGACCGCGCCGGGCAGGCCGTGTGCACCGTTGTTGAACAGCGCGTCCAGCGTGCCCCCGGTTGCCTCCAGCACCTCGGCCAGACCGGTTTCAAGGGTGGCGGGGTCGGCATAGTCGATCAACGGGCTTTCAAATCCCAGACCGCGCATCAGGTCGCAATCTTCGGCTTGGCGGCAAGAGGCGAACACCCGCCAGCCGCGGTGTTTCAATGTGAGTGCGGCATCGTGCCCTATGCCGCTGGAACAGCCGGTGATCAGGATGGACTTTCGCCGGTCATCGGTGCGGTCCTCGGTGCTTTGACTCACCCCGGGCGGTTTTCGCTCAGGAATTTGCCAAAAATGAATCCGGCCTGTTGATCATCGGCGGTGCGAATTTCAAACCAGCCGTCGGATGTTTCGCTCAGGACTTCGGCCCGCTGCCCCAGACTCACGCGCCCGACAACCGAGTCCGAGGTGGACGGCCCGGCGCGCAGGTTCACCGTGGTTCCGGTGACATACCACATGCCATCGGTGGCCTGAACGCCTTCATCCGTGGGTTCGACTTTCGCCGGGGCCTCGCCGGTGGCGGAAATGCTGGCCGAACGCGTGCGAGAAACAGCGGGGCCATCCGGCGTCACGGTTGCCGCCAGCGCGATTTCAATGGCGCGACGTTCATCGCCCAACGCGGTGCGTTCTGGCACTGCTTCGTCGGTTTCCGGCGTTTCAAGCAGGGCTCCGACGCGGCTCAGCAATCCCGGACTGTCGGCGGCACGTGTGGCCGCAACATCACTGCCGCTGTCACTGCCCTGTGGGAGGCCTTCGTTGTCACCCCAGGCCAGCATCGCGCCAACGATTCCCGCCATCAGCAGCAATGTCATGCGTATCATTCTGTTCCTGCCCTTCACTTTTGCGCGAACTATAGCAGATTCCGAACAACTGTCTGCGCAAAAAGTTTCAATGCAGTGTGCTTTCTCACCCGATTTCTCTTCACGGGCCGCGCCTCGGCTTGTCCCGGAGCTCTGGCCCAGCTATCCAGCGCGGATGACTGAAGATGCCGATACCCCGGACCTGCCCGCAGAGCTCACTGAACCGCTACGCCGTGCGATCGGCGAGCGATATCTGACCTATGCGCTGTCGACGATCATGCACCGTGCGCTGCCAGATGCCCGGGACGGGTTAAAGCCGGTGCACAGGCGAATTCTCTACGCGATGTCGCGCCTGAAGCTTTCGCCGACCGGGGGATTTCTGAAATCCGCCAAGATCAGCGGCGACACCATGGGCGATTTCCACCCCCACGGCGACCAGGCGATCTATGATGCGATGGCGCGTCTCGCACAGGATTTCAACGTCCGTTACCCGCTGGTCGACGGGCAGGGCAATTTCGGCAACATCGACGGCGATAATCCCGCCGCGCCCCGTTACACCGAAGCACGGATGACCGCCGCCGCCGAGGCGCTGCTGGAAGGGATGGCCGAGAATGCCGTTGATTTCCGCCCCAACTATGACGGCAGGCTGGAAGAGCCGGTCGTTTTGCCAGCCGCCTTTCCGAACCTTCTGGCGAACGGATCAAGCGGCATTGCCGTGGGCATGGCGACCAACATTCCGCCGCACAACATCCACGAGTTGATCGGCGCCTGCCTGCATCTGATCCAGACACCCGACGCACGGGATGACACGCTGCTGGACCATGTGCCCGGCCCGGACTTTCCCACCGGTGGCGTGATCGTCGAACCACCCGAAAGCATCGCCGAATCCTATCGCACCGGGCGCGGCAGTTTCCGGGTGCGCTGCAAATGGGAGATCGAAGAGTTGGGCCGCGGCCAGTGGCAGATCGTGGTGACCGAGATTCCGTATCAGGTGCCGAAATCCCGGCTGATCGAAAAGCTGGCGGAGCTGATCCAGATCAAGAAAATCCCGATTTTCGGCGATGTGCGCGACGAATCCGCCGAAGATGTCCGTATCGTGATCGAGCCGAAGTCGCGCGGCGTCGATGCCGATGTCCTGATGAATGCGCTGTTCAAGAATTCTGATCTGGAAACCCGGTTCAGCCTGAACATGAACGTGCTGATCGACGGGCGCACGCCCAAAGTCTGCAGCATGAAGGAAGTGTTGCGCGCATTTCTGGACCATCGCCGCGAGGTGCTGGTCCGCCGGTCGCGTCACCGGTTGGCCAAGATCGACCACAGGTTGGAAGTGCTGGAAGGCTTTATCATTGCCTTCCTGAACCTCGACCGGGTGATCGATATCATCCGCTATGATGACGACCCCAAACGCGCGATGATGTACGAAGACTGGACCCCCGCCCATCAGGCGCTGACGCCGCGTGCCATGACCGAGGCGGATTATGTCTCGCCCTTGACAGGTGTTGATATCGACAGCCTTGGCACCATCGCCGACGCGGATGCGATTGCCGAAATGATCCCGGCCGACGACTCGCCAGATACCAAGGGCGTCCCGCACCGCTATCCCGGCCGTGACCTGTCGGATGTACAGGTCGAGGCGATCCTGAACATGCGCCTGCGCAGCTTGCGCCGTCTGGAAGAGCTGCAACTGGTGAGCGAACGTGATGCGCTGTTGCTGGAGCGTGCCGGAATTGAAGACCTGCTGGCCGAAGAAGGCCTGCAATGGGACCGGATTGCCGATCAACTGCGCGAAACCCGCAAGCAGTTCGGCAAGACAGCGCCCCGGGGTGGCCGCCTGTCCCGTTTCGCCGAAGCGGGTGTGGTCGAAGACGTGCCGCTGGATGCGATGATCGAGCGCGAGCCGATCACCGTGGTCTGTTCCCAGATGGGCTGGATCCGCGCAATGTCCGGGCATATCGCGCTGGACCGCGAGATCAAGTTCAAGGACGGCGACGGCCCGCGCTTTATGTTCCATGCGGAAACCACCGACCGGCTGCTGCTGCTGGGCAGCAACGGGCGGTTCTTCACCCTATCCGCCAATGCGCTGCCCGGTGGCCGTGGCATGGGCGAGCCGGTGCGCCTGATGGTCGATCTGCCGAACGAATCCGAGATTGTTGACCTGTTCATCCATGTTCCGGGCGCGCGGTTGCTGCTTGCCTCGAGTGGCGGCGATGGCTTTGTCGTGCCCGAGGATGATGTGATCGCACAAACCCGGTCGGGGCGGCAGGTGCTGAACGTCAAGGACGGCGTGCGCGCCCGGGTCTGTCACCGCACCCGCGGCGATCATGTGGCGGTCGTGGGCGACAACCGTAAGGTGCTGATCTTTCCCCTGACCGACCTGCCAGAAATGGGTCGGGGCAAGGGCGTGCGTCTGCAGTCCTACAAAGACGGCGGATTGTCAGATGCCATCACGTTCAAGCTGGAAGAAGGCTTGTCGTGGAAGGATCCCGCCGGGCGCACCCGGTTGGAAATCGCGCTGGCCGAATGGATCGGCAAACGTGCCAGTTCCGGCCGCATGGCCCCGCGCGGGTTTCCAAGGAACAATCGTTTTACCTGAGCCGGGCGCATCCTGGGTCGCGCAGGGCGTCTCAGGACGACCGCGCTGTCGCTCTGGCCGTGAATTGGGTCTTTCAGGCGCGTAGAGTTTGGTGAATTTCAGCAGATCCTTGCGCGCATTGTCGGCAAATTCAGATTTGTCCGACGCTTTGTTGCGCGTCGGCGTCGGCTGCGATAATCCTTGCCAATATGTCGTGGAAGGATGCTGTTTCGATGCTTACCCCTGTTTCCCGTTTTCTCGCCATCGGGCTGTTTGTCCTGCTGGCCGCCTGTACGAACACCGATCCGAATGGGCCTCTGCCGGATTTGGGCGATTTCCGGTTGGGCAATACCATCGTGCGCGCCATCGATGTGCAGAAAGGTCCGTTTTCCCGCGATGCCACGCAAAGCGAACTGACCGAGGCGCTGGAAGCAGCGATGGTAGAGCGGTTCGTCAGATATGACGGCGACGGGTTGTATCATTTGGGTCTCAGCATCGGCGGCTATGTTCTGGCGCAACCGGGGCTGCCGGTGGTCTATACGCCCAAGTCGGTGTTGATTTTTGACGTCAACGTCTATGACAACACGACCGGCGAAAAGCTGACGGAGAAAAGGCACCGCATCACCGCTTTCGAAGGGCTGGAAAACTCGGCACCGATTGTCGGATCCGGGTTGACGCGCGGCAAGGAAGAACAGCTTGCCAACCTGACCCGCGAAGGTGCGCGGCTGCTGCAATCGTGGCTGATCGAAAACAAGGAGTGGTTCGCTCCGAAACCCGATCAGGTCCGCAGCCCGTTCGACCGTGCGGCGCAAAAAGCCAAAACCGACGCGCTGAAGTGACGCTTGATTTCGGGCGCAGCTGCGGCTAGAGAGCGCGCGATGAAAACCGGGCCGCTCCGGGTCCAAGTGCAAGGGTAAGGCCACCATGGCAAAGGCAAAGTTCGAACGCAACAAACCGCATGTGAACATCGGCACGATCGGTCACGTTGACCACGGCAAGACGACACTGACGGCTGCGATCACGAAGTATTTCGGCGATTTTCAGGCCTATGACTCGATTGACCGTGCGCCCGAAGAAAAGGCGCGTGGCATCACGATCTCGACCTCCCACGTGGAATACGAGACCGAGAGCCGTCACTATGCCCACGTCGACTGCCCCGGCCACGCTGACTATGTGAAGAACATGATCACCGGTGCGGCACAGATGGACGGCGCGATTCTGGTTGTGAACGCTGCTGACGGCCCGATGCCGCAGACCCGCGAGCACATCCTGCTGGGACGCCAGGTCGGCATCCCCGAGATGGTCGTCTACATGAACAAGGTCGATCAGGTCGACGACGCCGAACTGCTTGAGCTGGTCGAGATGGAAATCCGCGAGCTGCTCTCGAAGTACGAGTATGACGGCGACAACATCCCGGTCGTCCCCGGTTCGGCCCTTGCGGCAATGAACGGCACCGATCCTGAAATCGGTGAAGCATCCATCCGCAAGCTGATGGCCGCCGTGGACGAGTGGATCCCGACGCCCGAGCGCGCAATTGACCAGCCGTTCCTGATGCCGGTCGAGGACGTGTTCTCGATCTCGGGTCGTGGTACGGTTGTGACCGGTCGGATCGAACGTGGCGTGATCAACGTTGGCGACGAGATCGAAATCGTCGGCATCAAGGACACCAAGAAAACGACCTGCACGGGCGTGGAAATGTTCCGCAAGCTGCTGGATCGTGGTGAAGCTGGCGACAACGTTGGCGTCCTGCTGCGCGGCATCGACCGTGACGGCGTTGAGCGTGGCCAGGTGCTGTGCAAGCCGAAGTCGGTCAATCCGCACACCAAGTTCGAAGCCGAAGCCTATATCCTGACCAAGGAAGAGGGCGGCCGTCACACGCCGTTCTTCGCCAACTATCGCCCGCAGTTCTACTTCCGCACGACGGATGTGACCGGCACGGTGATGCTGGCCGAGGGTACGGAAATGGTCATGCCGGGTGACAACGTGTCCTTCGGTGTCGAGCTGATCGCGCCGATCGCCATGGAGCAAGGCCTGCGCTTTGCCATCCGCGAAGGCGGCCGCACCGTCGGCGCAGGGGTTGTTTCGAAGATTACCGAGTAATCTTTGACACGGACGGGCGGCAGGTCATCCAAGGATGACTGCGCGCCCAAACCAAGCGAGCGATCATCAGGCCGTCCCATGTCGGGGCGGCCTTTTCCCTGCCCGGATTTCATGCCATCATGATCGCAGACCGGAGGAGGGTGTCATGGACCAGCACGCGGACTGACAGTTTTCCCGTCACTTCGATCTGCGAGGCGTCATGCCAAATCCATTTCCTTCCGCTGATACGGTGCATCCCGTCACTCTGCCTGACGGCACCCCGCACACCGGGACCGTATTCCTGTCCGCCGTTCTGACCCATCCGAACATTCGGGTCGGGGATTTTACCTATTACAGCGATTTCGATCCGCCGGACGACCCGGCGACCCTGGCCGGGCGGCTGGCGCCCTATCTGTTTCCCGGCGCACCCGAGCAGCTGATTCTCGGGCGTTTTTGCCAGATTTCCCATGGTGTTCGATTCATCACTGATTCTGCCAACCACCGGTATGACGGGATATCCAGCTTTCCGTTTCCGATCTTCGATTGCACCACCATCGGCAGCTATGCTGCGACGTTTCAATCCCGCCGCGACACCGTGGTCGGCAATGACGTCTGGATCGGTTCCGGCGCGACGATTCTGCCCGGCGCGCAGATCGGCAATGGCGCGATCATCGGTGCGGGGGCAGTGGTGGGCGGAAGTGTTCCCGATTTTGCGGTGGTTGCCGGAAATCCGGGGCGGGTGCTGCGCCTGCGCTTTGCTCCCGACGAAATCGACCGCCTGCTGCGTCTGGCCTGGTGGGACTGGCCGATTGAATTTATTGCGACCCATGCGGCAGTGATCATGGATGGGGACATTGGCGCGCTAGAGGCGCTTGCTGACAGAACCGGCGCCGCGAAACGCGCGCCGCCCGATGAGCCAAGGAAAACGCCGTGCCGGTAAACGACCACATCCATTTCGCGATCTCGCTGTCCGGCCCCGGCGCCGGGCAGGTCTTGACCGACGAAGCTGCCATCGCCGACGCGCTGCATCAGCCCGATCTGGCTTGGTTGCATTTGCAGGCGGATGATCCGGCCACACCGGAATTCATTTCCAGGCATCTCGGCTATCTCGATCAAACCATTCTTTCGGCCCTGACCGCGCTGGAGACCCGCCCGCGCGCCTTTCGCCATGACGATGGGCTGCTGGTGATTCTGCGCGCGGCCAATGTCTCACCCGATCAAGCGCCCGAAGACATGGTGTCGCTGCGGCTCTGGCTTGACCCTGCGCGCCTGATCTCGCTTTCGCGGCGTCCCTTGGCCGTGGTGGACCGGATGATGCGCGGATACGAGGGCGATACGACGCAGACCCGCTCCGGCGCCCTGCTGTGCACTCTGATCACGCGGATCGTCGAACCCATTGAGCAGCAATTACTGTCACTGGAAGAACGGACAGACAGCCATGAATTATCATTAAGCGATCCGCCTGATCCAGCCCTTCGGGCGGATATCGGCGATCTTCGGTATCAACTGACCCTGCTGCGCCGCCACATCGCGCCCCAGCGTGACGTTCTGGGCGAACTGTCGCGCTCGGATGTGGCGTGGCTGACGCGCAAGGATCGGCGCAACCTGCATGAACTGCACGATCGCCTGATTCGCGTTGTCGAGGAACTGGACGAATTTCGCGACCGGATGGTACTATTGCGCGACGAACTGACCGGAATGCAGTCGGAGCGGTTGAACCGAAACCTCTATCGGCTGTCGATCATTTCGGTGATTTTCCTGCCGCTCGGATTTCTGACCGGGCTTCTGGGGGTCAATCTGGGCGGGTTGCCCGGTGCGAACTGGCCCGGGGCATTCTGGGTATTTACAGGCAGTCTTGCAGGAATTGGCCTCTGTTTACTGGCGATCCTATTGTGGCGACGTTGGCTTTGAGCTCCCGTGTTTGTCGCATGAGCGCCCTTGATTTCTCCCGCGAATAGCCTTAGTCCAAGCCCGGTACAGGAGTTTAGCTCAGTTGGTAGAGCATCGGTCTCCAAAACCGAGGGTCGTGGGTTCGAGTCCCCCAACTCCTGCCATTCTGTCCGGTGATCGATCCGGCGCGGAATGGTCCTTGTACCGAATGTGCCCCTTGCCCCGAAGAACGCGAATGCGTAGATGACACCGGTACTGTGACGTGCTGTTACAAGACGCCAGACCGAGAGAGGACCAACTGTGGCCGCAAAAACCAATCCGTTTCAGTTTCTGCAACAGGTCCGCGCCGAGGTGGCCAAGGTCGTCTGGCCGACCCGCCGCGAGGTGATGTTGACCACGGTCATGGTGTTCATCATGGCATCACTGACTGCGGTCTTCTTCTTTATCGTTGACTTGATCATCCGCACCGGATTGCAGGCGCTTCTGGGGATGTTCGGCTGAATTCCACGTCGCCCCCTTGAAACCGGGGCGGGCGGAGGATAATGGGTGCGTTGATCCCGGCAAGATGGCGTGCTCCGATTCGCGAGGCACGCCGTTTCCTATTGCGGGCGGGCGGTCAATTGGCCGCGTGACGGACAGTTCCGGCAGGGCCGGACGGGCGGAAAGGCGACGGCAGAATGGCGAAACGTTGGTATTCGGTGAGCGTGCTATCGAATTTCGAAAAGAAGATCGCCGAACAGATCAGGACCGAAGTCGTTGAAAAGGGACTTGAGGACGAGATCGAGGAAGTTCTGGTGCCCACCGAAGAGGTAATCGAGGTGCGACGCGGCAAGAAGGTTTCGACCGAACGCCGCTTTATGCCCGGATACGTCCTTGTTCGGATGGAGATGAGCGATCAGGGGTATCATCTGATCAACTCGATCAACCGCGTCACCGGGTTTCTTGGCCCGCAGGGCCGGCCGATGCCCATGCGTGACGCCGAAGTGAACCAGATCCTGAACCGGGTCGAGGAAAACGAACAGACGCCGCGCACCGTCATCAGCTTTGAAATCGGCGAAAACGTGCAGGTCAACGATGGCCCGTTCGAAGGCTTTCAAGGGCAGGTGGACAGCGTCGACGACGATCAGCAGCGGCTCAAGGTCACGGTATCGATTTTTGGGCGGGCAACCCCCGTCGAATTGGAATTCACCCAGGTCACCAAGCAGGCCTGAGGTCAAACGTGGAAGGCGAGGGGCCGCGGCCCCGGACCGAACCACGGCAACCCAGAACTTCGGGCGCGCCCGGCGGTTCGTTGTAGGGCGGAAATATTCCGCCACATAAAGGAGAGGCCGCATGGCCAAGAAAAAGATCGGCAGCCTGAAGCTGCAAGTTAAGGCGGGGCAGGCGAACCCGTCTCCGCCCGTCGGTCCGGCGTTGGGTCAGCGCGGCATCAACATCATGGAATTCTGCAAGGCGTTCAACGCCAAGACGCAGGAACTCGAGCCGGGCGCTCCTTGCCCGACCATCATTACCTATTATCAGGACAAGTCGTTCACGATGGAGATCAAGTCTCCGCCGGCGGCCTTCTTCCTGAAAAAAGCCGCAGGGCTCAAGCCCGTCGGCAAGCGCAATCGTCCCCGCGGCGGTGAAAAGCCCGGTCGCGAGACGGTTGGTTCCGTGTCGATCAAGCAGGTGCGCGAGATCGCCGAAGCCAAGATGGCCGATTTGAACGCGAAAGATATCGAAGGCGCGATGAAGATCATCATCGGGTCCGCGAACTCCATGGGCATCGAGGTGAAATAAGATGGCAAAATTTGGAAAACGCACCCGTGCCGCCCGCGAAGCCGTCGCCGGAAAGTCCAACCTGACTGTCGAAGATGCGGTCAAGCTGGTCAAGTCGAATGCCACCGCGAAATTCGATGAAACCATCGAGATCTCGCTGAATTTGGGTGTCGATCCGCGCCACGCCGACCAGATGGTCCGCGGCACGGTGAACCTGCCCAATGGCACCGGTAAAAACGTGCGCGTCGCAGTCTTTGCGCGCGGCGCCAAGGCCGATGAAGCCACCGCAGCCGGAGCCGACATCGTAGGCGCCGAGGATCTGATGGAACAGATCCAGGGTGGCAAGATCGACTTTGACCGTTGCATCGCCACGCCTGACATGATGCCGATCGTCGGCCGTCTGGGCAAGATCCTTGGCCCGCGCAACCTGATGCCGAACCCGAAAATCGGTACGGTGACGATGGACGTGACCGAGGCCGTGACTGCGGCCAAGGGTGGTCAGGTTCAGTTCAAGGCAGAAAAGGGTGGTGTCGTTCACGCCGGCGTCGGCAAAGCATCGTTCGATGAGGCCAAACTGGTCGAGAACGTGCGCGCCTTCGTCGAAGCCGTGAGCCGTGCCCGGCCAAGCGGCACCAAGGGTACCTATATGAAGGCGGTCAACCTGACGTCCTCCATGGGTCCCGGCGTGACCGTTGACGTGGCGAACTCTACCGGGAACTAGGACGAAGACCGCAACGGTTTTCGCCCCGCCGTGCGAATGGGTTTGCAAGAGCCTGCGCATGGCACCCGGGACTGAAATTTGGCGGACTTCGGTCCACCAATGGCAGGGCTTCACGGCCCTGTCCTGTCCGAGACGGAGGGTAGGCACGTCGTGCCGTTAAATCCTTCCCGAGATGGGAAGCGAGACGAACTTTCAGAGGGTTTCTACCCTCGGGCGGTTTTGGCCTCGGGACCCGTGAACCGGACCCGATCCCTTGCATCCGCGGGGGTTAAAGAGAGCCGGGGGAAACCCCAAACTTGGAGTGAAACTGTGGATAGAGCCCAGAAAGAGAAAGTGGTCGAGGAACTCGGCCAAATCTTTGAAAGCTCTGGCGTCGTCGTGGTTGCCCACTACGCCGGTCTGACAGTCGCCGAAATGCAGGATCTTCGGGGGCGCATGCGCGCCGTCGGCGGATCCGTTCGCGTTGCCAAGAACAAGCTCGCCAAGATCGCCCTTGAGGGGACGCAATCAGCATCTATTGCTGATCTTCTCACGGGCATGACCGTGCTGTCCTATTCGGAAGATCCCGTGGCTGCGGCCAAGGTTTCTAACGATTATGCCAAGGAGAATCCAAAGTTCACGATTCTCGGCGGCTCCATGGGCGGCACGAAACTGGATTCCGAAGGTGTTAAGGCCGTGGCTGCAATGCCGTCCCGTGAAGAGCTTATTGCTTCGATCGTGGGCTGTATCGCTGCACCCGCTGCCAACATCGCCGGAGCCATTGGCGCGCCTGCAAGCAACATCGCGAGCATCCTCTCGACTATCGAGGAGCGTGGCGAAGCCGCGTAAGCGAACTGTCTATCGGCGTGGGGTTGTCAAAACGCACGTTGGAACACATCTGAAAGAACGGAAAGCAAAATGGCTGATCTGAAAAAAATGGCTGAAGAGATCGTGGGTCTGACCCTTCTCGAAGCACAAGAACTGAAAACCATCCTCAAAGACGAGTATGGCATCGAGCCCGCTGCAGGCGGCGCTGTGATGATGGCCGGTCCGGCCGACGGTGCCGGTGCTGGCGCTGCGGAAGAGCAGACAGAATTCGACGTAATTCTGAAAGCTGCAGGCGCACAGAAGATCAACGTGATCAAAGAAGTGCGCGCGATCACCGGTCTTGGCCTGAAAGAAGCCAAGGATCTGGTCGAAGCCGGTGGCAAAGCCGTCAAAGAAGGCGTCTCGAAAGCCGAAGCCGACGAGATCAAAGGCAAGCTGGAAGCAGCTGGCGCCGAGGTCGAACTGAAGTAATCGGCGTTTGCCGTACCGCTCGGCGGTGCTGCGTCTCCTTCGCGGAATTCTGCGAAAGGGACGTCAGAACCAAGGAGCGGCGAAAAATCAGGCTGGTCGGGGGTGTGTTCTCTGGCCGGCCTCCCGCGTCTCGGGAAGGGCTGATCCGTTTCAGCCTTTCCCAAGCCGCGGGTCTGGATCGGGAGGCGGCCTGTGGGAAGGTTGCCGGGTATTGATCCGACCCCGCTGTTTCGTAAGGGCCCGTCGCCGCCGCCCACCGGCGCCGTGCCTGCGAAAAGAAAAGGTGACCATCACATGGCGACGTCCTTCCTCGGCCAAAAACGCCTGCGCAAATACTACGGCAAGATCCGCGAAGTGCTGGAGATGCCGAACCTCATCGAGGTGCAGAAATCCAGCTATGACCTGTTCCTGCGCTCGGGCGATGAGCCCCAGCCAATGGAAGGCGAGGGCATCAATGGCGTGTTCCAGTCGGTCTTCCCGATCAAGGATTTCAACGAAACCGCCGTTCTGGAGTTCGTGAAATACGATCTGGAAAAGCCGAAATACGATGTCGAGGAATGTCAGCAGCGCGACATGACCTATGCCGCGCCGCTGAAAGTGACGCTGCGTCTTATCGTATTTGATATCGACGAAGATACCGGCGCCAAGTCGGTCAAGGATATCAAGGAACAAGACGTGTTCATGGGCGATATGCCCCTGATGACCAAGAACGGAACGTTCGTCGTGAACGGCACCGAACGGGTTATCGTGTCGCAGATGCACCGCTCCCCGGGTGTGTTTTTCGACCATGACAAAGGCAAGACGCACAGCTCGGGCAAGTTGCTGTTCGCCTGCCGCATCATTCCCTATCGCGGTTCCTGGCTCGACTTTGAGTTTGACGCCAAGGATATCGTGTTCTGCCGGATCGACCGTCGCCGCAAACTGCCTGTGACGACCCTGCTCTATGCCCTCGGGCTGGACCAGGAGGCGATCATGGACGCCTATTACGACACCGTGAGCTTTACCCTGTCCAAGGATCGCGCGGGCTGGGTCACGAAATTCTTCCCTGATCGCGTTCGCGGAACCCGTCCGGGTCACGATCTGGTTGATGCCGACACCGGCGAAGTCATCGCCGAGGCTGGCAAGAAGATCACCCCACGCGCGGTCAAGCAGTTGATCGATGCGGGCAAGGTGCAGAACCTGCTGATCCCGTTCGATCAGATCATCGGACGCTATGTTGCCAAGGATATCATCGACGAAGAGACCGGTGCGATCTTTGCCGAGGCCGGTGGTGAGCTGACGTGGGAGCTGGACAAGCAGGGCGAAGTGTCGGGCGGGACACTGAAAGAGCTGCTGGATGCCGGGATCACCGAGATCCCCTGCCTTGACATCGATAACGTCAACCACGGCCCCTACATGCGTAACACCATGGCGGCGGACAAGAACATGGGCCGCGACACCGCGCTTATGGACATCTACCGTGTGATGCGTCCGGGCGAGCCGCCCACCGTGGAAGCGGCCAGCAATCTGTTCGACACGCTGTTCTTTGACTCCGAACGCTATGATCTGTCGGCTGTTGGCCGGGTCAAGATGAACATGCGTCTCAATCTGGATGCCGAAGACACCGTGCGCACCCTGCGCCGCGAAGATATCGTGTCCTGCATCAAGGCGCTGAACGATCTGCGCGATGGGCGCGGCGATATTGACGACATTGACCATCTTGGAAACCGCCGGGTGCGCTCGGTCGGCGAATTGATGGAAAATCAGTACCGCGTCGGCCTTCTGCGTATGGAGCGGGCAATCAAAGAGCGGATGTCATCTGTCGAAATCGACACGGTGATGCCGCAGGATCTGATCAACGCCAAACCCGCCGCCGCTGCCGTGCGTGAATTCTTCGGCTCGTCGCAGCTGTCGCAGTTCATGGACCAAACGAACCCGCTGTCCGAAGTGACGCACAAGCGCCGCTTGTCGGCCCTCGGCCCGGGCGGTTTGACCCGTGAACGTGCCGGTTTTGAAGTGCGCGACGTGCACCCGACCCACTATGGCCGGATGTGTCCGATCGAAACGCCGGAAGGCCCGAACATCGGTCTGATCAACTCGCTGGCCACATTCGCCCGCGTGAACAAATACGGCTTCATTGAAACACCCTATCGCGTGGTGAAAGACGGACGCGTCACGGACGAAGTGCACTATATGTCCGCGACCGAAGAAATGCGCCACACGGTTGCACAGGCGAACGCGAACCTCGATGAAAACATGGGGTTTGTGAACGAACTGGTGAACACCCGCCAGTCGGGCGATTACACCATGGCACCGCGTGAATCCGTCGATCTGATCGACGTTTCACCGAAACAGTTGGTTTCGGTTGCCGCATCGCTGATCCCGTTCCTTGAAAACGACGACGCCAACCGCGCCCTCATGGGGTCGAACATGCAGCGTCAGGCGGTTCCGCTGCTGCAGGCCGAGGCCCCCTTTGTCGGCACCGGCATCGAAGAAGTCGTGGCGCGGGATTCCGGCGCGGCGATCATGGCGAAACGCGGCGGCATCATCGATCAGGTTGACGCCACACGTATCGTTGTGCGCGCCACCGAAGATCTGGAACTGGGGGATGCCGGCGTCGATATCTATCGCCTGCGGAAATTCCAGCGCTCAAACCAGAACACCTGCATCAACCAGCGTCCGCTGGTGAAGGTTGGCGATTTGGTGAGCAAGGCCGAGGTAATTGCCGACGGTCCCAGCACCGACATGGGCGAACTGGCCCTTGGCAAGAACGTGATCGTCGCGTTCATGCCGTGGAACGGTTACAACTATGAAGACTCGATCCTGATTTCCGAGCGGATCACCCGCGAAGACGTGTTCACCTCCATCCACATCGACGAGTTCGAAGTGGCGGCGCGCGACACGAAACTCGGGCCAGAGGAAATCACCCGCGACATTCCGAACGTGGGCGAAGAGGCGCTGCGCAACCTCGACGAGGCAGGCATCGTTTATATCGGGGCCGAGGTTGGGCCGGCGGACATTCTGGTGGGCAAGATCACCCCCAAGGGTGAATCGCCAATGACACCCGAAGAAAAGCTGTTGCGCGCAATCTTTGGCGAAAAGGCAAGCGATGTGCGTGACACCTCCCTGCGTCTGCCGCCGGGTGATTTCGGCACAGTGGTCGAAGTGCGGGTGTTCAATCGGCACGGCGTCGAAAAGGACGAACGCGCGCTTCAGATCGAGCGGGAAGAGGTCGAACGTCTGGCCCGTGACCGGGACGACGAGCTGACGATTCTCGAGCGTAACATCTATGGCCGTCTGCGCGGCATGATCGAAGGCCGCGAAGCGGTTAAGGGTCCCCGCGGCGTCAAGCCCGGCACCCTGATCAGCGCCGAATTGCTGGATCAGCAGTTGAGCCGCGGCCAGTGGTGGCAGCTTGCTCTGGCTGAAGAACAGGAGGCGGCTCAGGTCGAGGCGCTGAACACCCAGTTCGACATCCAGAAAAAGGCACTGGATGCCCGTTTTGAGGACAAGGTCGAAAAGGTCCGTCGTGGCGACGACTTGCCGCCGGGTGTCATGAAGATGGTCAAAGTGTTCGTGGCGGTTAAGCGCAAGCTGCAGCCGGGCGACAAAATGGCCGGGCGTCACGGCAACAAGGGCGTGATTTCCAAAGTGGTGCCGATGGAGGACATGCCGTTCCTCGAAGATGGTACGCCGGTTGATTTCGTGCTGAACCCGCTGGGTGTTCCGTCGCGGATGAACGTCGGTCAGATCCTGGAAACCCACATGGGTTGGGCTGCGCGCGGCTTGGGCATCAAGATCGACGATGCGCTGGGTGAATACCGCCGCAGTGGCGATCTGACCCCGGTTCGCGAGGCGATGCACCTTGCCTATGGCGACGATGTGCAAGACGAAGTGCTGCATGACATGGACGAAAAGCAGATCGTCGATGCCGCCAGCACAGTCACCCGCGGTGTGCCGATTGCCACGCCGGTCTTTGACGGCGCGAAAGAGGCCGATGTGAACGATTCTCTGCGTCGTGCAGGGTTTGACACCTCGGGTCAGTCGCGTTTGTTTGACGGCCGCACCGGCGAAGAGTTCAGCCGGAAAGTGACAGTGGGTATGAAGTACCTGCTGAAACTGCACCACTTGGTCGACGACAAGATCCACGCCCGTTCCACCGGTCCGTACTCGCTCGTCACGCAGCAGCCGCTGGGTGGTAAGGCACAGTTCGGCGGACAGCGTTTCGGCGAGATGGAAGTCTGGGCGCTGGAAGCTTACGGCGCAGCCTATACGTTGCAGGAAATGCTGACGGTAAAGTCCGACGACGTGGCGGGCCGCACCAAGGTGTACGAAAGCATCGTCAAGGGCGAGGACAACTTCGAAGCCGGCGTGCCGGAATCGTTCAACGTTCTTGTCAAGGAAGTGCGTGGCCTGGGCCTGAACATGGAACTCCTGGATGCGGAGGAGGACGAGGAATAGGGGCCTTGGCCCCGACCCTCACCTTCGCGCCCAATCCCTTTTCGTAAGGAAATAAGATGAACCAGGAACTGACAACCAACCCGTTCAACCCGCTGGCGGCCCCGAAGACGTTTGACGAGATCAAGATCTCGCTTGCGTCGCCCGAGCGGATTCTGTCGTGGTCGTTTGGCGAGATCAAAAAGCCGGAAACCATCAACTATCGTACGTTCAAGCCCGAGCGTGACGGTCTTTTTTGTGCGCGTATCTTTGGCCCGATCAAAGATTACGAATGCCTGTGCGGCAAATACAAGCGGATGAAATATCGCGGCGTTGTCTGCGAAAAATGCGGCGTCGAGGTGACCTTGCAGAAGGTTCGCCGCGAGCGCATGGGCCATATCGAACTGGCATCGCCGGTTGCGCATATCTGGTTCCTGAAATCGCTGCCGTCGCGCATCGGCCTGATGCTGGACATGACTCTGCGCGATCTTGAGCGGGTTCTGTATTTCGAGAACTACGTTGTGATCGAACCCGGCCTGACCGATCTTACCTACGGTCAGATGTTGAACGAAGAAGAGTACATGGATGCGCAGGATGCGTATGGCATGGATGCGTTCACCGCCAACATCGGCGCCGAAGCGATCCGCGAAATGCTGAGCATGATCGACCTCGAAGCCGAGGCCGACCGTCTGCGCGAAGAGCTGAAAGAAGCCACTGGCGAACTGAAGCCCAAGAAGATCATCAAGCGTTTGAAGATCGTCGAAAGCTTTCTGGACTCGGGTAACCGTCCGGAGTGGATGGTCCTGACTGTCGTTCCGGTCATTCCGCCCGAATTGCGCCCGCTGGTGCCGCTGGATGGTGGCCGGTTTGCCACGTCCGACCTGAACGATCTGTATCGTCGGGTGATCAACCGCAACAACCGTCTGAAGCGGCTGATCGAGCTGCGCGCGCCCGACATCATCGTGCGCAACGAAAAGCGGATGTTGCAGGAATCCGTCGATGCGCTGTTCGACAACGGTCGTCGCGGCCGGGTGATCACGGGGGCCAACAAGCGCCCGTTGAAATCGCTGTCCGACATGCTCAAGGGCAAGCAAGGTCGCTTCCGTCAGAACCTTTTGGGCAAGCGGGTCGATTTCTCGGGTCGTTCGGTCATCGTGACCGGGCCGGAACTGAAGCTGCACCAGTGCGGGTTGCCGAAAAAGATGGCGCTCGAACTGTTCAAGCCGTTCATCTATTCGCGGCTTGAGGCAAAGGGGCTGTCCAGCACCGTCAAACAGGCGAAAAAGCTGGTGGAAAAGGAACGTCCCGAAGTCTGGGACATCCTTGATGAGGTGATCCGCGAACACCCCGTCATGCTGAACCGTGCGCCGACCCTGCACCGTTTGGGCATTCAGGCGTTCGAGCCGATTCTGATCGAAGGCAAGGCAATTCAGCTGCACCCGCTGGTTTGTTCCGCCTTCAACGCCGACTTTGACGGCGATCAGATGGCCGTTCACGTTCCGCTGTCTCTTGAGGCGCAGCTTGAAGCGCGCGTCCTGATGATGTCGACCAACAACGTGCTGTCGCCCGCGAACGGTGCGCCGATCATTGTGCCGTCGCAGGACATGATCCTTGGCCTGTATTATATCACGATGCAGCGTGAAGGCATGAAGGGCGAAGGCATGATCTTTGCCGACGTCGACGAAGTCCAGCACGCGTTGGACGCAGGCGAAGTGCATCTGCACGCCAAGGTTCAGGCCCGCCTGCCGCAGATCGACGAAGAAGGCAAAGAGGTGCTGAAGCGCTATGAAACCACGCCGGGCCGGATCAAGCTTGGCGCGCTTTTGCCGGTGAATGCCAAGGCGCCGTTCGACCTGGTCAACCGTCTGCTGCGGAAGAAAGAGGTGCAGCAGGTTATCGACACGGTCTATCGCTATTGCGGTCAGAAAGAGTCGGTCATCTTCTGCGACCAGATCATGACGATGGGTTTCCGCGAGGCGTTCAAGGCCGGGATTTCCTTCGGCAAGGACGACATGGTCATCCCCGACAGCAAATGGCCGCTGGTTGATGAAACCCGTGGTCAGGTCAAGGATTTCGAACAGCAGTATATGGACGGCCTGATCACTCAGGGCGAAAAGTACAACAAGGTGGTCGATGCATGGTCCAAGTGTAACGACAAGGTCACCGATGCGATGATGAAGACCATCAGCACCGCCGGCAAGGATGCCAACGGCGCTGAGAATGAACCCAACAGCGTCTATATGATGGCCCACTCGGGCGCCCGTGGTTCGGTCACGCAGATGAAACAGTTGGGCGGCATGCGCGGCCTGATGGCCAAGCCGAACGGCGAAATCATCGAGACGCCGATCATCTCGAACTTCAAGGAAGGTCTGACCGTTCTTGAGTACTTCAACTCGACCCACGGTGCCCGCAAGGGTCTGTCGGACACCGCGTTGAAGACGGCGAACTCGGGATATCTGACGCGGCGTCTGGTAGACGTGGCGCAGGACTGTATCGTTCGGATGCACGATTGCGGCACCGAACGGGCGGTCACAGCCAAGGCAGCCGTCAACGACGGTGAAGTCGTGGCCAGCCTCGGCGAACGTGTTCTGGGCCGGGTTTCGGCCGAGGATCTGATCCGTCCGGGTACTGACGAAGTGATGGTTGCCCGCGGCGAACTGATCGACGAGCGGACAGCCGATATCGTCGAAACCTCGGGCCTTGCCACGGCGCGTCTGCGCAGCCCGCTCACCTGCGAGGCAGAAGAAGGCGTTTGCGCCCAGTGCTATGGTCGGGATCTGGCCCGCGGCACGCTGGTCAACCAGGGCGAAGCGGTGGGTATCATCGCCGCACAGTCCATCGGCGAACCCGGCACGCAGCTGACGATGCGGACGTTCCACATCGGCGGTGTTGCGCAGGGCGGACAGCAGTCGTTCCAAGAGGCAGGACAGGAAGGCGTGGCGGAATTCCGCAATGCCAACCTGCTCGAGAACGACGCGGGCAACTTCGTCGTCATGGGGCGCAACATGGTTCTGGCGATCGTGGACGAAAACGGTGTCGAACGGGCCAGCTTCAAGCTGGGCTATGGCACCACGGTCCATGTCAAAGAAGGCGCAAAGATCGCCCGCGGCGACCGTCTGTTCGAATGGGATCCCTATACCCTGCCGATCATTGCGGAAAAGGCCGGTATGGCGCGCTTTGTCGATCTGATCAGCGGTCTTTCGGTGCGTGACGAGACCGATGACGCCACCGGCATGACCCAGAAGATCGTGACCGACTGGCGTTCGGCGCCGAAAGGCAACGAACTGAAGCCCGAGATCATCATCGTCGGAGAAGACGGCGAGCCGATGCGCAACGACGTAGGCAATCCAGTGACATATCCCATGTCGGTGGATGCGATCCTGTCGATCGAAGAAGGCTCCGACGTCAAGGCAGGCGACGTGGTTGCACGCATTCCGCGTGAAGGTGCCAAGACCAAGGACATCACCGGTGGTCTGCCCCGGGTGGCCGAATTGTTCGAGGCGCGGCGTCCCAAGGATCA
The DNA here is from genome assembly GCF_008085915.1 of Oceaniovalibus sp. ACAM 378. Lineage (GTDB taxonomy): Bacteria > Pseudomonadota > Alphaproteobacteria > Rhodobacterales > Rhodobacteraceae > Oceaniglobus. The sequence continues at coordinate 45,641 of NZ_VSJK01000007.1, read as the reverse complement.
CGCGATCATCGCCGAGATTGATGGTCATGTGAAATTCGGCAAAGACTATAAGAACAAGCGTCGTATCGCCATCGTTCCGGTCGAGGAAGACCGCGAACCGGTGGAATACATGATCCCGAAGGGCAAGCACATCCCGGTGGCCGAGGGCGATTTCGTCCATCGCGGCGACTATATCATGGATGGCAATCCCGCACCGCACGACATTCTTGCGGTCATGGGGGTCGAGGCGCTGGCCGATTACATGATCGACGAGGTTCAGGACGTCTATCGGCTTCAGGGCGTCAAGATCAACGACAAGCATATCGAGGTGATCGTGCGCCAGATGCTCCAGAAGTGGGAGATTCTGGACAGCGGTGAAACTACGCTGCTGAAGGGCGAACACGTCGACAAGATGGAGTTCGACGAGGCGAACGAACGTGCGGCCAAGAAGGGTGGGCGTCCGGCACAGGGCGAACCGATCCTGCTGGGCATCACAAAGGCATCGCTGCAAACCCGATCGTTCATCTCGGCGGCATCGTTCCAGGAAACCACGCGCGTTCTGACCGAAGCTTCGGTTCAGGGCAAACGTGACAAACTGGTGGGTCTGAAGGAAAACGTCATCGTCGGCCGGTTGATTCCCGCAGGCACCGGTGGCGCGACCCAGAAGGTGCGCAAGATCGCCGCTGATCGTGATCTCAAGGTGATCAAAACCAACCAGGACGAAGCCGCTGCCGCTGCCGCATTGGCCGCTCCGACGCCGGAAGACATCATGGGCGGAGACAAGTTTGACAGCACGCTGGTGATGACGCCCGAAAGCCGCGAGGAATAGGCGCGCCCGAACCTCTGATCAGGCAATAGCCTTCGGGCGCGCTGTTTGCGCTGCCCGTACAGAACGAGACAACAGGCCCCGGCGATCTTTCGTCGGGGCCTGTTGAGTCCAGACCGCCGGTCCATTGAAGGTCAGGGGCGCGATTAGATCATCGTCCGTTCGGTAGGAACGGTTGCGGCCATGCGCGACCGCTGAAAGTCATCATAATCTAGGTTTGGTTTGCGATCAGCTTTGCCATCTAAGCTCTGGCAACGAAGTCGCGCGAAACGTTCCCATAGGTTCCGTTGCGTGTCTGGCTGTCAGACCGAGCGAAGCCAGTTCCGGGAACAATCCGAACAACTCCGCCGGTGGGCCGGATTTCATCACCTGCAGGGCCATCTTGCCGGGATAGGAGCTCTCGGATGGTGCATTTTCCGTAAGGATGATCTGATGTGCCGTTTCTATCGGCATTGTTGCCGTGTCGTGCACATGCAGCGCACTTCAGGGGCGGAAGTTGCAACTGAAGTGTTGGCGGTCAGGCGCTTATCCAAGCCGCCGGGATGATTGCTCTGGCTCTGCGTGCATTGGATTTGGTCATGTCCAGATTGCAGAATTGCGGCTGACGACGGCCTGCACCATCGACATCGCGGCAAGCGCGGAACTGCCGGGAGCACCCGGAAGAGGGCGGCCTTCGATGTGGAAGGTGAACTGCCCAAACACGCCGTCGGCTGTGATCTCGTGCCGGTTGCGGCTGATCCCCGGATCGGCGGTCAGCACGACTTCGGTCAGATCGAATCCGACACCGGCAAGCGCGGTTGCGGCGGCAACATTGGCGTTTTTCGGATACTCCAGCGCTGCAGTCCGGGCCGTGCCACGAAAGAAATCCGCCGGTTCGCACAGCGTCTCAAGATCGAGCAGGTCCGCCGCCGGCGATCCACGCCAGGCGGCTGGCGGCTTTCGCCCGCGATAGCTGACCCGCGTCAATCCGCCGGTGCCCGCCGCCGCAAGCGCATCCAGCCCGCCGATACTGCCTGCAACCACCTGAATCCGAGCGCCTCCCGCCGTTGCCGCACCGGCCAGCGTATCGGCCAGCGCCGCATCGGCAAAGGCCCCCGCGGATACAGTGATCAAGTCGATTCCCCGGGTGAGCAGGGATGGACCAAAGGCGGCCAGTGCGCTGTGACCGGCGCAATCCAGCACCAGCCCGATGTCGTCCGGCAGGTCTTCGATCTCGGTCAGGGCCGGAATTCCCAGCGCCGCCTCCGCCACCTGCCCCCGCCCCGGTCGCGCGACGACCAGCGCGGGCGCGGTGCCGAGTCGGCGCAGTTCTGTCGTGACATAACTCGCGATGGCACCGTGGCCGATGATGGCTGTCCGCATGGTTCAGGATATCCGTTTGGTGTGCGACAATACCGGCTTTGCATTTAGGTTGATTCAAAGGCGATCTTTTCCGCCACGGAATTCAGCGCGAAATCCAGATGACAGTGGCCCGCAAATCTCAGCCGATCCGCAGGCCCATGGTCTGCGCTGCCTCGGCCATGTTGGCGACCACTGGGTCGGCTCCGACGGCGCGCAGCCGGGCCGGATCGGTCGTTTCGGCGTATCCGATGGTGCGCATCCCTGCGGCGACCCCGGCCATGCAACCCGATGGGCTGTCGTCGATCACCACACAGGCGGCTGGCGACACGCCGAAATCCGCTGCCGGTTTCAGGAACAGCGCCGGATCGGGCTTGGCCACGCCCAGTGTATGGGCCGAATAAAGCCGCCCACTTAACCGGTCCAGCAGGCCGGATGGCCCCAGCGTGATGCCCATTTTTGTCTCGCTGCCGTTCGATCCGACGCAATAGGGCACGCCAGCAATATCCAGCGCATCCATCAGCGCGACGGCTCCGGCGATCAGCGGAACACCTTGACGCAACCGGGCGTGGATCTCGTCATAGACTTCGTCAAGCCAGTTGTCAGGCAAGGTGACGCCGCGCTGCCGCACCTCGTCCATCACGCCGCGCATGGTGCCGCCGACGAACATCAGATCCGCCTCGGTGTGGGTCAGAACCAGACCATGGCGCGCCAGATTGGCGACAAGCACATCGGTCGTGGGCGGTTCGCTGTCGACCAGCACGCCGTCGCAATCGAAAATGACAAGGTCAGGCAACATCGCGGGTTCTTTCTGCAATGGTGATCAAAGTGCCGCCATATCGGCGTTGGTCCATTTGTACCAGCCCCGGGGGCAGGGTAGGGGGACGGTCATCCTCCCATACCACCAAAGCGCCGGGGGCGATCCAGCCACCAGTCAGCGCCGCCGCCAAAGCAAGCGCGCCAAGATCGCTGCCATAGGGCGGGTCTAGAAACACTAGATCATGGGCGGCTTCCGGACACGCGCCGGGGCGCAAGACATCGCGCCGGATCAATTTCGTCTGATCCTCGGCCCGGCATCTGGCGATATTTGCAAGGATCAGCCGTTGCGCCGGTTTGCCGTTGTCTACAAAGGTCACATGGCCCGCCCCGCGAGACAGCGCCTCAAGCCCCAGCGCTCCGGTGCCCGCGAAAAGATCAAGCACCCGCGCGTCCTGCACCGGGTTGCCATATCCGCCGTTCAGCAGCAGGTTGAACACCGATTCCCGCACCCGGTCAGAGGTCGGGCGCAGATGTGCCGCAACATCGCCGTCGCCGACCGAGGTCAGGGCAGTGCCGCGCATGCGTCCGCCGACGATTCTCATGCGCGGATCCTCATGGACGCAACAGCGCCTTGAGGTCGGTTGCCGGATCGGCGATCACGGCGGGCGAAGGGGATTTTCCAGCCTCGATCAGCCGTTTGCCGATCATATAGGCGCGCGGATCGTTCATCGCATCCACCGCCAGCAATCTTTCGCCGCCATAGTACCAATGGCTGACCCCGTCGCCGTTGCGCACGACCACCCGGTCGTATCCGGTATTCAGCCCGGCGATTTGCAGTTTCACATCATACTGATCCGACCAGAACCACGGCTTTGGATCATAGGGGGCATCGGCCCCCAGCATGTTGTCCGCCACCTGTTCTGCCTGATCGATCGCGTTTTGCACCGACTCCAGCCGGATCATCGCGCCGTCCCGCGGAAACACCGCGCAATCCCCCGCCGCCCAGATCGCCGGTTCGGAGGTGCGCCCATGTGTGTCCACGACAATACCATTGTCCACACGCACCCCGGCGGCCTGTGCCAGCGCGGTGTCGGGTGCGATACCGACCCCGACGATCACGAAATCCACGTCGATCTCACGTCCGTCGGTGAAACGCGCTCCGCTGACCCGGCCATCGCCCGTTAGCCGCTCCAGTCCGACACCTTCGATAATCCTGACCCCGCGCCCGGTGTGCAGCGCGCGGAAGAAGTCTGATGTTTCAGGCGCGGCGACCCGTTGCAGGATCCGGGGCGCCATTTCAACCAGCGTGACCACGACACCGCGTTTCGCCGCCACCGCGGCAGCCTCAAGCCCGATATACCCGCCGCCGACGATCAGCACCCGCCGACCCGGCGCAAACTCCTTCGCCATTCTGTCAACATCCGCAAGGCCGCGCACAGAGTAAACTCCGGCCAGATCGCCCCCCATGACGGCGGGCAGGCGGTTCGGCAGCGAGCCGGTGGTCAGTGCAAGTTGGTCATAGGACAGCACCCGGTCGCCCAGCATCACCTGACGGGCCGCAGGGTCGATCGCCGTCACCGGTTGACCCAGCACCAGATCGATATTCTGTTCGTGATAAAACCGTTCAGGGCGCAGATACAGACGCTCCTGCGCCATCTCGCCCAGCAGATATGCTTTTGACAGGGGCGGGCGCTGATAGGGCGGCACGGCTTCGCCACAGATCAGCGTTACCGGGCCATCAAACCCCTTGGCACGCAGTCGCGCCACCAGAGACGATCCCGCCTGTCCGCCGCCGATCACCACAATTCCGGTCATTCACACTTGCCCCCGCTGGCCACCTTGCCCCGGGCACCCTATATCCGGGGAGAACCTGCATGCAATCCAACCCAAGGAAAACCGACATGGCAATCACCACCGGCGACAAGCTTCCTGACGCAACCCTTTTACAGATCGGCGCCAAGGGCCCCGAAGGCGTGGCGCTCGCTGATCTGGTGAAGGGCCGCAAGGTCATCATCTTTGCCGTGCCCGGTGCATTCACCGGCGTCTGTTCCACCGCGCATGTGCCCAGCTTTACCCGCAACATGGACGCACTGAAAGAAAAGGGCGTGGACGAGGTGATCTGCATTTCGGTCAACGATCCCTTCGTGATGAAGGCATGGGGCGAATCGACCGGTGCCACCGACGCCGGCATCACCATGCTGGGCGACGCCGATTCTGCCTTTACCCGCTCGGTCGGGATGGAGTTTGAAGCCCCGCCTGCCGGGCTTTTGTCACGCTCGGCCCGCTATGCGATGCTGGTCGAGGACGGGGTGGTCAAGGTGCTGCACCGCGAAGAATCCCCGGGTGTTTGCGAAGCTTCCGGCGGCGAGGCGATGCTCGCCGCGATCTGATACCTTGATTTTCCGTCATCTGGCGCGTATATATGCGTCAGATGACGGAGATCACAATGACCGACCTTGCCATGTATTCCGACCGCGCCACCCTTGCGACCAGCGAGGCACAGCGCATCGGGCGCCTTCTCGGGCTCGACAATCCACCGGCCGACCGTGTTGGTCTGGCCGCGCGTATCGCTACGGGGCTTGCCGCCTCGGCGGCCTCGGCCCTGTCCGGTGCCATTGCTCCGGTTGCGGGTGCCATGGCGCTGATCCCCGAGGCGACGCTGCGCCGGGCGCGCAACGCGAAAACCCCCCTGTCGCGCGAAATGAGCGAGCGATTGTATGAGGTCGGGCGCATTGTCGATATGGTCAGCCGTATTCACCACGGCGATGTGCGGGCGATTTCGGCCTTTCTCAACACGCCGCATCCTCTGCTTGACGATGCCACACCGCTGGATCTGGCACGCTCCAGTTCCGCCGGTGCCGATGCCGTGGCCGATTTGCTGACACGGGCCGAAGCCGGGTTCGCTGTGTGACCCCTCGCAAACTCGCCGATGCCCGCCGGTGTTTTCGCATCGGCGACCCCGAAGGTCGTTTCCGCATCTGGGATGATGGCGGTGCGCGGCTGGTGTCGGGGCGCTGGCACGGAGCGGGGGCGGGGGTGATCTATGCCGCCGAGCATTATTCCACCGCGATGCTGGAAAAGCTGGTGCATCATAACGGCCAATTGCCCCGGGGACAGCATTGGATCGACGTGCATATCCCCGCCGGAACAAGTTATGAGGTGGTGACCGGCGACATGCTCCCCCGCTGGGCCGAGCGTGATGGAACCGCTGCCCGCACCTTTGGCGCCGCATGGCAGGCCGAACGCCGGTCCTGCCTGCTCTACGTGCCGTCGGTGGTTGCAAGGATGGAGCGCAACGTGATCGTCAACACCGCCCATCCCGATTTTGCAGGGCTGAAACCCGGGCTGGAAACCCCAGTCTGGTGGGACGACCGGTTGTTCGGCTGACCGAGCACCTTACCCGGCGAGTTTAGCCATCCGCTTGGCCAGCTTTATGTCCAGCATGCTCAGCCCGTCAACATCATGGGTGGTCAGCGTCACATCCACCTTATTGTAGACATTGAACCATTCGGGATGATGGTTCAGTTTTTCCGCCACCAGAGCCGCGCGAGTCATAAACCCGAAGGCCTCGACGAAATTGGTGAATTTGAATTCCCGCCGGATTGCATCGCGCCCCTCGACCATCTGCCAGCCCCCGGCCAGCAGCGCCGCCAAGTCATTTGTGCGTTCGGTCTCGCTCAACGGATCGCTCATTCGCTTTCTCCCTGCATTTTGCGGAACGGGCCATACCCGGTCAGCACCTCGATTTCCTCGTCTACCGCCGCGCTTTCAGCCTCAAGGTATTCGCCAACCGCCCGTGCGAACCCTTCGTCTGCGATCCAGTGCAGCGAATGTGTCGTCACCGGCATATATCCACGCGCCAGTTTGTGTTCGCCCTGCGCGCCTGCCTCGACCCGGGTCATGCCATGGGCCAGCGCAAAATCGATGGCCTGATAATAGCACAGTTCAAAATGCAGGCAGGGGTGATCCTCAACACAGCCCCAATACCTGCCATAAAGCACGTCGCGCCCGATAAAGTTCAGCGCGCCGGCGACCGGTTCGCCGTCCTGCATCGCCAGAACCAACAGAATATCATCGCGCAACCGCTCCTGCGCCAGCGTAAAGAACGCGCGCGTCAGATAGGGCGTGCCCCATTTGCGCGCGCCGGTGTCCTGATAAAACCGCCAGAAGGCATCCCAATGCCGAGGTTCGATGGCATCGCCGGTCAACTGAACGATCTGCCCGCCGAACCCTTTGGCCACGGCACGCTCTTTGCGGATGTTCTTGCGCTTGCGGCTGGATAGGGCGGCCAGAAAACCGTCGAAATCGGCATATCCGTCGTTCAGCCAGTGAAACTGCTGACCGGTGCGCGGCATCATCCCCATCTGTGCGCCTGCTGCTGACTCGGCTTCGGTGCAAAAGGTGACATGCAGTGATGACAGCCGGTTTTCCGCTGCCAGTTGCACCGCCCCCTGCACCAGAGCGGCTGTGCCAGCCTCAAAGAACCCGGGCCGGGTCAGAAACCTGCGCCCGGTGGCGGGGGTGAACGGCACCGCGATCTGCAACTTGGGATAATACCGCCCCCCGGCGCGTTCGAACGCATGGGCCCAGTTGTGATCGAAGATATATTCGCCCTGACTGTGCCCCTTGGCATAGAGCGGCGCACAGGCGATCACCTGCCCTCCGGTGCGCGCCACCAGATAGCGGGGCTGCCATCCGGTGCCGGGGCCGACGGACCCACTGTCTTCCAGCACCTTCAGAAACCGGTGCGTCATGAAGGGATCGACCGCCCGCCCGCCATCAGACACCTCCGGGCAGGCGCAGGCATCCCAGTCGGCGGCCGGAACATCGTTCAGCGACGACAGCACATCAATTTCAACCTGGGTCTGGGGCATGATCCCTCACATGGTGCCGCTGTGCTGCGCGTCAAGCCGCGAGGTCAGGGCAGCGGTGCGGCATAACCTTCAAAGGTGATGTTGTCTGCCACACGCCGCGCCCCGGCTTCCTGTTCCGGGCTGCGGATTGTCCAGCAGAGAATGCCTGCGCCAAGGGATTTCAGCCCGGCAACGCGGGGATTGTCCAGATCGGCCTTGTCATGGCTGATAAAACTGGCCCCGACCCGGTCAAAGTCGGGAATGCCGCGCAATTCGGCGCAGCGCGCCGCCGATACCGGCCAGTCGGCGGGATCGAAACCACAGGTGGTCAGCCCGCGTGGCATATCGGGCAACAGCGCTTCCATGGCGGCCACGGAATGCGGATTGAACGACATGACAGCAACCGGCCCGGCATATCCGCGCAATGCATCGGCCACCGCACGCTCCAACGGGCCGACATCGGTGCCCAACGCGCCGTCCTGATCCTTGATCTCGACGAGCAGCGGCACGCGGCCCGCGACGATTGAAAGAACCTCGCTCAATGTTGGAATTCCCTCGCTCCCGCCAGTGAGGGGAATGGTGGCCAGTTCGGCTGCTGGCAGGCCGCGCACCATCCCGGTGCGCCCGGTCAATCGCCCCAGATCATAGTCGTGAAAGACCATCGCGGCGTCATCGACCGAGCGTTGTACGTCAAGTTCGATCCCGTATCCCGCCGTCACCGCCGCCTGAAACGCGGCGCGCGAGTTTTCCGGGCGGCCTGCGGGCAGGTCGTGATATCCACGATGGGCAAAGGGCTGGGTCAGAAAGGCCGGTGGCAGGATCGACATGGATGGGGTGGTCATCGGATCCGAAAGATCCCCTCGATCTCGACCGCGACGCCCAGCGGCAGGGATGCGGCGCTTACGGCAGAGCGTGCGTGGCGCCCGGCATCGCCGAATACCTCGACCATGAAATCCGAACAGCCGTTGATCACCTTGGGCTGGTCGGTGAAATCGGGCGTCGAGTTGACGAAACCGGTCAGTTTGATCACCTGTGCCACCCGGTCCAGATCGCCGCCGCAAGCGGCCCGCAACTGCGCCAGCAGGCCAAGGGCGCAGGTTTTTGCCGCCGCTGCGCCTTGCTCAACGCTTGTGCCGTCGCCCAGTTTTCCGGTGATCAACCCATCGGGGCCCTGAGAAATCTGCCCCGACACATATACGGTGTCGCCGTCCACCACATAGGGCACATAATTGGCCTGTGGCATCGGAGCGGCGGGCAGGGTCGCGCCCAGTTCATTCAGTTTTGCGTCGATCTTTCCCATGGCAATACCTTTCCGGGCTGTGTTGGCCGGAGGCTAACCCGAGGCGCGCCGGTCGGAAAGCCCGAACGCTCAACTTTCGCGGAACGCTTTGTTGAAATAATCGGCCAGCGGCTTGATCAGATAGGCAATGGGCGACCGGTCCTCGGTTTTCAGAAAGGCCTCGACCGGCATTCCGGGTATCAGTGTCAGGTTGGCGGGGAGTTTATCCAGCTCACGGTCGTTCAACAGGATTTCGGCGCGATAGAATGACCCCTGCGATGCCTCGTCGACAAAGGCATCGGCGGAAATCAGTTTTACCGTGCCGTCGAATTCAGGCGTGGTGCGCGAATCAAAGGCCGAAAATCGCAGCACGACCGCTTGGCCGACATAAATCTGGTCGACATTGATCGCCGCGACCCGGCTGGCAATCACCAACGGACGGTCCTGCGGTACGATGAACAGCACCGGATCGGCAGGCCGCACGACGCTGCGTTCGGCGAACACCTGCATGCCATAGACGATACCGGCGACCGGTGCCGTGATGTCGAGCCGGTTCAGCCGCTCTTTCAGGGACCGGCGCCGTTCTGCCAGTTCCAACTCGCGGTACTGAATATCGCGCATCTGGGTGATCGCCTCTTCCTGGCGGGTCGTGCCCAGTTGCAGAATCTGAATGTCGATCTCGGTCATCCGCTCTTCGGCCTCGGCGGCGCCGGCAGTCAGTTCGCCGACGGTGCCGCGCAGCCGGGCCTCTTCGCGTTGCAGCGAAAGAACCCGCGTCGCCTGTGCCAGACCCTTGGCCAGCAGCGCCTGCTGATTGGTCAGCTCCTGCTGGATCAGGTCCAACTGGGTTTCCAGCGCCGCCTGTTGCGCGACAACTCCGGTGATCTGACTGGCGATCTGCTGGCGGCGCAGCCGCAGCTGTTCGGTTTGCTGGGTCACGGTGGAATTGCGCGCCTCGAACAACCGGGACTGCCCTTCCATCAGATCCAGAACCTCGGGGCGCATGGCCGCAACGGTCACCAGTTCGGAGTCGTAAGTGATTTCCGACACTTCGTCCCGTTCGGCCGAGAGCCGGGCGCGACGTGCCATCAGTTCATAAAGCTGGCTTTCCACCGTGTTCAGATCCGATTGCAGCAAGGTCGGATCCAGCCGGACCAGCACCTGACCGGCGGCTACGCTGTCGCCCTCGATCACCAGAATTTCGGTCACCACGCCACCGTCAGGATGCTGGACGACCTGGCGGTTGCGGTCGACCTCGATCTGACCCGAGGCAATGATCGCCCCTGAAATCTCGGTGAATGTCGCCCAGCTGCCGAAGCCGCCGACAAGGACAAGCAGCCCCAGCAGGCCGAATGTCACCGGCGCGCGCGCAGACCATTTTTCGGTCTTGTCTGCCGCGACCGGTCCTGAGATCTGTTTCATTGCACACCTGCCTTGGCGGGATTGGACTCGATCTCGCGATGGTTCGCCACCATTTCGCGCAGCACCTCGTCACGCGGGCCGAACGCGCGGCGGATACCCTGCTCCAACACCAGCAGCTTGTCGCATTCCTTGATCGCCGCCGGGCGGTGCGCCATGATCAGCACCGATTTACCCTCGGCCTTCATTTGACGGATCGACGCGTTCAATGCCTCGCTCCCCTCGTTGTCGAGGTTCGAGTTCGGCTCGTCCAACACCAAAAGAACCGGATCGCCGAACATTGCCCGCGCCAGCCCAATCCGCTGCATCTGCCCGCCGGACAGTCGCCCGCCGGTGGGTGTGACCAGCGTGTCGTATCCATCTGGCATCTTCAAAATCATCTCGTGCGCCGCAGCTTTTTTGGCGGCTATGACGATATCTTCGTCGCGGGCGTCGGCGCGCAGTCGGGCGATGTTCTGGGCAATGGTGCCGTCGAACAGCTGTACCCGTTGGGGCAGATATCCGATGTGCTGGCCCAGCACATCGGGTTCGTATTGTTCCAGCGAAGCACCGTCCAGCCGGATCTTGCCGCCCGACGGCCGCCAGACCCCGACCAGCGCCCGTGCCATGGTGGATTTGCCGGATGCCGAATGGCCAATGATTCCCACGGCTTCTCCGGGCATTACGTCAAAGCTGACCATGCGGACGCTGGCCTGCTGTTCGCCCGGTGGAATGATCGTGGCCTGAATGACCTCAAGCCGCGCTTTGGGGCGGGGCAGGGCGGTGCGCGGCGGCTCCTCGCCGACCTGACTGAGCAAAACCGCGAGCCGGTTCCAGCCTTCGCGCGCCCGTTGCACCGTCTGCCACTGACCCAGCGCCATGTCGATCGGCGCCAGTGCCCGGCCCAGCAGGATGGATGCGGCGATCATGCCGCCCGGAGTCATCTCCTGTTGCAGGACCAGATAGGCGCCCAGCGCCAGCATCGTTGATTGCAGGAACAAACGGAACGTCTTGGATGTCGCGGTAAATCCACCACCCAGATCCGAGGCAGCGATGGTTTCCTTCAGCGACATGCCGCGCAGCTTTTGCCAGCGGGTGAAGGTCGAATCCTGCATTCCGAGGGATCTTACAAGTTCCGCCTCAACGCGAATCTGTTCGGCCATGCGTTCGGCGCGCATCGTGGCCTGATTGGCCTTCATGACCGGGCCGACCGTGGTGATCTGGTTGATCACCGCAACGATCACCAGAAGGCCGCCCCCCCCCACCGCAAGAATCCCGAGCCATGGGTGAAAGATCGTGATTCCCAAAAGAAAGACGGGGGTCCATGGCACATCGAACAGCGCGGTCAGCAAAGGCGACGACATCAGTCGCTGCACTGCTTCAAGATCGCGCAGATTGTTGGACGCTGACTCTTCTTTTTCGGGGGCGACGGCGGCTTTGCGCACCATCGCGGAGAACACCCGGCGATCCAGCCGCGATTGGAATCTGGCGCCGATCCGGGCAAGGATTCGGCCCCGGGCAAAATCGAGCACACCCATCATCAGGAACAGGAAACCCATCAGGACGAACAGCGCGACCAGAGTCGCCTCGCTGCGCGACCCCAACACGCGATCATAGACCTGAAGCATGAACATCGGGCCGGTCAGCATCAAAAGGTTGACGAAGAAACTGAAGATTCCCACTGTCCAGAACAAGCTGCGGCTTTCCGCGCGGGTGCGCGCCAGTTCGCTGTATCCGGCTGCCGTATTCACCTGCTTCATTCGTCCAAATGCCTTTTCCCGCCTGTGCCCTGCGCCGCTTGCGCGGCGACCGCGACACAATTTTCAACAGACTAGCCTATTATGCGTGCCGGTTCATGCGAAATCCGCCGGTTCTTTGTCCTCGACTGCGGTCAAGAATCCATTAATCGCGTATTGTTGCAAAAGCCTGTCGTGCAGAAAGCGCTGGACCGGGCCGTCTCAGCAGCTAAGATTTCGCGGATGTTTATGTCTCTCCGTCCCTTAACGTTCCGCTTTGTCGGTTTTCTGGCGTTCGCCCTGCCTTTGGCCGTGGCAGGTGTGGTGGCCGATGCCGGAGCCTATGACGGATTGTTCCGGCCAGCGCCCACCACGGATTGCAGTATTGTCGGGGGCGACGGCGGCGCGCTGAAGATTGAAGATGACGTGTTTTTCGGCGTGGAGAGCCAATGCCGCATGACCCGCGCCACCAATGTACGCGATATGGATGCAACCCTCTATGACATGGATTGCACCGGCGAAGGCGAAGACTGGACCCAACGCGCCCTGTTCATGCGCGCGGCGGATGACGGGCTGATTCTTGTGTGGAACGGATTTGCCTTCAAATACGACCGGTGCCCCGTCAATCCGGTGCGGGGCACCGTCACCACGGCCGAGGATCTGGGCATAGCAGACTGATCGGCCTCGTGTTTGGCCCCCCGTCAGATCAGCGGGGCCGAACAGTTGCGCAGATCAATTTGGCTGATCAATTTCGGCGCCCGAACAAGCCACCCAGAACATCATCGATGATCCGTTCCACCAGATCAGGCTCGCGCACTGGCACCGGTTGGGGAATCGGCTGGGGGACCGGTTGGGGCGCGGGGGCCGCATTATCGGACCGCACAGCGTTGATGTCATCGGGCAGTTGCGCCGGCAGCGGATTGACCGGGCGCCGCATGGGCAGCGGGGTGACCGGCAGACCCTCATGGACCCGCAGCATCACCTCGTGCCAGATTTCTGCGGGCAGACCGCCTCCGGTCACTCCGGACAGCGGTGTGTTGTCGTCATATCCCATCCAGACGCCCGCCACATAGTCGGCGGTGAACCCCAGAAACCATGCATCCCGCGCGGCCTGAGTTGTGCCGGACTTGCCTGCGGCCTCCCGATCGTCCAGGGCGGCTCGCCTGCCAGTGCCACCCTGCACCACTTCGTACATCATATAAGTCAGCTGTTCCGCAGCTTCGCGCGAAATCACCCGCTCGCCCAGACCGCCGTCCTGACCGATCAGCGGTGTATCGTCGCCCATGAGCCGCAGTTCGAGGATGCCATAGGGTTCTACCGAGGTTCCGCCATTCAGGATGCCTGCAAAGGCACCGGTCATTTCCAGCAGGGTCGATTCTGATGCCCCCAGCGCCAGCGCCGGTCCGGCGGCCAGATCGGATTCGATGCCGAAACCCTCGGCCACCTTGCGCACGTTTTCGCGTCCCACGGATTCAGACACCCGCACGGCGGCAGTGTTCAGCGATTGTTTCAGCGCCTCGGTCAGCGTTACGTTTCCCTGATAGTTCCGGCTATAGTTCTTGGGTGACCAGGGGCCTGACCCGGGTATGTTCAGGGTCAGCGGCGCGTCCAGCACCGTATCGTTGGCCGAATACCCAAGTTCGAGCGCGGCGGCATAGACGAAAGGTTTGAAGCTGGAGCCGGTCTGCCGTTTGGCCATGATCGCGCGGTTGAACTGCCCCGCCACGCCTTTGAACTTGCGCCCGCCAACCATGGCGCGAACCGCGCCGTCCGACGACATCACAACAATGGCGGCCTGTGCTTTTGACCCTTCCTTGAGCTTGGTTTCAAACACATAGTCCAGCGCCGATTCCGCCGCCTTTTGCATCCGACCGTCAAAGGTGGTGCGCAGGATCACGTCCTCGGTCGTATCACGGGTGAGGAAATCGGGGCCCTGATCCATTACCCAGTCAGCGAAATACCCGCCCGCCCGCGCCTCGGCCGCGGCTGAGAGTTCGGCCGGGTGAATGCGCGCCTGTTCGGCCTGTGCGGCAGTCAGATATCCCTGTTCCTGCATCAGGTTCAGCACGGTTTGCGCGCGGCGCTGCGAGCGTTCCAGATCGTTGGTCGGGGCATATCGCGTTGGCGCCACCAGCAGCCCGGCCAGCATCGCGGCCTCAGCAGGGTCGACTGACGCTGCCGATTTGCCGAAATACCGCTGTGCCGCTGCCTCGAACCCGCGGGCACCGGCGCCCAGAAACGCGCGGTTCAGATAGATCGTCAGGATTTCATCCTTGGTATATCGCGCCTCAAGGCCCATCGCATAAATGGCTTCCTTGATCTTGCGCGACATTGATCCCCGGCGACAGTCGGCCTCGTACTCGGTTTCGCTTTTCCATTCGGCTGGATCGAAAGGCACGCCCAGACACAGCAGTTTTGCCGTCTGCTGGGTGATCGTCGAACCACCGTGCCCCGAAAGCGCGCCGCGTCCCTCGGACAGGTTGATCTTAATCGCGCCGGCAACGCCGCGCGGCGATACGCCGAAATGGCTATAGAACCGTTTGTCCTCGGTCGCCACGATCGCGTGCGTCAGATTGGGGGAAATCGTATCCGGGGTGATTGCCCCGCCAAACTGTTCGCCCCGCCAGGCATAGACCGCACCGTCCCGGTCAAGCATCGTAACCGACCCTTGGGCACGGGCATCGACCAGTTCACCAACCGGCGGAAGCGTTGAATAGTAGTAAAAGACGCCAGCCGAGATCAGCAGAAGTACCACAGCTGCCCCGCGCCAGAGCAACCGCCAGATCAGCGTGAAAATCCAGCGGAACAGTCCGGTGATCAGCCCAATCAGGCCACCCCTGCGCTTTGCCGGCGCCCGACGACGTTTGTTTGTCGTGGTGCTTTTTGCCGTACTGCGCTTTTTCGCGGACGCCTGTGCCGCGCGCCGCTTGTCGGCCACCAGCGGCGGCTTCTTCTTTCCGGTCCCGGCCATGCTCAGCCCTCGAGTTTATTATCGTTTTGCGGACACTACACCGGAGCGGAACGAATGTAGAGACGGCAACCGATCAACTTTGAAATTCCATCAACGCCTAGAATATAGGCGTTCACATCTGATTGCCCAAATATTGTGCATTTGGCCGTCAACCTGCTCAGAAAGACGCGGCTAAACCTTGTGCAGCCGCACATCCCCGCGCTTTTTCCAAAATGTGAACTCGGTCGTCGGGCCGGTCTTTTCAAGATCCGCCCGCATGTGTCGCAAGGGGAAAATTGTGAAACTTATCATTGCAACCATCAAGCCGTTCAAACTGGAGGACGTGCGCGAAGCACTGACCCTGGTCGGGGTGCGCGGCATGATGGTGTCTGAAATCAAGGGCTTCGGGTCACAGTCGGGCCATACCGAAATTTATCGCGGAGCCGAATACGCGGTGAACTTTGTTCCAAAGGCCAAGCTCGAGATCGTGGTGCCCGACGCGATGGCCGATCAGGTGGTCGAAGCCATCGCCAAAACCGCCAGAACCGCCAAGATCGGCGACGGAAAGATATTCGTGCTGGACGTTGAAAGTGCCGTGCGCGTCCGGACGGGCGAAACCGACGATGACGCGCTCTGACATAGATCGTCACCTGTCAAAACACCTTCAAAAGCCACCTTCATAAAGGGCCATGAGCCGATGAAACTGATGAAATACTTCCCCCTTGTGGCGCTGCTGACGCTGCCATCGACGGGGTTTGCCCAAGAAATTGCCGATACCACCCCTCAGATGGCCGACATTGGCTATATCCTGACCACATTCATGTTCCTCGTCACCGGCGTTCTGGTGTTCTGGATGGCCGCCGGTTTCACCATGCTGGAAGCGGGGCTGGTGCGGCAGAAGAACACGACGATGCAGTTGATGAAGAACATGGCGCTGTTTTCGATGGCGTCGATCATGTATTACCTTGTCGGCTACAACCTGATGTATCCCGGCGACGGCTGGTCTGTTTCCGGCGTGCTGGGGGCATTTTCACCAACCGCACTGGAACCTGTCGGGCTTGCCGACACGGAAACCGATCTGACCTATGCCTCGGTCGGGGCTGACTTTTTCTTTCAGCTGATGTTTTGCGCCGCCACTGCATCCATCGTATCGGGCACATTGGCCGAGCGGATAAAGCTGGTGCCGTTCCTGATCTTTACCCTTGTTCTGACCAGCCTGATCTATCCGATCCAGGCCAGCTGGAAATGGGGCGGCGGTTTCCTGTCGCCGGGCGATGGCAGCGTGACCGATTTTCTCGACTTTGCCGGTTCCACCGTGGTGCATTCCACGGGCGGTTGGGCAGCGCTGGCGGGTGCGCTGATCCTTGGTCCGCGTCTGGGCAAATATAAGGACGGTCGCACCAATGCGATGCCGGGGGCCAATCTGCCGCTGGCGACATTGGGCACGTTCATCCTGTGGATGGGCTGGTTCGGGTTTAACGGCGGCTCACAGCTTTATATGGACACGGCGGGCAACGTGGCCGACATCAGCCGGATCATGGCCAACACGAACCTTGCCGCAGCCGGTGGCGCAGTGGCCGCGCTGATCATGACACAAATTCTGTACAAGAAGCCCGACCTGACCATGGTGCTGAACGGCGCGCTGGCCGGTCTGGTGTCGATCACCGCCGAACCACTGACCCCGGGTTTGGGCGTGGCGACGCTGATCGGCGGCATCGGCGGTGTGATCGTGGTGTTTGCCGTGCCGATGCTTGACCGGCTGAAGATCGACGATGTTGTCGGCGCCATTCCGGTGCATCTGTTCTGCGGCATATGGGGGACCTTGGCGGTTGTGCTGACCAACCCGGACGCCACAATCGGTGCCCAGATCAAGGGGATCGTGGTCGTCGGTGTGTTTGTCTTCGGTGTGTCTCTGGTGCTTTGGATGATCCTGAAAGCGGTCATGGGCATCCGGGTCAGCGAAGAGGATGAAATGCGTGGGCTCGACATCGCCGAACTGGGAATGGAGGCCTATCCCGAGTTCGTACAGGGCTGATCGTCGGCTGTTTCAGACAGGATCAATCCAGCCCGGGCAGGCGACTGCCCGGGTTTTTCTTGCCAGCGCCGTTTGTCGTGAGCGGGCGTTTCGCAGCGGCTGATGCTGGTCATTCAAGATTGAACGACGAAGATCACTCTTCCGGAGTGATGGTGCCGCGCAATGCCTTGACCGTTCCGCGCACCTTTTTGGCCTTCAACCGGCGTTTCTTAGAGCCAAGTGTCGGGCGTGTGGCGATCCGCCGTTTCGGAGCCACACAGGCCGCGCGAATCAGGTCGGCCAACCGGTTGCGGGCGATTTCGCGGTTTCTGGCCTGACTGCGGGTTTCATCCACTTGCAAGACCAGAGCACCCTCGGAGTTCCAGCGCCTGCCGGCAAGTCGCCTCAGCCGTGCCTTGACCGGTCCGGGCAGGTTGGGCGAGCGTTCAGCCTCGAACCGCAGTTCGACCGCGCTCGCAACCTTGTTGACGTTCTGCCCGCCGGGCCCCGAGGCGCGCACGAATTGCTCGCTCAGCTCCCAATCTTCAATCGTGATGGTGTCGTTGATCCGCAATGTGGTTCCCCCGACGGTCTGATACACCAGCTTAACGCGCGGGTCAGCCCGCCTGCCGGTATTTTACGCCGTATTCCAGGGCGGAGGGGCGGCCAGTTTGCCGTGCGCCCGATCCATTCAGATCGGAGGCAGCGCCACGCGCCCGCGCGCGGTCAGAATAAAACAATTCTGCCCCTCGAAAACCGCCACGCTCAATGGGTGAAAATAGCCCGCTCCGGTGTCCAGGTTCACTCGATTGCCATAGTTCGTCGGAGTGTCCACAACTGTGTGCCCGTGGACCACAAGACGCCCGTGGTCGCGTGTATCATCCAGAAATCCGTCGCGGATCCAAACCAGATCATTCTCGGCCTGAGATTCGATTGCGATGCCGGGCCGGATTCCGGCATGGACGAACAGCTGGTCATCGGTGACATGCCACAGGGGCCGGTCGTTCAGGAATTCAATGTGTTCAGCGGGCACCGCGGCAAGTGTTTCCGCATGCACCTCGGCCTGATTGCGCCGCAGTGACCCGTCAACGCCGTAGGATGCCAGCGTTTCCAACCCGCCCAGCCGTTCGTGCCGCCAGGGCAGTTCGGCGCGCAAATGCGGATCGTGGTGCCAGCGGTTCGCCAGATATCCGGCGAACATCCGGTCATGGTTGCCCCGGATGACGACCCAGGGTTGCCCCGCCGCGATTCCATCGATCAAAAGCTGGATCACTCCACGACTGTCCGGTCCCCGGTCGTTCAGGTCGCCCAAATGTACCACAGGCGCAGAGGCCTCGCCGTATTGCGCCCGGTCTTTGGCGATCAGATCATGGGCGCCGCGCAGCATCTCCAGTTGGCCGTGAATGTCGCCAATGGCGTAAATCATACTTCCCCCTTGTTGCCCGCACGGTCGCCGGCCCCCCCGCGAGGAGGGACCGCATGGGACCGAGGAGCGTTTGGCCAGCCGCGATGCTACCGCGAAGTCATCCCATGTTGAACTGCAACGGGCGGATTGCCTGAAACAATCCCGTCGCACGAAGCCTGTCCAATACGGCGGCGGGCGGCTGCTCGTCCAGATAGAGCAGCGCAATCGCTTCCCGCCCACGCTCGGACCGGCCAAGGGTGAAGTTGGCGATGTTCACGCCGTTCTCGCCCATGGTCTGCCCCAGAGCACCGATAATTCCCGGCTCGTCGTGGTTTGTGGTGTAAAGCATGTGCTCACCAATCTCCGCGTCGATGGTGATGCCTTTGATCTGGATGAACCGGGGCTTGCCGTCGGAAAACACCGTGCCTGCGACATTACGTTCCCGCAGCGAGGTGACGACAGTCAGCTTGATATAACCATCAAACATGCCCGACTTGTCCTGGGTCGTCGTCGATACGTCGATTCCGCGTTCCTTTGCCATTACCGGGGCGGACACCATGTTCACGTCTGGGTTGGTGACCTGCATCATCCCCGCCATCACGGCAGCGTTCAGCGCGGCGGTGTTCATCTCGGCCACCCCGCCGTTATACAGCACGTTCACCGCAAGGATCGGTTCATCGGTCAACTGCCCGACGAACCGACCCAGATGTTCGGCCAGCTTGACCCAGGGGCCCATCACCTTGGCCTCTTCCGCCGTGACGCTCGGCATGTTCAGCGCGTTGCTCACCGCTCCGGTCAGAAGGTAATCCGACATCTGCTCGGCCACTTGAAGCGCCACATTTTCCTGCGCCTCGGTTGTCGCGGCGCCAAGGTGCGGCGTGCACACCACATTGGGCAGGTTGAACAGCGGCGAATCAGTGGCCGGTTCCACCGCGAAGACGTCAAAGCCCGCGCCTGCCACCTGACCCGATTTCAACGCTTCGGCCAAAGCCGCCTCGTCCACCAGACCGCCACGGGCGCAATTGATGATCCGCACGCCTTTCTTCAGTTTGGCGATGTTTTCAGCCGACAGGATATTGCGTGTCTTGTCGGTCAGCGGAACGTGGAAGGTGATGAAATCGGATTTGGCCAGCAGTTCGTCCAACTCGACCTTGCGCGCGCCCAAAAGGTCGGCGCGATCCTCGCTGAGGAACGGATCATAGGCGATCACCTTCATCCGCAGGCCCAGCGCCCGGTCGATCACGATCGAGCCGATATTGCCCGCACCGATCACGCCCAGCGTCTTGTTGGTAAGTTCCACCCCCATGAACCGCGATTTTTCCCACTTTCCGGCGTGGGTTGACGCGTTCGCCTCGGGGATTTGGCGTGCCACCGCCATCATCAGGCTGATCGCATGTTCGGCGGTGGTGATCGAATTGCCGAACGGCGTGTTCATCACGATCACGCCTTTTTTCGACGCGGCGGGGATTTCGACGTTGTCGACACCGATCCCGGCCCGACCGATCACCTTGAGATTGGTCGCGGCCTCAAGGATTTTCGCCGTCACCTTGGTGGCGCTACGGATCGCAAGACCGTCATATTCGCCGATCACGGACAGCAGCCTGTCCTTGTCCTTGCCGATGTCCGGGTCAAAGGTCACATCCACCCCGCGGTCACGGAAAATCTGCACGGCGGCTTCGCTCAGCTGGTCACTGATAAGAACTTTCGGGGCCATGTTTGGCACTCCTGTCATATAATTTATGTGGGTATGCGTCGGAAGGACGCGCAACTATGGGGGTGGCTCAGGCGGCGCTGGCCGCCTCGATCTCGGTCAGATACGCCCACTCGACCCAAGGCATCAAAGCCTTGACGTCGGCGGTTTCCACCGTGCCGCCGCACCAGATCCGCAGCCCCGGCGGTGCATCGCGGTAAGCCCCGATATCCAGCGCCACATCTTCGGATTCCAGCCGTTTGGTGACCGCCTTGGCGAAGGCAGTGCCATCGATTCCGTCCGGGGTGGCAAAAGTCAGACAGACGCTGGTGTTGCTGCGCGTCGTGGGGTCTACCGCAAGGAAATTAATCCAATCATGGGTCGCGACAAATTCGGCAACAGCCCCGGCATTGGCATCGGCCCGGGCAATCATCCCCGTCAGGCCGCCCACCGACCGCGCCCAATCCAGCGCCAGCAGGTAATCCTCAACACAGAGCATCGACGGCGTGTTGATCGTCTCGCCACGAAAGATGCCCTCGATCAGCTTGCCACCCTTGGTCAGCCGAAAAATCTTTGGCATCGGCCAAGCGGGCGTATAGGATTCAAGGCGCTGCACGGCGCGGGGGCTTAAAATCAGCATCCCATGCGCGGCTTCTCCGCCCAGCACCTTCTGCCAGGAGAAGGTCGTCACATCCAGCTTGTCCCATGGCAGGTTCATGGCAAAGGCCGCAGATGTGGCATCGCAGAGAGTCAGCCCCGCCCGGTCTGCCGGAATCACGCCACCATCGGGCAGGCGGACACCGGATGTTGTGCCGTTCCAAGTAAAGCAGACATCATTGTCCCAGTTCAGCGCGGCCATGTCGACGATCTGGCCATAGGATGCTTCATGCACCTTCGCTTCGATTTTCAGCTGTTTGACAACGTCGGTGACCCAGCCGGCCCCGAAGGATTCCCATGCGACCATTTCAACCGGACGTTCGCCCAGAAGGTTCCACATTGCCATTTCGAAGGCGCCGGTGTCGGATGCGGGCACGATGGCGATCCGGTAATCTTCGGGAACCCCGAGTACCTCGCGCGTCCCTTCAATAGCCGCCAGCAGCTTTGCCTTGCCCACGGCGGCACGGTGCGACCGGCCCAGAGGGGCGTCGCTCAGTTTGCTGAGATCGTATGCAGGAGGTTTTGCACAGGGTCCCGACGAAAAACGCGGATTGACCGGCCGTGCGGCAGGGGTCTTGTAAGCCATCTATGGTATCCTCACAGATATATGCCTCTCGTTGGGGAGAGGTGTCCCACTTCGCGCAATACGCTCACCCTGAATAAACAGCAATATCTAATGATGCTCACCCCGTAGAAATATGAAGGTCCGTGCAGTTCGATGCGGGAATGTAGAGATCCGCGGTCACCTTGATCGGCGTTCTTGACGGGGGGCGATGCAGAGCGACGCTTTGTTCCGACGCAGATCAGCGATGGCTTCGCCATGGTCGAGTTGAGGCACTCAACAGATCTTGGTCCAGACCGCACAAATCCAGGGTAAACGCAGGCCAGTCTTGCGTTAACTGGTGGCGAACCGGCTTTCAGAACTCGTCACAGCCATGGAGTTGCATCGGGTATCACCCCGCCATTGGCCAGACACAGCCCTTAGGAAAACTGTCGCAACAGTTCACCTGCGGGCCGGTCAGAACACGCGAGATATGATCCTGTGACGACATCATCGTTCCTTAACTCACAGTCAGATCTGAGAATGTGCATGGGCATATGCCCAAGCCACAGCCCCAATCACAATGACCGCGTATCCGGTTAGAAGGAGCGAAGTTCAGCGACTATTCGGGCAGGTCTGCTTTTTTATGGCGTGCCAGCCACAAGCCGCAGTTCTGCGGATGGTTCTGGATGCAGTCTAAGCGTGCCGTCAGAGTCGGGAATAACACCGAAGGGCTCAGCTCTTAACCAGTAGACTCCTTTTTCTTTACAGGAGCGCCTGTCGCCATATCTGTTCCAGTATACTCAAAACCGGCGGCTTTCCACGCTCCGAACCCGCCCTTCATATGGGCGACCCGGTCGACGCCGCTTTCCAGATACTGCTTGGCGACCTTGCTGGAGCGCACCCCGGAGCCGCAGTGAAATACGATCCTCTTCTCAGACTGTCCGGGCAGGTGATTTGGCTTGAAGGCCTGCATCGGGGCAAGCAATGCTCCATCAATCCGTTCAAAGCTGAATTCCTGTGGGGTGCGCACGTCAATCAAAACGATTTCATCCCGCGCAAATGCCTCTTTCACTTCCTCGGGCGTCCAATGTTCAAGAATACCGTTTTCAGTTTTTTCCGTTTCCATGATTTTTCCTTCAAGTTAGTTAACAGAAGTGTTCCGTTGTAGATTGCCTTGGCCGTCAGACGCAGGAAATCGATCGGTGTGGATAATCTTCAGCACAAGCAATTCGTTCAGCAAGCGCCGATGTCACTGCCGTAGGCGCCGGTTCCATCCGGCAATCAGAGCTTACCAGATTTGCTGTTAGGGGAGAATTCCATCACCTGATCGCCGTGCTCATTCTGGCTTGTCGCGGGGTGTCCCCGGCGCAGCATCACCATTGGCTTCGATGTCGGTGATATAGCGCTTCATCTCGGCGATTTCACCGCGCTGTGCCTCGATGATCGCGTCGGCCAGTGCGCGCACCCGTGGGTCGGAAATATCGGCCCGCTCGCTGGTCAGGATTGCGATCGAGTGGTGCGGAATCATCGCGCGCATCCACGCAAGGTCGTCCACCGTTTCCTGACTGCGCACAAGCCACAATGAGACAGCGAAAGTTGCGATCGCCCCGGCGAAAATGGCGATGTTGACCGTGCGGTTGGAATACATCCCCAGCATGAAGGCGAGCATGATCACCGCCATGGCCGCGCCCATATAAAGCGCCATCCACATCCGGGTCTGTGAAAAGAAGACATGATCGAGCGCGTAGGTATTGAGGTACATCAGCCCGAACATCACGATTGTCGATGTGGCGATCATCGCCGCGAACCGGCCATATCCCATTGCGCCACTTTCATTCTCGTCATTTGGCTTGTGGTGATCCATCATGCTACCTACCTTCCCCTGTGGCTGCGGGCATACCCCCTCTCGGTATCCAACCGGCCGCGCGGAAAATGGTTCCATCAGCTCCTTTTTACGGAGGGCAAAGTGAAACAAGACAAACAAAAGACGCTCGACCGGCTGGCCCGTCTGGAAGGGCAGGTCCGCGGTGTTGCGCGGATGGTCGAAGAGGATCGATATTGCGTCGATATCCTCACTCAGACCGCTGCCATCCGATCTGCGCTGAAAGGGGTCGAGCGGTTGGTGCTGGAGAACCACGCCAAGCATTGTGTCGAAGAAGCAATCGGCAGCGGCAATCCGCAAGATCAGCAAGAAAAATTCAACGAGCTGATCGCCTTGCTGCAAAAGACCCAAGGATAACGCTGTCTGCCTGCGAAGGGTCAGTGCGACACCGCAGAAACCGGCCCCCTCGGACAAGGTTTGGCCACCTCTTTGCAGGGATATCGCTATATTCTGCGCCGCATTCGAATGAACCAAGTCTGGTCACCCCTGCAAATTCGACCTAGACCTGCCCGGAAAGCGGAGGAGACGCCACATGCAGAAAATCGTACTGCCCGAAAGACCGCATTGGCGCGACCATGCCAAAGAGGTTGGATTCACCTTTGCCGACATGCATGGCGAACCCTATTGGGATGAATCCTCGGCCTATGAATTCTCGCTCGCCCAGATCGAGAACGATATCGAAGACCCTGCGACCGAGCTTCATTCCATGTGCCGCGAGGCGGTGGCGCATATCATCGCAAACGAAGGCCTGATGGAGCGGCTCGCGATCCCCGAAGCGCACCGCGATCTTGTCGTTGAAAGCTGGCGCCGGGAAGATCCCGAAATCTATGGCCGCTTTGACCTTGCCTATGATGGCAATGGCCCTGCCAAGCTGTTGGAATACAACGCAGACACGCCGACCTCGCTTTACGAGAGCGCCGCGTTTCAATGGCAATGGTTCGAGGATCAGCTTGCCGCAGGTGTGCTTTCCGAAGGGTCGGACCAATTCAACGGCATCCATGAGGCTCTGGTCGCGCGGTTCGGCGCGGTCTTTGAGCCCGGAAGCGATTTGCACTTTACCGCTGTCGGCGACAACCCCGAAGATTACGGCACGGTCGAGGCCATGGGCTGGGCCGCGCGCGAGGCGGGGATGGGGGCGCATTACTGTGATCTGGACAAGATCGCGATCAGCGAGAAGGGCCAGTTTCTGGATGATCAGGATCGGGTCATGGGCGTACTGTTCAAACTCTATCCCTGGGAAGACCTGCTGCGCGATGACTATGCCGATCATATCGCCGGATCGAACTGCCTGTTTCTCGAACCGGCATGGAAGGCGCTGTTGTCGAACAAGGGGCTGTTGCCGGTGCTCTGGCAGATGTTTGAGGGGCATCCCAACCTTTTGCCGGCGTTCTTTGAACAGGACATCAGTGATGCCATCGCCGGGCGTGGCGCGGCTGCGGCGGAGGTGGCCGAAGCTTTTGGCCGGGCCGAGGCGCAACTGATGGCCGGCCGTGTGAGCAAGCCGATCCTGTCACGCGAAGGTGCGTCGGTGACCATCCTGAAGGGCACCGAGATCGTCGAACAGTCGCAGAATACCGAATACGCTGAACATCCGCGCATCATTCAGGCCTATGCGCCTTTGCCGCAGTTCGATGGCTTTCGCCCGGTGATAGGGGCATGGATCATCGGCGACAGCTGCACAGGCATCGGTGTCCGCGAAGACCGTTCACGCATCACTCAGGATTTGTCGCGTTTCAAACCGCACTATATCACTGCATGATGTGCACAATTATCGTCTATTATTTGACCAAGAGGCAGGATTGTCATGACCAAACGCTCTAATCGGGTCGCCATCGCGATCCTTGGTGCCGCCGCCTTTACGCTTGCTGGCTGCCGAGACGAACAGGTGGATGCCGAGGCCTTTCCGGATCTGCAAAGCTGCACCGACGAAGCACCGCGCGGCGGGATATTCTCGTCGCAGGACTGCGAAGAGGCTTTTGCCGCAGCCGAGGCCCTGCATGTCGATGCGGCACCGCGCTATGACAGTCAGGCCGTCTGCGAAGAACAGCACGGCGCCGGGGCCTGCGGCACTGAGGCGACGACAACGCAGGGCGGATCGGGCAGCATCTTCATGCCGCTCATGGCGGGCTATCTGATCGGCAACATGCTTGGCGGACGTGCGGGAATGTCGGCGGGCCAACCGCTTTACAAGACCTCGGACGGGAAGTTCACCAATGCGGCGCGTTCAAGCACGTTTTCCGCCAATAAGGGTGCGACCAAGCTGAGTACATCGCAGTTCACCCGCCCCACCTCGACGGCGGGAAAAGCCCCGATGAGCCGCGCCACCGCCAATTCGCGCGGCGGGTTTGGCAAAGCTGGGACCGGGCGCACGGGATTTGGCGGCTAGACCCGCACTCACGGGTGGGCGGTTGCCCGCAACAGATCCACACCGACCCTGATATGGGAAGTCGTCGGTTTCTGTGCCCCTGACGAGATGCCTTAGCGCGACAATCGACAGCCCCCACGGGGCCGAACGTGGCGGACCCACGGCTCAGGGTTTCAACGGCCATCCCGATCACGGATAGCTTCTGTCGCCGTATTCGACGCGGAAGATCCGCAATGGGGCGTTCGGTCGGGCGGTGTCGGTGCCCGGACCCATGCGCGCGTTCAGCATGTCATTGGCGGCGACGCCAATCACCCGCCAAGAGTCCGGCCCGTGCCCGTCAAGGTCGGCCTGCGCACCCGAGGTCCAAAGACCAAGCGAGATGACAGCAATCGGAAAAGCCAGACGCAGCATCATTTCACGTCAACGATCGCGCGGCCAAGAACCTGACGACCGGCAACATCCAGAAACCGGACCTCATACAAGCCCGCCTCATCCGGCATCGTCAGCTCCATGGATTTTTCCGCTGTGACAGACTGAACAGAGATCCAGCTGAAATCTGGCTGTTCCGAGCGTGCAAGTGCGATTCGCTGATCCGCACTGTCACTCTCCCCGGTCCATGTCACCGTTATCGTCTCACCGGGCGCGGCGGATTTCGGCACCGACAGCCCTGCACCATCGTCAAGCGGCGCATCTGCATGCACCACCTCCAGTGTGGCGCTGGCGAGGGTCTTTTTGCCCTCCTCCAGAACATAGCGAATCTCATAGAGGCCCGGCCCGTCCGGGGCGGCCAGCTCGCCTTCGGTTGCGGAGCGGACGCGGATATAATCGCCAGCGCTGCCTTCAGCCGCACCTGCCGTGACGATCGTGATAAAATCGTTGACGTTGACACTTTGCGACCAGCCGATCGCCACCGGCGTTCCCTCTCGTACGGTCGTCGGACCAGAGAGGGTTATCGACGCACTGACCACCTCAATGGCGGCGGTGGCCAGCGTGCGCCTTCCTTCGTTCAGGACATAGCGCAGTTCATACAGCCCGATCTCGGCGGGGGCGGTCAGGGTTCCTTCGGTCATGTCACGCACCCGGATATAAGCGCCGCTCTCACCCTCTTTGGTCCCCATGGGGACGATGGTGATAAAGTCCTGCGGGTGAACACTGCCCGACCATGTGACATCGAAGGCCGCGCCGGTCATGACATTGTGCGGACCGGCAATCCCGACCTCGGCCTCGACCACTTCAATGGCGGCGGTGGCCAGCGTGCGCCGCCCCTCGTTCAGGACATAGCGCAGTTCGTACAGCCCGATCTCGGCGGGGGCGGTCAGAACTCCTTCGGTCATGTCGCGCACGCGGATATAAGCGCCGCTCTCGCCCTCCTTGGCTCCCATGGGGACGATGGTGATAAAGTCCTGCGGATGAACGCTGCCCGACCATGTGACATCGAAGGCCGCGCCGGTCGTGACATTGGCCGGACCGGCGATCCCGACTTCGGCCTCGATCACCTCGATGGTGGCGGTGGCCAGCGTGCGCCGCCCCTCGTTCAGGACATAGCGCAGTTCGTACAACCCGATCTCGGCGGGGGCGATCAGGGTTCCTTCGGTCATGTCACGCACGCGGATATAAGCGCCGCTCTCGCCCTCCTTGGCCCCCATAGGGACGATGGTGATAAAGTCCTGCGGGTGAACGCTGCCCGACCATGTGACATCGAAGGCCGCACCGGTCGTGACACTGGCCGGACCGGAAATCCCGACCTCGGGAAGTTCCGGTTCCGGTTCGGGCATGACCGGCTTCAATTCCATGGCGCTTTGAACCTGATCCAGCGCATCGTGCAACTCGGCTGCATTGCCCGCGGGCACAAAAACGCCGCCGGTGTTCTCAGCGATACAGGACAGGCTGGCATGGGCCGCGTCCTCAAGATCGAAACCCACCACATGCGCGGTGAATTTGACACCTTGTTTCGCAAGCTGTGCAGCGAGCGCGCAGGGATCGGCGTTGCAGGTTTCGACCCCGTCCGAGATCAAGATGACTGTCGCGGAATTGTCACGATAGGACAACAGATCGGCGGCGTGCTGCACCGAGGCAGAGATCGGCGTTTTGCCCACCGGCCTGATCCCATTGACGGTGTCGATAAAACTGGCCCTGTCCAGCGGGGCGGGGGAAATCAGCGTTTCGATATCGGTGCAATCGCCCTGGCTTCGGTGCCCATAGGCGACAAGGCCCAGGTTGGTGCCCGCGTCCCACTCGTCCACCAGACCGGCCAGCACGTCGCGGGCGATTTCAATCTTGCTGACTCCATCAATCTGGCCCCACATGGAGCCCGAGGCGTCATAGACGATCACGACATCATCTGCCGCACTTGCCGGTGCTGCACAGGCGATACCGCCAGCGATCATCATTGCCGCCAGACTGCGTGCGTTCTTTTTCATATCCCGTTCCTCCTTGCGCCAGTCGAGTGCGCGCAAATCTCCACGCCCCCCACGGGGGCTGTGTCTGAGTGAATTATACCTGGCGTGCGCCTTCGACTGTCTGAGCCGTTTCGCCTGCGGATCCGAATGCACGGTCCTTGAGTTTGCGGAACTTGCCCGACATCTGCTCCAGCTTGGCCTCCCATTCGGGGTTCGGCTGCTGGCCTTCGATCGTCTTGAAATAGACCTGCATCATGCAGGTGATTGCGAAAGGTTCGAGCAGGGCTGCCTTGACGCTCCAGGCAAACAGCAGCGCGAAGACAACGCCACCCGCCGCCCAGGCACCCGGCATCAGATACACCACCAGCGCCGCCGGAGCGAGCATGAGGACGAACACGATGAAGCTGAGTCCATAGACGATGATCGCCAGCCACGCCGCATTCTTCAACATCACCTTGTAGTTTTGCCCATACAGGACCAACGCCTCTTTGGCGGACATCCAGGCATTGGTGGAATTGGTCCGGATCGCATAGGCGAGGATCACCTCGTCGATGAATCCAACGGCAACCCGCAGAAACGCGGACAGGATACTGGCAATCTGCTGCACTCCGGGGAGCGGCAGAATGGTCAGGATACCACGTGCCAGACCGGTGATCGCCCGGATCACACCCTTGATAAGCTGGTCGATGGCGAACAATACGCTTGCTTCGGGAAAACGCTGCTTCACCACTGCCGTGGCATGGGCGATCTGACCGCGACCCTGCGGCATGGGTTTGCCATCGATCAGTTCGATCAGGACCGCGATGTGACCGGCCTTGACGATATAAAGGATGTATTCACGCGCCCAGTACATGATTGCGCCAAAGATCCCGAACCCGGCGAAACCGCCCCACATGGTGCTGCTGGCCTGAAACCCTTCGTCGCCGAATCCGCCGACGCCGTAACCAACCCCGGCACCCACGCCAGTGACCAGAATATAGCCAAGGGTGATCCCGAAATAGACCGCCATACGCAAGAGGATGAACGGCAGGGTGCGCAGCATCATGCCCAATGCGTTGCCGACATTAAAATCCCACATGGCTAACTCCTGATCGAAAATCTGTTGGATTGCGCGCACAGGCACCACGCATCGCCGTCGCGTGCCGAGCCGGAATGCTGCGGTTGAAGGGTCATGTCTCGCACGCGCTGTTGCCGAACTTTGCCGAACAGGCGCGGGCCGCGCAGGACTCGATCTGCGGACTGCGTTGCGGCTTGCGGATGTCGACCGTCTCGACCTCGGTATAGGGGATCGAGACGGTTTTCATGATCTGCTGGCAATTTGTGACCGATCCCGCGGTGGTGCAGGTCGATTGGCCTGTCGGGTGCTCTTCGTTCCGGTATTTCGTGACCACTTCGTGTCGAAAGACCGGTGGAATCTTCAGCATCCATTCCGCTTCGCAGTGGCTTCTTTCGGCCCGGTATTCTGGCGTTCCACAACTTCCCAGAACGATCAGCGCGAGGGCGCACAGAAAAGGGACAATTCTTGGGATGCCGGGCATAGGTTACTCCAATGTTCCCGCTTTGCGCGCTTGGGTTGCGGGTTTGTGCGGGACATTTGCACGGTAGGCATCGACCCCGCCCCGTTCATTCAGAGGGGGCGGTAGAATAATTGCCGCATTAAGGTGTTTGCACAAATGCGCGGGTGCTGATGAACTGCCACCGCAGTTGGGCAGGAGATATGTCATGCGGATGCGGACGGGTGCCTTGATGGCTGGTCTGATGCTGGTTGGCGGCGCGGCCTTGGCAGACAGGAACGATGTGATGTTGCAGGTGACGGGCCAAATCGCCGGGGGTGTCGCCGCGCTGACCCGTGATGCGTTGCATGCGCTGCCCTCGGTCACGATCGAGACGTCGACCGTGGTCACTGACGGCGTTCACAGCTTCACGGGTTTCCTGATGCGTGACCTGCTGGACCATCTGGGCGCGGAAGGGGACCGGGTCACGGCCATCGCCATGAACGACTACGCCGTAGATATCCCCATCGCCGATTTCTACGACTACGACGTGATCGTTGCATATGACATGGGTGGCGAGGCCCTGACCCGCGACGACAAGGGGCCGCTGTGGATCGTCTATCCCCGCGACGATCACGACGCGTTGCAGGACATCCGCTTTGACTACCGCTGGGTCTGGCAACTCTATCGTCTCGATGTGCAATGAAGCGGTTCGCCACACCGCGTCTTGGACTGATCCTGCCAATGATCGCGGTGCTTGTTTTCACGGTCTTGCTGCTCTTTTCTTTGATCCGCATGGTCGAGGTCCAGAATGCGATGCGGGTCGAGGCCGAACAGAACATGCTTTGGGTGTTTCACCAAAGCGAGGTGGCTGCCCTGCGCCTGACCGAAACCATAGCCTTGGCCGATTTGGGGCATGCCGGGACAGACGACCTTGCGCTGCGCTTTGACATGCTGACCAGTCGGATTGCCTTGCTGAACGACGGGCCGCAACGCCGTTTCGTCGAACAGATCGGGTTTGGCGCCGATTTGACCGCGCTGACGCGTTCACTGTCCGAAATCGCCCCAATGATCGACAATTTCACACCCGGAAGTGGCGCGCGATTGCGCGACGCGCTGGCCCCGTTCGCGCGGTTTTTTGGACGGGCCGCGAATATGGCGATGATCGCGGAATGGAATGAACTCGGCGGACGGCTGGAAACCTATCGCTATCAGTTGCGTCAGACCATTGCCTCGCTGATCGGGATCATGGGCGCGGGCGGCATCCTGACGGTCACGCTTGTCCTTTCCCTGCGCCAGTCGCGCCAGCGCAACCGCCTGCTGCAGCAGGAACGGGATTTTTCGGGGCTTTTGATCTCGTCAAGTGGCGAGGGTATCCTTGCGGTGGACCATGACGGGCGCTGTACGTTGTGGAACGGCGCGATGGCCGCGATGGTCGGCAAACCGCCCGAACAGGCGGTGGGGCGGATGCTGGCCGAGGTTGCCGGGTTTTTCGATGTCGTCACGGTGAGGCAAGGCATCAAGCGCGCGCTGGGCGGGGAAACGTCACAGTTGACCTTTCAGCCGCTCTTTGCCGGGGATTGCGACCGGCCGCTCTATGTCGATCTGAGGTTTTTTCCGATGCGCAACGGCGGCGCAATCCTGGGTGCGATCCTGTTCATCCATGACGCGTCGGATCGCCATGCAGCACAGCAGAAGGACGCGCAGGATCGCGACCGGCTGGAAGAACTGGTGTCCGAACGCACGCGCGATCTGGACAATGCATTGCAGCGGGAACGGTCGGCAGCCGATCTTTATCGCAACTTCGCCGCGATGGTGTCGCATCAATTCCGCACACCCTTGGCCGTTGCGGATTCTGCCCTGCAACGGCTGATCCGCCGTGGCCCACGCGCCGACCCGAACGAGGTGGCAGAGCGCGCCGGCCGTGCACGCGGCGCAATCGCCGGGCTTACGCGGCTGGTCGAAAGCACGCTGGATGCTGCGCGGCTGGATGCCGGTCAGATCGGCGCGCGGCGGGTGAAATGCGATCTGGCCGAAATCATCCAGACGGTCTGCGCCCGGCGGCGCGACGCCGCCCCGGACCGCCCGATCAAGGTGCGGCAGGCGACAGTCGGTCAGACCACCGCATTCTGCGACCCGGCCCATGCCGAACAGGTGCTGGAGAACCTGCTGTCGAACGCCGACAAATATGCCGCCCCGAAAACCCCGGTGTCGGTAATGTTGCTTGGCGACGGCGAAAGCCTGTTCTGCGACGTTCGCAATGCCGGTCCCTCCATGGACGACCAAGATCGCCAGCAGATATTCGAGCGTAACTTTCGCGGCGCAAACAGCGTTGGCATTACCGGCACTGGCATCGGGTTGTTCATGGCGCGCAATCTGGCGCGAATGCAGGGCGGCGATGTTACCTTGCAACCGGGTGGCGAAGGCGTGACCTTTCGCCTGATCTTGCCCCGGTTCACGGAGCCGCAGTCATGACGCGCGCCACCGGTCCTGCCTTGATACTGGTGGTCGAGGACGAGGAAGCCCTGCGCCGCGACATCGTCGAGGAATTGGAGGAGGCCGGATATCGTACGCTGGCGGCGAAAGACGGCACCGAGGCTCTGGACCTTCTGACACACAACACGCCCGATCTGCTGCTTTGCGACATCACGATGCCCGGGCTTGACGGCTACGCCGTGCTCCGCGCCCTGCGTGACCGACGCCCCGAACTCAGCGCCACGCCTTTCGTCTTTCTGACCGCCCTGTCCGAACCTCGCGAAGTCATCGAGGGCAAGCGTCAGGGGGCCGACGATTATCTGGTCAAACCTGTAGATTATGATCTGATGCTGGCCACCGTCGGTGCCCGCCTGCGTCAGGTCGAGCGCATCCGCAGCCGCCATGACGATGAGGTGTCATCCCTGCGCCACGCGTTGATCGGACTGTCCGGCGGCGGCGCAGAAGCGGCGCTCGACCTGATCGCGCTGGGCGTCGTGCTGTTGGACGAGCAGGCCAAACCGGTCCATATCAATCGCGCTGCCGAAGAAATGGCCGCCGATGCCGATTTCATCCATGCGGGGAAAAGTGCCATCCAGTCGCCCGATCCGCTGTCGGACCGGGTTTTGCAACGTGCCATCGCCGAGACGCTGGAAGCGGCCCGTCAGGGTCAGGAAAAGACGGTCGGCGCCATGCTGCACCGGGTACAGGACGCCAGCACCGTCTCGGTTCTGGTCTGCGCTCTTGTGCAATCGTTCGGTGACCACGCCGGTCGCCCCCATGCCGCGCTGTTCTTTTGCGCCTCTGACCACAGGCGACGCGTCCCTGAATCCCTGCTGATGGATCTCTTCGGCCTGACACCAACCGAGGCGCGGGTCGCCGCCGCACTTGCCCGCAGCACCCGCCCGGCCGATGTGGCGGCGGAGCTTGGCGTGTCGCAGACGACCATCGCATTTCACATGCGCAATCTGTTCCAGAAAACCGGCACCAATCGTCAGGCGGATCTGATCGCGTTGATCCTTGCGGGCCCGATGATGATACAGTCATAGGCCATGATGAGGTCGAGGCAGTGCCCTGTCCCCTGAATGTTTCGCCAATGGCACCTCGGACCTGAGAGGTGAAACCTCGTGATCGACCGGCGTCAGATACCTTCGGCCACCTTTTCGGGGTCTGCTTCGGGTCTGCCGCGGATCGCGGTCAGCAGGAACTGGGCACCAAGTGCTGTAAATCCGACGGGCAACAGCGCATAGGGAATCCAGATTGGCGTGCCGAATGCGCTCGATACCCGTTCGCCATATTCCAAGGCGGTTTGTGACATCATGAATCCGCGCCACGCAAGGATTGCGCAGAACGTGGCGCCGGTGAGGCTGACCACGATCTGCATTGCCCTTTGAACGCGCGGTGGCATGGCGTTTGGCAAAAGCGATATTCCGATATGTTCGCCTCGCCGCTCGACCTCGGCCGCTACCATCAGCGCGACAAAGACCATCAGGAACGAGTTGACCTCGAGGCTCCATGAGGTCGGCGCCGCGAACAGATAGCGCATCGTTGAATCATAGAAAATCGTCAACGCCATGAAGGCGAGGACAAGACGTCCCACGAATTCGAGGATGCGGGCGATCTGGTCGAGAAGCGAGACAAACATCGGAATCCCGGCCCTAGCTCTGTTCGCCGAGCGCCAGCGCGATGGCCCGTTCGCCCACCTCGCCCACTTCGCTCAGCCATTTTTCGCGCACCCCGGCGACGGATTTGTCGAAACGGGCCAGCTCTGCCTCGTCCGGTTCGATCACTTCCATGCCCGCTTCGCGGAACGCGGGCCAGTATTTACCCTCGAAGTAATCCACGTTGGCGGTGCGGGCGTTTTCTTCGTCGAACCATTCGGCGGCTTCGATCAGGGCGTCGCGAACCGACTGGTCATAGGATTCCCAACGTTCGACCGTGAAGAAGATGCCGATGGTGAATCCGGTGACCGGCATACGGTATACATGGGTCACTTGCTCTTCGATGCTGCGCCCGTTGATCGTCGAGATATTGGCGACAGCCGCATCCACCGTGCCGCGCTGCAAAGCAAGATAGAGTTCCGACGACGGGATCCGCACCGAGGCGCCGCCGAAGTCTTCGACTGCGCTGGTTGCCTCGAACGACACCACACGAACACGCTTGCCCTTGAGGTCGTCAAGGCTGCGCACCGGACCCTCATCTGTGCTCCAGATATACTCTGGCTCCATGATCCCGCCGCCCAGCGACAAAAGCATAAGACCACTTTTCTTCATCTCATCGGCGATCAGTTCGAACAGCGGCGCGCCGCGCTTCAGGCGATCCGGGTTTTCGTACAGCGGACCAACCACGCCGGGCAGCCCCAGCACACCCAGCATCGGCAGCGACCGCGTGACATAGGATGTGGTGTGGAACATGAAATCGATGTTCCCCGAGCGCAACGCCGGAAGCTGTTCATCCGCCGACAAAAGGCGTCCAGAATCGTAAAAGTCGATCGTGACCGTGTCGCCAGACTTATCGTTGACGCGATCGACGAACCCCTGCGAGCCATACATCAGATCGGCATAAGAGGGCGGCAGATAGGTGACGCCGGTCAGCATTGGTACATCCTGCGCCATCGCGGCAGCGCCTGGCAGGGTCAGCATGGAACCGGCGGTCAGTGCGGCAGTGTTCCGAAGAAACGCCCGTCTGTCGAGTGTCATGATATCTCCTCCTTTGTTGTTATCTCAGTAGATTCGGAAGCCAGAGCGCCAGTGCCGGAAACAGCACGAACAGCATCAGCATCGCGAATTGCACCATCACGAAAGGCACGATCGAGCCGATGATCTCTTCAATCTTCAACATTGGTGCCACGGCCTTCAACGTATAAAGGTTAAGCCCGACCGGCGGCGTGACCACCGCGATTTCAAGGTTCATCACCAGAATGACCCCAAACCACAGCGGATCATAGCCCAGTCCGGTGATCAGCGGCAGCAGGATCGGCGTCACCACCACGATCAGCGATACCGCGTCCACCAACATGCCGAGCAGCACCAGAACCAGCATGATCATCAGCAGGATCACCTCGGTCGGCAGTTCGCTTCCCACCAACAGCCCGGCGAGCGAGTCTGGAACCCGCATCAGGTTCAGATAATCGCCAAAGATCCGCGCACAGCCCATGATCAACAGAACAGCGGCCGAAATCCGCACACTGGTCCCCAGCACTGTCATCAGGCCGCGCAGATCAAGGCTGCGAAAGATCGGCCCGGCGATGATATATGCGCCCAATGCCCCAAAGGCCGCCGCCTCGCTTGGTGTGGCCAGACCGCTATAGATCGCGCCCAATACGATGAAAATCAGCAAAATCGAATGCCAGATGCCGCCGATGGCGCGCACCCGGTCGCCCCAGGTATAGTGGACGTCCTCTTGAACGGGCGCCTCTTCGGGGTTCAGCAAGACGCGGATGTAAATATAGACACTCAGCGCCAGAGCCAGCGCAATTCCCGGTACAATTCCGGCAATGAACAGATCGGCGATCGAGACGCTGGAAATCGCGCCATATATGATCAGCGGCACGCTGGGCGGGATCAGCATGGCCAGCGCGCCGGAACTGACGACACTGCCCGCGGCAAGCGCACGGCTGTACCCCCGGTTGAGCATTTCGGGAATCGCGATGGATCCGACAGCGGCGACGCCCGCGATGGACACACCGCTGACCGCCCCGAACACAGCGGATGCGCCGACCGTCGAAATCGCCAGCCCGCCGCGCAACCAGTGCAGCCAGACAACCGCCGCATGAAACAGATTTCGTCCCACCGGCGTCGCGGCCAGCAGGTTGCCCATCAGGACGAACAGCGGCAGCGCCAAAAGCTCAAAGGCGTTAAGCTGGCCAAAAAGCGAAGTCGGTCCAAAGAAAAACGCCATCGACCCGCGCGTCATATAAAGGCCGGTAAGTCCCGCCGCGCCCAGCGCCAGAAAGATCGGCGCACCGATCGCGATCAGCATCAGAAGGATGGCAAGAACGATAAGCGGTTCCATCACACACCGCCATTTTGCGCGGGGGCGCTAGGGGCAAGTGGCCCGCACAAGACACTGCTGCGGACAACGGCGATATCACCGTAACATGGATAAGACTGCACAGTGACACTTTCCGTTCTGCTTTGGGCGCCATTTATCATAGA
Organism: Oceaniovalibus sp. ACAM 378; assembly: GCF_008085915.1. Classification (GTDB taxonomy): domain Bacteria; phylum Pseudomonadota; class Alphaproteobacteria; order Rhodobacterales; family Rhodobacteraceae; genus Oceaniglobus. The sequence continues at coordinate 9,445 of NZ_VSJK01000007.1, read as the reverse complement.
TACAAAAAGCGTTACCACAAATGTCGACCGGCGTTGATCGATTTGTTCAGCGTCGCCATGCGGTTGTCAGCCCCTCGGCAACCCGCTTTTGCGTCAGCCTGCTGACCGTGCTCTGCGCATCGTCCTGAGTGGCCAAGCAGGTTTCGCGCGATGCCAGCAACGGCATATCTGACATGTGCGGGTGGGAGGAGGGGCGGGGTGAGGCGCTGATTGACAGGTGGCCTTCAGGATGCCTGAACGTCAGTCGCGGTCGGGAGGCATCCGGCAAGAACGCTTGGATTGGCCACTTCATCCGCCCTGATCCGCAGGCGACAGACATTTGCCACTTGAAACACTCTATACCCCATATAGGTATATGGAATGACCCTGATCCGCTTTCTGATGATCCTTGTGATCGTCCTGTCCACGCCGCTTTCCGGAGCGATGGCCGCCGGTCATCCGTTCGCGTCCGATATGGCGCAAGAGGCGGCGAATTCCGAGGTCACGTCCGTCGGGCACGGGATGTGCTGCGAGGAAAATACCGATCGCTCGCCCAGCTGCCACGTGCTGACTGCTCTGGTTCCGGCTTTGACCAACAACACCACCACGCCAACGCAAATGCGTTCTGCAATCTTCGGTTTCCCGACTGTTCTGGCTGGCATTGAGCCTGCCGGTCCTCTCGATCCGCCGCGTCTGGGGTGAAGTCGCGTGCGTCCGACAAGGCGCGCGTCTCCTGACCTTGCACCACCACAGGGACTGCCTGTGCGTATTTCCATTCGAGAGGATCAAGATCGTGAAACCGACTGAATTTTTGTTTGCTGGGTTAATTTCCGCGGGCTTTTCCCTGCTTGCCGCGCCGAACATGGCGTATGCGCAAAGCCATCCCGCGATGGCCGAACACGGCACCATGCATGTCACCAAAAGCCCCACCTGCGGCTGCTGTACGGCGTGGGTTGCTCTAGCACGCGATGAAGGTTTTGAGGTCGAGACCGCCGATGTGGACAATATCTCGACCGTCAAAGCGGACGCAGAGGTGCCCGGTGACCTGTGGGCTTGCCATACGGCGACAATCGACGGTTATGTTGTCGAAGGGCATGTTCCCTTCGCCGCCATCGTCAAGATGCTCGCGGAGCGACCGCAGATTGCCGGGATCGCCGTGCCGGGGATGCCTATCGGTTCGCCCGGAATGGGGAACGACCCAAGCGCGCGCTTTGACGTGATATCTTTTGGCGGAGCAGCTTTGGACGGCGAAGTCTTCTTTCAGGCCGGATCGTGAGGCTGGCAGCGGTGATCGCGCTGGGGCTGGTCCTTATCGGGGCTGTGTTCTACGTGTTTAAGGGCGGTGCGTCCGGGCCTGAACGGATCTCACTGCGGGCGGGTGATCGGGAAATCGCGGCAATGGGGGCCAAAGTCTATGCCGCCAACTGTGCGTCCTGCCACGGGGCCGATCTGGAGGGGCAACCCGATTGGCGGTCGCGCGATCCGGACGGGCGGCTGCCGGCACCACCCCATGACGAGACCGGACACACCTGGCACCACGACGGCGATACCCTGTTCCAACTGACCAAAAACGGCATCGGCCAAATGATCGGCGATCCCGATTATGTTTCGGATATGCCAGCCTTTGGGGACGTCCTGACCGACAAAGAGATCATCGCTGCCCTCAGCTTCATCAAATCGAGATGGCCGCAGAACATCCGCACCCGGCATGACGATATGGAAAACCAACAATGACCCGGGCCATGCCGTTTTACTGCTGGCCGGAGAAATTCTACTTCATCCGTAATTCGCGCTAACGCGTTGAGAAAGGAGCCTTGAGATGACCGATCACGACATAGGCGAAAATCACACCCACGGACATGACGCAGAGCATGCGGCGACCGATGTAAGCGGCGGAAAGGCCAAAGACCCGGTCTGCGGCATGTCTGTCACGATGAAACCCGACAGCAGGCACGTCGAGCACGGCGACGAGACTTATTGGTTCTGCTCCGAAAAATGCGAAACCAAATTCAAGGCAGATCCATTCTTCTATGTGTCGGGGAACGCTGCGGGTCGTGGCGACATCGCCCCACCGGGCACGCAGTTTACCTGCCCGATGCACCCCGAGATCGTGCGCGACGCCCCCGGTGACTGCCCGATCTGCGGCATGGCGCTGGAGCCGATGGTGCCGTCGGACGAGCCGAGCGGTGAATTGGTCGATTTCACCCGCCGCATGTGGATCAGCGCGGCGGCGGCCGTGCCACTGATTATCCTGACGATGGGCGAAATGGTCGGCTTGCCGGTACGTGACTGGATCGGACACCGAAATGCTGTCTGGATTGAATTTGTGCTCGCGACGCCGATCGTGCTTTGGGCTGCGTTACCGTTCTTTAAACGGGGATGGTCGTCGATCCTGAACCGTTCGCCGAATATGTGGACGCTGATCTCGCTTGGTGTGGGTGCGGCCTATGCCTATTCTCTGGTCGCGACCTTCCTGCCCGGTGTATTTCCCGAGATTTATCGGATGGGCGATGCCGTCGGCACCTATTTTGAGGCTGCGGTCGTGATCATCGCCTTGGTCTTTGTGGGGCAGGTGCTTGAGCTGCGGGCGCGCGAACGGACCGGCGATGCAATCCGAGCCCTGCTTGATCTGTCACCCAAGATGGCCCGACGGATTTTGCCCGACGGTTCGGAATATGACGCTCCGCTGGAAAATATCGTTGTTGGCGACCGTTTGCGCGTGCGTCCCGGCGATGCGGTTCCGGTGGATGCAAAGGTCATCGAGGGCACATCCGCGGTGGATGAAAGCCTGATTACCGGCGAGGCGCTGCCGGTCGAAAAAGGTCCGGATGATCGGGTGACCGGTGGTACAATCAACAAGAACGGCTCGCTTGTCATCGAAGCGGCCCGGGTGGGCGCCGACACCATGTTAAGTCAGATCGTCGAGATGGTATCGAATGCGCGAAGATCACGGGCGCCGATCCAAGGGTTGGCCGACCGTGTGGCGGGGTATTTCGTGCCCACTGTCGTTGCTGTTGCCATTCTGGCCTTTGGCGCATGGATGATCTGGGGGCCGGAACCTGCACTAGTGTTTGCCATCGCCTCTGCCGTCTCGGTGTTGATCATTGCCTGTCCCTGTGCGCTTGGGCTGGCGACGCCGATCTCGATCACCACGGCGGCAGGGCGCGGGGCGCAGGCGGGCGTGCTTGTCAAGGACGCCGAAGCGCTGGAGCGGATGGCCGAGGTTGATACGCTGATCGTCGACAAGACCGGAACGCTGACGATGGGCAAACCCAAGTTGACGGATGTGATTGTGCTGGCGGGTGAGGATGAAGCGGCGATCCTGACGCTTGCTGCCGCGCTGGAAAAAGGCTCGGAACATCCGCTGGCCGAGGCGATTGTCGAGGGCGCGAAAGAACGGGGCGTCACGGCGGGCGATACCGAGGGTTTCGAATCGGTGACCGGCAAAGGCGTGCGGGGTCGCGTCAATGGGCGCGAGGTGGCGCTGGGCAACAGCGCGATGATGCAGGATCTGTCGCTTGACACGGCGGAGGCCGAAGCAAAAGCCGACGCGCTACGGGTCGACGGCAAAACGGCGATGTTCGTGGCCGTGGACGGAGCGATTGTCGGCATCGTTGCCGTCGCCGATCCGATCAAGGAGAGCACCGCAGAGGCGATCCGTGCCCTGCACGACGCCGGAATGCGGGTGATCATGGCCACCGGCGATAATGAGCGGACAGCAAGGGCGGTCGCCGCGCAACTGGGCATCGACGAGGTCCGCGCGGGCGTCTTGCCCGAAGACAAGAAAAAACTGGTGGATGAGTTGCGCGCCCAAGGCCACAAGGTTGCGATGGCGGGAGACGGGGTCAATGACGCCCCTGCACTGGCCGCAGCCGACGTGGGCCTTGCCATGGGAACCGGTGCCGACGTGGCGGTTGAAAGTGCCGGCATCACACTGCTGGGCGGTGATCTGAACGGTATCGTCAAGGCGCGCATTCTGGCCCGTGCGACGATACGCAATATCAAGCAGAACCTGTTCTTCGCCTTCGCCTATAACACACTGGGCGTGCCGATCGCCGCAGGCGTGCTTTATCCGGTGTTCGGGCTTTTGCTGTCGCCGATGATCGCGGCGGCGGCGATGAGCCTGTCTTCGGTTTCGGTGATTTCCAACGCGCTCAGACTGCGGCGTGTCGAACTTTGAATAAACAGGAATGATCAATGAGCTGCGCAGCTCATTCTGGCCGAGAGCAAAACGAAGGCAGCGGGCATTGAGGCGGGGGGGGCCGAGGCTGGACATCCAGCCTTGACCCACCTGACGACAGCCTGCTTTCGGTAGGCTGACCTTCGGCGGGGGCGGTCGGGATCGAAGGGCGCGTTCACGTTCAGGCGCCCCTCGGTCCCGCCGCATTGCCAATCCGCCCGATCAATTGATCCCGTTGGCGCGCTGCAACTCGCGCACATAGGCGATGATTGCAGCCAGCTCTCCATCAGCAAGGCGCTGCTCGATGGGTGGCATATCGCCGAACCGCCAGTGATGCGCCTGTACACCATTGCGCGCCGCCTGAACGAAAGCCGCATCTCCGTGATGCGATGGTTCGTAGATCCGGTGCACAAGCGGCGGTGCGATGCCGTCTTGTCCGGCGGCATTCGCCCCATGGCACGCGGAACAAACTGCGTTGAAATAGGTCTCGCCCTGCTGGACTTGCGAGGAAAATCCGGTCGGCACCACGACCTGTGCCATTGGTGCACCGGGGGCGTTCGATGTGGCGTTTGAAATCGACGCGGGCAGCGGTTCGCCGGCGGTTCGCGACTGCACCCAAAACCAGCCTGCGACCGCGACGGTGACGCCGACAACCGCGCCGATGAGTCCCTTGTTCATGATATGATCTCCGATCTGCCTCGCCGATCAAGCAGCGATGGCGCGGCCACTGTACCGGGTGTGCCGCGCCTTTGAAGTGGTTTACCACCAGAGACATTCCTCTCTGGTGGCGAGAGGTCAGGCGGTGACTGCGAACTCGGTCATCATGCCGGTGAACAGATGCGGCATGTGGTGGCAGTGCAGCATCCAGCGTGCAGCCTCGCCCGCATCCAGCGCTATCGTCACCATCGCCATTGGCGGCACATAGACCGTGTCGCGCATCGCGCCGCTTATATCCTGCCCGTTGATGTTCACCACCTGAAACACATGTCCGTGCAGGTGCATCGGATGCCCCATCATCGACATGTTGTGGAACGTCAGATGCACCCTTTCGCCGGTTTTGGCGGTGATCGGCGTATGGTTGCCCCAGGTCTGACCATTGATCGTCCACAGATATGGCTGCATCGATCCACTCAGCATGATCATATGCGAGCGATCCGCCGGGCGCGGTGCAAGGGCGGGCGCGCCGTCTGGGGTCAGGGCCCGCAAATTCAGTTCCTGTTCGAGATTGATATCGAATGCGCCGCTTTCGGTGTCACCCCTGTCTTCGATCCGGCGCACTTCTGCACCTGCTGTGGCAAGGATGAGGCCGGTGCGTTCTTTTGCGCCTTCGCGCAGGGCAAGGATCGGAAAGGCGCCGGAATCCGGCAGGTCGATTTCCAGATCAAGACGTTGCGCCATGGCAAGGCCAAATTTTGTGCCCGCCACAGGGGTGACTGGGTGCCCATCCACGGCCACCAGACGTGCAGGAATTCCGCCAGTGTCGATCCAGAACGAGGTCGCCGCAGCAGCATTTATTACCCGCAACAGAACACGGCCCTTACGTTCCACGCGGATCACCTCGGGGTCGGCCAACGTGCGGTCATTTGCGAGATAGGCGTCGAAATCGAAGTCGTTCAGGTCCATGGCCATTCCGCCCATGTCCATCCCGCCCATTTTCATATCACCCATGGACATCCCGCTCATGGCCGATTTACCGGCGCCGCCCGACATCATGCCCGACATGCCATTCTGGTTTTGCGCCGGAGGGGCCATTGCACCCATGTCATGAGATGCTGCACCCCCCATGATTTCTTCCAGCACCTCTGCGGCGGGTTGGAAGGCGAAGTCGTGCAAGAACATCACGACCTCTTGCCGGTCGGCGGTCAGATCCTCGGGCCGCCGCACGATCAACGGCGCGGCAAGCAGGTTCATCTCTTGCACCGGCACATGGCTGTGCATCCAGAATGTGCCGGGTATGGGCGCATAGTCAAAGCTGCGCGTCTCGCCCGGTTTCATCAGCGGCAGCGGCAGGTTCGGCACCCCGTCCTGCACATTTGGCGGGATCTGGCCATGCCAGTGGATGATCGTTTCTTCCTCTAGGGCGTTGGTCAAATCGACGCGGAAACGCTGACCGGGATCAAGGAACAACCCCTGATTTCCCGACCCGTTGGTCAGACCCATGATCGTGGCGGCGCGACCGCCAACCTCGATCACCCGGGTCTGTGCAGTCAGGGTCAGCGGCAGGCCTTGCGCGAAAGTCAGGCGCGGCAAAGCGGTGGTGGCAGCCAAGGCTGCGGATACGGCCAGAAAGCCGCGGCGTGTCAAATCTTGTGTCATCGTGAAACAATCCATCGGGCCCCGAAGGGGGCGCATCAGTTCGGAGCCAAAAGCGGGCTCTGCTCGTCAACCAATCAGATGAATTTGGGCGGTCGGTCGTCCGTATCGTCCGTCCGTCCGTGCAGGAGCAGGAATGCCACAGCCCGGTGCATCGGCCGCAAGACCAATTGCGCCCGGCCGAGCGGGGGAAACCAGATCGTAACCGTTCCGAGACAGGCGGTGGCGCAGGCACCTGACATCGCGTGTTCGGTGGGCCCGCAATGCCCCGTTGCTTCGGTGTGCAAGCCTGTGATGGAATGCTCGTTCTGACAGGGTGTCGGCGTTGCCTGTTGCCCCTCAGCCATGACAGCATGCGGGAGCACGCCGAACAATGCGACGGCGCCTAAAAGCAGGAAAATGCAGAAATAGCGTGCCATCGGATCCGTCGGTCAAGATATAACCCAAACCTATGATCTGTCTGGTTCTTTCGCAATACACATTGCCGTTGTCTGCGCCGATCGCCCCCCCTTCGTCGGGGCCATCCCGTCTTTGACGCGTCCCGGGGCTGTCAGGAGGGTGTTTTCAGGAGAGCCGAAGGGGGGGTATCAAAAGCGCTATTGTTTCTGCCGGTTCAAGATCAGCCGATCTTGCGGCCACCAATCCGGGTGGTTCTCGCGGATGTTCTTGAGCAGGCTCTCTCTCAGGCGCATTGCGGTCGTCCAGCCGGTCGAAGGATCGGGGCTCATGGCATAGAACGACATTTCCTGACCGGCCTCGCTATGCGCCGTTACTGCGGCGTAAAGCTGATCTTGATCGATCACTCCTTCATCCTTTTTGGCAATCTCGAAAAAGACCTCGCGCAGTATCTCGATGTCGGCCCGATGGTCCAGAAAGATGGTGATTGTCTGGAGAATCCGGGCGTCGGTCACCGACCAGTTCTCGAACGGTTGAGAGACGAAATACTTGACCGGCACGATGATGCGCCTCTCGTCCCAAGTGCGCAGACGCAGAAAGGTGTAAAAAATGCTCTCCACATAGGCCCAGTCGCCTTCAAAAAGGATGCTGTCGCCAATCCGGATTGGTTTGGCCAGCGCGATCTGAAGCGACGCCATGATGTTGCCCAGCACCGCCTGTCCGGCAATGCCCAGCAGCACGGTAAGAACGCCAGCTGAGGCTAGCAAGGACATGCCAAGAGACTCGAACAGGTTCAGCCGCGACAGCACCGCAAACACGGCAATGCCGACCATCAGCAGCACGATGATCCGTCGAATCGCATAGATCGAGGTGTAAAGCTCGCGCTGATCCAGACTGCGGGTGTCGTCGATTTCACCGATGACGCTCAGAGTGATGCGGTCCAGCACCGCATCGACGATCTTGAGCGCGGTGACGCCCAGACCGGCGACCATGACGATCAGCAGGAAGGGTCGCAGAATGGTCGTTGCAGGACCAGAAAATGACACGCCCAGTTGCAGCATGAACTGTGATGCCAAAGCGATGGCGACAAAGCCCAGTGGAACCCTGGATTTCTCGATTGCCTGCCGGATCATTGGCCGTTTGATCTTGCCTGCCAGCCATCCGACAAGCTGGCTGATGGACCAGCCCAACGCTAACAGCACGACCAGCAGCAACGGCAACAGCACCCATTCCCACAAACGCAGGCCACCCAGCTGCCCGTTCAGGCTGTCCGGGATGTAGGACTCGAAGTGACTCGGGCCGAAAGCCGCATAGAGCACCGGAATATTCTGGACCGTCTGCGGCGTGAACAGCCAGATCGGGTCGGCATCGGGGGCCTTGTAGCGGCCCAGCCGGATCTCGAAGGCCTGTCCGCCGACCTCGACCAGTTTCAGCCGGATGTCGCGGCGCGGCTTGCCCGCCAGCGCGTTACTTGCCGTCCCCGTTTCGAGCATCGCATCCGGTCGCGCCGACAGACCTGACCAGTCGATCCAGAGTTGGCGCCCGATCACAAAGGCGAGCTGGCGCGCCAGATCCCCGCCATCCTCTGCCCGAAGGTCTTGCGGCAGATCAGCGAGGTTCAGAAAGTGCGCGGCATCGGAATATTGCTTATCCTCAGTCAGCGCGATGAAATTACGTACCGTTTCGCGCGGCGTGCGGCGCTCGATTTTGCCGTCACTCCGGACAGGTTCCAGCGCGGTGTCGCTGATCTCATACCAGTATTCGCCCTGTTCCTGCGCCAACAGCCCAGTCGCCACGCCCGAGAGGGCGATCGATATGGCCAGAACGCGTAGGCACACCGTGATAGCAAATCGTGACATGGTGACGGCCCTTTGTCCGATAGACGCATCAACAGACGCTTCTACATCAAGCAAGTATTGCCCACATCCCCCGAGGTCAAACGACAAGCACGAACGAAAAGGGCCATTCCTTCAGAATGAACCTCAGTAGCTATGACAGGCCGCCGATCACGTGGCCTTCGAGCGATAATACGCTCAAACCAGAAATTGGAGCGGCATGAAATCACGACAGGCCCAGACTTCGCATCTAATACCGGCGGTCAATTCTGGATTCCGTCCACTGCCGGTGGTGCCAGCCCTACCAACCGATGCATCGACCCGAAAAAATTAGTTTTGACGGAATGAAAGTTTCGAGTAGGAGCAATACTTGAGAAAATAGGGAATCGTCGAGGATTCGATTAAGTGGTACATCTCGAGAAGAAGAAAGTTGTTGTATTGGGCGGCACGGGATTTGTTGGATCCTGCGTTCTACGAGCGTTGGCCGCCTATCCGCTTTCTGAGTTACTCTGGATGAAGAGGGCAGAAGCTGTCAGTCCTCTGGCTGTTGGCCTGTCGCAGCCGAGAATTATTGAAGACCTGGAAGCCGTCGAACTTTCATGGTTTAGAGATGCTCAGGGCAATCGCGTTTGGCTCACGCGTCTTACAGCCCATTGAGAACGCTGCATAAGAATGCCTCATCCCAGCCAGCTCGCTTGAGTTTGATGCTGAGAGAGCCTTTGGATGTGTCGCGTCGGACGAC
>NZ_VSJK01000079.1 GCF_008085915.1 Oceaniovalibus sp. ACAM 378 | reverse complement strand
CAGGGGAATCGCGTTTGGAACTGAAGGCGTGAACGGTCGCTCTTGCCTGTGAGGGCGAGATGGATTCTGAATTGGGGATTGCGTTCACGGAGTCCTCATCCTCATGCAGATTTTTCTATCCGCCTTCGACGACGTCCCCGATCCGCGCGCCAGTAACGCCCGCCACGACCTTGGGGAACTGCTTGTCATCGCTTTCGTATCGGTCCTGTGCGGGTCAGCCTCGTGCGCTGAAATGGCCGCATTTGGTCGCGCAAAAGAGCGCCTTTTCAGAGACTTCCTAAAATTGAAGCATGCCATCCCTTCGCATGACACCTTCTCTGAGATCTTCCGGGTGATCGACCCAAAGGCACTCGATGCCGCCTTTGGCAAAGTGCTCGCCGATGTCGCAGCTCTTCTCAAGGAAGGCGATGTCATCGCCATCGACGGCAAGGCATTACGCGGTGCTCGTGACAAAGATGAGAGTGCCCGGACGCGCATGATGGTCTCAGCCTATGCTTCGCGGCTGCGCCTCACGCTGGCGACAGTGACCGCCGACCGGGGCACAGAGCTCGACGCGGCCATCGAGGCTCTGGGACTAATTGCGCTCAAGGGCAAGGTGGTGACCGGTGACGCTCTGCACTGCAACCGCCGCACAGTGGCCGCTATCAACGCAGGGGGCGGTGATTGGTGCCTGGCGCTGAAAGGCAATCAGGAGTCCCTTCTGTCTGACGCCCGCGGCTGTTTCAGCAATTTGAAGGATGGCCACCCCGTGGCCAGCTCCGCGGATACGGCCCATGGTCGCAAAGAGACCCGGACCGGCGTGGTCGTATCGGCTAAAGCACTGGGTGAATATCATGAATTTCCAGGTCTCAAAGGGTTCGCCAAGATTGATGCAACCCGAGATACCGGAGGTAAAGTGACCTCCCAGACACGGTATTTCGCCCTGTCCTGGATGCCGACACCCGAGGTCTTGCTCGCCACGGTGCGCGACCATTGGGCCATCGAAAACGCTTTGCATTGGCAGCTTGACGTCTCGTTCCGTGAAGACGCCGCACGCAACCGAAAGGACAACGGTCCGGGCAACATCGCGGTGCTGCGCCGCCGCGCTCTGGATGTCGTCCGACGCGACACATCCAAAGGCTCTCTCAGCATCAAACTCAAGCGAGCTGGCTGGGATGAGGCATTCTTATGCAGCGTTCTCAATGGGCTGTAAGACGCGTGAGCCAAACGCGATTGCCCTG
>NZ_VSJK01000078.1 GCF_008085915.1 Oceaniovalibus sp. ACAM 378 | reverse complement strand
TTCCAGCAAATCCTGATAGAGCCAGAACGACCTGCGATGTTGCGCGGGACCATGGCGTGAACTCCTGTCGGGTTTAATGACATTTACGCGTCCGCGCCGGGGTCTGGTCAATCGGATGCGATCGGGATGCGTATTCCGGAGCATCCGCCCACCCATTCCGACAACATGCGCCCACTTGTTCCGGGGTATCCGCCCACCAGTGACGCGTTGCCGTGAGGCAGCGTGTTTCGGGTATCAGGTTTGAGGCATTTCGTCATCCATTTTGGCGATGGTTTTCCGCATGGACTGCCCCTCCAGCTCGAGGCGGTAAGCGTTATGAACGATGCGGTCGAGAATGGCGTCGGCGAAGGTGGGTTCCCCGATGACGTCGTGCCACGCTGTGATGGGCAACTGGCTGGTGATCATGGTCGAGCCGCGGCCGTACCGTTCTTCGACGATCTCCATCAGATCGCGGCGCTGCGTGGCCGTCAGCCGGTCAGGTCCCCAGTCATCCAGGATCAGCAGCTGTGCTTTGGTGATGCTGCGGAACAGGCGGGGGAAGCGACCGTCGCCATGGGCCAGCTCCAGCTCTTCAAAGAGGCGGGGCATCCTTTTGTAAACCACGGTGACGCCGTCGCGACAGGCCGCTTGCGCCAAGGCACACCCGAGCCAGGTCTTCCCGACCCCACAGGGGCCGGTGATGATCAAGCTGCGCTTGTCGGTGATCCATTTGCCGCTGAGCAGGCTCTGGAACAGCGCCTTGTCGAAGCCGCGCCGGGCGCGGTAATCGACATCTTCCGGACAGGCGCCCACATGGCGCAGCCTGGCGGAGCGCATGCGGGCTTCAAATCGTTTGGTTTCTCGGCTGGCGACCTCGCGGTCGACCAGCAAGCCAAGCCATTCGGCGTGGCTGAGGTCAGCAGCACCGTCCTGAGATTGCAGTTCGGCAAAGGCTTCGGCCATACCGTCAAGTCGCAGGGCCTTCAGGTGATCGAGGGTTGGGTGGTCAAGCATTGTGTTCCTTTCAATGGAAATAGTCGGCGCCACGGATATTGGTGTGGGTGATGGCAGGCTGCTCTGCGGCGCGGGTGCGGGGCTTGCTATCCAGCCCATTCTTCAGGATCGAATGGACTGATGAGTAGGATCGGGCGTTGATCTCCAACGCGCGATTGCAGGCGGCATCGAGGCGGTCCCGGCCGAACCTGTCAGCCAGCCGGATCACGCCCAGACAGGTGCGATAGCCCTGTTCGGAGTGC
>NZ_VSJK01000077.1 GCF_008085915.1 Oceaniovalibus sp. ACAM 378 | reverse complement strand
TCGATCAGATCCGGGTCAGAGAAAGCAGCATTTGCGCAGGAGCCACGAGCTCGGTCTGTTGATATGCCTCTGGTCCGCGCATCGCCATACCGGCCCGCGGTCACATCAGAACCGCACACAGAGGCCTGATACATGACCGCACCCGATCACACGCTCGCGCCGTTCAAAAACCACTTGCATCAATGGGGGCATCCATACATGCACAAATCGGTTGATGGCGAGGCTACCCCTTTCCCCGGACGGATTTATCCCACGGCCTCTGTGACGGGTATTCCGAGGGCGGTATAGCCATTCATGATGGCGACACGGATCTGGACCTCGGCGACCTGGCGGTCAAAGTCCCGCGCCATGAGGCACTGCCCCAGCAGTTTCATACAGTGCATCGTGACCTTTGCGCGTATCGTACGCGCCGTCAGCGATGACGCTGCCGATCTGCTCATCCGCCGGGATCTGGCTGAGCAGATCGGGCAGAACAGGTGCGTCCCCAATATGGTTCCCTGTGATTTCGACGGCGCGGACCTCCAGTGTTTGTTCGTCAATTCCGAGGTGGATCTTGCGCCAGACGCGCCGTTTGGGACCGCCATGCTTGCGAGCATTCCACTCGCCTTCTCCCTCGACCTTGATGCCGGTGCTATCCATCAGCAGATGCAGCGGGCCATTGGAGCCCCGATACGGGATGTTCACGGCCAAGGTCTTCTGGCGGCGGGACAGTGTGCTGAAGTCGGGCACCGTCCAGTCGAGGCCGACCAAGGGCAACAGGCTCTCGACGAAGCCCGTCGTCTGGCGCAAGGCCATGCCGAAAAGCACCTTCATCGTCAGGCACATCTGGATGGCGGTATTGCTGTAAGTCTGCTGTCGGCCACGCCTGCCTGTCGGCGCGGCGTCCCAGCTCATCTCGAGGTCGAACCAGATCGTCAGAGAGCCACGGCGCTTCAGCGCTTCGTTATAGGCTGGCCAGTTTTTGGTCTTGTAGGAAGGGAGTGTCGGGCTGCTCATTCATCACAGCTACCATGCTGGATTCACAAGATGAATCCCTCAAAGGATTTGTGCATGTATGGATGCCCCCATTGATGCAAGTGGTTTTTGAACGGCGCGAGCGTGTGATCGGGTGCGGTCATGTATCAGGCCTCTGTGTGCGGTTCTGATGTGACCGCGGGCCGGTATGGCGATGCGCGGACCAGAGGCATATCAACAGACCGAGCTCGTGGCTCCTGCGCAAATGCTGCTTTCTCTGACCCGGATCTGATCGA
>NZ_VSJK01000076.1 GCF_008085915.1 Oceaniovalibus sp. ACAM 378 | reverse complement strand
GCACAACGAAACTGCCATCTGGGAAGGCAAATGTGTCCACATATTTGCCTGGCAGATCGCGCGTGATGTCATTCTCAGCCAGGATGATCCGCTTGCGTTCATAGGAGAAGGCAAGTTGCGCACCAACCCCCTGTGTCAGAGAATTTGTCCGCTGCTCTACTTTTCCTCTATTTGTCAGGTGGGCGGGATAGGACGATGACGTGGGATATTCACCGGAACGAAAATCAGCTGTGCTGAAGCGGATGATGGCGCCGAACACCTTGGCTATTCGACAGCTTTCGCAGGAGGAAGGTATTTCCGAGGCGACGCTTCACAAGTGGCGCGCCGAGGCGCGCGGCAAGGGCCAGCTTCTGCCCGACGCTGACGCTGGCCCCGAGGGCTGGTCGTCACGCGACAAGTTCGCAGCGGTGCTTGAAACAGCGGCGCTGAATGAAGTTGATCTTGCCGAATACTGCCGCAAACGCGGCCTTTATTCTACGCAGATCGCAGCATGGCGGGCCGCCTGTGAGCAGGCGAATGACTGGGACCGCGCGAGCACGGCACGTCTGGGCCAAGCTACGAAGGAAGACAAGAAGCGGGTCAAGGATCTGGAGCGCAAGGAAAAGGCCTTGGCCGAGGCGGCAGCGCTGCTCATCCTTAGAAAAAAGGCTTCGGCGATCTGGGGGGACGGAGAGGAGGTATGATCAGCACCCCAGATCGCGAAACCGCAGTTGCTCTGATCAATGAGTCTGTCACAATCGGCGCGCGTCGCGCCAAAGCCTGTGCCGAGCTGGAGATCAGCGACCGCACCCTGCGGCGCTGGACGAAAGGCGGAGGGGTTCGGCCCGATCAGCGGCCCCTTGTGCCGCGCCCAGAACCGGCCAACAAGCTGAGCGTGGTTGAACGCGCGACCGTGCTGGAGGTCCGTAATTCTACGGAATTTGCCAGCCTTCCGCCAAGCCAGATCGTGCCCAAACTGGCCGATCAGGGGCGGTATCTCGCATCCGAGTCCAGCTTCTACCGGATCTTGCGCGCACAGGGGCAGCAGCGCCACCGAGGCCGCGCCAAGCCGCCGGTCCGGCGCAAATCACCCGCCAGCTATCAGGCTTGCGCGCCCTGCGAGGTATGGACGTGGGATATCACCTGGATGCCGGGGTAATCCTCCCGTTTTTAACGGGACGTGGTCGTAGAACTTACGCAGCCATTTTCAGTTTCATTGCAGGGGTAATGCCGCCGATGCCCATATTCGGGCGGTCGTTGTTGTATGTCCATAACCACTGT
>NZ_VSJK01000075.1 GCF_008085915.1 Oceaniovalibus sp. ACAM 378 | reverse complement strand
GATGTCGCATGAATGCCTCCGCTGCACTAATCCCGGTTGATACCTCTTCTCTGCCCGAATACCCGATCTCATCATCGGTGCGGCTGGACAGTCACGGCTTCGTCGCCTGGGAGTTCCGCCGCTATCTGAACAGCGAATTGCGTTGGAATGCGACCCATGAGGTCAAGGGCCTGTGGTTCGAGCTGGTGCAGCTGGCACACGAACAGACGCCGGTTGGAACACTGCCCTCAGATACCACCCGGCTGGCCCGCATGGTGCAGCCATCGATCGACAAGATCACCTTCGACGCGCTGGTCAACAGGCCCTTTGGTGCCCTGCATGGCTGGACGAAATGCGTGTGCGATGACGGATCCGTGCGCCTGATGCATCACACCGTCACTCGCGTGGCAATCGAGGCATTGAGCCGCAAGGAATTGAACGCTGCGCGCACCGATGGCGCCTCGACCCAGAAGCGGTTGATCCGCCTGGCTGAGACACTGGCCGGGATCGCGCCCGGTATCGCCATGGAGCCCGCGCAAGTGCGCTGGATCGATGCCCACATTCGCGAATCCATGGACCGCGACGGAAACAAGAAACGCACCGGGGAACAGCTGCACGGTGCGGTTCAGGCCTGCATCGGCAAGATCAGTGCCGGGTTCTTCCGCAAATCCCACAAAGAATAGCCGTCTGTCTGAAAGTGTCCGCTGACAGATACGGACATGTCCAGACACATAGCCAGACATACGGCAGACATTTGCGCCTTATCTGTCCGCTACCACAGGAAAAGACATGACAAGAAAAGACAGTATTGGCGCGCCAGACACAAACGTCCGGAGAGATGGAAACCGGGAAGGGCTGAGAAGGAAGGAATGGGGCAGTGAACGAACAGGAACAGAAGGCAGGCGAGGCCCGGGTTCGGGAGCATCTGATCGAAACTCTGGAACGGATGGGCCTGACCCGACCGGGCAGCATTAAGGCCGCAGCGTTCGAGGCAATGCAGCACGAAATCTGCAAGCGGCTGGCCTATATGACCGTCGATGGTCTGGGCGCGCTGGCCGAGGATATGGCAGGGCGGGGCGGCGGCAAAGAGCGGGACCGTTTCCCTCTGGCCGTGCGGATTCTGGAACGGGCGCTGATCATCGAAAAGCCGCCCGGAGACGATGCCGGTCCTTTGGTGCGCAAAGTGTTCGCCAGTCGGATCGGCCAATCGTCGATCGAAAGCGGATGGGCGCCTGAACTGATGGGCTGGGTCACCACCGAATGGAAGTGGCCCGGCGACTATGTGGTCAGCAAGATCTCCGAAGGTGC
>NZ_VSJK01000074.1 GCF_008085915.1 Oceaniovalibus sp. ACAM 378 | reverse complement strand
CGGGCACGGCAATCAGCACCTCATGACGCGCTTTGGAAATGTCAATCGCCACCAAAACAGGCTCGGCCTGTGCAATGCTCATATCGGTCATAGTCGGTCTCCTCTGCGGTGTGGTTTGTTGCAAAACCACTGTAGGGACCTGAGACCCGGCTATGACCACCTGCTGCGCAATTTGAACGCTGCGCAGGCTGTCATAGCCTCTCAATCAACATCATTCCGAAGGTGTTACGGCCCGGAATACATCAGTGGCAAGCTGCTGATATGGGCCGAGAAACAGGGGGGCTCGATCCAACACATCCAACCCGGACAACCGCAGCAGAATGCCTACATCAAGCGATACAACCGCACAGTCAAGCACGAGTGGCTTGACCAATACATCATCGAAAACATCGAGGAGGTCCAAGACCACGCCACGCAATGGCTCTGGACATACAACAACGACCGCCCGAACATGGGCATCGGCGGCATCACACCCGCACAGAAACTGAAAATGGCCGCGTAAGTTCTACGACCGCACCCCGTTAAAATTGGGGAGATTACCGTCCGAAGTAAACGTCGGCAGGTGTGACGTTGTTCAAGCTCTCGTGGTAGCGCTGGTGGTTGTAGTGATCGACGAAGGCTTCGATTTGGGCTTCGAGATCACCGGGTAGGAAGTAGTTTTCCAGCAGAATGCGGTTCTTCAACGTCTGGTGCCAGCACTCGATCTTGCCTTGGGATTGGGGATGATAGGGCGCTCTGCGCGAGTGCTTCATGCCTTTGCCTTGCAACCATTCAGCCAGTTCACCAGAGACGTAGCTGGATCCGTTGTCGCAGCTGACCTGCCCCCCGGTCGTCCCTTGGTCATAGCGAGAGTCCTTGGGTTTGATAGTCGTCGGTTTCGGGTGTGGCAAGCGCGCCGGGCGCGATGCCATCAAGTAGCTCAAGCGCTCGGCGCGCTTCTGCGGGGGTCTTGTTGCCGAGCGATGAATGCGGCCTGACGTTGTTGTAATCGTAGCGCCAGAGGGCCAGCGTTCGGCGGGCGTCGGTCAGGCTGTCGAAGATCTCTTCGTTGAGGCATTCATCTCGGAGGCTGCCGTTGAATGACTCGATGTAACCGTTCTGTTGCGGCTTGCCGGGGTCGATGTAATGCCACTCGACCTTGTTGTCGTTGGCCCACTTCAGAATAGCCTTGCTGGTGAACTCCTTCCCGTAACACCTTCGGAATGATGTTGATTGAGAGGCTATGACAGCCTGCGCAGCGTTCAAATTGCGCAGCAGCGGTCATAGCCGGGTCTCAGGTCCCTACAGTCGTTTTGCAACA
>NZ_VSJK01000073.1 GCF_008085915.1 Oceaniovalibus sp. ACAM 378 | reverse complement strand
ACAGAATGAAAGGGCAACGACATGGATCACTTTATCGGTTTGGACGTCTCTTTGGCAAGCACTGCGATCTGCGTTCTGAACGCGCATGGGAAGGTGGCCAAGGAAACGACGGCTTCCAGCGAACCGGAGGATTTGGTGGCGGCTCTGCGCGCCCTGTCGGGCAACGTCATCGCTGTGGGTCTCGAAGCGGGACCGCTGTCGCAATGGTTGCACAAGCATCTGACAGAGGCCGGCTTCGACACCGTTCTGATGGAAACACGTCAGGTGAAGGGGGCATTGAAAGCGATGCCGATCAAGACCGACCGCCGGGATGCAGAAGGTATCGCACGGCTCCTGCAGATGGGCTGGTTCCGGCCGGTCCATTGCAAATCAGTGTCGGCGCAGGAAATACGGGCGGTCCTGACGACGCGCAAATCGATTCAGCAAGCCACCATAAACCTTGAGCTGTCGATGCGCGGTGTGCTGCGCAACTTCGGGCTGAAAATGGGCAGGATTCCAAAGGGCCGTTTCGAAGAACGGGTTCGCGAGCTGACCGATGGTAACCCCATGTTGGAGGCGGCGGCCGGTCCGATCCTGACGGCCCGAGAGGCGTTGCGCAGTGAATTGGCGAAACTGGAAAAGCTGGTCAGGGATCACGCCAAATCCGATCCCGTCTGCCGTCTAATGATGACAATGCCCGGGGTTGGTGCAATCGTCGCACTCACTGTGAAATCCGCCATTGACGATCCGGACAGGTTCCGGTCATCGAAGGATGTCGGCCCATGGGCCGGATTGACGCCGCGCCGCGCGCAATCCGGTGAGCGGGACATCATCGGCCAGATCACACGGGCAGGAGATGAAAGCTTGCGCACCGCGCTCTACCAAGCTGCGACAGTGATGTTGAACCGAGGACGGCCCAGCTGGCTGACTGCTTGGGCATTGCGTGTTGCGCAAAGGCGGGGAAAGAAGCGGGCGACGGTTGCCCTGGCCCGGCGCATCGGGGTAGTGCTCCACCGCATGTGGCGTGACGGCGCCGAGTTCCACTTTACGCGCGCCGAGCCAATGGCGACGTCGGCTGCGTAAACGTCGACAGCCAGCTGGACATGATTAACTCAACAGAAGGAGAATTGGGCAGCGCCGAAGCGCGCAGGCTTCACCGAGGTCCCAAACCGGGACGCGGTCCCCGATGATGCCGCCTGAGGCCTCGTCACCAGACATCCGCTGTCTGAGTACGCGTGTCAGATAGGCACACGGGAGCCGCATTTGGACCAGGCATGATGTGGCAGCCACCGCGCTGACTACGGACGGAAGCATCATCCCGGTACGGGAATACCCTCGACTGTCTCACCCGCAAACTCGGCCAGAAAAGTCAAAC
>NZ_VSJK01000072.1 GCF_008085915.1 Oceaniovalibus sp. ACAM 378 | reverse complement strand
TTACAGATTGCCTCGCAGCAGCACGTCACAGGGGTGGGCGCATACCCCGGAATCGGTGGGCGAATAAAAGCGGAACGGGTGGGCGCATCAAATCGGAATCGGTGGGCGCATCACCCCGGAATACGCAATCGGGACGCGCGGGGTGGAATGGCTTGAAGTTACGCCCCGGTCCGAAGCGGCAGCGCTAGGACGATGGCGAGCACACAGAGTTTCAGCACGCAGGGCAAGACGGCATAGGCCACGGTGAGCGTGCGCAAGGCCGCGTCGGTATTTTGCGCGCCGGGGGTGAAGCCAAAGGTTTGCAGCACGGGTAGGATGAGGAAGGCGGTCAGAGAAAGGCCGAGCTTGCCCGCGAAGGACCACAATCCGAAGGCCTGGGAAGCGCTAAGACCCGCTTGGGTCAGCGCAACCGAAAACATCGCCGGCAGGATCACCATGTCGGCGCCCAGTGTCGCCCCCGTGGCCACACAGACCGCCGCGAAAGCCAGTGCCGATCCCGGGCCGAGGAAGGCGGCACCGACGAACCGCGCCACCGCCAGAAGCTGCCAGACCACTGCCGGTCCTGTGGTGAGCGAAAAGAGCAGCGGAGAGTCTACTATCGTTTAGCTCTGAGTACGGCTGATGTTGAAGACCTTGCTATCTTTAACTTTTAAAAAATGTTCGCAGCTCATGTCTTTTTAAACAACGGGAGACAGATATGACTTTCACACACCGCGACATCGATGATCTGCGGCGCAGATCGAGCGAACAGGTAAGGCAGACGTTCGTTGGACTTGCATTATCAGGGCTGCGGAGGCCCGCTTACTCCGGTGTTTTTCTGAGACGTGCGGGCACAAAGATACCGACGTACATTTGCGACCTGATCCTTGATGGTCATCAACGCAATCTGACCATTCGTCTGAAGATGCAACCGTGCGGCGTTGGTCAAGAGAACACACGACACCGATATATGGCAACGATCCAAGGTCAACGACTTTTATCGGAATACGGCCCATTCGATCTCATTGAAGCCAATCCAAAAAACGAACGTGCGCGCCTGCAAGGATCGATGAACCTCGGCGCAGCACAACTGTTGATGACTGTGCTGCCCCATTGCAATGCACAATGTTTCAATCCTTGGATATGCGTTCTCGAACCCCTGCGATCTGACAGCTGAATCGTATGCCACACCCGATTTCGAAACCTAAACACAAGTATTGCCATTTTCCAAAATTCTGCGTCGGCATTCGTGCCTACCGTCACCTGCGTACCCGATTTCTGGCGGGATCATGTGGCGAGGAAGGGAGCTTTTCAGAACGACACCTGAGCCGTCCTCACCCTTGTAGCCAGGGTGATCACTACGGATATAAGCGCAATTGTATATTCAATGGGCCCTTTAATTCACACTTCTTTTTAAACCTTTTCAAACCAAGGAAATCTATTACATGACTGGAATTCATCACACCCAACTTTTGGACCAAGACAGAAATTTCGTAGATACCGATGTTGATGACAGACATAGCAAGGTGCCTCCCCGGATAACTATAGAGCA
>NZ_VSJK01000071.1 GCF_008085915.1 Oceaniovalibus sp. ACAM 378 | reverse complement strand
CAATCCCCATAGCAACAAACCACCCACCAAGCCCAACCCCGCGATTTCCCGCTTGAGCGCTTCTCCGACGCCAGGCAACGTCCCGCGTCACTCAAACGTCGCGCGGGGCGTCCGAGAAACCTACATCGGAGCGGACCTTCTCCGCACCAGCACAGACCCTTCAAAAACCACCTTTTTAGGAATGCCCTCAGCTATTTGAGCGGTCGTTTAATGTTGCGGTGTGCATCAGCACATGGGTGGTCGGTCTTAACGCGATACCTGTCGCGCGGAAGCTTTGTACGGGCGCTGTTGCGCAAATCTGATGCTGGCCGCAACTCCGCTTTCCCCGGACACACTTATCCCACGACCGTCGTGAAAGGTGTGCTGAGCGCGGTGAACCGATTCAGCACTGCGGTGCGGACCTGAACCTTGGCAACCTGGCGATCACAGTCGCGCGCCATGCATTGCCCGGCAGTCGCTGCTTGCAGCGATGAGAGGGAGACGCTGACCGAGCTTCTTCACGCAGTTCATCTTCGTCTCGACACGGCTCCGACGGTGATATCCGCTCCAGTGTCGCCAGGGCGCTCGGCCGAGATAGGTCGAGGCCCGCAGAGCTTCGTTTCGTGCCCTGGCGCCAGCGGTGGTCGGCTTCCACGGTTTGGCATTCCGGCGAGGCGGGACTATTGCCGCCGCGCCGCGGTCGGCCCCTCTCGTGCATGTAAACATGCACTGCCGGGCAGTGGATGGCGTCGTGCATTTTCGAGTGTCGTAGGCACCATCGGCAGTGACGGTGGCGATCTCCTGGTCCGACGCGACCTGGTCGAGCAACCCGGGCAGCATCGGCGCATCTGCGACATTGCTGGTGGTCACTTCAACGGCACGGATTTCCAGTGTTTCTTCATCAATTCCGAGATGAAATCTTGTGCCAAACCCGCCGTTTTCGACCGCCATGCTTGCGCGTATGCCACTCACCTTCGCCCTCCACCTTGATCCCTGTGCTGTCCACTGCCCGGCAGTGGTTTGCCTGCAAACCATGAGAGGGGACGAGCAAGTGCAGCGGTCCCGTCGAACCCCGATACGGGATCGCCACATTCAAGGTCTTTTGGCGGCCGCTCAGTGTGCTGAAATCGGGCACAGACCAACCGAACCCGGCGAGCTTCAGCAGGCTCGCGACAAACCCAGTGGTCTGCCGTAGCGCCATCCCGAACAGGACCTTGATCGTGAGGCAAGCCTGAATGGCCGCATCGCTGTAGACCTGTTGGCGACCACGCTTGCCGGACGGTGCAGCTTCCCAGACCATCGCCGGGTCGAACCAGACAGTCGATGATCCTCGTTGTCTCAACGCACGGTTGCCCAGCTTAACCGGGACCAGCCTCCCGGCTCATCAGCAGGTCAAGCGGGCTGGTCACACTTTGGATCGTCTTTGCCGCCACCTTTGGTATAGATTGCGTGTTTCGCGTGATGATGGGCAGCGATTTCGGGTGATGATGGGCACGTATTTCACGCGAAGGTGGGCAGTGATTTCGCGTGATGGTGGGCAGGTCTGGTCGGTAAACTGAGGATAGATGCCCCT
>NZ_VSJK01000070.1 GCF_008085915.1 Oceaniovalibus sp. ACAM 378 | reverse complement strand
GACAACGTCCTATGTGCGGAATGATCTGTTGATTTGGCATCAGGCTATTGTCATGTCGAGCACTCCCGACATGTTCGAAGTTTGCGTCAGTTCGGCGTTTTGGTCAACGAACGGTCTCTCCCATAACAAACACAGAGTACGCTATTGCGGCTCTCACCGTCCTTAAGACGAGATCCTGGCATCGTTGAGCAGAAGGCCTGAACATTATCTACGAGGTCACCGGCTTAACGCCAACGCCTCCACGGCAAGGTCAGAGAAAGGTCCTTCTGCTGTCGATCGCCCCCTCAAAGAAGGGACGATAAGGTTCACCACCTTTGACGACCGCGTGAACGGTGCGAGCCATCTTGGCGGCGATTGCGGTATACGCCTTGCGGCGCAAATGGGTGTTGTGTCTGTCCTTGGAAATGTAGCGTTCGAATTTGTCCCGGAAGCTGTTGGTGCGCTGCAGAATGGCGCCCTGGCCCGCCAGCCAGAGGGTCCGACGCAATCGAGCATTGCCGTATTTTGACAGTTTGGTCTGCCCGCGGAACATGCCGGACTGCATGGTCGCGAGATCCATCCCGCAGAATTTGAGGAACTGCCGATGATGTCCGAAGCGGCGCAGGTCACCAGCTTCTGCCAGGATGGTTAGGGCGTTGATCGGGCCGATCCCGGGGATTGAGGTCATCAGTTGATAGTCAGTGCTGTCCTTGAGTAATGCGATGGAGCGGTTCTCGATCTCGTTGCGTTGCGCGATCAGCCCACGCCCCTCGGCAAGAACCAGGCGAAACATTTTGAGGGCGTCGGACCCTGGGTCGACCGGCAGCCCAACCGATGTTTTGGCGGTCTCGTAAATGTCTGTCAGCAAACGCTCTTTCGACACGCGGCGACCGATCGCCGCCCAAGCATCGGCAATGAAAGCCTCCTTGTCCATTGCCGCAATGATGTGCGGCGACGGGTAGCGCTCGAGGAAGGCAAAGAACCAATCGCTGCGCGAGCTGCGGTGGAAGCGATCGGCTTCGGGGAAATACAGCGGCACCCTCTCATGCATGTAAACATGCACTGCCGGGCAGTGGATAATGCGTCAGCACCCGGTGCCAGAGCTCGGTCTTCGACCGAGATACCATGTCGTGGGTTTTGGACAGTTCCTGAATGTCGTTGGTGCCGGATAGCAGCGGGTCATGATAGAACTGCTCGTTCCCGATCTGCATCATGTGCAAAATCACCTGCGCATCTTTGGGATCGTTCTTATCCCAGCTGTTGTGCAGGGCCTCCCGGGTTCTGGCGAGGGCGACAGATGATACGAGCTTCACTTCAAAACCGGCGCTGCCCAGATGGAACGCCAATGCCCGGTGGTAGTTACCGGTCGCCTCAAATGCCACGCGAACCGGGTGGCCGTATTTCGAGAGAGCCGCAGTCAGCCGGTTGAAGTCGTCCAACTGGTTCAGCACCGTCAAACGACGTCGGCGCTTCTTGCCGGGCACGGCAATCAGCACCTCATGACGCGCTTTGGAAATGTCAATCGCCACCAAAACAGGCTCGGCCTGTGCAATGCTCATATCGGTCATAGTCGGTCTCCTCTGCGGTGTGGTTTGTTGCAAAAC
>NZ_VSJK01000006.1 GCF_008085915.1 Oceaniovalibus sp. ACAM 378 | reverse complement strand
GACCGAACCTGTTCCACCAGAACCGCACCGTTTCATGGCTGATATCGATGCCGCGCTCATGCAATAGATCCTCGACATTCCGAAGCGAAAGCGGGAACCGGACGTAGAGCATCACCGCCAGGCGGATGATTTCGGGGCTGGTCTTGAAATAGCGAAAAGGGCTGCGTCTTGTCATCCGACCACGCTACGAAACCGCCCTGCCCGGCTCAAGCCGGTTTCCTCTGACAGTGCCGTCAGTCTCATCCGCTTCAGATCGC
This sequence comes from Oceaniovalibus sp. ACAM 378, assembly GCF_008085915.1. Classification (GTDB taxonomy): domain Bacteria; phylum Pseudomonadota; class Alphaproteobacteria; order Rhodobacterales; family Rhodobacteraceae; genus Oceaniglobus. Next base: position 321,627 of record NZ_VSJK01000006.1, on the reverse strand, counting down.
CACCGTCCAGCCTGGTAAGAGCACCGGGCGCATCGGCATCACCTTCTGTCCGGGAAAGGTCCAGCCGGGAGCAATGTCTGGCAGCTGGAGCCGAGATCTCGGGCTTGATCTGGATGCCATTGCCAAATGGGGTGCGGTGGCGGTGGTCACGTTGGTCGAGGATCACGAATTGATCACGCTCAAGGTGAACGCGATGGGCAAGGAGGTCCGCGCGCGGCACATGGACTGGTTTCACCTGCCGATCCCGGATGTCTCCGTGCCTGATGCGGCGTTCGAGCAGCAATGGGCGGACGTAGCCCCAGACCTGATGCACCGGCTCCGCGCGGGGTTTGATGTGCTGGTGCACTGCAAGGGCGGGTTGGGACGCGCAGGCACCATTGCCGCGCGGCTGATGATCGGGATGGGCGTGCCCGCCGACCAAGCCGTCAAGGCCGTGCGCGCAGTGCGCCCGGGTGCCATCGAGACCAGCGCCCAACTGACGCATGTCATGGCGCAGACAGTGATGCCGGAGCCAGAGCCTGAGACTTCGGCGGCGGCGATCCGCAACCGCGCCATCGGCGCGCTCGTCGGCCTCGCGGTCGGGGACGCGGTGGGCACCACGCTCGAGTTTAAAACACGCGACACCTATCCTGCGCTCACGGACATGATCGGGGGTGGTCCCTTCGGCTTGCAGCCCGGGGAATGGACCGACGATACGGCTATGGCCCTGGCGCTCGCCGACAGCCTGAAGCAGAATCCGGCACTCGACGAGAAAGACCTGATGCAGCGCTTCGTCGACTGGCATGCAAAGGGTAGCTATTCTTGCACCGGGCACTGCTTTGACATCGGCATCACCACGCGGCAAGCCTTGGCACGCTGGCAAAAGACCGGCGATCCGTTTGCCGGGTCCACCGATCCGATGAGCGCAGGCAACGGCAGCCTGATGCGGCTCGCCCCCGTGGCGATTCGTCACTTCAACGACCGCGGAATGCTGCGTGACGTTGCAGCACGGCAAAGCCGAACCACCCATGCCGCCCCGGAAGCGATAGACGCTTGCGTCGCCTATGCCGAGGTGCTGGCCGACGCAATCGCGGGCGCGCGCCGTTCCGAGGTGCTGCGCCATCACAATGCGGGTTATGCGGGCAAGATCGGCCCGATCCTGCAAGGCTCGTGGCGCGGCAAGCCGCGCGCCGACATCCGCGATTCCGGCTATGTGGCGCACGCGTTGGAAGCTTCTCTGTGGAGCGTGGCACGGACTGGCGACTTCCGGGGCGCGGTGCTGCTGGCCGCCAATCTCGGCGAGGATGCCGACACGACCGGCGCCATTGCCGGCCAGTTGGCAGGTGCACTCTATGGCGCAACCGAAATTCCCAAGAAGTGGCGCGAAAAGCTTGCCTGGTGCGACCGGCTGACGAAGGCGGCGGAGTCACTGTTGGCGCCTGCCGAACGTTGCTGATATCAACGAGCGCGCGCCGCCGTTCAAAATGACAGCGCGCTTTCGACTTCATCCAGTTTGGCTTGCGCGGTAGCGCGCAATTGCTTCAGATTCTTGCGTCGTTCTGGCGATTTTTCTCGGGCGATCATTTCTGTCACGGACGCCAAGCCTTCCCGCAGGATCTTCGCCTTGGCGCGCATCTGAGCGTAGATGCGCCTTTCTTCCTTGCAGTACAAACCGCGGACCGTGACATTGCCGGTCTCAAGATCAATGCTGATATCATCCGGGTGGGGAACCAGGTCCGGTTTATCGGTTAGCCCGAACCGTTCACGCCGCTCCAGTTCTCTTTCCCCACGAACCTTGGCTTCAATCATGGTCTTGGTGAACTCAGTGTCCAATGCCTCATCCGCTTGGCTGATCTGGGCCATTTGCCGCAGGGCCAATTCCTGCGCCCGCGGTCTGCCACTCGCCGCATCGAAAAACACTCTGCGAACGGCGGCCTCCATCATCGTCAGCCCAGCACCTTGCGGCCCCGGGAGTGCGCGCGATGCCTCGCGCAAGAAGATCTCGCGGAACAGCCCCGCCCGTAACTCAACAGGCTTGTTCTTTGAACCACGCGGACGACCTTTCGGATTGCCCGAGATGCCTTTTACGAATTGCGTGCGCACCGGCGGTTTGCCGTAGCCGACCCGGTAGCCAGAGCGCGGCTTGCCCTTGGACTCCTCACCCTCGCGGCCCGTCATGCGGCCACCTTCGGCCAGCCGCAGACCAGCAGTTCAGCCTTGTCCCGCGTGACAGCCTCATACCGCGCGAGGATCGTGTCGCAGTAACTTGGATCCAATTCGCACAGAAATCCGCGGCGGCCGGTCTTGGCCGCCGCAATCAGCGTGGAACCGGAGCCGCCAAATAGGTCGAGCACGATATCGCCCCGCGCCGAGACATCGCGGATCGCGTCCGCAATCATCTGCACCGGCTTCACCGTCGGGTGCAGCGTCAGTTCATCCATGCGCCCAACCTTGCGGGTATTGACGCCGCGGTACTGCCAGACATTGGTGCGGTAACGCCCGTGCTGGCCCAGCTCAAAGGTGTTCACATGCGGTGCCGTGCCGTTCTTGAAGGCAAAGATCAGCTCGTGCCGGGACCGGTAGAAGGTCCCCATACCGCCATTGTCCTTGACCCAGACAATGAGATTCTTGAGGCTGTGATAGACCGCGCCACCCGCTGCCAGCATCTCCGGCATGTGGCGCCAATCCATGCAGATAAAATGGATTGAACCGTCCTGGCTGTGGTCGCGCAAATTCCGCATGGCCTTGGTGAGGAAGTGGATAAACTCGGCCTGGGTCATTTCCCCGGACGCCATCGCAAACTCCCGGTGCTGGGTCTTGCCGGAATTGCCCACGTGACCGTCAATCGGCACATTATAGGGCGGATCACTGAACGCCATGCGCGCCCGCTCCCCATCCATCAGACGGGCAACCACATCAGGATCGAGCGCATCCCCGCAGATCAGGCGGTGATTGCCCAACTGCCAGATATCGCCGGAGATGCAGCGTTTCGGAATCTTTGTCGGGATCACGTCATCCGCCGGGTTCCCCGGCTCTTGCGGTTCCAGCCCCTCGATCATGTCGTCAAGCTCGGCCACGGAAAAGCCAATCACGCCAATGTCGAATTCCGGGATTTCCGATTCCAGCAGGTCTTTCAACTCGCTGGCCAGCAGGTCTTCATCCCACGCAGCATTCAGGGCCAGCTTGTTGTCTGCAAGAATATAGGCCCGCTTTTGAGCCTCCGTCAGGCTGTCGGTCCGAATGCAGGGCACAGTCTTCATTCCGAGCAGGATCGCGGCGCGAACACGGCCGTGCCCGGCCAGGATCATGTTCTTGCTGTCGATCAGGATCGGTATGGTAAAGCCGAACTCTTCGATACTGTCGGCAATCTGTTTGACCTGTACCTTGGAATGGGTTCGCGCATTGCGCTTGTAGGGATGCAGGTCATGCGGTGGCAAATACTCAATTCGATGGTCCAAGGTCGGACTCCAGTCGGGCCCTGACCCGCGCATCTGCGCGCCACCAAGGACGGTTGAAGAGCATTAATTTTGCAAACCGGACTTAAGTTGGAGTCGACCGAGGAATCGCTTCCGGTCGGAGAGAAACCGGTAGATCTGATGTGTGTCGGTTAAAGGAACTGGCAGAAGCTTTAGCCTCCCCTTCAAGACAGGAACAGAATAGCAACTACCGGGACCTTGAACAATCGAAATTGCGCGAAATTAGCCCTATTTTCGCTCGACTTACGGCGCCACTCACGCAAAGTATCACAGGCCTGATAGTTTTCAGGCTCGGGTTGGTACAAGGGCTGCCCGGAGGTGGCTCGTAAACACCGGAGCCACACCTTGAACCATATAGTTCGCGAATCAGCCTTGGCTGCCTCAGACGTTCAGACCCTCGCGCGCGACGCACTCGTTGCGCTCTGGATCAAGCTCTACGACAGTCAGCCACCGCCCAGATTGAGCCAGACCTTTCTGCGCCGCATCATCGCTTTCGAACTGCAGGCACAAGCCAACGGACCGCTGCCCGCTGTCGCCAAAACCCAACTTGCCAGGCTTGCGACCGGCAAGACAGCCGCATCCAAACCGGTCCTCAAGTCTGGCGGTCGCTATCTGCGCGAATGGAACGGCGTGACCCATGTCGTGGATGTCACCGATCACGGTCATCTTTACAAAGGGCAGACATACCAATCGCTCTCGGCAGTCGCCCGCGCCATCACCGGTGCGCACTGGTCCGGGCCACGGTTCTTTGGGAGCCCGCAAGATCAGTCCAGAACTCGCAAACGTCCCGAACGGAGTCGAAATTGAGCCCGCTGCCGCAGATCCGCTGCGCTGTCTACACCCGCAAATCCTCGGACGACGGATTGGATCAAGAGTTCAATTCCCTTGATGCGCAATTTGAAGCCTGTACCGCTTACATTGCTAGCCAGCGCCATGAAGGTTGGCGTCTGCTGCCCAGCCGCTACGATGACGGGGGCCTGTCGGGCGGCACCTTGGAGCGCCCGGCGCTGCAGCGACTGATGGCGGATATCGATGCCGGGCGCATTGGGATGATCGTGGTCTACAAGATCGACCGGCTGACACGTTCGCTGGCGGATTTTGCCAAACTGGTCGAACGGCTCGACGCGGCAGGCTGCTCCTTCGTCTCTGTCACCCAAGCCTTCAACACCTCCTCGTCGATGGGTCGGCTGACCCTGAACGTGCTGCTCTCCTTTGCGCAGTTCGAACGCGAAGTCACCGCCGAACGTATCCGCGATAAAATCACCGCCTCCAAGAAGAAGGGGCTCTGGATGGGCGGCACGGTTCCTCTGGGCTACGATCCACATCCTGATCCTCTGCGCCGCGAATTGGTGGTCAATTCCAATGAAGCCACCACCGTCCAGACGGTGTTTCAACTCTACACCGAGTTGAACTCCTTGCGGGCTGTCGAGGATCGCGCAAAACTGCTGGGACTGACCTCCAAAGCACGCATCTCGCCGCAAGGCAAAGTCACCGGAGGCCAATCGCTGTCCCGCGGCCAGATCCACTATCTGCTCTGCAACCCGGTGTACCGCGGCCTGATCCGCCACAAAAACACCACCTACCCGGGTCTACACCCTGCCATCATCGAAGAACCTCTCTGGGACGTGGTGCAGGCAAGCCTGCAGCAGGCCAGCCAGCGCCCACGCACGCACCGAGCGTCCACGTCCGACTTGGGCATAGGCGCACCCGGCCCTGCCATATCGTCCGGCGCCGTGCTGACAGGGATCCTGCGCGACGAGACCGGGGATCGCCTGACCCCGACACATACCCTGCGGCATGGTCGCAGGTTCCACTACTATGTCTCGAACCGGTTGATCTCTGGCGGCACCGACCCAACCGGCTGGCGCTTGTCAGCCTCAGCCGTAGAGCAGACGCTTGCCACCGTTCTGATCCGGCATTTTGAAAATGCAGTAAAATCCCACAACATCCTGACCTCACCCGAGGCTTCCACAGCTGGGCAGATAGCACAACGACTTACCGCGCTGGTAGATGATCTGCGCAATAAAGGTGCGCAGAAACTGCCGGACCTTTTGGCGGCGGTCACCATCGGACCTCGCCACCTTCAGATAACACTTTGCGCAAAGACGCTTTCCGAATGGCTGAGTGTAATTCCCGGTGCCTGCGCCGCCGGATTTCTGGCGTTTCGGACGCCCTTCACCATCCGTCGCCGGGGAGTTGAGGTGCGGATTGCCACCGGAGATCTGACGCCCGCACCCGACCCGGCACTCCTGCGCATCCTCGCGCAAGCACACGTCTGGACCGAGCGCTTGAAAACCGGGATGCCGCTTGCAGACGTTGCGCGCGCCGCAGGACACTCAGGCGCTTACATCCGCACCCGCGCGCCGCTCGCATTTCTCTCGCCGAATATTCAGAAACATATTTTGGCCGGAACCCAACCACCCGATCTGACCTTGGCACGCTTGGTGTCCAGCAAAATCCCCCTCTGCTGGATCGAGCAGGAGCGCCTCTACGGCCTCACAAGTTATTGATATACCCACCCTGTTCGCGACGACTCATTCCTTGATCCGCACCTTCGTTTCCCTGATCGATGCTTTGAAATTCCCTGTTCCGAAGAACAGGGAATACACTTCTAACGCCTTGAAACTATCTGTTGTTTCGCGGTGGAATGCGCGATTATTGTTCAAATAACGATGCTATTCCCTGTAAATTCCGTGTTGTTGCACAGGGCGCGCCACAGAAGCCTGCTCGCAAGGCAAAGCGAACCAAGCCGCCGAGGCGGCTGAGACTGGCGCAGGAAATTCACCAAAAGGTCCGAGAAACGCATGTCTCTGCTTCGAGGTAAGCGCTGTAAGCCACTGTAATCTGGCGGTATTAGTCAGTGCAAAACGAAGCAATCGGGCGAGACAGGGGTGGCTGGCGGAGGAGGTGGGATTCGAACCCACGGTACGCTTTCACGCACGACGGTTTTCAAGACCGTTGCAATCGACCACTCTGCCACTCCTCCGTCGGGTGATGGCATAGGCAAGGTGGCGCGATTTGAAAAGCCCCAGCTTTCAGGGAAGCGGGGATTTTCCGCGATCCAGCGAGGAGCGGTGCGTTTATGCCCATTGGTACCGCTGAGTTTCGCGCCTGCGGGGAGGGACGAGCGCGTGCTGGAGATGTCATCCGAACGCAGGGCGCACCAAACTGAAGCTCGGCCGCTCGAAAACGGGTCCGGGCTCTTCTGTGCCATGCCCGTTACAAGCGCCGCCTTGGGTGCCTTGCGCCCTGCCCGGGCAACGAAATTGCCCGGTGTTCGCAAGCCGATCAGACACGCTCTCCTTGCGGTCGAGGGACCGACATTGCGCTTGCCAATCCGGACAGTCACAAATCCAATGATGCTTGCGGTGCCACTTTCATTCAATGGCCACACGCGTTAGTATAGCATGGCGCGTCGCGGTGCGGCGCGCGCAGAGCAGCAACGCCGGAGACCGGCAATTTAGCGCGGCAACGCCCGCGCAACCATGAGGGCGACCGTATGAAATCATCGCGGGCGAAATTGGCCATGCTTGCGGGTGTCGTCAGCCTGATTGCCGCATGTGAAGACGGTTTCAAGTTTCCGATGTCTTCGGGAGCGGAGTCGGAGACAGGTGCGACCGGGGAATCCGATGGATCTGCCTCCAGAACGACACGTCTGGTCGAACGCGATATTGAGGCTCCCGAGGTGTTTCAGGTGACCGAGGCCGGCCTGTGGGACGGACGCCCGTCGCTGGGTGGGGTCTGGGTGGCCCATTCCGATGTCAAAGACCCGGAACGGGTGATCATCCGCAATGAAGCCAATCAGAAATTTGTGATCGGGGCGCTGTTCCGCCGCGAACGGGACAATCCCGGACCGCGGATTCAGGTTTCGTCGGACGCTGCCGAAGCTCTGGGCCTTCTGGCCGGGCAACCAGGCAAGCTGAACGTCACCGCCCTGCGCCGTGAAGAGGTGTCCGAAACGCCGGAGCCTGCCGCAGCTCAGGCGCTCGCGACGCTGGAAAAGCCCGAAGAGATTGAGGCGCTGTCGCTTGACTCGCCCTCCGGTGTCGCCACCGCCACCGAGGGCGCCACAATCGCTGCTGCCGCCGGCGCGGCAATCGACAGACCCGCGCCGAAACCCGCCGCTACCGCAGTGCCGCGACCGTCGCGCCCTGCATCGACGATCAAGGATCCCTATATTCAGATCGGCATTTTCAGCGTCAAAACCAACGCCGAGAACACCGCCACCGCCTTGCGCGGGGCGGGCATGATTCCGGCGGTGGACGAACAGACCACCAAGGGCAAGACGTTCTATCGCGTGGTGGTCGGACCGGCCACGACCAACGCCGAGAAAACGGCGCTTCTCAAAAAGGTGAAGGGCCTCGGGTTCACCGACGCCTATTTCATCGCTAACTGACCGGCGCGACGTGTTATCGCTGTCCGGGCACCTCTGCCGTAACCCGCACGTCCCGAAGGAGCATCGATCATGATCCGTCGCCTCGCCCTTGCGCTGATCCTCGCGCCCGTTGTCGCACTTTGCGCACTGCCTGCACGGGCCGCATTTGAAACCCGCGCAAGCGCTGCGTGGATTTTCGACATGACCACCGACACCGTACTGCTGAGCAAGGACGCCGAGGTGCCGTTGCCCCCGGCGTCGATGTCAAAGCTGATGACCCTGAACATGCTGTTCGAGTCGCTGCGCGACGGGCGGGTGACGCTGGACACAAGGTTCGGAGTATCGTCGCGCGCCACAGCGATGGGCGGGTCGTCGATGTATCTCAAGGTGACTGACCGCCCGACGGTCCAGGAGTTGATTCAAGGCATTATCGTGCAGTCGGGCAATGATGCCTGCGTCGTGGTTGCCGAAGGGCTCGCCGGGAGCGAGGATGCCTTTGCGCGGATGATGAACACCCGCGCAAAAGATTTGGGCATGAACGCGTCGACCTTTGTCAATTCCAGCGGCTGGCCCGCGCCCAACCACCGGATGAGCATGCAGGATCTTGGCATACTCTCGGCGCGGATAATTGACGAATTCCCCGAATATTACGGCTATTTCTCGCAGAAATTGTTTGAGTACGACGGTCGCGTCCCGGCCAATCACAACAACCGCAACCCGCTGCTCACCCTCGGGATCGGTGCTGACGGGCTGAAGACCGGCCACACCTCCGAGGCGGGTTATGGGCTGGTCGGTTCTGCCACGCAGGGGACACGGCGGATCGTTTTTGTGATCACCGGACTGCAAAGCGACACCGCCCGCGCCGAAGAGGCCGAAAGGATCGTCAACTGGGCCTTCCGCCAGTTCGTGCAGAAAACCGTTGTGACCAAGGGACAGGAAATCACCCGCGCCGACGTCTGGCTGGGGCTGGACGACAAGATCGGGCTGGTGGCCGCCAAGGATATCGATGTGCTGATCCCAGCCCTGCAACAGGAAAAACTGACCGGCAATGCGATCTATACCGGCCCGTTCGAAGCGCCGATTGTGGCGGGTCAGCGGTTGGGCGAACTGGTGATCGCGCTGGATGGCCTGCCCGATGCCCGCGTCGATCTGCTGGCCGACCGCAATGTCGGGGTCAGCGGTTTTCTGCCCCGGCTGAAACTGGCCGCCCAGCGGCTGTTCAGCGATTTCATGAGCGAGGCGGCAGAGCTTCGGTGAGTGCTGCCGGGTTATTTCTGACGTTCGAGGGGATCGACGGGTCCGGCAAGTCGACGCAAGCGCGGCGGCTGGCCGATACCCTGCGCGCCGAAGGGCGCGACGTGGTGCTGACCCGCGAACCCGGCGGCAGCCCGGGGGCCGAGGAAATTCGCGCATTGGTCCTGCAGGGCGAGCCTGACCGCTGGTCGGCGGAAACCGAAATCCTGCTGTTCACCGCCGCCCGTCGCGATCATCTGGAGCGCACGATCCAACCGGCACTGGCGGCTGGCAAGTTGGTGATCTCGGACCGGTTCGCCGACAGCACCCGGATGTATCAGGGGCTCGCACGCAACCGGGCGCCCGGCGATCTGCGCAGGCTGGTTGATACGCTGCATGACCTGATGATCGGGATCGAACCCGACCTTACCGTGCTGATCGACATAGACCCGGTCACGGGACTGTCCCGCGCCCTGTCCCGGCGCACTGTCGAAGAACGGTTCGAAGGGTTCGGCTGCGACTTTCTGGCACAGATGCGCGCCGGGTTCCTTGAACTGGCTGCCGCCGCGCCCGACCGTTTTGTCACCGTGCCGGGCGACGACACGCCCGATCGGGTGGCCGAGGCCGTCAGGGCCGCACTGACGCAGCGCCTGCCCCATGGCTGAAGCCACCGCTCCGCCCGAACCCGATGCCGTTGATGGCGCACCGCATCCGCGCAACACCCTGTCCCTGATCGGGCAGGATGCGGCGCAGGCCGAGATGCTGGATGCCTTCACTCGTGGCCAGATGCACCACGCCTGGTTGCTGACCGGCCCGCGCGGTGTGGGTAAGGCAACGCTGGCCTGGACGATCGCCCGGTTCCTGATCGCGCAACCCCCACCGGGCGGGATGTTCGCTGGCGATCCGCCCACCACCCTTGCCCTGCCGCCCGATCATCCGGTGACGCACCGCACCCGCGCCCTGTCCGACCCGGATCTGTTGTTGCTGCGCCGTGCCTATGACGAAAAGGCCGACAAGCTGAAGACCGTGATCACGGTGGATGAGGTCCGGCGGCTGAATGCCTTCTTTGCCCTGTCATCGGCCGAGGGCGGACGGCGCGTGGTCATCGTTGACAGCGCCGATGACATGAACCCGCAGGCGGCGAACGCACTTTTGAAGCGGCTGGAAGAACCCCCCGCCAATGCGACCCTGCTGTTGATCAGTCATGCACCGTCGCGGCTGCTGCCGACGATCCGCTCGCGCTGCCGCACTCTGCGCCTGTCGCCCCTGTTGCCCGCCGATATGGCGAGGGCGCTGACGGCGGCGGGTGAAACCCCCGATGATCCCGTGGCACTGGCCGAATTGGCGGCCGGATCGGTGGGTGAAGCGGTGCGCCTTTTGCGTCTGGGCGGGCTGGCGATCTATGGCAACCTGCTGCGCCTGCTGGACACGGCGCCGAACATGGACCGCCCCGCGCTGCTTACCCTTGCGGGCACGATGACAGGTGCCGCCAAGGCCGACAGGTTTGACATGACCCTGCGGCTGATTGACCGGCTTTTGGCGCGGTTGGCGCGCAGCGGTGCGGGGCTTCCTCCGCTGGCGGATATCGTCCGGGGTGAATCCGCGATCCTGTCACGACATTCCCCCGACCCCTGGGCGGCGCGAATTTGGGCCGATGTGCAACAGACACTTTCGGCCCGCGCGGCACATGGACGGGCGGTGAACCTTGACCCCTCCGCGCTCATCCTTGATATGGGACTGACCATCAACCAGACGGCGGCACGCATCGCCGCAGGGTAATCCGCCGATGACACATCCCATGATAACAGATAGCCATTGCCACTTGGACTTTCCCGATTTCGATGGGGAACTGCCCGATGTGATCGCCCGGGCACAGGCCGCCGGGGTGCATCGCATGGTGACGATCTGCACCAAGCTGCGCAATGAACCGCAGGTGCGCGCGATTGCCGAACAGCACGCACCGGTATTTTTTGCCGCCGCCACCCATCCGATGAGCGTGGCAAGCGAACCGATGGCAACGCTGGAACAGCTGACAACCATCGCCGCCCATCCGAAATGCGTCGGGATCGGCGAAACCGGGCTGGATTATCACTATACCGCCGACACCAAGGACGTTCAGCAAGAGTCGCTGCGCATTCATATCGAGGCCGCACGCCAGACCGGCCTGCCGATGATCGTGCATGCCCGCGCTGCGGACGACGACATGGCGCGCATTCTGACCGAAGAACACCGCGCCGGGCCGTTCACCTGTGTGATGCATTGCTTTTCCAGCGGTCCGGATCTGGCCTGCGCTGCGCTGGATCTTGGGTTTTTCCTGTCGATGTCGGGCATCGCGACATTCCCGAAATCCACCGCCCTGCGCGAGATTTTTGCGACCGCCCCGCTCGACCGGATTCTGGTGGAAACCGACGCGCCCTATCTTGCCCCCCCGCCCCATCGCGGCAGACGCAACGAACCCGCCTATACTGCCCATACGGCGCAAAAGGGAGCCGAAATCTTCGGGATCAGCTATCCGGAATTCGCCGCCGCGAGCGAGGCGAATTTTGACCGCCTGTTCTCCAAAGCCGCCAAATGGCGCAGGCCATGAGTTACCGGTTCACCATACTCGGTTGCGGCTCGTCCGGAGGCGTCCCGCGCCTTGGCGGGCACTGGGGTGATTGCGATCCGACGAACCCGAAGAACGCGCGCCGCCGCTGTTCCTTGCTGGTCGAGCGTGACGGGCCAGAGGGCACCACCCGGGTGCTGATCGACAGTTCGCCAGACCTGCGCGCGCAACTGCTCGACGCGGGCGTCGGAGAACTGGACGCCGTGGTCTACACCCATGCCCACGCCGACCACACCCATGGGCTGGATGATCTCAGGATGATCGTCTTCAACATGCGCCGGCGTCTGCCTGTCTGGGCTGACGAGCCGACGCAGGCTGATCTGCTGACCCGCTTTGCCTATGCATTCCAACAGCCGCCGGGGTCGAATTATCCGCCGATCTGCGAGATGAACACAATCGACGGACCGGTTACGGTGACAGGCAAAGGCGGCGCGGTGACGCTCACCCCGTTCACGGTGAACCACGGCAACATCGACGCGCTTGGCTTTCGTGTTGCGACGCTGGCCTATCTGCCCGATGTGGCCGAAATTCCCGATGCGGCCTGGCCGCTTTTGGCCGATCTGGACATCTGGATCGTCGATGCCCTGCGCCGTATGCCGCATCCGACCCACGCCCATCTGGCGCGTACCCTTGAATGGATCGAACGCGTCCGCCCGGCCCGCGCCGTTTTAACCAACATGCATGTCGATCTGGATCATGCCACGGTGGATGCCGAAACCCCGCCCCATATCACCCCCGCCTATGACGGTATGGTCCTGACACTGGGCTAATCCCCACGCCGGCATCTGGCACCCGGGTCAGAGATCCCGGTGCGTGCGCTTTGGATCCATCGGCTTGCGGATCGTCATACCGAGTAGTTCTTCGATAAAGGCCGCATGGGCCAGCAATCCGGCCTCGTTGCGAGGGCGGGCGATGACCTGAAGACCGACGGGCATTCCATATCGGGTCAGACCGCAGGGCATCGAAAGTGCTGGCGCCGTCGTCAGCGTGATCGCAAAAGCAATCGCCAGCCAATCGATATAGGTGTCGAACTTCTGCCCATCGCATTCAGTCGGATAGCGTTCACCAACCGGAAACGCCGAAACGATGGTCGCCGGGGTCAGCAGCAGATCGAACGTATCGAAAAAAGCAACCGTGCGGGCGATCATCCGGGCGCGTTTCGCTTGCGCGTCGATGATTTCAGCGGCGGATAATTTTTGGCCCTTGCGGATGTTCCACACCATCTCCGGCTTCAGCAATTCGGGAAAATCGCGCAGTTTCTGGCTGTGCGACGCAGCATACTGAAAAGCACGCAGGGTCTGAAAGACCTCGTGGGTATCGCTCAGGTCCGGATGCGTCTCGACCACATCGACACCGCTGGCGGCCAACCGGTCAGCGGCGGCGCGACAGATCGCAGCCACCTCGGGGTCAACGGGCGTGATGCCCAGATCGGCGCTGAACGCCACCCTCAGGGGTTTGCGGGGCTGCTGCGCGGCGTCCAGAAACCGGGTCGAAAGGCGTGGCAGCGACAGTGGGTCCAACGGATTCTCGCCGCAAAGCGCATCAAGAAACAGAGCAGTATCGGCGATGTTGCGCGCCATCGGACCATCGGTCCCAAGCAGGCTGTCCACAAGAACACCGGGCGTGCGGGCGACGCGCCCCGGACTGGGCCGCAATCCGACGATACCGCAAAACGACGCCGGATTGCGCAGCGAACCACCCATATCATTGCCATGAGCCACCCAAGCCATGCCGGTCGCCAGCGCCACCGCGGCGCCCCCGGATGACCCCGAGGCCGAACGTGATATGTCCCAGGGGTTCAGCGTGGCGCCGAAGACTTCGTTGAAAGTGTTACCGCCGGCGCCGAACTCAGGGACGTTGCTTTTGCCAAAGACGATGCCGCCCTCGGATTCGATGGTGTCCACGACGATATCCGAACTGTCGGGAATATTGTCGGCATAGATTGGCGAACCATGGGTGGTCAGAACGCTTGCCACATCGGTCAGATCCTTGATCGGCAGCGGCAACCCGCCAAGGATACCGCGTTCGCCCAAAGGCCGCTGCATAAGGGCACGGGCACGGTCGCGCGCACGATCAAGGCAAAGCGTCGGCAGCGCGTTCACCACCGGGTCCACCGCCGCGATCCGTTCTTCGACCGCATCGAGCAGTTCAAGCGGTGTGATTTCACCCTGCTTCAGATGCCCGACAACCGTGCAGGCGGTCATGCCGATCAGTTCGGAACCTGTTGCCATGCCATCCGCTCCCTGTTGTTGATCCTGCGCCCTTGCAACCGGGCTTGTCCTTGGTCCAGATGCACGACCTTGCCCGTTCGTACGCCTTCGTCAACCGCACGGCGCATGGGATCGGACAGCTTGTGATCGTTCTGGATCGCGTCACCCGGATGGGCTTGTCTACGGTCACACGGCGCGCCGTGGGTCAAGTGTTCAGGAATGTAGATGGCTTCGTCGCGGCGTGGACCCATTTGCAAACCCCGATGGCCATGACCTCCATGCCGGATCGACGGCAGGCGACAACGGCTGAACCTGTGCGACGGGTGACTGCGTTGTGACGACGATCCGCCCTTAGAAAGCCCGGCGCGCCTTCAGTGCGGCATGGATCGTCCCATCATCGAGATAGTCCAGCTCGCCGCCGATCGGTACACCTTGGGCAAGAGAAGTCACGGCAACGCCGGAACCTTCGATCTGTTCGGCGATATAATGCGCGGTGGTCTGGCCATCGACCGTGGCGTTCAGCGCCAGGATCACTTCGGTCACCGATTCATCGGCCAACCGGTCGATCAGCCGGGGAATCCGCAGCTCATCCGGTCCGACCGCATCCAGCGCCGAAAGCGTGCCGCCCAACACGTGATAGCGCCCCTTGAAGGCGCGGCCCCGTTCCATCGCCCAAAGATCGGCGACATCCTCGACCACGCAGATCTCACCCGTTGCGCGTTTCTCACTGGTACAGATATCGCAAAGATCGGCCACGCCGATGTTGCCGCAGCGCAGACATTCGCGCGCCGTTTCGCCCACGCGGGTCAGCGCTTCGGCAAGCGGGCGCAACAACTGGCCACGCTTCTTGATCAGGTGCAGAACCGCGCGCCGGGCCGAGCGGGGGCCAAGACCGGGCAGGCGCGCCATCAGATCGATCAGCGCGTCGATATCGGCGGGCGCGTCACTCATCCCGTCACGCCCGTGGGCAGCGTTGAATGAGTATTTGTACAAAGAAGAAGCCGAAGCATCACCTTAGAACGGCAGCTTCATGCCCGGGGGCAGGCCCAATCCCTCGGTCAGCTTCGACATTTCCTGCTGGCTCTTGTCGGCGGCTTTCGACTGGGCGTCCTTGATGGCGGCAAGGATCAGATCCTCGACCACTTCCTTTTCATCGGGGTTGAAGATCGACGGATCGATGTCCAGCCCGGTGAGCACGCCCTTGGCGGTGGCGGTGGCACGGACCAGTCCGGCGCCGGATTCGCCGGTTACCGTGATGGTTTCCAGCGTCTCTTGCAGTTCGGCCATCTTGCCCTGCATGTCCTGCGCGGCCTTCATCATCTTGCCCATGTCGCCGAGCCCGCCCAATCCCTTGAACATCTGCCGTCTCCGTCTGTTTTCTGGTTGGTTCACAGATACGCGCGCCATCCCCGACCCACAAGTGCCGCGGTACGGTCAGTCGTCCTCGAAGGGATCCCATTCATCCTCGACCTCGGGAAGCGCATCGGCCTCGGCTTCGGCGGCGATGGCCTTGGCGCTGCGGATGTCGGTGATCCGCGCCTTGGGAAAGGACAGCAGGACAGCCTGCATCAGCGGATGCTCCGTCACCTGTTGTTTCAGCGCGTCCTGTTCAGCATCGCGCAGGGCGGCGATGGTCGGGGCGCCGCCTTCGTTCACCAAGGTTACTGCCCAACGCGTGCCCGTCCAGAGTTGCAACCGCTGGGCCAGCCGAGCGGCCAGATCCCGTGGCGCGCGGTCGGTGGGAACGAATTCGATCCGTCCGGGGCTGTATTCGGCCAGTTGCAGGCAGGTTTCCACATCGATCAGCAGTTTGGCGTCGCGATTGGCGCGGATCAGTTCGACCACCTGGGAAAATCCGGCAAAGCGGGCCAGCGCCGTGTCGAGTTGCGGTGCAAGTGCCACCGCACCACCACCGCCGCCGCCAACGCCGGCCGTTACGCGCCCAGCAGCCGAGGAGGGTCCGGACGAGGGGAGACCCGAGGATGGGCCCGACGAGGCGCCCCCACCGCCGCCCGGCATCGGTGGGCGCGGCGCGTCACCGAGTTTCCTGAGCAATTCATCGGGGCTGGGCAGGTCGGCCACATGGGTCAGCCGGATCACTGCCATTTCCGCTGCCATCATTGCATTGGGGGCGTGGGCCACCTCCTCCAGCGCTTTCAACAGCATCTGCCACATCCGCGTCAGAATTCGCATTGCCAGCCGGTCAGCCATGGCCAACCCGCGCGCCCGTTCATCAGGGCCGATCGTGGGATCGTCCGCCGCCTCGGGGGTGATCTTGATCACGCTGACCCAATGGGTGATCTCGGCCAGATCGCGCAGCACCGCCATCGGATCGGCGCCATCAGAATACTGCGCGCCCAACTCGGTCAGCGCCGCCGCCGCATCGCCCTGCATCACCTGGTCGAACAGATCCATCACCCGGCCACGATCGGCCAGACCAAGCATCGCGCGCACCTGATCGGCGCCGGTTTCGCCCGCGCCATGGCTGATCGCCTGATCCAACAGCGAGGTCGCATCCCGTGCCGACCCTTCGGCCGCCCGGGTAATCAGCGACAGCGCGTCGTCGGCGATCGCCGCACCTTCGGCATCGGCGATCCGGCGCAGCAGGGCGATCATCACCTCGGGTTCGATCCGCCGCAGATCGAACCGTTGGCAGCGCGACAGCACCGTCACCGGCACCTTGCGGATTTCCGTCGTCGCAAAGATGAATTTCACATGGGCGGGCGGTTCTTCAAGCGTTTTCAGCAACGCGTTGAACGCGCTGGTGGACAGCATGTGAACCTCGTCGATGATATAAATCTTATAGCGCGCCGAGGCCGCGCGGTAATTCACCGAATCGATAATCTCGCGGATGTCACCGACCCCGGTGCGCGATGCCGCGTCCATCTCGAGAACGTCGACATGCCGCCCCTCCATGATCGCCCGACAGGGATCGCAGACACCGCAGGGGTCGGTCGTCGGTCCGCCGTTCCCGTCGGGTCCGATACAGTTCATCCCCTTGGCAATGATCCGCGCCGTCGTCGTTTTCCCGGTGCCGCGAATGCCGGTCATGATGAACGCCTGCGCGATCCGGTCGGCCTTGAACGCGTTTCTCAGCGTGCGCACCATCGCATCCTGCCCCACCAGATCCACAAAGGTCTCGGGGCGGTATTTGCGGGCCAGCACCTGATAGGCGGGTGAATCATTCTTATCGGACATGGGGGCCTCCGGGGCGATCGACCCGGGCAATCTAGGCCCAGCGCCCGGGGGCGTAAACCGCAAGTGTCACGGAATCACCCACAACAGCGCAGCGACCCCAGCCGCGCCCAGTGTCATCAGGGTGCTCAACAGGGTCACCATTGCCGTCGGCAGGGGTTTTGCCGCATGGTCGTTCAGTCGCGCGACGGTCTCAAGGCACTTTTTCCGCGCGGTCCAGAAGATCAAGATGGCGACGCCGCAGAACAGGCTGGACACGATCCGCCCCGGATGGAACCACAGATCGGATTCTCCGATCAGCGCACTCAGCCCCATGGCGATGGCGACACAGGCCATGCCCGTGCGTATCCACCCCGCAAAGGTGCGCTCATTGGCCAGGATCGTACGATCCTCGGCCCAGTCGGTGCGGTCTTCGGCCCATTTGGTTTTCGTGTCCATCATGGTCTGACTTTAGCGCGAGACCCGGGGCTTGTCGCCGCGCCCGTCGCGTTCTAGACTGAAATTTGTCGCACGGGGCGGCATCCGGGTCCGCGGACAGCATTTGCACCCCGATCAGATCGGAAAGACCCACACCGGTTTTTCTTGCGCCCGGTTCAGCGGACCGTCGGGCGATATCAGGAGAAACCCCGATGACCGATCTCGACTCCTTGCGCCGCAAGGCGAAACTGTTGCGCCGTGCCTATGGTGCCGCCGATTCTGCTGCGGCCGCCCGGGTGCACATCCATGTGGCCAATGGCCCGACACCCCTGAAACACGCCGATTTCCTGCATGTGGTTGCGCGCGAAGCGCATTTCGATAGCTGGCCGCGTCTCAAGCTAGCGGTGGAAACCCAAGGCATGGACCGGGCGGCAAAACAGCAGCGGCTGAAGATCGCGCTGGCGCAGGGCCAGACCTTCGTGGTCGACATGCTGTTGAACGACACGCCTGATCTGGCGAACGGTCTGCTGGGGCTGGAAATTGCTCTCTACGATCTGCCGGCGGTGCGCGCCGCGCTTGCCGCTGACGCTGGGGCGGCGACCAAGGCGGTTGGGCCGCGCCGCCCGATCCATCATCTGGCGTTTTCCCGGTACATCCACCTGCGCCCCGATCTGAGCGGGGACATGATCGCGATTGCCGCACTTCTTGTCGCAACCGGTGCCGATGTGAGTGATGCGCTTCAGCCGACGGGTGACAGCGGCGCTTTGTCGCCCCTCTATGGTGCCATTTCGGGCAACAATATCGCACTGGCCGAATGGCTGCTGACCCATGGCGCCGATCCAAACGACGGCGAATCGCTCTATCATGCAACCGAGTTGCGCCACCATGAGGGGCTGTGTCTGCTGTTGACCCATGGAGCGCGGCCCGCGGGCACCAACGCCTTGCCCCGTGCGCTGGACTTCAACGATCACGAGGCGGTGCAGATGCTGCTGAAGGCCGGGGCCGATCCGAATGAGGCCAGATGCGGCGCAATCCCCGCCCTGCCCCATGCGGCGCGACGGATGTGCGACGGCGCGATGGTGCGTTTGCTGCTGGATGCCGGCGCCCATCCATCGTCGCGGTGGCAGGGGCTGACCGCCTTTGCGCTTGCGCGGGTCTATGGAAACGTCGAGGCGGCGCGCTTGATCGCCGAGGCCGGAGGCGACACGGAACTGAGCCATATCGAAACCCTGCTCGCCGACGCGGCGCAGGGGCTGGAGACCGAGGGAGCATATCTGGACCCCGCCACCCTGCCCGAAGAATATCGCAACCTTTTGCGCGGATTGCAGGATGGAACCAACAGGCTGAACCATATCCGGGCGTTGGTGGCGCTGGGGCTGGAATACGACCGGCCCGACGCAATGGGCGTGACGCCGGTTCAGTATGCGGGCTGGTCCGGGCAGCCGGATATGGTCGCGCTGTTTCTGGAGCTGCGCCCTGATCTTGGCCATGTGAATCGCCATGGCGGCAGCTTACTGACCACCATCATCCACGGATCGGAGAACGCGCCGTCGCGGGACAGCAGCGATCACATCGCCTGCGCCCGGCTGGCGCTGGAACATGGGGTCGCCCTGCCCCGGAATGCCGCTGATCTGGCAGGCGATCCCGACATGCGCTTGTTTCTGAAGGATTGGGCAACGGCCCACCCCGGGCAGGTCGTTGGCGCCTGATATTCAGGGATACGGCGGATCATCGGTATCTTTCGCGACACTTCAACGCGAAAGATATCGTGGTTGCGACCGCCGGATCAGATCCCTTCTTTGCGCTGCCGGTTCTCTTTGGCCTGACGATAGATGCGGCTTTTCGCCCGGCCCCGTTGTCGCGCCTGATGCAGCGTGGCGGTGTTTTCGGCCTCTTCACCGGTCAGTTTCTGCCAACGGGCCAGCCGGACGGGATCAATTTCACCCGCCGCAATGGCCGCCTGAACCGCGCATCCGGGTTCGCCGACATGGGCGCAATCATTGAATCGGCAGCGCCCAGCCAGTTCCACCAGATCAGAGAAGACCGTGTCGATCCCGTCTGCCGCATCGGTCAGCCGCACCGCCCGCATCCCCGGCGTGTCGACCAGCCAGGCACCGCCCCGGGCGGCGAACAAACCGCGCGCCGTGGTGGTGTGACGACCCCGCGCGTCATCCTCGCGGATGTCAGCGGTGGCTTCTAACCCCCCGGTCAACGCATTCAGCAGGGTCGTTTTACCCACCCCCGAAGATCCCAGCAAAGCACCGGTCCGGCCCCGGCCCAGCCATCCAGCCAGCACATCGGCGGTTTCGGGTGACTTGGCGTTCACCGCCTCGACCGGGATGTGGCGGGCAACGGCGCGGGCCTCGGCAACATAGGTATCGACGTCGTCGCAGGTGTCGGCCTTGGTCAATACGATCACCGGTGACACCCCGGCCTCGGCGGCAAGCACCAGATACCGCTCCAGCCGCGCGGGGTTGAAATCGGCGTTGCAGGAGGTGACGATGAACAATGTGTCGATATTGGCGGCGATCAACTGGGTTTCCCGCCCCGTGCCCGCGGCGCGCCGCTGCAACAATGACAGCCGGTCAAGCCGCCGGGTGATACGGTTGGTTTCAGGATCGTACAGAACCCAGTCGCCGACCGCATATTCGCCCGCGCTTTCGTCTGAAGGCAGATACAGCAGAGGCGCGCCGCTGGCCGTCAACCCCTGAACCCGGTCGCGCAGAACACCGGTCACACGGGCAGGAACAAGGGTTTCGGCCTCGGAAAGTTCAAGCTGCGAAGAAAAATGCGCCGCCCACCCCAGATCGTCGAGAGAAAATGGCTGGGTCACTGGATCATGCCCAACACTGCACGGCGATACCACCAAAGCGGATGCGAGCCTCGGTCAGACGGCATGATTCGCGCCGGGGGAATCAGACGCGGGCCCGTGGGAGGATCTGAATCACATTCATCGAAAAACCCTCCCTTACCGAAGGAGATTGGGGTGAGAGGCTGGACAACGACCCAAGCGGGGCTCGTTACGGCTGCTTCCTTCCGGACCTGACCGGGTTGGCGAGGTGCCTGCCCGCGCCAACCTCTCACCGGTTATATATCGTCCCCGTCGGCGGGTTTCAAGCGGCCCCTCATCGGTCCTGCGTCCCTTTTCGGGCCTTGGGTCGCCGAAGAGGGACGCAGGACCGATGAGGCTTCAGCCGCGCAGCGCGCCGCCTGTGGCTTTGGCCACCTTTTCGACGATTCGGGCCGAAACCGCCTCGATCTCTTTTTCGGTCAGTGTTGCATCCTTCGGTTGCAGCCGCACCGTGATCGCCAGCGACTTGCGTCCCTCGCCCAGCGAGCCGCCGACGAACTGATCGAAGATTCTCACGTCAGAAATCAAAGCCTTGTCCGCCCCTGCCGCCGCGTTGACCAGTGTCAGCGCCTCGACCCCGGCATCCACGACAAAGGCAAAGTCACGCTCGACCGATTGCAGATCGCTGCCCCGCAACGGCGGGCGCGCCGCCCCGGTCTGGCGCGGCAGGGGCACCTGTTCGGGCCAAATCGTAAAGGCCATGACCGAACCCTTGATCCCCATTGCCCGCAGCACCTTGGGGTGCAGTTCGCCAAACACGCCCAGCACCTTTTTCGGTCCGAGACAGATCATCCCGTGGCGGCCCGGATGCCACCACGGCTCTGCGCCGCGCAGGATCTGCACCTTGGCCGGCGCACCGATCGCGGCCAGCACCGCTTCGGCGTCGGCCTTCACGTCGTAAAGATCGACGCCGCGCGAATCGCCGTGCACATCCTTTGGCCCGGTCCTCCCGATCAGCAGGCCAGTGGCCAGCAGGTGCTGTTCGCCCGGTTCACCGCCTTGAAAGGCCGGGCCGACCTCGAACAAGGCCATGTCAGCGATGCCGCGCGCCTGATTGCGTCGCACCGCCTGCAACAGCCCGGGCAAAAGCGCCGGGCGCATATGCGAAAGGTCGGCCGAAATCGGATTTTCCACCCGGGTCGCTTCGTCACCGCCCCCAAACAGCGCCGCCGAGGCACCATCAACAAAGCTGTAGGTGACGCATTCGTTGTAGCCCAAAGCCCCAAGTGTACGCCGCGCCATCTGCTCGCGCTTTTGCACCGGTGTCAGAATCGGCTTTGGCACACCTGCCTGCACCCGCGCGAGCGGCTGCCCCTTCAGGCGGGTCAGGGAAGCAATGCGCGCCACCTCTTCGACCAGATCGGCGCCGCCCTGCACATCGGGCCGCCATGCGGGCACCTGCGCCATGTCGCCGTCCATCACAAAGCCCAGCGCGCCCAGAGTCGCGCGCTGAGTTTCCGCCGGAATTTCCATGCCCACAAGGCTTTGCACCCGGTCGGTGTCGAGCCGGTAGGCCCGCGCATGATCGGGCACTGCGCCGGCGACCACCACTTCGGAAGCTTCGCCGCCGCACAGATCCATAATCATCGCGGTGGCCAGTTCCAGCCCCGGCAAGGTGAATTCCGGATCGACGCCCCGTTCGAACCGGTATCGCGCATCCGAGTTGATTTTCAGCGCACGCCCGGTGTGTGCGATGGTCACACTGTCCCAGAAGGCGGATTCGAGAAACACATTCACCGTTTCATCGGTAACCCCCGACGCAGCCCCGCCCATGATCCCGGCGATGCTTTGTGCGCCGCTATCGTCGGAAATCGCCATCATGTCAGGCTTGAATGTGTATTCCTTGTCGTCCAGCGCCATCAGGGTTTCGCCACCCGCGACGCGGTGCACCCGTAATCCGCCCGATACCTTGTCGGCGTCGAACACATGCAGCGGGCGATTGCGGTCGAAGGTGAAGAAGTTGGTGATATCCACCAGCGCCGAAATTGGCCGCAGCCCGATCGCCTTGAGCCGCTGTTGCAGCCATTGCGGCGACGGCCCGTTCTTGACACCACGGATCAACCGACCAGTGAACAGCGGGCAGCCATCTAATGTGTCGTCATCAATCGTCACAGAAACCGGGCAAGGGAATCCGCCCGCCACAGGTTCAATCGTGTCGGGTTTCAGGGTGCCCAAGCCCCGCGCCGCCAAATCGCGGGCGATGCCCCGCACGCCCAAAGCGTCGGGGCGGTTCGGGGTGATCGCAATCTCGATCACCGGATCAACGCGCGCCGGGTCATGTTCGGCCAGCCAATCGGTGAACCGCTGCCCCACGGTCCCGGTGGCCAGTTCGATGATGCCGTCGTGTTCTTCCGACAGCTCCATCTCACGCTCGGAACACATCATCCCGTGCGATTCGATGCCACGGATCTTGCCCACCTGAATCGTCGTGTCGATGCCGGGAACATAGGTGCCGGGCCGCGCCACCACGACGGTGATGCCCGCGCGGGCATTGGCGGCACCACAGATGATCTGGCTGATTCCGTCGCCGGTATCCACCTGACAGACATTCAACCGGTCGGCATCGGGATGCTTTTCGGCACTCTTCACATATCCAAGCGTGAAGGCCCCCAAACGTTCGGCGGGGTTTTCCACGCCTTCGACCTCAAGTCCGAGATCGGTCAGCGTGTCGGTGATTTCATCCACCGTTGCCTCGGTTTCAAGGTGCTGTTTCAGCCAGGAGAGAGTGAATTTCATGGGCGCCATCCGGTCAATCGGGTTCGGCGCATCCCATAACAGGCGGTTGCCACAGGTGAAAGGGGTCAGGCCTGGACGCGGATTGGCACTAAGAGTGCTGGCAGGTGTCGTTGCTACTGGTCAATGTCGTTGCTAATAGTCCCGCAGATCTGTGAAATTCATTCCAAGGGACAGCATTCGTGAAAATCGATCAAACACCCCTGCCGGGCGTCATTGTCATCACGCCGGGGCGGTTCGGCGATCATCGTGGGTTCTTTTCGGAAAGTTACAGCCGCGCAGCACTTGCGAAGGCGGGTATCGATATCGAGTTCGTTCAGGACAATCATTCCCTGTCGATGACGCCGGGCACGGTGCGCGGGTTGCACTTTCAGGCGCCGCCCCACGCTCAGGACAAACTGGTGCGCTGCGGTCGCGGTGCGCTGTTTGATGTGGCCGTGGACATCCGCAAGGGCTCGCCCACGTACGGGCAATGGTTCGGGACCGAGCTGAGTTTTGAGAACGGTCGCCAATTGCTTGTGCCTGCCGGATTTGCTCATGGTTTTGTCACCCGCGCTCCGGAAACTGAAATCGTTTATAAATGCTCGGACTATTACGCGCCCGAAACCGAAGGTGCGCTGTTGTGGAACGATCCGGCCATCGGCATCGAATGGGCGATGGACGGGGTTGCGCCGGTGCTGTCAGGCAAGGATGCCGAAGCTGGCGGACTCGATAGGCTCGAAAGTCCCTTTGTTTTTGAGGGATCGGGCACAACTAAGGGAGCCGTAGAATGAAGCTGCTTGTCACCGGCGGTGCCGGGTTCATCGGGTCTGCGGTGGTGCGTCGCGCCATTGCGCAGGGGCATTCCGTGGTCAACCTCGATGCGCTGACCTATGCCGCCTGTCTCGACAATGTGGCCAGCGTGGCCGACAGCCCGCTCTATGCGTTCGAACAGGCCGATATCCGTGACCGCGCTGCGCTGGACCGGATTTTTGCCACACATGAACCTGACGCAGTGATGCATCTGGCGGCAGAATCCCATGTCGACCGGTCGATCGACGGCCCCGGCACCTTCATCGACACCAACATCATGGGCACCTTTCACCTGCTTGAGGCCGCGCGGGCATACTGGAACGCGAAAGAACGGCCCGAGACGTTCCGCTTTCACCACATCTCGACGGATGAGGTGTTCGGATCGCTGGGCGAAACCGGCCAGTTCACCGAAGAAACCCCCTATGATCCGCGCAGCCCGTATTCTGCGTCCAAGGCCGGGTCCGACCATCTGGTGCGCGCATGGCACGAAACCTATGGTCTGCCGGTGGTGCTGACCAATTGTTCCAACAACTATGGCCCGTTCCACTTTCCCGAAAAGCTGGTTCCCGTGGTCATTCTGAACGCGTTGGCGGGCAAGGAAATCCCAATTTACGGCGCGGGCGACAATGTGCGCGATTGGCTCTATGTCGAAGATCACGCCGACGCTCTTTTGCTGGTGGTGGCAAACGGCGAGATCGGCCGGTCCTATAACATCGGCGGCGAGAACGAAGCGCGCAATATCGATCTGGTGAAGACGATCTGCACCATTCTCGACGAAAAGCGCCCGGCCAAGGCACCCTATGCAGATCAGATCACCTTTGTCACCGACCGTCCGGGGCACGATGCCCGCTATGCGATCGATCCAAAGCGCATGCGCGACGAAATGAACTGGCGTCCTTCGGTCACTCTGGCCGAAGGTCTGGAACTGACCGTGCAGTGGTATCTGGACAACGAAAGCTGGTGGCGCGCGCTGCAAACCCGGCAAGGCGTGGGCGAGCGGCTGGGCAAGGCCGGGTAACGAATGCACCCGATACGATCCTGTGCCCGCCATTCAGATCTGGCGGGCACAGGGTTGATTTGCCCGCGGGATTGCGCCGCAAGAACTGCAGAACGGCAGGTTCCACCGGAAACCCGGGATTTCCCGCTTGGTCCGAAAAAGTAGCCTTTGCTCAGGTTTGCACATATGGCAGGGATAGGCAGGACCGACCGCCTGCGAGCGATGTAAGGATCGAAAAAGGAATTTTCCGGATGAACGACGCTGATTTCTTGACGAAACCGTTTGAAGATCTCGATGGCGAGGGTCGCCGCAAGATCGCGCAGCATTTCCAAAGCAACGCCTATCCCAAGGGTTTCAAGTGGAATTGGAAAGACGTTCATCACAATCGCGTCGCGCTGGTTAATTATGTCCTGCGCAAACTGCCGATGGATTGCGCCTATCTGGAAATCGGCTGCGGCGGCAATGACCTGTTCGATGCACTGCCGATCAGCGACAAGACCGGAGTCGATCCGGTCAAGGGCGGCACGGTTCGTCTGACGTCAGACGATTTCTTTGACACCAATAGCAAGAAGTTTGACTTCATCTGGATCGACGGGCTGCATGAATACACCCAAGTCCACCGCGATTTGATCAACGCGCTGGCCTGCCTGAAACCGGGCGGCTGGATCGCGCTGCATGATCTGATGCCGACCAACTGGAAACAGGAACACATGCCCCGCATGCATCTGGGGTGGACCGGCGATGTGTGGAAGGTCGCGATGGAAATCGCGGCGACGCAGGGGCTCGATTTCCGGCTGGTGCTGATCGACCACGGCGTCGGCCTGTTGCAGGTCGATCCGGGTGCCGAACCGCTGGCGGATATGGAGAGCGAATTGCTGAACGAAAGGTTCGGCTGGCTGTACGAAAACATCGACCGCCTGCCTCTGGCCGAATGGGACGAGGCGGTGGCCTGGATTGACAGCCGCGCCCCGTCCTGACGGCAATATCGCGCAGATCGCCCCAGATCGACGACAACCAAACCCGGTGCAGATACGATAACGCGCCGGATTCGCAATTTCACGATCCCTCGATACCACCACAGGAGCCTTCATGACCCTTTTGATCTTTGGCAAGACCGGTCAGGTGGCGCAAGAGCTGCATCGCCTTGCGCCCGAAGCGGTGTATCTGGGACGCGACAGCGCTGATCTGTCCGATCCAGAGGGTTGTGCCGAAGCGATCCGAACCCACCGCCCTGTGGCGGTGATCAACGCCGCCGCCTATACCGCAGTGGATAAGGCCGAATCCGACGAGCCGCTGGCGACCACAGTCAACGGCACAGCCCCCGGCGCGATGGCGCGGATCTGTGCCAAACTCGGGATTCCTTTCGTCCATATCTCGACCGACTATGTTTTTGACGGTCAGGGATCCGATCCTTTCGCCGCAGATCACCCCACCGCGCCATTGGGGGCCTATGGTCGCTCAAAACTCGCGGGCGAAGAGGCGGTGTGCGCAGGGGGCGGCACATATGGCATCCTGCGCACATCCTGGGTCTTTTCCGCACACGGCGGCAACTTCGTCAAAACGATGCTCAGACTGGCCGAAACCCGCGATGCGTTGAACGTCGTCAATGACCAGATCGGCGGCCCAACCCCCGCCGCCGCCATCGCCGCCGCCTGTCTGACCATGGCCGAGGCACTGCGCGCTGGCGCCGACAAATCGGGCATCTATCACTTTTCCGGCTCCCCGGATGTGAGCTGGGCCGGGTTTGCGACCGAGATTTTCGCACAGGCGGGCAAACCTGTGACTGTCACCGGCATCCCTGCCCGCGACTATCCGACGCCTGCGCCCCGCCCCGCCAATTCACGGATGAACTGCGACAGCCTGACACGGACTTTTGGCATCGAGCGGCCCGACTGGCGCGCAGGACTGCGGGATGTGCTTGAAGAACTTAATCGTGCCAACTGATACGCACCGGACTACAACGCAGGCGCGTAAGCCTTACCATCGTGCGAGGGATGACTAGGCGTTGTTCGATACCGTCACGCAATAGCATTCCGACGATATCCCACGTTACAGCGAAACTCGCGGCCCCGACGGGCTGATGCGACAACCCGATTGAACCAGGAACAGATTTCATGACGCAACAGACATCCACCGGCCGCAAAGGCATCATTCTGGCAGGCGGCTCGGGCACCCGGCTTTATCCGATCACTCAGGGGGTCAGCAAACAGCTGCTGCCGGTCTATGACAAACCGATGATCTATTACCCGCTGTCGCTGCTGATGCTGGCGGGAATCCGCGACATCGCCATGATCACCACCCCGCAGGACGCCGACCAGTTCAAACGCACGCTCGGCGACGGCAGCCAGTGGGGCGTCTCGCTGACCTATATCGAACAGCCCAGCCCCGATGGCCTGGCGCAGGCCTATATCCTCGCCGAGGAATTCCTTGACGGAGCCTCAAGCGCGATGGTGCTGGGCGACAACATCTTCTTTGGCCACGGTCTGCCCGAACTGCTGGCCGAGGCCGACGCCCAGACCACCGGCGGATCGGTCTTTGGTTATCACGTGGCCGATCCCGAGCGCTATGGCGTGGTTGCGTTTGACGCCGACGGGCAGGCAAAAGCGATCATCGAGAAACCGGAGAATCCGCCGTCGAACTATGCCGTGACCGGGCTGTATTTCCTCGACGGAACCGCACCACAGCGGGCCCGTTCGGTTAAACCTTCGGACCGTGGCGAGCTTGAGATCACCACATTGCTGGAACAATATCTGCACGACGGGCAACTGACGGTCAAACGCATGGGGCGCGGTTTTGCCTGGCTGGACACCGGCACCCATGCATCCCTTCTGGATGCGGGCAACTTCGTGCGCACACTGGAGCAGCGGCAGGGCATGCAGACCGGCAGCCCGGATGAGATCGCCTTTGCCAGCGGTTGGATCGACGCCGAAGCCCTGCGCGCCCGCGGTCGCAAGTTCGCCAAGAACCATTATGGTCGTCACCTGCTGTCACTGGCCGACGAACCGGGCTGAGAACGATCGAACAGCGGGCAGGACCACCGGTTGCCGGATTAAATGCACGTTGGCGGAAAGAAGCCGAAAAAACCAGGCGTCTGTCTTGTGAAATGCGCAGACAGACGCCGCGCAATGATTTGATTTCATTGATTTAATGGTGACCCCGAGTGGATTCGAACCACTAACCTGCCCCTTAGGAGGGGGCTGCTCTATCCAGTTGAGCCACGGGGCCGACGCTTGTCGACGTGCAGATCCCTCTTACAACCGCACCGTCAGGCTGTCATCCTGAAACCGCGCCGTTCTGCTTTGACAACCGGGATCGCGACGCGCCGGGGGTGACCATTCGCTTTGCCCATGCGCATGGGGGTTGGAACCTCCCGGCGTTTCCGGCTAAACCGGGCCATACCGCAAAGGATGCGCTGCCAGTGACTCAGGTTCCGCCAATACCGCCCCGCCGCCAACTGACCCTGCGCGACGTCTCTGAAGAATCCGGGGTCAGCGAAATGACGGTCAGCCGCGTGTTGCGCAATCGCGGCGATGTAAGCGAAGCGACCCGCAAAAAGGTGCAGGAAGCCGCGAAACGTATGGGATACGTGCCGAACAAGATCGCCGGCGCTCTGGCTTCGTCGCAAGTAAATCTTGTCGCCGTCATCATCCCCAGCCTGTCGAACATGGTGTTCCCCGAGGTAATGACCGGCATTTCCGAGGTTCTGGACAATACCGATCTGCAACCGGTTGTCGGCGTCACCAACTATCGCCCCGAGCGGGAAGAGGACGTGCTGTACGAGATGTTGTCGTGGCGTCCGTCCGGCGTGATCATCGCCGGGCTCGAACATTCCGACGCTTCGCGGGCGATGCTGCGCGCCAGCGGCATTCCGGTGGTCGAGATCATGGACGTGGACGGCGAGGCTGTGGACAGCGTTGTCGGCATATCGCATCGCCGCGCGGGCCGCGAAATGGCCAATGCGATCGTCAAACAGGGGTACGAGCGTATCGGTTTCCTCGGCACCAAGATGCCGCTGGATTTCCGTGCCCGCAAACGCTTTGAAGGCTTTACCGAGGCTTTGGCCAAGACCGGGCTCGAAGTGGTCGCGCAGGAATTCTATGAAGGCGGCTCGGCTCTGGTGAAGGGCCGCGAGATGACCGAAGCGATCCTCTCGCGCGATCCCGATCTCGATTTCCTGTATTATTCCAACGACATGATCGGCGCCGGCGGGTTGCTGTATTGTCTGGAGAAGGGAATGGATGTGCCGGGACGGATCGGCATGGCCGGGTTCAACGGTGTCGAATTCTTGCGTGGCCTGCCGAAGCAACTGGCCACGATGGATGCAGGACGGGCCGAGATCGGTCGCGCGGCGGCACAGATCATCGTTGACCGCACCACCGGCAAGGACACTCAGGGTGGCAAGCGGATCGAGCTGACGCCAAAACTGCAACCCGGCGATACCCTGCGCCGCTATTAGGTCAGGACGGGCGGAGGCGCGCCGCCGGACCCGCATGTGTTGACGCAGACATCTGATTCGGGCGACCCTTGCAGGGACAACCCGAAGGGAAACTGGATGTATATCGAAGCAATGGTCGCGCCGGTCAAATCTGCCAGCAAAGACGAATATGTCGCCACATCTCAGGCGATGGCGAAACTGTTCAAGCAGCATGGCGCCCTGGCCTATTGCGAATGTTGGGGCTCCGATGTGCCGGATGGCAAACGCACGTCCTTTCCACTCGCCGTGGCGTTGGAAAAGGACGAGACCTGCGCCATCTGCTTTATCACATACCCCGACAAGGCAACGCGGGATTCCTGTATGGAGGCGGTGATGTCCGACCCCGAAGCCGAGGCGATGTTCCAGAGCTTGCCGCTGGACGGGGCGCGGATGATCTTTGGCGGTTTCGAAACAGTCGTATCAGCCTGATCCGCCCCTGCCCGCGATGGAGTGTTCGGGGCTGGGGTCGCCAGATGAGTATTTATGCAAGGAGAAACCGGAGAAGGTCCGGGCTTTCAACGCGCTGAGCGCGTGCCGATGACCAGGTGGATTTCAACAGCCGCCTTCGCTGAGGCAGGATTGCATCCGGGACAGAAGTTCCGCATCCGGAGTGTCAAAAACCATTCCCGGACAGGCGGTGACCGACAGGTGATAGCCGTCATCCCGCCGTTCAAGAAAGGCAAGTTGATCGGTCTTTTCCGACAAACTGCCGCACCACGGGCCAAGACACTCGACATCCAGCGTCACGGGTATCGCCAACGGAGTGGTGAACCCGTCGGTGGTCAGACCGCTGCCGGTGAACCGTGCGGGCAGGCTCGCGCCTGATGCGTTGGGCTGATCCCCGCCACTGGCCGTCATGGGCATACGGGTCGTGTCAAAAGCAAAGCTTCCGTGGACCACGATATAGGGTTCTGCCGCCTCGAACGCCCGGGCAAAGCTGCGCTCTGGGTCGGGGCGGACACAGGACAGGGCGAAAGACGGGCCCGCAATGGCGATCAGGGTCAGAGTCAGCGCCAGAGATTGCGCCAGCGTCTGGACGTCCATGCGGGCGGCGGCGATCATATCTGATCTCCCAGAGATTGCAGGACACTGGCATAGACCGCCCGTTTGAATGGCACGATCTGTTCAACCAGTTGCGACTTGTCCAACCAGCGCCATTCAGAAAATTCAGCAGGCGGACGGGAAATGTCGATCTGGTCATCACGGCCGAGAAACCGCATGAGAAACCAGCGCTGTTCCTGCCCTCGGTACCGGCCTTTCCACACTCTTGGAACCAGATCCTGAGGCAGATCATAGGTGATCCAGTCCGGCGTTTCCGCCTCGATCCGCACCAGATCGGGGGTTACGCCGGTTTCTTCGCCCAACTCGCGCAGGGCGGCGGCGCGAGGATCTTCGCCCGCGTCGATCCCGCCCTGAGGCATCTGCCAAGCGGCCTGACTGTTGTCGATCCGCTGACCCACGAAAATGCCGCCCCGACTGTTGACCAGCATCACCCCGACACAGGGGCGATAGGGCAAACGGGCGATGTCGTCGGGCGTCATGCCGAAGCCCTGACAGTTGGGTTTGCGCGTCTCGCGTCCACCGCAGGGCGTTGGCAATAACGTCCAGTCCCGCTGCCGTTCAGCACGTTGCGCAGGAGTAGCGCCCCGAACAGATCGGGGCGCGGTTTCACATCACTTGGCATCCGGACCCAGTGCCGACAGGCCCTTCAGAATATCGATGGCATAGGCCAGCTGATAATCATCATCGCGCAGCTTGGCCGCGTCTTCGGCCTTTTTCTGTTCCTCCAGAATGATCTTGCGCTCGTCCTCGGACACCGAATCGTTGGTGATTGCGCCGCGCAGGTCGGCCTCGGTCCGGTTGCGGTTGACCGGTGCTTCCTCGTCGGTCTCAGGCTGGCGCGGCGGTTGGGCCACAACAATATCGGGCGACACGCCAAGCGATTGGATCGACCGGCCCGACGGGGTGTAATACCGCGCCGTGGTCAACCGCATCGCGCCGTCACCGCGCAGCGGCATGACCGTTTGCACCGATCCCTTACCAAAGGATTTGGTTCCGATCACGATGGCGCGGCGGTGGTCCTGCAACGCACCCGCAACGATTTCCGACGCCGAAGCCGAGCCGCCATTGATCAGAACGACCACCGGTTTGCCCTGAGCAAGATCGCCCGGTGTGGCATTGTACCTGTCGCTGTCGACCGGATCGCGGCCACGTGTGCTGACGATTTCGCCGGTTTCAAGGAAGGCATCGCTGATCCGGATCGCCTCAGTCAAAAGGCCACCGGGGTTGTTGCGCAGGTCGATGACGAACCCGTTGACCTTGTCGATCCCGCCCGCTTCCTCGACCTGTTTCTTCAACCCTTCTTCAAGATTGGGAAAGGTCTGGTCGTTGAAGGTGGTGATCCGCAGAACAACAGATTCGCCTTCGGTACGGGTGCGCACCGCGGTCAGTTTGATCGTGTCGCGGATGATCGAAATTTCGATCGGGTCGGTTGTGCCCTCCCGCATCACGGTGATCACGATTTCGCTGCCGATCGGGCCGCGCATCAATTCGACCGCATCGTCCAGCGTCAGCCCCAGAACCGAATCGCCGTTCACATGGGTGATGAAATCGCCGGCCTCGACGCCAGCTTCGTCTGCCGGGGTGCCATCCATCGGTGACACGACCTTGACGAAGCCTTCTTCCTGGGTGACCTCGATCCCCAAACCACCGAATTCGCCCCGCGTTTGCACCCGCATCGCCGCTGCGTCGTCGGGCGACAAATAGGATGAATGCGGATCAAGTGAGGTGAGCATACCATTGATCGCCGCTTCGATCAGATTCTTGGCGTCAACTTCGGTCACATATTGCGCGCGGATCCGTTCGAAGATGTCGCCAAACAGGTCAAGCTGTTCATAGACGCTGCCATTGCGCTCTTTTTCCTGCGCGATCAACGGGCCGGCGATCTGTGTCGTCAGAAGAAGGCCTGCCAGCGTGCCGCCAATTGCCGCGATTGCGAATTTTCTCATCTGTCGATCATTCCTCATCCATTCGGAACCAAAGGGCCGGGTCCATCGGATCTTGCCCGTCTCTCAGTTCGATATAAAGCGTTTCCCGGTCCGATTGACCATCCTCATTGACACTTTGCGACGGGATAAGCGGGGAATCCGACGATCCGGTCCCCCCCATCAAACCCACCGGCGCATCCGCAGGGATCACCTGCCCCGTCTCACCATAGACCCGATCCATCCCCGCCAGAACCAGAAGATAGCCCGGTGCGGGTTCAAGGATCATCACGTTTCCGTAGTCGAGCAGCGGCCCGCGATACCGGATCGTCGCGGGCCAGGGTGCGGTGACCAAAGCACCCGGCGCGGTGGCCAGAGTCAGCCCCGGACGGCGGATGCCCGCCGCGTCGGGATCATTGAACCCGGCCGTCACCCTGCCCCGTGCAGGCAGCGCCAGATCGCCCAGCGCATCGGCGAAATCGGGAAGGCTGGCGACGGTTTCATCACGCGGCAGCACGGACAGACCGCTGGCGAATCCTTCCAGCGTTTCGGTCGACTCGATCAATCGCTGCATCTGTTCGTCATCCTCGGTCATCCGACGCGGCAGATCCACCCGGTCCGACACTGCCCGGCTGAGGGCGGTGCGTGCCTTTTGCACCCCGTCCAGCCCCTGTTGCAGCGTGTCCTGGGCACCAGCCTGAAGTGCGCGCAGGGTCGCGATTTCGGTCAGATCGGTCCGCAGGCGTTCCACCTCGGACAACAGGGCGGGTGTCACGGCAGACAATATCATACCGGACCGCGCCGTACCCATCGGGCCGTCAGGGTGCAGCAACAACAACGCCTCGGGGCTCGCCTGCATGGTTTGCAATGCGCCGATCAAACTGCCCAGTCGGGCGTTTTCCCGGTCGAATTGCAGCCTGATCTGTGCCTCGCGGGCACTGGCGCGGCGCAGACCTTCGCGCAGGGCAGATAGCCCGGATTCATAGGCGCGGATCGTTTCGGTCAGCGCCGACACCCGGTCGCGCGAGCCTTCAGCGGCCGTCAGCGTGCGCGCCGCGCGATCCAGCTCCATCACTGCACGGCGCGCAATGTCAGCCGGATCGGCCTGTGCAAAGGCCAGAGCCGGCCACAACAGCAACAGGCACGCCAGCCGGATCATCGTTGAATCAGGCTTTGACCGGTCATCTCGTCCGGCTTGGGCAGGCCCATCAGCTCCAGCAACGTTGGCGCCAGATCGGCCAGCCGACCGTCACGCAAGCGCACCCCATCCGGCCCGCCGATCAGTGCAACAGGTACAAGATTTGTGGTATGCGCGGTGTGCGGTGCGCCGGTGAGCGGATCGACCATGGTTTCGCAATTGCCATGATCGGCGGTCAGGATCATCGCGCCCCCGACCTTTTCCAACGCTGCAACGACCCGCGCCAGCCCCCGGTCGACCGACGCACAGGCCGCCATCGCCGCTTGCAGGTCGCCGGTGTGGCCCACCATGTCGGGGTTGGCATAGTTGCAGACAATCAGGTCATAGCCATGGTCAATCGCATCAACGAAACGGTCGGTCACCTCTTCCGACGACATTTCGGGTTGCAGGTCATAGGTGGCGACCTTGGGCGATTTCGGCATTGCCCGGTCTTCGCCCTCATAGGGGGTTTCACGCCCCCCGTTCAGGAAGAATGTGACGTGGGGATATTTCTCGGTTTCGGCAAGGCGGAATTGGGTTTTGCCATGGGCCGCCACCCATTCACCCAGCGTGTTGACCAGTTTGCGCTTGGGAAACACCGCCTGCATGAAACCGTTGTGCGCCTCGGAATATTCCACCATCCCCAGCATCTGCACGAAATCTGGCCGGGCGGAAACGTCAAAGGCATCGAACTCCGGCTGGCCCAGCGCGGCGAGGATCTCGCGCGCCCGGTCCGCACGGAAGTTCAGGCAGAACAAACCGTCGCCGTCGCGCATCCCGGCATAATCGCCGATCACCGTGGCCGGAATGAATTCATCACTCTTGCCCGCATTGGCGGCTTGAGCGACGGCGTTTGCCGCATCCGTTGCCACCGCGCCTTTAGCCGAAACCATCGCATCGAATGCCGTCTGCACCCTGTCCCATCGGTTGTCGCGGTCCAAGGCAAAGTATCGCCCGGTCACTGTGGCGATCCGCGCGCCTTCGGGCAGACCTGCCGTCAACTCCGCAATAAATCGCGGCGCCGAGCCGGGCGGGACGTCACGTCCGTCGGTCATCGCGTGCAAGACCACGGGCACTCCGGCTGCCGCAATGGTCCGGGCGGCGGCGATAATGTGCGTGATATGGCCATGTACCCCGCCGTCAGAGACCACGCCCATCAGATGCGCAGTGCCGCCGGTGCGTTTCACCGCGTCGATGAAACCGGTCAGGGCGGGGTTGACGGCAAAGCTGCCATCTTCGATTGCCAGATCAATCTGTCCGAGATCCATCGCCACCACGCGCCCTGCGCCGATGTTGGTATGCCCGACTTCGGAGTTGCCCATCTGCCCGCTGGGCAGCCCCACATCGGGGCCATGGGTAATCAGCCGGGCGTTGGGGCAATTCGCCATGATCGCGTCGAACGTCGGGGTCGCAGCCAGCGCCGGGGCGTTGGCCGTGGTATCGGGGTTGATGCCCCAACCATCGAGAATGCACAGAACGACGGGTTTCGGTGTCATGATGCGGCCCTTTCGCGTTTCGCCCCCTTGTTATCGCGGATCCGCGCCGACCGGAACCGGTGCGCCGGGGGATGGCGTGGTTTTCTGAGTATTTGGACAAAGAAGAAACCGGTATGGTGTGAGGCGGCGCCGTTCGGACCGATTTCAGGCCCGATCTGACGTATGATTCAGGCCCGGTGATAGGGCCCGCCGGACAGGATCGATGCTGCGCGGTACAATTGTTCGGCCAGCATCACCCGGACCAGCATGTGCGGCCAGACCATCGCACCAAAAGAAAGCGCATCATCGGCAGAATCGCGCAGTGCCGGGTCGATCCCATCTGCGCCACCAATGACAAAGGCAAGGTCGGACCGGCCCTGATCGCGCCAGAGGATCAGTTGATCGGCGAATTCGGGCGACGAGAAAGTCCGCCCGCGTTCTTCCAACACGCAGGTCAGCGCGCCGTCCGGAATGGCGCGAGAGAGCAACGCACCCTCGCCCGCCATGCCGGTTCCGCGCTTGTCCTCAACCTCGGCCACCTGACAGGGGCCGAGGGACAGGGCGCGGCCAGTCCGGTCGAACCGCGCCAGATAGTCGTCGATCAGCGTCTTTTCGGGGCCGGTGCGTAACCGGCCCACGGCGCAGATGTGCAGCCGCATGAACTCAGACCGGAGTCGTGGTGCTCTGCGGTGCGGTTGGGTTCAGCCACATCTTTTCCAGCTGATAGAATTCGCGCACTTCGGGCCGGAAGACATGGACGATGACGTCGCCCGTATCGATCAGCACCCAGTCGCCGGCTTCTTTGCCTTCGACCTTGGATGCGCGATTGTGGTCTTGTTTCAGGTGATCGACCAGGTTCTGGGAAATCGCCATGACCTGACGCGACGACCGCCCCGAGCAGATGACCATATAGTCACCCATTTCGGAAATGCCGCGCAGATCGACCTGCACCACATCTTCGGCCTTGTCTTCGTCAAGGGATGTCAGGATATGGGCCAGCAATTGTTCGCTGGTCAGTACGGACCCGGTGGCAGTCATGCGCGGGGTCTGGGCGGCCACATGGGCGACCGCATCTTGGGACAGGGACAGGACATCGTCCTCCTCGGTTGCACGCCGATCTGGGCCCCGGCGCAGGGCGTGGAACAGAAATAGCATCGCCGACACGAAATCTCAATGTCATGTGGCGCAGAATCGCCAATTTGCCGCGCCCTGTGGTGCGCGAGCAAGGGCGCGCGGCGCGTCGCGGGTGGCAGCGACCACGGAAACATTGGGATCGGCCGGGATCTGCACCTAGGGGAACCTTGCCGTATCGGCGACGCAAAACTCCAGTCATGATTTGAGTTGCGGGACGGATTGCAGCAATTCCCGTTGACGGACGTTGCCGAGTCGTCGAAGTCGTGCGGGTCGGGAGAACCGTCGGTTCACGCGTCCGGTCACAGGGAAGTGGTTGCGATACGCCGCCTGTCCCGCCCGTCAGATGCCCTTGCGCTGGCGCACCCGGGCGCTTTCACTGACCTTATGCGCCGCCGTGACACTGGCGTGTTCGGAAACGTGAGGCGTGCCGATTTCCCACCATGCGTGTCCTTCGGTCGTCCAACCCTCGTGGGCGTCGACCTGCATGACAATCACGCTGGTCGTTGCCGCGGCCTGCGCGCGTTTGAAGGCTTCGGCCAATTCTGCTGGGTTGGCCACGGTTTCGGCGATTGCCCCCATGGCGCGGGCGTGGGCCTGGAAATCCACGCGCACTTGGTTTGTTGC
This sequence comes from Oceaniovalibus sp. ACAM 378, assembly GCF_008085915.1. GTDB lineage: Bacteria > Pseudomonadota > Alphaproteobacteria > Rhodobacterales > Rhodobacteraceae > Oceaniglobus. The sequence goes on along the minus strand of NZ_VSJK01000006.1, from coordinate 284,896 downwards.
GGTGGGAGTATCGGCGATCAGATTGTTGAAACTGTCCTGACCGGTGTTGTTTTGCAACTTGTTGATCACCGCGAACCCTCCGTTGTCCAAGACCAGCACGATCAGCTTTTTCTCGGTCAGGACGGAGGAATAGATGTCCGAGTTCATCAACAGGTAACTGCCGTCGCCGCAGAACACGATGGTGTCGCGGTTCGGTTCGGATTCTGACTGCGCGATCCGCGCGCCCCACCCCCCGGCGATTTCATACCCCATGCAGGAGAAACCGAATTCCACGTCAACCGTCCCGATCTTCAGCGTTCGCCAGTTCGCCGTCACCTCGGCGGGCAGGCCCCCCGCCGCTGTGACGATCCGATCCGCCGGGTCGCACAGGGCGTTCACCACGCCGATTGCCTGAGCATAGGAATTGGGCCGATTGCCCGGAGTTATGTTTTCAGCGACATATCCGTTCCATTTCGCGCGCTCGGCCTGTGCGTCACGCAGCCAGTCGCCGGGCGCGCGGTAATCGCCCAATGCGCCATCCAGCGCGGTCAGCCCGAGCATCGCATCACCCACAATCGGCAGCGACATGTGCTTGCCTGCGTCGTGACGCGCCGTGTTCAGCGAAATGAACCGTGCGTCCTGGGCAAAGGCGGTCCAGGATCCGGTGGTGAAATCCTGCAATCGCGATCCGACCGACAGGATCACGTCGGCCCGCTCGGCCAGCCAGTTGCCACTGTCCGATCCGGTGACCCCGACCGGACCAAGGTTGAGCGGATGATCGTTCAGCATATTTGCCCGCCCGGCGATGGTTTCGATCACCGGTATGCCGCGCGCCTCGGCGAAGGCGGTCAATTCTGCCACCGCCCGCGCATATTGCACACCGCCGCCGGCGATGATCGCCGGGCGTTTTGCCGTGGCCAGCAGGGCGGCTGCTTCGGCCACCTCGTCCACATCGGGCGCTTGCCGCCGGATGCGGTGCAATTTTTCATCGAAAAATTCCGCCGGATACTCCCACGCCCACCCCTGCACATCCTGCGGCAAGGCAAGGAACGCCGGGCCGCAATCTGCCGGGTCCAGCATGGTCGCCAGCGCGGCGGGCAGAGATTGAACGACCTGCGCCGGATGGGTGATGCGATCCCAATACCGCGTCACCGCCTTGAACGCGTCGTTCAGACCCAGCGTCGGATTGCCGAAATGCTCAAGCTGCTGCAACACCGGATCGGGAAGGCGCGTCAGGAACGTATCTCCGCACAGCATCAGCATCGGCAACCGGTTGGCATGGGCCAATGCGCTGGCGGTCAGCAGGTTCGCAGCACCCGGCCCCGCGCTGGCCGTGCAGAACATGAATCGCTGGCGCAGATGATATTTGGCATATGCTGCAGCGGCGAACCCCATGCCCTGTTCATTCTGCCCGCGATACAGCGGCAGGACATCGCGACAATCATACAGCGCCTCGCCCAGACAGGTCACATTGCCATGGCCAAATATGCCGAACCCGCCGCCGCACAGCCGTGTGCGCGTCCCGTCGATTTGAATATACTGCGCGGCCAGATAGCGGGTGATCGCTTGCGCCACAGTCAGACGGATGGTTTTCGGTAGGTGGCTCACATCATTCTCCGTACATTCAATACAGATTGGCCATTGACCGGACGCGACTGTCAAGCACAGCACACTTGCAGCCGCGCCGAGTTGGCGTTGAGAGAAAGGGACAACCACATGATCACCATCGGCAATGCGCCCTGCTCATGGGGTGTCGAATTCGCCAAGGATCCGCGCAACCCTGACTGGCGTCGGGTTCTCGCCGAAAACGCCGCAGCGGGATACAGCGGCATCGAACTTGGCCCTGTCGGCTTCATGCCTGAAGATCCCGTCGAATTGGCGGAAGCCTTGGACGAACATGGCCAGACATTGATCGGCGGTGTGGTGTTTCGCGCTTTTCACGATCCGGACCAATGGGACGATGTGATGGACGGTGCGCTGCGCACCTGCCGGGCGCTGAGCGCACATGGCGCGCGTCATCTGGTGCTGATCGATTCAATTTCGCCCCGGCGCGCCCCGACCGCCGGGCGCGCGGATGAGGCCGAACAGATGGACACGGCTGAATGGACCGCCTTTCGCGACCGCATCGCGACGGTGGCAAAAATCGGCACCGAGGATTTCGGCCTGACCGTCGGCATCCACGCCCACGCCGCCGGCTTTGTCGATTTCGAACCCGAGTTGGAGCGTCTTCTGGGCGAGGTGGATGAAAACCACCTGAAAATCTGTTTCGACACCGGGCATCATTCCTATGCCGGCTTCGATCCCGTGGCCTTTATGAAACGGCATATCGAGCGTATCAGTTATATGCATTTCAAGGACATAGACCCCATCGTCAAGGCACAGGTGGTGGCAAATCGCACGGGCTTCTATGACGCCTGCGCTCAGGGGATTTTTTGCAATCTCGGACAGGGCGATGTGGATTTTCCGGCGGTGCGGCAAATCCTGCTGGACAACGGATTTGATGGCTGGTGCACGGTCGAGCAGGATTGCGACCCCGAAGGCCCGTCCAACCCCGTCGAAGATGCCCGGACCAACCGCACCTATCTGCAGTCCATCGGATTCTGAGCGCGGGATCACTCCGGCTGCAAGGCCCGGCACCGGCAACGCTGCCGGGAGTCTGGATCAATCGCCTTTTTTCGCCACAAAAAAGTGATAGCCGGTCAACGCGCCCAACCCTGCAAAGATCATCGCCCAGACCGGCGCACCCTGGGCGAACTCGAATACTGCCCAGACCAAACAGAACCCGGTGATTGCGATGCGGCGCCACAGGGGGCGATAGAACGGGTGATCGAAGTTGAACATCAGATCAGTTCACCGATTGCCACCCGCCGCCCTTCGGCCACCGACCGCAACGCCGCCTCGGCCAACGCCAGCGCCATCAACCCGTCATGACCCGTTGTGGGAACCGGTGCGCCGGTGGTGACGCAGTGAACAAAGGCGGCGATTTCAGCAGCATAGGCGGCAGTATAGCGGGACATGAAGAAATCCAGCAACGGCGGGCGATGGTATCCGTCCCGGTCTGCGATCTCTATCCTTGCCATGTGGGTATTTTCGGCACTGACGCTGCCCAGCGATCCGTGCACCTCGATCCGCTGATCATAGCCATAGGCGGCACGGCGACTGTTGGTGATGACGGCCTGCTTGCCCGATGCCGTGGTCAGGATCACATTCGCACTGTCAAAATCTCCGGCGGCCCCGATGGCGGGATCGACAAGATTTGACGCGGCGGCCATCACATAGGCCACCTCTTCGCCCAGCACCCACCGGGCGACGTCGAAATCATGGATCATCATGTCCCGAAAAATCCCCCCCGAGCGGGCGATATAGTCTACCGGCGGCGGGCCGGGATCGCGGCTGGTCAATGTCACCATTTCGACGGCACCGATCCGACCGGCGTCGATTGCGGATTTCAGCGCGTTGAAATCGGGATCAAAGCGGCGCTGAAACCCGACCATCAGTATGCCCGCGACCCTCTCGACATGGGCCAGACACGCCTTGACCCGGGCAAGATCAAGGTCGACCGGCTTTTCGCAAAATACCGCCTTGCCCGCGCCCGTGAACCTTTCGATCAGATCAGCGTGGGTGTCGGTTGGGGTGCAGATCACCACGGCGTCGACATCGTCGGCGTCTGCGATGGCATCGATGCTGCGGATATCGGCACCAAAGGCGTCACGGACACGGGCGGCGGCCTGTTCTACCGGGTCGGATATCGCAATCAGCGCTGCACCGGGGACCGAGGCGATTGCAGCGGCGTGCACCTGCCCGATGCGGCCGGCACCGAGAATGGCAAATCTTACGGTCATTTTGCAGTCCTTTGCGACGCAACCGGGTTCGTGCAGCACAATAACGCAATGACACGAAACGGAAAGCCGGATCGCAAGGGGTCCTTGGCGGAACCTGACCCCAACGGGGTCTGACCAGACCTTGCGGACGAAACGATCCTTACATTCACCGCGCAGATGCCATCGGACTCTGGTCCGCGATACGGCATCCGGCCGCTGATCGGTGCCCGGAAACAGGCGCGGGGTGGCAAACTGCCGATCAAAAACCCGACACCTCCGGGCTGATTCCGGAACCCGACACGGGTAGAACGCGTTGAGCACCGACGCAGAACAAGGAATTTCAAGATGCTGACAGGTCTGGGCGGTCTGATCGTTTTCGTGCTCGATATTTATGCACTCATCTCAATCATCGGATCAAGAGAATCGACCGGAACCAAAGTGATGTGGATCCTTCTGGTCCTGATCCTGCCGATAATTGGCTTCATTATATGGTATTTTGCGGGGCCGCGCGGTAAGGCGGTTTAACCCTCCAGGAGCACCCATGACGCCAATCTCGCCGCCAACCTCGAAAATCTGGTGGCGGGCGTCCTTGGCGGTCTTCAACGGAATGAACGATCTGAACCTCGGCCTGATTTCGGCGGGTGTGGCTTTCTATGCCATGCTCGCCATTTTTCCGGCTATTGCAGCGATTATTGCGCTTTGGGGCGTGATCGCCGATCCGGTGATCGTCGACGCGCAGGTCCAACTGTTTCGCGGCCTTGTCCCACCCGAGGCCTTTGCCATCCTCGACACTCAGGTGAGCCAACTGGTCCGTGCCAATAACAGCGCCCTGGGATGGGCCACGGCGATTTCGACCGGAGCCGCGCTTTGGTCTTCACGGGCCGGGGTGGCGGCTTTGATCCGGGGGCTGAACGCGATCTATCACGTCTCGAACCGCAACAGTTTCCGCCAGGTCCTTGTCGCGCTTGCGCTCACCTTTGCGCTGATCGGAATGGTGCTGGTCGCCCTTGCATCGGTGGTGATCGTTCCCATCGTTCTGGCGTTCCTGCCGTTGGGGCCGCTGATGCAACTGGCGCTGTCTTCGGTACGCTGGATTGTCGCCGGTGCCGTGGTCATGTTCGGGCTTGGCGTGATCTATCGCTATGGTCCGAACCGGCGGCGGTCACGCCCGGCATGGTTCACATCCGGGGCTGTCGTTGCTGTGGTGATCTGGGGTCTGGCGTCCTATGGATTCTCGCTGTACCTCGCCAATTTCGGAAAATACAACGAGATCTACGGGGCTCTTGGCGCCGTTATCGCGCTTTTGATGTGGTTCTATATCAGCGCTTATGTCGTCTTGCTGGGTGCGTCCCTGAATGCCGAACTGGACCGTGCGCGCCTGCGGATGACCTCGTTTGGAGCAGAGCCGACAGCGCGCGCGCCTCTGCCAGACCCGCCTGCCGCAGATGAATTAATCTGACAGCTACATCAGCGGGCGCATCTCGGGTTCTTCGTGTTCGATCTGCGCGATCCGGGCCAGTGCATCAATATCCATCAGATGCAGTTTTCGATCGGCCCAGGACGCAAGTTGCCGCTCGCGCAGCTTTCCCAGCGTCTTGTTGGTGTGGACCAGCGACAGCCCCAGAGCATCCGCCAGATCCTGTTGCCGGTACGGCAGCGGCATGAACTGACCGTCGGTCATCTCAAGAGCCTCGGCCCGTCGGAACATCTTGACCATGGCCCAGGAGATACGCTCGATCGCGGTCCTCTGGCCAATGGTCGCCAGAGCATCACCCAGAAAATTTTCCTCGACGGCCGCCAGCCAGGTCATGTCAAAAGCACGGGAGGGATGGGTCTTGAACAGGTTCCAGACATCGCTGCGGCTGAACACGCACAGCGTCATCGCTGTGGTTGCTTCAACAGAGTGCTTCATTTCGCCCATTATTCCGGCCTGCATCCCGATCAGATCGCCGGGAAAGACAAAGCTGACGACCTGTCGCCGACCGTCAAGAAGCGTCTTATACCGCACGCCCATTCCGCTGAGAGCGGTATAAAGCTGTGGCGAATTCGACCCGTCCATCAAGAGCTGTGTCCCAGGATCTACCGTCAGCTCGCCAGTCTTGAACCGCGACATGAAAGCAACTTCATCGTCAGTCATGGGCGAGAAAATCGATTTCCGGCGCAGGGGACAATTGAAGCATTTCGTCGGCATTCTTGCCTCCTGTCGGTGTCTTGGACGGGGCCATCCCGGCGCCAAGCGAGGATGGACCAGTGCGGTCTGGTGACCGACCATAGCACCCCAGCACCCCAGCACCCCGCGCTGCCGGGAGTTGATTGGCCTGCCAATAACCCAAACCGGAATCCGGTATTTCCCGGCACATAAACCGGTCTAAGACCGCCATCGATGACCCGACGTCGGCAAACCGCAAAAAGACGGCCCGGGAATTTACTCCCCGGGATCAGACCTCTCCTCCACCGTGCGCTCTATGCCAAAGACAGGCACAGAGAATCCTTTTGGCTCAGCGCCGCCGCATGGACTTGGCGGCGTCCAATCCGGCCAGAAAGGCGTTTATCAGATCAGTCTGACGAACCGGGGGCGGTGGTGGCGGTGGCGCGGGTGGTACGCTTCGATGAGGCACCGATGTCCGCCGCATCGCGACCAGAGCAAAGGCCAAAAGGCCAACCCCCATGAACACCAACCCAAGGATCAGCGCCGCACTGAGCGCGCCCAGAGCCGCAGCAAGTGCGATCCAAGCGGCCAGCGTCAGAAAGAACACGCCGGTCATGCAGAAAATCAGCGCAATTGCGCCAATGGCGGCGCGCTGTGCGGCACGGCGCAGGTTGGATTGGAAAGCTTGCAGCAGGCTGCTTAACATCAGATCAGCGTCGCGAAGTGATAAGACCGACCAAAAGTCCGAACCCGGCCGCAATCCCCAAAGCCGCAGCGGGGTTGGCACGCACATAATCTTCGGCGGAATTTGCGGTTTCCTGAGCGCGACGCTGCAACTCGGCAACCTGCTCTTCTCCGGCGGCACGGGCGGAACGCGCCTTGGAGCGCACTGTGTCAGCAAGCTCATCGCCCTTGCTTTTGCCAATATCGGTGATTGTTTCGGTCAGCAATGCGATGTCCAGCTTAAGCTGGTCGATCTGCATCGAAAGATCTTCGGGGGTCGGGGTCTTGGTCGTGGCCATGGTGGAGCTCCTCAGAATTTCTGTGTCATCAACGCCCGAAACACCGAACGGTTCCGCGCTGCAGCATGAATTGTCGCACCAGGGAACAATCTGCCCGTCGCGGCGGTTTTACGTGTAACCACCTGTAACCCGGGCCCGAGAGTAAGGCCCGTAAAATCGGGCCGGTCCACCATCAAAGGAAATAATCCATGCTCAGATGGGCACTGGCTTTTCTTATTATTGCGCTGGGCGCGGCCGCTTTTGGATTTGGCGGCGCCACAGGTTTGTACGGCACACTGGCCCGCGCAGTCTTTTATCTGTTTCTGTTCCTGTCTGTCGGCACGTTGGCGGGGCGTGTGGCCGGACGCCCGGACCGCCGATAAAAAAACACCCCGCCCGGATATCGGACGGGGTGCTTCCAATACTGGCGCGATCGTCAAACCGGATCAGACCGGCGATTTAAGCGTTTCCGTACTGGAGAAGAACATCGCCTGACTGACGGCAGAGCGCACCTGCTCTTCCGAATACGGCTTCGAGATCAGAAATGCCGGTTCGGGCTTGTCTCCTGTAAGCAGCCGTTCGGGGAAAGCGGTGATGAAAATCACCGGGATATTATCGAACTGCGCCAGAAGATCGTTCACCGCATCAATGCCCGACGAATTGTCGGCCAGCTGAATATCGGCCAAGATCAGATCGGGCCGTTCGCGGCTGCCCAGTTCGACGGCCGCTTTGCGGGTCCGGGCGATGCCGGTAACCGAATGGCCCATCTCGGAGACGATGGAGTGAATATCCATGGCGATGATCGCCTCATCTTCGATGATCATCACCTTGCCAGCCATGGATCTTTCCATTTCGGCAATCGCAACCGCAGCCAGTTCGCCCGCCTCGTCCGCGGTGATCTCCATGATCTGCCCGACTTCGGCATAGGTGAAGGATTCGATTGTCGACAGCAACAGAACCTCGCGACTGTTGTTGGTCAGCCCCGCCATATGGTCGAGCGCCGCGGATTCCAGCCGTGTCGCCGGCGCTTCAGTATCGGCAGTAGGCGCACCAGATGTCGCCCAGATCAGGTGAAACGCCCGGAAAAGCGCCACTTTTGGCTGAAGATGCGACTGGAAAATCGACCGGTCGATCAGAATTGCCTCAAGAGTGGCGGCAGCATAACGATCGCCGGTCTCCTGACTGCCGGTGAGTGCGCGTGCATAGCGGCGCAGATATGGCAGATCATCGCCGATCTGCCCCGAAAGATCGTCAACGTGAATTTGAGCAGTCATCCGAACCCTGATCCTTTTATTTTTAGAAACGTTCGGAACCAAACGCCGACGGTGGCGTTTGGTTCCGAAGCGCGCAGAATAATGATGAGAGCTAGATCAGATTATGGACCCTGCCAAGGAACCCTCGAACGTAATGAAGCAGATCGATGAAAACTTGCGGCGGGTTTACCGCGAAGTTGAAAAGAACGAGGTACCGGACCGGTTCAAGGATCTGCTGAACAAGCTGCGCGAGCAGGAACCGCCCAAATGACGGAACACCGCGACCCGCGGGATGAATTGATCGATCACTTGCCAGCGCTGCGTGCTTTTGCGATGTCATTGACTCGAAATTCATCCGCCGCCGACGATCTTGTGCAGGACACAATTGAAAAGGCGTGGAAAAACATCACCAGCTTTACACCCGGCACAAATCTGCGCGCCTGGCTGTTCACGATCCAGCGCAACGCGTTCTATTCGTCGCGCCGCAAGGTCAAACGCGAGGTCGAGGATATTGACGGCATCATGGCCGGCAATCTTGCCGAAAAACCGGCCCATGACGGACGGCTGGCGTTGAACGATTTCCGCAAGGCTTTTGACAAACTGCCAGTTGAGCAACGCGAGGCGTTGATTCTGGTCGGCGGCTCGGGTTTTGCTTACGAGGAAGCGGCGGCAATGTGCGGCGTTGCCGTCGGCACGATCAAGAGCCGGGCCAATCGCGGGCGCAAGAAACTGGCCGAACTCCTGCATCTGGAAGAGGGAGAGGATCCGACCATTTCCGACGCCAACAATGCCTCGGTGCTTTCTGCGCCGCGCAACGGCTGAAATGGTTCCCGGCGCTCTGGGATTTGCGCGGCTTGACAGGCTTGGCGTGCGGTTGGTTCTCCTGCTGGGGCTGGCTCTTTTGCCCGTCGGCATCATGACGATGATGCAGACCTGGCGGGTGCTGTCCGAGGCGAACCGCCGCGTCGATTCATCCCTTTTGGGCGAAAGTCTGAATGCCTCTGCCGTCGAACGCCGCGTCATTACTCGGATGATCGGTCTGGCGGATTCACTGGCTTTGAACCTGCCCGAAATGATGGACGACACATCGTCGTGCAGCGCCTATATGGTCCGCATGGTGCGGGATACGCCGATCATCAACTTTGCGGGCTTCACCGATACCACGGGCCAGTTGGTTTGCGGATCCCAGCGGGTCGGGCAGCAGGTTGCCGAACCCGACGTCGCCCTGATGTTCTCCAATGACACAGAGGGCTCGGTCAGAGTTGCCGAACGTACTGCGATCACCGACGCGGCCTCGATCCTGATCCGTAAATCGGTGCGCGACGCTTCCATGCAGCCGATCGGTTACGTCACTCTTGCCCTGCCGTTCAACAGCGTGACCCTGGAACGGGATATCGAAGGCAATCAGGTCAATGCCATCGACATTCTGACATTCGACAGTCAGGGAATTCCGCTGATCTCGGACGTTGGACTTGAAACCGTCGAAAAGCGGATTCCGGCCAACCGCGCCCTTGTCAATCTGACCACCGACACCGGAATTGTGTTTCAGGATTTCGACAAGGCGGGGCGCGAACGGATTTATACTGTGGTGCCGCTGGTTCCAGGGCAGGTCTATACTCTTGGAATATGGTCGGTCGAAACCTGGCGGATCGGCGTCGGCGGTTATGTCGCGGCGATGCTGTTTCCGCTGCTGATGTGGCTGGCAAGCCTTGCCGTCGCCTATATCGCCGTGCACCGGTTGGTCATCCGCCACATCCGCAGCCTGCGCCGAAATATTCGCACCTTTGCCGCCACGCGCCGGATCCGCATCGATGATGGCCGCGACGTGCCAGCCGAACTGCGCGAGGTGATGGATGCATTTTCCCAGATGACCGAACAGATCCTGCTGGACGAGGCGGATCAAGAAAACCTGCTGCATGAAAAGGACGTGTTGCTGAAAGAGGTGCATCACCGGGTCAAGAACAACCTGCAACTGATCGCGTCGATGACCAACATGCAGATCCGCCGCGCCCAGCACGGCGAAACCAAATTCATGCTGCGCCGCCTGCAGGACCGGGTGATGGGTCTGGCGACCGTGCATCGCAATCTGTATCAGGCGGCTGTCCTGTCCGAAGTGCGGGCCGACACCCTGATTTCCGAGCTTGCGCGGCAGCTGGCAAATTCGTCGATCGTGCCCGGCAAACGGATCGACTTTACGCTCGAAACCGAACCTGTGCTGCTCTATCCCGATCAGGCGGTGCCCCTGTCGCTTATGTTGACCGAGGCCGTGACCAATGCCTTCAAATATCTCGGCCAGCCCGAGACCGGGAACCCTTGGGTTTCGGTGATCCTGCGCAAATTGGAACAGGACACCAGCGGCGCTGCGAAAATCGAACTGATCATTGCCAACAGCACTGGCCCCTTTGTGATCGAGCAGCAAAACCAAGCGGTCTCCGGCCTCGGGTCACAGTTGATCAGCGCGTTTGTGATGCAACTGGGCGGCGTAAGCAGCGCCAATGAAGACAACGGGGTGTATTCCGTTGGCGTCACCTTCGAGACTGCGGATTTCACCGACGATCCCGACACCGGATCCAACCGCAGTTCGGGCAGTTCGGCAGGCTGACCCAAAGGGGGCGAGGATCACGATCCGCCGGGCCCTGCCCCCTTACGTGGCTGGGATGCGCCGCGTTCAGTGATCGCCGGTCCGCAACCCGCGATCAATAATCCTTTTCATAGAATATCCCGAGAGAGGTTTCACCGCTGTTGCTCGCGCCGCCCTTGATCGTCAGCGAGGGCGACAGATCGAGGTTGAGATTGATCGTCGCATCGCCCCCGGCCTCGATGGTCACATCGGTATAGACATTCTCGGACAGGTATTTCCCCGCGCGCACTCCGGCGTTGCCCTCGTCGTCGGTGGTGATGTCCAGATCATCCAGCCCGAAGCTATTGCGCAGCTTGCCGATCACGCCATCGCCCCCCTTGCCCGCCAGTGTCGCCACGGCGGATGCCAGCTGCGCCGCCTGAAGCGGTGAAATCGAAGTGATCGATTTGCCGAACAGCAGACGCGCCAGCACTTCTTCCTCGGGCAGTGACGGTTCCGACAGGAAATCAATTTCGGGCGACAGTGCCTCGCCCTCGATAACGATGATCACGACGACATCACCCGCGTCAGTGCGCGCCACCAGCCGGATAAACGGCGTGAAATCGCCCTGAAGCGTCACCCGCCCCTCGTCCATCGTCAGCCGTTTGCCCAGAAGATCAAGCCGCCCACGCACCAGATCGAACTGCCCTGCCGGAATGACATTGGCCGTCGTTCCGCGCAGCGTCAGCGCGCCCCCCATCTCGGCGTCCAGACCGCGACCGCGGATGAAAATCCGGTTTGTGGCCTGAATTGTCAGATCGAGTGGATAAGCAACACCGCCGCCCGATCCGCCGCTGCCCGATCCGGCCTGTTCAATCATTCCGGCCCGCTCACGGGTTGCGCGCACCGCTGCCGGTTCGTTGACATGAACCAACCCGTCGGGGATCGGCCCCGTTGCACCCAGCCCGGTTGACGGGATCCGCACTTCGGTTTCGCCCAGATTCAGCGTTCCCGAAATCCGCGCCCCGCCGGTCAAAGGTCCGTTGACGCCGATCCGCCCATCCAGCACCGTGCGATACAGCCGGGGGTCTTCGAAAACGAGGCCCCTCGCGTCAATCGCCAGATCCGCATTGAATCCACCGCTCAGCGTGATCGGGCCGGTGACGGTCAGCCGCCCGCCGCCCTGTTTTTCGGCCTGAAGGTTCAATTGCGCGGTGTTGCCGCCCAAATTGGCGGTCAGGGCTATATTCTCAAGCACCACACCCAGCGCCGGAGCCACAAGACGCGCGTCAGAAGACGAGAGCTGCCCGCTGACCGACGACAACGCCAGCGGACCGTTGATGCCCAGATCGAATGCCAGAGTTCCGTCCAGCAGGCGCGGTTCGATGAAACTGTTGGCCAATGCCAAAGGCGCCCTGCCCGCGACGGACAGGTTCGCGCGGCTGAAATCCTGTTGCACATCCCCCGTGGCGCGCAGGGTGATCCCCCCCGGCCCGGTCCCGGTGACATTCAGGTTCAGCGTACTGCCCGCGCTGCGTATCGTCCCGCCCGCCGTCACCGGGCCGCTGAAACCGGGTACAAAGGGCGCGATATCGGCCAGCCGCGCATCAACCGTCAGGTTTGCGTCGTTGCCCAGAACCGTGCCGTTTGCCGTCGCGCTCAGCATTGGGGTTTGCGCGCGGAACGTCTCTACGTCGATCGGGCTGTCCGGGCCGGTGCGCCGGGCAACAATGCGCAGGTCGGTTTGCGCGCCCAGAATCCGGTCGGCCTCGGGTACGCCGATGCGCAGGTTGCGCCCGTCCACCGTTGCGTCCACGTCGAACACACCCAGATCGGCGCGCGCACTACCCGAAAGCTGTGCGGTAAGTGCGCCGCCCAAAGGCCGGTTGGCCAAGGGCGCAAACCGCGACAGATCTCGTGCATCCACATTGGCCGATCCGGCGACCGTCGGATTGCCGCTCAGGGCATTGCGCACCTCGGCCGTGGCGCGCACCACGGCGTCGGCGGCATCCCCGTCCAGCGTGACTTGCCAGACATCGCCCACCTCTTCGGCGAACAGATTGACCTTGCCGCTCCCGGTCATCCGGGCATCCAGATCGGACAGATCAGCGATGGTCACATCGGCCTTCAGCGCACTTTGCCCGGCGTTATAGCGGCCATCGGCCACCGCCGTGATCTGCGGGTTGGTGATGTTCAGCCGGCTCAGGTCGATCACATCGCCATCGCGGCGGGCGCTCAGCGCCAGTTTTGTCACGCCGCGCAACAGGCGGTCAGCATTCTCCTGCCCCAGACGCAAATTGCGTGTCTCACCGTCAAGCACCGCATCCAGCACGCTGAGGCCAGTGCGCGCGGTCGCATCCACCGTCACGTCCACCGCGCCGCCCAACTCGCGCCCGGCAAGGCCCGAGAATTTCGACAGGTCATCCACCGCCAATGTGCCGTCGAGCGCCGCCAGAGGCGCGGAACCGGTGATGTCCTCGGCCCGCGCCGAACCGGTCAGTCGCAGGCCCGGCGCTTCGGCGCTCAGCACCAGATCGTCGATGGTGACCGTGTCCTCCACACGCTTTACGCGACCCGCCAGCTCGACGATCCCGGCCAGCACCGGGTCAAGCCCGTCGATTCCGGTCCGCACCGACCGCCCATTGGCATCAATCAGCAGATCCGCCTCGGACCCATCCATCCGCGCCGAGCCGGAAACCTTGCCCGTCACTGCCCCGTCCAGCGGGCGACCGGCCAGGGCCGAGAATGGCGACAACCGGTTGGCGCTGAACTCCACCGCGCCGCTGATCAGCGGTGCGGCATCCATCACGCCGCGCACTTCGGCCGAGCCGGTGGCGCGCAGGCCCGCGCCCGCGCCATTCAGCGTGAACCGGGGGAATGTCACGACAGGACCGTCGCGCTGAACCCGCAATGACAGATCGGTCTGCCCGATCAACAGATCGTCGATCCGCGCATCGCCGATACGAATACCTTGGGTGGTGCCGTCGACGGTCGCATCGGCGAGGCTTAGATCGGCCAGCACAAAGCCGTTGACCCGCAGGTCAGCGGACCCGGCCAGATCGCGCCCGGCCAACCCGGAAAATCCGGCAAGATCGGCAATGGTCGCCTTGGTTTCGGTCGTGATGCGGAAGGACGGATCATCCAGTCCGCTGACCGTGCCGGTGCTGTCGATCTCGGCACCCGCACCGGCGCCGCGCAGTTCATAATTCCACGCGCTGCCCGCCTGCTGCGCCAGTGCGGTCACCTCGATCGGTCCGGACAGCCGCGGATCGAGCACGGCGGACTCCACCATACGGATGTCTGCGCGCAGGCTGCTTGCCTCGGATTTCAAATCGCCACTGGCTGCAAGCTCCAGCGCCGGATTGGTCAGGGTCAGTTCAGACAGCCGCGTGCCGGTTTCATCGCGGTCGGCGCGCAGGCTCAGCCGGGTTTCCCCGGCCAGCAGAGCGTCTGCCTGCGGCTGATCGACTGACAGGTTGGTGGCCGTGCCGCCCAGCGTCACATCGAAACTGCCGTCCAGAGGGGCGGCGCTCAGATCGATGTCCAGCGCTGCTGAACCGTCCAGCGTCCGCCCCGCCAGCCCAGAGAATGCGGTCAGATCATCGGCGTTCAACACGGCCTTGAGGGTGGCCAGAACCCGGTCGCCAAATGTCACCTGCCCCGACCCGTCCAGATCAAAGCTTGCCCCCGTCAGCCGCAGCTTTCGCAGAGCCAGCGGCGCACCTGTCGCCCAGTCGATCGCGATGGAGCCCGTTGCAGAATCGCCCAACGCCTGCGCCACAGAGGGATCGGCGGCAGACAATCCCGTCACACTGAAATCGAAACCGGCGGTGACCGTCTTGGCACCGGCGTCGTCGGCAATCTGTCCCGAACCGTCCAACACCACCCGGCCGATATCGATGGTCGCCAGATCCAGATCTTCCAGCGTAATATCGCCGGTCCAATCCTCGCCCTGCGCCGCGTCGAATTGCACGTTCAGGCCGACCCGGCCCACCTGCGTGCTTTCGCCACCCATCGGCAACAGAACCGAGGTGCCGTCAGCTGCGATAATTTCGCCTGTCACGTCGATCTTTTCGGGCAGGCCATTCGCGGCGATCACCACCTGACCATTCAGCGACAGCGCATCCGCGGTAAGTGAAAAGCGGTCGAGCACGGTACGCCCGTCCGGTTCGCGCTGTCCCTCGGCAATCAGCCGTATGTCAGGGCCAAAGAACGGACGATAGCGCGGCGCGAACACCGGCGCGATATCGCCACCGATGTTGGCGGAAAACCGGCGGGTGACGGCATCGCCCGTGCCATCGGCGCTTAACGCAACCGTGCCGGTAATCCGCGGCTCGCCATCAGTTTCCAAGCCGATATCGGCAGTGAAATCCGCCAGCGGGCCGTCGCCTGCCACTGTCAGATGAACCGAAGGTTTGCCCGGCAGGGTCAGCAGGTTCGCCGCGATCCCGTCTTCGCCCTCGGCCACGTCAAGGTTCAGCGCCAGCACCTCGGTGCCGTTGTCATAGGCCACTTTAAGAGTCAGCGATCCTTCGCGCCCGTCGATCCGGCGGATGGCGATATCCGCTTCGCCCGCACCACCGGCAAGAGACACCGAACCCTCCAGCGATACATCAGCGGCGGCCCCGAACAGCGCCTCGCCCAGCGAGACTTTTTCGGCTGCCACTTTGCCGATCTGCACCGATACCGGCAGGTCCGGCAGCTTGAACGGCGTCGCCTCGGGAGATGGGGCGGTGGATTCCGAAACCGGAGCGCGGGGCAACAGGATTTCCGCCGCCGTCAACTCGGTGACCTCCAACCGTCCGCGCAACAGGGCCGAACGGTTCCAGTCAAGCACCACGTCGCGCAGGGTCAGCCAGACGCCTTCGCTGTCGGCAATGGTCAATGTATCCAGCCGAGCGCGGGAGCTGAGCGCACCGGCAAAGCCCTGAATCGTCACGACCCGCCCTGCCCCGGACAGGTTGTCTTCGATCAACCGTTCAAGAAAGCCACCGCCATCTTCGTCCTGCGCCACAACGGGCGATGAGACGGGAACAGCAAGGATCAGCAGGGCGATCAGCAGGCGCGAAATATATGTCATCAAAATGCCTGCCCGATACCAACATAGACCTGTGCGCCACTGCCGGTGCCGCCAATGGGCGCCGCCACGTCAAGCCGGATTGGCCCGATGGGCGTTAGATATCGCAGGCCCAGACCCGCGCCGGCATGGCTGTCGCCGGTGCCGCCAAAGCTGCCTTCGCCGATGAAGCCGTAATCTGCGAACGCGACGACACCGATGTTCTTGCGCACCGTTGCGCGCAGCTCGCCCGACAGGCCAAGAAACGAGCGCCCGCCGGTGTCGTTGCCGTTCACCGTGATGCCCAACGACTGATAACTTTGCCCGCGCACTGTGCCGCCTCCGCCCGAATAGAACCGGTAATCGTTGGGCACCCCCAGCACCGATGCCCCGATGATCGATCCGCCCTGAACCCGCCCGGCCAGCACGATTTTTTCGCCAAGGCTGCGATAGGCCCGAGTGTCAAAGGCCAGTCGCGCGCCGGTTTCGCTGCCTGCGACACCAATGAACGGCATCAGATCGACATCGGCGAAATATCCCTTGGTCGCATCCAGAGCCATGTCGCGACTGTCGTATGTTGCGCCCAAAGGCAGGTTTACATGGCTGAACCGGGTCGTGCCAAAGGCGTCTTTATCCTTGGAAAACCGAAACGTCAGACCGGCCTCAAGCGTCAGTTCGTCGGTCTGGTAACGGGTAAACCCGAACCCCAGAGTGCCGGAATCGGAGATATAGTCAGGCTCGTCATCGTGTTCGACCAGCGCCAGCACGTAAAGGTCGGTATCCGGGTCCGGTGTCGCGGGGCGGCCATAGCGGACGGAAAAGCGGTAATCTTCGCCCCCCGTGCCACCGCCGATCCCGGCGACTTCACCCTCAAACCGCAACCGCTCAGCCCCGCCCAGCAGATTGCGGTGCATCCAGAACCCGGCCAGCCGCAATCCCTCGACCGAGGACAGCTCGGCCGAAGCACCGAACCGGCGCGGCTTTTCTTCGTCCAGCGTCGCTGTGACATCCAGAGTATCGCCGGGGCCAAGACGCTCGGCTTCGGTCAGTGCGACAGATTTGAACACCCCGGTGCGGCGCAGACGAGTCGCGACCTTGTCAATCATCGCTGGCGAATAAACCTCGCCCACCGGCAGCCCGGCAATCTTTTGCAGCCGCGCGGGACGCACCCGGTCGCCGCCTTTCAGCAGCAAATCGCCGAACCGCACCAGCGGGCCGGGGGCAATCCCGACGTTCACGCCCACCTGATCGCGGTCGTGGTTCGCCGTTAACTTCTGCGATGAAACGGCGGCCTTGGCGCGCCCGGCGTCACGCCAGCCCTCGACCACTGCCGATACGCCGTCGCGGATCACCGGGGTGCGCGCGGGCTTACCGATCACGAACCCATCGGGGAGTTCGGTATCGGGCGCGCGCGGGGCGACCGTGGTTTCGGAAAACAGATATTGCGGGCCGGGCTGTACCGACACCGCGATGGTGCGGATCGCACCCGGCGGGTCAAGTGGCGGGATCGCCGCTGCCTCGCGTCCGTCGATGGTTATATTGATCACCCCGCCAAAACGGCCATCGGCATAAAGCGCCCCGACCAGCCGGCCATAATCGGCAAGAGCGGCGGCCAGAAGTTCTTGAGGGTCCTGTACATCTTCGGACTGGGCGGCCACCAACAGAGATGCGGCACGCAATCCGTCCAACAGGGCGTCGTCAGCCCCCGGCGCGGTAAATTCAAGGTTGTCGAGCGCCAATGCAGGCCATGCGGTGACCAGAACAGCACCAAGGGCGGCATATCCCTGCCACGTCCGTCCAACTCGTTCACCTGCCACGCTGCCGACCCCCAAACTTTTATCGCCAATGTATCTTGCAATACAACGCAACGCCAGCGTTGCAGTACACCACAAACGCCCGGAATTCGCGAAAGTTCACCGAAAGTTCACTGTACGAAACGCTAATATTTGCAACCTAGGCGGTATGTCGCGCTTGTCACGCAATTGAATGGCCGGATGATGGTGTGAACCCTTATGTGTGCTCAGAAACACCGCGCGATCAGTCGGGTGCGGCTTTGTTAAGAAAGCCCTGATCGACGGTGGCCTCATCGGGCTCTTCGCCATCCTTCAACATCCGCACTTCGCGCTGTGGGAACGGAATCGATATGCCCTCGGCCCGGAACGCATCCCATAACGCCAGAAAGACATTGCCGCGAATGTTGGTCAGGCCCTGCGTCGGGTCCGAGATCCAGAATCGCAGGATGTAATCCACTGAACTGTCGCCGAAACCGACGATGTGGCAGACCGGCTCTGTGGTCGTCAGAACGCGCGACACGCTTTTCGCGGCGGCAATGGCGGTTTTTCGCACCAGATGCGGATCGTCGCGATAGGCCGTGCCGAAAAATATATCGAGTCGCACGAAATTATCGGAATGCGACCAGTTGACCACCTGCCCGGTGATCAGATCCTCGTTCGGGATCAGATATTCCTTGCCGTCGCGGGTGACCACGCTGACATATCGCGCACCCAGAGCGTTGATCCAGCCAAAGGTTTCACCCAGCGAAATCACGTCGCCCGGCTTGATCGACTTGTCGAGCAGGATGATCATCCCCGACACCAGATTGCTGACCACCTTTTGCAACCCAAAGCCCAGCCCGACACCGATCGCCCCCGACAGCACCGCCAGCCCGGTCAGATCGAACCCGACCGCCTTGAGCCCCAGAAAGAACGCCGCGCCATACAGGAATATCTGCAACAGCTTGACCGAAAGCACCCGCATCGACGGGCTGATACTTTCGTTCGTGCGGATCTGCGACGCTGTCACCTGCGTGACCAGCCGCGCGCCGGTGAACAGGATTGCGGTGACAACCAGCGCATGAATCAGCGTCAGCAGCGACAGACGGAAATTGCCAAGCTGCAATGCCACACTGTCAAGAAATCCGCTGATTTCATCCACCAACCCGAGATAATAGAGCGTGACATAGATCCACAGCCCCCAGCGCACGACCCAGCGCAGCGCCGAGTTGCGCACCAGCCGCGTTGCGAACACCACCAGCAGCCATGCGGTGGCGATGCTGCCCGCAAGCGCCAGAAGGAACGACCGTGAGGGAAAGATGTGGATGCTTCGCATGATCCAGGTCGCGCCCCAGATCAGCAGAATGAACCAGATAAGATGCAGGCGGCGGTTGACGGTCAGCAACACGCGCAGCCGCCACTTGGGCCAACCCTCAAGCCCGCGCATCCATTCGCGCATCCGTTCGCCTGTCACGCGGGCCATCAGCCAGGCGAGTGCGATACATCCCAGAATGATCTCGAATTGGTACAGGCGCGATGGCAACGTAAGGCTCGACGCCTGCGCCACCAGCTGCATCCACAGCGTCTGAACATGCCCGATCAGCGACTCTAAGCCGGGGTCCATCCTGCCTCCAAAGGTGGATTACAGCGTCGCATGACCGCCCCGATGCCGCAAGCGCCGGTCGCTTAAAGCGACGTCGCCCCGGCGATCAGGCCCGCCCGGCAGTGGTCGACAGGGTCAACGGGTCGATCCCCAGCAAGGCAAGCGCAGCGCCCCATTTGCCTTCGTTCCCCGGCGCAAACACCACATCGGCATCCGCCTCGCAGGTCAGCCAGCCGTTTGCGCCGATCTCGGAGGTCAGCTGTCCCCGGCCCCAACCCGCATAGCCCAGTGCCATGATCGCCCGCGCCGGCCCCTTGCCCACCGCCAGATCATCGAGGATATCGCGCGTATCGGTCATCGCGAAGTCTGTGCCGATCTTCAGCGTCGTGTCATCGCCGGTGTATTCGGCGGAATGCAGCACGAACCCGCGCCCCGATTCGACCGGCCCTCCGAAATGCACCGGCATCGGCGGTGTCCGGTCATCGGCGCGGATCGACAGGTGGTCAAGCAGGGTCGCAAAGGCGACATCGGGCAGCGGTTTGTTGACGATCAACCCCATCGTGCTGTCGGGGCTATGGTCGCAAATAAATATCACCGACCGTTCAAAACGCGGATCGCCCATGCCGGGCATCGCGATCAGCAGTTTGCCGGTCAAATCGTCAGTGTTGTGTGCCCTGCTCATGCAATGAACGTGGCCCAGAGGGGCGGCATGTGCAAGGTGACCAAAGGCGTACACGCGAATATCGCCGCAATGTGATTTCCAATCGCGGCCCCGTTGGCTAGGGTCATGTGATGAAAACCACACTGCTTTCCCTTGCCCTTGCCGTAACCTTTACGCTTCCCGCCACCGCGCAGGACGTGGGCGACATGGCGGTCATCGATATCCTGCCGGGCTGGCGCACCGACAACGGCACCCACATGGCCGCTTTGCGGGTGCAACTGGCACCGGGATGGAAAACCTATTGGCGCGCCCCTGGCGATGCAGGAATTCCGGCATATTTCGATTGGCGCGGCTCTGACAATCTGGCCGGTGTCACGCTGCATTGGCCGGTGCCCGAAGTGTTCGTCCAGAACGGGTTGAATGCGATCGGATACAAGACGCAGGTTGTGATCCCGATGGAGCTTCGCCCGCGTGATCCGTCCCGCGAAATCATTTTGGACGGTGCTATAGATATTGGGGTTTGTCAGGATATCTGTGTGCCCATTTCCGCGCCGCTGTCGGCGAAATTGCCGCCAGAATCGTCGCCCGGAGCGGCGCACCGCGATGCCCGGATCCGCGCCGCACTGGCCGACCGGCCGATGACCCGGGCCGAGGCGCAGGTGGGCCAGGTGAGCTGTTCGGTCAACCCGGCGCAACGCGGAATAACGATCACGGCGTCGATCCCCATGCCAACGCTGGGCGGCAATGAATACGCCGTGTTCGAACTGCCCGGCACCGATGTCTGGGTTTCCCCGGCGATTGCGCACCGGGCGGGCGGAACATTGACCGCCAGCGCCGATGTTTTGTCGCAGGGTGCAGTTGCCTTCGACCGCTCCAAGCTGCGGATCACCGTTCTGGGGCGCAATGGGGCCGTCGATATTCAGGGCTGCGGTTAAGACCTGACGCCGCGCCGCATCCCGACCGTCAGCGCGCCCACCACATATACGGCCAGACAGACTGCGGCGACCCCGGCAAGGAATACGCCCAGCGCCATCGTCACCGACGCTCCCGGCAACAACCCGGCCAGCGGTGCGGGCCAGCCACCGCTGACGATCACCGATCCCAGCGTCGCCGCGCCCCATCCGAGCATCAGCACCACAGCAAGGCCAACGCCAAATCCGACGCCCCGCGCTCCGCGCCGGAATGCCACCGCCCGGCGCAGAGCAGCCATTTGGCGCGCCACGTCCTGTTGCATCGCCAAAAGCGCGGGAACCACCAGCAGCACCAGAACGAACCCGAACCCCAATCCGTAGACCAGAGTGACCACGGTGGGTTTCAGAAACTGCGCCTGCGCCGAGCTTTCATAGAGCAGTGGCGCCAGCCCAAGAACCGTTGTCGCAGTGGTCAGGAATACCGGGCGCAACCGGTCGGCTGTGCCGTCGATGATCGCCGGGATCAGCCCCCGTTCAGCTGCGTATTCATCAATCGTGCCGACCAGAACGATGGAATCGTTGATGATGATCCCGGTCATGCCGATGATCCCGACGACCGAAAACATCGTCAGCGGCACATCCCACAGGGCGTGGCCGTAAATCGTGCCGACCAACCCGAACGGGATAATCGCCATCACCACAAGCGGGCGTGTCCAGCTGGAGAATATCCAGGCCAGCGTCAGGAATATCCCCAGCAGACACAGCCCGAACCCGACCGCCGCATCGGTCAGGAACGCATTTTCCTGTTCGGCCAGACCCGCCAGTTTTGTGGTAACGCCGAAATCTTCTTCGAGCTTTGGCAAAATTCTGTCCTTCAGCGCCAGTTGAATGGCAGCCGCGCGCGCCGGATCGTCATCGGAAATGTCACCGTTGACCGACACCAGCCGCAGCCCGTTTTCGCGTTTGACTGTCGAAAACCCGGCGCGCCGCTGAACTGTCACGATGTCAGCCAGACTGACATAATCGCCCGCTCCCGTGCGGATCTGCGTGCGGTCCATGAAATCCGCTGTCAGTTCGTCCTTCGGCAGGGCCACGGTGATGCTGGCCGAGCGGGGGCCATCGGGATAGGTCGCCGCCTCGATTCCGTTCAGACGGTCGCGCAGGGTACGGCCCAGATCATCGATGGAAATGCCCAGCGCCTGCCCCTGTGCGGTCAGATCGAGAATTAATTCTTCCTTGTCATAGGCCAGCGTATCTTCCAGCGCCGAAACCTCGGGGAACTGCGCCAAGGCGGTCTTCAGCGCTTCGGCGGCGAATTTCAGCACCTCGGCGCTGGCTCCGAAAATCTCCACTTCCAACGCATCACCGCCGGGGCCAGAGCCCCAAGAGCGGAACGACAGGGTTTCCAGCAGCGGGTGTGCGGGCACTGCGTCCTGCAATTCACCGACGAAACGAAAGCTGGAATAGGGCCGCAGATCGGCGTCGATCAGCTCGATCGCGATGGAGCCCAGCAGGTCGGTGTCTTTATTCTCGACACCCGACAACCCGCGCCCGGTCGAGCCGCCGATTTCGGCCATGGCAAAGGCAACAGGGTTCACGCCGAACTCGACCTCGTATTTCGCGCCCAGATCGGCGACCGCCTGTTGCAGAACGCGCATCATATCAATGGTGTCACTGCGCGTCGCACCCGGAGCCATGGCGAAATTACCGCTGACCGACCCCTGCTCGGGACTGGAAAAGAACCGCCACGTCACATCGCCCCGGACGAACAAGGCAACCTGTGACGCCAGAATCAGAACGGTGCCCGCAAGAACCGGATAGCGCAGCCAGATCACCCCGGCCATCATCCGGCGAAAGATCACCCGGCGGAACCAGACGAACCCCTTGTTCACGGTGCGCGACGGCCAGTCGTACCAGTGTTCCTTGGCGGAATGGGCCATGGCATGGGCCATATGGTTCGGCAGGATCAGGAAACACTCGGCCAAGGACGCGATCAGAACGACGATGACGGTAAACGGAATATCGGCGATCAGATTGCCGAAACGCCCGCCCACAGCAATCAGGCCGACAAATGCGATAATCGTGGTCAGCGTCGCAGAAAACACCGCCGGAAACATCCGCGTCGCCGCATTGATCGCCGCATCCATCGGGGCTTCGCCCAAGCGGCGCACCCGGAAATCCGCGTGTTCGCCCACCACGATGGCGTCATCCACCACGATCCCGAGCGTGATGATCAGCGCAAACAGCGATATCATGTTCAGCGTCAGACCGGCGGCATACATCAGTGCGATGGCCGCCGTCATCGCAACCGGAATGCCCGCCGCCACCCAGAACGCCGTGCGCGCGTTCAGGAACAGGAACAATAGCAGCACGACAAAACCCATCCCCATCAGCCCGTTCGCCAGAAGGATATTCAGCCGCCCGGTGATCGCCTCGGCCCGGGTGCGTATAAGATCGACCCTGACACCCCGGGGCAGGCCCAGTTGCATCTCTGCCGCGACCTCTTCGACCTGGCGCTGTATCCCGATGGCATCGCCCCGGTCGGTCCGATCGACACGGATCGAAATCGCGCTGTTGGGTCCGACGAAATAGGCGCGGTTGCGATCCACGCCTTCGGTGTGCAGACTGGCCACATCAGAGATCAGCAGTTTGGAGCCATCGGGGTTGCTGCGCAGCACGATTTCACCGATCTGATCGGCGCTGCGCCGTTCCACCCCGGTGCGGATACGCGCGCTGCCGGCCACATCGCCAGCCGGGTTGGCGGCGGCCTGTTGTGCGATGGCGGCCGCGATTTCCCGCATGGTGACATTGTTGCGGATCAGCGCGATTGACGGCACCTCGATCACGGTTTCGGGCGCTGCAACGCCCTGAATCGTCACCCGGGTGACGCCCTCCTGAAACAGACGGGCGGTGAATTCATCGGCGAACCGGCCCAGTTGATCGACCCCGACAGGGCCATGAATCACCACGTCGGTCACCCGGTCACGCCAGGCGCCGCGGCGCACCTCGGGGTCTTCGGCATCCACGGGCAGGGTCGATACCGAATCCACCGCCGACTGAACATCGTCGGCTGCGCGCGCCATATCCCATCCCGGTTCGAAATCCAGACTGATCCGCCCGCGCCCCTCGGACGAGGTTGCGCTGCTGCTTTCCACGCCCTCGACGGCCAGCAGGGTCGGCTCGAGCACCTGCACGATGGCGGAGTCGATGTCTTCGGCGCCCGCCCCGTCCCAGCGGACAGAAACGCTGACGTTGTCGATAACCACATCGGGAAAGAACTGTGCGCGCATCCGGGGTGCTGCGGCCACGCCCAGCGCGATCATCACTACCAAAAGCAGGTTTGCCGCCGTGCGATGCCGGGCGAAATAGGCAAGAATGCCCGTCACCGCTGGAATCTGCCGATGCGCCATGACCTAGCCCCCCATCCGCGATTCCAGCCGCTCGACCGTCTGTGCGGGCACGCTGGTCTCCTTGAGCTGTGCCAGAACCCGCTCGCGCGCCTCGGATGGCATGCGCTGATTGCCCTCAACGAATGCGATAAGTTTCGCGCGCCGCTCTTCGCTTAGTTCCATCATCGCGGGGGCGGTGGGCGCGATCCCGGTTTCATCGCCGCCATCATTGCCAGTGTCATCGCCGCCGTCATCCCCGGTCTCATCTTCTGTGCCATCGCCGATGACAGGGCGTATCGGCCGCACCTTGATCCCCGCCCCCAGAAGCGGCGAGCGTTCGGCAACCACCTCGCGCCCGGCCAGCCTGCCGGACGCATCGGTCGCGCGCACGAGCACGTCATCGCCCTGCCGGCGCAGCAGTTCGACCGCCGCCACCTCAAGCCGGTCATCCGCGCCGACCAGCAGGATCGTCTGGGCCGAATCCACGGCGGCGGCGGGCAGGCGCGCGACCTGCTCCAACGGCGGTTCGGTCACATCCACCGTAGCAAAATCGCCGGGCCGGAAGCCTTTTGTGCTGGCAAGGGTGGCGTACAACAGCCGCCCGGTCTGCCCCGATCCGACTGCGGCGCTTTCCCGGCTGATCCGCCCGGGCGTGGTCAGGGTGAACCCCGTCACATCCAGCGATACGCTGAGATCCGCCCCGGTCAACTGCCCGTCCGCATCCAGCAGCCGGGCATATTGCGGCGTCGAGACACGGAACGCCACTTCAAGCGCGTCAGGGTCGATCAGCGCCGCCAGTTTTTCGTTGCTGGTCACCAGCCGCCCCTTGACCACCGTTACCTCCCCCAGCACGCCGTCGAATTCGGCGCGCACTTCGGTGTCGTCGACCCGGCGCTGCGCCTCGGCCAAGGCAATCTTGCGGCGCGACAGTTGTGTCGCCGCCTGATCCAGCCGCGCCTGCGCCTGCGCTTCGGCCTGACGGCGCGACAGGACCGCCTGATCCGCCGCCGCCGCAGCCAGTCCGGCGGTTTCCACCGCCGCCTCGGTGCCCACGCCACGACTGGCCAAATCGCGCTGGCGCTGCAATGCCCGGGCCCGCAGATCGGCCTGCGCGCGGGCTGACTCCACATCCTCGCGCGCCAGATTGCGCGAACGTTCGGCATCGCGCAACTCGGCCTCGGCATCTTGCAGGTCGGTCTGCGCCACCTCGAAAGCGGTCATTGCCTCGGTCGGGTCGATTCGGAACAGCAGCTGCCCCGCCGTCACCGTACCGCCATCCTGCACACCGTCGCCCAATTCGATCACCGCACCCGCGGCACTTGCCCGCACCTCAAGCGTGCGGCGGCTGCGCAGCTCGCCAAAGGTGGACAGGATCGGCAGGACCGTTTCGGGGGCAAAAGCGATGACATTCACCGCCAACACCCGTTCACGCGCCTGACGGGGCGCTCCCTTGTCGGCATTGCGCACCTGAAAGGCCTGAAACATCGCATTGCCCGCCAAGGCCAGCAGGCCCAGCGTCGCCGCCAGCAGAAACAGCCCGACCAAAGAGCGCCGCAGGAACCGCATGAGTGTCCTTTCCCGATCAACACGATACAGAATGGGGCCATAGCGGAACTTCGCCAAGGCAAATACACGTTATCGCATGGGCAGGCATCCTGCCCGGCGAACCCGTGTGGCGCTGAGCTGCTGTTCTCTGCCCCCCGGGTTCAGAACGGATCGACGCCCCCGCTCAACCCCGCACCGCAGGCCCGTATCAACGGCAGACCGGGCCGAAGGGCCAAGCCCGGAAATCCGTCGCGCCGGTTATTTTCGCCGCCGGTGCTCATCGAGTCGGGGAAAGATCTCGACAAAATTGCAGGGCCGGTGGCGATAATCGAGTTGCAGCGACAGGATCTCGTCCCAGGCGTCTTTGCAGGCGCCAGGACTGCCGGGCAGCGCGAACAGATAGGTGCCCATAGCCACCCCGCCACAGGCGCGGCTTTGAACCGCACTGGTGCCGATCTTCTTCATACTGACGATGGTAAAGACCGTGGAAAAGGCGTCAATTTCCTTTTCATACACGTCCCTATGCGCCTCGACCGTCACATCCCGCCCGGTCAGCCCGGTGCCGCCCGTGCTGATCACAACGTCAATGGCCGGATCGGCGCACCAGTCGCGCAGGCGGGCAGCAATGGTGGCGCGGTCATCCTGCACAATTTCACGCGCCGCAAGTTGATGCCCCGCAGCCTCGATCCGGGCCACCAGAGTGTCGCCTGACCGATCATCGGCAGATGTCCGGCTGTCCGAGACGGTCAGAACCGCGATACGCACCGGCAAGAATTCACGCGATTCGTCGATCGTGGACATAGTTCAACCCTTTTCCATCACAGCCAGCCGCAGGGCCAGCGCGCCGAAGATCCCGGCGCTGACCCACGACATTATACGCGTCAGAATATGCGCTGACCCCGATGAAGTCATCAGCCGCCGGGCCACGCCGCCTGCGAAAATGCCGACCATCGCATTAATCACGAAACCGCCCAGCGCGAGAACCGCCCCCAGATACAGGAACTGCCCCAACACCGGGCGCGTCACATCGACGAACTGCGGCACGAAGGCCAGGACGAACAGGATCACCTTTGGGTTACTCAGGTTCACCACCAGCCCGTCCCGCAGCGCGCGCCGCGACCGCACCACCGGCACGTCCGCCCGGGTTTTCGCACGCAGCGTCGCGACCGCAAGCCACAACAGATAAAGCACGCCGACCCAGCGGATCGCCTCGAACACCCATGGCGCGGCGGCGACGACGGCCCCCAGCCCCAGCCCGGCCAGCGCCACATGCACCATGCCACCCAACGCAATTCCAGCACTCGCCGCCACGGCAGGCCGCCAGCCAGCGCGCAGCCCCTGCCCAAGGCAGAACATCATGTCAGCCCCCGGCGTGAGGTTCAGCGCCAGCGAAGCAGGCAGAAAGGCCAGCAGGACCACAGGGTCGACAGGCAGCATGAAACACCTCCGGAATGAATGCTGATCAGGCCACCCAATCGCACGGAATGCAAATGCGAACCGCATGGCGCTTTTGTAGCGATACGAGGGCGATGACCGTTTGCGCCGCTTGCACCCTGTAATGTGGCCCTCTGATTTGGCCCCGCAATTGAGCCCTGTTGATTGGCCCGGCTGATCGGCCCGGCCCGTCAGCCCCGCAATTTCGCCTGCAACTGCAAAAGATCGTGCCACGCGTCGCGCTTTGCCGCCGGATTGCGCAGCAGATAGGCGGGGTGAAACATCGGCAGCACCGGCAGGCCCAGAGCGGTGTCCCAAGTGCCGCGCAGCCGGGTGATACCCTTTTTCCCCAGCAGCGCCAGACAACTGACATTGCCCATGGCGACCAGCACCTTGGGCGCCACCAGCTCAATGTGGCGCTCGACAAAGGGCATCATCATCGCGATTTCTTCGGGTTCGGGGTCGCGGTTGCCGGGGGGCTGCCAGGGCAGGATATTGGTGATGTAGATCGGTGATCCGGCCATCTCCCGGCCCATTCCGATCGCCGCGAACATCCGGTCAAGCAGTTGCCCCGCCTGACCGATGAACGGTTTGCCCGCCGCATCCTCGTTTCGTCCCGGAGAGTCTCCGATGATCATGACAGGCGCGCCGGGGATGCCATCGGCAAAGACAAGGTTGCGCGCGCCCTTTTTCAACTCGCATCCGTCAAACGCGGCCATCGCGGCTCGCAGTTCCGCCAGATCGTCCGCCTGAGCCGCCGCCGTCCGCGCCTGTGCAACCGGGTCGGGACCATCGTGCGGCTGCATCACAATCGCCGCCGCCCCGCCGGAAGGCGACGGCGCGGTAGATGCGGGCCTGGTCAGGGAAACCGGTGCGGCAGGTGCTTCGAATCGGTTTAGAGGCGCGTCACAAATCGCCTCGGTCGCGCCCAGTTCAACCTGCCATTCCAGCAGTGCTCGCAGATATGTGGCAGAGTCGCTCATGGGGCCGACGATATGTCCGCCCCATGGCAAGGTAAAGCCGTCCGCCGCCGATCAGAGGGGTGGAAAATCGCCGCGATAGCGTTTCCAGGTGCCGACCGAATACTCAAACTCCGGATGGCGCGGCGCAGACGCGTGCGATGCCCCCTGACATCCCTGTTTTCGGATCGCCTCGTTCAGCGCATCATAGTGGCCGCGCGCGACCGCCAGCTGTGCCGACTGGTCCACCGTGAGAGGCAGCGCCAGCAGCGCGGGCCAGAACACCACGGCGCCAACGATCATCAATGCCGCATCATTATCCGCCGCGCGCCTCTGGGCGGCGGTCACATGGGCAACATAGCCGGCCAGACGTGCGCGCTCCCCAAGCAGCTCCTGGCAGGAAGCCCCCTTGAAAACGAGACTTGGAATATAGACGGCTGAAACCCGTTGTGGCTGTTCGACGCATCCGGCCAAAGCCGCCGCCGAGGCGAAAAGAAGCGGAAATAATATATTCTTCATATTTATTTTAATTCCCAGGTTGCAGCAAACTTCACATTGCTCGCACTCGAAAATCATTCAACCCTCGAGAATTGAATTTATGTGGATAAGTCGAAACGATTGCGCATCCCATCGGGCGCATTGCACGTCGCGCCACCGTTTTCTATAACCCTGTGGGCAGCAAGGATGAAACATGACCTATCGCCATCGCCATCTTCTGGGCATCGAGCCCCTTCATCCCGTCGAAATCACTGCCATTCTCGATCTGGCAGATCGATATGTCGCGCTGAACCGCGCCCCTGACAAGCGCAGCAATGCTCTTGCCGGACTGACGCAGATCAACATGTTTTTCGAGAGTTCGACCCGGACGCAGGCGAGTTTCGAACTGGCAGGTAAACGGCTGGGCGCCGATGTGATGAACATGTCGATGCAGGCCAGCAGCATCAAGAAGGGTGAAACCCTGATTGATACGGCAATGACGTTGAATGCGATGCACCCCGATCTGCTGGTCGTGCGCCACCCCCATTCGGGCGCGGTGAATCTGCTGGCGGAAAAGGTGAACTGTGCCGTCCTGAACGCCGGTGACGGGCGGCACGAACATCCGACGCAGGCCTTGCTGGATGCGCTGACGATCCGCCGCGCCAAGGGACGGCTGCACCGCCTGACCGTGGCGATCTGCGGCGACATCGCCCATTCCCGCGTGGCACGGTCGAACATCCTGCTGCTGGGCAAGATGGAATCCCGGATCCGACTGATCGGTCCACCCACCCTGATGCCCGCAGGTGCCGCCGACTGGGGGGTCGAGGTGTTCGATGACATGCGCGCCGGGCTGGAAGGTGCCGATGTGGTGATGATGCTGCGATTGCAGAAAGAGCGGATGGACGGCAGTTTCATCCCCTCCGAGCGGGAATATTATCACCGTTACGGGCTGGACGGCGAAAAACTCGCCCATGCAAAACCTGACGCCATCGTCATGCACCCCGGCCCGATGAACCGCGGGGTCGAGATCGACGGGACGCTGGCCGACGACATCAACCGCAGCGTGATTCAAGAGCAGGTTGAGATGGGCGTCGCCGTGCGCATGGCGGCGATGGATCTTTTGGCGCGCAACCTGCGCGCGGAACAACCGGGGGTGATGGCATGACTGCGGACAGGACTGCGCCATCTGCCACAGCAGCGGGCCGTTCTATGCGCGGTCGACCGTCAAAGCGCAGGCATCTTGCCACGCCGAACCGCAGCTGCACATATCCGGGCGCGATTGCACTGCCGGATCCTCAACAGCGGCGGGATTTTCGACAAACCCGGAATTTTCAACCAAGGTCAGATTTTCAACTGAGACCGGACTCTCTACAAAGGGACGCGCGATGAAACTGACTGACCGGAATGCCGTTCACATCTTCTCCCTGTCGATGCCCGCGTCCGAGGCCGAGGCGCTGAAATCTCCCGAGGCCCTGTCTTCGGTGCTGGGCACGCCCCTGTCGCGCCCCGATCAGGCCGAGGTGCTGGACACCGGTGATATTTCCTCCATGGGCCTGACCGGATACCTTCTGGCCGGGTTCGACGTTGACCCAGAGGCCGCAGCGCAGCAACGCGCGCGGTTGGATGCGCTGACCGGACATGTCCTGTTGCTGCGCGCCGCCGCCCTGCCCCCCGGTGGGGCCACTCTGTCACCCGCCCCGGCGCTGACCCATATCGCCACCCTGCCCGAGCTGAACGCACCGCCCCCGGCAATGACTCCGCTGCGCAGCGACGGCGCAAAGGGCACTCTGGGCGGCGGTCGTGCCGCGCCCGAACCGCATCAGGCCTCCCGCCGAACCCTGCTGATCGGGTTGATCGCTGCGACTGTTCTTGCGCTGGTCATGTTTCTTTTGGCGCGATCGGGATGATCGCGGTGGGCATAGATGATATCCGGGGCGCATCCGGCTTAAAGATAATCGCCGACGGATGGCGGGGTGACGACATTCTCATCCACGCCCGGAAAGGTCAGGCATGACAACGACACTGTTCATCAACGCTCGTCTGATCGACCCGGAAACCCTGACCGATGCGCCCGGCGGGTTGCTGGTTCGGGACGGAACGATCATCGCGATCCTGCCCGCCGACGCCACCGAAACAACCGATGCGACGAGGCGCGATGCACAGCACGTCGTGGACTGCGGCGGGCGCTGCCTAGCCCCCGGAATCGTCGATATCGGCGTAAAGGTCAGCGAACCGGGCGAGCGGCACAAGGAATCCTTTCGCAGCGCCGGACGCGCGGCCGCGGCGGGCGGCATCACCACAATGGTCACCCGCCCCGACACGTCACCGGCGATCGACACCCCCGAGGTGCTGGAATTCGTCATGCGCCGCGCCAATGCGGACAGCCCGGTGCGCGTGTTGCCCATGGCCGCGCTGACCAAGGAACGGGCCGGGCGCGAGATGACGGAGATCGGGTTTCTGAAAGACGCAGGTGCCGTCGCCTTCACCGATTGCGACCGGGTGGTGGCCGATACAAAGGTATTTTCGCGCTGTCTGACCTATGCAAGGTCGCTGGGTGTGCTGGTCATCGCGCACCCTCAGGATCCGGGGCTGAGCGCGGGTGCCGCCACGACAAGCGGCAAGTTCGCATCGCTGAAGGGTCTGCCCGCCGTATCCCCCATGGCCGAGCGTATGGCGCTGGACCGCGACATGGCTTTGGTCGAAATGACTGGGGCGCGGTATCACGCCGATCAGATCACCAGCGCCCGCGCCCTGCCTGCGCTTGAGCGAGCCAAGCAGAACGGACTGGATGTGACGGCGGGGGTCGGCATTCATCACCTGACGCTGAACGAATTTGACGTTGGCGATTATCGCACCTTCTTCAAGATCAAACCGCCCCTGCGATCCGAGGACGACCGGATTGCGGTGGTCGAGGCGTTGGCCGATGGGCTGATCGATATCTTGTGTTCCATGCACACCCCGCAGGACGAGGAATCCAAACGCCTGCCATTCGAGGAAGCAGCGAGCGGCGCGGTGGCTTTGCAGACCCTTCTGCCCGCGGCCATGCGACTGGTCCATTCCGGCCATGTCGCGCTGCCGGTGTTGTGGCGCGCGCTGTCGCTAAACCCGGCGCGTCGTCTGAACCTGCCGCAGGGGCGTCTGGCCGAAGGGGCGCCCGCCGATCTGGTGCTGTTTGATCCCGACGCGCCCTTTGTGCTGGACCGGTTCACCCTGCTCAGCAAATCAAAGAACACGCCATTCGATGGTCAGCGGATGGAGGGGCGCGTGCTGGGCACATGGGTCGGCGGCACCCGGGTATTTGATTCGGACGCGCCCTGAGACCGGACCCGATGGCGGCCTGACGCAGGCGCCGATATGGCCATCTGAGACCGACATCTGCGGCGGGACCCGATTTTTCAATGAAAAATCGTCGCCCGCCCCCAGCGTTGCACATCATGTCGCCCGTTTCCCTGCTCCGTTTCCTGCTGTATAGGCACGCGATGGCAAACAACCCCGCTTCCCTCCGCCCCGATCTCGCGCCTTCGCTCAAGCTCAACGGTGTCCGCCGCGCGGATCAACCGGTGATCGGCATGGTCTCGCTTGGGTGTCCCAAGGCGCTGGTCGACAGCGAACGCATTCTGACCCGTCTGCGCGCCGAAGGTTATGGCATTTCACCCGATTATGCCGGGGCCGACGCGGTCATCGTCAACACCTGCGGCTTTCTGGACAGCGCCAAGGCCGAAAGTCTGGAGGCGATCGGCGAAGCGCTGAGCGAGAATGGCCGCGTCATCGTCACGGGCTGCCTTGGGGCCAACCCCGAGTATATCACCGGCGCACACCCAAGGGTGCTGGCCGTCACCGGACCGCACCAATACGAACAGGTGCTGGACGCCGTACATGCCGCCGTGCCGCCCGCGCCCGATCCGTTTATCGATCTGCTGCCGAAACAGGCGGTCACGCTGACGCCGCGCCACTATAGCTATCTCAAGATTTCCGAGGGCTGCAACCACGCCTGCAAGTTCTGCATCATCCCCGACATGCGCGGCAAGCTGGCCTCGCGCCCGCACGCCGCCGTCCTGCGCGAAGCCGAACGGCTGGTCGGTGCCGGCGTGAAGGAACTGCTGGTGATCAGTCAGGACACCAGCGCCTATGGCACCGATTGGAAGGGCCGCCCCGAAAAGGCCCCGATCCTGTCGCTTGCCCGTGATCTGGGAACGCTTGGGGCTTGGGTCCGGCTGCACTATGTCTATCCCTATCCCCATGTGCGCGATCTGATTCCGCTGATGGCCGATCCGGCCAGTGGCGTGCTGCCATACCTCGACATTCCGTTTCAGCACGCCCATCCCGACACGCTGAAACGTATGGCCCGCCCCGCCGCCGCCGCAGGCACCTTGGAAAAGATCGCCGCCTGGCGCGATATATGTCCCGATATCACCCTGCGCAGCACGTTCATCGTTGGCTATCCGGGCGAGACGGAGGCCGAGTTTCAGACGCTGCTGGATTGGCTGGACGAAGCGCAACTGAACCGGGTTGGTTGCTTCCAATATGAGAACGTCGCCGGTGCACGCTCGAACGCCCTGCCCGATCACGTTGATCCAGAGGTCAAGCAGGACCGCTGGGACCGTTTCATGGCCCGTGCGCAGGCGATTTCCGAGGCGAAACTGGCGGCGAAAGTCGGCACCCGGGTGCAGGCGATCGTCGATGAGGTCGACGATGAGGCCGCCACGTGCCGCACCTTTGCCGATGCGCCCGAGATCGACGGCAACCTGTTCATCGACGAAGGGTTCGAAACGCTGTCGCCCGGCGATATCGTTACCGCCGAGGTGAACGAGGCGGGGGAATATGATCTGTGGGGCCGGGTGGTATAGCCAGCAGCACAGAGTCGGATCAGCCTGCCTGCCGCGCCTCGAACCACGCGCGATTGTGACAGAATTCCGGCGCACGGGCGGTCTGTGCCCGGCGTTCCTGCGCGGCCAGCCAACCGGGACAGGTTGCTGCGGCAGCACAGGTGGCACAGTTGTGAACCACCTCGGTGGGCACAGCGCAGGGTGCCACGCCCGCCTGTGGGGGATCATCGATATCAACGCCGGTGACCCCGGCCATCCGGCGCACAAGACGTGCCTGTTCGCGCAGATCGGGTTCGGAGAGGTCAGCTTTGGAATGGGCGGATTGATCGCACATAATATGCTCCTGCAATGTCGGCCATTTGAAAAGTCGTCGCGAAAATCGTCTGAAAGATCGTTAAAATAGCTTGGGAATAGAGTCAGCCTGCCGCCGAACCGGCGACCTGTCTACCCTGAGGTCGAAAGAATCGCGCCAAAAGGCGGGTATTCCTGACCCTACACTGCCTTTTTGGGCGTGACGCTTGGCCGTCTAAAGCCCTGCCATCACGCGCCGGACGGTGGCGATCCGCTGTGCATTTGGCGGATGGGTGCCCAGAAAGCGGTTTCCGGGGTCGGGCGTGCGGGTGAAATATTCGGCGCCGCGCAGGGGGTCGAACCCGGCGCGCGCCGCAATCAGGGTACCAAGCGCATCGGCCTCAAGCTCAAAACCCTTGGAATATCGTCGGGCGCCCAGAGAGGCCCCGAAATTCTGTGCCTCGCGCACCGTTTCGGCATTGGCTCCACCCACGGTGGCCAGAACCCCGGCGAAAATCGCGCCGCGCATCGCTGAATCCCGCGTTCGGCCGATGTGCCCGGCAATGTGATGGGCCGCCTCATGCCCCAGAATAAAGGCCAGCTCGTCGGCATTGCGGGCCTCGGCAATCAGCGAAAGGGTAAACCCGACAATGGGCCGTCCGCTTTTATCGAGCGTCTGAAATGCGTTGGGCGGCAGTTCGCGCCGGTCATCCACAACGATGATGAAATCGCAGTTCACCCCCCGGGTCCGCGCCCGGCACTCACGCTCGGCTTGGGGTTCGACCGCTTCGACCACAGTGATGAAATTGCGCGCGGCGGTTATGCCTGCCTGACGGGGCGTTTGAACCGGTGGCGGCGTTGGCGCAACAGAAATCACCGGTGCTGCACATCCCGCAGCAGCCAATAGGGCCAAAAGCAGCGCCAGGCGCATGGATGTTCCTTTCCGCGACACGTCGGCGCAAGAATAGCGGCCCAACCGTAAAGAACCAGAGGACGCAGCGCCAAAATCACCAGAGACCCGCACGCTCGCGTATTTGTCATCGCCTGTTTCGGGTGCGATTGCGCTTGCACCGCGTCGCGCGGCGCTTACTCTGACGCTCATGTTTACCATAGAACATGAATTTGACGCGACCGTCATCACCCTTGTCGACGAAGTGGGCACCCACCGTCAGGAAGACATCACCTTGAACGTGTTCGAGGATGTCGTGACCATGGAGCAACTGGATGCGCGCACCGACCGGGTGGTCATGATCAGCCTGTCGATGGCGCAGGTCCGCGATCTGGCCGCCGCGCTGAACCTGCCCGAAGGCGCCTATCGCCTGAAACGCTGACACCGCGACTTGCGCCCCTCCGGGCGGGTCTGGACACGCCCCCGCCATCGCTTAAGGTGACAGGAGAAATCTAAAGGAGCGGGCAATTGGCCACCGGTTTTTTCTGGGATGAACGCTGTTTCTGGCATGGCGGGGGAAATTATGCCGGGTATCTGCCGGTTGGCGGGCTGGTGCAGCCGCTCGCGGCGGGTGGTTTGCCCGAAAGCCCGGAAACCAAACGCCGCCTGAAAACGCTGATGGAGGTGACGGGACTGTGGGGCGATCTTGCCACCCAGGGCGCCGCCCCGGCCACGATGGAAGATCTGCGCCGCGTCCACCCCGACAGCTTTCTGACCGAGTTCAAACGGATCTCCGACAATGGCGGCGGCGAGATTGGCCACCGCACACCCTTTGGCCCCGGCGGATTCGAGATTGCCGCGCTGTCGGCGGGTCTGGCCAAGGGCGCGCTGGACAGCGTGCTGTCAGGGGAGTTGACCAACGCCTATGCCCTGTCGCGCCCGCCCGGCCACCACAGCCTGCCCGACCGCCCGAACGGGTTCTGCCTGCTGAACAATATCGCCATCGCGGTTGAATCCGCCATTGCCGAACACCGCGCCGAACGGATCGCGGTGATCGACTGGGATGTCCACCACGGCAATGGGACCGAGGCGATTTTCTATGACCGCTCCGATGTTCTGACCCTGTCGATGCATCAGGACCGCAACTATCCTCAGGACACCGGATTTGCCGCCGACCGTGGGCGCGGTGCGGGCACCGGATACAACATCAACATCCCCCTGCCCGCTGGCACCGGGCATTCCGGCTATCTTGAGGCATTCGACAGGCTGGTTGCCCCCGCGCTTGCCGCCTATCGCCCCGATGTGATCATCGTGGCCTGTGGTTTTGATGCCGCGCTGATGGATCCGCTGGCCCGGATGATGGCGACGGCCGAGACATTCCGCGCCCTCACCGAACGGACCATGGCGCTGGCCGATGATCTGTGCGGCGGCAAGCTGGTTCTGGTGCACGAGGGCGGATATTCTGAATTCTATGTGCCATTCTGCGGTCATGCCACGATCCGCCAACTGTCTGGCAGCGCCATCGACGCCCCCGATCCGGTCGCCGAAAACTTCATGGCCCGACAACCCGGCAGTGCGTTCAATGCATTCCTGTCAGAATGGATTTCCGATCTGGCGCGCGAGCAACCCCTGCCCGGACACCGCTGAATCAATCTTTTCCACCGATTGAGGCACACAAAACCCACCCCCCTGTGCGGATGCAGCGGGCCTTGACCCCGCGCGCCGAAACCCCGACATCCGGGGGACACTGACCGGAGATTGCCGATGCCTGCCCCAAATCCCGCCGCGCTTGATTTTCTGCTGACCCGCCGCTCGACTTCGGCCAAGACGCTGGGGCTGCCGGTGCCGGATGACGCCGCGCTGGAGACCATCCTGACCGCTGCCGCACGCTCGCCCGACCATGGTAAACTTGAACCCTGGCGGTTTATTCTGCTTGACCGTGCGGCGTTGCTGGCGATGTCGATCAAGGTGACAGAGCGGGCGACAGTCTTGCAAATCGATCCCGACCAAACGGTCAAGTCGCGGGACGAATACGCAAGATCGCATCTGGCGGTCATCGTCGTGTCTTCGCCAGTTGCGTCGGAAAAGATTCCCGACAGCGAACAGTTGTTTTCCGCCGGTGCGGTCTGCCTGTCGTTGCTCAACGCCGCGCTCGCCTCGGGCTGGGGTGCGAACTGGCTGTCGGGCTGGGCGTCACGCGATCCGGAGATCCTGACCTGGCTTGGCGTCGCAACGTCTGAATCCATTGCGGGTATCATCCATCTGGGCACCGAAAGCAGCACCCCCCCGGACCGGCCACGCCCCGATCTGGCTGCCATCACCACGCGGTTCCGCCCGTGATCCGCATATGATTTTCGCAGATTTCTGGAAGGCGCTGAACCAACTTGGTGACCGGCGTTTCCGCCGAGTGCTGTTGCTGGGACTGGCACTGACCATCATACTGCTGTTCGGCGTCTATGCCGCGTTCCTTGGTGTGGTGAACTGGCTGGCGCCGGATTCCCTGACCATTCCCGGGATCGGCGAGGTGACATGGATTGACGATCTCCTGTCGGGTGCATCGATCCTGTTCATGCTGGTGCTGTCGGTGTTCCTGATGGTGCCTGTCGCCTCGGCCTTCACCTCGCTGTTTCTTGACGATGTGGCGGATGCCGTCGAAGAGCGCCATTATGCCCATCTGCCCAAGGGGGTGCCGGTCGGGTTCTTTGCCGGGCTGCGGGACAGCGTGAATTTTCTTGGCGTGCTGATCGTGGCGAACATTCTGGCACTGATCGCCTATGCGTTCCTGTCGATTGCCGCGCCGATCATCTTTGTCGCGTTGAACGGGTATCTTCTGGGGCGCGAGTATTTTCAGCTTGTCGCGATGCGGCGCATGTCACGGGAAGATGCGCGTCGCATGCAGCGGCGTCACATGGGGCAAATCTGGCTGGCGGGGGCCCTGATGGCGATGCCGCTGATGGTGCCGCTGGTCAATCTGCTGGTGCCGGTGCTGGGGGCTGCGACCTTTACCCACCTGTTCCATCGACTGGCGCCATCCGGTGGAACCAGTCCAAATCGCGCACGCTGATCGCACCCGACACGATAATCCCGGCGATCACGCACCACAGAACCACTGAAACGATCGTCACCCAGATCGCTTTACGTTTCATATTCAGGTTGGCCGGGCTGCTTGAGTGTGTGCCCGGCACGACTTTGCCCTCTTCACCCTGGGTTCGCAGGCCCAGCGGAAGCGCGACGAACAGCACCATGAACCAGATCATGGCGAACAGGACGATGGCGGACATAATGGACATTGGACGGGCTTTCTCAATTTCAGGTGGAATGCGTTAAGGTTCCGGATCAGGACGCGGCCGGGACTTGTTCCAGTTCGATCAAGCAGCCGTTGAAATCCTTGGGGTGCAGGAACAGCACCGGGTTTCCGTGGGCGCCTGTTTTTGGCGTGCCGTCACCCAGAACCCGGGCGCCCGCCGCCGTCAACCGGTCGCGAGCGGCAAGGATGTCATCGACCTCGTAACACATGTGGTGGATGCCGCCCGCCGGGTTCCGTTCCAGAAATCCGGCGATTGGGCTGTTGTCGCCTAAGGGGTAAAGCAGTTCGATTTTGGTATTCGGAAGATCGATAAAAACCACGGTGACGCCATGATCGGGTTCATCCTGCGGCGGATTCACCTTCGCGCCCAGCGTGTCGCGGTATTGCGCTATTGCCCGGTCCAGATCGGGAACGGCGATGGCGATGTGGTTCAGGCGACCGATCATGGGGCGTTTCCTTCTTCTGCTGGGGTTATGGGCGCCACACAGGCGCAGGGCAAGCGGCGCATGACCGCAGTTAACGCCCCGTTATCTTTCATGCGGGTAGTGTCAGGTCAGCCGATGTACCGCAATCAGCCCCGAAAGGTTACAGCCATGCCCGAGCTGCACGATGCATTCATGACTCCCAGCAAACCGACGGCGGACCGCCCGTTGCTGGGGCAAACCGTTCTGATCGTCGAAGACAGCCGTTTCGCCAGCGAGGCGATGCGCCTGATGTGCCTGCGCTGCGGCGCCCGGATCCGCCGGGCCGATACGCTGGCCTCGGCGGCGCGCCATCTCAAGGTGTATTGCCCCACTGTCGCGATCATCGATCTGGGGCTTCCCGACGGGTCAGGGCATGATCTGATCCACGAACTGGCACAGGCCCGACCGCGTGTGCCGGTTCTGCTGGCCACGTCTGGCGATCCGACGGCGGGGCCTGCCGCCTGTGCGGCGGGGGCGGATGCCTTTCTTGCCAAACCGCTCGATTCGCTCGGGGCGTTCCTTGAGACGATCCTGTCCCGCCTGCCCCGTGACACTCTGCCGCGCGGGCCGCGTGCGGTGCTGAACGATGCCGTCCACCCCGACAGGATGGCTTTGCGCGACGATCTGTCCCATGTGATGACGCTGTTGGATGGCCGCAATTCGATTAATGGCCCGGGGCAGCTGACCTATGTCAGTGGTTTCCTGTTGGGGCTTGGGCGCAGCATGGGCGACGCGGATCTTACCGGTGCGGCCGAGGAACTGCATGCGATGAACCGGGATGGCATATCCGTGGCCGCGCAGGTCTCGCGGATCAGCGCCATGGTTCAGGCCCGGATCGGCCCGGCAGGGTCGGCCCCGTTCTGACGCCGGATGTCTGGGCTTAAACCTGCGCGCCATGCGGTAACGCGGCCCGTCGGCAAATGTGCAGCAGCCCGATGCGGTCGCTAAGGCCCCGGTCCGTGCGCGGCTGGCCCGTGGCGGGATCGGCGCGCTGATCCTGACCGAGCCTGTGTCACTGGCCAACCACCTGCAGTGGAGCGACAGCGCGGGGCGACTGCCGGTCTCTCTCCAACATGCAGAACCGATTTCAGCGTCGGCAATGCGCGTGGTTCCGCGCCGGGATCATTGCCGCCGCAGACGCTCCAGCACGCTCAGGGCGGCATAACCGTCGGGCGGCACATCCAGCTTGCGCTGGAAATCACGCACCGCCTGAATTGTCAGCGGGCCGATTTTGCCATCAATCCCTTTGGTATCGAAACCCTGCGCGGTCAGCAGACGTTGCATTTCCTCGCGCTCCTCAAGGCTCAGCGCGCGGTCCCCGCGTGGCCACGTTGCGCGAATGGGTCCGCGCCCCGCGATACGATCGGCCAGATGACCGACCCCGATGACATAGGCGTCGGCGGTGTTATAGCGTTCGATCACCGCGAAATTGTCGAACACCAGAAATGCCGCACCCAGCGCCCCGGCGGGCAGCAGGACAGAGGCCGGACCATGATCCGGGATCGGCGCGCCGTCCACAGCGACCACCCCCAGACGCGCCCAGGCCGCAGGCGGTTTCTTGTTTTCGCGGTTGGCCGAGGCCCAGTCGAATCCGTCGGGCAGTGTCACCTCAACCCCCCAGGGCTGGCCCATTTTCCAGCCAAACGCCGCAAGATAGGCGGCCGTGCTGGCCAGCGCGTCGGTGGGATCCTCGCCCCAGATGTCGCGTTTGCCATCACCGGTAAAATCGACGGCATAGGACAGATAGGATGTCGGAATGAACTGGGTGTG
This sequence comes from Oceaniovalibus sp. ACAM 378, assembly GCF_008085915.1. Lineage (GTDB taxonomy): Bacteria > Pseudomonadota > Alphaproteobacteria > Rhodobacterales > Rhodobacteraceae > Oceaniglobus. Next base: position 244,779 of record NZ_VSJK01000006.1, on the reverse strand, counting down.
ACCCATGGCCCCCGCCCAGCTTCCGGTCATCGAGCGGGGGCTGGCGTCGCCACTTTGCAGGATCTTCAGCGCGCCCAGCAATTCACCCTCGAAGAATGCGCCGCGCCGGGTATCAAAGGCCAGCGTGGCAAGCGAGCGGATCACGTCATTGCCACCCCGGAACGTTCCATAGGCGGACTCAAGACCCCAGATGGCCGCCACCACCTCTTTGTCGACGTTGTATTTCGCCTCGATCGCTGCAAGCGTTTTGCGGTGCCGGTCCAACGCGGTGCGGCCATTGGCGATCCGCAGGTCAGATACGGCAGTGTCGAGGTAATCCCAGATCGTCTTGGTAAATTCGTTCTGGTTGCGGTCACGCTCGATCACTTTGGCGTCGTATGTCACACCGTCGAAAGCCCCGTCGAACACGTTCGCGCGGATACCCCGGGCCAAAGCGCGGGTGCGAAACCCTTTGATCCAAGCCGGAAATTCGTCCGGCGATTTGGTCGACAGGGTGATCACCGGCACCACTTCTTTCGCAGGGGTCGGGCGGGCGCGCGGGCGCAGGGCGGGTGTGGCGGACTCATGTCCCGGCAGGGCACGGCGAACAACCGCCGTTCCGGCAAGGACCGGCGCCCACTTTGGCCCCAGTTCGGGCCTTACTCCGGGTTGGGACGATTTGCTGACCGGCGCGGCGATTGCCGCTGTCGCAAACACTCCCGCGAGCGCCGATCGCATCAGAATCCTGAACATGCCGCACCTGTATCTGCCTGTTTCGGTTTTGTCGGCGATTGTAGCCCGTGTTGAAATATCCGCAAAGGGGCAAGGCGGAACATCGCCCTGGGTCAGCTCCGGGTGCGTTTCACCTTGCGCTTGATCTTTGCCGCCTTGGCCTGCCCGCGCCCCGGTTTGCGTCCCGGCGTTCGGCCACGTCGCGACGACGCGCCACGGGGCATCGCGGCCCCCTCGATCTCCAGCAGATCCAGCATCAGCCCGCCAGTCACCGGCACGGCCTCGGCGAGGCGCACGGTCACCCGCTGGCCCAATGCGATCTCGACGCCGGTGTCAGATCCGGTAAGTGTCTGACTGTCGGCGTCGAAGTTGAAATACTCGCTCCCCATCGTGCGTACGGGAATCAGCCCGTCCGCCCCGGTTTCGTCCAGCCGCACGAAAGCACCAAACCGCTGCACGCCCGATATGCGCCCGCTCAGCTCGGTGCCGACGCGTTCCGACAGGAAAGCGGCCAGATACCGGTCCGAAGTGTCACGCTCGGCCACCATCGAGCGGCGTTCCGTGGTCGAAATATGCTTGCCCGTCGCCTCCAGAGCCTCGGCCTCGTCCGCGGACAGGCCATCGGCCTTCGGGTCGGGGCCCCAGCCGTGGGCGGAAATCAGCGCACGGTGCACGATCAGATCGGCATATCGCCGGATCGGCGAGGTGAAATGCGCATAGTTTTTCAGTGCCAGCCCGAAATGGCCGTAATTCTGCGGATGGTAATAGGCCTGCGTCATCGCCCGCAAAGTGGACATGTTGATCAACTCGTCCACTGCGCTGCCCTGCGCCTGTTCCAGCAGCCGGTTCAGATGTCGGGTCTGCAACACCTGCCCCTTGGCAAGCACAAGACCACTGGCCTGCGCCACCTCGCGCAGGCTCTCGATCTTTTCGGGGGTGGGTTCCTCGTGGACGCGGAACAGCAGGGGAGTGCGGCGCTTTACCAGTTCCTCGGCGGCGGCGACGTTGGCCAGCACCATGAATTCCTCGATCAAACGGTGCGCGTCCAGACGTTCCTTGAACGCGACGGATGTCACCTTTCCCTCATCGCTGAGATGGATCGTGCGTTCGGGCAAGTCGAGGTTCAGAGGCTGACGCGTTGCCCGCGCCCGGTCCAGCGCAGCCCAGGCATCGAACAGGTGACCGATGGTGTCGATCATCGGCAGCACCGTGTCGGACGGTGTACCATCCCGCGCCGCCTGCACCTGTTCATAGGTCAGCGACGCAAGCGAGCGCATCATCGCGCGCGTAAACCGGTGGCCGATCTTTGTGCCTTCCGCATCGATTCGCATTTCCACCGCGATCACCGCCCGGTCCACACCTTCGTGCAACGAACACAGATCGCCCGACAGTGTATCGGGCAGCATCGGCACCACCCGGTCCGGGAAATAAGTAGAGTTGCCGCGATTGCGCGCCTCGCGGTCCAGCGCCGAGCCGGGGCGCACATAATGGGCCACGTCGGCGATGGCCACCCAGATGATGTGGCCTCCGGGATTCTTCGGGTCGTCATCGGGCCGGGCGAAACAGGCGTCGTCATGATCGCGGGCATCCGCCGGATCGATCGTAACCAGCGGCAGATCGCGCAGATCCTCGCGCCCTTCAAGCGGCGCGGGGGCGGCATTTTCGGCCTCGGCCAGCACGTCGTCGGGAAACTCATCGGGGATGCCGTGCTGATGGATCGCGATCAGCGACACGGCGCGCGGGCCTGACGGATCGCCCAGCCGCGTGACGACACGGGCGCCCGAAACTCCCAGACGTGACCGGTTGCCCGCCTGTTCAGCCTCGACCAACTCGCCGTCTTTTGCCCCGTGGGTGGCACCGGGGGCGACGCGCCATTCGCGCTCCTGCCCCTTGTCGATGGGCAAAATCCGACCACCGTCCGCCCCCGATCCGGTGCGAAAAATGCCAAGAATGCGCTGCGGGGCTTCAGCGATGCGGCGGATCATCCGCGCCTCGTAATCATAGTCCTGCCCGGTCACGGCAGTCAGCCGGGCCAGAATGCGATCGCCGGCACCCAAGCCCGGATCGCCGTCGCGCGGGATGAACAGAATTTTCGGCTCGGGTCCGTCGCCGCCCCATTCCACCGGCTGCGCCATCAAATCGCCGTCGCGGTCGGGCGCAAGAATGCTCAGCACCGAAACAGGCGGCAGGGTGTCCGGGTCGCGAAACACCTTGCGCCGCTTCTCCAGCCGGCCTTCGGTTTCCAGCTCTTTCAGCAAGCGTTTCAGATCGACCTTCGCCGCGCCTTTCAGGCCAAAGGCGCGAGAAATGTCGCGTTTGGCAGTCTGGCCGGGGTTGTCGGCGATCCATTGCAGGATCTCGGATTTTGAGGGGATGCGCGTCATATCCGGTGGCTAGCACGGACAGGAAGCCGTGTCATTGCGGAACACCAGCCGAAGGCAGGCACAATTCTTCGCAGCCGCGCGATCACTTGGCGCGGCGACTGGTGGCCGCGCTGGTTCGGACGGTCGAGAAAGGACATCTGCCGATGCATGAGCCGATTTTCTCAATACCGGACAGGGTGCAGAGCTTCGCGCTCTGTCTAATCGAAAGAAATTACCAGCCGGTTACTTCACCAACGCAGGATCGCCCGAAGCCCGCACCAATGCGGTCAGATCGCCCAGACGTTCGATCTGCCGACCGTCGGGATCGAAATTCGACGGCGATAGCCATGCATCGAATGCCGCCTGCAACGCGGGCCATTCGCCATCTATGGCTGCGAACCACGCGGTGTCGCGGTTGTGCCCTTTGACAACTGCCGCCTGCCGAAACACGCCCTCGTAACTGAACCCCAGCCGCTGCGCTGCCCGGCGCGACGCATGGTTCAGGGCATTGCATTTCCATTCGTACCGCCGATAGCCGGCGCCAAAGGCCCACCCCATCATCAGGTACATCGCCTCGGTTGCGGCGACCGTGCGCTGCAACTCGGGCGACAGGGCGATGTGCCCCACCTCGATGCTCCCTGATTCGGGTGAGATCCGCAGGAACGACGCGACACCCCCCAAATTCCCGGTGGCGTGCTGTTCGATGGCATAAAACAGCGGATCGTCCCCCGACGCCTGTTCCCGCATCCAACGATGATAAGCCGAGGCGGATGCGAAGGGACCATAGCCCATAAAATCCCACATGCGGTCGTTCGCCGCGTTGGCGCGATGCAGTCGTGCCGCGTGTTCATCGGCCGAAAGCCGGTGCAGCGTGCAATGATGTCCTTCGATCATTGCCGGGCCGGGGCGTGGTGGTGGATTCCAGTCGGGCACGGGGCGCCCCAGGGGCCGATCAGCCGTCATGCCGCAATTCCTCCGCAATTTGCCCACGGAAAGCGCGGGTTCCATCGTATTTGTGCCCGATTTCTTTACCATTGTGAGGCCAAGGTCCAGAGGCGCCGGGATCACGGCGCGGACATTGGAGGGAAAACAGTGGAAAGACTGGTGGACACCGTGATGCGCGCCGAACGGAAAAGCGATCTTCTGGATCGTCTGGTTTTGGCGATTGGCAGCCTGTCCCTGTGTCTCGCGCTTGCCGGTACATTGATGACGCCGAAAGCGCGCATTGCCGCCGACGCCACGCCGGTTACTGTGGTCGTGGCCGAAACCGACAACGTCTGATCGGCAACCCGCTTTATCGCGGCAGACACACCTGCGGCCCTTATCGCGTCAGAGCGTCAGAGCGTCAGGGCGTCAGGGCGTCAGGGCGTCAGAGCGTCAGAGCGTCAGAGCGTCAGAGCGTCAGAGCGTCAGAGCGTCAGAGCGTCAGAGCGTCAGAGCGTCAGAGCGTCAGAGCAACAAGCCGGGATCGCTCCCCATGTCGAGGCCGGGAAAAACGTCACGCTCAAGCAACGTCCGGTCAATTCCGAACATGCCGCGCATCGCCCAGGCGGCATAGCTGCGCACATCGGCGGTTGGCATCAAGTCGCGCCCTTCATACAGTGAAGCGTCGTCCAACCCGGGCCATTTGCCAAAGACACGCCCGCCACGGATCGCTCCACCCGCCATCAGCATCGCACCGCCAGTGCCGTGATCGGTTCCGCCCGATCCGTTCTCGCGTACCGTGCGGCCAAATTCGGTCATCGCCAGAATGGTCGTCTTGGCCCACACCGGCCCAAGCCCTTTCTTCAGGGTCAGGATCGTTTCCGACAGATCCCCCAATGCTCCGCGAATTGCATTTTCCTGCTTGCGATGCGTGTCCCATCCATTCAGGGAAAAGGCTGCGATCCGGGTTTCTTGGGTCAGACGCTCGGCCGCGAAGGCTGCAAGATTCGTCACTGAATTGGCGTTGCCCTTGGGCGCTTCGGTCATCGCTCCATCGGTGCCAGCGGGGCGGGCCATTTCCGCCAGATCGATCGCTTCCAAGGCCGCATCGCGAAACAGTGCATCCTCGTGATAGATCTTTTCAAGCAACAAACGGGATTGTGGTGTGACGGTCAGCGCGGCATCGGGCGACCAGTTGAACACCGGCGCTTTGCCCTGCAACACCTTCAATTCGTCGCGACCGATGGCAAAGGCGGTTTCGCTTTCCATCCCACCCACGGTTTGCAACATCCGGTTCAGCCAGCCATCGCGCCGGGTTTCATCGGGTACGTCCAGCCCGGTTCCGGCCTCAAGGATATCCTGCCCGTCGAAATGACTGCGTTTGTTGCGGTAAGGTGTTGAAACCGCATGGGCAAAGCCAAGCTGCCCGGCCTGCCAAAGCGGCGCCAGCGGGGCCAGATCGGGATGCATCTCAAAATATCCGTCCAGCGGCAGCCCAGCCTCGGCTTTTTTGCTGTCCAGCATGGTGCGGCGCAATTCACCGTAGGCCGGATCGCCGACCGGGCGCACCACGTCCAGCCCATCCATGCCGCCGCGCAGGATCAGCACGACCAACCGTTCCTCCCAGGGGGCCGACGCGAAAGTAACTGTCGACATCAACGGATGCGCCGCCGCCGAACAACCGATCAACGCCGCACCCCGGGTCAAAAGCCCGCGCCGCGAAAGCATGCCATTTGCCATCTGCCGTCTCCTGCTGCCTGCGCTGTTATCTACGGTTGAACTCGGGCGAGGCAAAGACCAGCCCCATCGCCTGACTTTCGGTTTCCGACGCGCCCACCGCCCAGATCAGCCCGGGCGAAGCCGCATCGCCCAGCGCCGTCAGAACAAAACTGCGCGGGTCCGCCAACGGAATGCCAAGCGTTTTCGAGATTTTCTGCGGCATCGTCATCGACCACCGGATACGGGTCGCCAGCCCCAAAGGATTGATCCAGGCCTCGGCCGCCTCGTCCCAACCATCCGGCCCCTTGGCGCGCATGAACGGCTGGCCCATCACGTCAAGCTGCGAGACGATCAGCGGCGCCCACAGTTTTTTATCCATGGTCATCACCTGTTCGCCGCTTAGCCCCAGGGCGCGCAGGCCGGAGATCAGAAAATCCAGCGGTTGCCGCGCCTTCAGCCCGGTCGCAACCCATGCGCCCGGATGGTTCAGGAGGGCGGCATAAACGGTCATCAGATCGCCGCCAGAATCCATCCATGCCTCGGCCACATGGCTCACCAGATCGGGATCGGGCAGGTCCGAGACGAAATGCACCACCAGTTTTCCCGCCACATGACGGGCCGTATCGGGATGTATCGCGAGATCGTCGAGAAACTCGAATATCTCCTCAAGTGACGCTTTTTTCGCCCCGCCATAGGTTTCGCCCAGGATCGTCTCGGCCCCGGGTTCGGCAAAATCGTGGCGATAGGAAAACCCATCGCTGGCGCGCACGAACAACCCCGTCAGCAGTTTGGCAAACTCGCGCACATCGGTCTGGGTGTATGCTCCGCCGACCCCAAGCGTGTGCAATTCCAGAACCTCGCGCGCCAGATTCTCGTTCAATCCACGTCCCTGTCGCTTGCCGATCTTCGAGCCGGGCCCGATCGAGCTTGGCTGATCGAGAAAATACAGCATCTGCGGATGCACCACGACCGCCTTGAGCATATCGGCAAAAGTGCCGGTGATATTGGCCCGGATGGCACCATCCATATAGGCCGGACCAAAGGGCGCGGTCGGCTGTTTTTGGGTTGAGGCGGTGAAATGGTCCAGCCAGAAATACATCAATCGCTCGCGCAGGGGCGCCTCGGTGTCCATCGCCCGTGCAAAGACGGCGCGCAATGTTTCGGGCTTGAGCAGATTGATTTCGCGCTTGATCTTGCCGTGCGCATCGTCGGCGCCCGGTTCGCGCTTTTTCAGGGCATCCAGTGTCTCTTTGTGCAGGCGCGACAATTCTTCTGCCCGCTCATAGGTGATCGTCGGATAGGCCTGCGCGACCCGGTCTTCCGTCTGCAGCGATGCGAGGATTTCAGCGGCGGTTTCGGGCTGTTGCCCCGGGCCAAGGCCAAGACCAAACCGGATGGCGGCAATCGTGGACTCTTGCATGCGCAACCTCGTTCTGGCGATCGGATGACGGACAATAGATAGGCGTCCCACCACGCTTGCCAAGGCCAATCTACCGCCAGCAATCAAGGTTCGGCCATTTCCGGCCAAGCGGAACCAGCCCGCCTCTGTTGGCGTTTCTGTTGCACAGCACACCGGGCGATTAGAGGCCGCGCGCGCCGCGACAGACTGCACCCGAGCGCCCCAATTCAATGGAGCCTGCCATGCCATCCATCTATGAAGCCATCATCGCCGACCACGAAAATCATCGTGCCCTGCTTGATCGGATATCAGCGACGACCGGGGCCTCGGTGGATCGCAAGGCAGCATGGGCCAGCTTTTACCATGACGTCAAATCCCATGCCGCTGCCGAGGAAGAAACGTTTTATTCCAAGCTGATCGCCAAGACCTGGGGGCAAGATGCCGCGCGTCATTCGGTGCACGAGCATAAAAAGCTGGATGATCTGCTCGAGGAATTGAACGAGGCCGATATGTCCAGCCCCGGCTGGCTGACCCGTTTCAAGACCCTGCGTCACGATTATCTGCACCACATGGACGAGGAAGAAGGCGAAGTCTTCGCCCTGGCCCGCGAAGTGATTTCAACCAAAGAGATTGACGGGTTCGGCAAGCGCTTTCAGGCTCGCAAGACCGAAGAAATGGGTCTGATCGAGCAGAAAAAGGCCGCAAGTCTGGTAGACTGAGCCTTGCGGCCCGGCGGGGCATTTCTTCGGCCCGCCGGGTGAGTGCAAAGTCAGCTTTCCGGCGGCAAGACGCGCAGGCGCAATTCGCGCAGCTGTTCGTTCATCGGCTCGCTGGGCGCGCCCATCATCAGGTCTTCGGCACGCTGGTTCATCGGGAACATGATGACCTCGCGGATGTTCGCCTCATCCGCCAGCAGCATGACCATCCGGTCGATCCCCGCCGCGCAACCGCCGTGGGGCGGTGCACCGTATTGGAACGCATTGACCATACCGCCAAACCGCTTGCGCACTTCGTCCTCGCCATAACCCGCCAGTTCAAACGCCTTGAACATGATTTCCGGCTTGTGGTTCCGGATCGCGCCCGAGATCAACTCGTAACCGTTGCAGGCCAGATCATACTGGTATCCCAGCACGCCCAGCGGATCGCCGTCCAGCGCCTCAAGCCCGCCCTGGGGCATGGAGAACGGGTTGTGGCTGAAATCAATCTTGCCGGAGTCCTCGTCTGCCTCATACATTGGGAAATCGACGATCCAGGCGAATTGAAAGCTGTCCTTGTCGGTCAGGCCCAATTCTTCGCCAATCACCGTGCGCGCCTTGCCCGCCACCCGCTCGAACGCCGAAGGCTTGCCACCAAGGAAGAACGCCGCATCGCCGACGCCAAGGTCCAACTGCTGGCGGATCGCCTCGGTCCGTTCAGGGCCGATGTTCTTGGCCAGCGGTCCGGCGGCTTCCATCCCCTGCCCCTGATCGCGCCAGAAAATATACCCCATCCCCGGCAGCCCTTCCTTCTGGGCAAAGGCGTTCATCCGGTCGCAGAATTTGCGCGATCCGCCCTTGGGGGCCGGGATAGCGCGGATTTCGGTGCCTTCCTGCTCCAGCAGGTTGGCGAAGATGGCAAAGCCGGAACCTGCGAAATGATCCGACACCACCTGCATCTTGATCGGGTTGCGCAGGTCGGGCTTGTCAGTGCCGTACCACAGGGCGGAATCGCGGAATGAAATCTGCGGCCAGTCGGTGTTCACCTTGCGGCCACCGCCGAAACGCTCAAAACAGCCCTGCATCACCGGCTGAATCGTGTCGAACACGTCTTGCTGGCTGACAAACGACATCTCAAGATCAAGCTGATAGAAATCGGTCGGCGAACGGTCGGCGCGCGGGTCTTCGTCGCGGAAACAGGGCGCGATCTGGAAATACTTGTCGAACCCCGACACCATGATCAGCTGTTTGAACTGCTGCGGCGCTTGCGGCAGCGCATAGAATTTACCCGGGTGCAGGCGCGACGGCACAAGGAAATCGCGCGCGCCCTCGGGGCTGGATGCGGTGATGATCGGCGTCTGGAATTCGTTGAAATCCTGATCCCACATCCGCTGGCGCAGGTCGCGCACCACGTTGGAGCGCAGCACGATATTGTCGTGCAACTTCTGCCGCCGCAGATCAAGGAAGCGATAGCGCAGGCGGGTTTCCTCGGGGTATTCCTGATCGCCGAACACCTGCAGCGGCAGCTCGGCCGCGGCACCCAGAACCTCAAAATCGCGGACATAGACCTCGATTTCGCCCGTCGGGATCTTGGCGTTCACCAGATCGGAGTCACGCGCCTTGACCGTGCCGTCAATGCGGATGCACCATTCGGCACGCACTTTTTCCAGCGCGGCAAAGGCCGGGCTGTCGCCATCGCACAGCAGCTGCGTGATGCCATAGTGATCGCGCAGGTCGATGAACAATACACCGCCGTGATCGCGCACCCGGTGCACCCAGCCCGACAGCCGCACATCGGCGCCCACATCGGATTTCGTCAATTGCGCACAGGTATGGCTGCGATAGGCGTGCATCATTCATCCCTTCGGGGGTTCGGTCATCGGGTCGGTGCCGATACACCCCTGATAAAGCGCAAAGTCAAGCGGCGACACCGGCAGGGAATTATCGCCCGCCACGATGAGTTGTTGCATTCACGGCAAATTGTTGCACCTTTGGCAGGGGTTTACGTAGCCTGGGGAGGGATCGCGTATGTGGGACGCCGCATTCGGCACCTTTGTGAAACGCCTGTTCACAAAGGGCAGCATCGAAATCGAGATGCCGTCGGGCCACCGCATCGTCGCCGGAGACGGCGTTTCGCCCCCTGTCCGCGTCCGGCTCAGCGATCCCACCCTGCCCCGCCGCATCGCCATGGCGCCCGATATGGGCGTGGGCGAGGGATATATGGAGGGCACCCTGACGATCGAAAACGACGATCTGCGCGGGTTTCTGGATCTGGCGCTGGAAAACGCATCGTCCAAGCCGCCGATCTGGTTTCAGATGCCCCTGCAACACGCCAAACGTGGTTTGCGCTGGCTGGATCAATGGAACCCCGCGACCCGGTCACAGGCGAATGTGGCGCATCACTATGACCTGTCCGGGGAATTGTACGATCTGTTTCTGGATGAAGACAAACAGTATTCCTGCGCCTATTTCCGCCGCCCGGACGACACTCTGGACCGCGCGCAGGCACAGAAAAAAGCGCATATCGCAGCGAAACTGCTGATCGAGCCGGGGATGTCGGTTCTGGACATCGGTTGTGGCTGGGGCGGCATGGCGATCACACTGGCGCGGGATTTCGGCGCGCGGGTGACAGGGGTCACGCTGAGCACGGAACAGCACAGGGTGGCGACCGAACGGGTGCAGGCCGCAGGGCTTGAGGGGCAAGTTGACATCCGCCTGATCGATTACCGCGCGGTAACAGGCACCTTCGACCGGATCGTATCGGTCGGCATGTTCGAACATGTGGGTGCGCCGCAGTATAATACCTATTTTCGCACCGTTCACGACCGTCTGGCAGCCGAGGGCGTGGCGTTGATCCACACCATCGGACGCACCGCCCCGCCGGGCATCACCAGCCCGTGGATCTCGAAATATATCTTTCCCGGCGGCTATGTGCCTGCCCTGTCGGAAATGTCGGCGGCCATCGAGCATGAGCACCTGCACCTTACGGATGTCGAAGTGCTGCGCATGCACTATGCCGAAACCCTGCGCCACTGGGACGACCGGTTCACCGCCAACGTAGACCGGGCGCGCGAAATCTATGACGACCGGTTTTGCCGGATGTGGCGGTTCTATCTCGTCGCCTCCGAAATGACCTTTCGGTACGGCCCCCAAGTGGTGTTTCAGGCGCAGCTGGCACACCGGAAAGACGCGGTGCCGCTGACCCGCGGCTATCTGCATGAAACTGACTGAAACCTGAAAAACGCCCGTTGCGGTGACTTTTCCGGCAAAGTTCGACTGATCGATAGGCTGGAACTTTGCCAGCCATGGCGCATCCTGCCGCCCGATAGAGACTCGCAATCGAAGCTGATCGCCCATGGCGGGATGGCCGGTCTTGCGCAGGGTGCAACGCAGGTTGCGCGCCAAACACCCTTGCGCCGGGCCGGGCATACCCTATAACCCCCGACACTTTGCACGCTGGGGATCTGTCATGCCGAAAAGAACCGATATCAAGTCGATCATGATCATCGGAGCGGGGCCTATCGTCATCGGCCAAGCCTGCGAATTCGACTATTCCGGGGCACAGGCCTGCAAGGCGCTGCGCGAAGAAGGGTATCGGGTGATCCTCGTCAACTCGAACCCAGCCACGATCATGACCGACCCGGGGCTGGCCGACGCCACCTATATCGAACCGATCACGCCGGAAATCGTCGCCAAGATCATCGAAAAAGAACGCCCTGACGCGCTGCTGCCCACCATGGGCGGGCAGACCGGGCTGAACACCTCGCTGAAGCTTGACGAAATGGGCGTGTTGGCGAAATTCGGTGTCGAGCTGATCGGCGCCAACCGACAGGCCATCGAAAAGGCCGAGGACCGGAAACTGTTCCGCGAGGCGATGGACAGGATCGGTCTGGAAAACCCCAAGGCGACCATCGCCAACACCATGGCCGAATGTATGGCCGCGATTGATTATGTCGGTCTGCCCGCGATCATTCGTCCCGCCTATACCCTTGGCGGCACGGGCGGCGGCGTGGCCTATAACCGCGATCAGTATGAACATTTCTGCAAGTCGGGGCTCGACGCCTCGCCGGTATCGCAGATCCTGATCGACGAGTCGCTGCTGGGCTGGAAAGAGTTCGAGATGGAGGTCGTGCGCGACCGGGCCGACAATGCGATCATCGTCTGCGCCATCGAGAACGTCGATCCCATGGGCGTACACACCGGCGATTCGATCACCGTTGCACCTGCGCTGACGCTGACCGACAAGGAATATCAGATGATGCGCACGGCCAGCATTGCCGTGCTGCGCGAAATCGGAGTCGAGACCGGCGGATCAAACGTGCAATGGGCGGTGAACCCCGCCGATGGCCGCATGGTGGTGATTGAAATGAACCCCCGGGTGTCGCGTTCCTCTGCGCTGGCCTCCAAGGCCACGGGTTTCCCCATCGCCAAGATCGCCGCGAAACTGGCGGTTGGGTATACGCTGGATGAGTTGGACAACGACATCACCGGAGTCACTCCGGCCAGTTTTGAACCCACCATCGACTATGTCGTCACCAAGATTCCGCGTTTTGCCTTCGAGAAATTCCCCGGCTCCGAACCGCTTTTGTCGACCGCGATGAAATCTGTGGGCGAGGTGATGGCCGTGGGCCGCACGATCCACGAATCGCTGCAAAAGGCGCTGGCGTCGATGGAAACCGGGCTGACCGGGTTTGACGAGATCGAAATTCCCGGTGCCCCCGACCCTGCCAGCATCACCGCCGCGCTGTCGCGCCAGACACCCGACCGGATGCGTACCATCGCGCAGGCCATGCGTCACGGGATGTCGGACGACGACATTCACGGAACCACGAAATACGACCCCTGGTTCCTCGCCCGGATCCGCGAAATCGTCGAGACCGAGGAACAGGTGCGCCGCGACGGCCTGCCTCTGACAGAACAGGGTCTGCGCCATCTCAAAATGATGGGCTTTACCGATGCGCGGCTTGGCATTCTGACGGGACGCGACGAAGATCAGGTGCGCCGCGCCCGCATCCATCTTGGTGTGATCGCGGTGTTCAAACGGATCGACACCTGCGCTGCCGAGTTCGAGGCGCAGACGCCCTATATGTATTCGACCTATGAAACGCCTGTGATGGGCGATGTCGAATGCGAGGCGCGGCCAAGCGATCGCAAGAAGGTGGTGATTCTGGGCGGCGGGCCGAACCGGATCGGCCAGGGGATCGAGTTTGACTATTGCTGCGTACACGCCTGCTATGCCCTGACGGCGACGGGCTATGAGACGATCATGATCAACTGCAACCCAGAGACGGTTTCGACCGATTACGACACCTCTGACCGGCTGTATTTCGAACCTCTGACGTTTGAGCATGTCATGGAGATCCTGCGGGTCGAACAAGAGAACGGCACGCTGCATGGAGTTATTGTGCAATTTGGGGGGCAAACCCCGCTGAAATTGGCCAATGCCTTGCAGGATTCAGGCATTCCCATCCTTGGCACCACGCCCGACGCCATCGACCTTGCCGAAGACCGCGAGCGGTTTCAGGAGATGCTGAACGAACTGGGCCTGAAGCAGCCAGTGAACGGTATTGCGCGTTCCGATGCCGAAGCGATGGAAATTGCCAAGCGCGTCGGATATCCATTGGTGATCCGTCCGTCCTATGTGCTGGGCGGGCGCGCGATGGAGATCGTGCGCGATGATGCACAGCTTGCCCGCTATATCAAAACCGCCGTGGACGTTTCAGGCGATACGCCGGTGCTGCTCGACAGCTATCTTTCCGGCGCGGTCGAGGTGGATGTGGATTGCCTGTGCGACGGCAAGGATGTGCATGTCGCCGGCGTGATGCAGCATATCGAAGAGGCTGGCGTACACTCGGGTGACAGCGCTTGTTCCTTGCCGCCCTATACCCTCTCCGACGAATTGATCGCGGAAATGGAGCGTCAAACCGCGATGATGGCGCTGAAACTGGGCGTTGTGGGCCTGATGAACGTGCAATTCGCGATCAAGGACGACGTGATTTATGTGCTTGAGGTCAATCCCCGCGCATCGCGCACGGTTCCTTTCGTCGCCAAGGCAACCGACAGTGCGATTGCCAGTATCGCTGCACGGCTGATGGCCGGTGAACCGCTGTCGAACTTTCCGCTGCGCGCGCCCTATCCGGCGGGAACCGGGCCGGACGACGTGCTGCCCTTTGCCGATCCGATGACGCTCGCCGATCCGGCGATGCCCTGGTACTCGGTGAAAGAGGCGGTCCTGCCCTTCGCCCGCTTCCCCGGCGTCGATACCCTGCTTGGCCCGGAGATGCGCTCAACGGGCGAGGTGATGGGTTGGGACCGGTCATTCCCCCGTGCCTTCCTCAAGGCGCAGATGGGCGCAGGTGTGGACCTGCCGACCAAGGGCGTCGCGTTCCTGTCGATCAAGGAAATGGACAAGACCGACCAACTGCTGGACACGGCGCGTATTCTGACCGGCCTTGGTCTGACCCTGCTGGCGACCCGTGGCACGGCAGCGTTCCTGCGTGCGGCGGGCATTGAAACGCGCGAGGTGAACAAGGTGTACGAGGGCGGACGCACCGTCGTCGACGTGATGAAAGACGGTGGCGTCGCGCTGGTGATGAACACCACGGATGGCGCAAGGGCGGTGGACGATTCCCGCTCGATGCGAAACGTCGCGCTGATGGACAAGATCCCGTATTTCACCACACTTGCAGCGTCCCACGCAGTCGCTCTGGCCATGCTGGCGCGCGAAGAAGGCGAGTTGGACGTGCGCCCGCTTCAGGGTTGATCGACAGCGGACGGGTTGCAAGAGCTGGCGTTGGCCAGCGCCTGCCACCCGTCGCGCAGCGCTGAATTGCGGTATGTTCAAGGCGGGCCAAGACGTCATTCGGTCAGCTTTTCTGGCCGGAGTCGCGGAATAGTATTACCCGTTGCCGTAATTTCCCGAAGGCTCCGAACCTACCGCATTGCCGCGGACGTGCCGTTCTTGGTTTCCTGAGCGGCCCGCCTCAATCCGCTGTCGTGACATTTCGCTTTACCCTGCTTTGACATCGCCAAGGTCAAATATCGCCGGACAATCCGTCATGCCGTTTCCGGCGGGGCGTGGCGAACAGAGGGCTCAGCCCGCCGCGCTTTCTTTTCGCCCAGCATCAACATCGCGGGTGTCACGATCAGGGTCAGCACCGTTGCAATCACAAGGCCCCCGGCGATGGCAGAGCTAAGCTCGGTCCACCATTGTGTCGAGGGCGCACCATAGACGATCTCGCGGGTGAAGAAGTTCAGGTTCACACCGATCACCATGGGCATCAGGCCAAGCGCCGTCGTGACCGAGGTCAGGACAACGGGCCGCAGGCGTTGTGCCCCGGTGCGCAGCGCGGCTTCCAGTGGCGACAGGCCCGAGCGTTTCAGGTCGTTGTAGGTGTCGATCAGCACGATGTTGTTGTTCACCACGATGCCTGCCAGCGCAATCACCCCGATTCCGCCCATCACGACGCCGAACGGACGACCGGTAATGATCAGACCGAACAGCACACCAGCGATGGAAAACACGATGGCGCTCATCACAACGAAGGCTTGATAGAAGTTGTTAAACTGGATCACGAGGATCACGAACATCAGGAAAATCGCCGTGACAAAGGCCCCGATCAGAAAGATCATCGAATCCGTCTGGTCCTGCGCCTCACCTGCAAAAGCTGCCTCGACTCCGTCCGGAAGGTCCATTCCAGTGATCGCCGATTGCAGCGCGACAACCTGATCGTTGACCAGAACACCGGGGGCAACGTTTGCCGCGATCGTGATGACCCGGCGCTGGTCGACGCGGGTGATCGTGCCGCTCCGGGGTGACGGCTGAAACGTCACGAAGTTCGAGATCGGCACAAGACCTGCCGATGTCGGCACACGCAGGGATTGCAACTCTTCCAATGTGCGCTCATCGGACGGAAAGCGCACATTGATATCGACCGAACCGTCCGCATCATCGGGGCGATAGTCGGCCACGGTGATCCCGCGTGTCAGCAATTGCACCGCCTGCCCCAACGTCGAGATATCCGCACCAAAGCGCGCAGCTTCGGACCGGTTGACCTCGATGCGCCACTCGACACCTGGCAGGGGCCGCGTATCGGTGACATCGGTAAAGCCACCGATATCGTCCATGGCCATGCGGATTGCCTCGACCGCCGTCGCCTGATCCTGTGGATCGCTGGCCCGGACACGCAGGCTGATCGGTTTGCCAGCCGAGGGACCACTTGATGCCGTCTGCACCTGCACGTCGATGCCGGGAATCGTCGCCATCTCGGCGCGGATATCCTCACCAATCAAGGCGGCGGTGCGGCGCGTGTCCCATTCGGTCAGCTCGATCTGGATCGTCCCGATCAGGTCGGCGGAATCCTGATTGCCACCGCCTGAACGGGCATAGACCGATGCGATCTCGTCATAGGCGAACAGCCGTTCCTCGACCCGGCGCACCAACGCGTCCTTTTCGAAGATCGAGAAGTTGTCGCGGGCGCGGACCTGCACCTGTGCAAACTCGGGCTCGATCGACGGGAAAAAGCTGATGCCGTTGCCGAACTGGCCATAGGCGCCAAAACCGGCGAGCAAGAAGGAAACCGCCATGATCAGCGTTGCCCAAGGCCGCAGGATCGCGAATTGCAGCACCCGGACATACCCACCGGTAAAGCCGTCAAGATCGCGCGGATCGCCATTCTCGGCAGCGTGTAGCGCCTGTTTGGCCTTGGCCGATTGCGGAGGTTTCTTCCCAATCAGACCGCCCACCACCGGGATAAAGATCAACGCCATGAACAACGACGCGGTGAGCGTCAGGATCACGGTAATCGGCAGGAATTTCATGAACTCGCCCACGGTGCCGGACCAGAACAGCAGCGGAAAAAACACCGACAGGGTCGTCGCGGTCGAGGCGATGATCGGCCAAGACATACGCTTGGCCGCGAATGCATAGGCCGCCTTCGGCTCGTCCCCCTCTTGCAACCGCCGGTCGGCCAGTTCGGTCGTGACAATGGCACCATCGACCAGCATCCCGACCACAAGGATCAACGAGAACAGTACGACGAGGTTCATCGTAAAGCCCATCAGCAGCAACGCCGTGACGCCCGCAAGGAACGCGCCCGGAATGGCGAGCCCGACCAGCAGCGCCGAGCGGATTCCAAGCGCCCAGACGATGACGATCATCACAAGGATCACGGCGGCGATCACGTTCGCTTCCAGATCGCTGAGCATGGTTTTCACCTGCTCGCTTTCGTCCTGCATATAGTCGATTTGCATGCTCTCGGGCCAATCGGCCTGCGCTTCTTCGATCAGGGCACGGACGGCGGCGACGGTTTCAATGATGTTTGATCCCGACCGCTTCTTGATCTCCAGCGCCAGCGCAGGCTGACCGTCGATCCGGGCGAAACCTGTCGGGTCTTCGAACGTCCGGCGGATGGTTGCGACATCGGCGAAGGTCACGACCGTATCACCGCGCACCTTGACCGGCAGGGCCATGACATCCTCGACGTCCTCGATCAGCCCCGGAACCTTCAGAACGATCCGCCCCGCGCCGTTCTCGATGGCCCCCGCCGCAATCAGGCGATTGTTGCGGTTGATCTGGCCAATCAACTCTTCAAAGCTGATGTTATAGGTCTCGAACACCGTGGGGTCGATCAGCACCTCCAGCAGTTCGTCACGTGCACCTCCCACGTCGACCTCAAGCACGCCGGTCAGACCTTCGATCCGGTCCGATAATTGCTCGGACAGGGTGTTCAGGGTCCGCTCGGGGACGGGTCCGGACAGGATGACGGTCAGAATCGGGAACAGGGCGGTGTTGATTTCGGTCACGACCGGATCCCAAGCGTCATCCGGCAGATCGGATTGCGCGCGGTCGACGCCTTCCTTCACCTTGGTCAGTGCCGCTTCGGCATCGAACCCCGGTTCGAATTCCAGTTGCACGCTGGCATAGCCTTCGCCGCCGTTGCTGGTCATCTGCTTGAGACCCGTGATCGACGACAACTCGGTTTCCAGCGGCTCGACCAGCAGGCGTTCAGAATCCTCGGGCGAGATTCCGTCAAGGCCGGTCGAGACATAGAAGATCGGAATCGGAATTTCGGGCGAACTTTCCTTGGGGATCGTGACATAGGCATAGGCGCCCACAGAAAGGATCATGAAAAGCGCCATGACGACGACACGGCTGCGGCTGAAGGCGGCATCGATGAGGGTGTTCATTCGGCCGGTTCCACGTTGGCCGCGACGGGAACGCCGCTGTCCGGCGCTGGCGTGATGATCTGGCCGCCCGCCCCGGTCGGCGTTTCAGCCTGCGGTGCGGCGGCAACCGTTTTCTGCAATGCGGGGATGTTCGCCGTCTCTTCATCCGGTTGTGGATCGACCGTTTCGCCATCATTGACGAAGCCTTGACCGATCGAGATGATTTGCGCTTCGTCAGGCAGACCCGCCACCCAGATGCCGTCTGTCTGGGCCCGCACGATGCTGATTTTGTGAAATTCGACCACGTTCTCGGGGTTTACCGTTTTGATCCCCAGCGTCCCGTCCGTGTCCAGCGACAGGATCGCGGGCGAGACGAAATGCGCCGTCACCTCGCCCGTCGGAATGCGCAGTTGCGCGCTGATCCCGGCAGGAATCGCACCATCGGCGTTCGGCACCTCGATCCTTGCCATGAAGGTCCGGGTTTCCGCATCGGCGCTTGTCGCCACGAACTGCACCTCGCCCACCGAGGTTTCGCCGGTGATGAATGCAACTTCGGCCACCTGACCGACCTTGATGTCACGCAGGGACTGCTGTGGAATCTGGATACTGATGGTCAGCGGCGTATTGTCGACGACACGGCCCACATCGGCCCCCATGGAGACGTATTCGCCAGTATTGATGTCCAGCGATTCCAGCCGTCCAGCGAAAGGCGCGCGAATTTCGGTGTTTCGAATGGCTTCTTCGGCGGTGCTGACGCCTGCCTGTGCCGCTGCCAGTGTCGCCCGTGCCTGCGCGACGCGATCGACGGTGGCGACGCCGCGTTCTACCAATGCGGTGGCATTGTCGAATTCACGCTGGGCGCGGTCGCGCTCTTGCTCGGCGCGGTTCAGATCGGACTGGCGGGCGGCGATGTCGAACCGCGCGATCACCTGCCCGGCCTCCAGATCGTCGCCCATTTTGACCAGCACCTCACCGATCTGACCGGACGTTTCCGCCCGGACCGGCGTGTCACGGTCCGGCAGGGCCTGACCCTCGGCGGCGAATATCTGTTCTACGGCTTCAGCAACCGAGCGGCGCACAGCCACGCTGACGGCTTTGGGAGTCCTGGAGGCAGCGGCGACCGGTTCGGGGTCTTTGGAGGACAGCAAATATCCGCTGCCCATCCAACCGACAATGGCCACAGCCAAGCCGCCTGCGACCCATCTGGATCGGCTTGATCCGCGGTCGCTCTCAAAACTGAGGGTCTGGCGTCGGTCAGTTGGGCTCTCGGTCATCATCTGATCTCCTTGGGATCACGCGCCCATTCCGGACAGCACCCCTTCAGAATTTCGCTACCGAAACCTGAAATGCGGTTTTTTTCTGAATGTGCCGCCCGGTTGTGCCGGACGACCTGCCACCTTACGCGGCGCGGACCCATGTCCAGGCGGCGTCATCCTCGGATACATCGAACATCCGCATCTCAAAGGGCATTGCCGCGTAAACGATGCCCGCCATCGTCGCCATCCATTTCGGCGCACCCACCACGGCATAGCGTCCAAGGTGACTGATGGCGTTCATCTTGGTGACCATGAGAGGCCCTTTGGTCAGAATCGCGGGATCGAAGCCGTCGTAGTCCTTGAACCGGACCAGCAGGTTAATTTTCTCGTCGCCCTTCATTTGGGCGTTGAGAGGGACAAGCACCTTGTCCACGTCTTCCACAGTGATCCGGCCGTCGATCTCATAGGCGATGACACCGTCTTTTCCGTCGGACAAAAGATTGATGCCACCACCCGAGGAAGCGGTTTTTTTAGCGGGCAAGTCAGACACGAACGCCTCGGCGGCGGCCACATCAGACGATCCGAAGACCCTCATGTCGATCATCGGCAGGATCGGATCGATCCATTTCAGGATTGCTGCAAAGGCCTGAAGATCGCTCACCAGTGCCATCTTTGCGATTTTCGACCACTGGGCGAGCATCCCGAATTCGAACTTCGCATCCTCGACCATTGCGTCGCCGGTCATGTCTGTCCACCCCTCGGCACGCACGATCAGCCCCAGCGGTCCGTCCCCCTTCAGCGCCGGGGTCAGCTCCCGTTCCATCGTCTCGATATCGCCCTTTTCAAGGACGCCATTCATTGTCAGTTCCCAGACGTTCGGTTTCAGTTCTTTGACGGTCAGCATGATATTCCCCTTCTGTTTGCATCAGGTTCGGGACTTGCGCCCGGATCCGGTCACGTCTCAACCGTTCGCAATCGCACGCAGCATCAGGCGGTATTCGGTGGGATTGGACAGCATGACGCTGCCACGCGGCAGGCCGAGTATCCGGTCGATCAACGCGCCCTCAGCCACCATCCGATGATCAAGACATGCGGTTGCCCGGTCCAGATCACCGGACTCGGCAGCTTGAAACGCGCTTTCCAGCACAGCACGGCGGCCCTGTGACATTGCCATTATGGTTTCGCCGACAAGATTCATGTCAGGCACGTCAAAAGCACCTTCGTCGACCCCGTAAGCAATCATTTCCAACAGCACCGGCATCGCGGCAGCACTCGCCGCCGCCGTGATCCTGCTGAACAAAACGTCGTTCCCGGGGCGCAGCATGACATCCATGAAGAACTTTATCCGCGGCCCCTGTTCAGCCTTCCAGCGACTGGTTTCAGCAAGGAACGCATTGAACCGCTCCAAAGCCCCACCGGACGTTACCGCGCGGGCCGCTTTGGCTGAGGCCAGCGCCTCGGTCGTGAATCGCAGCACAACGCCGTCGAGGAGATCCTCTTTCGCGGCGAAGTGATGATAAAATCCACCCTTCGAGATACCCGCCTCGTTCAGAACGTCGGCGATCGTGACGTCGTCCCACCCATGGGCGAAAAACAGCTTTTGCGCTGCATCGAGAATATGCGCCTGACGTTCATCCGGAGCCATCCGCAAGCGCTTGGGAACCTTTGCATCCTCTGTTTTCGAACTGTCTTTCATGACGTCTTCCTTACAAACCGACGGTCGGTAGGTAGTGAGTGCCGAGTGCCCCGTCAAGATAATCACCGAATTTGTTAGTCTGACGCAGCGTCGGGCAGGATCGACATGTACCGATGGAAAACCGATTTGACTTGAGTTTTGACCGCAGACCAAAAGCAACGTCTGGCTCAAAAATCGGTTCCGCTTACCAGTGGATGACCTGACCCCGTGGATAGAATGTTGTTCCGCAAAACCCGCCAACCGACGGAAAACCGGTCTTCTGACCGGCATCTATGGTTCTCTCGTTACCTGACAAATGAAATATCCGACATCTTGATCGTCGGCGTCCGCCGGTCCGTTGAACGCAATCGCAGAGCACCGTCTGACACGCGCCATTCGACGTTCTGCGCAAGGTCACGGCCGGTCGCCGGGTCAGTTGCTTTGAAATTGAACGCCACGATACCCTCCCGCTGAATGCCGACGATCTGGACGCTGCCGATCCCGTCGGGGTTCGACCAGATCCCGGTTATCCGCTCGGCGCCATCAGAGCCGGTCAGGCTGCCTGCAATGGTAAGCTGTCGCCCGGGCACGACACAGCGGCCCGAAAGCGTGAGGGTCCGGGTCGCTTGATCATAGCTGTTGGTGATCCGGCACCGCACGGTTTCCTGTGGTCCCTGCTGCGTTTCTTTGGCCCAACCGGCCCCCTGCCATGTGCCCGCCATGTCGGCGAGCGGATCGGCCGCGCCGGCCGTGGCGGCAAGAATTGCCGCAAGAACAATCAATCTAAACAGAACCATTTGCAGTCCTTTTCCAGGTCAAGAGTGCGGGCAGAAGGAACAGATCGGTCAACAGCGCCGCCCAGAGCGTTACGATCATCATGCCGCCAAATACTCGGATCGGATTGAAGTCGCTGAACAGCGTCACACAAAGGCCGAAGGTCAGTAAAAGTGTTGTCAGCACCATGACCTGACCTGTCGATCCTGCCGCCGCCAGAACCGCCTGCTGTGCCGTCTGTCCCTGCGCCGTCAACGCGCGAAACCGGCTGAGAAAATGCACAGTGTCATCAATGGCAATGCCGAACGCGATTGTCAGGGCAAGAACCGCGGTCGGCGTAAGCTGGCCCTGCGCCCACAGGTGCAGCGAGGCACCCGTCAGCATCAGGGGCAGGACGTTGGGAATGATGAGAACAGGCACAAGTCGTACCGAGCGAAATGCCACAGCTACCAAACCGGTCGCACCGACGGCTGCGACAAGCAAACCGAACGACAATTGCCCGATCAGCGTCACGGCCTCAACTCGCATGATCGTCGGCAGGCCGATGACCCGGTCGGCCCCTGCCGCAAGCGCCACGTAATGGATTTCGTCAAACTGCGCCAGTGTGTCCTTGCTGCGCATCGGTTCGGGCACCGACACGAAGATCCGCGATGAATCCTCTTTGGCACGGATTTGGTCGACCAACTCCCGAGGCAGGGTTGCCAGTTCTTCTTGCGATGGCCGCGTGTCCGGATGGCCCAGCCAGCGGGCAAAGTTGACCTCTGAAAGGACCGTACCCGGGCCGCTCGCCGCCTCCAGCCGTTCGGTCAGGGCACGGGTTTGTTTCCAATCGCCATCCGTTTCAACAATCATCTGGAAAACGCCGCCAAAATCTTCCGAGATGGCGTCGTTTGTGCCAAGCGTTGCGCTGCCGTCGGGCAGGTTCAGATAGAGCGGAAACCACGCCCGCGTCTGGCTGAAGCCGAATGTCGCAAGGATCAGCACCAGGATGCACAGCACAACCGTGGTTCGGGGCCGGGCGACGCCGATCTTTGTCAGACGTTGGGCGATCGACGCGCTAATCTGCGGCACGGCCCGGTCAGACAGACGAAATGTCCGGCCAAGAACCGCGAATGTGACGATGACAATTGCAAACGACAGCATCGTTCCGACCGCGCCCAGAACGGCAAACTCGTAAAGCTGAGAGTTCCCGGTCAGGGTGATGCTGGCGAACGCCACGGCTGTGGTCAGGGCGGTCAGGGCGCATGCGGGGCCAATGGTTTCGATGGCCCTGCGGACATCGCCGGTTTCCTTAATGCTGCCCGCCAGATGCACGCCATCCGCGACCCCCAGCACCAGTAAAAGGATCGGGATCACATTGCTCAGAACAGTGATCGGATAACCAAGCCAGACAGAAAGCGCCAGAACGCCCGCGGCACCGGTGACCGCAGGGAACACCGCCAGCAATGCCATGCGCAGATCGCGCAACAAGACAAACGCCGCCAGCGCAACCATCACCGCGCCCCAGAGGTTCAGTGCAATCAGATCATCCTTCAGTCCGGACACGATTTCCGAACTGATGACATCCTCGCCGGTGATGTTTGCGGAAAGGCCGGCGGGCAACGCATGGCCCAGTTCCGCCGAGATATTGGAGACCGCGGCGGCAACTGTGGTCTGATCGGTGTTGATCGACACGCTGAACATCATGGCCGTCAGGGTTGTGTTCAGGAATGTCGGCAGACCGGTATCCAACGCCTCGAACGCCGCCAAGTCATCAATGAAGCCCTTATCGATCTGCTGCCCGAACAGAGGCGTTCCCGAAGGTGCATCCGCAGTGGGAGGCCATCGCAACACAAAGGGAGATGCGACAGCCGTCACCCCTTCGATGAATTCCAGATCCAGCGACAGATCGCGCAGGGACGTCATCTGATCCGCGCTCAGGGCAGCTGGCGACGTCACATGGATCAGAACCGTGCCAAGCGGCGGCGACTGCTCTGCCTCGTAAGTCTGCTGGGCTTGCGACAGGGCGCTGTCGGACAAAAAGACACGGTTGATATCGTCATCAAACGAAAGGTTCGGCAAACTGCTGCCGATCAGGACAAGCAGCACGAAGATGCAAACGGAGGCAATGCGCGGAAATCGCAACGCCGCGATGCCGATCTGTTCGGCGCCGAAGCCAATTCCGCGCAACCCCACCTCAGGCAGCCCTGATCGGCGCGTGCGCCCGGTGTGTGACGCCGATATGAGACCACAGCATCGCGGCGTTCAACCCGATAGATCTGCCCGCCCCCCAAACCAGTCCCATCCCCATCGGCGCAACGATCGTCGCAGCCACGACCTTTGCGACAAGTCGCGCCCCGACGCGCTTCGGGTTCGCCAACGCTCCAAGCCGTTGGATGTGGGTGGCCCCGAAATACTGTGGCTTCGGAGTTTCCATCAAGCGACCTTTGCAGCAATATGGATCAGCAGAGGGGATGCGGTTGGCGGCGGACCTATTTCGCCCGCTTTGACGTGTGATCTCATCACGAATTTCGCAGCGGACGCAGATATGTTTCCCACCGCGTCCAAGTTGTTGCGGGCAGCAAACACTGGTCCTGCGAATACGGCGCGGCAAAGATACCCCCCGCCGGTTGGCACGACTTCGACCATGTCAGGCGTCATGACCGGAGCCGTTTCGCTAGGTTGTGGAAGTCGGCAGTCATTGCAGCCCCTTTGCAAAGCAGGGCCTGATTTGTCGAGGGTCAGTCCTTGGACGTCAGATAGCTGTCTTCCGCCGATAGACAACACTGGAGCCAAAACGGACGACATCGCCGCTGCAGGTTATCTGATCCGCGGCCTGCGCAACCAAATCATCGGGATGCCGAAGCAGCGCCCCGATTCCGAACAGTATAGCCCCAAACGGGCGGCAGCTGTGATCGGGTCTGAAAGGACTCTAGTGGGTCCAGGTGCCGCGCCGGTTGATGGCGAAATTTTCGCCATATCCGCCAACGCGGATATTGGCGCGACGCTCGCGGGGCTGGGTCACGATTGCAACGATCCCGCGTTCCTGCGCATATTCCCGCGCCTCTTCCATGGTTTCGAACCGCAGTTGAACCTGTGCCTGGGTGTCTGACGACGAGGTCCAGCCCATCAACGGATCAACTTCGCGTGCCGTGACCGGCACGAATTCCAAAATCCACTCATGGGTTCTGGCCATGCCCGACGACATGGCGGTCTTTGCCGGTCTATAGATGCGCGCGCTCATGCCCGTCTCCTGTCAGGATGACCCGGACACCTGCCGGGATTGCCTTGGGTTATTGGGCATGAAGGTCTGAAAGGCAAGCAGGGGATGAAGCATTCTGTGGTGGGAAGGGAACTGGCCGCCAGACGTTTCGCAGGGTGAGCGAGGGGTGGGTATTCGCGTCCCGTCCGGCAGCCAGACCTGCTGCTTGCAAGTTAATAAGCGCATGAGTCGCGTTTTGAATCAAGTTAAATTTACAACTTAGGGTTGAGTCTGTTCGAGCCGCGCAACGCATCGCCGAAACCACAGGGGATTTCGGCGGTGCGCCGCCCGAAACCCCCGCTGCAACCCATGTGAGTGACACTTACGCGCGTTTTGATTGCGCGAATGGCCAGTTTCGACTCACTTCTGCGCCAATGTTACCCATGCCCCTTTCCATCTGACCAGTTGAACCCCGTGCGAAACACATCACTTATGTGGTCAGCCCAAGGAATCGCCCAATGCCACACAACAACATGAACGCCATCACCCCCCGCCCCGATGTTCTGAGCAAGCCAAAGCTTGAGGGCGGGCGGCCGTTCCGGATGCAAACCGAATTCCAGCCCGCAGGCGACCAGCCCAAGGCGATCGCTGAAATCTCGGCGGGGGTGATGTCGGGCGAGCGGGATCAGGTGCTTTTAGGGGCCACCGGAACCGGCAAGACATACACGATGGCCAAAGTGATCGAACAGACCCAGCGCCCGGCGATCATTCTGGCCCCGAACAAGACACTCGCAGCACAGTTGTACGGCGAATTCAAAGGGTTCTTCCCGGACAACGCGGTCGAATATTTCGTGTCGTTCTATGACTATTACCAACCCGAGGCCTATGTCGCGCGGTCGGATACCTTTATCGAGAAAGAGTCCCAGATCAACGATCAGATCGACCGCATGCGCCACTCGGCCACCCGGGCGCTGCTGGAACGTGACGACGTGATCATCGTGGCATCGGTGTCCTGCATTTATGGCATCGGTTCGGTCGAAACCTATTCGGCAATGACCCAGGATCTGGTGACGGGCCGCGAATACGATCAGCGCGCGGTGATGGCCGATCTTGTGGCACAACAATACAAGCGCAACGATCACGCCTTCTCACGGGGGTCGTTCCGCGTGCGGGGTGATTCGCTTGAGATCTTTCCCGCGCACCTTGATGATCGGGCGTGGCGGTTGTCGTTCTTTGGCAATGAGCTGGAGAGTATCACCGAGTTCGACCCGCTGACCGGGCATAAGACCGACACGTTCGACAGCATCCGGATTTACGCCAATTCGCACTATGTCACCCCGAAACCTACAATGAAACAAGCCGTCGGCGAGATCAAAAAAGAGCTGCGCAACCGGCTGGATCTACTGGTCAACGATGGCAAACTGCTCGAGGCACAGCGGCTGGAACAGCGCACCACATTCGATCTGGAAATGCTGGAAGCGACGGGGGTCTGTAACGGGATCGAGAACTATTCACGGTATCTGACCGGGCGCGCTCCGGGCGAACCACCCCCCACGCTGTTCGAGTTCATTCCCGACAACGCCATCGTTTTCGCCGATGAATCCCACGTCTCGATCCCGCAGATTGGTGGCATGTACAAGGGTGACTATCGGCGCAAATTCACCTTGGCCGAGCACGGTTTCCGCCTTCCCAGCTGTATGGACAACCGGCCGCTGAAGTTCGAGGAATGGGACGCCATGCGCCCGCAATCGGTGTTTGTTTCCGCCACCCCCGCCGCGTGGGAGATGGAGCAGACTGGCGGGGTTTTCACCGAACAGGTGATCCGTCCCACCGGTCTGGTCGACCCGATGGTCGAAATTCGCCCGATTTCCATGCAGGTGGACGATCTGCTGGATGAAATCCGCAAAGTGACGAAAGACGGATTTCGCACGCTTGTCACCACGCTGACGAAACGCATGGCCGAGGATCTGACCGAATACCTGCACGAACAGGGGATCAAGGTGCGCTATATGCACAGCGAGATCGATACACTGGAGCGGATCGAGATTCTGCGCGATCTGCGGCTTGGCGCATTTGACGTGCTGATCGGGATCAACCTGCTGCGCGAAGGTCTGGATATCCCCGAATGCGGGCTGGTGGCGATTCTGGATGCCGACAAGGAAGGGTTCCTGCGGTCCGAAACCTCATTGGTACAGACCATCGGGCGGGCAGCGCGCAACGCCGAAGGCCGGGTGATCATGTACGCTGACCGGATCACCGGCAGCATGGAGCGCGCATTGGCCGAGACCGACCGGCGGCGCGAAAAGCAGCAGGCATACAATATCGAACACAACATCACGCCGACGACGGTGAAAAAGAACGTCGAGGATGTTCTGGCCGGTCTGTACAAGGGCGATGTCGACATGAACCGCGTGACGGCGAAGATCGACAAGGGAATGTCCGGGGCGAATCTTCAGACGGTTCTGGACGGGTTGCGCACCGACATGCGCAAGGCGGCCGAGAATCTGGAATTCGAGGAGGCCGCGCGCCTGCGCGACGAGTTGAAACGGCTCGAGGCGGTCGATCTGGCCGTCTCTGCCGATCCACTTGCCCGCCAGTCAGCGGTCGAGGCGGCGTCCGAAGCGGCGGTAAAATCGTCAGGGCGCAGCACGGCAGGACGACCGGGGCAAAGGGGCGGTAACGTGCAGCGTCGGCGTAAGTGACCTGCTCGGCCCCTCGCCCGGGCAAACTCCCCCAAAGACCTGAAAGTCGGCGATGGGGCCGCGTTTTCGTCCGGTTCGAACGATAGCTGATCGAGCCGGCTGCTGCCCCGCACCTCTGTGATGCACCCGTTAACGGCTGATTAACCATACCCGGCCCAACCTGCCCGACAGGAGGCCGCCGTGACCCGAATCCTCGCTCTGATTCTGCTGTTCTTTCCGGCCCCCGCCTATACCGGGGCATGGCCGCGCGAAACGGGGCGCGTGTTCACCGCAGCGCAACTGTCCTTTGCCGAACTCGCCGATCAAACAAAGGACGGTTACAACTCGCTCTATGCCGAATACGGGCTGAGCGATGTTGTGACGCTGGGCGGCAAAGCGTGGTCGCGGCAGGATGGGCAATATGGCGATGCCATGGTCTTTGCGCGCCGCTCGCTCGCGGTGTCCGGCGATCACTGGGTTTCCGGCGAACTGGCCCTCGGGGTGCGTAGATATGCCAGCGGTGCCATCTATCCGATGATCCAGCCCGGCATATCCTGGGGCAAGGGGTTCGGGTCGAACTTCGGCCACGGCTGGATGGGAATCGAAGCCGTCTATGGCCTTGTACCGGGCACAGGCGATCACTGGACCAAGGTCGATGCCACCCTCGGGTTGAAACCCGACAATGACACCCACCTGATTTTGCAACTGCGCGCCCACGACGACTGGCTGGGCCGCGCAGTGACATTCGCACCGACCTATGTGCGCCGGATCACGCCGCGCCTCAGCGTCGAGGCGGGGCTGACCCGGCGGCTGAACGGTGGCGCCAAAGGCGTTGGATTGCTCTTGGGCACCTGGACCGAGTTCTGAGCCTCAGAAAGGCTTGTCGCAGCGAACGGTAAGCTGCACCCGCCCCCGGGTCGGCACCGACCACCCCAGACGCACCCGGTCGCGGTTCGCCCCGTCCTGCGTGGTCACACTGGGCATGTCATACACTTTAGCCGCCCCGGTGGTCAGCAGATCGCCGTCCGGAACAATTGCTGACACCGTGCGGGTCACCCCGTGAAACGGCAGATATCCCCCGACCGCCAATGTCCAGGCGCTGGCATTGTCCGGCTGGCTGAATTCAAGAGTGACCGGGTTGATGGTGATCTGAGACACGCCGTTGAACGTGTTGCCCGTGAACTCGACGATCCGTGCCAATCCGGGATCAAGGGGGGCGATTGACGTGTCGACCCGGTCCACCCGATCTACCGATCCGTTCAGCGACTTGAACGTGTTTCCGATCACGCTCAGACCATGCACGAAATGACCGGAGCCATAGGGTTTGATCACGATCCATGAAAACCACGGCGCCACATCGTTCGCCGTAAAGATGTTGCCAGTCAATGACAGCCCGCCAAACGAAAACTCGTTCGAAAACGACGGTTGCGCGTCATGTTCATTCGTCCATTCAATGAACGAATTGTCCATATAGTTGCCGGTGATCACCGTTTTCACATTCGTCTCGGTCAGCACGACACCGGCGGTGCGCGGCCCGGCATTCACATTGTCGCCCTGAAACCAGTGATTGCCGACGATCAGGTGCCCGTTACCGAACAGCACCATCGTTATGCCCAACCGCTGAAACCGGCTGTTGCGGATCTTGGCGTCATTGGCGTTGACGTTGAATCCGATGGATTGCCGCTGTGTTGCCGGAAGAGACTGTTCATCCGAGATGAAGTGGCAGCGGTCGATCTGCAAATCCTGACAGCCGCCGCCCGATGACGTTATCCCGCGGTTCTTCGGCTTGGTGAGGAAGCAGTCCTTGACGTGAAACGTTTCGCCGTCCGGGGCCAGCATGATACCGCTGGCCAGCCCGTCGAGCTGGAACTCCACATCGGTGATCGTGAATTTGCTCAGCCGGGTGAAACCGCCAAAATCCAAGGCATACCGGAACCTGCGGAAGGTATAGGTCTGACTGCCCACGGCGTTCCACAACGGCTGGCTTAGCGTCACGGTCCCGGCGCCGACATTCTTGGTCCGCACATAGACCTCGCGTCCGACACCCGTGCCGGTGACCAGCGATCCAACCTCGATGTTGGCGACATTCGCGACGTCGGTCAGCGTCTTGGGGTTGTTGACAGCGTAGCGAGCCGTCGATGTCACTGTCCCGATATCCCACGCCGGGCTGGGGACACAGTTGAACTGGCCGTTGCGGATCACCCGGCGGATTTCATAGGTTGTCAGGTTGTTGACCGCCGCCGCCATGTCAATCGGTCCGGTCAGTTCGATCCGCCGTCCGCCCATGTCCAGACTTTCGTGATCGGTGTTGTTCAGCAACGCCTGAAACGCCCTCTTAAACCCCTCCACCTCATCGCCGAACGCATCGATATAGGTCGGCAGGTCATAGTTCTTGCGCAGGATCAGACGCCGGTTTGCGGGCAAGCTGACCTTGCCGACAAAGCGCACGGTGTTGCCCAATGTAATGTCGCTGTTCAACCGGTACGTGCCCTCGGGCACCAGAACAGAGCGACCGTTCGCCGCGGCATCCGCCGCGTCGAAAGCCGCGCTGTCATCCGCCGTCCCGTCGCCAAGGGCGCCGTAGTCGCGCACATCCACCCAATCCATCAGCGTGCGCAGGAAGGCCGATGTAACATCCTCGATCACGATATCGTCGATCCGCACCACACCGCCGCTTGGTCCCGTCAGGTCCAGCCCGAAATGCCCATAAAGCGCCTGACGCCCCCAGACCATATCAACGCCCGTGCGCTGCCCCACACCGACAATCGCGCTGACTTCGGCAATCGTGCCGTAACCCGTCAGTTGCACCGACGGCCCGATCTGCGTGACACCGGGCACGTTCACCCCACCCGCACCACCGGCCCATCCAGCGATCCGTATGGCAGGCAAGTTGCCCGACACCGCCTTGACCCGCGCGGTAATCCGCAGATAGCAGCCCGGCAAAATCGGTGTCTCACCGCTATACCGCAGCCGTTGCGTGCCCTGCAGCTTGATCAGTTCCAGACAGCCACCGAAATCCTGATCCGCCGCGATAACCGCCGCATTGGCGGCACCGGCATAGGTTGCCGAACCGGGGGTGCCGTCCTCACTTGACCAAACATTCAACCCACCCGCAAACGCCGGTGGCATCAAAACCAGCCCATCGGTAATCGCTTTGTTCATCGGTGTCCCTTTCCTGCGCCCATACCGACCGCGCGACCCGACAAAACCTTCCCGACGGCGGCTTTGGGCCAACGGGAAACGCGTGATGTCAAATGGCGTGATCTTCGGGCGAAAGGGATAGCAACGGGGTCTTAACCGGGACTTGGACGATCGCGCGTTGCGTGGATCTCAGGCACCGACCTGCGGCGCACGAAGCAGC
The DNA here is from genome assembly GCF_008085915.1 of Oceaniovalibus sp. ACAM 378. GTDB lineage: Bacteria > Pseudomonadota > Alphaproteobacteria > Rhodobacterales > Rhodobacteraceae > Oceaniglobus. The sequence continues at coordinate 213,873 of NZ_VSJK01000006.1, read as the reverse complement.
TGGACACCGTCGATCTGCCATCCGTCACCGGATGGGATCATTTGGTAGTCCAGCGCGTGATAGGCACCCGAGGCATCGCGCACCAACACCTTTTGCCACACCTCGCCGCGGATGCTGCGCAGTTCCAGAAACCGCACCTCGTCCGGGTCCTGCACCATGGGGAAACCCTGCCGCACCATCGCAGCAAATCGATCGACCGTGCCAAAGATGCCTTGGATCGTGGGGGAGGCAAAGGTGAACGCCTTGGCGAAATCATCGGCCCGGAAGGCGTCGATCTGGCTTTGGATCACCGCCTCGATGGCCGGATCGGGTATTGCCTCATTGGTCTGGGCGCGAACATGGCCCGACAGCCCGACGATCATCGTCACGATCAGAAGGAACTTTCCCATGGCATGTCTCCCGGTTTCATTGACAGCATACACGTCAAGAAACCGGATGCAGTTTCACGTTTCAGTCAGAAATTTCGCAAACCGTGGTTCAGGCAAGTGAAACAGTGCCCGGTGCCCGCGCTTGTGCCAAACGGCGCGACTCGCAAGGAGCCGCGCCGCTGGACGACTGGATTCACGCCAGATCGCCGGCCAGTGCCTGATCGAGCAGCGCCACCGATTCCTCGACGCCATAAAGCGCAATGAACCCGCCAAAGCGCGGTCCCTGCGATGCGCCTAAAAGTACTTCGTACAAAGCCTTGAACCAATCGCGCAGCGGCTCGAACCCGTGCTCGGTGCCGACGGCAAAGACCATCGTCTGCAACGCATCCGCGTCCAGCCCGCCATCCCATTCCACCAACCGGGCACGCAGATCTTCCAGCGCGGTCCGCTCGCGGTCATTGGGCAGACGATAAACCTTTCCGGGCTTCACGAAATCATTGTAATACCGCACCGCGAAACCCGCAGCCGCATCCAGATCAACATTCGTTTCAGCCGAAGCTTTGGGCGCATAGCGGCGGATAAAGCCCCACAGCGCCTCTTTGTCCTCGGCCCCCGAAACACTGGCCAGATTCAGCAACATGGCAAAAGGCACCACCATCGTGCTTACAGGCACGTCGGCTCCGTGAATGTGGAACACCGGATTGTTAAGCCGCTGGGCTGCATCCTGCGTCGCATAGGCGCGCAACTGCTGATGATATTCGTCAACCGCCTTGGGGATTACGTCGAAATACATCCGCTTGGCCGTCTTGGGTTTCTGATACATGAAATACCCAAGGCTCTCGGTCGAGGCATAGGTCAGCCATTCGTCGATGGTCAGCCCATTGCCCGAGGACTTCGAGATCTTCTGACCCTTGTCGTCAAGGAACAGTTCATAGGTGAAATGGTTCGGCTTGCGCCCGCCCAGAATCTCGCAAATTCCGTCATAGATCGGCGTATTGGTGCTGTGATCCTTGCCGTACATCTCGAAATCCACATCCAGCGCCGCCCAACGGGCACCGAAATCCGGCTTCCACTGCAATTTGACGTTGCCACCGGTCACCGGCAGCGTCCACTCGCGCCCGTCTTCGTCATCAAAGGTGATCTCGCCCCGCACACCGTCGACGTTCTTCATCGGCACATACAGGATGCGTCCCGTCTCGGGGTGGATCGGCAGGAAACAGGAATAGCTCTGCCGGCGCTCTTCGCGCAGACTTGGCAGCATAACCCCCATGATCGCGTCATATCGCTCGGCAGCCAGCCGCAGCACATCATCGAACTGGCCCGAGCGATAGAATTCAGTGGCGCTGATGAATTCGTATTCGAATCCGAAGGTATCCAGAAACCGGCGCAGCATGGCATTATTGTGATCGCCGAAACTGGCGTGGGTGCCGAATGGATCGGGCACGGATGTCAGCGGACGTTGCAGATGTTCGCGCAGCCCCTCGGGATCAGGCACATTGCCCGGCACCTTGCGCATCCCGTCCAGATCGTCGGAAAAACAGATCAGCCGGGTGGGAATGTCCGAGATCAGCTCGAACGCGCGGCGGATCATCGTTGTGCGCTGCACTTCTCCGAAGGTTCCGATATGCGGCAGGCCGGACGGACCATAGCCCGTCTCGAACAGCACAAAGCCCTTTTCGGGCGGTCCCTTGGCATAGCGTTTGAGCAAGGCACGCGCCTCTTCGAATGGCCAGGCCTTCGATTTCATGGCGGCATCGCGCAATGTGCTCATTTCTGTCTCCTTTGCGGCCCGGTTTCGCTCATCGGCCGCCTGCAACCGCCACTCCCTATTGCCCCACCCGGTCGGCGTCAATATTGTGGCGCGATCAGACAGGACAGGAAAGACCTTGAACGACATGGCCCAATCGCTCACGCCACAGGATTGCCTCGTGGCAGTGATGATCGCAATCTCCGCTTCGGATGAAACCGTGCGCACCGCCGAACTGCTGACGATTGAGCGTATCGTCAACCACCTGCCGGTCTTTGCGGATTTCGATCAGGATCGTATCCGGGCCGTGGCAGAAGTGGTGTTCGATCTGTTCTCCGAGGAAGACGGACTTGACGCCCTGTTCGGCCTGATCCGCGACAACCTGCCGGAAAAGCTGTATGAAACCGCCTATGCCATGGCCTGCGACGTTGCTGCCGCCGATGGGCACATCGAAGAACAGGAACTGCGCCTGCTCGAAGAAATCCGCTACGAGCTGAACCTCGACCGCCTGCACGCCGCCGCCATCGAACGCGCGGCAAGGGCGCGGCACCTGACACTTTAACGGGGGTTGTGCCCCATCAGCTTTGTCAGGGCGCCCTGCACGGCTCTGACAAAGCCGGGAATCACCAGCGCATCTGCTGGACGCGCACCAAGCGCGTAAAATCCGATGCGCGACGTTCCGATCAAGCGCCCGGATAAACGTCAGGTTGCATGTATCGAAGACCAGCGCGCCAGCAATTGCCGTTGCAGCCTGCGCGCCCGCTGGAGCCATGCCTTGCCGCCGTCTGGACTTTCCATTTCGGCCTCGCTCAGCGCATCGCGGCGGGGCGGGTCGGCACAGAAGATCGCGAAGGCCAGATCCGGACTGCCGGGCGAACTCACATAGCCCACCAAGGCGCTGACAAAGTTCAGCGTCCCTGTCTTGGCCTGCACCACCACGCCCGGACGGTCTTCCAGAGGATAGCTTTTCATCAGCCCGCGCAGCCTGTCGCGCTGCGGCGCCTTCACCAGCATGCTCACCATGTCGGCGGCGCTGATCCGGGATTCGCCACTTAAGCCGGAATGATCGACCAGCCGCGCCGATCCGGCGTCGCCGGTCCGCTTCAGCCAACCGTTCATATGCGCCGCGCTGTCGATCAATCCGCGCAACGATCCGCCCGCCTGCGCGCTTGTGGTCAAACCAACCAGCTCGGCCGTCAGGTTCGTGGAATACTTCAACATGTCGCGAAGCACATCGGGCAAGGGGGCGCTTTTCCGGGTAACCAGTTCCGTGCCCTGATCCGATGTCGCGATTTCAACCGAATCGCCCAGAATGATGCCCTGAGAACGCGCGAGTGTCTGCAACACCTCGCCAGCATACAGATCGGGACGTCGCACCGGCAGCCAGCGCGCCCCGCCGCTGCCCAATGCCGAACGCGCTACCGTCCACTCGTCACGCCCATTCGCATCGGCATAGGTGTAGACCGGAAGAGAGCGGTCGACGACGCTCATCCGCGCCACGGTCACGTCGGGGCGATACCGGCCGGCCCGCGCATCCATTGTGACCGAGTAATCCGATCCGGTCTGTTTCCACTCGAAATGCACGCGGTTGTAATTCAGGTTCAGCCCACTCAGGCTGGGATTATAGCTCAGATGATCCGGCTGCGCAGGTTCGAGCGCGCGCACATAGGGCATCGCGCCGGCCCAGACCCGGAACTTGCCTGAAATTTCGCGCACGCCGGCCTTTTTAAGGTCAGCCGCCATTTCGGCCAGAGCATTGGTGTCCAGCGTCGGATCGCCACCGCCGACCAACACCAGATCGCCATCGATCCGCCCATTGGTCACCGGACCGGTTGCCACCAGTCGGGTTGTGAACCGGTACTCCGGCCCAAGTGTTTCAAGCGCGTAGAGAGACGTCAGCGCCTTCGCCGTGCTCGCCGGGGGTTGGCCCAACAGCGGCGAGCCGGTTTCCAACAACTCGCCGGTGCGCGCATCCGCCACGGCAAAGCTGACCTTGCCGCCGAGCCTCGCCTCGGCCACCATGTCTTCGGCTGATTTGATCGCCCGCTGGACCTGCTTGGGCTGCTTGGAAAGATCGGAGGCGCGGGCGAGCGGACGGATCGACCGCTCCGGTGCTTCGGCCCATGCGGGCACCGCAGCACTGGCCAGCAGCCCGCTCAGGATCATGCGCCGCGAAAGGTTCACTCGTACCACTCCCCCGATGTTCCGACACTGCGCGATCCGGCCCCGGCAGGGATCGTACCGCGTGACCGCTCGATACCCTCGCGCGGCCCTTTCAAATGATTAACGCTGCCGTGCCGGTGGCTGCAACCCTAACCCTGCCACTTGCCGGCCGCACGGATCGCGCTTGACGACATCGTGTTCATTGGAATGTTGATGAAACACCAATCCGGCGGCGAACGACGGCCCAGCAGCATCGCCTGCCGGCCGCGCAACCGGTATGCAGCAAACTGTTCCGCCGCCGGAGACATCCGCGCCGAGATCCTTTGCCCCGGACGCGCCAGCACGCCGATGGATACAGAGTCGAAGATTGATCGGTAATTGTCCCACTTATGGAATTCCGCCAGACTGTCGGCCCCCATCAGCCAGACGAATTTGACGCCGGGATAACGCCGGATCAGCGCCGTCACCGTTTCCGCAGTATAGCGTGTGCCCAACCGCCGCTCCAGATCGGTAATCCGCACGCGCGGATGGTCCATCACCGCCCGCGCTGCCTCCAACCGCTGCTCGATCGGCGCCGGGCCTCTGGATTTCAACGGATTGCCGGGGCTGACCAGCCACCAGACATGATCCAGATCGAATCGCTTTAACGCCTCGCGGGTGATGTGCACATGCCCCGCGTGGGGCGGATCGAACGACCCGCCCAAAAGGCCCACACGCTGCCCGGCCCGGGCGATGGGCCAGCCCGGTCCATGGGCGATCATCCTGTGGGACACGCAGACGCCAGTGAGAGCAGCGCCGTCGGGATGCCTCCGGCGGGAGTATTTTTGCAAAGAAGAAGCCGGAGACGGCGCAGGGCCTGCCTCACGCGCCCTCGCTCGACTGTGCCCAGAGGTTGATATCTTCTTCCTGCGCCACCGAGTCGATTTCGGCAAGTTCGGCGTCGGAGAAATCAAGGTTGTTCACCGCGCCGGCGCAATCGATGACCTGTTCAGGCTTGCTTGCGCCGATCAGTGCAGTGGTGATGCCACCGCCGCGCAACACCCAGGCAATGGCCATCTGTGCCAAGGTCTGGCCGCGCCGTTCGGCAATCGCATTCAGTTTGCGGATACTGTCGATGGCCTGTTCCGTGATCTTGCCAGGTGCTAGGGATTTACCCTGTGACGCACGGCTGCCTTCTGGAATGCCGCCCAAGTATTTCTTGGTCAGCATCCCCTGCGCCAGCGCGGTAAAGGCGATTGAGCCGACCCCGAGATCGGTGAGCGTGTCCTTTAACCCGTCCCGTTCGATCCAGCGGTTCAGAAGGTTATAGGACGGCTGATGGATCACGCAGGGCGTTCCCAATTCCTTGAGGATCGCCGCCGCCGCGCGGGTGCGTTCGGAATTATACGACGAGATCCCGACATAGAGCGCCTTGCCTGAGCGCACGATCTGGTCCAGCGCGCCCATGGTTTCCTCAAGCGGCGTGTCGGGATCGAACCGGTGGGAATAGAAAATATCAACATAGTCGACGCCTAGCCGTTTCAGCGAGGCATCACAGGACGCGATGAGATATTTGCGCGACCCCAACTGACCATAGGGGCCGTCCCACATCTTGTAGCCCGCCTTGGACGAGATCACCAGTTCGTCACGATATCCCGCGAAATCACTGCGCAGGATCTCTCCGAACGCCACTTCGGCTGAACCCGGCGGCGGGCCATAGTTATTGGCGAGATCGAAATGCGTGATACCGTGGTCGAACGCCGTGCGGCAGATGGCGCGTTTGGTTTCATGCGGGGTGTCGCCGCCAAAATTGTGCCACAGCCCCAGCGAAACAGCGGGCAGCAACAGCCCCGACGCGCCGCAGCGGCGATACTCCATGCGGTCGTAACGGGCGGGATCGGGGTGATAGGTCATCGGAACATCCTTTTTCGGTTATCTATCTTGTCCGCCGAAGACACTGGACTGTCAAATCCCCGGCGTCATACTCGAACGCGAGCGAGCCCTGAACCGTTTCCATAAAAGGATATCGTACCATGCCACTCAGCACCCTGACGCGCGGCACCCTGCGCGCCGCACTCTTGGCCGGCGTGTTTGCCCCGCTGCCGTTTTTCCTGCCCCTGCACGCCCAGCAGGCCGCCGACGCCGTCGCCCCCGAGGCGGCAACCGAAAACGTCAGTGCCGCCGCATCGCCCGAATTGCAGTCCGCTCTGGATGCGAAGGCGGCAGGAACGCCGGTCAAGGCAGGTGAATGGATGGTGAGCGCGGCCAATCCGCTGGCGGTTCAGGCCGGGTCAAAGGTGCTGGCGTCCGGGGGCAGCGCCGCGGATGCGATGATCGCCGTGCAACTGGTTCTGGGTCTGGTCGAGCCGCAGTCCTCGGGCCTTGGTGGCGGTGCATTCCTTGTCTGGTACGACGCGGCGACGGGCGAATTGACCACGCTGGACGCCCGCGAGACCGCGCCGCTGGCCGCCACCCCGACCCTGTTCCTTGACGACGCGGGTGAGCCGCTGCAATTCCTTGATGCGGTCATCGGCGGGCGTTCTGTCGGCACGCCGGGCACGCCGATGTTGCTGGAGGACGCACACCGGCGCTGGGGCAAGACGAACTGGTCGGGGCTGTTCGACGACGCCATTGCTTTGGCCGAAAACGGGTTCGAAGTGTCGCCGCGTTTGGCCGGACTTGTTGCAGACGACCCCGAAGGCCTGTCGGGGGCCCAGTCCACGCGCGACTATTTCCTGCCCGGCGGGACACCGATTGCCGCCGGTGACACGCTGAAGAACCCGGCCTATGCCGCGACGCTGACCGCGCTGGCCCATGGTGGCGCCGATGCGTTCTATTCCGGTCCCATCGCGCGCAATATCGTTGCCACGGTGCAGGGCGCGACGGGCAATCCCGGCGTCTTGTCCGAAACCGATCTGGCACTGTACCGGGTGATCGAACGCCCCGCCGTCTGCGCAACATACCGCGCCCACGATGTCTGCGGCATGGGTCCGCCAAGCTCTGGAGCGCTGACGGTCGGTCAGATCCTCGGGCTGTTGGAAGGGTTCGATCTGGCATCGATGGAGCCTGACAGCGCCGAGGCCTGGCGGCTGATCGGCGATGCGTCCCGGCTCGCCTTTGCCGACCGGGGCCGATATATGGCCGACAGTGATTTTCTGCCGGTGCCAACCGCCGGGCTGGTCGATCCCGCCTATCTGGCCGGGCGCGCCGAACTGTTGAACGGCGACGCGGCGCTCGAGGACGTGGCGCCGGGCAACCCCGCCTTCGACCATGCCAAGTGGGCGGATGATATCAGCATCGAGCTCCCTTCGACCTCGCATATCTCCATTGTCGATTCGGAGGGCAACGCGCTTTCCATGACCACAACCATCGAAAACGGCTTTGGATCACGCCTGATGTCCGGCGGCTTCCTGCTGAACAACGAGCTGACGGATTTCTCCTTTGCCACGCATTCGGATGGTGTGCCGATCGCAAATGCGGTGGCTCCGGGAAAGCGCCCGCGCAGCTCGATGGCGCCGACCATCGTGACGCGTGACGGCAAGCCGGTTCTGGTGATCGGATCGCCGGGCGGTTCGCGGATCATCGGCTATGTCGCCAAGACGATCATCGCCCATCTTGATTGGGGCATGGATGTGCAACAGGCCATCGCCCTGCCGCATCTGGTGAATCGCTTCGGCACTTATGACATCGAGGAAGGCACGGACATCACCGCGCTGGAAACCCCGCTGACCGATATGGGGTTCGAGGTTTCGGTGCGCGAGCTGAATTCAGGCCTCCACGCCATCGCGATCACCGCCGATGGATTGGAGGGCGGTGCCGATCCGCGCCGCGAAGGTATCGCCATCGGCCAATAGGCGCGATGACTGTCACCGGAATCGGGCGGATGGAAATTTGCCCGATCTCGCGGTGGATTTCGATTCATCACAAAGTCAGCTTGCTTTGGGGCGCAGAACGGGGTGGCGCTTGCCCCCCGAAATCGCGCATAATTGGGTCAAACGGTTTGCGCCGCCCCGGCGCGGACCCCGACCGGCCCAAGGCGGCCCCGGATACGGCGGAACATCCCCATGAAAATCGTAATGTTGGCGCAGAACGCCAATCTTTATTCCCACCAGCGTATGAAAGAGGTGGCCGAATCCCGAGGCCATACCTTGGACATCATCAAGACGCTGGGCTGTTACATGAACATCGCCTCGCGGCGCCCCGAAATCTATTACAACGGGGCGAAGCTGCCGAAATACGATGCGGTGATTCCCCGCATCGGCGCTTCGGTCACGTTCTACGGTCTGGCCGTGCTGCGGCAGTTTGAAATGCAGGGCACCTATCCGCTGAACGAATCCGTCGCCATCGGACGCTCGCGCGACAAGCTGCGCTCGATGCAACTGATGGCGCGCGATGGAATCGGTTTGCCTGTCACCACCTTTGCCCACGACTCGAAACAAACGGACGCGGTGCTGAAACTGGCAGGCGGCGCCCCGACAGTGATCAAGCTGCTTGAGGGCACGCAGGGCATCGGCGTGGTGCTGGCCGATACGGAACGCAGCGCGAAATCGGTGATCGAGGCGTTTCGCGGCGCCAACGTCAACATCATGGTGCAGGAATTCATCAAAGAGGCCGGAGGCACCGACATCCGCGCGCTTGTGGTTGGCGGCAAGGTGATCGCGGCGATGAAACGTACGGGCGCCGAGGGTGAATTCCGCTCCAACCTGCACCGGGGCGGCACCGCCGAGATGATCAAGATCACCACCGAGGAACGCGCCACCGCCCTGCGCGCCGCCAAGACCATGGGGCTGAATGTCTGCGGCGTCGACATGCTGCGCGCCAATCACGGGCCGGTGGTGATGGAGGTGAATTCGTCGCCGGGGCTGGAAGGTGTGGAAAAGGCGACCGGAATAGACGTGGCGGGCAAGATCATCGACTTCATCGAGAAGAACGCCAAAGATGGCAAGACGCGGACGGTGGGCAAAGGATGAGCGTACCGGGCTTTGAAATTGCCGGCACCGTCCTGCGCGCCGGAGAACGGCGCACGGTCGATCTGCCGGTGTCGGTCCTGTCCGATCATACGCCTGTCACCATGTCCGTACATGTGGTGCACGGTCGCCGCCCGGGGCCGGTGCTGTTCGTTTCTGCGGCCGTGCATGGGGATGAGGTGATCGGCGTGGAAATCGCCCGCCGTCTGCTGCGCAGTCCACAGTTGAAATCCATCGCGGGCACGTTGATGGTAATTCCCATCGTCAACACCTTCGGTTTCTTGAACAATTCACGTTATCTGCCCGACCGGCGCGATCTGAACCGGGTGTTTCCGGGTACGCCTGCCGGATCGCTTGCCGCGCGGCTGGCCTATCTGTTCATGAGCGAAATTGTCGCGCGGGCCGATTTTGGGATCGATCTGCATTCCGCGGCACAGCACCGCACCAACATGCCACAGATCCGCGTATCGGCCAGTTCCGAGAAGACGCTGGAACGGGCCGAAGCCTTTGGCGCCCCCATTGTGGTGCGCGCCAAGCTGCGCGACGGCAGTCTGCGTGCCGCCGCCCGCGCCACTGGCTGCGATATCCTGCTGTACGAGGCGGGCGAGGCGCTGAGGTTCGACGAACACTCGGCCCGCATCGGCGTTTCAGGCATTCTGCGGGTGATGCACCACATGGGCATGATCGGCTCGAAGGGATTGCCGAAACGGCGCGAGGCACCGATTCAAGCCACATCGTCGAACTGGTGCCGCGCCCCCGCCGGCGGTCTTTTGCGCTGTTTTCGCGAAGTCGGCGAAGGTGTCGAAGCCGGAACGCTTCTTGCCGTCGTGGCCGACCCATTTGGTGAAACCGAAGCGGAAGTGACCGCCTCTGCCCCCGGCATCATCCTTGGCCGTGCCCTGATGCCCGTGGTGAACGAAGGCGACGCGCTGTATCACATCGCCGCCACATCGATCGATCCGGCGCGCCGTCTTGAACGGTTGGCCGCCGATCTTGAGGCTGATCCGATGTTCGACGAGGATGAAATCCTGTAGACGACGGAGCACTGCAAGGGTCTGTATCGGTCCGACACGGCACCCCGGCATGAGGGTGCCGCGCGGATGCGAAGATCAGAACACCTCGATATCGTTGGCCAGAGATGCGACCAGACCGATGTTGTTGACCTGCAACGTGTTGCCACCGCCGAAATCGAACAGCACACCACCCTCGAACGGATCGGCAAAATCCAGAATTTGCTGAATCGAAAGCGACTGTCCGCCCCACAGCGCGTCATCAAGCCGGATTGTGTCGAAATCGTTGGCGAAATCGGAAATCGTGTCTTGCCCCTCGCCAAAGATAAACACGTCGATGCCGATGCCGCCGCGCATCAGATCGTTGCCCGCCCCACCGTCCAGCGTATCGAATCCGGCGTTGCCGTTCAGCACGTCGTTGCCACCCTCGCCCAACAGCAAGTCGGACCCATTGTCGCCGTTCAGCGTGTCATGCCCGCCGCCCCCAGACAGAGTGTCGTTGTTGATACCGCCGCCAAGAAGATCGTTCCCGACCCCGCCAGACAGATCATCGGCGCCGGCGTTACCGGACAGGGTGTCGTTGCCCGCATCACCGCTCAGCCTGTCGTTTCCGGCCTCGCCCGCCAGCAGATCATTCCCGTCACCGCCGTTCAGCGTATCGTTGGCCAGCCCGCCGCGCAGATCGTCGTTGCCTGCGCCGCCATTCAGCAGATCAAACCCGTTGTTGCCCAACAATGTATCGTCGCCAATGCCACCGTTCAGCGTGTCATATCCCGACAGGCCAGTGATATAATCATCGCCATCCCCGCCGTTCAGCAGATCGAAACCCAGACCACCGTTGATATAATCATCACCGTCACCCCCCAGAATGGTATCGTTGCCGACGCCCCCCTGAATTGAATCGTCGCCCTCGCCGCCGTCGATGCTGTCGAATCCGCCAAAGCCAAAGATCGTGTCGTTGCCTTCGTGGCCAAGGATTGTGTCGCGCCCGTTCCCGCCTTCAATGACCCGCCCAGCAAAGTCGTCGTTCAGGATTGTGGCCGTCCCGACATTATCGAGGTACAGCCCGGGAATCTGTGCTGCCGTGGCGGGTGCCGCGTTGAGCGAAAGGCCGAAAGTCTCTGCTGATTCGATTACGCTATCGTTGATCAGCGGCACCCGGACATAGGCAAGGGTCTGCCCCGGGACCAGCGTCACGCTGCCTTGCATCGCCTGATAATCGGTTCCGGCCTGCGCCGTTCCGTCAAAGGTGATAAAGTTGAACGACAGCGGCACCTCTGACGGGCGCGACACCTGAATTTCAAAAATCGCCTCGGCGCCGCCCGGACCTTCGGAAACCCGCGGATCGCTGACAAACAGCGACCTCCCGCCATCCAGAATCACCCCCGACACACTCAGCGCATCCACGCCGCCCGCCAGAACGGCATTCTGCGGATTTGTCGCCTCGATCACATAGTTTTCGTCGTTTTCACCGTTGGGTGAGCCGTTGTGAGACACGAACTGGGTGACCGATACTTCGCCAGCCGGAATCGTAACCGTCACCTGGGTCTGCACCCCCGCACCGAAGTTGAAATCCACGTCCGAGGACGTTTCCGCCGCTTGGTTCTTCAAGGTCAGCGTAACCGTTACGTCGCGGACAGACGCCTCGGACAAACGGATCAGGATTGGCTGTCCGGCGCTGGATTCGATACCTGTGATATTCGGTTCGATCGTGATCACCGGGAGGCCGTTCTGGCCGTCGTCATCACGGATCAGCGCGGTGCCGACATTGTCCGAGATGCCATTGAAGATCAGGTTGGCGGTTGATCCCGTTGGCGTCACCACCAGCGAGAATGTCTCGGATGCCTCGCTGATCCTGTCGCCGTTCACCGGCACATGTACATAGGCCACGGTTTGCCCGGCCGCGAATGTAATTGATCCCGAACGTGCGAGATAATCTTCGCCCTGCTGCGCCAGGCCATCAATGGTTGCATAGGAAAAGGTCATCGGGCCGTCGTGCGGCTGCGACACGCGGATCTCGAACACCGCCATGCTGCGCCCGCTGTCACCCTCAAGGATCGTCGGGTCGCTCACGAACAGGCCGCGTCCTGTATCCAGGATTACCGCCGTTTCACGCAAGACATCGCCCCCGCCGGCAAGCGTGGCATTTACCGGATCGGTCAGTTCCAGAACATAGTTTTCGTCAACCTCATTGCTGGCGCTGCCATTCTGAAAGACCGGAAATGTGGCGCTTGTGTCGCCTGCCGGGATCGTGACCGTCAGCACCTGCCACACGCCGGCGCCCGAGTTGAAATCCACGTCATTCTGCGGGTAAGCGGTGCCCGACAGAATTTGCACCGTCACCGAAATGTCGCGGGTCGAGGCCTCGGACAGCCTGATGATGTGAAACTGTCCGGAAGAGGATTCAATGCCGTTTGTGGTTTCCAGAGTAATTACCGGCTGGCCGCCGGTTCCGTCATCGTCGCGGATCAGCGCGGTGCCGACATTGTCGGCAACGCCGTTGAAAACCAGGTTTGCCGCCCCCCCAATGGGTGACACGACAAGCGAAAATGTCTCGGATGCTTCTGACAGGATGTCGCCCGACACCGGGACGCGAACATAGACAACAGTCTGGCCGGGGGCAAAGGTCACGTTGCCTGACCGGGCGGAATAGTCACTGCCTGCCGTGGCCGTGCCGTCCTGGGTTGCATAGGAAAACTGCATCTCCACCGAAGCCGGCTCCGATATACGGATCTCGAACACCGCCTCGGTGGTTCCGTTGTCGCCCTCAAGGATCGTCGGATCGCTGACGAACAGGGACCGCCCGTCGTCCTCGATCACCCCTGTCACCTGAAGTACATCAACGCCGCCGTTCAGCGTCGCATTGACCGGATTGGTCAGTTCAACCACATAATTCTCGTCGACTTCATCGCCAACCCTCCCGTTGTGAACAACGAAGGTTGTAACCGATGTCTGGCCGACTGGAATCGTTACAGTCTGCACCTGCCACACGCCCGCCCCAGCGTTAAAATCCACATCGTTCTGCGGAATCGCCGTCTGGCCGCGAAGCTGCAGATCGACGGTCACGGCCTGTGTCGCGGGCTGATCAAGCCGGATGGTAATAATTTGGCCCGCACCGGTTTCGGGGCCTGAAATTGGATCAACGGAAATTACGGGCATGGGAAATTCCCTTTTAAAATTTGTGAAAATGGCGCGAATCGTGTACCAAATTTGTTAACCCGTCCCTTAACCTGTCAATAACATCACCCGATTTCCGGGGACGATATCGCCGATTGCAACCGTGGCGCGAACCGCAGCATCGGCCTTCGTCTCCAGTGTCGCATTGCCCCGCGCCCCGATCCCCGCTAATCAGGCGCCAACCCCGAAACACCGGAGCATCTCATGGCAGCCTATCAATACGTCTATCATATGGACGGCGTCAGCAAATCCTATCCCGGCGGCAAAAAGCTGTTTGAAAACATTCGCTTGTCGTTTCTGCCCGGGGTCAAGATCGGCGTCGTCGGTCCGAACGGGGCCGGTAAATCCACCCTGATGAAAATCATGGCCGGTATGGACAAGGAATTTACCGGCGAGGCATGGGCCGCCGAAGGCGCGCGCGTCGGCTATCTTCCGCAGGAGCCAAAGCTCGATGACTCGTTGAACGTGCGCGAGAATGTCATGTTGGGCGTCGCCGCGAAAAAGGCGATCCTTGATCGCTATAACGAACTGGCGATGAATTATTCTGACGAGACCGCCGAGGAAATGGCGGCCTTGCAGGATGAAATCGACGCACAAGACCTGTGGGATCTGGACGCGCAGATCGACGTGTCGATGGAGGCCCTGCGCTGCCCCCCCGACGAAGCAACCGTCGCTTCCCTGTCTGGCGGTGAAGCGCGGCGTGTTGCGCTGTGCAAACTGTTGCTTGAAGCGCCCGATATGCTGTTGCTCGACGAACCGACCAACCACCTGGACGCCGAAACCATCGCCTGGTTGCAGAACCACCTTATCGAATACAAGGGAACGATCCTGATCGTCACCCACGACCGGTATTTCCTTGACGACATCACGTCCTGGATTCTGGAACTCGACCGCGGGCGCGGTGTGCCATGGGAGGGCAATTATTCCTCATGGCTCGAGCAGAAGGCCAAGCGCCTGTCGCAAGAGTCCAAGGAAGACAAGTCGCGGCAAAAGACGCTTGAACGCGAGCTGGAGTGGATCCGTCAGGGTGCCAAGGCCCGGCAGGCCAAATCCAAGGCGCGGATCAGCGCCTATAACGAACTGGCCGGCCAATCCGAACGGGACAAGTTGAGCCGCGCGCAGATCATCATCCCGAACGGTCAGCGTCTGGGCAACAAGGTGATCGAGGTTGAGGGTCTGACCAAGGCCATGGGCGACAAGCTGCTGGTCGAGGATCTGAGCTTTGCCCTGCCCCCCGGCGGTATCGTCGGAGTGATCGGCCCGAACGGTGCCGGTAAAACGACCCTTTTCCGCATGCTGACCGGACAGGAACAGCCCGACAGCGGCACCGTGACTTACGGCGATACCGTCGATCTGTCCTATGTCGACCAGTCGCGCGATGCGCTGGATCCGAACGTCACCGTGTGGGAAGAAATCACCGGCGGAGCCGAGATCATCCAGTTGGGCGATGCCCAGATGAACAGCCGCGCCTATTGCTCGGCCTTCAACTTCAAAGGCGGCGACCAGCAGAAAAAGGTCGGGATGCTCTCGGGCGGCGAGCGTAACCGCGTTCACATGGCCAAGCTGCTGCGCTCGGGCGGCAACGTCCTGCTGCTTGACGAACCGACGAACGATCTTGACGTCGAAACGCTGCGTGCACTGGAAGACGCGCTGGTCGATTTCGCTGGCTGCGCTGTGGTCATCTCGCACGATCGCTTTTTCCTCGACCGGATCTGTACCCACATCCTGGCATTCGAGGGCGACGCCCATGTGGAATGGTTCGAGGGCGCGTTCTCGGACTATGAAGAAGACAAGAAACGGCGTCTCGGCGCGGATGCACTGGAACCCAAGCGGGTGAAATTCAAGAAATTCGTGCGCTGACGGAAGCTGGCGGGCGATAACTCCGAAGACCCGCCAAGCATGGGATCCCTTACCGGAAACGATAGGGGATTCCACGCGCTTCATGCGGGAAGACAACCAGAAATTCGAATGGTTTGTGTCGCTACTTCGCTGTTTTACCGGACCGCAGCGTCCTATTGTCAGTGAAAGTGGCGCCAAGTTATGGAACCCATCAAGGGCTGCCCGCGTTAACTACCGCTGCCTTAATAAAACAGGTTATTTGATGCGCGCTTTGATCTTTCTTCTTTTCACGGCACTTCCGGTACAGGCCGATGTGGTGGGCAACGTTGATGTTGACTGGCTGGGCAATGACATCGTGATCGAAGCTTTTGCCGACCCCAAGGTTGAAGGGGTGACATGCCATGTGGCCTATTTCGACCGGGGCCTGATTGACCGGCTGCAAAAAGGTAACTGGTTCGAGGATCCGTCGAATTCGTCGATCTCGTGCCGCCAGACCGGGCCAATTGTCATTGGGGATATCGTCCGCGATGACGAAGGTGAATCGGTGTTTTCCGAGCGTCGGTCCGTCATCTGGAAGTCACTGGAAGTAAAGCGAATTTTCGATGAAGCCAATCAGGCGCTGATCTATATCAGCCATTCGCGACAGGTGCAGGACGGTTCGGCCAAGATGGCGATATCCACCGTCCCGCTGTATCAGCCCGGGCAACAATAGCGCGCATCGAACCGTTGATTGAGTCGTCAGTGGTTTTCCTGCGACCACGTCGTCAGCATATCCTGCGCGGCGGGCCGGGCCAGATAGACCGCCCGTCCAATCGCGCGGGCAACGCAATGGGCCGCCGCCGTGCCGATATCGGAAACCGCGTCGCCCGACACACAAATTTCGCCGGTGGACAGCGCGAACACGATATCTCCGTCGTGCGGCGTGTGTGCTGGCACGATGGCGCGGGCTATTCCGTCATGGGCCATGATCGAAATCCGGTGACACTGCGCCTTGCTTAGCCGTGCATCGGTCGCGACGATACATAGGGTGGTGTTTCCGGCCTTCCCCATCGCCTCCAGCTTGCGGCTTGGCTCGGACAGGATCAGCCCACTGCGAGGGTCCACCCCGGCCCCGCCGAACTCACCGTCAATCTCGAAGGGCGCGGCCCAGAAATGCCGCCCGCCCGGAGTTGTCACCGACCCCACCGGATTTGCAGCGACCAGAGCGCCGACGGTTACCCCGCTCTCCAACACCAGCGATGCAGATCCCAGACCGCCCTTTTGACGCGCGCAGGTCGCCCCGGTTCCGGCACCGACGCTGCCCAGATCAGGCGTTGCCGTTGCCTGCGCCCATGCGGCCCGACCCAAATCGGCATAGGGGTTCGTGGTCCAGGCCTTGTCGCCGCCGTTCAACAGGTCGAACAGGATCGCGCCCGGTACGATTGGCACAAGCGCCGCGCCGACAGCAAAGCCGCGGCCTGCGGCACGCAAGCTCTCGGCAACGCCGGAACAGGCATCCAGCCCAAAGGCCGAGCCGCCCGACAGCACGATCGCATCCACCGCCTGAACCGACTTGTCAGGCGCCAGAAGATCGGTTTCCCGCGTTCCCGGCGCGCCGCCCATCACATGACATGAGACTACAAAGGGCGCGTCGGCGGTCACGACAGTGACGCCGGATTTCAACTGCGCGTCTGACGCATTTCCAACGCGCAATCCCGCCACATCGGTGATCAGATTCTTCTCTCCACGGCGCATCACCGCTCCCCCTTTAAGTTCGGTTTCTCCCGCGCGGTTCCCCGCCTAGATGCAGCGCCCGCCGTCCACTTCCATCGCCACGCCGGTGACCATGGATGCCTCTGATGAACACAGGAAACAGGCCGCATTGCCCATGTCTTCGGGTGTTGAAAACCGGCCCAGCGGGATCGTCGCGAGAAACTTTGCGCGGATTTCTGGCGTATCTTCGCCCATAAAGCTTTTCAGCAGCGGCGTTTCCCCCGCCACCGGGTTCAACGCGTTCACCCGCACCCCGAACGGGGCCAGTTCCACCGCCATCGCCTTGGTCGCCGTGATCATCCAGCCCTTTGATGCGTTGTACCAGTTCAGCCGCGGGCGCGGCGACACCCCGGCGGTCGATGCGATGTTCAGGATTGCACCGGTGCCGCGCCCTTTCATGTGGCCGACCAGCGCGCGCGCGGTCAGATACACAGATTTCGCGTTGACGTTCAGCACCCGGTCAAAGTCTTCTTCGGTGATATCCTCCATCAACCCCGGCAGATGGGTGATCCCGGCGTTGTTGACCAATATGTCCAGCGCGCCGAACGCCTCCAGCGCCGCCGCAGCCATATCGTTGACGCTATCGCTCTGCCCCACGTCGACCAGTTGCGCGATGCCGCCAATTTCGCGGGCAACCTGCTGCGCCGCATCAAGGTTGATGTCCGCGCACATCACCCGCGCGCCTTCGGCTGCGAACTTTCGCGCGATCCCGGCACCAAACCCCGATCCCGCGCCGGTAACGATGGCGGTTTTTCCCTGCAGTCTCATGATCTTCTCCTATCCATGCCAGGCGGCAACAGTTTTCAGCGCCGAAAAGCCATACAGCGCCTCGAATCCCTTTTCCCGCCCGTGCCCCGATTTTCCCACACCGCCAAACGGCAATTCAACACCGCCCCCCGCGCCATAGTTGTTCACAAACACCTGCCCGGCGCGCAGGGCCCGGGCCAGTCGCATCTGCCGCCCGCCATCCGCGCTCCAGACCGAGGCGACCAACCCGTAAACGGTGGAATTGGCGATCTTTACCGCCTCGGCCTCGTCCTCAAACGGGATAAGCACCTGCACGGGGCCGAACACCTCTTCCCGCGCCAGCAAATGATCGGCGGGCACATCGGCCAGCAGTATCGGCGCGACATAGTGCCCACCCGCTGGCGCCTCACCAATAATCTGCCCTCGCGCCACCACTTTCAAATCGCGGCCGCGTTGCAAGAACCCCTCGACGATGTGCTTTTGGCGGGCCGAGATCAGCGGGCCAAGGTTCAGATCGTCCATCGCCGGGCCGACCGTCAAAGCGCGGTATCGTTCGGCCATAAGATCGCGCACGCCATCATAGACTCCGCGCTGCACCAGAATGCGCGAGGACGCCGAACAGGTCTGGCCAGCGTTCTGTATCCCGGCGTTCACCAGAAACGGCAGCGCACGGTCCAGATCTGCATCGTCAAACACCAGTTGCGGCGACTTGCCACCAAGCTCCAGCGTCACGGGCACCACATTGGCCGCAGCCGCCGCCTGCACCAAAGCCCCCGTGCGCACCGATCCGGTGAAAGACACATGCTGTATCCCGGGATGGCCGGCCAGCGCCGCGCCCGCCTGCGCCCCAAGGCCCGGAACGATGTTCAGCGCACCGGGCGGCAGCCCCGCCTGCATGGCCAGATCGCCAAAGGCCAGCGCGGTCAGGCAGGCCTCTTCCGCCGGCTTCAGGACACATGCGTTGCCCATGGCCAGCGCCGCACCGACCGACCGGCCGATGATCTGCATCGGGTAATTCCACGGCACGATATGCCCGGTTACCCCATGCGGTTCGCGCAGGGTGTAGACGGTGTATCCGTCCAGATAGGGGATGGTTTCGCCGGTTATCTTGTCCGCCGCGCCCCCATAGAACTCCATATACCGCGCCAGAGCCACGGCATCGGCCCGCGCCTGTGTCAGCGGCTTGCCCACATCCATCGCCTCAAGCACCGCCAGCCGTTCCACATGCTCCAGCACCAGCACGCCGAGCCGGGTCAGGATGCGGCCCCGCTCAAGCGCGCTCATCCGGCCCCATTCGCTTGCGCGGGCGTCGTGGGCGGCGGCGACGGCAGCGTCGATATCCGCCGTGCCCCCGCTGGCGATATGGCAGATTTCCGTGCCGTCAGACGGGTTCGTCAGTGCGAGCGTTTCGCCCGACAGGGGTGGCACCCAACGTCCGGCGATCAGGCAATGGGCGGGGTCAAAGGGCAGGTCAGGCATTGGCTAAACTCCGGTCGGGATCGGGGTCAGGGGTGTCTTGCCAGTCAGGCAGGACAGGCGCGGCATCAATCAACGTGCGAGTATAGGCGTGGCTGGGCGCAGTGAATACGGTCTCGGTTTCGCCCTGCTCGACGATCTTGCCTGCCCGCATCACCAGCACCCGGTCGGTGACCGAGCGGACCACCGAAAGGTCGTGACTGATGAACAGATACGACAGCCCGTGGGATCGGCAAAGATCGGCCAGCAGGTCGAGCACCTGTGCGCGTACGGACACGTCCAAAGCCGACACTGCCTCGTCCAGCACGATCAGGTCGGGCTTGATTATCAGCGCCCGCGCGATGGCAATACGCTGTCGCTGGCCGCCGGAAAACTGGTGCGGATATTTGTCAGCGTCTCCGGGCGACAGGCCCACCGCCCGCAAGGCTTCAGCCACAGACGTGTCGCGGTCGGGCGGGTTGTCGAGCAGGTGAAACGGCTCGGTTATCAACCGCGCAACCCGGTGACGGGGGTTGAAGCTGCCGAAGGGATCCTGAAACACCACCTGCATCCGGCGGCGCACGTCCAGATTGGGGCGACCGCCTGAAAATACCGGCGCACCGTCCAGCGTGATCTCTCCGCCCTGCACCGGCTCCAGCCCCAGTATGGCGCGGGTCAGGGTGGATTTGCCGCAGCCGGATTCACCCACCAGCCCCAGCCGTTCCCCCCGGTGCAGTGTGAAACTGACGCCATCCACCGCCCGGAACCGCCCCGCCGATGCAAACAACCGTTTCGCGGGCACACGGTAATCGCGCACCACGTTGCGCAGTTCCAGCAGTGGCACGGGGGCGGGACGCGGCGGCAGGCTCACCCGGTGGCGTGATGCATCGAACAGCATCCTTGTATAGGGATGGCGCATGTGGCGCAGCACATCGCCTGTCGCCCCCTGCTCCACCACCTCGCCTTTTCGCATGACGACAATCCGGTCAGCGATCCCGGCCACCACAGCCAGATCATGGGTGATCAACATCAGCCCCATGCCGAAATCCGCCACCAGCCCTTTCAAAAGGTCCAGTATCTGCGCCTGAGTCGTCACATCCAGTGCCGTCGTCGGTTCATCCGCGATCAACAGATGCGGGCGCAGTGCAATGGCCATGGCAATCACCACACGCTGCCGCTGACCGCCCGACAGTTCGTGCGGATAACGGGTCAGCGGAAACCGGTCCGGCGGCAATCCGGCCCGCGCCAGCATGTCCTGCGCCGCCGCACGTGCCTCGGCCCGGCTGCCCTTGCCATGCACAAGGATCGTTTCGGCCACCTGATCGCCAATACACTGCACCGGGTTCAGCGCGGTCATCGGCTCCTGAAACACCATTCCCATATCCCGCCCGCGCATGGCGCAGAGCGCCGGCTCCGGCGTGGTCAGAATATCGGCGTCACCCAGCATCACCCGGCCCGTCGCCACAGCACCCTGCGGCAACAGCCCCATGACCGCCAGCGCGGTCATCGACTTGCCCGAGCCGGATTCTCCGGTCAGCGCCACGATTTGCCCCGGCGCGATATCCAGCGTCACGCCGCGCAATATCGGCGTGCCGTGAATTGCCACATTCAGCCCCTGCACCGACAACAACGTCATGCCCGGATGACCCGCAACCGGGGGTCAAGCATGTCGCGCAGACCGTCGCCCATCAGGTTCAGCCCCAGCACCGTCAGCAAGATCGCCAGCCCCGGGAACAACGCCACATGGGGCGCGATCGACACCAGCGTCTGCGCCTCGGCCAGCATCCGGCCCCAGGACGGCATCGGTGGCTGCGCGCCAAGCCCGACATAAGACAGGCCCGCCTCAGCCAGAATCCCCAGTGAAAACTGGATAGTACCCTGCACGATCATCAGGTTGGCGATGTTGGGCAGGATGTGTTCAACGCTGATCCGCCCTGCCGACTTGCCCGCCACCCGCGCCGCCAGAATGAAATCCCGCCCCCACAGGCCCAGCGCCGCCCCCCGAGTCAGGCGGGCAAAGACCGGAATGTTGAAGATACCGATGGCGATGATGGCGTTCACTGCCCCGGGGCCAAACACGGCGGTGATCAGGATGGCGATGACAAGGCTGGGAAAGGCAAAGATCAGGTCGTTGCCGCGCATGATGAATTCATCCAGCCCTCCGCCGCGCAGCGCTGCCGCCGACAGGCCCAGAGGCACGCCCAGCCCCATGCCGATCCCCACGGCCACCAGCGCCACCGCTATCGAGGTGCGCGCGCCGGTCATGACCATGCTCAGGATGTCGCGCCCAAAGTGGTCGGTGCCCAGCCAATGCGCACCGCCGGGTGGTTTCAACCGGTTAGGGATGTCCAGCGTTTCGATATCATAGGGCACCCAGACAAACGACAACAGCGCCGCCAGAACAAACACCGCCGTCAGCGCGGTGCCGATGATCAGGTTGCGGTTCACCGCCCCGTCCTCAGCCGGGGATCGACCGCGGCATAGGCAAGATCAACGATGAAATTCACCGTGATCACCGCAAATACCAGCAGCATGACCACCGATTCCACCACGATAAGATCGCGCTGGGAAATCGACTGGAACACCAGCCGCCCCAGTCCGGGCAGAAAGAACACCTGTTCGATGATGATCGCCCCGGCCAGCAGGAACGAGAACTGCAACCCGATGATCGTCAGCACCGGGATCAGGGCGTTGCGCAGCGCATGTCGCCACAGGGCTTGCCGCCGGCTCAGCCCTTTGGCGCGGGCGGTACGGATGAAATCCTCGCCCAGCATGTCCAGCAGGGACGAGCGCATGATCCGCGCCAGAATCGCCGCCTGCGGCAGGGCAAGCGCGACGGCTGGCAGGGTCAGGGCCTTGATGCCGCCCCAAAACCCACGCTCCCACCCCGGAAAACCCCCGGCGGAAAACCAACGCAGCTTGATGGCAAAGACCAACACCATAAGCATCGCGAACCAGAAATTCGGGATGGCAATTCCCAGTTGCGTCGCCCCCATCACCGCCGTATCCCCCGCACCGCCCCGACGGCTGGCAGCATATATTCCGGCGGGAAAGGCAATCAGCGTCGACAGTGCCAGCGCATAAAGCGCCAGCGGCAGCGATATCCATAACCGGTCGCCGATCATATCGGCCACCGGACTGCGATAAGTATAGGATGTGCCGAAATCGCCCGTGACCATGCCACTGACCCAAGACAGATACCGCTGAGGTTTGCTTGCATCCAGACCCAGCTCGATCCGGAGCGCGGCCACGGTATCGGGCCGCGCATTTACCCCCAGCATGTATGATGCCGGATCACCCGGCGCGACCTCGACCACCAGAAAAATCACCAGACTGGCGACGATCAGGCTGATCGCAAGCGAGGTGAGGCGGCTGAGCACATAGCGGATCATCGCCGCCTGCCCGGTTGGCTTGCGGATGGAACAGGGCGGTTCATCACCCCTTAACCGATGGCGCGGTATCACGCAGGCAGTCACAGTGAAGGAGTCGATGAAATAACCCATCCCACGCAGCGACGGCATGTCCGTTGCCGGATACGATCTTGCGCGAGCCGTTCCTGGGTTTTGACGCCACGCCTTCGGCACGCTGATCTGACCGGCGCACCGCAAGTCTGGTCATCTCAGAATGCCACCTTGTCGCCACCCTTGAGCGCCAGCATCGCGCGGGCCTCATCCGGGGTGGCGATCTCCCGGCCCAGACCTTCGACGATCTGCCGCACTTTCCTGACCTGATCGGCATTGGATTCAGCCAGTTGCCCGCGCCCGATCCAGATCGAGTCTTCCAGCCCGACGCGCACATGGCCGCCCATGGCCGCCGCCATCGCCGCCACGCGGAACTGTGCAGCGCCCGCGCCCAGAACCGACCATTCATAGGCATCACCGAACAACCGGTCGGCAGTGCGTCTCATATGTGCCACGTCTTCAGGATGGGTGCCGATCCCGCCCAGAATGCCGAATACCGACTGCACCAGAAACGGCGGCTTGATCAGCCCACGGTCAACGAAATGCGCAAGGTTATAGAGATGCGAGGTGTCATAGCATTCAAACTCGAACCGCGTGCCGTTGCCATAGCAGGCCTCGAGCACATATTCGATGTCCTTGAACGAATTACGGAACACCAGATCGCGCGAACCTTCTAGATGCTCGCGCTCCCATTTGTGCTGGAACTCTTTGTATTTGTTCAGCAGTGGAAACAGGCCGAAATTCATCGACCCCATGTTCAGGGATGCAACCTCGGGCTGAAACTGCATGGCCGGGCGGGCGCGTTCCGCCACGGTCATGTATGGGCTGCCGCCGGTGGTCAGATTGATTGCGGCATTGGTGGCTTGTTTGATACGTGGCAGGAAGGCGGCAAATGCCTCGGGTGACTGATCGGGCTGACCGGTTTCCGGGTTTCTTGCATGCAGATGCAGAATTGCCGCACCCGCTTCGGCTGCCGCAATCGCCTCGGACGCGATCTGATCGGCGGTGATCGGCAAATGAGGCGTCATGGTGGGCGTGTGGATCGCGCCCGTAATGGCGCAAGTGATGATGACCTTGTTCGATGCCATGTCGTGTCCTTTTGGAGAATTGGCCGGGGCAAGTGCCACCCCGGCCCGCCGTCAGATGTCGTTCACTTGCCCCAGCTGACGCCGGTCAGGTCAACCGCCTGGGTCGGCTGGTTTTCCCACAACCCGGTCAGCCCCACCTTGGCCACCGTCGGAAACGCCAGTTCGAACAGATAGACGTTCACGTAATCCTCGGCGATCATCGTCTGCGCCTGTTGCAGCAGTTCGGTACGCGCAGCATCATCCGTGGTGGCGTTCAACTCGTCCATGATCGCGACAAATTCGGGCCGCCCGTATTGGAAATAATAATCGGGGTCAGCATAGATTCCGATGTCCATCGGCTCGGTGTGCGATACGATGGTCAGGCCGAAATCCTTGCCCTTGAACGTGGTTTCCAGCCACTGCGCCCATTCCTGATTCTCGATCTCGGCCGTGATCCCCACGGCGCGCAACTGGCTTGCGATAATCTCACCGCCGCGCCGGGCATAGGAGGGCGGCGGCAGTTTCAGCGTGGTGGTGAATCCGTCAGCCAGCCCTGCCTCGGCCAACAGCGCCTTGGATTTTTCGGGGTCAAAGTCGGACAGCCCGGTCAGATCTACATAGGCCGGGTGATGCGGTGCAAAATGGGTGCCGATGGGCGTGCCCTGGCCAAACATCGCACCGTTGATGATCGCCTGCCGGTCAATCGCATGGGCCACCGCCTCACGCACCTTCACATTGTCGAAAGGCGCCGTCTTGTTGTTCATGGCAAGGATCGTCTCGCCCTCGGTGTTGCCAATGATCACCTGAAACCGCGGATCTGCCTGAAACTGTGGGATGTTTTCGGGCGCGGGAAAGCCAAAGAACGCATCCACATCCTCGGCCATCACGGCGGCAAAGGCGGCGGTGGGGTCGGCGATGAACCGGAATGTCGCGGTTTCCAGCGGTGCGGGCGTGCCCCAGTAATCCGGGTTGCGGATCAGTTCGATCCGGTCACCCTGCACCCAGTTGGCGAATTTGAACGCACCGGTGCCGATCGGATTGTTGGCGTTCCCTTCGATAGATTCGGGCGCGACGATCACGGCATCGCCCCAGGCCATGTTGAACAGGAAACTGCCGGTGGGTTCGGACAGCGTGACCTTCACGGTCAGCGGATCCACCACATCAACGCTGGCGATGGACGCGAACAACCCCTTTTGCGCATTGGTGCTGTCGTCGCCGCGGGCGCGATCAAGGCTGAACTTCACATCTTCCGCGTCCATCACCGTGGCGTCGTGGAATGTCACCCCGTCGCGCAAATGGAACGTATATTCCAGCCCGTCGTCCGAAATATCCCACGACTCGGCCAGTCCCGGAACAACCGATCCGTCAGCGGCAAAACGGGTCAGCCCTTCGAACACGTTGGAATACAGCACCGTGTCGATGGCCCCCGCAGCCCCGCTGGTCGGGTCAAGGTTGGGCGGCTCAAGCTGTACGGCGACGGTTATGCCGGTCTGCGCGGTTGCGGCCGAAACTGTCGCAGTCGCGCCCAGCAATAGGGCACAGAAGATGGGTGTGATGCGCATATATTGTTCTCCCTGATCGATCGGTTATTTTGGCGCCAACAGGTCTGCAAGGGACAGCGCCATGACCGTCGCGCTGTCCATCATATCATCGACGCCAACATATTCATCCGGCTTGTGCGCCAGTTCCAGCAACCCCGGCCCATAGGCGACACAGTTCTTCAGCCGCCCGATCCTGTCGATATGTTTCTGGTCGTATGTTCCGGGAGAGGCGACGAATTCGGCCTCTCGCCCCATCACCCGCGCCACGTTGGCCGCCACAGTGCGCGCGATGGGCGCGTCTCGGTCGGTCATCGACGGCAGGACGTGGTTCAGTTCGCTCAGGGAATATTCGAAATTCGGGCGGGTTTGCACCAGATCGTCGAGCAATGCGCGCACTTCGTCGCGAACCTCATCCAAAGGTTCTTCGACCAGAAAGCGCCGGTCAATCACGATGCGGCAACTGTCAGGCACGCAGTGGGACGGCAAAGCGGTGCTGTTCTTGGGCCTTTCCGCCTGTCCGCCGTGGATCGAATTGATGTTCATGGTCGAGCTTCGCGCGCCCTCGGGCACCACGGGCATATCGGTGCGCCGGGCGGCCATGGCGGGGAACAGATCACGCTCGAACCGGTCGATCACCGCACCCATGTGACGCACGGCGCAGTCACCAAGGAAAGGCATCGATCCATGGGCAATTTCGCCGAATGTCTGGATTTCCGCCCACCATCCGCCGCGATGCCCCAGACACACCCGATCCTTGTTCAGCGGTTCGGGGATGATGACATGCTGCACCTTCTCAGGGCTGAAAAATCCCTGTTCGGCAAGATAGGCGACACCGCCAAACCCGCCTGATTCTTCGTCCGCCGTGCCGGAAATCTCGATTGCGCCGGCGAAATCCGGGAATTCGGCGATGAAGCATTCGGCAGCGATGATCGATGCGGCCAGCCCGCCTTTCATGTCGCAGGCGCCGCGCCCATAGATTTTGCCGTCAATAAGCTCTGCACCAAAGGGATCGCGTGTCCAGCCCATCCCCACCTCCACCACATCGATGTGCGAGTTGAAGTGAACACAGTCTCCCGCCCGCACCCCGTCGCGGTGCGCTATGACGTTCCAGCGCGGATATTCATCACAATCCCCCGGCGTGCCAGTGGCTCGGATCAGTTGCACCGCAAACCCTGCCCTGCCCAGCCGCGCCGCAAGATAATCGCAGATCTCGCGATAGTTTTCGCCGGGCGGGTTCAGCGTGGGGATGCGGATCAGATCCTGCGTCAACGCGATCAGGTCGTCGCGCCTTTCGGCGATGCGGGCGGTAAGGTCGGTCAGGCGGGGGTCAGCAACAGATTGATCCATGGCGCCACCTTGGCGCAGCCACCCCGCCGGTTCAAGAGCGCGCAACCCATGCGCCGGGCCGGGCGAATCAATCCGACCTGCCGTAGGGTCATCCGCGCCGCTTCGGACCGGATTTACAGCACCCTGTCCCGTTTATTCCAAAGCAAGGGGTCATAAAGTGGTCATCGGGCGATCTTTTCCGATGCAATCACAAAAACGATTGTTTTTCCACTCGGTTCCCGGGCATCCTTTTCCCAAGAGCGGGCAAAAGCCCGCCACCGATCAAGCCGTCAATCACCAGGAGGAAAACAATGAAATTCATTCTTAAGGCTGCGACCGTCGCGGCCATTGCCTTTGCCCCCGCAGCCGCCATCGCGGCCTGCGACGACGGCGAAACCGTTGTCAAGTTCAGCCATGTCACCAACACTGACAAACACCCGAAAGGTATCGCCGCGCAGCTTTTGATGCAGCGGGTGAACGACGAAATGAACGGCAAGCTGTGCGTCGAGGTCTTTCCGAACTCGACTCTTTATACCGACGAACAGGTGACCGAGGCGCTGTTGCGCGGCGACGTCCAACTGGCAGCCCCTTCGCTGTCGCTGTTCGAGCCGATCACCAAGGCCTATCGCCTGTTCGATCTGCCGTTCATGTTCAAGGATATCAATGCGGTTGATGCGTTTCAGGCCTCTGACATCGGTCGCGGGATGCTGGACAAGATGCAGCGGCGCGGTCTTCAGGGGTTGGCCTATTGGCACAACGGCATGAAACAGTTCAGCGCCAACAAGCCGCTGCTGGAACCCACGGATGCCAAGGGGCTCAAGTTCCGGGTCCAACCTTCTGATGTGCTGGTCGCGCAGATGGAGGCACTGGGAGCCTCGCCGCAGCCGATGGCCTTTGCCGAGGTTTACGGCGCGCTTCAGACCGGCGTTGTCGACGGGCAGGAAAACTCATGGTCCAACATCTATGGTCAGAAATTCTTTGAGGTGCAGGACGGCATTACCGAATCGAACCACGGTATCATCGACTATATGGTCGTCAGTTCCGTCGATTTCCTCGACAGTCTTGACGCTGATGTGCGTGACCAGTTTCTGACCATCCTGTCCGAAGTCACTGCCGAGCGTAACGCGGCCGTGGGCGACGTGGACAATCAGGCGCGGCAGGCGATTCTCGATGCAGGGACAGAGATCCGCGAACTGACCCCGGAACAGCGGGCCAATTGGGTCGCGGTGATGAAGCCCGTCTGGGAAAAATTCGCCGATGAGGTCGGACAGGAAAACATCGACGCCGCGCAGGCGATCAACGACTCGATGTGATCCCGCTGCGGGCCAAAACCGACCCGCAGTATCCGGTCAGCGTGTAATATTGCGCTCCGGGCGCGCGTCCCCAAAGGGGTGCGCGCCTTTTTCAGCAGTCCATTCGCGTCGCCCCCTATCGGAGACACCAAGCCATGACCCCACATGCAAGGCGCCGCGCCCGCGGCTTCGTCGACGAGATCGAGGAAACGCTGATCGCGACTCTTCTCGGTCTGATGACGTTGCTGACCTTTGCCAATGTCGTGCTGCGTTATGGGTTCAACGCCACCTTGATCTGGAGCCTGGAAGTCACGCTGGTTATGTTCGCCTGGCTGGTGCTGCTGGGCATTTCATGGGGGTTCAAGGTGCGTTCCCATCTTGGGGTGGATGCGCTGACCAACATGCTGCCACCGCGGCCGCGCAGGGTGGTCGCGCTGTTCGCCGGGGCGCTGTGCATCGCCTATGCACTGCTGTTTCTCAAAGGTGCCTGGGATTACTGGGCGCCTTTTGCCGACCTGCCAAAGACGACCGGACGCTGGTTTCCCACCGGAATTGACTGGGACGCGCGGCGGTACGGCTTTACCGAGACGGGCGACATCCCGATCCCGTTTGACGGGCTGCGAAACTGGCTGGAACAGACGTTCAATTCCTTTGTCGAGGACGGCGAAAAGCAGGTCGATTCCTATTCCAAGATGCCGGTTCTGGTGCCCTATATCGTGCTGCCCCTGTCGGCTTTGCTGCTTGTGTTCCGTATGTTTCAGGCGGTTGGGCGTGTCTGGACCGGCGCCGAGGAAAGCCTGATCGTCAGTCACGAGGCGGAAGATGCCGTCGAAAACGCCGCCGCACTGAACGAAAAGGCCTGACCCATGGAAATCGTCCTCCTGTTCGTGCTGATCGTCGGGCTGCTGCTGATCGGGGTGCCCATCGCGGTTTCGCTGGGCCTGTCGTCGATCCTGTTCCTGCTGGCATTCTCCAACACCTCGCTCGCCTCGGTGGCGCAATCGCTGTATCAGGCGATGGCGGGGCACTATACCCTGCTGGCCATTCCGTTCTTCATCCTTGCGTCATCTTTCATGTCGACGGGCGGGGTTGCGAAGCGGATCATCCGGTTCGCCATTGCCTGTGTCGGGCATCTTCAGGGCGGGTTGGCCATCGCCGGGGTTCTGGCCTGCATGATGTTCGCCGCCTTGTCGGGATCGTCGCCCGCCACCGTGGTCGCCATCGGATCGATCGTCATCGCGGCCATGCGTCAGGCCGGATACACCCGCGATTTTGCCGCTGGCGTGATCTGTAACGCCGGTACGCTGGGCATCCTGATTCCGCCCTCTATCGTGATGGTCGTCTATGCCAGCGCGACGGATGTATCGGTGGGCCGGATGTTTCTGGCCGGGGTGATCCCCGGGTTGCTGGCCGGTACCATGCTGATGCTGACCATCTATGTCATGGCCAAGATCAAGAACATGCCCAAGGGCGAATGGCGCGGCTGGTCCGAAATATTTGACAGTTTCCGCGATGCGTTCTGGGGGCTGATGCTGATCGTGATCATCATGGTCGGGATCTATGGCATCCCCGGCGTCACCGGCGCGATCTTTACCCCGACCGAGGCGGCGGCGGTGGCTTCGGTCTATGCGTTCTTCGTCGCCACCTTTATCTATCGCGACATGGGGCCGCTGGCCGGGCGCGACGGCGGGCCACCGCTGCCGTTCTATCGCAACCCCCTGTCGATCATCACCGCATTCTTTCACCGGGACACACGCGACACCCTGCTTGACGCGGGCAAGCTGACGATCATGCTGATGTTCGTGATCGCCAACGCTCTGATCCTGAAACACGTTCTGACCGACGAACAGATCCCCCAGAGCATTGCGGCAGCGATGCTGGGGTCGGGGTTGGGGCCTGTGACCTTTCTGATTGTGGTCAACGTGATCCTGCTGATCGGTGGTCAGTTCATGGAGCCTTCGGGTCTTTTGGTCATCGTTGCGCCCTTGGTGTTTCCCATCGCGATGCAACTGGGGATCGACCCGATCCACCTTGGCATCATCATGGTGGTCAACATGGAAATCGGCATGATCACGCCCCCCGTGGGGCTGAACCTGTTTGTGACCTCCGGGGTGGCGGGCATGTCGATGATGGCCGTGGTGCGCGCCGCACTTCCGTTTCTGGCGGTGCTCTTCGTGTTCCTGATTATCGTGACCTATGTTCCGTGGATCTCAACATGGTTGCCGACACTGATGATGGGCCCGGAAACCGTGGTGAATTAGTGCCCTGTGGCGCGGCCTCCATCCCCCCGGGTGTGACGCCACCTGTCACCGCTGGTGTTCAATCCTGTCCAGGATAAACTCAAGCCTCTGGTCGCCGGGATAGTTTCCGTCCATCGCACCCTGTATCAATTCGCCACAAGACAGGCGATCGTTGGTGTTGCGGTCTTCGGAGACCGGTCGTCGCAATATGTGCGGTTCGCTCGGTGCTTCCATTAGGGGCCTCCGATCAATCTGACGATGCCCGGATGAGCGTCCGGCGCTCCGTCGGTGGCTTTATATCGGTCAGGTTACGCATGACCGACAAAACCGGTCAAGTATTTTCCAGCGCCAATGACCCCACCCGCGATCCGACTCGGGCAGCCACCAAAAATCTGTGTTTCAGAAGGGGATCAAGTGGTGCGGGCGGTGGGACTCGAACCCACACGGGGACAAGCCCCAACAGATTTTAAGTCTGGTCTGTCTACCATTCCAGCACGCCCGCACAGAGCGTAGTCATCAAACTTCAATATCGGGCCGATGTAGGTCCGTCAACAACCCAAAGCGGCAGCAAAGCCATGTAATCATTACTTAAACCCACCCGAAAGATAGATTTCAAGCCGGTCCGATATGGTATTCCAACAGGCGTCACATGCACGGCTTGTAGCGCGCGACCACGAACCGGACAAGCGGTTCAGCGCAGCCTACATGTCCCCTGCGCGGCGCAGGAAACGCAGTGTCAAAAGCACTCCGGCCAGCCCAAGCCCCGCTGCCAGCCCCAGCCACACACCAACACCGCCCCAGCCAAGAACAAACCCCAATACATACGAAAGCGGCGCACCCAGCCCCCAGTAACTGATGATCGCGATCACCATGGGCACCTTGGTGTCCTGAATCCCGCGCAGCAAACCCAGAGCGATCACCTGCGCCGCATCCACCACCTGAAACAGCGCCGCCGCCGCCAACAGAACCACGCCGGTCGAAATCACCACGCCGCGCACCGGATCGTCCGGATCAAGGAAGAGCCCGATCATCTGTTCCGGCAGCAGCAGGAAAACGGCCACCGTCAGCACGGCAATGACCATCGACAGCAGCGCCACCATGGCCGCACCGCGCCGTAGATGCTGCGCATCATCGCGCCCCGACGCCTGTCCGGCGCGCACCGTCGCCGCGTTCGACAACCCCAGTTGAACCATGAATGTGGCCGAACTGATCTGCAACGCAATGCCGTGCGCGGCCAGCGCCACCGGACCCAGCCACCCCATCATCAGAGAGGATGCCGCGAACAGCCCCACCTCGGCCAGATTGGTCAGACCGATGGGCCAGCCCAGCCGAAACACCCGGCCCAGCGCCTCGATGTCGGGCCGCCAGAACCGCGTGAACAGCTCATGTTCCGGTTGTGCGATCCGGGTATAGGCGATCGTCGCCGCCAGTGACACGCAATGGACGCAAAGCGATGCAATCGCCGCCCCCTCGATCCCCA
Organism: Oceaniovalibus sp. ACAM 378; assembly: GCF_008085915.1. Taxonomy (GTDB): domain Bacteria; phylum Pseudomonadota; class Alphaproteobacteria; order Rhodobacterales; family Rhodobacteraceae; genus Oceaniglobus. The sequence goes on along the minus strand of NZ_VSJK01000006.1, from coordinate 182,262 downwards.
GTTCTGGCATGCCCCAGTTGCCGAAGATCAGCGCATAGTTCACCACCACGTTAACGGCGACGGCGATCAGTGTGATCCACAGCACCACGCGCGTCCGCTCCAGCGCCGCAAGAAAGCTTTTCAGGACCATCACGCCCAGCGCCGGAAACAATCCCCAGGCGAGAATACCCAGATACCGCGAGGCCATGTCGGCCACTGCCGGATCCTGCCCCAGCCAAACCAGCCAGATCTCGGACACCAAAAGCAGCGGCACGGCCAGCATGGCAAATGCGATGGACACCCACAGCCCCATGCGCGTCACCCGCCGCACCTGCGCCGGTTCGCCCGCACTTTGCGCCCGCGCCACCATGGGCATCACGGCAAAGGCAAACCCCGAGCCGAACAGGAACATGACAAACCACAGCGATCCGCCCAGAACCTCGCCCGCCAGCGCGCCGATATCGTACCACCCGAGCATGATCGCATCAGTCAGGGTGATCGCGAATTGCGCCAGATGGCTGCCGATCAGCGGCAGACCCAGCGTCAGGATTGAACGCACATGCCCCCCGCGGGACATTGGGGACGGCAATGAGGCGGAAATGTCGGACATGCACTGCTGCTAGCCGACGCGGCTGTCCCGGGCAAGAGCACGCATCACCCGGCCGCTGACATCGGTTTGCAGTTGCGATCCCGGACGCAGCAGCCGGAGTCAAACCAAGCGCTGCATCAACCGCTGTGCCGCCGCAAAAGTCAGGCGATGCGGCCGGTTGCGATCGCGCATCAGGCCCATCGACATCTCGCGCAGCGACAGCGACGCAAGCGCGCGGCGCCGCCTGTCCCTTGCACGCATGAGTATGGATTGATCGGGCATATCGGCCTCCGTCACGGAATGTCTGAACCGGAGACTGCTTGGTGAACATGGCGCGATCGTGGCCCAGAAGGTTCGATTTGCGGGACAATTCCAGCAAAAGGAAACAATGCGGCGACCACGAAAGATTGGATACATCCAATACGGTCACACAATACGCGGTGCGCTGTCCGACGGCGGTGGCAGCGAAATCGCCGAACTGCACCCCTCCGGGCAGGGCAGCCTATGCCAAGGATCACATGCGTCCAGATGAGACTGAAATGTCGCAAAGGCAGCAACACCGGCTGGACCGACAGCGGCGAACGGGAAATTACTGTGAAAACTGTCGCATATCTGTTGCGCGCCAGTTGATCGGGCCTCGGATGCGGGAAACGATCTTTCGCGCCCGCCCTTCGCCGTGTAAGACGGGTGCGACCCAAACAGTATGAGCACACCCATGGCCGATGATCTCCTCTCCGGCGCGTCCGAACCTGTCTATGACGCCTCCTCCATCGAGGTTCTGGAAGGATTGGAGCCCGTTCGCAAACGCCCCGGCATGTATATCGGCGGCACCGATGAACGCGCCCTGCACCATCTGGTGGCCGAGGTTCTGGACAACTCGATGGACGAGGCTGTCGCAGGCTATGCAACGCGGATCGAGGTTGAACTCCACGCTGACTATTCGGTGACGATCAAGGACAACGGGCGCGGCATCCCGATTGACCCGCACCCAAAATTTCCCGGCAAATCCGCGCTTGAGGTGATCCTGTGCACCCTGCACGCGGGCGGCAAATTCGGCGGGGATTCGTATCAGACCTCGGGCGGGTTGCACGGGGTTGGCGCATCGGTCGTCAACGCCCTGTCGGATTCCATGGTCGTGCAGGTCGCCCGCAACAAAGAGCTGTACGAACAACGGTTCTCGCGCGGCATTCCCCTTGGCCCGGTTGAAAAGGTCGGCGCCGCCCCGAACCGGCGGGGCACCTCGGTGACATTCCACGCCGATGAACAGATTTTCGGATCGATCCGGTTCAAACCGGCACGGATGTTCAAATCCATCCGCTCCAAGGCTTACCTGTTCTCGGGCGTCGAAATCCGCTGGAAATCCGCCATTGATGACGGCGAAACCCCGACCGAGGCGGTGTTCCACTTTCCCGGCGGTCTGGCGGATTACCTGACCGAAACTCTGGGCCGCGCACTGACCTATGCCGACAAGGCCTTTGCGGGCAAAGTGTCGTTCGCGGAAAAGTTTTCCCAGCCCGGCAGCGTCGAATGGGCGATCAACTGGACTCCGTCGCGCGACGGGTTCACCCAGTCCTACTGTAACACCGTCCCCACGCCCGAGGGCGGCACCCATGAAACCGGCTTTTGGGCGGCGATCCTGAAGGGCATCCGCGCTTACGGCGAGCTGATCAACAATCGCAAGGCGAAGGACATCACCCGCGAAGACCTGTTGGCCGGGGGCTGCGCGCTTGTCTCCTGTTTCATCCGCGAGCCGGAATTCGTCGGTCAGACCAAGGACCGGCTGGCCACGACCGAGGCGGGGCGCATGGTTGAGGGTGCCGTGCGCGACCATTTCGACAACTGGCTGGCCTCCGACACCAAGGCGGCGGGCGCGATCCTCGACTTCCTCGTGTTGCGCGCCGAAGAACGGATGCGCCGGCGGCAGGAAAAAGAGACCGCGCGTAAAACGGCGACGAAAAAGCTGCGCCTGCCCGGAAAACTGGTCGATTGTTCGTCAAACGACCGGGTCGGCACCGAACTGTTCATCGTCGAGGGCGACAGCGCGGGCGGATCGGCCAAGATGGCGCGCGAACGCAAGACCCAGGCCCTGCTGCCCCTGCGCGGCAAGATCCTGAACGTGCTGGGGGCCGCATCGTCCAAACTGGGCCAGAACGTCGAGATTTCCGATCTTTCTCAGGCGCTTGGAGTCGGGATGGGTTCGAAATTCGTGCTCGATGATCTGCGCTATGACAAGATCATCATCATGACCGACGCCGATGTGGACGGCGCGCATATCGCTGCACTTTTGATGACGTTCTTCTTTACCCAGATGCGGCCGATGATCGACGCCGGCCACCTGTATCTCGCCTGCCCGCCGCTGTTCCGGCTGACCCAAGGGGCCAAGCGGGTCTATTGTCTGGACGAGGCGGAAAAGAATGCATGGCTGGCCAAGGGGCTGGGCGGCAAGGGCAAAATCGACGTGTCGCGGTTCAAGGGTCTGGGCGAAATGGACGCGAAGGATCTGAAAGACACAACAATGAACCCATTGACCCGCAAATTGATCCGCGTGACGATAGACGAGGACGAACCCGGTGAAACCGGCGATCTGGTCGAGCGGCTGATGGGCAAGAAACCGGAATTGCGGTTTCAGTATATCAGCGAGAACGCGAGGTTTGTGGAGGAGTTGGATGTTTGAGGACGATGCAAATGTCGAATTGGATCTGCCGGAAAATATGATACCCCGCGCATTGCGCGGTCTCGGAATCACACCGGCCTTTGATCGGCTCATAGATGATTTATCTGAACCTGATGGTTTTTTTGCCCGCGCGGCCTATCGATTTTGTCGAGGTTATCGAAGAATTCGTCCTGATGCAGTAGGAAACAGATGCGCGTTCGATCCAAGCTGCTCGCGTTACTGCGAAATTATGTTTCGGTATCACTCCGCGCCTTTGGCATTGGGATTGACAATTAAAAGACTTTACAGCTGTACTGCTGCCAATGGGGGTTTCGACCTTCCAGACGATATTAAAGCTCGACTGAAGGGGTAAAATCAGATGGCGGCAAAATACAAAATTGTTAGCATAGGTGCTGCCTTTAGCGACAAAGCTATACGAGAATTCGAAAATAGGCTAACGTCAGAAGCTGGTTCTGGTTGGGAGCTCCATACCGTCTTTTCGGTTCAAAAAACGGGCTGCTTTGGCTCCTCCGATGGGAATACCTATCTCGCAGTATTTAGAAACGACCAAGGATGACATAGCGTATTCGCATCGGTTATTAACGGTTCTTTCACCACGCGCGATTTCATTCAACACAAAATGCGTCACCGGAATCGAGGGGTGAGGCTTTACTCCGACGCGATGGGCGCTTGCGCTCCGCGCGTTCGTCCCGGAAACGATCCCGCGGATCGTTTCCGGGCGCGTCTCACTCCTGCAACCGCTCCACATAGGCGGCGAGAGCGACCAGCCGTTCGGGTGTCGGGGTCTGTCTGCCGTCGCCGATATCGACCGGCACAAGACGGCCCTCTTGCAGCACTTCGCCGAATTCGGGCATCACCCCATGCGGATCGTCGCGGCGGTTGTAGCCGTCGATCACCGCCATCACCGCGCCTTGCGGAAACACTCCGCCGTTCCTTGCCGAAAGTCCGGTCAGATCGGCCGGGCGTTTGGGCAGATCGCCCGCAAGCGAGCCGTCGCCCTTGCCCAGCGGCCCGTGGCACACTGCGCAGGCGTCGCCATAAAGCGCGCGCCCGACCTCGACCGGCGGTGGAACGCAGGCGGTAAGGCCCAACAGGGCGGCGGTGCAGATAAGAAATCGGGTCATGGGGGCCTCCGTCGAGCCTTGGATTTGCGCCACGATGCCATGGTCAAAGGCAGGGCGCATTGATTCAGATCATCCGGCACCGCCAAGCACAACCCGCAGGACACAGGGCGGACGACAGACCAGAGCCTTATCACCCCCGTAGACCGCGCCAAACCCTGAAAGTAAACCGCGCTGCCGCCATCCCGATCATCTCAGCGCGATGGCACCTGTTCCCCCTCGCTCCGCTTTGAATTCCGTCCTAATCTGCGACCATGCGAAACCTCCCTGCCTTGCTGATCCTGTTGCTTCTGTCCGCCTGTGCCCGCCCGCTTACCCCGGCGGAACGCAGCTTTGCCGCCACGATCCACGGCGATACCATCGACACCGCACCGATCCGGATTTCCAAGGGGGCCCTGATCGGCAATGTCATACACACCCGCCCGCCACGCCCTGCGCTGACCTGTCGTGAACGGATCCGCAGCCCCGAAATCGGCGAGATCCGCATATCAACCGCCGCATTTGTGCTGTTCAACCGGATGTTCGCCGCCGAAAGGGTGTATCGCGACGATTATCTTCCCGGCTATCCCGAACGGATGTCGATGGCCCGGGGCATGTTCATCGCGCATGAATTGACCCATGTCTGGCAGTGGCAAAACCGCGCCGTCACCGGGTATCACCCCTTGCGCGCTGCGGCTGAACATTCGCCGGGCGGTGACCCCTATCTGTTCGAAATCGGAGACGAGCGCGGCTTTCTTGACTTTGGGTATGAACAGCAGGGCGGCATCGTCGAAGAGTTCGTGTGTTGCCGCGCTCTCGATCCCGGCGGCCAGCGCACTTCACGACTGCATGCGCTGTTGCAACCGCATTTCCCGATGCTCGAGCGGCGCAGCGCGGTTCCCCGCGATGGTATCTCGCTGCCCTGGGATGGGGCCGAAACACGGGGGATCTGTTCCTGATCGCTCAGCGCAGGGCCAACCCGCTGATCTGCCCCGACAACTTCGTGCCGGTGTCGTCACTGTCGGCTGACACTGCGACCCCCACCAATGCGCCGGGCGCTGTGCCAAAACCACGCGCAAAATCGCCCGCAAGGTCAACAGTTTCACTGAACGATCCGGTGCCGGCGCCGCGCAGGATCACCGTCTTGCCCCGCGCCCCCAGATAGGGAGAGGCCAGCACCTGCCCCCGCTTGTGCGCCCCACCCCAGACATAGACCAGCACCCGCGCGTCACGGTTAGCCAAAAGGCCGCGGATATTCGACGATCCGGCATTTGCCTTGGCAATCTCAGGGGGCAGAAACACGAAATAGATCGCCGCATTCCTGTCGTCACCGCCCTTTTTCGTCAGATCGGTTGGCGGCACCGATTGTGTCACCGCCCACGCCCAGGTGGCAGATTTGCTGCCTTGATCCGAGGGGGCCACGCGCTGCCAGATCAGCGATGCCGCCCCGTCCGAGGTGAACCCCAGAGTGCCGTCGCCCTGACGAAAATCGACCTTGGAGAACAGGTGGAAGCGTTGCTCAGTCCAGCCCGAAAACGCGAGTGGTCCGGCCTGAGCGGCGGTTGCCAACGACAGAAGGGCGACAGAAGAGAAAGCGATGAACCGGGCAAACGGGCTCAGGTGGCTTGGCATCACGTGTGAACCTTTCAGTGGGCCTTTCAGCCGGATTGGTAATACATCGGGCAAATGCGCGGCGGGGCCAGTCACTTTGGTGTCATCTCACCCGGGTATCGGACGCTGAGGCCGCCACTTGTGCGGTTCCCCTGCTCTCTGATTTCGCGCTAGCCTTGGAGAACACATGGGGAGAGTCCAGATGTCCGAAACCGCCAGATATACCATTGTAATGCTGTTGGCGGGGATCGGCGTTCCGCTGCTGGCCACCCTAAATGCCAGTCTTGGCGCGCGGATCGGATCGCCCTTTGTGGCGGGAACCGTGCTTTTCGCGGTGGCGTTTCTGTCGGCTGTTGCGGTCAATGCGATAACCGGTTTCGATGCACTTGCCCGGGTGCCGGAGCAGCCAGGGCACCTGTTCCTTGCCGGTGTTCTGGTGGCGTTCTATGTTCTGTCGATCACCTTGATCGCGCCACGGTTCGGAGTGGGCAATGCGATTTTCTGTGTGCTGCTCGGGCAGCTTGTCTCGGCGGCGGTGATCGATCACTTCGCCCTGTTTGGCGCGCGCCTTTACCCGATGACGCTGATCCGCGCCGCCGGTCTGACGCTGATGACCCTTGGGGTGCTGCTGACACAGCGCGGATGACCAATGCGCGCGGGGTCTTTGGCGGGCCGCTCGGCGAGGCTCGATATCGTCGGGCATCCGCAGTTCCCTAGACCAGCGACCGCATCGCGACCTTGCGCAGCGTCCGGCCCGTGAAGGCTACCCTGACCACCGCAGGGGACACACGTGAGCGTTGAATCTGTCGGCCAAGCCCGGACGGAACCGGCTCCCCTTCCCCGTTCCAAGCCCTGCCACCTCATCGACGGGTGCCGACACTCCCGCCCGGCAAGCCGCGCAAGCGTATTTTAGCGGCTGACACTGGGCTGGGCTGGCATCGCGGGGCGCGCCGCGCTACATACTCGGCGACCGACTTCAGGACCGAAAACAGGACTGGCCGCCGTGACACGCATCATCGAATCCCTTGCCGAAATCTCGCAATCCTATGATGCGGTGTTCTGCGATCTCTGGGGGTGCCTGCACAATGGCATCACCGCCTTTCCGGCGGCAGTGGCGGCCCTGCGCGCCTTTCGCGAACAGGGCGGAACGGTGATCCTGCTGACCAATGCGCCGCGCCCGCATTCAAGCATCGCCGAACAGCTTGTCCGGTTCAACGCACCTGACGATTGCTGGGATGCCATCGCGACCTCGGGCGACAGTGCACGAGCGGCGATGTTCAGAGGCGTTATTGGCCAAAACGTCTATTTCATTGGCCGACCCCATGACGAAGTGTTCTTTGAGCCAAGCGAGGTCGTCGCCGAACCGGTCGAGATCCGGCGCACCCCACTTGACGAGGCTACGGGCATCCTGTGCTGCGGCCCCTTCGACCCCCATGCCGACCCCGCAGTCATGCGCCCGCAGTTCCTGTCGGCCATCGCCCGCGATCTGCCGCTGCTTTGCGCCAACCCCGATGTGATCGTTGACCGGGGCGACAGCCGCGAATGGTGCGCCGGGGCGCTTGCGGCCCTTTATACCGAAATGGGAGGCACCAGCCTGTATTTCGGCAAGCCTCACCCGCCGGTCTATGACCTTTCGCGCCGCCTGATCGTGGAACTGGGGCGCGATATTTCCGACGCGCGCATTCTGTGCATCGGCGACGGCATCACGACCGACATTGCGGGCGCCATGGGCGAAGATCTCGATTCGCTGCTGATCACCGGAGGTCTCGCTGCCGACCAGACCAAAACGACCGAACAGCCCGATCCCGAGGCGCTGGCTGCCTGGCTGGAAACGCAGCCGTTCCGCCCGACCTTTGCCATCGGCAAACTGCGCTGAACACGGGTGCCCCGAAACCTCAGGGGTGGGATATGTCGAATTTCCTTGATTTACTCGGCCTCTCGGTAATATTACTGCGTCACGGCCCGACCTGACGCTATTTTATTACCGAGGCGACGAAATGCTCGACACCATGCACGACAATTTTCCCCGCGGCACGATCTGCATCGAAGACCTTGAAATCGGCATGTCCCGGCATCTGACCAAGGAAATCACCTGCAACGATATCGAACTTTTCGCTCAGGTATCGACCGATCGCAATCCGGTGCATATGGACGATGCCTATGCCCGCGACACGATTTTCGAGGGGCGCATCGCCCACGGCATGCTGACGGCGGGTCTGATTTCGGCGGTGATCGGCGAACAGCTTCCGGGGCATGGCACGGTCTATCTTGGGCAGTCACTGAAATTCCTTGCCCCCGTGCGCCCCGGTGACCGGGTGACGGCCACCGTCACGGTGCTGTCAATCGACCATGGCAAACGGCGCGTGCAACTTAACACTGTGGCCACCATTGACGGCAAACCAGTGATGAAGGGCGAAGCGACGGTGCTCGCCCCGTCACGCAAACTCGACTGACTGCTTGCACAGTCACGGGGCGGCGACTATCCCGTCGCCATGCAGATCGTGCGGGACCATCTTTTCGTAGCCGACAAGGACAAGGGCGCCAGCGTCGCCATCGGCAATTTTGACGGGGTCCACTCGGGCCACCGCACGGTGATTGATATTGCCCGCGCCCATGCCGAACGGCTGAACCGTCCGCTGGGCGTGCTGACCTTCGAACCGCACCCGCGTCAGGTGTTCGCACCCGATGCGCCGCCGTTTCGCCTGATGAATGCCGAATCCAAGGCGAACCGGCTGGCAAAACTCGGGGTGGAGCGGTTGTATGAAATTCCGTTCAACCCGGCTCTGGCCGCGCTGACGCCCGAACAATTCGCCCAACGCATTATCACCGACGGGCTGGGCCTGTCCCATGTGGTTGTCGGCGCCGATTTTTGTTTCGGGCAAGGGCGCAGCGGCAAAGCCGATGATCTGTGCCGGTTCGGGGCTGAAATGGGGTTTGGCGTTACCATTGCGCCACTGCTTCAGGCCGAAGACGGAGCGGTGTCCTCGACCCGGATCCGCACCGCGCTGACCGAAGGCCGCCCCCGCGACGCCGCCGCGATGCTGGGCCATCAACACCGAATCGAGGGCGAAGTGATCCTTGGTGCCCAACGCGGCCGCGAGTTGGGCTATCCCACCGCCAACATGTCGATCGACGGGCTGCATCCGCCAAAATATGGCGTTTATGCCGTGCGTGCAGACGTGTTGTCTGGCCCATACGAGGGCACCTATGACGCGGTGTGTTCCATCGGAGTACGGCCCATGTTCGGCGACAACCGCCCCAATATCGAAACCCACCTGTTCGGCTTCAAGGGCGATCTCTATGGCACGCACCTGTCGGTTGCTTTGGTCGAATACCTGCGCGGCGAAGAAAAATTCGACAGCCTGCCCGCGCTAATTTCACAGATGGATGCCGACAGCGCCCGCGCCAAAGAAATACTGGCGCAAACCAAACCGGTCGCGCCATGACCGATCCGATCGACAGATCCGGCCTGCGCTCTCGGTTCTGGGAATATGTGCCCCTGCGCAAGATGAGCGTGGCCGAATGGGAAGCGCTTTGCGACGGCTGCGGCAAATGCTGCCTGAACAAACTTGAGGACGAGGACACCGGCGAGGTCGAGATGACCCGCGTGGCCTGCCGTCTTCTGGACGGTGAAACCTGTCACTGCTCGCAGTATCCGATCAGGCATAAGTTCGTGCCGGAATGCATCGTGTTGACCCCGGCCAATATCAGCAAGAACTCCTATTGGATGCCCGAAACCTGCGCCTATCGCTTGCTGCACGAGGGCAAGACTTTGTACGAATGGCACCCGCTGATTTCCGGCGACCCAGAAAGCGTGCACCGCGCGGGCGTATCGGTGCAAGGCTGGACGATTCCCGAATTCGAAGTGCCCGAAGAAGAATGGGAAGACTATATCATCGAGGAGCCGATCTGATGTTCTTTGCCTCGGACAATGCTGGCCCGGCCCACCCTTTGGTGATGCAGGCGCTGATCGACGCGAACACCGGGTATCAGCCGTCCTATGGCGCCGATACGATCATGGAATCCGTGCGCGACCGTATCCGCGAGGTGTTTCAGGCCCCCGAGGCAGCGGTCTATCTGGTGGCCACCGGCACCGCCGCCAACGCTCTGCTGCTGGGCACGATGGCACAGCCGTGGCAGGCGGTGTTTTGCGCCGATCTGGCCCATGTCGAAATGGATGAATGCGGCGCACCCGAGTTCTTTACCGGTGGGGCCAAACTGTCGCTGGTGCCGACAACGAATGGCAAGATGAGCCCCGACGCCCTGTCCGCCACAATCGCCAAGCATCCTGCGGGCGTGGTGCACGGGGTTCAGCCCGGCCCGGTGACGATCACCCAGGTCACGGAAACCGGTACGCTGTACACAGTGGACGAGGTGAACGCCCTGACCGGGATCGCCCGCGCCAATGGCCTGCCGGTGCATATGGACGGCGCACGGTTTGCCAATGCCATTGCCGCGCTGAACTGTTCACCCGCCGACATGACATGGCGGGCCGGGGTCGACACCCTTTCGTTTGGCGGCACAAAGAACGGCCTTCTGGGGGTCGAAGCGGCGGTGATCTTTGACCCGGAAAACGCGTGGGAGTTTGAGCTGCGCCGCAAGCGGGGCGCGCATCTATTTTCCAAGCACCGCTATCTCTCTGCCCAGATGCTCGCTTATCTGACAGATGATCTGTGGCTTGAAATGGCGCGCGCCGCCAACGCAAAGGCCGGACGTCTGGAAGCCGGTTTGCGCGCCGCCGGGATCGAGCCTGAATTTCCGGTTCAGGCAAACATGATCTTCGCCGACATACCCGCCGAGATCCACGCACGGGCGATGGCAGCGGGTGCGCAATACCATGCTTCGCAAACCGCCAAAGGCGCTTTTGCTGCGCGTCTGGTCTGCGACTGGTCCCTGCCGGACACCGAATTGGCCCGTTTCATCGAGTTGTTGTAACCGCCGGGAAATCCGAAAAAAGCGGGTATTTTCCGGAAATCGGCACCGCGGTTACAGGGCAAGCCGCAGGAACAGCCACGTCACGCTGCTCTTGCCAGATGCGGAAGCATCTCGCGCGCCACCTGATCGGGGTGAGTGATCGCCAGCATGTGCCCTGCCCCGTCAACCACCACGTCACGCGCATCCGGCAACCGCTCCATCAAGGCGCGATGGATCGCGGCGATGATCGCGGGGCTTTCGTCACCACGCAACAGAAGAACCGGAACCGTCACACCTTCCAGCCGCCCCGCGTCCAGCAAGCCTGCGGTGTCGGCATCGAAACCGGGGGCACCCGCCGTTATCAGCGGCATACGCGCCGCTTGTGCGGTGCGCAGAGGTTCGGGCAGTGCCGACCAACGCGCACCGGGCTGCCACATGGCCAGAAAAATCTTGGCCGCACCGGCATGATCCCCCTGTTTCATCGCCTTGGCGAACGGCGCGTTTGCGGCATCATGCTCCGCGATCTCGGGTGCCGCCGTGGCGCGGGCGGCGGCAAAGAAAACCGGCTCAATCAATGTCAGGCTGCGCACCAGATCGGGCCGTTCCACCGCCAGCCGCAGCGCTACAGTGCCGCCAAAGGAATGGCCGATCACGTCAGTCGCCCCGCCACCGTGGCAGTCTCGGAATTCTTCGGCGATCCGGGTCACACAGGTCAGAAAATCCCCCTGCCCGTCCCAATCGTCACTTTGTCCATGCCCCGGCAAATCAAACGCCACCGCGTTCAGCGGCAGTTGCGCCGCCAGCCCGCGCCATGCGCCCGAGTGCGCCAGAGCGGCATGGATCATCAATGCGCGCCGGTCGCCGATTCCGAAAGATTGGTGAAACACATCATGGCCCGCGACCCGGGCCAGAGTCATCAGATCTGACCCGACAGATGCGCGTCAAGATGGCTGAGCCGGTCAACGCCCCAGAACCGTTCGCCATCTTCGGTCACATAGAACGGTGCTCCAAACACACCGCGCGCCACCGCCTCTTCAAGATTGGCGGAATAAGTTTCGGCCCCGGCAAGCAACCCCGAATCGGCGAGACCCGGATCAAACCCAGCCGCCGTCAGACAGGCGCGTATCACGTCATCGTCGGCGACATCACGGTCTTCCAGCCAACAGGCACGCGTCACCGACGCCACCAGCGCCGCCAGATCGCCGGCATCGCCCCGGGCCACCGCAGCCTGCGCCGCGATGATCGCATAGGACGACGGCGCGGGATTTGCGGGCCAGAATGCCGGCTTCATGGTGATCGGCTCACCCAGCAGTGCTGCGGACCGTTCAATATCGATCAGCCGGTATTCTTGGCGCGACGGATGCCGGTCTTTTGGCGGCAAACCACCCGTGCGCGAAAAAAGCTGCATGATATCAAAGGGTTTATACGTAACGCTCGCTCCATGGCGCGCTGCTATCTCTTCCAGCCTTGTGCCTGCGAGATAGGTATAGGGGGAAATCGTGGCGAAAAAATAGTCGATATGGGCCATGACGCTATATCCTGTGACGAATGGTTTCCGGGACCGTAACCCCGTGATAAGCGGTGTCAACGTGACGATTCCGTTACTGCGCCACCACGGGAACCCCAAGCACATGCGATCCATGACCGAACCCAAGCTCATCTCGGGCAATGCCAACCCCACGCTTGCGAAATCTATCGCGCGGCGTATGTCGATGCACCGGGGGGTCAACGTCGGCCTTTTGGATGCCCGGGTCGAAAGGTTCAACGACGGCGAGATATTCGTTGAAGTGTATGAAAACGTCCGCGGCGAGGACATGTTCATCATCCAGCCCACCAGCAATCCCGCCAACGACAACCTGATGGAACTGCTGATCATCTGTGATGCCCTGCGCCGGTCTTCTGCGGCACGGATCACCGCGGTCATCCCCTATTTCGGCTATGCCCGGCAGGATCGCCGCACCAAGGCGCGCACGCCGATCACTGCGAAACTGGTTGCCAACATGCTGACCGAAGCGGGCATCGAACGGGTGCTGACCATGGACTTGCATGCCGCGCAAATTCAGGGGTTCTTCGACATTCCGGTCGACAACCTCTATGCCTCGCCGGTTTTCGCGCTGGATATCCTGCATGCGTTCAAGGGGCGGCTGGACGAGGTGACTATCGTATCCCCCGACGTTGGCGGTGTGGCGCGGGCCCGGGAATTGGCCCAGCGCATCGGCTGCCCCCTGTCGATCGTCGACAAGCGGCGTGACAAGCCGGGCGAAATTGCGGAAATGACGATCATCGGCGAAGTGAAAGACCAGATCTGCATCATCGTCGACGACATCTGTGACACAGCCGGAACCCTGTGCAAGGCAGCGGAATCGCTATTGGAGCAGGGCGCGAAAGAAGTGCACGCCTATATCACCCACGGCGTGCTGTCCGGCCCTGCGGTCGAGCGCGTGACCGGATCGGTGATGAAAACCCTTGTGATCACAGATTCCATCGAACCCACCGATGCCGTACGGAAAGCCCCCAACATCCGCATCGTTCCCACCGCACCGATGTTTGCACAGGCGATCATGAACATCTGGAACGGCACGTCGGTATCGTCGCTTTTCGACACCGAAACGCTGGGTCCGATCTATGAGGGCATGTATTCCCAGTGATCGGGGGTGGCGGAACGCGGCGGGCTCATGCCTCGGGTGGGGTTGCCCCGGTGATCCGCCTGCCGTCCCGCGCCACGTCATAGCTGCGTGCGGTATCCTCCGATCCGCATTGCACGATCAGCCAGACCGCGCCCCTGCCCGGCATCCCGTGGCAATCGCCCGGGGTGCCGCCAGTTTCCTGCACATAGAGCGCGGCATAGGCTGCAATCGCATCGGTTTCCGTAAAATCGGCCACCTGTCGCCCCGTGATCAGCCCCAGCACGCCGGCCGCCAGCGACAATCCGACCAACGACCAAAGCACCGGGCGCGGCAGACCGGCGCCGCTTTGCAAAAATCCCGGTGCCTTGCGCATCCTTCCCTCCGCCTGAAATGGCCAACCGGCCACACTGTTCCACGTTCGGGAAATTGTGCAGCTTTGCCCGATGTGATGCAAGGACGAGCCACAGCCGCCCCGGCTCTGCCCGCTGAACCCGTGAAATACCCGGGCGGCGGCAACGCCTGCGGTCTTGACACCCGGGCCTGTCGCGCCTTGGTTGACGCCAGATAACCGAGGATCCGCAATGCCCGACCCAGATCTGCGCCAGACCGCAAAAGTGCTGTTCGATGCCGCCATTTCACGCGCCGATCCCGCCGCCGCCGTCACCCGTGCGCTGGCCGATCACCCGCTGCCCCAGCCCCCCGGGCGGCTGCTGCTGATCGCCATCGGCAAGGCCGCTCCCGCAATGCTGTCCGCCGCCCTGAAGCATGTCACGGGGCCACATGAGGCGCTTTGCGTGACCCATCCTGAAAACACAGCCGAGGTGCCGGGCGCACAGATGCACCGCGCCGGCCATCCGGTGCCAGATGCGGCGGGGCTCGCCGCCGGGCGCGCGGTCATCGAAATATTGCAGGGGGCGACACAGCAGGATCACGTGATCGCCTTGATTTCGGGGGGCGGTTCCGCACTCGTGCCCGCCCCTGCACCGGGGTTGACGCTGGCTGACAAGGTGACGTTGAACCGCGCGCTCTTGGCCAGTGGGCTGGATATCGTGCAGATGAACATGGTCCGTCAGCAGGTGTCGCAACTGAAGGGTGGCGGGATGCTGCGCCTTGCCGCACCTGCGCCGGTCACCGGATATCTGCTGTCCGATGTCATCGGCGACGATCTGCGCGCCATTGCCTCGGGGCCGACGGTGGCACCGATTGGCACAAGGTCCGAGGCACGGGCGCTGTTACAACAGGTCGGCGCCTGGAATGGCCTGACACAGGCGCTGCGCGATCATCTGTCCGCCGATACCGAGACAGACGCGCCAAACATCCCCGCCGCCAACCATCTTATAGGATCGAACGGTCAGTCCCTGAGCGCCGCCGCCGATGCCGCCAAAGCTGCCGGGTTTGCCACGACAATCGTCTCTGACCGGTTGACAGGCGATGTCGCCGATGCGGCGCAGACGGTGCTGGCCGCCGCCCTGTCGCTGCCCGCCGATGCTCCGCCGACGGCACAGCTCTTTGGCGGTGAAACCACGGTGAAACTTTCCGGCACCGGCAAGGGCGGGCGCAATCAAGAGCTTGCCCTGCGTCTGGCTGCGTTGGCCGAAGTCACGCCGATCCCCCGACGCTGGCTGTTTCTGTCAGGCGGCACCGATGGGCGCGACGGCCCGGTCGATGCGGCGGGCGGGATTGTCGACCCAAGCACCTGGGCGCGGATCGCGGCGCGGGGCGATGCCGCGGCATTGCTGGCGAATAACGACAGCAACGCCGCATTGGCATTGGCGAATGACCTGCTGATCACGGGTGCCACCGGAACCAATGTGGCCGACATTCAGATCCTGTTGTCGATGCCGATATGACCCGGCATCGTATAGGGGAGGCTCTCCCAAAGGGTTCACCATCCCCGACTGCCTCTAACGGTGAGACAAAAACTGAGGCTGCGCGCGGCTTTGGGGCGTCAGGCGGTCATTCCGTAATGTTCAACGATCGCTGCCAGATCTTCGGGTGACGTGGACTCGGCCAATGTGGTGCAGGTGTTCGGTACGTGCTGAAACACCGAACCGTCAGAAAAGAATGTGGACGAGGTGACAGGTATGATCTTGGTCGTTGGATGACGATAACTTGCATAGTCCGCCACGGCGAACGCGGACCCCTCGACCAGTCCAAGAGACAGTATCACGATTTCCGGGCAAACATTCTGCAGATAGGAAATCGCATCGGGCTGGGTCCGGGCGATTTCCACCTCGGCTCCAAACCGGCTCACGCATGTGGCCCAGAGTTGCGCCAACCCGACGCGCCCTTCTACGATCAAAACTTTCATACATCCCCCGGCGCCGCAAATTCCACCGACCGTTTCGCATCTGACTTTTCTATTTGTAACTCATTTCCTAACGGAAGGTTAACGCAAATAGCATCCGGCAACTATCGGAATGAATTACCGAAAACCGGCGGGAAACCGCTTGAAGTCGAATCGACATTGGTGAGAATCCGCCCCATCTGAGACCTGACCCATCTGCAAGGCACAAGAAATGACGACAGTGATAACCGTCTGTGACACCTGTCGGCGCGATGGCTGGGAAACCACCGACTCGACCCGCGCTGACGGCGAGGTGTTGCTCGAAATCCTGGGCGAACCGCGGCAACGAACGCCGCGCCCGGGCGTCGCGGTGCGCCGGATGTCCTGCCTCATGGGGTGTAGTCATGCCTGCAACGTCGCGATTCAGGCCCGGGGCAAGTTCTGCTATACACTTGGGCGGTTCGAACCTGAGAGCGAAGCGGCGACTGCGATTGTCGATTATGCCGCGCTGCATGCCCTGTCAGGCGCTGGTCTGGTGCCGTTTCGCCAAAGGCCGCAAGGTGGCGTGGGGCATGTCGTGACCCGCCACCCGCCGCTGCCCGAAGATCCGCAGACGTGAACGATGCGCGCGATCATGGTGGGGCGCTGGACGCGGCCGTGGCCCGCTGGGGCGGCAAACGCGGCGACTGGATCGACCTCTCAACGGGAATAAATCCCGTCCCCTATCCGGTCGGTGACCTGCCGCCCGACGTCTGGACCGCCCTGCCCGACAAAGGCGCGACCGACCGTCTGATCGCCGCAGCGCGCGCGTTCTGGCAGGTGCCGGACGACCGGGCGATCCTTGCAGCGCCGGGCGCATCGGCACTGATCGCACAATTGCCCGGCTGCCTGCCCTCCGGCCCCGGTGCGCAGCGCGTTCAGATCCGCCCCGACACCTATAACGAACACGCCGCCGCCTTTCGCGCCTCGGGCTGGACCGTCACCCACGACCCTGCCCCGGTGCGCGTCGTCGTGCATCCAAACAACCCGACCGGCAAATTCTGCTCGGACCACGCCTCTCCGGGAACGCTGATTCTGGACGAAAGCTTTTGCGACACTCACCCCGACCGCAGTCAGGTTCAAAGTGGCCGCCCCGACACAACGATCCTCAAGAGCCTTGGCAAATTCTGGGGGCTCGCCGGGTTGCGGGTGGGGTTCGCCATTGGTGATGCCGGGCTGATCGGCAGGTTGGCGACAAGGCTTGGCCCCTGGGCAGTCAGCGGTCCGGGGCTTGAGATCGCCAACCGCGCACTGTCGGATCACGTCTGGGCCGCTGCGACCCGTCAAAGGCTGCAAGACGACGCCGCACGGCTTGATGCGTTGATGCGGACGGCGGGGGCTGAATCGGCTCGGTCCGGGCCCGGGGCAATGGACGACTGTCCGCTGTTCCGGCTCTATTGCCTCGACGATGCCGAAAACTGGCACCGGGAATTCGCCCGTCACCGCATCCTGACCCGGACCTTCCCCTATAATCCGAGATGGCTGCGCCTTGGTCTGCCCGCCCCGCATCACTGGCCCCGGCTCGAGGCGGCCTGTGGGACGGTGGGGGGGGCGATGGCAACGCCGAGCGCCCGCCACCGACCCGCAGCCAAACGATGATGATTCACCTAACGCTGATCGGCGCGCTGCTGCTGGATGCCTGGCTGGGTGAACCGCCCGCCCTTTGGAACCGTCTGCCCCACCCTGCGGTGCTGATGGGCCGGGCTGTTGACCGGCTTGACAGGGCGCTGAACCACGGCCGGTTCCGGCGGGCGCGCGGCGTACTGGCCCTTGCCACTCTCGTTGGCCTTGCCCTGATCCTGGCGGTGCTGATCGCCGCCATCCCGCTCGGACCATTGCCCGAACTGATCACAGCCGCGATCCTACTGGCACAGCGCAGCCTTGCCGATCACGTGACCGCCGTCGCCACCGGCCTGCGGCAATCGACCGGGGCAGGTCGCAGCGCCGTCGCGATGATCGTCAGCCGTGACACCGCCGCGATGGATGATACCGCCGTCGCCCGCAGCGCCATCGAATCCGCCGCCGAAAACCTCAGTGACGGGGTGATCGCCCCGGTCTTCTGGTTTGCCCTCGCCGGTCTGCCGGGGCTACTGGTCTATAAATTTGTCAACACCGCCGACAGCATGATCGGCTATCGCACCCCCCGGCACGCCGCCTTTGGCTGGGCCTCGGCCCGGGCCGACGACCTGCTCAACCTGATCCCGGCCCGGCTGACTGCGCTGTTGATTGCCGCCACCAATGGTCAACTCACCGCCATGCCCGCCATCCGCGCCGAAGCGGCGCGCCACAAATCCCCCAACGCCGGCTGGCCCGAGGCCGCCATGGCCCGCGCGCTGGGCGTCGCCCTGGCCGGGCCGCGCAGCTATGACGGTGTCATGCGCGACTTTCCCTTCGTCAATCCCAAAGGCCGCCGCACCCTTGGGGCCCAGGACATCGACCGGGCCGTGGCCCTGCTCTGGCGAAGCTGGGGGGCGATGATTTCTCTCGTCGTGATCTGGGTCGCGCTCTCGGTCACAGTCGCGCGCCTTTCCACCTGATCCATTGCAAGCCGCGTCCAAACTGATACCCAGCGCAACGACCCCGCTCCGCCTGTCGAAGGATCCGCCATGAACCTGCCCCAACGTGCGACACTCGCCCTTGTCGCCGCGCTGAGCATCGCGCCCGGCCCTGCTTCCGCGCAAGACACAGCGCAGGATACCGTTCCTTGCGGTGGCAGGTTTTCTGACTTTCTCGATCAGGCGCGGGCCGAATCCATGGCAAAAGGTCATGATCGCGCTACTGTCGATGCGTTTTTCCAAGGCATCCGCCACGACCCCCGAACCCTCGCGGCAGATCAGGCGCAGGGTGTGTTCCAGATGCCTTTCGTCGACTTCGCACGCCACCTGATCAGCCAGAACCGCATCGACAATGGCCGCGCGAACCTGAATAAATATGCATCCGTGTTTGACCGTGTGCGTGACGAATATGGCGTCAGCCCGGGCGTATTGCTGGCCTTCTGGGCGCTGGAGACAGACTTTGGCGCCGTGCAGGGCGATTACAACACGGTCAATTCGCTGGCCACCCTCGCCCATGACTGTCGCCGTCCCGGCCTGTTCCGCCCCCAATTGTTCGCAGCCGTCGAACTGTTTGAAAAAGGCGGGTTGGATCCTGCCACAACCACCGGCGCCTGGGCTGGCGAAATCGGCATGGTTCAGATGTTGCCTCAGGACATTCTGAGCAACGGCGTGGATGGTGACGGCGACGGCCAGGTCACCCTGAAGACATCCGCACCCGACGCGCTGCTGTCGGGCGCATCGATGCTGAAATCCCTTGGCTGGCGCGCGAACGAACCCTGGCTGCAGGAAATCACCCTTCCCGCGACATTCGACTGGGCCCAAACCGGCCTGAATCATCGCCGCCCCGTGGCGGGGTGGAAGGCGCTGGGAGTTGCTGCCAGAACCGGCGATCTGGCTGGTGATGACTTGTCGGCTTCCGTGCTGCTGCCACAGGGGCGCAATGGGCCGGCATTTCTTGCCTATCCCAACTTCGACGTTTATTTCGAATGGAACCAAAGCTTTATTTATGTCACCACCGCCGCCTATTTCGGCACGCGGCTTGAGGGCGCGCCGGTCTTTGATGCAGGGCGCCCCGACACCGGACTGTCTGGCGATCAGATGAAGGCCTTGCAGACAGCGCTGGTCGCCCGGGGGTATGACGTTGGTGGAATTGACGGCATTCTGGGGGAAAAGACGCGCGAGGCGGTACAGGCGGAGCAACAACGTCTGGGTATGCCCGCCGATGCCTGGCCCACACCCGATCTGCTCGCCCGGCTTTAGGGCGCTGGCGATTGTGCGGTTCTCAGGGCGTTCACTGCCTATGGATCAGCCGAACATATCTGGCCGGGTTTCGACGAACACGTCACGCAAGGTCGCCTCCGGCGCGCCGCGCAGGATCGCAATGACCTTACCGTCGATGGTGACCAAAGCGTCCTCGCCATCCCCGGACGGCAAGACAGAAACATTGCCGCTGTCGATAGCAGCAGGGTTGAGGCTGATCCGCAGAACATCCTCGCCCCTCAGGAAGTCGGTGATATCGGCAACGTCGGCCTGCGACCCAGACGTGGAATAGAGCCAGACACCCTCAGTCGTCCGTGAGTCGTGGACATCTGGCGCCTGCTCTGCGAACCCCGTGTCGTCTGCCACAGGCGTCAGACCCGGTCCTTCCGCTCCACGCGATCCATCGTTCGGTTCGCTCACTGGCGTCATAACCGGAGCGTGCGGGGACGCGTCATCGCGATTGGCAACCGCAAGAACCCTGTCGTGTGCCGCGATATCTCTGGTGTCATCATCGCCGGACGGCAACAAAGCGCCCGCATCATCTTCCGACACGTCATACTCCGGTGTCGGTGCCACATCGTCCAAAACCGGAGTCAGCACGGTCGGATCATCGGCGCCGGGGGCCGGCGGGTCGTCAGGCAGGGTCGGATCGGCAGGTGACAGAACCGGGTCGTCGGGCCCCGGGGCCGGAACATCGTCAGGAAATTCGGGGTCGACCGGCGTCAGAACCGGGCCTTCGACCTCATCCGCGTCGGTATCCATCAGGGCCGACAAGGGAATATCGGCATCCAGCGTCGGCGACGACGCATCCGACACCCGCAGGAACAGATCGTCAACCGGCACGACCGACAGACCCTGAAAGCGGATTTCGACCGTGCCCATGGCGGTGTCAAAGCGCAGGTATGCAGCCGAGTCGCCGTCGCTGTCATGGGCGGTGAATTCCTGAGCGTCGTCGGGCACAGCCACCGTAAGCGTATCAACACCCGGCTTGAACGACTCGACCAGCACCAGCCCGGGTTCAGGATCGACAAACAGGTCCTCGCCAGTCAGTTCCTCTTCGCCAGTCAGGTCCTCCTCGCCAGTCAGGACCTCGGGGGTTTCCTGCGACACGTCACCCCCGGCAGGGCCGTTTTCGGGCGCAGCGGTGACTGCCCCATGCGGACTGTCTTCGGGCATCGTGGGATCATCGGCCTCAAGCGACGGCTCGGCATCTTCGGGATGATCGGTTTCGTCCGTTTGCGCGCCCTCCATCAAGTCAGGAAACGACGCCGCAGCCAGAACACCGAGAAAGATCAGACCCGCCAGCATCTTTGCCCCCCGCAAAACAAACCGCGAACAAATTCCAGACCATCCGCTGCCTGTCAGATACACTCTTAGGATAAAGGGCATATGTCGAAACATATCGCGTTTTAAGGTTAATTGAACCGGTCGCTGATCCCGGATGCCGTCAGGGCGGCCGTCTGATCCATGTGCACCGTCCGACCGCCCTGAACGCGACGGTCCTGCCGGAGTTCCGTTTGGATTGGTTCGGTTCAGCACGGCGCAACCACAGGCTCGGTCGGTATGGTGGATTCTGTCGACGGAGCCATAGGATCGGTTACCGGTACGGTGGGTTGCGTGCTCGCCTCGGGCCGCTCAATTCCCACGTCACATCCACAGTGTCCTCGGTTTGAGCGATCGGCGAATAGGGTTTCGGGTTTTCAGCGCCTTTTTCGTTCCCTTGCGCAGGATCTCGCAACATTCCCCGCGCTTGGGTGGCATTGGCGGCTGTACCGGCATAAATCGGGTCAGCCTGTCGTCGTTTACGGCCAAAACCGCGGAATCGGCATGGGCCTTTTCAATCGTCGCAAACTCTTCTACAGACGCGAGGTCGCGCTTGCGGCATCTCCACGGGCCTTGCTGGACGACATCCCGGCTCGCGCCATAACCCGAACCTGAAAAGGAGACCCCGATGTCGATTACGCCCGAAGAAAAGACCCGGCTGATGAAGGAATATGCGACCAAGGACGGCGACACGGGTTCGCCCGAAGTCCAGGTCGCGGTCCTGACATCCCGCATCACCACCCTGACCGAGCATTTCAAGACCCACAAGAAGGACAACCACTCGCGTCGTGGCCTTCTGAAGCTGGTCGCCCTGCGCCGCAAACTGCTGGACTATGCCAAGTCCAAGGATGAAGCACGGTATCGCAAGCTGATCGAAAGCCTTGGCATCCGCCGCTGATCCATCAGCCAGACAAAGTTTCAAACCGCGCGCCATACCGGCGCGCGGTTTTTTTCTTGCCCCGGCCTTAACGGTCTGGAACATCCCAATCCGCCGGTGGCACGTCACGCCGCCGCAACCGCAGGGCAAGACCCAGCGACACCCCGACCCCGATCGCGACGGTAAGATCGACCAGTACGGTCAGGATCAGCGTCACCAGCAGCAACATGACGTCCGACCGCCGCCCGGCCAGATGGGCGCGCCATTTATGCGGCTCGCTCATGTTCCACGCGGTCAGAATAAGCAGCCCGGCCAGCGCAGGCATCGCAAGATACCCCGCCAAAGGCGCGGCCACCATCATCACAATCAGAATGACCAGCGCGTGCACGATCCCCGCAACGGGGGTCCGCCCCCCGGCCCGCACGTTGGTGGCCGTGCGCGCGATTGCCCCGGTTGCGGGCAGACCACCAAACAGCGCCGAACCGATATTGGCCGCACCCTGTGCCAGAACCTCGGCATTGGGCCGGTGTTGGCCGTCGATCATCCGGTCCGCAACCATCGCCGACAAAAGCGATTCAACCCCGGCCAGCAGAGCGATGATAAGCGCCGAAGGCAACAACTCGATCAGGCGGGGAAACGTAACATCGGGCAAATGCGGAACCGGAAGCGCCGTGGGCAAGGCGCCAAACCGCGAAAAGACCGTTTCAACCGGCAGCGTCGCAGCAGCCACGATCAGCGATGTGACACCGACCGCGATGATCAGCCCCGGAAACCGCGGCCACAAGCGCCTGAGGCCGACGATCAGAACCATCGTCGCGATCCCGATGCCAAGCGCAGGCAACCCGACGCCGTCCCGCGCCTGCCAAAGGGTGGAAATCTTCGGCAGGAATTCGGCGGGCAGGTCGGCAATCTCAAGACCGAACAGATCGGCCAACTGACTTGTGGCGATGATGATGCCGATGCCGATGGTGAACCCGTTGATCACAGGTTCCGGCACATAGGCCACCAGATTGCCCAGTCGCAAAACCCCCGCGATGATCAGGATGACACCGGCCATGAACGTCGCCAGCACAAGCCCGTCATACCCGTGCTGGATGATCACAGAATAGACGACAACGATGAACGCGCCCGTCGGTCCGCCAATCTGAACCCGGCTGCCGCCAAGAAGCGAAACCAGAAATCCGGCAACAATCGCGGTGATCAACCCCTTGCCCGGATCGGCCCCCGAGGCAATCGCGATGGCAAGGCTCAGGGGCAATGCGACCATCGCCACGGAAACCCCCGCCGCCGCATCGGCCAGGAACAATGCCCCGGTATAGCCACGCAGAGTCGTCAGGATCTTGGGTTTCATGCTGTCTGTCCAATAGTGAAAGCGCCCTCAGGATGGGACAACCAGCCGGAATGCGCCATCCCCCGCGCAAAAATGCGCGCCGTGGTTTCATACTCCGGCGCAAGGATCCCTTTCAATCGGAGCATTTTTGGGATATGGCGGCAAAATCTGAAATTCCGGCGCCCGGACACCAGCGCCTGACAAAAAAGATACCGGAGTCAGGGGGAATACGCCCCCTACGCAATGGCCTGCGGGCCGACATGAGGAACTTACATGTTCAACGTTACGACAAAATCCATCCAGTGGGGCGAAGAGACGCTGACCCTGGAAACAGGCAAGGTCGCCCGTCAGGCCGACGGTTCGGTCATCGCCACGCTGGGCGAAACCAGCGTCATGGCCAACGTGACCTTCGCGAAAAGCCAGAAGCCGGGGCAGGATTTCTTCCCGCTGACCGTGCATTACAATGAAAAGTATTACGCAGCCGGCAAAGTGCCCGGCGGGTTCTTCAAGCGTGAAGCACGCCCGACCGAGAAAGAGACGCTGACCAGCCGCCTGATCGACCGTCCGATCCGCCCGCTGTTTGTGCCCGGCTTCAAGAACGAAGTTCTGGTGATCTGCACCGTGCTGTCCCACGATCTGGTCAATGATCCCGACATGGTCGCGATGATCGCCGCATCCGCCGCACTGACGATCTCGGGTGCGCCGTTCATGGGGCCGATCGCCGGTTGCCGCGTCGGCTTCACCGAAGGCGAATATGTCCTGAACCCCGAAATCGACGACATGCACAACCTCAAGCTGAAGCCAGAACAGCGGCTTGACCTGGTTGTCGCCGGCACCAAAGACGCCGTGATGATGGTCGAATCCGAGGCATACGAATTGTCCGAGGCCGAAATGCTCGGCGCCGTGAAATTCGCCCACGAGCAAATCCAGCCGGTGATCGACCTGATCATCGATCTGGCCGAAGCCTGTGCGAAAGAGCCGTTCGATTTCCAGCCTGCCGATTACTCGGCACTTTATGACGCCGTGAAGGCAGCAGGCGAAGACGCCATGCGCAAAGCTTTCGCGATCACCGACAAGCAGGAACGCACCACGGCGATTTCCAACGCCGTGACTGCGATCAAAGGCAAGCTGAACGATGCGCAGCTGAGTGATGAGAACCTCGGTTCGGCCATCAAGAAGCTCGAGTCGGGCATCCTGCGCGGCGACGTCGTGAAAACCGGCAAGCGGATCGACGGACGCGACACGACCACCGTGCGCCCCATCGTCTGTGAAACCGGCTTCCTGCCCCGCACACATGGGTCGGCCCTGTTCACCCGTGGCGAGACTCAGGGGCTGGTCGTGACCACCCTTGGCACCGGCGACGACGAACAGATGATCGACGCGCTGCACGGAACGTATAAGTCGAACTTCCTGCTGCACTATAACTTCCCCCCCTACTCGGTTGGCGAAGTCGGACGTTTCGGCCCTCCGGGACGGCGTGAAATCGGCCATGGCAAACTCGCATGGCGCGCGCTTCAGGCGGTTCTGCCTGCCGCGACGGATTTCCCCTATACCATCCGCATCGTGTCCGAGATCACCGAATCCAACGGCTCGTCCTCCATGGCTTCGGTCTGTGGCGGTTCGCTGTCGATGATGGATGCCGGTGTCCCGCTGAAAGCGCCGGTCGCAGGTGTGGCTATGGGCCTGATCCTGGAAGACGACGGCAGCTATGCCATTCTGACCGATATTCTGGGCGACGAGGATCACCTCGGCGACATGGACTTCAAGGTTGCAGGTACTGCCGAAGGCATCACCTCGCTGCAGATGGACATCAAGGTCGCGGGCATCACGCCCGATATCATGGAAAAGGCACTGGCACAGGCCAAGGACGGCCGCCTGCACATCCTGAGCGAAATGAACAAGGCGCTGTCCGGCGCCGGCGCGTTCAGCGAACATGCTCCCAAGATCGAGACCATGCAGGTGCCCACCGACAAGATCCGTGAAGTCATCGGATCGGGCGGCAAGGTGATCCGCGAGATCGTCGAACTGTCGGGTGCCAAGGTCGATATCAACGACGACGGCATCATCAAGATCGCATCGGCCAACGCCGATTCGATCAAAAAGGCCTACGACATGATCTATTCGATCGTGGCCGAGCCGGAAGAAGGCAAGATCTACAAAGGCACCGTCGTCAAACTGGTTGATTTCGGCGCTTTCGTGAACTTCTTCGGCAAGCGTGACGGACTCGTCCATGTGTCGCAGATCGAAAACCGCCGCCTGAACCATCCGTCGGATGTGCTCAAGGAAGGTCAGGACGTCTGGGTCAAACTGCTGGGCTTCGACGACCGCGGCAAGGTCCGCCTGTCGATGAAAGTGGTCGATCAGGCCACCGGCGAACCGGCGAAAGCCGAAGAAGACGCCGAATAATCACGATCCTATGAACAAAAAATGGCCCCGGTGGAAACGCCGGGGCCATTTTTGTTTGATCAACCGATGCAGAACAGATCAACGCCCGCCGATTGCCGCTCGTCACAAAAGTTTTTAGCGACAACGGCAAGAGAGGCTTTACCATGCGTTCAGGTATTCGAGCCCACTCGTGGGGCAGATCAGCAAGGCCCGTCCAGCAAGGCCGATCAGTAAGGAGTAATTGAAATGCAACGCAAAAAAGCTTCTGACTTTCACCCCCGACTGCTTGAAATGTTCGACGGCTACGTCCACGGAAAAATGACCAAGCGCGAATTTCTGTCAAATGCCGGTAAATACACCGCAGCAGGCGTCACCGGCGCTATGATCCTTGATCAGCTCGCCCCAAATTACGCTTGGGCGCAGCAGGTTGCGCCTGACGATCCTGAAATCGAAACCATGACCGCCGAATACGAAAGCCCCGATGGTCACGGCACGATCAAGGGGCTTTTGGCCAAACCGGCGGGGGCAACTGGCAAGCTTCCCGCAGTGTTGGTGATCCACGAGAATCGTGGCCTGAATCCATATATCGAAGATGTCGTTCGCCGCACGGCCAAAGCGGGTTACCTCGCATTTGGTCCCGATGGTCTGACCCCAAAGGGCGGCTATCCCGGCAATGATGAACACGGGCGCGCATTGCAAAGCGAATTGGACGGCGCAAAGCTGATGGCCGATTTCTTTGCCGCATTTGAATGGTTGCAAGGCCACGAAGACAGCACCGGAAAAGTCGGCGCAGTGGGCTTTTGCTATGGTGGCGGGGTGTGCAACGCGCTTGCCGTAGCCTATCCCTCCCTGTCTGCGTCAGTCCCATTCTATGGCAGACAGCCCGACGCCTCTGACGTTCCCGCCATTGAGGCACCATTGCTGATTCACTATGGCGAGTTGGACGAACGCGTGAACGCTGGCTGGCCCGCCTATGAGGAAGCTCTCAAAGCGAATGGCAAGACCTACGAGACGCATATCTATGCCGGGGCGAACCACGGTTTTCACAACGACACGACCCCGCGCTATGACGAAGACGCGGCGACACTGGCCTGGGATCGCACGCTGGAACATTTCGCCAAATATCTGGCGTAATACAGCCCGGTCTGGTCGGGTGGGTGGGCGTCGCGCAAACCGCGCGGTCGCCCACCCGAAACGGGGTCAGCCCGGCTGTTTGGTGGTGCGCAGATAAGGCAGTTTCTTGTCAAAGCCGCCGTATTTTTCGTTCGCCTCTTCGTCTGACACAGCAGCGGTCAGCACAACATCTTCACCAACCTTCCAGTTCGCTGGCGTGGCCACCTTGTATTTCGCCGTCAGGCGGATCGAATCCAGCGCGCGCAGGATCTCGTCAAAGTTGCGCCCGGTTGTCATCGGATAGGTCAGCGACAGCTTGATCCGCTTGTCCGGTCCGATGACAAACACGCTGCGCACGGTCTGATTGTCCGCAGGCGTCCGCGTACCCACATCGCCCGAGGCTTCGGCGGGCAACATGCCATAGAGCTTGGCGACCTTCATGTCGGTATCGCCGATCATCGGATAGTGCACTTCGTTGCCGGTCAGGGCCGTGATGTCAGCTTTCCACTTGTGGTGATCGCTGACCGCGTCGACGGACACGCCAAGGATCTTGGCGTCACGCTTGGCAAAGTCGTCTTCCATTCCCGCCATGAGCCCCAACTCGGTGGTGCAGATTGGCGTGAAATCCTTGGGATGGGAGAACAGGACGGCATAGCCATCCCCCATCCAATCGTACAAGTTGATCTCGCCCACCGTCGTGTCGGCGGTGAAATCGGGGGCGATGTCGTTAATGCGCAGGGACATGGAAGTTTCCTTTCGTGGCTTTGGCTTCATTCAGAATATAGGCCTCGTGCCGCATGCTTGAAACCCGTGACCCCTGCGGGGCGGCGAATATTGGGCGAACATCGTCTCAGAATGGGCATTTCACCTTGAAAGTCATGCTTACCCCGCCGTCAGGGTGGCGCAGCCTGAGCGACTCGGCATGCAACATCAGGCGCGGATGGTCGCGCACCGCGCCGTCGGCATAGAACGGATCGCCAAGGATCGGATGCCCCAGCGCGAGCATGTGCACCCGCAACTGGTGCGAACGCCCGGTTTTCGGGTACAGCCGCACCCGGGTTTCATCACCCTCCGTCCGGATGACCCGCCAGTCGGTCACCGCCGCCCGTCCGTTTTCGTGATCGACCATCTGGCGCGGCCGGTTCGGCCAGTCGACGATCAAGGGCAGATCCACCGTGCCTGTCGCGGGCTCCAGATGCCCGGCCACCCGCGCGACATAGCATTTCTTCATCATCCGTTTTTCGAATTGCAGTCCCAGATGGCGCTGCGCATGGGGGGTCTGCGCGAACACCATGACGCCAGACGTGTCCCGGTCCAGCCGATGCACCAGCAGAGTGCCGGGAAACGCTGCCTGGGCCCGTGTCAGGAGGCAATCTGCCAGATGTTCACCCTTGCCCGGTACCGAAAGCAGCCCCGCCGGCTTGGCCAGAAGCAGCAGTTCATGATCGCTGTGGACGATCTCCAGCGGTGTATCGGGGGGGACATAATCACTCATGGTAACCGGGTATCACCCGCAGCGGGGGGCGAAAAGGTCACTCGTGCCCTTGGCCAGCGAAGGATGCCTCCGGCGGGAGTATTTGGGCAAGGAGAAACCGGTCCACCGAAACCGACAGTCAGGTTGCGTCGAGACATGGGTGGATTGTCACCCTTTAGGCCTTGGCGCGCTCGCCAGTAGGATCGTACATCGGTTTCAGCGACGCCTCGGCCCTGACCCGCACCCCTGCCACGTCGATTTCATAGCATGAGGCGAGCACCTGCGCGGCGGTTTCGCCGCTGCACGGAAGATAGCCGAGCCCCATCGCCGCGCCCAGATGGTGACCATATGCGCCCGAGGTCAGGAACCCCACCACCTGCCCGTCGCGCAGCACCGGTTCGTTGTGATAGAGCAGCGGTTCAGCGTCCGTCAGGCGAAACTGCACCAGCCGCCGGTCAAGACCAGCGTCCTTTTTGCGCAGCACCGCGTCACGCCCGATGAAATCCGGCTTGGCCGTTTTCACCGCGAAGCCCAATCCGGCCTCAAGCACATGATCTTCGCAGGTGATGTCATGGCCGAAATGGCGGAATCCCTTTTCGATCCGGCAAGTGTCCATCATCTGCATCCCGCATAATTTCAGCCCCAGATCCTGCCCCGCCTCGAACAGCGTCTCGAATACATGACCGGCCATATCGGCGGAGACGTAAACCTCCCATCCAAGCTCGCCCACATATGTGACGCGGTGCACCCGGGCCAGAGCCATGCCGATCTCGATCTCCTGTGCGGTGCCGAACGGATTGACGGCGTTGGTGAAATCATTCGGCGACACCCGTTGCAGCAGATCACGCGCGCGCGGCCCCATTACCGCCAGGACGCCTTCGCCGGACGTAACATCGGTGATCATCACACGGGCATCCCCCAGATGACGGCGCAGCCAGACCTGATCGGCCAGACGGGTGGCGGCGGGGGTGACGATCAGGAAACAGGTTTCAGACAGGCGGGTGACGGTCACATCCGCTTCGATCCCGCCAGCATCGTTCAGGAACTGGGTATAGACGATCCGCCCCACCGGCACCGAACAATCGCCACCACAGACCCGGTTCAGGAAGGCTTCGGCGTCCGGCCCTTCGACCCGCAGCTTGCCGAAGGATGACATATCGTACATCGCCAGATTGGTGCGCACCGCCGCATGTTCAGCGGCGACATTGGCAAAGAAATTCTGCCGCTTCCAGCCATATTCATATTCCGGCACCTGTCCGGGAGCGGCAAACCAGTTGGGCCTTTCCCATCCCGCCAGCTCGCCCATTACCGCGCCGTTTTCCAGCATGTGATGATGGAACGGTGAACGTCGCACGCCCCGCGCTGTTGCCTTTTGACGGAACGGAAAGTGATCGGCATAGAGCAGGCCCAGCGTTTCCTTGCTGCGCTCAAACAGATAGGTCCGGTTGCCCTGAAACGGCTGCATCCGCGCGATATCGACATCGCCAAGATCAAAGGGCCGCGCGCCATCCTCCATCCACTGGGCCAGAGCCATACCCGCCCCCCCCGCCGATTGAATCCCGATCGAGTTGAACCCGGCGGCGACCCAGAAATTGTCCACCTCGGGGGATTGGCCCAGATGATAGGCATCATCGGGGGTAAAGGATTCCGGGCCGTTAAAGAACGTGTGAATCCCCGCCGTCGCCAGCATCGGCAGTCGGTTCACCGCCGCCTCAAGGATCGGCTCGAAATGGTCGAAATCTTCGGGCAGCTGGTCGAATTCAAAATCGGGACTGATGCCCGCCATCCCCCAAGGCTTGCTCACCGGTTCAAACGCGCCCAGCAGCATCTTGCCCGCGTCTTCCTTGTAATAGGCGCATTCGTCGGGCACCCGCAGCACCGGAAGCTGGGTCAGGCCCGCAATCGCCTCGGTCACGATGTAGAAATGTTCGCAGGCATGCAGCGGGACATTGACGCCCGCCATACGCCCCACCTCATGACCCCACATGCCGGCACAGTTCACCACATGGTCGGTGGCGATATGGCCGACCTCGCCGTCCTGCGCCCAGTCCACACCGACGGCCCGCCGCCCGTCACGCGTGATGCCTGTCACGCGCACGCCCTCAAAGACCCGCGCACCGCGCTGTCGCGCCCCCCGGGCCAAAGCATGGGCGATATTCGCCGGATCTCCCTGCCCGTCCAGCGGCAGCCAGACACCTGCCGTCACGCCTTCGATGTTCAGATGTTCGTACCGCGCCTTGACCTCGGCCGGGCCGATCTCTTCGACCTCGACACCAAAGGCGCGGGCCATGGCGGCCTGTCGGAACAGTTCTTCTTTCCGCTGATCCGTCAACGCGGCGGTGATCGAGCCGCAGCGTTTGAACCCGGTGGCGACCCCGGTTTCCGCCTCAAGCGCGCCGTAAAGCTCCTGCGAATACTTTGCCAGCCGGGTCATGTTCGCCGTCGCGCGCAACTGCGCGATCAGCCCTGCGGCGTGCCATGTCGTACCGCTGGTCAGGCGCTTACGCTCGAGCAGAACTACGTCGGTCCAACCCAGTTTGGTCAGGTGATAGGCGACAGAGCAACCGATGACGCCACCACCGATGATGACGACGCGGGCGTGGGTGGGCAGGGTCACGGGCAACGCTCCTTCAGACAATGGAGTGACCCGCGGCGCGGAGGCGGCGGGCCAGTTCGGCAATATGGAAAGGGCCGGTTTCACAGCAGCCACCAACGATGGTCGCGCCTTGCCCGATCCAGCCCATGGCGTGGCTGGCATAGGTTTCGGGGCCCATGTCGCGCCGCGCCGACAGGGCGGCGACGGTCGGCTTGTCCTTCAGGAAATCCTCGTTGATACGCTCGAAACCATTGGCATATGCCCCCACAGGCAGCCCGGCAGGCAGCAACGCCTCGAGAGCCGCTGGCATCGCCTCGGGGGCGGAACAATTGGCCAGAAGCGCCTGCGCCCGGCCCTCGAGCATCGGGAGGATATCCGCCACCCGCTCGCCCGACCGCAGGCGCGTGCCGTCCGTGTCGCTGACGGTGAGCGCCAGCCATACCGGCAGGCCGGTCGGCGCACAGGCGGTTAGAATCCCATCGGCATGGGCCAGAGACGCGACGGTTTCACACAGTATCAGATCGACATGGGCCGCCATTCCATGGGCGAGTTCGGCGTAAAGCGGCACGGAAATCTCGGGATCGGGGTGCAGATCAGGGCGGTAACTTGCGTTCAGCGGGCCAATGGCCCCGGCGATCCGGCCAGCCCCATGGGCGTTGCGGGCGGCCTCGACCTCGGACAGGGCCCGGTCCAGAATTTCTGCCAACCGCCCCTCGAGCGCTGTCCCGGCGAACCTGTCATGATGCACGGCATAGGTGTTGACGGTGGCCACTGTCGCCCCTGCAGAGAAGTAATCGGCATGGATGTCGCGCACCAATCCGGGATGATCCAACATCACCTGTGTCGCCCACAGGTTCGTCGGCAGATCGCCCGACCGGCGCAAAAGCTCTTGCCCCATGCCGCCGTCAAGCAGGGTGATATCGGTCATCCGCACGTCCTCCTCTATACATCGCAATCATCTTCGCCTCGGTGGCCTTTGGGTCATCGGGCGGGGCAGACAAGTTTGACCTCGGCCACGTGAACAAGCGCGACGGCGGTCATCCGGTCGCGCAATCCGCCCCCGGCCTCGCGAGAACGCTGCATAGGGTCATCCACAGCCTCGCCTTTGGTCACCCTTGCGGGGCCTCTCAGGCGCACCGCCTTGCACAAAAAGGCATCGACGACAGTCACGCCCGAATCCTGACGTTGTCGGGATCCCACAGGGGACGGTCCGGCTGCACCACCGCGCGGCACTTTTCGCCAAAGATTTTCACCTCCAGCACCGTGCCGGCAACCGCCAGATCGGCCCGCACCATGCCCAGCGCGATCGAGTGTCCAACCCGGTAACCCCACCCGCCTGATGTGGTTTCGCCCACCACGGTGTCGCCCTGCCAGAGCGTCGACATATAGGGCGCGTCACAATCCCCGGCATCGACCAGCAGCGTTACGAACCCCCGTGATCGCCCCCGCTTCCGTTCGGCCAGAAGAGCCGCCTTGCCGGGAAAATCGACGGGCTTGTCAGGCTTGATGAAGCGCTCCAACCCGGATTCAAGCAGCGTGTAGTCGGTGGAAAGATCGCCCTTCCACGCGCGATAGCCCTTTTCCAGCCGCAGTGCATTCAGCGCATACATGCCAAAGGGCACCGCCCCCGCCGCCGTCACCGCATCCCAGATCGCGGGCGCATCACCGGGCGCACAATGG
The DNA here is from genome assembly GCF_008085915.1 of Oceaniovalibus sp. ACAM 378. Taxonomy (GTDB): domain Bacteria; phylum Pseudomonadota; class Alphaproteobacteria; order Rhodobacterales; family Rhodobacteraceae; genus Oceaniglobus. Next base: position 149,849 of record NZ_VSJK01000006.1, on the reverse strand, counting down.
ATCTCCCACCCCAACTCTCCGGCAAAGGACACCCGCACCAGAGCGCAGTCCACTCCAGCAACCTGCCCCGCGTGCTGCACGGTGAGCCACGGCAGGCTCAGATCATGATCGCTCAGCCCCGCCAGAATCTCGCGGGCACGCGGGCCGGTGACCAAAAGGCATTCCACCGCCTCGGTGTGGTCGGTCACGGTGAGTCCCTCGGGGGCTTGCCGCCACAACAGTTCTGCATCGTGCCACTGTGCCATTGCGGCACCGATCAGCCCAACCTCATCCTCGCCGTGCACGATCACTGACATCTCGGTGACGACGCGCCCCCGGCTGTCGGGGAAATACGCCAGCCCGATCCGCCCCGGTTTTGGCATGGCCGAGGCCGTCAGCCCGTTGATGAATTCTCGCGCGCCCGTCCCCTTGACGTTCAGCCGGGTGAATCCCGAAATCGCGATAATCCCGCAGGAATCCCGCACCGCTTCGCATTCGGCTCTCACCCGCGACTCCCAAGGCCCGCTACGCGCCCATGTGTGCATCGCCGCGTCCGAGGTATCGTCGCCTTGCGCCGCAGATGGAACTTCGCCGGGCGCCGCGAACCAGTTCGCCCGTTCCCACCCGTTGTATGCACCCATCTGGCCCCCGGCGGCCAGCAGACGGTCGTGCAGCGCTGAAAGCTTTCGATCCCGCCCGGCGGGCCATTCCCGGTGCGGAAAATGCATGGCGTATTCGTGGCCATAGGTTTCGACCGCCTTGGCCAGACAAAAATCGGCGTCGGCGTGGGCGGTAAAGCGACGTGGATCGACCGCCCACATGTCCCATTCCGTGTGGCCTTGGGTGATCCACTCGGCCAGCACCTTCCCCGCCCCCCCGGCCTGCACGATGCCGAACGTAAACGAATGCGCCTCATACGCGCCGCGAACCCCCGGCATCGGCCCGATCATCGGCAACCCGTCGGGGGCATAGGGGATCGGCCCGTTGATCGTGCGCCCGACGCCCGCAGTCCCCAACAGCGGAATCCGCTCCATCGCATCGCCGATATACCATTCCAGCCGGTCCAGATCGTCGGGATACAGCTGAAAACTGAAATCGTCGGGCATCGGATCGCCGGGTGTGACCCAATGCGCCTTGCAGTTGCGCTCGTATGGCCCAAGGTTCAGCCCGTTCTTTTCCTGCCGCAGATACCACGACGAATCCACATCGCGCAGCAGCGGCAGATTGCGGCCGGTCTCGGTGCTCCAGGCGGCGATTTCGGGGATCTCCTCGGTCAGGAAATACTGATGGCTCATCACTGTCATCGGCACCCGACGCCCGCCAAACGGGAGGAACCAGTCCCCCACCCGCCCGGCATAATAGCCCGCCGCGTTGACCACGACTTCGCAACGGATATCGCCCTTGCCGGTGTGCACGACCCATTCGCCGCCCTCGCGCGATACGCCTGTCGCCGGGCAGAACCGTTCGATACGTGCCCCCAGCCGTCGTGCCCCCTTCGCCATCGCCTGAGTCAACTGCGCCGGGTCGATATCCCCGTCCAGCGGATCCCATAACCCGCCGGCAATGTCGTGGGTTTCCAGAAACGGGTGCCGCTCGCGCAGTTCGGCGGGCAACAGGATATCCATCTCAAGCCCCTGATACCGCCCCATGCCGACGACCCGTTCGAATTCGCGCATCCGCTCCTTGCCATGGCCCAGGCGCAAAGACCCGGTGACATGGTAATTCATCGGGTAATCCACATCGTCGGCCAGTGTGCGATACATCGCCAGCGAATATCGCTGCATGTTCATGACTGCCCAGGATGCGCTGAAGTTCGGACAGTTCCCCGCCGCGTGCCAAGTGGACCCGGCGGTCAGTTCATTCTTTTCCACCAGCACGCAGTCGGTCCAACCCGCCTTGGCCAGGTGATACAGCAATGACACACCGACAACGCCACCACCGATGACCAAAACACGCGCCGTTTTCGGAAAACCTGTCATCCCTGCCGCTCCCGTTCCGGGCACCTGACGCCCTGTTTCTTCTTTGCTGAAATACTCCCGCCGGAGGCATCCGACGCCACAGCCCGCACCACGCTCAGTAAACTGGCGGAGCGATCACCCAGATCGCCACGGCCGGAGTGTCATAGGGATTCATCCAGCGGAACGGCTCGCCGCGGACACGAAAGCTGTCACCTGCCTGCAACCGGTGCACCTGTCCGTCGATCCACAGGTCCAGCCGGCCTGAAACGATATATCCCACTTCCTGCGTCGGGCGGCTGACGGGGGTTTCGATCGAGGCGCCGGCGGCGAATGTGCTGTGCACCATCTCGAAATCATCGGTCAGGTCGGGCGACAGCAATTCCTCGACCAATCCGGCCTGTGTGCTGCCGATCCGTCGACGTGCGCCCGACCGCACCACATGGCCCACTTCGTTCGCTGCTGCCTCGGCCTGTCCGAACAACAAAGACACAGGCACGCCGAACAACGCCGCGAGTTCTCGCAGGTCAGCAACTGACGGGGCCGACAGATCACGCTCGACCTGGCTCAGCCAGCCGACTGATTTGCCCAGCTTCCCTGCCACGATGGCAAGAGTCATCCCGCGCCCGCGCCGCAACGTTCGCAGATCGGCCCCAAGTCCGGGGCGGTTGGCTGGATCGGAATGAAGCACTGCACGGCCATGAAAATTTCTGTTCAATTTTCACGTTAGCCGGACGGTGAAATTTTGCAACCAAATTTCACCGTCCGGATCAGAAAGCCGGTCGGTCCACCTGTGCGAAGGTGTCTTTCAGAATCTTTGCCAACCCATCGACATCGGCATCGCCAAACGCCCCGGGCCGGTTGCTGTCGATGTCGAACACGCCGATCAACCCCCCGTGATTGTTGAACACGGGAAGAACCATTTCCGACCGGGTCGATGATGCACAGGCGATATGGCCCGGAAAGGCATCGACGTCATCAACCAGTTGCACCTGTCCGGTGCGCGCGGCCGCACCGCAAACCCCGCGCGAAAACGGGATGACAAGGCAGCCGTGCCCCCCCTGATACGGCCCGATCTTAAGCATTTCGGGCGCCACCACGCGATAGAACCCAGTCCAGTCGAACCTGTCGTCGGAGTGGTGCACCTCGCAGGCCACCGTCGCCATCAGCGCCACGGGATCGGTTTCACCCTCGGTCAGGCTGGCGATCACCCGCGCCAGATCTGCATAGTCAACGGTCATCTCCGCCTCCTGAATCCACATTTGAAAGTAAGTGCAATTCGACACAACCCACGGATGAAAACCAATTGGTAATCTGTGCGTCGGTAAGATGGCAGGAGTTTGCCGATGGGAGAATTCGAATGCAACTGGATACGGCCAGCGACGAGAATCTTATGGTTGTTACGGTACGGGAAGACCGCATGGATGCGGCCATCGCGCTCGACTTCAAGGATGCGATGCGCGATCTGACCTCTGATGGCCCGGATCGGGTGATCCTGAACCTGGAACAGGTCCGCTTTCTTGACTCAAGCGGTTTGGGCGCTTTGATCGGCGCGATGAAACAGCTTGGCAACCGCCGGAAACTGGAACTCGCCGGGCTGAATCCAGCCGTGGAAAAAGTGTTCAAACTCACCCGGATGGACAGCATATTCACCATTCATGCAAATATCGCCGTCGCCTTATCGGGCAGCACGTTGGAAATTGCGCCATCGGCAGGGCGTGCCCATGCGTGCTGAACTGACTTCGGGTCAGGTGGACATGACCCAGACGACCGATAACGGCAACACTGTCGAGCTGCGGCTGACCTTTCTCAGCGCAAAGGCCAACGTGCGCGCCGCTCTGGCCAGCGTCATGTCCGGCATCGGTGCGATGAAACTCTGTGACGATGACAAAAGCACTGTCGAACTGGTGCTGGCCGAAGTGCTGAACAATGTCGCCGAACACGCCTATCGCGAAGAAGGCGGCGGGATAATCGAACTGCATTTGCGCCAAGCCGGTCAGGGTCTGATCTGCCGCGTGTTGGACAACGGCGCGGCAATGCCAAGCAGCACCCTACCCGCAGGATATCCGCCGAACCCCAACCGCCCTCGTGAACTGCAACCCGAGGGGGGATTCGGCTGGTTCCTGATCCGCAAACTGACCAGCGATCTGGCCTATTTCCGCCGTCAGGACCGCAACATCCTCAGCTTTCAGATCGCCGTGGGCCAGGCCGTTCTTTCAAACTGAGCTACTGGGTCAATCATGATGATACAGTCTGGTGCGACGCAACCAATGAGGCATAGGCGCTGCGCCTCCAAAGGTCCGACTGACGCACCATCCCGGAACCAAATTGGCCATTCGCGACCGACCACTCTGCATTAATCAACAATCGCCCCGAGAATGCCCCAATGCCTCCCCATCGCGAACAAATGCTACTGCGATACAGGAATTGTAGCTGCTTAAGGCTTCCCTCGGCGCCGTGTGTAACAGCCCCCACCCAGTGCGCGGCGTCGAGGTCTTGATCCCCCCCTTTTCAATCGCCGATCTCCGTCCTACCCTGCCGCCGAAAGCACTGGGGACGGGCATGGGTGATATCCACTTTCCTGACCGTTCAGCGGTCATTGTGGCCATCGGGATCCGCGCAACACCGCACCCTCTGGCTGCCAGGGTCGACATTCAGATGTTTCTGTCCGGCGCGTCGGACGCGCGCAGGGACGATTGCACCCTTGGACACGGAAAAGGAGAAACGACACATGCCCATCACCCCCGTCGCCGATATGGTCAAAGCTGCCAAAGCGGAAATTACCACGCTTTCCGTCGCCGATGCACGCGCGCAGATCGATGCGGGCACGGCCCTGTTGGTCGACATCCGCGACCCGCGAGAATTGGATCGTGAAGGCCGAGTACCCGACGCGTTTCACGCCCCGCGCGGCATGCTGGAATTCTGGGTCGACCCCGCCAGCCCTTATCACAAAGAGGCGTTGGCCACCGAGAAGACATTGATTCTGATGTGTGCTGGCGCGGCCCGTTCGGCGCTGTCCGCGCAGACGCTACAGACCATGGGCATGACCAACGTCGCCGAATTGGAAGGCGGGTTCAAAGGTTGGAAAGAGGCTGGCGCCCCATTGAAAACCGCAGACAAGTGAACCCGCGTTGACGATAGTATGAAGGACCCGCCCGGCACGCTGGGCGGGTCGCGCTTCAGTTCATCTGAAAATCAGGGCGGTACGAACCGTCCTGAAAATCACAGAACAGATCCGGCAGGTCGGGGTGGCCTACCGGCTCGCCTGAATAATCGGCGACAAGATTCTGTTCCGAAACATAAGCCACGTAATAGCTTTGGTCATTTTCGGCCAGCAGATGATAAAACGGCTGGTCCCGCGAAGGCCGGCTTTCCTCGGGGATGGAATCATACCATTCTTCGGTATTCGCAAACATCGCATCAACATCAAAAACAACCCCGCGAAACGGGTGCTTACGGTGGCGCACCACCTGTCCAAGGTGATACTTGGCTCTGGATTTCAACATCGGCTTGTCCCCCTGACGGTCCCTGACTAGTCGATTCCGAGTGATGTTGTCCATCGAACTGCCAAAGATTCGGAGAAACAGTCTGTGAACCTGATTTTGACAGTGGCCGAGATCGTCGCGCCGGTCTCTATTCTTGCGGCCATATGTCGGCGCAGATTGGATCATCGGGCGGTGGTTCGCCCTGCCCCTGTTGCATTTGCGGTGCTTGTCCTTCAGGTGGAAACGCTAGGTGCCGTCACCAGTGAACTGCTGGCCGGAAATATGGCGCCGATTCTGATGCCGTGGCCGGGCTGGTCGTGGTCTCGACCCTGAGGGCAGTGATCGCGCTTCCGGTCACACTTGCGTTTGTGATGTGACGCACCGGGTTTTTCATTTCACCCCAGCGGGCCTTTCAGTTAGGTTGGTTGGAAAAGTGCAAGAAACAAAAGAAAAAAGCGAGAGGCAGATGAGCAGACGTCTTCGCGCACTGATTTTGCTGGTTTTCGTGGCAAGCTGCGGCAGCCGCGATTATTCAGCACCGCGCAACCTTGATAACGCCTGTTCGGTCGTCGACCAGCGGCCGAAATACCTGAGCGCGATGCGCAAGGCAGAACGGAAGTGGGGCATCCCCATCGCCGTCCAGATGGCGACCATCTATCAGGAATCCAAATTCATCGGAAATGCGCGTACGCCGCATAAATACGCGCTGGGCATCATTCCGATGGGGCGGCAATCCAGCGCTTATGGCTATTCTCAGGCGCTGGACGCCACATGGGACGAGTATCGCGACCAGCAGAGCAATGGCCGCGCCAAGCGTGATGATATCGACGACGCGACCGATTTCATGGGCTGGTACATGCACGAAAGCAACCGTCGCCTTGGCATCGCCAAGACCGACGCGCGCAATCAGTATCTGGCCTATCACGAAGGGCGCACCGGATATTCGCGCGAAAGCTACAATGCCAAGCCCTGGTTGATTCGCGTCGCCGGAGACGTGGGCAGCCGCGCCGTCAGTTATGACGTGCAGCTGCGGTCCTGCGGGCGGGCATGATCAAAGTGTTTTGCGTTCTACCTGAAAAATTTCTGTAGAACGCAAGACGTCTCAGCCTTTGCGCTGTCCGACTTCGTAGGGGATGTTGAACAGCGTCGACGACAGGTTTCCGCCGGTCTTCAGCTCGCCCAGGATGACCGTGGTGCGCGACCCTGCCCCGTCGGTGATAATCCACTGCCGCAACTGCACGGGGTTGCCGGTAAACACCAATTCGATCTTGCCATAGTCGGGGTTTGCCGGGTCCTGAGCCACCACGACGGTTTTCGGACCGTCTTCGCGGTGGCCGACCACCATGTCCCGGCGGGCGAAATCGACGTTCTTTTCAAGGATGATATTCAGCGGCGTGCGACTCAGCGGATATTGCTCGGGTTCGATCGCATTGGATTTGGCGTCAAAGATCGCCACTTGCCCGCCACCCACCATGACTAGCGTTTTTTCTGGTGGATTATAGTCGAACCGGCACCGGCCTGGCCGTTTGATATAGATCCGGCCCGTCGAAATCGTACCGTCATCGTTGATCTGGGTAAAATCCGACTGCGCGGTCTGCAACCGGTTCAGATAGGCAGACAACTCGTTCAGCGAAAGCTTCGCCGCCTGCGCCGGGGCGCCCATCAGGGCAAGGACCGATGCCGCGCTGGCGCCGGCAATAAAAGTGCGTCGGGTGAACATTGCATTCCTCGCTTCTCGCTCTGACGTCTATATAGGGTGCCGCGCGCCAGATCGCCAAGTCACCCGGCGAAGTTTCGCGCCACGGCGCACTGCAATGTGATCCTGAATCTTTGCGGGAACCTTTGGCACCGCCAGCGAATTGAACTGGTGAAACGGCCAGACGGCCCTGTGCGGCCGCGCCGCGCCAGACACGAAAGCCCTGTGCGACCGCGCTGAACCAGACACGAAAGGAACGACCATGCCCGAAGCTTTTGTTTCCGGACTGAACGATCAGACCCGCCACAAGATGATTGATCTGCTGAACGCCCGCTTGGCTGACACCGTCGCGCTAACGCTGGCGGTCAAGCAAGCCCATTGGAACCTGAAGGGTCCAGGATATATCGGCGTTCACGAATTGCTGGATCAGGTGGCCGATCGTCTGCGTGAAGGGGCCGACCTGATGGCCGAACGCGCGGTGATCCTTGGTGGCCATGCCCGCGGTACGGTCGAAGAAGCGGCAGAGAAATCAACGCTCGACGCCTATCCGCTGGAAATCGAAAATATCGCCGATCATGTCGCCGCCCTGAAGGATCGTTTCCTGAAAGTGGGCGAAGCGGTGCGTGAAGCGATCGAAGAAGCGTCTGACGCGGGCGATGCGGATACCGAAGATCTGTTTACCGAGGTGTCGCGCCAGATCGACAAGGACGCTTGGTTCATTGGGTCGAACGCCCCGATCTGAGCCGCAACTCAGGACTGCGCCACAGAATAATCCCCCGGGTGCCGCACCCGGGGGATCGGCTTGGCTTAATGTTGCTCGGGCACCAGTATTTCGCGTTTGCCCACATGGTTGGCGGACGAGACGACGCCTTCGTCCTCCATCTGTTCGACCAGACGGGCGGCTTTGTTATAGCCGATCCCCAGCTTGCGCTGAATATAGCTGGTCGAACACTTGCGGTCCCTGATCACGATACTGACCGCCTGATCATACAGCGCGTCTTCGCCGTCACCGTTGCCAAGACCCAGAACCGCGTCGATGTTAGATTCCGTCGATTCGTCCGGGCCTTCGACCACACCGGACATATATTCCGGTGGCCCGAACCCCTTGAGGAAGTTGACGATTTCTTCGACCTCTTCATCCGAACAGAACGGCCCGTGCACGCGGACGATTTTCGATCCACCCGCCATATACAGCATGTCGCCCATACCAAGCAGTTGTTCGGCGCCCATCTCACCCAGAATGGTGCGCGAATCGATCTTCGACGTCACCTGAAACGAAATCCGCGTCGGGAAGTTCGCCTTGATCGTGCCGGTGATCACGTCGACCGAGGGGCGCTGTGTCGCCATGATCAGGTGAATGCCCGAAGCCCGCGCCATCTGTGCAAGGCGCTGAATACATGCCTCGATCTCTTTCCCCGCGACCATCATCAGGTCGGCCATTTCGTCGACGATGACGACAATGAAGGGCAGGATCTCGGGCTGGATCTCTTCGGTTTCAAACACCGGTTCGCCGGTATTATCGTCGAATCCAGTCTGCACCGTACGGCTGAACATCTCACCTTTGGACAGCGCCTCGCGGACGCGACCATTATAGCCTTCGATGTTGCGCACACCCATCTTCGACATCTTGCGATATCGCTCCTCCATCTCGCCCACTGTCCATTTCAGGGCAACGACCGCCTTTTTCGGGTCGGTCACGACAGGCGACAGAAGGTGCGGGATGCCGTCATAGACCGACAGTTCCAGCATTTTGGGGTCGATCATGATCATCCGGCATTCTTCCGGTGTCAGCTTGTAGAGCAGGCTGAGGATCATCGTGTTGATGGCGACCGATTTACCCGACCCCGTGGTGCCCGCGATCAGCAGGTGGGGCATCTTGGCGAGGTTCGCGACCACCGGATCGCCGCCGATATCCTTGCCCAGAGCCAGCGGCAGGCGCATCTGCGAATCGCCGAAATCGCGTGAGGCCAGAATTTCGCGCAACACGCACATCTCGCGGTTCACGTTGGGCAATTCGATCCCGATCACACTGCGCCCCGGCACGGTCGAGACACGCGCCGAAAGCGCCGACATCGACCGGGCGATATCGTCCGACAGGCCGATCACCCGCGACGCTTTAAGGCCCGGAGCCGGCTCCAATTCGTACATTGTCACGACAGGGCCGGGACGGACCGACACGATCTCGCCCTTGACCCCGTAATCGTCCAGCACCGATTCCAGCATCCGCGCATTTTCCTCAAGCGCCTCGTCGCTCAAGTGGTGGCGGGTGATCGTGTCCGGACTGCTCAGCAGGCTCAACGGCGGGCGTTCGTATGCCGCATATTTTTCCTCGAACTGCAACGCAGGCTGCGCCTCGGCCTGCGCCTGTCTGCTGGGCACGAGCGCTTTTTTCGGCGCGTGTTGCACGACGCTTTTCGCCGATTCCGCCTGCGCGCTGCGGAACACCGGGGGCACCATGGGCGTGGCGGCCACCAATTCGCATTCCGGCATGATGATCTCGTCATCGTCGTCGTCATCATATTCGGCGTGATAGACGGGCGCAGGCACCCGTGTATCAGCAAGATTCGGGGCGGCAGGCGCAACCCGCGAAACGACCGATGCTGCCTGAAGCGGCGGCTCGGCAGGCAACATTTCGTCCGTTGGGGCCGGTTTGGTATTCAGAACCATCGGTTGCGGCCCGCGCGGATGCCGGGCGCGGAGAACCGGCGGTTCGGCCCGTCCACCGGGGCCGACAGAGGCCATGAACGGGCGCGCACGTACCCGCGACTTGATCACATCGGCAATCTTGGCCTTGATCCGGTCGTCGCCCTCGGGCATCGGCGCCAGATCGGGGTATACCTGCTCATCGACCACAGGTGCATCTGCCGGAGCCGGGCGTCGGAACAGCGACGGCAACCGGTCGAGCAGCGATGCGCGTGCCGCCGGGGCAACTGCGGGGGCCATGGAGTCATACGAATCGTCCATCATATAGGGCGCGGCGACATACTGTGGCGCGGTATCGGGGTCGAACCTCGGCTCAGAGCTTCGTTCGGCGCGGAAATCGCCACGCGGGTCCGCACGCAGAACCGGGGTGCGGCGCGGTGTTTCCGGCTGTTCCCATGCCATATCAGCCTCGGCCTGAAGACGGGCCGTCTCGGCGGCTTCTGCCTTGGACTGGGCGCGGCGGGCGGCCATACCATGGCCCGCCACCTGCGCTGCCTTGAACCCTGTCGCGGCACCCTTGCCCAGACCGACAGCCCCCCGGCCAAGTGAATTCATCGTCATGTCATAGCACTGCAAGACCGACCGGACCAGGAATCTGACGACCAGTTGCAACTCGCTGCGGGTAAAGCCCAGCGCGAAAAGACCCATGGCGAGCATACCGCCGGCCACGATCAGCGCGGTCAGTTTCAACCCGAATGTTGCCTTGACCGGGACAACCCCAAGAACGGCACCCAGAATCGTGTCGCCGAACAACCCGCCCAGCCCGAAATAGTTGGTCCAACCCGCAGGCGGTTCGTGTGTCGACGCGTAAACAGCGGCCAAAGCGATGGCCAAAGGCGCAAAGATCAACCGCGCCGTCGCGCGATCTTCGCCCATATGGGCCATGAACCGCAGCCCCCAGGCAAAGAACACCACGGGAAACCCCCAAGCACCCCAGCCGACGATGTTTAACAGTGGTGCCGAAACCGACGCGCCAAACCGACCCAGCAGATTCTGCGCAGGTTCCTGAGTAACCGAGAACCAGCTGGGATCGTCAGGCACCGCCGTCCCAAGCATAAGCGTTGTTGCAAGTCCCAACGCGATCAGGATCAGCCCAAGCAGTTCCTTGCCACGCCGCTCCAGCACCGCTTGGGTGTCGCTATCAAAAAGCGGATCGCGCTGTCTGGTCTGATACGCCATGGATTCTCGTCCTCAGGTGAAGATGCAATCGCGAAGCCGTTCCAGCCCGCCCTGCATCTCTTGTTGTTCCGCCACAAGGGCCACTCTTATATATCCCCGTCCGGGGTTGTCACCGTTCACGTCGCGCGAAAGATAGGCCCCCGGCAAGACCCGCACGCCGGTTTCGCGCCAGATCTTGAGGGCCGCCGCTTCTCCGTCTTCCACCGGAAGCCACAGAAAGAAACCCGCTTCGGGCGCGCCGCACCCCTGGATGCCCGCAAAGACCCGGTCCGCAATGTCGAACTTGGTTTGATAGATCGCGCGCGACGCGGTGACATGCGCCTCGTCGTTCCACACCGCTTCGGCCGCCCGTTGCAAGGGCAACGGTATCGGCGCCCCGGAATAGGCGCGCAACTGCCGCAGCCGGTCAATGTTCTGTGGCCCGCTGGCGACAAACCCGGCCCGCAGCCCCGGCAGGTTCGAGCGTTTGGAAAGCGAATGAAAAATCACCACACGTTCGGGATCAGCGCCCATCGCGCGGGCCACCTCGATCGCGCCAACTGGGGCGGCATCGCGATAGATCTCGCAATAACACTCGTCGGCAAAGATCCGAAAATCATACCGCTCAGCCAGCGTGATCAACGCACGCCAGTATGCCGCATCGGCCACGGCGCCCTGCGGATTGGCAGGCGAACAGACATAGGCGATGGCGGTGCGGTTCAGCACCTCTGCCGGCAGCGCGCCATAATCAGGAAGAAAACCGGTCGCAGCAGTGGCCGGAACATAGACAGGCTCGGCCCCGACGGCCAGCGCGGCGACGGCATAGACCTGATAAAACGGGTTTGGCGTCAGCACGACCGGCCGCCCGCGCTTTTCTTCGGGACACAGGGCAATGGCGCTGTTGAACAATCCCTCGCGGGTGCCGTTCAGCGCCATGATCTCGCGCTCGGAGTCAAGCGTGACACCATAGCGCCGTTCAACCCAGGCGGCCATGGCGGCCAAAAGTTCCGGCGTGCCGTCATTCGGTGGATACTGTCCGAATCCGGCAGCATTCTGGGTGATGATATCGGTGATCCAAGCCGGAAAAGCGTGTTTCGGCTCGCCAATCGACATATGCACGACGTCGCCGCCCGGCGCATGGGCGTCGAGCAATCGCCGCAGACGCGGGAACGCATACTCAGGCAGGTTCGAAAACCTCTGGGGAAACTGCATCAGTGCCTCGAACGGGGTCGTTTCGCCCCTTTGATCCCGAGGATAGCCCAGTGACCAAGCCATGGTCCACAAAAAGCCCCGACATTTCCACAGTTTGTATCGGTGGGTGTGGCTTTCCGGTCAGGGGCTGGTTGGCGTCAACAATCCCCGTCAGCCGTCGCCACCCGGTTTCTCCTTGTGAAAATACTCTCGCCGAAGGCCCAAATTTTCGACGAAAATTTGCAACCCCGCCCGATCAGTCCAGCGATCGGGCCTCATCGACCAACATCACCGGGATACCGCCCCGGATTGGATAGGCCAGATGGGCCGCCTTGCTGACAAGTTCCATACGCACGGCATCAAAACTCAAGGGCGCACGCGTCTGCGGGCAGACCAGGGATTCCAGCATCCGGCGATCATAGGCAGGTGGGGTCATTGCATGATCTCGACGGAATCGCCTTTGCGCAGGGCAAATTCGATCAGCGTGACCAGAGTTTCGCGCCGGGTCGACAGAGACGGCGCTTCAAGCAGGGCTTGCTTGTCCTCCGGTTCGAACGGACACAGCATGGACAGCGAGTTGATCAGAAGTTCGTCCTCGGCCTCATGCAGAGATTCCCAATCGGTTTTCAGGTCTTCTGCATCGAAGAACCGGCCCAGCAGATCCAGAAACTCTGTCCGGTCGAACGCCGAGTCATGTTCGACCGGGCCCAGATCCCGCGAAAACCCATCCCATGACACATCACAGCGTGAATAGGGTTCAAATCCCGTGACCTCGCGCAGGACGCGGAACCGCGAGAGGCCAGACAGCGTGATCATATACCGCCCGTCCTCGGTTTCGGAAAATCCGGTGATCCGCCCGGCACAACCGATGGCATGCAACCGGCGTTCGTCCGATCCGGGCACCTCGCGCGGCTGGATCATTCCGATCAGCCGCCCGGGGGTTTTCAATGCATCGTCCAGCATCGCCAGATACCGCGGCTCGAAGATGTGCAGCGGCAGGTTCGCACGGGGCAGCAAAAGAGCGCCCGGCAAAGGAAACACGGGAATCGTCGGGGGGAGATCTTTGAATGGCAACATGGCTCTTAGATAGGTCGCAGTCCCGCCCCGGCAAACCCCCTCAGACGAATATCATCGACGAAAGCTTGCGCCGTCCGGTCAGGACGATGGGATCTTTCGCCGGCAAGGCATCAAAAATCGTGAAAAGCTGTGTTTTTGCAGCTGCATCATTCCACTCGCGATCGCGCCGGAACAGGTCAAGCAAATGATCGACCGCGCCCTGCACATCACCATTGGCATGCAGCGCGATCGCAAGATCGAACCGCGCCTGATGATTGTCCGGATCGGCCTGGACCGCGGCGCCCAGTTCGTCCAGCGGGCCAGTGTTGGCGGCCTGACGCGCCAGTTGCAACTGGGCATGGACAGCCTCAAGTTCCGGCGCATGGCTGATCGATACATCGGCACCGTTCAGGACCGCCTCGGCCTGATCCAGATCGCCCGTGGCGAGGTGGCAGCGCACCATCCCGGCATAGGCGCGCGGGTTCAACGGGTCTTCGCCCAGAATGGCGGCAAAGGTCTGAACGGCGTCGGTGACCGCGCCCTCCTCCAGCATTTCCTCCGCCGCTTGCAGCGCCTCGTCAAGCCCGTCGTCGGGGGCCTGCCCGCCGCCCGCTGCGATCACCCGCTGCACGAAGGCATCCAGTTCCGATTGCGGCACCGCACCCTGAAACCCGTCGACCGGCTGGCCGTTGAAGAACGCGAAAACCGTGGGAATCGACTGGATCTGCAGTTGTGCCGCGATGGCCTGCGCCCCATCGACGTTCACCTTGACCATCTTGACCGCACCTTTGGCGGCGGTCACTGCCTTTTCCAGCATCGGGCCAAGCGTCTTGCACGGCCCGCACCATGGGGCCCAGAAATCGACGATCACTGGCACGGTCTTGCTGGCCTCGATCACGTCGGCCATGAATGTGGCCTCGGTCGCGTCCTTGATCAGGTCGGCGGCTGGTGGGGTCTGGGGGGTCTGGCCGAATTCCAGCATGGGGGCGGTCCTTTTTGCCTGCGCGGTACTGCTCTATCAGATGGCGTAAACAGGCTCGCGTTGCAAGGTTCAGCGCGTTTTTGGCAGCGCCAGACACATGTTCAGACCCGCAGGCAGCACCAGCCACACCCCTGCGGCATTGGACCGCACCACGAAATCGGGGCCGGCATTCTTTAACGTCACATGATCCTCGTGCCGTCGGGCAGCTCACAGGGACGCCCGAGACATCAAGCAGCAGAGCCGCAATAGTCCCGGTAGAGCCCGGGCGGATGGCCAGCCCGTCGTCGTACGGCGCCGTTATCGCCAGTTCTGCGGAAGAGCTGGCGCCGAAGGCAACAGCCGGAAAGACCGCGACGCCCGCAATCGCCGTCACAGAAGTGTCACGGTAGGCTCAGAGATCCTTCATGTAGCTGTCCCACAGCGCGTTGCGGAACCTTAGGTCGGGATCGATCCGCCGTTTCGCCGCTGCGAACTCGGCCGCACGGGGATAGGCGCGGGTGAACTGATCCTGCGTGGCATGCAACCGATAGGGCAGGTAATATGTCCCTGCGATATTGATGACACCTTCGATCAGCGCTTGGGTCATGCGGGCCATATCGGATTCACCCCGCGCCGTCATCTCTTGCGAAAACAACATGACGGCGGCGATGCGCGGCTCGGGAGCATAGGACAGCCAGCTTTCGGTATCGGCGGCGACATAGCGCAGCGTGATGTTCAAGAGCTCTTGATAGGATTCGGGGATAACCTGCTGGCATAAAAGAACGAAATCGGCGAACCGGTCGGGCGCGATGAAGTATTCTTGCAAGATGTCGGTCCGGTCGGAAACGCGGGCATCCAACGTGACAACAGGTTCGTTGAGCAGGCTGTTCCGTGTCGTCGCACCTCCGCCAACCAAGGGGCCGAGGTTGGATTCGACGAACCATCGTCCGCGCTTGACCGCTTCATTGCCAAGCTGTGCGCGGAAGATATCACGCGACATCCCGGCAAGCCTGCCCGAGCCGGTGACCGGGGGCAGATCGCTTTGATCCGCGTCGGGGCGATAGGTGGCCAGCAGGCCGTCCTCGAAAAACCTGTCGCGGTCGACGTTCAGCCGACCATAGGCCATTTCGACCACAGGATCCTCCAACGCGGCGGCGAAGGCGGTGCCCAGATCGGTACTTCGCAGTTTGACAAACTTCGGGTTCAGACGCCGGTTCGGGGTCATGTCCAACGTCAGGTCAGTGATCAGACCGATCAGGCCATACCCCCCCATGGTCATGGCGAAGAGTGCCGCATTCTCGCGGCGCGAACAGGTGATCCAGTCGCCATCATGGGTGACCATGCGAAATTCGCGCACCGTGCTGCCCATCGGGCCGTTGGGTGCGGGCCAGCCATGGGCGTTGACGCAAAACGTGGCCCCGACACCGAAATCGCGATTGCTTTGCATCACCTTGGGCGAAAACCCAAGCGGGTCCAGCGCGGCGATCACCTGACTCCAGCGCGCACCAGCGTGGACGCGAAAGGTGGCGTTCGCCGTGTCGGGTTCGACAAATCCGTTGTCGCAGGTGATCGCATGACCGTCGCGGGGGATCGACTGACCGCCCAGGGAGTGCCGCGCGGCGGACAGGGCGACGGGGCGGTTGCCTGCCTTTGCATCCTCAAGCTCGCCGCGCAGCTTGTTCACCAGCGCCTCGCCCACGTCTTCGGACAGGGTGATATGGCGGTGGATCGGCGTTTCCGACAGCCGGCTGGCATCGTTCAGCGTGCTGTCAGACCCCGTGGGCAGAACCATCGCATTGCCCGCCAAGGACGGCAGGCTGGGGCCGAACCGTCCGGCACCCCAAACGCCGAGCGCCGCGCCAGCGCCCAGCAATGCCGCCCGTCGTGTCAGTTTCCACATACCACGCTCACAGATCGAAGGTGGCAAAGACCGGTGCGTGATCGCTTGGCTTGTCCCAGCCCCGGACGGGGCGCAGGATGCGTGACGAATGGGCCGCACCGGCAATATCGGGCGTGGCCCAGATGTGATCCAGCCGGCGCCCCTTGTCGGCCCCGTCCCAGTCTGCCGCCCTGTACGACCACCACGAATACAGCGATCCGTCGGGAATGTCGGCACGGGTCACATCGACCCATTTTCCCGCATCCTGCACGGCGCCCAGATGGTCAACTTCGACCGGGGTATGGCTGACGATTTTCAGCAACTTCTTGTGATCCCAGACGTCATCTTCGCGCGGGGCAATGTTCAGATCGCCCACCAGAATCGCCCTTTCGGGCCGATCAGCATGGAAGGCGTCGCGCATATCCGTCAGGTAATCCAGCTTTTGCCCGAACTTTTCGTTGATCTCGCGGTCCGGTTTATCGCCGCCTGCGGGCACATAGAAATTGTGGATCACCACGCCGTTTTCCAGACGTCCGGCGACATGGCGGGCGTGGCCGAGTCGGGCATGATCCAGCGCGCCAGCCTCAACCATCGGCAGTTTGGACAGGATCGCGACGCCGTTGTATCCTTTTTGCCCCCGGGCAACCATGTGGGTATATCCCAGCGCGCGAAAGCCTTCGAGCGGGATAAGGTCGACCGGTGATTTGCACTCCTGAAGGCACAGGATATCCGGCGCTTCCTCGGTCATCAGGCGGGCGACAAGCCCGGCGCGGAGCCGGACCGAATTGATGTTCCATGTGGCAAGGCTGAATGACATCGCGCGGTCCTGTTGCTGTATCGCATCCGGCGCGTTGGTCGCCGCGGCATCGAATGCATGGGGGGAATTGCTTGGCCGTATATGACTCACATCGGGCAACCTTGCCAGACCAGAGCCGAAAATCACTGTCCGGTTCAACGGCCATTGACCACGACACCGTCACGCCGAAAATCGAAAGGGCCACCGTAAAAACGATGGCCCTTCGAATGCTGCGGAGATGGGCCCGGTTAGAGCGGAAGCCCAGTCACGGATGTTCTGCCCTCAAGACTGCCTTTGGGCGACGGCCCCCATGACTGTTCCGACCTTGATCTCCTGGATCATTCTAGACACTAGACCACCTCCTTTCAAATGTTGCCGATAGGGGGAGCCTTGCACAATTGTTATATATGTCAAACGGTTTTAGACCGCTCTTGGTAACATTCGCCTAACGATAAGGCGAAACGGAACCAGCGCAATCAACGCTAAGGCGAGCTTGACGCCCCAGTCCGCCATTCCCAACGATACCCAAAGCGGCAGCGCGGGCCCCATGCCCAGCAATGGCACCGCGGCATTGGCCCAAGCCACATCATTGGCCGGCTCAATGAATGACAGCGCGCCCGAGAACGCGACGGTAAAGAACAAAGCCGTGTCCAGCGCCGATCCGACCAGTGTGCTGGTCAGGGGCGCGCGCCACCACGCGCCACCGCGCAACCGGTCGAAAATTGCCACATCCGCGAGTTGCGCCACCAGAAACGCCAACCCCGAGGCAAGGGCAATGCGCCATGTCACCAACGGGCCAAACTCGCCGGAAATCTGGGTGCCGATCAGCGAACAGGCGACTCCGGTGACGAACCCGGCCAACACCACGCGCCGCGCCACGCCTGCGCCGTAAACCCGGTTCATCACATCCGTGACCAGAAACGCCAGAGGATAGGTGAACGCCCCAAGGGTCAGAAAATCACCCCAAAGGAACTGCACCAGAATGTTGCTGGCCAGAACGATCGCAGCCATGGCAAGGATGCCGGGAAGAAGTCGGGTCATGATGGATTCCGTTTTGACAAGGGGTTCGGAGACTTGGCCCCAAACGCGGCGGGACGCCCGGCTGATACGCCTGTTGCCGCTCCCCTGCAAGTGTTTCGACGCTGCGGAATCTGTGCGACGGGTCAGTCGATGACGCGATATTCCACAATTTCGGTGGTCTGAAAAATACTGAAATTGTCGTCAGAGATCATCGTCAGCCGAATGTCGCCTGTGCTGTCACGCCAGACTGCCAGTCCTTCAAGATTGTCATGGCGCAGATTGCCGGTGGTCAGAAGCAGCTGTTCGTTGCCGATCCGGTTGCCAACAATATCAAACCGCCGCACCCGGCTGGAAAACCCAAGGATGCCGCTGAACCGACGTTCCAGCAGATAGAACCGCCCATCCGGTCCAAAATCAGCGCCCACAGGCAGAAAGTCGCCGCGGCGCGGAAGGGTAAAAGGTTGGCTCCAGACCCGTCCATTCCACCGATAGACCGGAAAGGGCCGCGACCGCTCGCCCGACCGTTCCGGCAGGGTATACAGCGAACCGTCCGGGGCGATGGCCAGCGCTTCAAGCGAAGAATTGCCCTGCATTCCCGCGAAATCCGGGTGGCGGGGAATCCAGGCAGCCTTGGACGAGGCCGACGCATAGGTCCAGACGCGGGCGTAGCCTTCGAATGACACATACAACCGCCCGTCACGGCGCATGGTCAGCCCTTCGGCGTCTTCACGGCTGGTGGGCACCGAATTGCCCTTGGGATCGCGCAGGCGATTGAAACTCAGCAGCGACGCGCCGTCGATAATACCATCCTTGCGCGTCAGGGTTCCCGTGGCGATCCAACCGCGATCCGACAGCGCGACAAATCCGGTGCCGGTCGCATCCAGTTCAAACCCCGAATACCCACCGTGATGTTCCGATCCGGTGTTCCAGACGAACCGGCCAACAAATTCGGCCCCGGCGGCGGATGCCATCGGGGCCGTAAGCAACATCAGGATCAGAGAGATCAGCGCGACAGGACGGATTGGCATTGCCTCGGCAGGTCGGCCAGCATGATTTCACGCTTGGGCGTGGGCTTCCAGTTGGGATCGGCGGGTGGCGGGTTCAGGATGTCATTCACCCACTTTTGCGCCTCGGCACAGCCATCGCCCGCGGGCACCGTGTCTTGCGTTACACAGCCCGGGGTTCCGCTGGGGCAGGAAAGACGGACATGGAAATGATAGTGGTGGCCGTAATACGGGCGGATCTTGCGCAGCCACGAGCGGTCCCCCTGGGCATCATTGCACATTTTCACCTTGGCGCCGGGAAAGATGAAAATCCGGTCGACCCGCGGATCGCTGGCCGCCGCCTTGAGCAGTTCCATATGCTGCGGCGTCCATTTGTCGTTGGTATAGGCACCATTGGCGCGGCGCAGGGAAACGGACGACAGGTTTTCACGTTCATTCGAGGTCAGGTTCAGACGGTTCGGCGGCAGCAGCCAGATGTCGGCGTCCAGCCCGATCTGATGGCTGGCGTGGCCGGTCAGCATCGGACCCCCGCGCGGCTGGCTGATATCACCGACATAAAGCCCCGCCCAGCCGGGCAGCGACGCCGCCTTGCGCGACAGTTTCTGAAGGTAATCGATGGTTTCCGGATGGCCCCAGTTGCGGTTGCGGCTTAGCCGCATCGCCTGCCAGGTGGGGCCGGTTTCAACCAGTTGCGCCCCTCCCGCCAGACAACCCTTGGAATAAAAGCCATGGGCGGCAGGGGATTGCGATGACCCGCTTCGTTCGGCACCAAAGAACTGTTTCGCAATACCATTGCGCGAAACAATGTCTCCGGCGAATTCGGGGGTGGGAAGGGCGGTGCCGGGCCTGTCGCGCCCACCACATGCCGCCAACGCTGCCAGAACGGCCAGCGCCAGAATGGGTCTGAAAACTCTCATACTGCTCGATCTCCGTCGCTTTTGACCCAGACTAGCAGAATCAAGCCCAGAGCGAAAAGGACAATTAAGGGCGACACGCCGATCTGTTGGCTGCCGCTGACAAATGTGACAATTCCGATCAGTAGCGGGGCGATGAAAGATGTCGCCTTGCCGGCCAGAGCATACAGCCCGAACGCCTCGGTCATGCGGGTGGGATCGGCCTGACGCACCAGCATCGTCCGGCTGGCCGACTGCAGCGCCCCGCCCGCCGCACCGATGGTCGCGCCCATGATCATGAAGGCGATATCGGGCGCGTTCGATCCTTCGGCCACACCGATGCCGAACAGGGAATCCGGGTAGATCGTCACCACTCCGATCGCCGTCGCGGTCAGCACCACAATGCACAGCACGATGACCGGTTTCGGCCCATAGGCGCTGTCGGCCTGCCCGCCAAGCCAGGCGAACAACGCCCCGGCTATGATCGCGACAATGCCAAACATGCCGGTTTCCACCACGCTCCAGCCCAGAACGCCCGCCGCATATATGCCGCCGAACGTGTACATTCCGTTCAGCGCATCGCGGTACACCATCGACGACACGAGATAGGCGAACAGACTGCGCGATTTCGGCAGGTTGCGAAGCGTCCCGACCAGCCCGCGCAGGGCGATACGCGCGGCCCCCGGCAGCGGCTTTTTCGGCGCGGGGTCGCGCACCCAGACAAAGAACGGGATCATGAACAGGATGTACCAGACCGCCGTCAGCGGACCGACGAATCGCGTACCTTCGCGCATTGCCGGGTCCAACCCGAAGGGTGGTGTCAGTCCGACAAAGGTCAGGCCGGTGGTGCCGCTTTCGGCAAAGAACACCAACATGATGACCAACGTGATCAGCCCCCCGACATAGCCAAAGGCCCAGCCGTTGCCGGAAATCCGCCCGATTTGCCCCCGCCCGCCCAGCTCGGGCAGCATCGAATTGGTAAAAATCGTCGCGAACTCCATTCCGATCAGGCCGATCGCAAAGAAACCCATTACGACAAGAAGGTTGAAATCACCCGGCGCCGCCAGCCACAGCCCCGCCGCACCGACCACATAGAGAACAGAAAATCCCCAGATCCAGCGCACCCGGTTGCCCGTGGTGTCGGCAAGCGCCCCCAGTACTGGCGCGAGCAGCGCGATGACAAGACCAGCCGCGCCGATCCCAAACCCCCAGACCGATTGGGCGCGGCTGCCGTCGCCCAGCAACTCATTGATATAGGGGCCGAATATAAAGGTCAGCAGCAGGGTGTTGTACGGTTGGCTGGCCCAGTCAAAGAAGAACCAGCCCCAGATACGCTTGCGTTGAGTGATCTCGGACATGTGCCCCCCGGGTTGGCGTGGATAAAACCCGGTTGCGCGGGTGGGCGCAATGGCAAGGGCGCCGCGCGGGCGGTTCTTTCGCCGCCTGTGGTGGATCGGCCTGGCCCGGTATTCTACAGAATGCCTTTGGCAAAGATGCAGAACATGCCACCCACGAGCAGCAATCCGCGCCGCGCCACTCCGCCCCGCCCGATCAAACCGTAAGAGATCAGCGACAGTCCAACCCCAACCCGCACAAAGGCCCAGAGCGCCAGCAACGGCACTTCGCCCAGACGGATCAGATTCGGGTTCGCGATCATTCCCAGCGGAATCAGGTACAACCCGACGCCCAGCGCCATCGCGGTCAGCGCCACCTTAAGCCAGTTTTCACCGACCATCCCGGCGGCAATGAACACCGCGCCACAAACCGGTGGCGTGATCGTCGACAGCAGTGCGAACCAGAACACAAACAGATGCGCCTGCAATGGCTCCACCCCCAGTTTCGACAGCGCCGGCCCGGCAACGGAAACGCAGATCACATAGGCGGCGGTCGTCGGCACCTCCATCCCCAGCAAAAGACAGGCCAGCGCGGTCAGCAACAGCGCCGGCCACAACATGCCCCCGGCACCTGACAGGATGACCGAGGTCAGCTTGACCCCCAGACCGGTGATCCCGAGCACGCCGATGACGATGGAGGCGCAGATGATGATCGAGCCGATCATTGCCACCTGCCGCCCGACAGAGACACAGGCCCCGGCCAGACGCTCCAGCCCCTGACGCACATCAAAGGCGGGGCGCGCGTCAAAGAACAGCAGCGCGGCACCGGTCAGGACCGCCAGCGCGGCGGAATACTGCGGCGTAAAGCCAAGCACGAACATGCTGAACAACAGCACCGTGAACGGCACCAGAAAGAACCCCGACGTGATCAGGATCGCCCGCGCGTCCGGACGCTGATCCTCGGGCACACCCTTGAGGTCGATCCGCTGGGCATAGGCGTTGATGCCCATCCAGACGGCAAGAAAATACAAGATCGCAGGCAGGATCGCGGCGATCATGATCTGGGAATAGGAAATCCCGGTCAGTTCCACCATGACAAAGGCCCCTGCCCCCATCAGCGGCGGCATGATCTGCCCGCCCGAGGATGCGACCGCTTCGACAGCCGCGCTGAGCCGTTTGGGATAGCCGAGCTTGGTCATCGCCGGCAGGGTGATCGCGCCGGTGCTTGCCACATTGGCGCTGGCCGATCCCGAGATCGAGCCGAACAGCGCTGACGACAGCACCGAAACCTTGGCCGCACCACCGTTCAACCGACCGGCGGCTGCGGCGGCGACGTTCATGAATCCCTGCCCGGCCTCACCGGCGTTCAGGACCGCGCCGAAGATCACGAAAACCGCGACAACGCCGACGGAAACCCC
Source organism: Oceaniovalibus sp. ACAM 378 (assembly GCF_008085915.1). Lineage (GTDB taxonomy): Bacteria > Pseudomonadota > Alphaproteobacteria > Rhodobacterales > Rhodobacteraceae > Oceaniglobus. Next base: position 127,321 of record NZ_VSJK01000006.1, on the reverse strand, counting down.
GGTCAGACTGCCCCACAACCCGCCCTCGGCTATCGTCATGGTGCCCAGAAAGCTGGCCAGCGGCGTGCCCGAATGGCCAAACTCGCCCGGGATATACTGACCGAACAGCCCATAAAGCAGCGCGCTCAGCGCAACCATTGGCAAGGGCCAGCCGATCGCCCGACGCGCGCCCTCCAGAGCGATGGCCAGCAGGGCAAAGGCCATGGCCATCTGGCCCGGCCCTTCCAGAAATCCGTATTGGTTGCGCAGAGCGTCATGGTTCCAGGCGATCCAGCCACACAGCACAATGCCGATCCCGGCAATCATCGCACCGGCGATCCGCCTCCGGCCCGTCGTTCCGGCAACAAAGACAAACGGCAGGATAACGGCCATGTGCAAAGGCCGGGCCACAAGGTTGGGCACCAGCCCCCACGCAACAAGGCCAAGGTGATACACCAGAACAAGCGCGCCAAGCGCCACCCAGATCAGTCGTGTCTCAGTCATCAGAAATAGGAACCGAAAGGTTGGCGCCCCGCCTCGGGCGTGTCGGCGTTATGGTTCAAGGCTATGCCAGCGCGGTGGACGGAGGCCGATGTCATCTGTGCCATGCACAGGGTCCAGACATCGGCCGCCATGTCACTGTGCCTTGAGCTGCAAACGACGCGCGTGCAAAACCGGCTCGGTATAGCCCGAGGGTTGTTCACGCCCCTTGAACACCAGATCACAGGCCGCCTGCCACGCGATCCCGTCAAACCCCGGTGCCATCGGTCGATAGGCCGGGTCGTCGGCATTCTGCCGGTCGACCACCGCCGCCATCTTTTTCATCGTGGTCATCACCTGATCTTCGCTGACGACCTCGTGGAGCAACCAGTTGGCAATATGCTGCGCCGAGATGCGGCAAGTGGCGCGGTCTTCCATCAAACCGACGTCGTTCAGATCGGGCACCTTGGAGCAACCGACGCCCTGATCGATCCAGCGCACCACATAGCCCAGAATGCCCTGAGCGTTGTTCTCGACCTCGCGCAGGATCTGATCTTCGGACCATTTGCGGTGGGTGGCGAGCGGAATATCCAGAATCGTGTCCACATGCGCCCGGCGCCCGCCCTTTTTCAGGCGGTCCTGCACGGCAAACACATCGATCTTGTGATAGTGTAGCGCATGCAACGTGGCGGCAGTGGGCGATGGCACCCATGCACAGTTTGCGCCAGCCTTGGGGTGTTCGATCTTGGCTTCCAGCATCGCCGCCATCAGGTCGGGCATGGCCCACATGCCTTTGCCGATCTGCGCGCGGCCCGACAGCCCGCATTCCAGCCCGATATCGACATTGCGGTCTTCATAGCCGCCGATCCAGGCTTTGCGCTTGATGAAATCCTTGCGCGAGAATGGCCCGGCCTCGATCGAGGTGTGAATTTCGTCACCCGTGCGGTCAAGAAAACCGGTGTTGATGAAGGCGACCCGCGATTTCGCAGCGCGGATACATTGCTTGAGGTTCACCGAGGTGCGCCGCTCTTCGTCCATGATGCCCAGCTTGACAGTATTGGCAGGCAGGCCCAGCACCTTTTCCACATGGGTAAAGATGCGGTCGGCAAAGGCGACTTCCTCGGGGCCGTGCATCTTGGGTTTCACCACATAGACGGATCCGTGCAGCGAATTGCCGCCCTCGGCCTTCAGGTCGTGCATCGCGATCAGGGTGGTCAGCATGGCGTCCATCAGACCCTCGAACACCTCGTTCCCGTCGCGATCCAAAATCGCGGGGTTGGTCATCAGATGGCCAACATTGCGCACCAGCATCAGCGCACGGCCCTTGACCGTGATGTCGCCGCCCCCCGGCGCGGTGTATGTCAGGTCAGGATTCAGACGCCGGGTGACCGTCTTGCCGCCCTTGTCGAATGCTTCTTCCAGCGTGCCATCCATCAGGCCCAGCCAGTTGGAATAGGCCTGAATTTTATCCTCGGCATCAACGCAGGCAACTGAATCTTCGCAATCCATGATCGCCGAAACCGCGCTTTCCAGACGGATATCGGCAAGGCCGGCCTGATCCCGTGCGCCGATCATATGCGTGCGGTCGAACACCAGTTCGGCGTGCAATCCGTTGTTGACCAGCAACACCGCCTCGGGCGCGCGGGGATTTCCCCGATAGCCAGCGAATTTCTCGGGCTGGGCCAGCGGCATATCGTCGATCAAAAGCGCACCGTCATGGACGTGATAGCGCCGCGCATCCACATGGCTGCCGCCCTGAATCGGAAAGGAATCGTCAAGAAACACCCGCGCCCGGGCCACGACACGCGCGCCACGACCCCGGTCAAAAGGACCCTTTGGCGGGGCGCTGCCCATGGCATCGGTGCCGTACAGCGCATCATACATGCTGCCCCAACGGGCATTGGCGGCGTTCAGGGCATATCGGGCGTTGGTGATCGGCACCACAAGCTGTGGCCCCGGAATCCGTGCGATCTCCGGGTCGGTATTGCCCGTATCGATGGTGAAATCTCCACCTTCGGGCAATAGATAGCCGATATCAGTCAGGAAGGTCTTATAAGCTTGGTGATCATGGGGCTGATTGCGGTGCCGCAGGTGCCAGTCATCGATCTGCGCCTGCAACGTGGCGCGCTTTTCCAACAGGGCGCGGTTTTCGGGTCCGAAGTCATGGACCAGTGCCGAAAAGCCCGACCAGAATGTCTCTGGCGCAACGTCCGTGCCGGGCAATGCCCGATCCTCGACAAACGCAGCCAGATCCGCATCCACCTGCAATCCCTGCCGTTCAACCCGATTTGCCATTGCTCACCCTCTGTATTGTATCGCGCGGCACACTAGGGCGGCGTACCGGTAAGGACAATGGGCGAAGACCGGCAAAACCGCCAAGCACGGGGCGGCGCCCTATGCCGGATCAATGAGCGGCACATTGTCGCCGGATCAATGAGCGGCACATTGTCCCGCCGGGTGCGAACATATCGGGAGGTTTGAAATATATTCGACCGAACCTGTTACGGCCCGGTCAAATTTTACACCGGCCGGTCACGCCTCGTGCACTTGCGCCACGCACGCACATCCATGCGTGGCTTTTTGGGCCGATACGAGGCGCTGTGGCTCAGTGCACGCTGACCGGCGCCATGTCATTCTGGCGGGCCACGATAAAGGCCAGTTGCCGGTCACGCACCAGCGCAAGCCGGTCGCCGTCGGCATTGTGGACGGCATAGATCTCGTCCAGCCCGTCGGCCTGATCCTGTACATCGGCTGGCAGATCACCCACCTTTACCGAACGCACATAGACCGTGTTGACGAGCGCATCATGTGGCAGTCCGAAATTGTCTGTCATTTTGCTCACCTCTTTCAATCGCGTGTTATCTTGATCGTACGCACCACCGTTTCGGGCACGCTGCGTTGCAGATCAACGTGCAGCAGCCCGTTTTCGATCCGTGCTCCGGCTATTTCGACGCCTTCGGCCAGAACGAATGTGCGCTGAAACTGTCGCGCGGCGATGCCCCGGTGAAGAAAAACCCGCCCCTCTTCGGCATCTTCGTGACGACCCCGGATGACCAGTTGCCGGTCTTCGACGGTAATCGACAGATCGGTTTCAGCAAACCCGGCAACTGCCAGAGTGATCCGATATCCCGTACCGCTGGTCTGTTCGATGTTATAGGGCGGATAGCCCCCGGAATCTGCTTTGGCCGTCCGTTCGACCAGTCTTTCAAGCTGCTCGAACCCGAGCAGGAAGGGATGCGATCCCAGCGCCATCTTCGTCATCGACACGTCCTTTATCAAAGCGACTGTGCTGCAGAAATGCGGCCCCGTTGTGGCGACCTGCTATAGGGATATGGGAAGTTTGATTAAATTCTGCAAGGGTGGCGCGGTGAGGCCGAGGGCGCGCTTCGCGATTCGTTTTAATCCGCCTGAACAGTCGCCTGAACAGTCGCGTGCGACGGAAAACGGAAAAGCTGACCCCAATGAATGCATCCGGAAGACTGAACCACGAAGATATCTTGCGCATCCGTCTGGATGTGCTGCGCCGTGAACACCGCGACCTGGACGCGGCGATCCATGCGTTGCAGGAACGCGGCACTGCGGAACAGCTGATCCTGCGGCGGCTGAAAAAGCAGAAACTGGGCCTGAAAGACCGGATCGCCCAGATCGAAGACGAACTGACCCCCGATATCATCGCCTGAACGCGATTTATCCCCGCACGGCCGCATTGCCCTGACCGGGCTGCGCGGTATAGTGCGCCCCCTTGGCAGTCCGGAACGGAGCGGGTGATGGGACAACAACAGATCGAGGTCGGTATCATCATGGGCAGCCAGTCCGACTGGCCCACCCTGCGCGCCGCCGCCGAAATTCTGGATGAACTGGGCGTCGCGTATGAGAAACGGATCGTTTCGGCCCATCGCACGCCAGACCGGCTGTGGGATTATGGCAAGGGCGCCGTCGGGCGCGGGCTGAAGGTGATTATCGCCGGGGCCGGAGGCGCCGCGCATCTGCCCGGCATGATGGCCAGCAAGACACGTTTGCCGGTGATCGGCGTGCCGATCCAGACGCGGGCCCTGAACGGCGTCGATTCGCTTTATTCCATCGTACAAATGCCAAAGGGATTTCCGGTTGCCACCATGGCCATCGGCCCTGCTGGTGCGGCCAATGCCGGGCTGATGGCGGCAGGCATTCTGGCGTTGAACGATCCCGCTCTGGCCGGTCGGCTGGACGCATGGCGCGCAGCGCTGACCGCATCGATCCCCGAGGAGCCTGTAGATGACTGAACCTGTGCCAGCCCCCCTGCCTGTCGGTGCGACTATCGGAATTCTGGGCGGTGGCCAACTGGGCCGGATGCTGGCCCTTGCCGCTGCACGGCTGGGGTTGCGATGTCACATCTTAGAACCCGCGCCCGGCGCACCGGCGGCCGAGGTTTGCGGCACGCTGACCACCGCTGGCTATGACGACGGACCCGCGTTGCGCGCCTTTGCCGCGTCGGTCGATGTGGTGACCTACGAGTTTGAAAACATCCCCACCACCGCGCTGGATCTGCTTGAGACGCTTTGCCCGATCCACCCGGGGCGCGAGGCGCTGCGCGTCTCTCAGGATCGGCTGACCGAAAAATCGTTTCTGAACGATCTGGGGCTGACCACCGCGCCCTTTGCACCGGTCGGATCTGCCGACGAACTGTCAGCGGCGCTGGCGCAGATCGGCACACCGGCGATCCTGAAAACCCGACGCTTCGGGTATGATGGCAAGGGGCAGGTGCGGATCACTGCGCCGGAGGATGCCGATGCCGCATGGGCGGCGATGAACGGGGCGGACGCGATCCTCGAAGGTTTCGTCGATTTCAACCACGAGGTATCGGTGATCGGCGCTCGCGGGCCGGATGGCCAGGTCGCCTGTTATGATCCCGGCCAGAATGTGCACCGTGACGGTATTCTGCACACCACGACCCTGCCCGCCACCCTGTCCCATGGACAGTTGACCGATGCCGTTTTGCTGACCGGGCGGATTCTGAACGCGCTGGATTATGTCGGCGTGATGGGAGTTGAACTGTTCGTCACTCCGGGCGGGCTGATCGTGAATGAAATCGCCCCAAGGGTGCATAATTCGGGCCACTGGACTCAGAACGGCTGTGTCATCGACCAGTTCGAACAGCATATTCGCGCCGTGGCGGGATGGCCCTTGGGGGATGGGCGGCGCCATTCGGACGTGGTGATGACCAACCTTTTGGGCGACGACGTTGCTCAGGCACCGACACTGGCCCGCGATCCGGCAAATGCGATCCACCTTTATGGCAAGGCCGAAGCACGGGCGGGGCGCAAGATGGGGCATGTGAACCGACGGATCGGCCCCGCCTCCTGACATGGCAACCGTGCGGTATCTGACCCACCCCGAGGTGCAGGTCGATCCGGCGGTGCCGATCCCGGACTGGTCACTGTCAGCGGTCGGGCGCGCCCGGGTGGCGGCGCTGATCGCCACGGGATATCTGAAGGGCACGGCACAGGTGATCAGCAGCGCCGAGACCAAGGCCGTGGAGACCGCATCGCCGATTGCCGATGCCTTGGGCGTTGCAATGATCCGCCGCCCGGCCATGCATGAGAATGACCGCTCGGCCACGGGGTTTCTGCCCGGCCCTGTGTTCGAAGCGGTTGCCGATACTTTCTTTGCCCATCCAGACGACAGCGTTCGCGGCTGGGAAACGGCCAGGTCAGCGCAAGCGCGGATCAGGCGCGAGGTACAGGCGGCGCTGGCGGCAGCACCGACCGGTGACATCCTGTTTGTCGGGCATGGTGCGGTCGGAACGCTGTTGTTCTGTGATCTGGCAAGGCTGGATATCGACAGGGCGCATGATCAACCGGCGGGCGGCGGTTGCCTGTTCGCGTTCAATCGCGAAAGCGGCGGCGTTCTGCACCGCTGGCGCCGGATCGAGGATCTGGCCGGGTTCAATCCCGGATGAAACGGCCTGTGCGCAGGAATGCAATCGTCTGAGAGATCACCGTTGGGCTGACCATCATGAAAGTGTGCGTGACCGGCAATACGATATGGTCGACCATTCCAGAAATCGCAGTGGACTCAACCGACACCTTGCCGTCGTCCGGCCCGGGAATGATCGTTGAATACACCGGGTTCAGCGACCGATTTCCGGCAATCACACCCAGTTCAAAATGCGCAGCACCCAACCGGTTCGGGATCGCATCGTCTCCGGTGCCCAACTGTATCCCGGCAGGACCGTTCAGCCATTCGAAAGCGCCGAGATCGCCGAAAAAGTCCACCAGTTGCGTACCGTGATTCGGCGGGCCCAACATGACGACACGACCCATATGGGCGGGCCGGTTGTGCTCCAGCCAGGCGCGAACCAGGATGCCGCCCATGGAGTGGGTGACGAAATTGACCCGTTCATCACCGCATTGCGCGACGGCCTGCGGCACCGTCTGCTCGACCAATGCACCAATGGCGGCACCGGTTGACGGGTAATCGGCGTTGACGGTGTGAAATCCCTCGTACTCCAATGCCTCGGCCATCACCAGCATCGACAAAGACCCCCGCGCAAGACCATGCAGCAACACGACGCAATCGGCCCGGGCGGGACCGGTGGCCATCAGGGCAAGTAGAATTGTGAGAAAACGCATGGCTGGGTTCATCATGATCAGGATATAGCGCACCGTGACGCCGCTTGCAGCCCCCGCGCCGCAACGGCACTGTGGCGGGTATGACAGACCCCAGCACCAGCCTTGGACCCGATCTTGGCCCCCGTCTTGCCGTGCGCGCGGTGATCCTGCACCGCGACCGTCTGTTGCTGGTCAACGCATGGCCCGACAACCGAAGCGATCTGTGGTGCCTGCCGGGCGGCGGTGTCGAACTCCACTCCAGCCTGCCCGACAATCTGATCCGCGAGGTTTACGAAGAAACCGGGCTGAGCGTTACAGTCGGCGATCCGGTCATGGTGAATGAATTTCATGATCCGGGCGGAACGTTTCATCAGGTCGATCTGTATTTTCGCTGTCATGTGGCGGATGATACGCTGGATGACGGCTGGCGCGATCCCCTTGGGGTGGTGAACCGGCGGTGCTGGGTCACGCGCGCGGAAATGGCTGTGCTGCGGTTCAAACCCGACAGCCTGCCGCAGATCGCATGGGGCAAGCAGGGAACCATCCTTTACGATCCGCTGGAACCCATCCTGCGCTGACCGCTGTGCGTGTGCTTTTCCGTATCCGGAACAAAAAAAGGAGGCCACGAGGGCCCCCTTTTCGTACTTGAACCGGGCGCGTCCGGCGATGGACCAAATCCAACCGCCTTTCGCTTTCCAGCCGCGTTTCTGACGAAACGCTTTTTACATCATGCCGCCCATGCCGCCCATGCCGCCCATGTCGCCGCCGCCGCCGCTATCCTTGGAAGGCTTGTCGGCAATCATCGCTTCGGTCGTGATCAGCAGACCGGCGATCGATGCAGCGTCCTGAAGTGCATGACGCACAACTTTGGCCGGATCGATAACGCCGAATTTGAACATGTCGCCATATTCTTCGGTCTGAGCGTTGAAGCCGAACTTCGGATCATTGGATTCACGGATCTTGCCCGCAACAACCGAACCGTCGACGCCCGAGTTCTCGGCGATCTGACGCAGCGGAGCTTCCAGTGCCTTGCGGACGATGGAAATACCGATGTCCTGATCGCTGTTCTCACCCTTGAGACCATCAAGCTTCTTGGCAGCCTGAACCAGAGCAACGCCGCCGCCGACGACGATACCTTCCTGAACCGCAGCGCGAGTGGCGTTCAGCGCGTCATCGACACGGTCCTTACGCTCTTTCACTTCGGTTTCGGTCATGCCGCCAACGCGGATCACGGCAACACCACCGGCCAGTTTGGCCACGCGCTCTTGCAGTTTTTCCTTGTCGTAGTCGCTGGTGGTCTCTTCGATCTGGTTGCGGATCTGGGCCACGCGGGCTTCGATCTCGGCCTTCTCGCCTGCACCGTCAACGATGGTCGTCTCGTCTTTGGTGATCGAGATCTTCTTGGCCGAACCAAGCATATCCATCGTGACGTTCTCAAGCTTCATGCCGAGATCTTCGGAAATCACCTGACCACCGGTCAGAATGGCGATGTCCTGCAGCATGGCTTTGCGACGGTCGCCAAAACCGGGTGCCTTGACGGCAGCGATTTTCAGGCCGCCACGCAGCTTGTTCACAACGAGGGTCGCCAGGGCTTCGCCTTCGACGTCTTCAGCAATGATCAGCAGAGGCTTTTGCGACTGGATAACGGATTCCAGCAGCGGCACCATCGATTGCAGCGACGAGAGCTTCTTCTCGTGCAGCAGGATCATGCAGTCTTCCAGATCCGCGACCATCTTGTCGGGGTTGGTGACGAAGTAAGGCGACAGATAACCACGGTCGAACTGCATGCCCTCGACCACGTCGGTCTCGGTTTCCAGTCCCTTGTTCTCTTCGACGGTGATGACACCCTCATTGCCGACCTTCTGCATCGCATCAGCGATCTGACGACCGATTTCTGCTTCGCCGTTGGCCGAGATGGTGCCGACCTGTGCGACTTCGTCGCTGTCGTTGACGGGGCGCGAAGCGGCTTTGATCGCTTCGACGACGCGTGCCACGGCCAGATCGATGCCGCGCTTCAGATCCATCGGGTTCATGCCCGCTGCGACCGACTTCAGGCCTTCTTTGATGATCGCCTGAGCCAGCACGGTGGCGGTGGTTGTGCCGTCGCCTGCTTCGTCATTGGTGCGGGAAGCGACTTCCTTCACCATCTGGGCGCCCATGTTCTCGAACTTGTCTTCCAGTTCGATCTCTTTGGCGACCGACACACCGTCCTTGGTGATGCGGGGTGCACCGAACGATTTGTCGATGACGACGTTGCGGCCCTTGGGCCCCAGGGTCACCTTGACCGCATCGGCCAGAATGTTGACGCCCTTGAGCATCCGATTGCGTGCGTCTGTACTAAATTTGACGTCCTTGGCAGCCATTGCAGCTTACTCCTTGGATTATTGATGAAAGGTAAAGGGATCGACGATCAGTCTCAGGCAATAATGCCCAGGATGTCGGATTCCTTCATGATCAACAGCTCTTCGCCGTCGAGGGTGACCTCGGTGCCGGACCATTTGCCGAACAACACTTTGTCGCCTGCCTTGACGCCCATTTCGATCAGCTCACCGCTGTCCTTGCGGGCACCGGCGCCGCAGGATACGATTTCGCCTTCGGCAGGCTTTTCTTTAGCATTGTCGGGGATGATCAGGCCGCCCTTGGTCTTTTCTTCGCCTTCGACGCGACGGACCAACACTCGGTCATGCAGCGGTGTGAATGCCATCTGAGAACGCTCCTTGGATTCTTTTTGTTTCTGTTGTCACTCGACTGGTTCGAGTGCCAGCACTCGGGATTTAGGCACGGATCACTGGCCTGTCAACACTGCCGGGGCGGTGGCCAGCAAAGAAACTTTTGAAATGTCGGGCGCTGGCAAGAGACTGTTAAGGGATCGGTGCCAGACTGTTGAAAATCACCCGACCGCCCCCCACCTTCGCGAAAAATATGTGACCAGAACCGATGGCCATCCCCCCAGACATGACCGACACGCCCGATTTCGCCTCTCTTGTGCTGGAACACACCACAGATGCGATTCTGCTGACCGATCCCCATGACGGCGTTGTCTGGGTCAATGCGGGATTCGAACGGATGTACGGCTTCACGCTTGCCGACTTCTCAGGCAAAATTCCCGAAGCGCTGCTGAACACCGACGATACCGATCCCGAAGTGATACGTCAGGTGCTTGAGGCACTGCGCGAACGCCGCCCGCTTCAGGTCGAAGTGCAGAACATGCGCAAGTCAGGTGATCTGCTGTGGGTTGAAAAAAAACTGATGCCGCTGTTCGACAAGGACGGGCGGCACATCTTCAACATGTCGGTGTCGCGCGACATTTCCGAACGCAAGGCGCTGGAACGCAGCGCCGCCGACATGATGGAAACCGAAAGCCATCGCCAACACGAACGTCGTCTGCTCAGCCAGATCAGCGAATGGCTGTATTCCGCCAAATCGCTTGAAGAACTGCTGATGGTGGTCAAGAAATCGATGCAGACCCTGCTCCCCGAGGCTGAAGGGCAGCTTTATATTTATTCCAACACCCGCGACACGCTGGAGCTGGCGGCGCAATGGGGCGATATTACGCCGCCCGCACAGATGGGTGCCGAAGATTGCTGGGCGCTGCGGCGCGGGCGGGCCTATTCTTTTGGCACCAAGGCGATCGAATTTGCCTGCGCCCATACCCACGACGATCAAAGCCCGTATTTCTGCCTGCCAATCATTGCCCATGGCGAAACCATCGGCCTGCTGCACCTGTGCTTTTCCGCCTTCGACCGATCCATTGTGCCGCGCGAATTCATCGAAACCTTCATGCAGCAGCGATGGGAAATCGGGTTGCTCTGCGCCGAGCAGATCAGCCTTGCGGTGGCCAACGTACAGCTGCGCCATGAATTGCTGGATCAATCCGTACGCGACCCGCTGACCAACCTGTGGAACCGCCGCTGGTTTCTGGACGCGGCGCAAAAGGAACTGCTGCGCGCGCGCGGTCAGAAACTGCCGGTGTCGCTGATTTCGCTGGATGTCGATCACTTCAAGAAATTTAACGATCAATACGGCCATGATGCCGGAGATGTGGTGTTGCGGGAGTTCGGCGCGCTGCTTGCGACCACGTTCATCGACGGCTGGTCGCCCTGCCGCATCGGAGGAGAAGAGTTCGTCGTGTTGTGCGCAGGCATTGATCACGATGAAGCGGTGCACCGGGCAGGCGATTTTCTGGAAGCGGTCACCCGGATCGAGCTGAACCACGGCGGCACCCGCCTGCCGCGCATCACCGCCTCGGCGGGCGTTGCCAGCTTTCCAGAAGACGGAGATCAGGTGCTGCGCCTGATGAAAGTCGCGGACGAGGCGCTGTATGGTGCCAAGGAACAGGGGCGCGCCCGGGTGCTTTCATCCCGTGAAAACATCGCGAGAAAGGTCGATTGATGCCGTCAGTACCGTGTCGCTTCATCATCAATCGCGTCAAACAACTCGACCGGACTGACATCCCACAACGCACCATCCGCGTCGGGAAACACGCCGATCCGCACGCCGCCCTCGGTCAATTCATCCAGCCAGACGGCGGTGAATTCTTCCATGGTGATTTCTGTCGCGATGTTGCCGGAGTGAATGAGATCGCCCACCGTCTGGGCCAATCGTTCGGCGGGCCAGACCGGCAGATATTCGAACCCGTCGCCCGACAGTGGAATCAGCCAACCGCCCTGCCCCTTGAGCCCCCACAATGACCCGCCGCGCGCGGCTGCATCGACCAGATGCCAATACCGGTCCTCGGGGTCCAGCGACAGCAGCGCGCCCATTTGTTGATCATCCATCGCCATTCTCCGTCAGTGCTGCGCGCCCCTTGGGCGTCAGTGCATAGATGCCGGTTTCCAGTCGCACGAACCAGCCATAATGATCGTCGGCCATCATCCGCGTCGCCCGTGCCACACCTGTCGCCCGCGCAACCACAGCCCCTTTGCACGGTCCGTCCAGCAGGTGACGCGCACAAAGCACCGCATCCTGCCGGTATGCAGTGACCAGCCCCACACGCGTCGCGCCGCCGGTATTGGGGTCGCCGACCCGCCGCGCGAACTCCCGCAGCAATTGCGTGCGCCGCACCGCCACCTTGCGCGGCTGGAAAGTGGCCGGGTCACAATGCACCTGCACCAGCCCGTCGGCCAGCCGCACCGTCACCAATCCCAGCCCCAACCGCCGGCACAGCCCTGTGTTGTCCTTCAAAAGCCGCAGACCCAATCGCCCTTTCGGACGCGGCACCGCAACATAGACCCAGTCGGTCATCGACTGTCGTGTGACTGCCTGATGCAGCAGCGCAAGGGTGAATCCGGTCTTCAGCTCGACGATCACCGGGTCTTCACCGCCGCGCACCGCCACCACGTCGGCCGCGCCGATCTCGGCCTTCACCTCATACCCCTGAGCCTGAAGAAACGCCTTCACGGGGAGATAGAGTTCGGTTTCACGGACGCGCGTCATGGCCGTGTGATAGCCTGCCGCGTCCGCAGTGTCAGCGGGGAAAGCGGGGTGGGTGACAACTCGGGATGTCGCGCCTATAAGCGGCGCAAAACCAGCCAGACACAATCACCCACACAATAACAATCGCGAGAGATTCCCATGACCACACTCGTATTCGGCCACAAATCGCCCGATACCGATTCCACCGGATCGCCCATCATCTGGGCCTGGTACATGACCGAGGTTCTGGGCAATCCTGCCGAACCCCGCCTGCTGGGCGAGCCGAACACCGAGGCGGCCTTCATGCTGACCCGCTGGTCGCTGGACAAGCCCGTGATCATTTCGCAGGTATCGGCCGCCGACAAAGTCGTGCTCGTCGACACCAACAATCCTGCCGAACTGCCCGCCGGGATCAACGACGCCGACATCACCGCGATCATCGACCATCACAAACTGGTTGGCGGGCTTGAGACGAAGGGCCCCATCGACATCACCATCCGCCCGCTGGCCTGCACCGCCACCATCATGCACGACCTGATGGGGGCCGACGCCGCCAAGATGCCCGAGGCGATCAAGGGCGCGATGCTGTCCTGCATCCTGTCCGACACGCTGGAGTTCCGCAGCCCCACCACCACCGACCATGACCGCGCCCTGGCCGAACGGCTGGCCGAAGAACTCGGCATCACGATCGCCGATTACGCTGCCGAGATGTTCGCCGCGAAATCAGACGTGTCCGAGTTTTCCGACGCCGAACTGCTGCGTATGGATTCCAAGGAATATGCCGTTAGCGGGACGAAATTCCGCGTTTCGGTGCTGGAAACCACATCGCCCAAGATGATTCTTGACCGCAAGGCCAGCCTGATGAGCGCGATGGAAACCGTGGCGGCCGAGGATGGCGTTGATCAGGTGCTGCTGTTCGTCGTCGACATCCTGAACGAAGAAGCGACACTGCTTGTTCCCAACGATCTGGTGCGCCGACTGGCGGAGAACAGCTTTGCGACCGTCTGTGGCGATGGCGACACCGTCGTGCTGCCGGGCATCATGAGCCGCAAGAAACAGATCATACCCAACCTCGCGCTCTGACTGCTGCGAAACGCCAATTCATGCACAAAAAAAGGGGCGCCCATTGGCGCCCCTTTAATTTGGATCAAACAGCCGATTGGCCGGACCTCAGGTGTGCCGCGCCTGCCGCCGCCCCCGAGCAGAAGGGCATTGCGGCCACACGACCGTTGCCCGATTGCCACCTGCCCCCGACCGGGACAACGATTCGTAGACAATTTTTCGACTCTGCGAGACAGACTGGCACCCGAATGTCACGGCGCCCCCGACCCGATGCCACCATGTGGCGGATCATTGCCGCTTTGCCAAACCGCTCAGATGGGTTGATATCCGAGAAACCAAGCCCAGAATCATCCGATATTCGGGTTTGATCTCTCGATCGACTGAGATTCCAGTTTGCCCTCACCATCGCCTTTCCTATTGTCTTTCGCGCATTTTCCATCGGGCGGGCCAATTTCTCTGCGGTGCTAGTCCGCCAATCGTGCCGATCTCCACACTCCTGATCGAGCTCGGCTCTGCCTATTGGATGTTTCGCGGAAAGACCGGCGCCGACGAAGGCTATCACGGGTGGCCCGACTGCTGTGGTTCGCCGCCCGTTGGCTTTTGGGCGTCGGGGCTGGCACAGTTTTGGGCTAGGTGATCCGGGCCTTCATCGGCTGAATGATCAGATGCGTTTTACCTGATCTGTTTCCAGAAGGTCGCGGATGCCGTCGGGAATGCGCAACCCGTCCGCCACCTCGGCATCCATTTCGGTCTCGGCCGCTGTGACCCGCTCCAGAGCGGTGATCACTTCGTCGATTCGGGCAAAAGGCACGATGACCACGCCGTCCCGATCTGCGACCACCATGTCGCCGCTTTCGACCCGTTGACCGGCGATATCGATGGGCAGGCCGATCCGCCCCGGCCCCTTGCCAAACGGCGAAGCAGGCGTCAGGCCAGTACACCAGCATGGCATCCCCACGGCGACGATTCCGGCATAATCCCGCATCGGCCCGTCGGTGACAAAGCCCACCGCGCCATTGTTGCGGATCATCCCGGCCACCCGGTCGCCCGCTGCCGCGCAGCCTTGAAACCCGGCGCAGGCGGAAACCACCATGTCGCCGGGGCTGATTTCCGACAGTGAACAGAGAAGCGCCAAAAGGTCACCGGGTCGGTTGTCGACCGTCAGCGCCGGACCAGCGGCGACACAGGTCAGATCGCGCCCCTCGCCCAAGGGCCGGATATCGCGGGACAAAGCACCCAGACCGAACATCGCGTCGTTGACAAACCCGGTCGGAACGCCCTGAAACGCGGCGATCTGGGCCTCGGTCGGGCGGTTGCGTTTTGCACCAATGGTTATCAGCGGCGGTTCTTCGATCATTTCGTCATCTCCTTTGGGCGCGCCTGCCATTTGGCCCGGGGCTTTGCCCGTTCGGCGCAAAAATCAACTCGCTGGAAGGATCTCCGGGCGTGCCTGCCGGCGGCCCGGGGCTCTGCCCGCTTGGCGCTGAAATCCGTCCACTGGACAGATCTCCGGGCGCGCCTCAGCCCTTGCCCTTCCATGGCACGAGGTATCCTTCGGCGATCCGCATCAGGATGTCGATCCCATAGCCGATGACCCCGATCAGGATGATCCCCATGATCACGATATCGGTCAGCTGGAACCGCGAGGCGACCATGATCATCATGCCCGCACCCTTTTCCGCCGCGACCAGTTCTGCCGCAACCACAGTGCCCCAGCAGACGCCCATCGCCACCCGAGCACCGGTGAAAATCTCGGGCAGCGAATTCGGGATGATCACATGGCGCAGGATCTGCCACTTGCTCGCCCCAAGAGAATAGGCAGCGTGCACCTTGGAAATCCGCACGCCCGACACACCGGCGCGCGCCGCGATGGCCATGATCCACAGTGCCGCCAGAAACAGCAGGATGATCTTGCCCACCTCACCGATCCCGGCCCAGATGATCACCAGCGGGATCAGCGCAAGCGGCGGCACCGGGCGCATGAATTCGACGATTGGGTCAAACCAGCCGCGAAACCAGTTTGACAGACCCATGGCATAGCCAAGCGGTATGCCCACGATGGCGCCGCACAGAAACCCGACGATCACCCGGAACAGCGACCAGAACAGATGTTCGGCAAGCGTGAAATTCTGATACCCGTCGCTTGCGATCTCGAAGGTTCGCTTCAGCACGGTTTCCGGCGCGGGCAGCCAGATCGGTTCCATCTGCCAGCCTTTGTCGGGCACGAAGTTGAGGGTGCCTTTTGTCGACATTCCAAGCCGTGCGTTGCTGACAAACACCTCGCCGCCCGGGGCGATGGGTTCGCCGTTGATCGCGACAATCTCGGCGCCGTCTTCGCGGCCCAGTTCATCGTTGCGATCCACCCGGATCAGCCCCGACCGCCACGCCCTGATCGCGGCGGAATCGTTTTTGGCAATCCCGTCGCCCGGGTCAACTTCGGGGGCCGTTTCGTCCGCACCTGCCGCGTAAACATTGACCGTCACCGTGGCATCATCGGTCGATCCGTCGGCGGTCCTTAGCGTATAGTTGAATTCGGTGGCGCCGATGAATGGGCCGGGTGCATGGAGGAATTCAGGCAACCATTTTGAGCCGGTGAACGCGCCCCACAACAGAAACAGCACCAGGATTGAAATTACGCTGGCGGCGCGGTTCGGGCGAACGGCACTTTCATCACCAAAGGTCACGGTCTTCAGCGAAGTGAAATCATGCGCCTTGGCCCGCGCATGGCCAATCGCGCTGACCGCCACAAATGCGCCGACGAAAAGAGCGATATAGATCAACAGGATAATCATGCGCCGGCCACCTCGCTCGGACCCATGATTTCCTCTTCCATTTCCCAGATCATGCTGAGGATCTCTTCTCGCTTGAGGTTGAATTCGGGATGTTTCTTGACCTCGCGCAGGTCCGAGTTGACGCCCATTTCCGCGAAGGGCAGGCGATATTCCCTGTGGATGCGTCCGGGGCGCGGCGCCATGACCAACAGGCGTTCACCCAGCAACAGCGCCTCTTCGACGGAATGGGTGATCAGGATCACGGTCTTGCCGGTTTCCTTCCACAGGTTCAGAACCAGCCCCTGCATCTTTTCACGGGTCAGTGCGTCAAGCGCGCCCAGCGGTTCGTCCATCAGGATCACCTCGGGGTCGTTGGCAAGACAGCGGGCCAGCGCCACCCGCTGTTGCATGCCGCCCGACAGCTCATAGACTGCTTTTTCCTTGAAATCATGAAGCCCGACAGTTTCCAGCAGGTGATCGACGATCTGTTTCTTTTCCGCCTTGGGCATGCCCTTCATCGAAGGACCAAAGCCGACGTTTTCACGCACGCTCATCCATTCGAACAGCGCACCTTGCTGAAACACCATGCCCCGGTCGGCACCCGGCCCTTTGACCGTCTTGCCACCCAGCACGATCTTGCCTTCGGTCGGGGCCAGAAACCCAGCGACGATGTTCAGCAATGTCGTCTTGCCACAGCCTGACGGCCCCAGCACCGACAGCAATTCGCCTTGGTTCAGCTCCAGCGATACATTCTTCAGCGCCTGCACTGCCCCGCCGTTCGGCAGGTCGAAGCGCATCGAGATATTGTCGATTTTCAGTGACGACATGACCGCCTCCTGTTTCACAGGTTTTCGTTGGCATCCGGCTGCATGGCGACCCGCAATCGGGACCGCCACGCAACCGCGTCAGATCACTTTGCCGCAGCCAGAGGGCCGGTGTTCACAGTGCTCTCATAGCTGTCGAGCGCGCTGTCGATTGATTTCGCTTCGACGAAGACATCGGCCACCCCTTTCATGAAGGGCAGGACAGCACCGCCGAACCATGTGGCCCCAAGCTGGTCTTCGACCGACGGGAACGACATGGTGGAAATCGAGTCTCTGGTGGCCTCCAGATCCATGCCGGATTCTTCGGCGATCGTTGCCAGCATCGCTTCGCTGTGATCGGCGTTCCATTCTGCGTTGACCTCGGCCGTCACCTTGAGAAAGGCCGAAACCAGATCCGGATTCTCGGCGACAAAGGCGGCGGGGGCCGATGTAACGTCGAACACCAGAATTCCCAACTCTTCCTTTTCAGGTCCGGTCAGCAGAACGTTGCCGCTTTCTTTCATCCGGCCCAGACCGCCGCCATAGCCGCAGGCGAAGTCAACAGCACCCTGTGCCAGTGCGGCGGCACCTTCGGGCGGTGCCATGTTCACAACCTCGAGCCCTGAGACATCGACGCCGAAATGATCCATCTGACGCAGGAAACCATAGTGCGCCGCGGTGCCCAGCGGCACGGCGACCTTTTTGCCGGCCAGTTCGTCAGCGCTGTCCTTGTCGATCTCCAGATCGGTGCGAACGACGCAGTTGTCGTTGTCCGAATAGGATACGGCGACGTCGAGCACCTGAATGTCCTGCCCGGCAGACGCGGCCACAACGAAGGGCGGCACCCCCTGCGAGACGGACAACATCACGTCACCCGACGCCATGGCAGCAGACATCGCGGTTCCGGTCTCGAACGACCGCCAGTTGACCTTGACGCCCAGCGCTTCGTCATATCTGCCCTCGGCCTTGGCAACCAGGAACGGCATCGGCCATTCCAGGAAATAGGCGACGGTGATTTCATCCATATGTGCGGCGGCGAATGCGGATTGCGCAGAAATTGCCAGCGCAGCGCCGGCTAGCAGACCCTTGATGGTGGTCTTGGTCATCAGTTCACTCCTTGTTGGTGCCCGATCTGATGCCGGGTCGTTATTTTCGTTGTTCTCGACTTTCATTTTTTTCGTCATGTCGCGCCCGGGTCGCGCAGGCACCCGCTCGCACACAGGGGGCGCGGACGCGCATTGCAGCCCCAAGTGGCACAGGTTCCTCTGGATCGCCCCGACACGATACGACCACTGTGCCCATGTCGATAAATCCAGAATCCAGAAGCCCCGTCAAGAACATCATGTGTTGGTGGCCTGCAGGATTGACCGCCGCCAACCCGCCAGCAGGGGTCCTGCCCCCGGGGCGAAGCCATGCGATCCCCGGCCAGATTTCTGAAACGTGAGACATCCAAACACCCGGGGGATTGGCCTTTGGCCCGCGCCCGCCGCCTGACCTGCCGATACCGCTCCGGACTGGCCTTATCGGTTGCCCTCGGCTGGCCCTAATCTGCCGGACAGTCGTGAGGCAGAGTGTAGCCAACCGCAACTGCGGGATCGGCCCTTGCCGATGCCATCTGCGCCATCCTTACTTAAAATTTCGGGAGCCCCTGATGAACGTCCCCTTTGCTGTAAATGATCCCGAAGGTGTGATCGAAGCCGATCGCGCCCATGTCTGGCACCACCTGATCCAGCACAAGCCCTTCGAAACCATCGATCCGCGGATCATGGTCGAGGGTCGCGGCATGAAGGTCTGGGACATCACGGGCAAGGAACATCTCGACGGCGTGTCGGGCGGTGTCTGGACCGTCAACGTTGGCTATGGCCGCGAACGGATCGCAAATGCGGTGCGCGACCAGTTGGTCAAACTGTGCTATTTCGCCGGATCGGCAGGATCAATTCCCGGCGCGAACTGGTCGAAACGGCTGATTGAAAAGATGCCCGGCATGTCGCGGGTCTATTTCGCGAACTCGGGGTCCGAGGCGAACGAAAAAGGCTTCAAGATGGTGCGCCAGATCGCGCACAAGAAATACGGCGGCAAGAAGAACAAGATCCTGTACCGCGAACGCGATTACCACGGGATGACCATCGCCTGCATGTCAGCGGGCGGTCAGGAAGAGCGGAACGCGCAATACGGCCCCTTCACCCCCGGCTTTATCCCGGTGCCCCACTGCATGGAATACCGCGCCCATGAACAGGGTCTCGGCCATCTGTCCGGCGAGGCTTATGGGATCGCCGCCGCCAATGCGATCGAGGAGGTGATCCTTCGCGAAGGCCCCGACACCATCGGCGCCATCTGCCTTGAGCCGGTGACGGCTGGCGGCGGCGTGATCACCCCGCCGCCGGGTTACTGGCCCCGCGTGCAAGAGATCTGCCGCAAGTACGACATCCTGATCCACATCGACGAAGTCGTCTGTGGTCTGGGACGCACGGGCACATGGTTCGGATACCAGAACTATGACATCCAGCCCGATATCGTGACCATGGCCAAGGGTGTCGCCTCGGGCTATGCGGCGATTTCGTGCTGTGTGACGACCGAAGCGGTGTTCGAGATGTTCAAGGACGACGCCGACGATCCGATGGGCTATTTCCGCGATATCTCAACCTTCGGTGGCTGCACCTCAGGCCCGGCGGCGGCGCTGGAAAACATGGCGATCATCGAGGAAGAGAACCTGCTGTCCAACACCCTGAAAATGGGTGAGCGGCTGATGGGCAATCTGGCACGGCTGGCGGAAAAGCACCCTGTCATCGGTGATGTGCGCGGGTTGGGGCTGTTTTGCGGTGCCGAACTGGTCGCCGACCGCGACAGCCGCGAACCGCTGAACGAAAAGCTGGTGGGCCGGGTGGTGGCCGACTGTATGGCGCAGGGCGTCATCATCGGCGCGACAAACCGCAGCATCCCGGGCCGCAACAATACCCTTTGCCTGTCGCCCGCGCTGATTGCCACCACCGATGACATCGATCACATTACCGATGGCATCGACAAGGCGCTCACCCGGGTTCTGGGTTGACGCGACCGGCCTCTCGGACGGCGTTCGCCATGCGGGGATGATTGACGACCAGAGCGGATGGGTCCTGCCCGTTCGGCTCTGGTCGCGACATCTCTCCTCCGGGACGTCCGACCTTTCCAAATGCGCCGGATCGTGGTTCACAGTCGTGTCCCGAACCGTGAAAGCGCCATGTTCACTGCAACCTTGCTGACCGATCCCGCCCGCCCCGCCCTTGCCCCCGCGCTGGTCGATGCATTGCGCAACGCATGGGGCGGTGACACGGTCCAGTGGCTTGCGCCCGATGAGGCCGCCGAATTTTCAATGAAAATTCGACCACGCAATCTCTGTGAGATTGCGGCCACCCTCCGGGCCGACGGCGTGGATCTCTGCCTTCAGCCTACGGCGAACCGGCGCAGGAAAATCCTGATTGCCGATATGGACAGCACGATGATCGCGCAGGAATGCATCGACGAACTGGCCGATATGGCGGGCGTCGGCCCCCGTGTCGCCGCGATCACGGCGCGGGCGATGAACGGCGAGCTGGACTTTGAACAGGCGCTGGATGAACGGGTATCGCTGTTGGCCGGACTGCCGGTCAAAATCATCGATCAGGTGTTGGAGCGGCGCATTACCCTGACCCCCGGCGGCCCTGCCTTGCTGGCCACGATGAAGGCCAACGGCGGCTATACCGCGCTGGTGTCGGGCGGGTTCACCCAGTTCACCGATCGAATCGCCACCCGTCTGGGATTCGACGAGAACCGCGCCAACACACTTTTGTCCGATGCAGGAAAACTGACCGGCAAGGTTGCGCGCCCAATCCTTGGGCAGCAGGCCAAGCTGGACGCGCTCCACGATATCTGTGCGCGGCTGAATGCCACACCCGACGATGTGATCGCGGTGGGCGATGGTGCGAACGATCTTGCGATGATCCGCGCTGCCGGTGCGGGCGTTGCGCTGCACGCCAAACCCAGCGTTGCTGCGCAGGCGCAACTGCGGATCGATCACGGAGATCTGACCGCCCTGCTGTATCTTCAGGGATACGCGAAGTCCGAATTCGTTTTCCCCTGAACCCTTCCGAATTAATTCGCCTTACCGGCTTACCGATTTGATCGGTCCAATCCGTGCCTTTGTGCGCGGAACGGGCCAGCGCAGCCAGCCGAGTATTTGGGGCGCCTTTGTCGCTCAGGGTCAACGCCCAAAGGCTTTTGCACAACGACCGGGGATAGATCAAAACCGATCACCCCGGGCTTTTCAGATGCCACCAGAGGCATTCGCAACCACTGTGAGACCGACATGAAACCGTTCGATCAGCTCGCCGCCCAAGCCAAAAGCAAGCGGTTCAGGAGCAGGCTTCACGGGCGCACCCTTCACAGTTCAGCGATTTTCCGCCACAGGGGGTTTCATCGCGCATCATTTTGCCTTTAAGGTCTGTGCGCATAGTTGAAAACGGATCGCTCCCGGTCAAGGCCCGCCTGAGACGGGTCAGGCGCGCACACCGGCAAGAGGCAGAGGCAGCTGGAGGCTGTGAAACACATGAAATCACGAATCGCACGGATCTTTAGCGCAACATTTTTGGCCGCTTCGGCATCGCTGGCTGCGACCGGCGCATTTGCGCAGGCCGAATCAACGAATCGGGTGGCGGTCGAAACCGCCTGGGCCGTATTTGTTGAAAATGACCCCAAGGAATGCTGGAGCGTGTCGAGCCCCAAGCAGACGGTGAATACGCGTGACGGCCGGGTTGTGGCGGTGCGCAGAGGCGACGTTCTGATGTTCGTCACCTTCCGCCCCGGATCGGGGACAAAAGGCGAAGTGTCCTTTACCGGCGGATACCCATTTGCACCCGGATCGACCGTCAGGCTGTCCGTGGGCACCGAAAATTTCGAATTGTTCGTGGACGGTGAATGGGCTTGGCCGGCATCCGATGCCGACGATGCCAAGATTTCGGCGGCCCTGAAGCGGGGATCGGACGCCTCGTTGACCGCACGCTCGGCCCGGGGCACCCAGACCGAGGATACGTTCTCGCTGTTTGGATTCACTGCCGCGATGGACGAGGCTGCCAAACGCTGCGCCAACTGATCCGGGCTTTGGTAAGGGCGCGGGCCATGGCCTGCGCCCGGTCCGCACAATATTCGCCACAATGACGCCAAGTTTTTCTGTTTCACCGGTGCCGACACACATCGGACAGGATACCCATGGCGAACGATCCCTTTGCATCGCTGACCTGCGAGCGGACTCTGACCCCGGTCGAGGCACTGCTGAATGGTGGGCTCAACGGCGCCTGTCTTGATTTCTCCATAACGCCGCTGGGCGCATTCTTTTTCATCGCGGCTTTCGGTATTCTGCTGGCCTGCCTTCAGGCGGTGGTCAAGGCGCTGTTGTTTGGTCGCAACTCGGCAGAGCCGACGCGGCGTCGCGAACATGAGCCGGGGCTGAGCCTGCGCGAGGCTGCCAACCGCGCCCGCGCCCTGCGAAACGACAGCCCCTAACATGGCGGCCCGTAACATGGCGGCCCCTAACATGGCGGCGAAGGCACGCTGACGACACGCCCTGCCCCATCCCCCCTTTGTATTTCGCGGATTCATCACATATAGGGCAGACCAGCCGCCGGAGTTTGCCCCATGACCGCCACCAATGTCACCGCCACGCCACCACCACAGTCCCCGATCACTCAGGATGTCCTGACCCTACCCCGCAAATTGTCGGTGGACGGGCCGGTGAACCTGGTTGGCCTGACCCGCGACGCCATGCGCGCGGCGCTGATCGAAGCGGGAACCCCCGAAAAACAGGCGCGGATGCGCTCTGGGCAGATCTGGCAATGGATCTATGAAAAGGGCGTGCGCGACTTCGAGTCGATGACCAACCTTGCCAAACCCTATCGCGCGTTGCTGAGCGAGAACTTTTCCATCGCGATCCCCGAGGTCGTGCAGCGTCACGTCAGCAGCGACGGCACCCGTAAATATCTGGTGCGAATCGAAGGCGGGCACGAGGTTGAAACGGTCTATATCCCCGAAGAAAACCGCGGCACCCTTTGCATTTCTTCTCAGGTGGGTTGCACCCTGACCTGTTCGTTCTGCCACACAGGCACCCAGCGACTGGTGCGCAATCTGACCGCCGCGGAAATCATCGGGCAGGTGATGCTGGCCCGTGACGATCTGGGCGAATGGCCAGAGCCCGGCCACGGACCGCACAATGAGCAACGTCTGTTGTCGAATATCGTGCTGATGGGCATGGGCGAACCGCTGTACAATTTCGAAGCCGTGCGCGACGCGATGAACATCGCGATGGATCCCGAAGGGATTTCCCTGTCGCGCCGCCGGATCACCCTGTCGACATCGGGCGTGGTGCCCGAAATCGCCCGAACCGCCAATGAAATCGGCTGTCTGCTCGCAATATCGTTCCACGCCACCACCGATGAGGTGCGCGACCGTCTGGTGCCGATCAACAAACGCTGGAACATCGAAGCGCTGCTCGAGTCCCTGCGCAGCTATCCCCGGGTCAGCAATTCCGAGCGAATCACCTTCGAGTACGTGATGCTGGACGGGGTGAACGACAGCGACGACGATGCAAGGCGGCTGATTGAACTGATCCGCGGCATTCCGGCCAAGATCAACCTGATCCCATTCAACGAATGGCCCGGCGCGCCCTATCGCCGATCCAGCAACAACCGCATCCGGGCGTTTGCCGATATCATCTATAACGCCGGATATGCGTCACCGATCCGCACCCCCAGAGGCGAAGACATCATGGCCGCCTGCGGACAGTTGAAAAGCGAAAGCGAGCGGGTGAAGCGTGAACGGGCACCGGTGGCCCCGCCGACACTTTAAGGCGTTATTAACCATGGCCGGGGCAAGGCTGGCTCATGGATGTGACGTTGAAACTCTCAGATGAAATGGTTGCGGCCCTGCGGGCAACCGCCGCGCGCGACGATGTAACGGTCGGACAGTTGGTGCGCGACGCTTTGGCGCGCGAGTTGCGTCGCCGCAATACGCCGAAGAGGGACGTCAGGACCGATGAGGCGCTCCTCGCTCCCGTACGGTCGCTCCTCGCGCCGGATCTGGCCCGCGCGACGGGGTGGGCCGATCTGGCGCAACGCCTTGCGCAGTTCGGATTCGCTCTGAAACCGGCGGGTGGGGGTCTGATCGTGGTTCGCCTGCCCGATGGTTGGCGTGTGTGCAAGGCCTCGGAACTCGGCCATGGTCATCTTGATCTGGCCCGCCGTTTTGGCGGCCCGTTCCCCGGGCACAGCCAGTCGGCGACCATTCTGTCCCGGCTCGGCAACAGGACCGCCGGCCCATCGAATAGGCCGGGAAAACGGCAACCGTAGCGTCCTGAAACCCCGCGATAGCCCATGGCTGCGCCCGCTCTGAACGCGGCCATTGCCGCTGCTGCGTCAAAGATCGGGAATTTCACCCCGTTTGGTCCCCGCGTCGCCCCATGTCGCGATCGCCTCAACCGCTTCGGTCGCCGTGTCGACATAGCGGAACAGATTCAGATCCTCGGCCGAAATAGTGCCCGCCTCGGCCAGCACCTCCCAGTTCAGAATACTCTCCCAAAATGTGCGGCCAAACAGCAGGAACGGAATCCGCTCCATCCGACCGGTCTGAATCAGCGTCAGGGCCTCGAACATTTCGTCCATGGTGCCGAACCCGCCAGGGAACACACAGATCGCGCTGGCGCGCACAAGGAAGTGCATCTTGCGGATCGCGAAGTAGTGAAAGTTGAAACACAGCCCCGGTGTTACCCATTCGTTCGGCGCCTGTTCATGGGGAAGAACGATGTTCAGCCCGATCGACCGCCCGCCCGCATCCGCCGCGCCGCGGTTGCCCGCCTCCATCACGCCCGGCCCGCCGCCGGTCACGATCACATGATCATGCCCGCCATCCGCCATGGACTGAATGGTCATCAGACGCGCGAACTCCCGCGCTTCGTCATAGTATTTCGACAGGTCGGCCAGCGTCTTGGTGCGCGCCGTATCCGCGCGCTCGGGGGGCGGAATCCGCGCACCGCCAAACAGAACCACAGTCGATTTGATCCCGGCTTCGGACAACATCAACTCGGGTTTCATCAGCTCGAGCTGCCAACGCACAGGCCGCAATTCTTCCCGGCATAGGAATTCCTCATCCGCAAATGCCAGCCGATAGGACGGCGCGCGGGTCTGCGGTGTATCGGGGATTTCCTCGGCGGTGCGCATATCCTCGCCCGCCCGGCGAAACGGCGATGGCCGCTGATCGTGCATCATGCTGTCCTTTGTGTCGCGGATCTGGCTCCGGGCCTGACCACAGTGCCGGTCCCGGGCCTGTAGTCCTAAACCAAATTCCGGCTATCGACCAGTGTACCTCTCAGATCGGGCGCCCCTGCAACAGGTTGGGCACGTCGCCGGTCAGCCCCGCCGCCTCGCGGATAAAGCTGCGGCGCAGCCCGGGCCAGCCATTGACCACGGCAAGCCCGGCATCCCGCGCCAAGCGCAGCAGCGGGTTGTCGTTTGAAAACAGGCGATTGAAGCCATCCGTCGCCAAGGCCAGCGCGGCCACGTCGGCCTGCCGCCAGCCTGCATAACGCTCCAACACATCGCGACGGCCGAAATCCTCGCCGCGGCGGCGTGCCTCGGTCAGAACCTGAGCCAGCGTCGCCACATCCTTCAAACCGGCGTTCAGACCCTGACCGGCAATAGGATGCAGCGCATGGGCCGCATCTCCGACCAGCGCCACCCGGTCCGCCACCATCGCCTGAGCCAGAGACAACCCGAGCGGATAGGTATACCGCGCCCCCGCCAGCGAAATCTGCCCCAGAAAATCACCAAACCGGGGGCGCAGCACGTCAAGATATTGGTCGCCGGGCAGCGCATTTACCGCCGCCGCGTCTTCGGTGCGCATCGTCCAGACAATCGAACACCGGTTGCCGGTCAGCGGCAGGATCGCCAACGGTCCTTCGGGCAGGAAAAGCTGATGTGCGATGCCGTGGTTCGGCAACTCGTGGGCGATGGCGGCCACCATCCCGGTCTGTCCATAGCCCCAACCGGTGCGCCGGATACCCGCCCGCCGCGCCGTGCCGCTGTCGCGCCCGTCACAGCCGATCAGCAGACCAGCCGTCACGCAGGCACCGGACGCGAGCGTCACTGAAGCCCCGTTTGCATGTGTTTCCTGAGCGATGACCGGATCCCCCGAAAGCTCGGTGATCCCTCCGTCGGCAGCGACGGCGTCCAGCAGGGCAGCCCGCAGATGCCGGTCTTCGACCATATGCCCCATCGGGCCTTCCTCGATTTCACCGTGGTGAAATTCAAGCGCCAAAGGCGACGGCGCGCTGCCGGTGCGTCCGTCGCTGACCTTGATCTCAAGAATCGGGTGAGCGGTTTCAGCCAGCGCGTCCCACAATCCCAATGTCTGCAGCATCCGGCAGGATGCATGGGACAACGCATAGGCCCGCCCGTCGAACTTGGAATCGGCGCGTATGCCGGTCGGGCGGGCATCGATGAGTGTCACAGAGAATCCCGCGCCGGACAAAGCCAGCGCCAGAACCGTGCCGTTCAATCCGCCGCCCGCGATCACGATGTCGGTGTCATGTATCATGCTCACCAGTTATGGCGTGGCACCCGGGATTGTCCATGCGCCCTGTTGTCCATGGCGTCGCCAAAACCGCCCTTTGAAACCGACCATTGTCCGCGACCCACGCTGCGGCTAGCGTCGTGCACGATACGGGAACAGGGGACAAGCATGACCGACACATGGCGAAATATGACCGCAGGCGATTTGGGACGTGGCATCGCGCGGGGCGACATCGATCCTGTCGACTTGACCGACTGTTTTATTGACGCCATCGAATCCCACGAATTCAGCAACCGGATCTATGCCCGCACCACCCCCGACCGTGCCCGGGCCGAGGCCATCGCAGCCCGCGGCCGCGCACAATCCGACAACCGCCAGTCGCCTTTGGACGGCGTGCCGATCTCGTGGAAAGACCTTTTCGACTCGGCAGGTGTCGCGACCGAGTCGGGGTCCGCCCTGTTGAAGGGTCGCATCCCGGCCCGCGATGCCGAAGTTCTGCGCAATGCGACGGCGGCAGGCACGGTCTGTCTGGGCAAGTCCCATATGACCGAACTGGCGTTTTCAGGGCTGGGCCTGAACCCGGTCACCGCCTCGCCGCCCTGTTTCAACGATCACGATGCGGTGTCCGGCGGGTCTTCGTCGGGCGCGGCGACATCGGTTGCCTTTGGTCTGGCGGCTTGCGGCATCGGGTCGGACACCGGCGGATCGGTGCGGGCACCGGCGGGCTGGAACGATCTGGTCGGGCTGAAAACCACATTGGGCCGTGTATCGGTTGAAGGTGTCGTGCCCCTGTGCCCGCGATTCGACACCATCGGCCCGCTGACCCGGTCGGTCGAGGACGCGGCGCTGATGCTCGCCGTGCTGGAGGGACGCCGCGCGCCCGACCTGTCAGGCGCGACGCTTGAAGGTACGCATTTCGCGGTACTTGAGACCCTCGCGCTCGATGATCTGGAACCGCAGGTCGCGGCGGCGTTTGACAGCGCAGTACAGCGTCTGGAAGCGGCAGGTGCAGTGATCGAACGGATCGCGCTGCCAGAGGTCGCCGAGGCAAACGCCCAGTCGGCTTTGCTGTTCGCACCCGAGGCCTATGGCGTGTGGAAAGACGTGATCGAGGCAAATCCCGAAGCGATGCACGATCAGGTGCGCGAAAGATTTCGGGGCGGCGCAGCGGTCAGCGCCAGCGACTATATTGCCGCCTGGCGGGTGATCGATCGCTGCCGCGCAGTCTATGCGGCTGCAACGGCGCGCTTCGATGCGGTTCTTGTGCCCACCTGCCCGATCATGCCGCCGAACAAGGCACGGCTGGAAACCGAAAGCGATTATTTCATCAATGCCAATCTGATGACCCTGCGCAACACCCGGATTGGCAATCTGATGAACCTGTCCGCGCTGACCCTGCCGTCGGGCATACCGTCTTGCGGTGTGACGCTTCAATCCGCCGCGATGAACGAGGATCGTCTACTCCGGATCGGCTCTGCCGCCGAACGCGCGCTGCGCTGAACTGTTCTTTCCGCCCGCCTCAACGCAGGGGCGGGCGGTTTGCGGGCTCCTGCGATGGCAAACCCGCTCCGGACCGATCGGACGGGGCGCGTTGCTCGTCCGCGTGGTTTGACCAAGTGTATGGCGACTGTGGCCTTCGCACGCAGGCTCAAGCCACTGATCGGCCGCACGCCATGCGGATACATTTGCAAAATTTGAAATTCGGAGCCGTTTCGCGCGCTCGCTCCCTGTCACCACATGCAGGGGCGAGCGCGCGTGGCAAGCAGCGCTGGCGGTTCAAGCCTGAACGCCGGTCAGCCCAACGCGGCGTTGATCGAAAGAAATATGATGGCCGAGAGGCTCGCGGCGGCGGGCACGGTGATGATCCATGCCGCAATGATCGTCATGAAATGCGACCGCCGAACCAGTTTGCGCCGCCGCCTTTCCTCTGGGGCGTAAGAGGCGTCATCCGGCATCGTCAGGCGCGATTTGCGAATCCGCCGCTCGGCGTCCCACTCGCGAAAGAATCCGACCCCGAACACTCCGCCAACCGCGATATGGGTCGAACTGACCGGCAGGCCCAGCCAACTGGCGACAATAACCGTGATTGCCGCCGACAGGGCGACACAATAAGCGCGCATCGGGTTCAGCTTGGTGATCTTGCCACCGACCATGCGGATCAGCTTGGGACCGAACAGGAACAGGCCAAACGAGATGCCGAACGCGCCGATCACCATGACCCAGAACGGAATGCTTACCGCGTCTGTAAAACTGTCGGACTGCGACGCCTGCACAATGGCAGCCAGCGGCGCCACGGCATTGGCCACATCATTGGCCCCATGGGCAAAGCTGAGCAAGGCAGCCGACACAACAAGAGGAATGCCGAACAACACTTTCAACGATTTGTTGCGATTTTCCAGCCCGTGGGATTGTTTGCGGATGACGGGAATCATCACAAGCCAGACAAGGATGCCCGTGCCTGCACCGATCAACAGGGCGGTCTGCATCTCGATCTGGATGATCTGTTTCAGCCCCTTCAGGGACAAATAGGATGAAAATGCACCGGCCATGATGCCAACCAGAACGGGCACCCACCGGCGTGCCGCTGCAATCTTGTCATCGCGATAGATGATCCGCGATTTGATAAGCCACAGGAACAACGCCGCAATAGCGCCGCCAAGAACGGGCGAGATGACCCAACTGGCCGCGATGCCGCCCATCGTTGGCCAATTCACGGCCGAAATTCCGGCCGCCGCGATTCCTGCCCCCATGACCCCGCCGACAACGGAGTGGGTGGTCGATACCGGCGCCCCGATCCAGGTCGCAAGGTTGACCCAAAGGGCCGCTGACAAAAGCGCCGCCATCATCGCCCAGATAAAGACCGATGAGGTGCCCATGCTTTCGGGAGCGATGATACCCTTGGCGATGGTCGACACGACGTCACCGCCTGCAATCAATGCGCCCGCGCTTTCGAACACCACTGCGATGGCGATGGCCCCGCCCATGGA
Source organism: Oceaniovalibus sp. ACAM 378 (assembly GCF_008085915.1). GTDB lineage: Bacteria > Pseudomonadota > Alphaproteobacteria > Rhodobacterales > Rhodobacteraceae > Oceaniglobus. The sequence goes on along the minus strand of NZ_VSJK01000006.1, from coordinate 97,664 downwards.
CAGCGCATTGGCCCCCACCGCGGGGCCCATATTGTTGGCAACGTCATTCGCCCCGATGTTCAATGCCATATAGGCACCAAGCGAGGCTGCGATGACCACGATCAACGAGTTGCTCGGATCTCCGAAAAACAACATCGCACTGATGCCGGCCAGCAGGATAAAGACCAGCCCGATGCCGGGCCCCACCATCGGGCGCGCCACATAACTTGTCGCCATCTCAAGAGCGGAGTAACGCGCTAGATCGCGATCCAGTGTCTCAAGATGGCGCGGATCGCCACTTTCTTGTGTCATGATGTTCCGTCCCAGGTTGGGTCAGATGACTACCCTCCCGGAGGCGGTAAGATCAACAGCACATTTTCGGACGCAGGGAACTATCTACTGGCTGCGGAAGATCGACTTCAACTCGGTTTCTTCCACCATCTCGGCGGCAGCCTCTGCCGTGACCCATTTGCGGGTCCGTTCATGAGCCTCTGGAAAGTCTGCCGACAGATCTTCAACCGCGACTGAATAGACCAGAGTTTCCACCGGAATCGCCCATCCAAACGACTGGCTTTTCTGATAGGTATAGGTGCCGACGGGATCGCTCGAGGCCTGACTGTCCCTGACCCCGGCTTCCTCCCAGGCCTCTTGCAATGCGGTTTCGTTGGATTTGAGCCCCCGGATCGGCCATCCTTTGGGAATGATCCAGCGTCCGGTGTTCCGGCTGGTGACAAGCAGATACTCTCTGCTGTCCCCCTCGCCGCGATGACACAGTGCGGCGACCTGCAACTTTTTGGGGCGCTGCAAAAGCAGCCCCAGAAACGAGTCCCAGACCCTTTGAAGGGCAAAATTCATGTTGAAACCACTCAATTTTGTTTTTGCTTATTGATTCCAATATGGCACGGGACGCAAAAATTACAAATTTGCCGCGTGGCACAGGGTGTTGGTGATTTTGGTCGGGCAATTCACGCCCAGGTTTTGGCTGGAGGTGTTGAAATCCGACATTCCGGCAAAGCCACGCCGGATTTACGGAATCACCCTCATCAACCGGTTTGCAAAACGCATGACAACCGCGACAAAGTCGCAGCGTTGAACGATCAAATCCAAAATTGCGGTGAACAATGCCATGAATGTGGGTAGGACCGCCGCAGATTGAAGGCGCGGCCCGACGACTTGATCCTGTCCCACCATCCATCGGTCAATGGGACCGCCTGAGCCAGCAACCGACTTGGCGGCTTGCTGGGGCCTTGAGTATCCAGAACAGCCCTCCGACATCTGTCAGAGAACTTGGCGGTGTTGCGCCGGTTCGCAAAACATCCCGCGCGCCACGTCGCGGATTGTCCCGTCCGGCCGCCGGTTCGAAAAGCGGCAGCCGGTTTGGACGGGTCAGCCTTTGGTGGTGCCGTCCATCGCGTCCAGCCGCGCCTTCAGCGCGTCGTTTTCTTCACGGGCCTTCTGCGCCATGGCGCGCACGGCATCGAATTCTTCACGTGTGACGAAATCACGGTCGGCCAGCCAGCGGTCAACCAGCGATTTCATCGCCGTCTCGGCTTCGGTCCGTGCACCCTGTGCGACACCCATCGCATTGGTCATCAGTTGTGAAATGTCGTCAAAAATCTTGTTGCGGGTCTGCATTGGGGGCTCCCTTTGTGTCTGAGGGTCATATGGTCCCGGTAGCGACGATTCTCAAGGTTGACTTTACCTTGATTGCGATGTGTCTCTGCCGCCATGCAAATGATCCTCCCGTTCCCCGACATCGACCCCGCGCTGTTCTCCATCGAGATCGGCGGGTTCACCTTTGCCCTGCGCTGGTATGCACTGGCCTATATCGCCGGGATCCTTCTGGGCTGGCGGCTTGCCGTGCTGACTGTGCGCCGGGATGCCCTTTGGCCCGGCAACCGTGCGCCGATGCAGCCCGGGCAGGTTGAGGAGCTGATCACCAGCGTTATTCTGGGGATCATCCTGGGCGGGCGGCTGGGTTTTGTGCTGTTTTATCAGCCCGCCTATTACCTGGCAAATCCCGGCGAGATCCTGGCCGTCTGGCAGGGCGGAATGTCGTTTCACGGCGGGATGATCGGTGTCACGCTGGGCGGGCTGATCTTTGCCTGGCGCAACAAGGTGCCGTTGCTGAGTCTGGGCGATCTGATGGCGCTGTGTACGCCACCGGGGCTGTTGCTGGGACGGGCGGCGAACTTTATCAATGGCGAACTGTGGGGCCGGCCTTCGGATGCCCCTTGGGCGGTGGTATTTCCCGGCGACCGGGCGCAGGATTGCCCGGGAATTGTGGGCGATTGCGCCCGCCACCCCTCGCAACTTTACGAGGCGGGGCTTGAGGGGCTGGTGCTGGGTGCGCTGCTGATCTTCCTTGTCTATCGCATGGGATGGCTGAAACGGCCCGGCGCGATAACCGGGATGTTCCTTGTCGGCTATGGTCTGTCGCGCAGCTTTATCGAACTGTTCCGTCAGGCCGATGCGCAGTTCATCACCGCAGCCAATCCAATGGGATATGTGGTGCAGTTCGGCGATGCGGGCCTGTCGATGGGGCAACTTCTCTCCTTGCCTATGGTGCTGCTGGGTCTGGCGCTGATCCTGTGGCCGCGTCGCAGCACCCCTGCGTGACGCCAGTGACATGAGTGACACGCAGACTCCGCTGGAGCGCCTGCTGATCCGCCAGATCGCCGCGCAGGGCCCGCTGAACGTCGCGGAATACATGACCGCCTGCCTGCTGCACCCGCAACACGGGTATTACACCACGCGCGATCCGCTCGGCCGCGATTTCACCACCGCTCCCGAGATCAGCCAGATGTTCGGCGAACTGGTTGGGCTGTCGCTGGCGCAGGCTTGGCTGGATCGTGGCGCCCCATCGCCCTTTGTGCTGGCCGAGGCAGGCCCGGGGCGCGGCACCTTGATGGCGGACGTGCTGCGCGCCACCCGCAGCGTTCCGGGGTTTCACGCGGCGATGCGTCTGTGGCTGGTTGAGCTGTCGCCCGTCTTGCGCGCCGCGCAGGGCACGGCTTTGGCCGGATACGCGCCGCATTGGTGCGATAACCTGAGCGACCTGCCCGACCTGCCGCTGTTTCTGGTGGCCAACGAATTTCTGGACGCGCTGCCGGTGCGCCAATTCCTGCGCGACGGTGCGGGTTGGCGCGAGCGGGTGGTGGGGTTGTCGGACAAGGCCGAGACAGGGCGGCTCACCTTCGGACTGACCGAGCCGATGGCGCCGCTTGCCCTCTCTGACCGCCTGAACGATACGCAAGACGGCGATATGGTCGAAACCTGTACTCCGGCCACAGCGCTTGTCGCCCATGCAGGCATGCGCATCGCGGAGCAGGGTGGCGTGGCGCTGTTCATCGACTATGGCAGCGCCGAGTCGCTGGGCGACACGTTGCAGGCGATCCGCGCCAATCAAAAGGTCGCGGTTCTGACCCGGCCCGGCGAATCCGATCTGACGGCCCATGTTGCTTTTGGGCCGCTTGCCCGGGCCGCCGGTTGTGCCGCCGCGCCGCTGACCCCGCAGGGCGAATTTCTTGAGCGTTTGGGGATCACCGCCCGCGCCCGCGCCCTCTCAAAAGCCGCGCCTCACGTCGCCGCCGCGCATAGGCGGTTGACCGCCCCCGAAGAAATGGGACAATTGTTCAAGGTGCTGGCTCTGCATGATGACGGGCCACCACCGCCGGGAACAGGTGAATGACAATCGAAATTATCACGGCAGACCGCCTTACCCCCTTGCGGCACGGGTTTTTCACCCGCCGCGGCGGGGCATCTTCGGGCGTATTTCACGGGTTGAATTGCGGCCGGGGCAGCAGCGATCAGGCCGATGTCGTCGCGATCAACCGTGCACGCGTGGCGGATGCCATGGATATTCCGCCCATCGCCCTGCTCAGCGTGAACCAGGTACATTCGGCAAAGGTGGTTCACGTGAATGCACCGTTTGAGGGTGCCGCGCCCAAAGCAGATGCCATGGTCACCGCGACGCCGGGTCTGGCCTTGGGTATCCTGACCGCCGATTGTCAGCCGATACTTTTTGCCGATTCCGAGGCCGGCGTGATCGGCGGCGCCCATGCCGGATGGAAAGGCGCCTTGTCCGGCGTGCTTGAGAACACGATCGATGCGATGATCGAACTGGGCGCACGACGCGAACATATAGCAGCGGTCATCGGCCCCTCGATCAGTCAACGCAACTATGAGGTAGGCCCCGAGTTTCTGGACATTGTCGTCGGCGAAGACCCTGAATACGCGCGGTTCTTTGCAGGTGGCGAGGGCGACCGCCTTCACTTTGATCTGCCCGGTTTCGGTCTGTTCCTCCTGCGACGTGCCGGGATCGACCGGCCCGAATGGACCCGCAACTGCACCTATGCCGATCCCGACAGGTTTTACTCGTATCGTCGTTCGGTTCACCTGTGCGAAGCCGACTATGGCCGGTTGATTTCGACAATTCGGCTATAGCTGCACGACATCTGCGAGCCTTGTTGTTGTGTGACTGCCGATGTGTGGACGACAGCCACCCTGCTCCACAATTCATTGCGGCACTTCCCTCCACAATCTGCCGGCAATGCCCCCGAAATGACGGGATCTTACCCCTGATCTGCCCATTTTAGGCCCCATTCCAAGGCGACAAAGGGCCATCGGCAAACATACCGCCCCTCGAAAGAGCCGGGACCAGATCAAGGAACACGGACATGGCAATCAAGCGACGCTGGATCGCAAGCGCTCTGGAAGAAACCAGAAAGCCGCAGCCGAAGATGCCATGGCAGGCCCGTAAGGTCGCCGTCGCCACGTCAAGGATCGCCGGTCTGATGGAGTCGCGGACGACCGCCACAGCGTGAGACTCCGATCCGTGCCGGATTGCCCGGCGGAATTTCATCCGCCGCTTGGCAACACGCGCCGCGTCCTGACACGCAACGGACAGGCAAGCGAAACATTGACCCGCGAAAACTGGCCGTTTCACCGCCCGACCAAAGACTATTTACACCAACGCCCCGCATTTTCCGGCTGAACTGCCGATATCGACGGTTTCTTTGACTTTATCCGCGCCATCGACGATGAAATCGGACCCTCACCAAATCGGTGGGGGACGATGCAGTGCGGACAGACCGAAAGGCTGCTTGCATGACATATCCCCGCCACGCGCTGACTGGCGCGATCCCGGCGCCCGCCTCCAACCAATGGACCGTGCGCCACCGCTCCGTTCCGCGCAGGGAACCCCGGCCCGCCCGCAGTTTTGCCGTGCAATGGATCGACCGGTCGGGCCGGCACGACGATTTCGTCCGGCTTGCTCCGGCCATGCCACTTTTCGAAGCTGCGTTTTCGGCCCTTGGGCGCGGAACGCTGATTCCCACCGCGCAGGGCCCTGTCGCGATCGAGGATCTACTGCCCGGAGCGCTGGTTGAAACGACCTCGGGGATGGCGCCGCTGGTTTGGGTTGGAATGATGACCATCGTTCCCGACAGCCCTGCACAGGGAATTTCACCCCTGCGCCTGTATCGTGTCACAACCGACGCCTTTGGTCTGAACCGCCCGATGCCCGATTTGCTGCTTGGCCCCGGTGCACGCCTGCTGAACCGCAGTCCCGCCGTGCGCAGCCAGCACGGATGCGCGGCCATCCTAGAGCCGATCGCGCCCAAGGCCGACGGGATGAGTGTGATCGAAATCACCCCCGTTTCGGCCGTGCAGGTCTATCATATTGGATTTCTCAGCCATCGGACCTTTGTTGCCAACGGTGTCGAGGTCGAAAGCATGCACCCCGGCCCGGTCAATTCAAACCGGATTGACCCCGGGCTGATGAAAACCTGGCTATCGATGTTTCCGCATATCCGGCATTCGGGCGATTTTGGACCATTGTGTCATCCGCGGATTGCAGACGATTCGCGCGACAGTGTTCATGCGGCGTGACATCGCCGCATATCGGCCCCTAACCCCGCCGGTCGAACCGACACCGCGCGGGGCAATCAGGCCTCTCGCGTCAGCCTCTGTTCCAGAACGTCGAAGGGAACACCCGGTTCGTCCTTGGCACCACGGATCACCAGTGACGTCTTGACGCTGGCGACATTGGCCGCCGCAGTCAGCTGTTCGGTCAGGAACGATTGAAAGGTCGAAAGGTCCGGCGCGACGCATTTCAGGATAAAATCCACCTCGCCGTTCAGCATGTGGCACTCACGCACCAGCGGCCATTCGCGGCACCGGTTTTCAAACGCCGAAAGATCCGCCTCGGCCTGGGATTGCAGCCCGACCATGGCAAATACCCGCACCTCGAACCCCAACGAGCGGGCGTCCACCGAAGCGTGATAACCAAGGATATACCCGGACTCTTCCAATGTCCGCACACGGCGCAGACAGGGCGGCGCCGATATCCCGACACGTCTCGCCAGTTCCACATTGGTCATCCGGCCATCTGCCTGAAGTTCGGCCAATATCCTGCGATCTATCGAGTCGAGTTTGTGGCCGGACATGGATGCTCCTGCATTTCTTGGCAATTCTTGTGCAACTCAATCATACAACGCAATATTGTTACGATGCTGCGCAACTTCCTTAACCCGCTTCGCCGCGCCTTGCAATCAAACAGCAAAGCGGTCCGCAAGGGGTTCCGCCCGCCGTCCGGCCCGACTATATCAGCAAATTACAACAAGGTTTCGAGGGTCATCATGTCAACACCGCGTCACGTCAAGGTCCTGATCATCGGCTCCGGCCCTGCGGGTTATACCGCCGCTGTCTATGCCGCCCGGGCGATGCTGAATCCGGTCCTGTTGCAAGGCATCCAGCCCGGCGGACAATTGACCATCACCACCGATGTCGAGAATTGGCCCGGCGAAGCGTCGATCATGGGCCCGGATCTGATGGTAAAGATGGAAGAACACGCCAGACAAACCGGGGCCGAAATCATCTCGGACCACGTGTCGTCCGTCGATCTTTCCAGCCGCCCCTTTGTCGCTGAAACCGACAGCGGTGTTACATATCACGCCGAAACACTGATCCTCGCCACGGGTGCCCAGGCGAAATGGCTCGGCCTGCCCAGCGAAGAGATCTACAAGGGGTTCGGCGTCTCGGCCTGTGCCACATGCGATGGTTTCTTTTACCGCGGAGCCGAGGTCGTGGTGGCCGGCGGAGGCAACACCGCGGTCGAAGAAGCGCTGTTCCTGACAAATTTCGCCTCCAAGGTGACACTGGTTCACCGGCGTGACGAGCTTCGGGCCGAAAAGATCCTTCAGCACCGGTTGTTCGAGAACCCGAAGATCGAAATTCTGTGGGACCACGAAATCGACGAGGTTGTCGGCACAGATCAGCCGCTTGGCGTGACCGGCGTGCGCGCAAAGCATGTTAAAACCGGCGTGATCACCGAGATTCCGTGCAAGGGTTTCTTCGTCGCCATCGGCCACTCACCGGCGTCCGAACTGGTGAAAGATCAGCTTACAACCCAGCACGGCGGCTATGTGGTGACCAAACCCGACAGCACCGCAACATCAATCCTCGGGGTTTTCGCAGCAGGCGATCTGACCGATCATGTCTATCGCCAGGCGGTGACAAGCGCCGGTTTGGGATGCATGGCCGCGCTTGAGGCCGAGCGGTTCCTGGCGGAACAATTGGTTACCCCCTAGAACCAGCGTTGCACTCTTCGCATAACCGCCTGCCGATTTCAGCAAACACCGCGGGAAACCGCCAAACCAAGTGTTTTTCTCGCCGCAAACGCCATTTGTCGCGCTTAACACGCTTGCCAACGGTCAAACCATCGCGCTAGGGCAAGCGCGACGCGTGACGCTGTCTATATATCATATCCGTTGAACTGACCGAGTAGGCATTATGAACAATCCAGATCTCGCTCCCATCCCGGAGCTCTATGTTTCTTATGATTCCGCGCAAAAGATGAAGGCCGACGCCGCCGATCTTCAATCCTGGGATTTGACCCCACGCCAGATCTGCGATCTCGAACTGCTGATGAACGGTGGTTTCAACCCGCTCAAGGGTTTCATGAGCGAGGCGGATTACAACGGCGTCGTCGAAAAAATGCGCCTGAGCAACGGCGCGTTGTGGCCGATGCCGATCAATCTGGACATCTCGGAAAAATATGCCGACACGGTTGAAATCGGTCAGGATATCGCGCTGCGCGATCAGGAAGGCGTCATTCTCGCCACCATGACCGTTACCGACAAATGGGTGCCGAACAAGGTGCTGGAAGCGGAAAAGGTGTTTGGTGCCGACGACAGCGCCCACCCCTCGGTCAACTACCTGCACAACACCGCCGGCAAAGTGTATCTGGGTGGCCCGATCACCGGCATCCAGCAGCCGGTCCACTATGATTTCCGCGCCCGTCGCGACACACCGAACGAATTGCGCGCCTATTTCCGCAAAATGGGCTGGCGTCGCATCGTGGCATTCCAGACCCGCAATCCACTGCACCGCGCGCACCAGGAGCTGACGTTCCGCGCCGCGAAAGAGGCACAGGCCAACCTGCTGATCCATCCGGTTGTCGGCATGACCAAGCCGGGCGATGTCGACCATTTCACCCGCGTGCGCTGTTACGAGGCCGTGCTTGACAAATATCCGTCGGCCACCACCACGATGAGCCTGCTGCCGCTGGCCATGCGCATGGCCGGCCCGCGCGAGGCGGTCTGGCACGGGCTGATCCGCAAGAACTATGGCTGCACCCACATTATCGTCGGCCGCGATCACGCCGGCCCCGGCAAAAACAGCGCCGGTGACGATTTCTATGGCCCCTATGACGCTCAGGATCTGTTCCGTGAGAATCAAGAGGAAATGGGCATCGAAATGGTCGATTTCAAACACATGGTCTATGTGCAGGAACGCGCCCAATACGAACCCAACGACGAGATTGACGACAAGGACAAAGTAACGATCCTGAACATTTCGGGCACTGAACTGCGCCGTCGTCTGTCCGAGGGGCTGGAAATCCCAGAATGGTTCAGCTTTCCCGAAGTGGTCAAAGAGTTGCGCCGCACCAGACCGCCGCGCGCCAAACAGGGCTTTACCGTATTCTTCACCGGCTTTTCGGGGTCGGGCAAATCCACCATCGCCAACGCCCTGATGGTCAAGCTGATGGAAATGGGCGGTCGTCCGGTCACCCTGCTCGACGGCGATATCGTCAGAAAGAACCTGTCGTCAGAACTCGGGTTCTCCAAGGAGCACCGCGACCTGAACATCCGCCGTATCGGCTATGTCGCGTCGGAAATCACCAAGAACGGCGGCATCGCCATCTGCGCGCCCATCGCCCCCTATTCGATCACCCGCCGCGCGGTGCGCGAGGACGTGGAAACATTTGGCGCCTTCGTCGAAGTGCATGTGGCGACCAGTATCGAAGAATGCGAAAAACGTGACCGCAAGGGCCTGTACAAACTGGCCCGCGAAGGCAAAATCAAGGAATTCACGGGCATTTCCGACCCCTATGACGTTCCGGAGAATCCAGAACTCCGGATCGAAACCGTCGGAACTGATGTCGACTATTGCGCTCAGCAGGTCCTGCTCAAGCTCGAGGCGATGGGCCTGATCGGTCTCAGCGCCTGATCACTGCCCAACACTGACAAAAAAGCGCCCCGGGGTTCAATCCCGGGGCGCTTTTCGTTTCTTCTTTGCAGAAATACTCCCGCCGGAGGCCAAATTTTCTTAGAAAATTTGTTTCCCCCGCCGCAATGTTTCAGGCGGCTGGTTGCAACCCACGGCCTTTCAACAAAGCTTCAACCCCGGGCATCCGGCCGCGAAATGCAGTGTAAAGTTCGGCCTCATCCCGCGATCCGCCTGCCGAAAGGATGTGATCATACAGCTTTTGAGCGGTCGCGGCATCAAAGGCGCCGCCTGCCTCGCGGAACGCGTCAAAAGCGTCGGCATCCATCACTTCCGACCACATGTAGCTGTAATATCCCGAAGAATACCCGTCACCGGAGAACACATGGGCGAAATGGGGCGTGGCATGGCGCATGCGGATGGCGCGGGGCATGCCGATCGCGTCCAGTTCTTCCTCCTGCCGCGCCATCGGATCGGACGGTGCCTCACCCTCGTGAAACGTCAGATCTACCAGCGCCGAGGCGATATATTCCACGGTCGAGAATCCCATGTCATAGGTCGACGCCGCCAACAGGCGCTCCAGCATATCCTGCGGCATCGGCGCACCCGTCTCCACATGGGTGGCGAACTCTGCCAGAACCTCTGGCACCTCCAGCCAGTGTTCGAACAGCTGGCTTGGCAACTCGACGAAATCACGCGCCACCGAAGTGCCCGAGATCGATTCATAGGTCACATCGGACAGCATCTGGTGCAACGCATGGCCAAATTCGTGAAACAGCGTCCGCGCATCGTCCCAGGACAAAAGTGCGGGCTGCCCTTTCGGCGGTTTCGCAAAATTACAGACGTTCAGAACATGGGGCCGGATGTCACCCGCCAATTTCTGCTGGCTGCGCATTGCAGAACACCATGCGCCGGAACGTTTGCCCCCCCGCGCAAAGTAATCGGCAATGAAAACCGCCATATGTGTGCCGTTCCGCGTCACATCCCATGCCCGCGCGTCCGGGTGGTGCAGCGGCACGTCCAGCGGCGCAAATTCCAGCCCGAACAGCCGGTTGGCACAAGAGAACGCGGCTTCGATCATCCGGTCCAGTTGCAGGTACGGCTTCAATTCCGCCTCATCCAGATCATGTTCGGCCTTGCGACGTTTTTCGCTGTAATAGCGCCAGTCCCAGGGCTCCAGATCGCCGTTTACACCATCGCTGTGCATCATTGCCGTCAACCGGATCGAATCCGCCTCGGCCGCCGCCCGCGCCGGTTCCCAGACCTGCATCAGCAGTTCACGCACCGCAGCGGGTGTCCCGGCCATTTCGGTTTCCAGTTTATAGTCGGCAAAACTGTCGTACCCCAGAAGCATCGCGCGTTCCTCGCGCAGCTTGAGGATCTCGGCGGCGATATCGCGGTTGTCGGTCATACCGCCGTTCGCGCCCCGTGACGTCCAGGCCGCAAAAGCCTCTTCGCGCAGATCGCGGTCGGATGAAAACTGCAGGAACGGCACGATCAGCGAACGTGACAGGGTGATCACCGGCCCCTTCGAGCCCTTGTCCTCGCCCGCCGCGCGGGCAGCTTCGATGACGAAATCCGGCAGACCGGCAAGATCGGCTTCGGCCAGCGGCATGAACCACGACCGTTCGTCCTCGAGCAGATTCTGGGTGAAATCGGTGCCCAGCACCGCCAGACGCGATTTCACCTCGGTCAGGCGGTCGCGGGCATAACCCTCGAGTTGCGCCCCCTGCCGGACAAAGGACCGGCGGGTCAGAAACAATACGCGCTGCTGCTCGTCGGTCAGGTCAAGTTCTTCGCGCTTCAGCCAAAGTGCCTCGATCCGCGCGAACAGTGCGGGATTCATCGCGACTTCCGAGCCATAGTCCGCCAGCATCGGCGAAAAGTCGCGCTGCAATGCCTCTCGCGCCGGCGTGCTGTCGGTCCCGGCAAGCGTATAGAATACTCCAAGAACCCGGGACAACTTGCCATCTACCAGTTCAAGCGCCTCGATCGTATTGGCAAAAGTCGGGTCTTCTGCATTACCGGCGATCTCGGCGATGGCCGCACGCGCCTCGGCCAGCGCGGCATCCACGGCGGGCGCGAACTGATCGTCCGCGATCTGCCCAAAGGGTGGCAGACCAAACGGCCCGGTCCAGTTGGACAGAAGCGGTGTTGCGGGGGTTTCGGTTGCGGGCACAGTCTCGTTCACGGGTTAGCTCCGGTGTTTGGGAGCCTAATACCTAATGCCCCAAGCCGCGACCTGCCAGTGTCATTGCAAAATCACGGAAATCAAGCGGGTTCGCAGGGGGTCAACGCGGTCGTGCCGCAAACCGGGCAGTCTTTTCGCGGACCGATCGAGATTGTGCGGCTTTCACCGAACAGCGCGTCATGGATCGCCATACGCCCGCGCAGCCCCTGCCCCGCTCCGGTAATTTCTTTGACCGTCTCGGCTGCCATCATCGCGCCGATGATACCCGGCAATGGCCCCAGCACCCCGGCTTCGGCGCAACTGGGCGCAAGATGCGGCGCGGGGGCCGTGGCAAAGATGCACTGGTAACAGGGCGTCTGCGGCGGGTGGAACACGCTCACCTGCCCCTCCCACTGGCTCAACGCACCCGAAATCAGCGGAATCCCACAGGCCACCGCCGCACGATTTACCAGATATCGGGTGGCCAGATTGTCGGTTCCGTCCAGCACCATGTCATATTCGGCGAAAAGTTCGGTGGCAATTTCATCTGTCAGGCGGCGGTGATAAGGGCGCACGACGGTCCAGGGATTCAGCGCCTTCATCGCCACTTCGGCCGAGAATACCTTGGGCATGCCGATCCGGGCATCAGTGTGGATCACCTGTCGTTGCAGGTTTGTCCCTTCGACCGTGTCGTCATCAATCACCCCGATCGTGCCGACCCCCGCCGCCGTCAGGTACAACAGCGCTGGCGATCCAAGTCCACCGGCACCGATCACCAGCACCCGGGCATTTTTCAACGCCCTTTGCCCCGGCCCACCGATTTCGCGCAACATGATATGCCGGGCATATCGCTCCAATTCGGCCCCGGCGAACTGGCCGGGCGCGGATATCCCGGCCTTGTTCTCGGATCGGTTTTCCGGCTTGTTCTCTGGCCTGACCCGCTTGCGCAACTGTCCCAGACCCCACAAATAGACCCAGACAAGCCCCACCAGCCCCGCGAACACGAGCCATTCACCTGCCGATCCGCCCGTCGCCTCGCGCAGCGGATGGCCTTCGGGCAACATCACGGTCAACGCCAGCACCGCCACAAACAGGAGACCAACCGCGGCCTGTCGCACCGCAATCGGCGCGCCGATAAACCGTCCGGCGAACCACAACACCGCCGCCAGAATCAGAATTCCTGCCATCAGACCAACCCGGGCGATCCCAACCCGGCCGCACCCCAGATGGTTTTGTTCAGAGCGGCAAAGGCGAGAGCACCCGCGCGAACGCGCGGCGCAATGATCATCCGCGCCATCTGAGCGCCGGGCACGACCGAGGATGGTTCAGAGCCGGAACTGGTCAAGAACCAGCTCATTGGGCCGGAATAGCCGGTATTTTTGATGGAAGCATGAATAAGGTTCATGATTTTCAATCTGTTACGGGGGATTCATTCAGATGCCGGAATGATCCGCTCTCATGAATCGCTATAGTATTTTCAGCTGCCAGTCGAGCCAAACCCGCGTGCACCGCGTGCCGTTTGATGGGTGAAATCATCGACGATCTCAAAGGATGGGCGGACAACAGGAACGAAGATCATCTGACCGATTCGCTCTCCGGGGCGAATCTCGACCGGCGATGACCCCGGGGGATTCCGGTTCCAGACGCTGATCATGATCTCGCCGGAATAGTCAGGGTCGATCAAACCGACAGTGTTACCCAGCACAAGACCCTTTTTGTGCCCCAATCCTGACCTTGGCAGAACAAGCCCCGCAACTGAAAGATCACCAAAAGAGATTGCGATGCCAGAAGACACGAGCAGGGCGGGCTGCTGCGCTTCGACAAGCATGATTTCGCCAATACATGCGTGCAGGTCAACCGCCGCCGCACCTTCGGTCTGATATCTGGGAAGACCCCACTCAAACAGCCGCTTGTCCAGAACCTTGATTTGCATTCTTGCTCTCCGTTGACCACCCTTTGGTCATATGTGCTTGCCCCCTCGGCTTCAACCAACGCTGAAGAATCAGGCACTTGTACCCGCGTGCGCCCAGGCATTTGCGCCAAGGGATCCGATGCCCCCGCCGCCACCTCCCGGTGATGAGTGTGGCTTCCGAAAGGCACACACTTGTGAGGCTAACGCTTCCATAGCGCGCAAGACCGCCTTGCCGGAGAGAACCGAAGGCGCAGACTGCCCGTCGCCAATCAAACCTCGCGATCAGCGGGATCATGGCCCAAGCCTGCATCGAATTTGGCCGGGCCGTCGATGCCCGATGTTGTGATCTGCGCTGCCTGCCTGTATCGCTTCGCCGCAGCCAACGCAGGCCCCTCACGGCACCGGATCGCCGTTGTTTGGACGGGGCATTGCATGTCGCGACGAACCCATCTATATAAGTCTCGCAAACGTTATTCTTTTCGACCGCTGTCTCCTTTAAATACGGCGCTCAGTCACTCGATACAGAACAGACCGACCGCGCCAAGTTGTCGCATAATGCGGACAATTCTAATACTGGAGATACTACAATGGCTAACGGCACCGTAAAATGGTTCAACGCAACTAAAGGCTTCGGCTTCATTGCACCCGATGGCGGCGGCAACGATGTGTTCGTACACATCTCCGCTCTTGAGCGTTCGAACCTCACCACTCTGGCCGACGACCAGAAAGTAACGTTCGACATCGAATCCGGCCGTGATGGCCGTGAGTCGGCAACGAACCTGTCCCTGGTCTAAGCCACGGACTGACGACTGATTTGGAACGCGGCCCTTACCAAAGGGCCGCGTTTCCTATTTCCGGCGTTGGAACAGCGATCTTTGGCATCTTGTCCGGCAAGTGCTCAAAACGAATCCCCATGGGACGAGATCTGCACCAACGCCCCCGCCTGAACCAATCAGGTCCGGCCCCTCACGACAGCACGGTGAAATGTTCGCTGGGTATCGTGATCGTCCAGCTAATCTCATCAGACTTGATATCGAAAACGGTTTGTGCACCCAGCATCGACGGCGCGAGAGATGTCAGGACGGTGCTGCCAAACCCTTTGCGCCCCGTCTCTTGCCCGGTCGAAATTCCGGTTTCGCGCCATGTCAGAAGGAGCATCGGACGGGAATCGTCCGGTGTAACAGACCAGGCAATCACGATATCGGCCCCGTCTTGTTTAAGAGCACCGTACTTCGCCGAGTTTGTCGCCAGTTCGTGAAAGGCCATGCCGACGGCCTGCACGCACTGTGGCTGGAGATTGACGGGCGGCCCCGAGAGGGAATGTCTTACATCGTCTGGATCGACGAAAGGCTTGAGATGCCCGTTGATCAGATCCGTCAGGGACACGCTGGTCCAAGCGGTTTTGACAAGAAGATCGGTCGAGTGAGACAGTGACTGAATCCGCGCCTCGAAGCTGCGTTTGAAGCCTTCGACCGTTCCTTCTACGCGCGCAGTTTGGCGTTGGATTGCGATGACAATGCTCAGCATGTTCTTCGCGCGATGAATGACTTCATGTGCGATCAGGTCGCGGGCCTTTTCCGCGTTTCGGACCGAGGTAACATCGCGATGGATGTTTGAAATCGCAACGACCTCGCCGCCGGCGCTGCGAATCGGCGCACAACTGATCCAGACTTCGCGTTGCGTTCCATCCTTTGCAACGCGCGTCGCCTCGAAATTTTCCAGCCGACCGGCAATAGTTTCATCCCGGTAATGGGATACAGGCAGCGGCCAGTTGTCAGGATAAAGCAGTTCCAGCGACTGACCAAGCGCCTCTTCCTCGGTATAGCCGTAAAGCTTTTGTGCTGCACGGTTCCAGGTGATGATATTGCCGTCCAGATCATAGCTCACGATCGCGTCGGTGGTCGTTGCGATCAGCGCCACCATCGCGTTGGAATTGATATAGGCCTGCTCGATATCGGTGCGTTCGATATGACGAGTCGTGATGTTTCGATGCTGAACCAGCAGAAAACTCTCGCCTTCAGTGACAAGCCGGTTTGCCGTCAGCTCGAACCATCGTTTGACCGTCGGGCTGTTGCAGGGATATTCGCACCGAAACTGTTCGCCGGTGCGGAATGTCCGCTCAAAACCGTCGGGGATGATCTTGGCTTCAGCGCTGGAAGGGCCCTCCGCGCTTCGACAAATGTCCAGATAATTAGTCCCTACGAAAGAATGGATAACGTCGCCGCCGTTTTCCGAAGAGAACTTGCGCCATGCCTTGTTGATCGCAACGATGACCCCCTTGCTGTCAAGGATCGCAACCTCATCCTGCATCGCATCCATGAAGCCGGACACATCAAACCGGTGGATCAGTGCTTGGCAGTCCTCTGAAATTGTCTTCACTCCAAAACTTGGCACAACCACCACGCGGGAACCGCCACCACAGCGATACCCGATATATCCCAATATGGCTTAAAAATCAGCCCAATGCGACTTTTCAATCAAGACCCAAGAATCCCTTATACAACAGCGGCTTTCGCCATGATCGCCCCGTGCAGCTTTCACCTCAACAGTCAGGCAAAACTCAACATCTATTGCAGGTTCGAAGGTGGGAACGTAAAGTGAACATATGAGTGCACAAACCCTAGAATCAAAACTGGCCATCCTGAGTGATGCGGCGAAATACGATGCGTCTTGCGCGTCGTCCGGATCGACCAAACGGGATTCGCGCGATGGCAAGGGGCTGGGGTCCAACGGGGGCAGCGGGATCTGCCATGCCTATGCGCCGGACGGTCGCTGCATCTCTTTGCTGAAAATCCTGATGACCAACTTCTGCATCTATGACTGCGCTTACTGCGTAAATCGCGTGTCATCGAACGTTCAGCGGGCGCGCTTCACGGTTGATGAGGTGGTCAAGCTGACCATCGAATTCTATCGACGCAATTATATCGAAGGGCTGTTCCTGTCCTCTGGGATCATTCGTTCACCCGATGTCACGATGTCGGATATGGTGCAGATTGCCCGCAAGTTGCGGCACGAGGAAAACTTTCGCGGTTATATCCATCTGAAGACAATTCCCGATGCCGCGCCGGAACTTATCGCCGAGGCGGGGCTGCTGGCGGATCGGCTGTCGATCAATGTCGAGCTGCCAACCGATGCCGCCGTGACCCAGCTCGCGCCCGAGAAAAATCCGGCGCAGATCCGCAAGGCAATGGCCTATGTACGGCTGCGCAAGCAGGAAAGCGCCGATAGGTCCCACACCGGCAAACAGCCGCCACGCTTTGCGCCGGCAGGACAGTCGACGCAGGTCATCGTCGGGGCGGATGCGTCGAACGATGCAACGATCCTTGGCCAATCGACGCGCCTCTATTCAAGCTATGGTCTGAAACGGGTCTATTATTCGGCCTTTTCCCCGATCCCTGACAGTTCAAAGAACCTGCCGCTGATCCGGCCCCCGTTGCAGCGCGAGCACAGGTTGTATCAGGCCGACTGGCTTCTCAGGTTCTATGGCTTTGAACTGGACGAGATCACCGGCGTTACCCCCGACGGAAATCTCGAACTAGATTTCGATCCCAAGCTTGCCTGGGCTTTGGCGCATCGCGGGGTGTTCCCGTTGGACGTCAACAGGGCCAGCCGCGAGTTGTTGCTGCGCGTTCCCGGCTTTGGGGTGAAGACCGTCAATCGCATCCTTTCAACCCGGCGGCATCGCTCTTTGCGGTATGAGGATCTGACCCGGATCGGTGTGTCGATGAAAAAGGCCGGGGCGTTTGTTACCGCGACCGGCTGGTCTCCCGCTGCCCTGACAGACAGCGCCGGACTGCGCGCACGTTTCGCCCCACCGCCGGAACAATTGAGCCTGCTGTGATACACCGCATGACGATGCCGTCTATCGGTACCGCGCTGGCGTGGCGCGATGCCGCCCGCACGCTGATCAGCGCGAATGTGCCGCCGCAGTCTGTCACATGGGGCGATGAGGCGGAGCCGCCGGGGCTGTGGGATACCGATCCACCAGCCGTGGGCGAAACCGCTGTGACAGTACCGCGCGGGTTTATCGCTTTGGCCAATGCGGTCGTATGGCACAATGATCCGGCGCGGTTCGCCCTGCTTTACCGGGTGCTGTGGCGGCTGCGCGATACGCCGCATCTGATGAGCGATCGCGCCGATGCCGATCTTGCAGCCCTGCGCCAGATGGAAAAGAACGTGCACCGCTGCCAGCACAAGATGAAGGCTTTCGTGCGGTTTCGCGACGTTGGCACCCCGGGGGATGCCCGCCGCTCGTTCGCCGCCTGGTTTGAACCGACCCATCACACGGTCGAGCCGACTGCGCCGTTTTTTGCGCGTCGGTTCGGTGACATGGATTGGCGGATCATTACGCCGGATGTCAGTGCGTCATTCATCAATGGCCAGATCACTCTTGCCGCCGGTCAGGCCAAACCACCCCTGCCGGAAGACGCGAGCGAGCAGCTTTGGACCACCTATTTCCGAAATATCTTCAACCCGGCCCGGTTGAAGGTGAAAGCAATGCAGTCGGAAATGCCAAAGAAATACTGGAAGAACATGCCCGAAACCGCAGCTATTCCCGAGATGATTGAAAATGCTCCGGCCCGCGTGCAGGAAATGAACCGGGCAGCGCCTACCATTCCGCCACTCCGGGCGGCCAAAGTGCTTAAACACGTCGCAACGCTCGGCACAGTCTGGTCGGGGTCGCCGGATGAATTGACCGCCGCAATTTCTGCCTGCACCCGATGCGATCTTCATTGCAACGCCACGCAGGCGGTGCTGGGCGAAGGCCCGTCGGACGCGGCTCTCATGATTGTTGGTGAACAGCCCGGTGATCAAGAGGATCTGGCAGGGCGTCCGTTTGTCGGGCCAGCCGGTAAACTGTTTGATCAACTGGCAAAGGAGGCCGGCTTGGACCGGGAAAAGGCCTATGTGACAAACGCGGTCAAACATTTCAAATTCAAACCACAGGGGCGTCGGCGCATTCATCAACGCCCCAATACATCCGAGGTGCTGCACTGCAAATGGTGGCTGGATGCGGAACGCGCGGCAGTTAAGCCAAAAGTCATTCTGGCAATGGGGGCAACTGCCGCGCTGGCCCTTACCGGAAACTGCAGCGACATGGCCGGGCGGCGTGGCGTAGCGCGGATATTGGCCGATGACACACAGCTCGTTCTGACCTTTCACCCCTCCTATATTTTGCGAATACGCGATCCCGGTGAAAGGCATGCGGCGGCCAATGACCTGCGCCGGGATCTTGCGCTGGCACACCGATTGAGCCTGAAACCGGAGTAAACCATTTTCAGTGCGGACCGTGGTGCGTGTCACCCTGATCAGTCACGACATGAGGTTTGATTGATTGCAGAGGCTGCTGTTTGTGAATCCAAATCTAGGGGAGCGCCGTCACCGCAAGAGTTTCGCCGGATCGGAAGGGGATCGCTCGACAGCGATGGCAGGATAGACGGACAGATTGAACCGAAACTCAACGCCAGTTCAAAATCGGCGCTCGCAATTCCCGTGATGAACCGACAATTCGAAACCCGCTGTCCAAGGCGTGAAATCCACCGTTGCGCGACTGCGCCACACGACTTATCCACCGCCCGATTCGGTTATCCCCAATTAAGTACTTTACACCGAGTCTCGTAGGCTACACCATATGTGGTAAGACGGCGCGCAGTCAGCGCCGCACTTGGGCAGGACACCAAGCCGTGGTGAGGGAACAACCCCGGAAACGGCTATAACAATACGAGGCGCAGATGTCGTTTTCCGAGCAGTTCCTTGAGTTCGAGGATATTCATCCTATTGATATCGTTGAAAACCTTGCTGAGCACCGGGCATGGGAATTCGACCGCGTCGGCGAAGATCAAATTGCCATGGCGGTTGAAGGGCAATGGCGGACCTATTCCATCACGCTGGCCTGGTCGGGTCATGACGAAACGCTGCGCCTGATCTGCACGTTCGAGATGGAGCCGCCCGAGCACAGAATGCCACAGATCTATGAAGTATTGAATGCCACCAACGATCACTGCTGGGCCGGCGCATTCACTTTCTGGGCGGCGCAGAAACTGATGGTTTACCGCTATGGTCTGGTTCTGGCCGGCGGACAGTTCGCGGGACCGGAACAGATCGACCGGATGATCTCGGCCGCTGTTTCGTCGGCCGAGCGGTTTTATCCGGCGTTTCAGCTTGTCGCCTGGGCAGACCGCGCCCCCGAGGATGCGCTGCAGATCGCCATCGCCGAGGCCTATGGCCGGGCGTGATCGCTGAAATCCGCCGCATATCTGCACGGTTATTGACCGAAAATTAACGATTCCGGCCGAAGTTGGCATTCCGTCTGCACGAACCTCCTGAATCCGGAACCTGATTGCCCTTTACCTTGACTGCGACGCGGCTAGGGTTGCGCCGATTGATCAGGGGGCTGAAAAAATGGCGATGGATATGGACATGGTGCGCGACCGGGGGCTGGTGCTTTTGGGTTGCGGAAAAATGGGTTCGGCGATGCTGCAGGGCTGGCTGGCGGGCGGATTGCCTGCGACATCGGTCTGGGTGATTGATCCGTATCCGTCCGACTGGCTGATCGCGCAAGGGGTGCACCTGAACACCGACCTGCCAAAGACACCCGCTCTCGTTCTGATTGCCGTCAAGCCGCAGATGATGGAACAGACATTGCCGACCCTCTCGGCCATGGGCAACGGCGAAACGGTGTTCCTTTCGGTCGCGGCGGGCACGCCAATCGCATTTTACGAAAGGGTTTTGGGCGCGGATACGCCGATTGTACGCGCCATGCCCAACACCCCCGCCGCAGTTGGTCGGGGGATCACCGCGCTTGTCCCCAATCGCCCGGGTGGCGCCGCCATGGATCTGGCCGAGGCCTTGTTGCAAGCCGTGGGTCAGACCGTGCGGCTGGAGTCTGAATCGCAGATGGATGCGGTGACGGCGGTTTCCGGTTCCGGCCCGGCCTATGTGTTTCACCTGATCGAAACGCTGGCGGCGGCTGGCGTAAACGAGGGCTTGCCCAAGGATCTGGCGCTGGCGCTGGCCAAGGCGACGGTGGGCGGCGCCGGCGAACTTGCCGAACGCGCGAACGAAGATCCGGGGCAGTTGCGCGTCAACGTCACGTCGCCCGGCGGCACCACAGCAGCAGCCCTTGCGGTGCTGATGGACGTCGACACCGGATTTCCTGCCCTGATGAAACGTGCGGTCGCCGCCGCCGCAAATCGCAGCCGGGAGTTGGGCCAATGATTACCTTTGACGATTTTCAAAAAGTCGATATCCGCGTCGGTGTGATCACCCGCGCTGAAACTTTCCCCGAAGCCCGAAAACCTGCGTTGCGGCTCTGGGTCAATTTCGGAGACGAGATTGGCGAAAAGAAGACCAGTGCGCAAATCACCAAACACTATGCACCCGAGGCGCTGATCGGGCGGCAGGTGCTGGCCGTGGTCAACTTTCCGCCCCGTCAGATCGGCCCGGTGATGTCCGAAGTTCTGGTTCTCGGCACCCCCGATGAAACGGGCGAAGTTGTGCTGCTGCGCCCCGACATGGATGTTCCGCTTGGCGGGAGGATGTTCTGATGCCAACACTGCTGATCACTCGCCGCCTGCCCGATACCGTGCTGGATGCCGCGCGCGCGCAGTTCGACGTGACTCTACGCGACGATACAACCCCGATGAGCGCCGGCGAAATGGCGGCGGCGATGGCGCAATATGACGTCATTTTGCCAACGCTGGGCGATGGATTATCTGCCGAGGCATTCAACGGCGCATTGCGTTGCCGACTGCTGGCGAATTTCGGCGTCGGGTACAATCATATTGACGTGGCGGCGGCTCAGGCGGCGGGAATCGCGGTGTCGAATACGCCCGGCGCGGTCACGGATGCGACCGCCGATATCGCCATGACGCTGATGCTGATGACCTGTCGCCGCGCAGGAGAGGGCGAGCGTATGTTGCGTGCCGGCGATTGGCAAGGTTGGCATCCGACCCAGCTTTTGGGTCAGCAGGTCAGCGGTAAGGTGGCCGGGATCGTCGGTATGGGGCGAATTGGCAAGGC
This sequence comes from Oceaniovalibus sp. ACAM 378, assembly GCF_008085915.1. Taxonomy (GTDB): domain Bacteria; phylum Pseudomonadota; class Alphaproteobacteria; order Rhodobacterales; family Rhodobacteraceae; genus Oceaniglobus. Next base: position 76,071 of record NZ_VSJK01000006.1, on the reverse strand, counting down.
GATCGCGCGGCGCTGTCACTTCGGCTTCGGGATGGACATCGCTTTCGTCAATCGCTCGCCCATCGCCGATCCGGGGGTCCCGGCGCGTCAGATTGCGGGGCTGCATGAATTGGCAGGCATGGCCGACGTGCTGATTTCTGCGGTTCCGGCAACGCCCGACACACACCATCTGTTTGGCGCCGAGGTGTTTGCCGCGATGAAATCCACGGCGGTTTTCGTCAACATTGCCCGAGGTGATGTGGTGGATGAATCTGCGCTGATCGCAGCCCTTCAGGCGGGTGAAATCGCAGGAGCGGGCTTGGACGTCTATGAATTCGAACCGAAGGTGCCCGAGGCTTTGAAGGCGATGGAAAACGTCACCCTCCTGCCCCATCTCGGAACCGCGACCGAAGAGGTTCGCACGGCCATGGGCATGATGGCGCTGGACAATCTGACGGCGTTTTTCGACGGAACCCCTCTGCCCAACCCGGTTTTGCCCTGATCGTCCCGCATTTCGTGCGGCAGACTTGCTCGCACGAAAGCGGACGATCGCGGTGATGTGGTGCCGATCTGGACCCCCACACCGCGCGCGGAGTGTGCGTCAGTGACGTCGTAGGCCAATTCGGTTGAGGGAAAGGAAACCCCGGCTCCAAAGACGACCTATGCAACCGAACCAACAGAATGGATCACAATGCGCGGGCCGTCCGGTCCGGATGCATTGCCCACTTCAAAAGGTCCATATCCTCGGCGTTCGCTTCTTCAAGCAGGGCGGTCAGGTCGGCATGCTCTGTGATTTCGGCTCGCTTATCAGACGTGTTGCTGCGCGTGCTTTTCCAGGTGAAATCCGGCCATTCAGGCTCGATTTTTTTGGCCAGCTCCGCAACGGATGCGTCAAAGCTCTCCACAAACCCCAATACCCCATGGGACCGGAAAAACTCGGCCATCTGTTTGGCACGCTCAAGTTCGCTTTCTGATCCGGGCTTCAGGTTTGCCAGCCGGGAGACATGAAAATTGCGGCACTGCCGGTCGCTCTTGTGGTCAAGACGCGCACGGACATAGCCATTGAAGTCGGTTTCCTTTGCCAACCGGGCCCCCATACCGTCGGAATCCTGTTGCTGCTCAAACTTATAGGCCGAACGGATCCGGGCCAATGGATCGCGCAGAAATATAACCGGAATGATGCGCACCCCTTCAACCTCTGGCATTTTCCCGGTCATTGTATGGGATGAATAGACACGGGCGTCGGGTGTTTCTTTGATCCAATCTTCAACCAGATCCGTATTGGCACCCGGTCCCGAAAATTCGCGCGTGACCCAAGCATTTCCAAAGAATTTCTGGAGAATTCTATCTAAAGACGTCCCTGCATTTTTGAACAGATGATAGTGAAGTATTACAGTCCGCAAAGTCTTTTCTCCAATTCGCAGGATTGGGTGGCGTTGAATTCATCGTACTCGTGAGATCGGCAAGACCCTGAAACTTCGCGGCCTTCTGCACCGTACCTCACCCGTCTCGAATGAAAGCGCTTCCTACATATCTCCATTGCATCCCGGCAGGGTTATGGCGTTTCGTGAGCAGTCCCGACCCGAGTTTGTTCCGGTTTGCCATGTGTTGCAAGGGCGCCTTACCGCCCTGTGCTGTTTGTAGGGGCGCAAATCCGCATCACGACACTTTATCTTTGAGTGTCCTTTGGCAGAACTTTTGCCCGCAGGCGACCCTGTGGGAGCGCCGCGACGTCCATCCACCTAATTCGATTGATACAAATCAACGGTTTCGAATGCCTCACGCATCATTTCACGCCCCTTCTCGAAGGAAAACGCGTCGGCGACATAGGCACGCGCGTTGTCCGACATTCTCTGCCACAACGCGTCGTCGGTTTGCAGTTGCCCGATCGCCTCGGCCCAGTCCTTGGGGCTTTTGACGATGAAACAGTCGTGACCGTGGCGAAGGCCCACGCCTTCGGCGGCGACCGGTGTCAGGACACAAGGAATGCCGTGCGCCAGTGCAGACAGAACTTTGCCCTTGATGCCCGCGCCCGACAGCAGCGGCGCCGCGAAGATGCGGAACCGGTCGTAAGCATCGGCAATATCCTCGATGAACCCCTCGGGATGAATGTTGCTTGCGGCCAATGACTTGATATCGTCGCCCATGCCGGACCCATAGATCGTGAGGCTCAGATCAGGATGGGCGGATTTCACCAGTGGCATTACAGAATTCACAAACCATTTCACTCCGTCGCCATTCGGGTGATGCCTGAAACTGCCAAGGAATGAAATTCCACTCCGCTCGGCCAAGGGGGGTGGGTTGTCCGACAGTTCGACCACCCAGGGGCATTTGACGACCGGCACCGCCCCATCGATATGCGAGGTAATGACGGAATGCTCTACGTCATTATAGGATAACACGACATCGACGCGCCGCATCACATTCAATTCCATTTCGCGGGTCCGGCCGGCTTCGGCCACCTGATTTGCGTCTCCGGCAGCAAGTCCGGTGCGCAATTCCCGCAGGAAATGCAGATCGGCGTTGTTGAAAAGAACTTTGGCATGGGGCGCATTTTCACGGATGTTGCTCAGCAGGTCATCGGCCACATAATAGCGCGTGATATAGACAGCATCAAAATCTTTGCCGTACTTCTCAAGATAACTCCCGACCGACAGAAAGAACGGCGCATAGATCACTTCAACGCCCATGCGTTGCAGGTCATCAGTATAGCGCCCCATATGTGCCAGATTGCGAGGCAGGAATGTCACCTTATAGCCAAGGGATTGAACCAGTTCGATCTCCTTGATTGCAGCATAGCTGCCAGCGTCACGGTCTGGACGGGGCATCTCGTGATCAATGAACAGCACCCGCCCGACGATACCGCGGTCTTTCTCAAAGTCCGGATTCTGGCCATCGGGGCTGAAGTTTGCGAATGCCTTGGACCAGCGGCGCTTGAATTTTGGCCGGTTAACCTCTTGAAACTGTTTGAAGCCGGATGACGTGTCGGTGCCGCTTGTCATGCCTTCGTAGTGATAGACGACCGAACTCGGAATGCACCATGTGCTGTATCCGGCATCGCGGACCTTGAAGGCAAAATCCGTGTCCTCAAAATACATCGGCTCCAGATAAGAGGACAGGCCCCCCACCTCGTTCCAGATGTCGCGTGTGGTCATCATGGCAGCACCCGACAGATAGTCCGCCTGTCGGGCATATGAAAACCGCGGCTCCCAGGGGTTTTGCCGGTTGCCATAGTTCCACGGGTTGCCAGTGCCCCATATGATCCCGCCGGCCTCTTGCAATTGCCCGTTGGGGTAAAGCAACTTTGCCCCGGCCAAGCCGACATTCGGGAACCGCTCAAAGGCGGCGATCAACTCATCAAGCCAGCCTGTGGTCACTTCCACATCGTTGTTCAGCAACACGACGTATTTACCACGCGCTTTGGCCGCACCTGCGTTGCAGGCCCGGATGAACCGCTGAGCCTGCGTGTTGTGAATCACAGTGATCCCTTCCACCAGGTTCTCCAACTCGGCGGTTTCGTCCGTGGATGCATCGTCGACCAGGATCACCTCGAAGCTGGCGGTGTTATAGGCCATCAGCAGGCTGCACAGCCCAAGATAGGTAACTTCGATCTTGTTGTGGGCAGGGATAACGATACTGACATCGGGCACCGCAACTTCGGGGAATCGCAGCGGCTTTAACTTAACATTGCCGAACCCACCTTCGAGGATCGAAAGCGCCCAGGCAATCTGTGCAAAATCTTCACTTGATCGCGTGTTGCACGCCATTTGGGCCCTGAGGCTGTCATAACGATGCGCGGCCTGGCTCATCAGCGCACTTGGGAAGGGCGGCGAGCTTTCTTCTTGCAGGACTTCAATGGGAGTCAGGATACGCGGAATCAGGAAATAGTTTTTATAGAAAAGCCTGCAATCTCCCGAATCCGTCACCTGAAGAAGATGTGCGCCACCATCGAGGCAAGGGCTGGGAAAGGTGATCGTGGTGGGGGTTTCGTTCAGATGCACGATCATGGGGTCGGCATTTGAGATATGGATCTTGTATACACCGTCAACCGAAGCGCGCAGCTGGATCGTATGCCCCCAGTCCTGAACAAGAGAGACAGTTGCGTCGGTCGCAGGAACGAGCACGGTCGTGATCCCTGCCAGATCAAGCGAGAGTTCCTCGGACGGTTCCAACAGATTTGGCAAAGCCGCCTGACTCCACTGCCCGGCCTCGGCCATGCCTGCATCTGCAGCAGTGAACTCCAGCATCGGCACCGAGGTGGTCATTTGCTTTTCATCGGCCAGAACCGGCTGAGCGATAAAGAACCAAGGTGAGTCCTCGGCACTGAGCGCCTGCTCAAACTGCACGCTCATGGTCAACACCGTATCCATGGTCAGGCTCGGCAGAGCTATTTCGACATTCTCATATTTCTCGGAAACTTTTCCGCCGCGTTTATTGACATTGAAATTCTGCTTGAACGAGCGTTTCGTCCCGTCAGCGGGATTGGTTAAGTTCAGGACGAAAACACCGCTTGCGCGGTGGGCGGCCAGAAGGACGCGAAACACCTTTTTGACGTTGGTCGCCGGAAGTTCGAACGCCTTGGTCAGGTCAACCAAAAACGGCTCGGAGGGATCGGACACCTCGACCTGCAAAGTCTGACCCCCCTCAAGTGCCCAACCTTCCATCTTGTTCAGATGAACTTTACATTTACCCCGCATGGCCTTCACAAGAGGCTCCTTGACCAGCGGCAATTGGATTTCGCTGCTGATCCCCGCCCTTAGCGTTTCGGCATCTGTCATCTGCGTAAAGCCAGTCCGGAATTCCCCGGTTCGCAGCATCAGGTCCGCCACAGCAACCGAGCTGGCGGTACGGACAAAAACGTTTCCGGCACAAATTCTGGCTTGAAACGCATCTTTGGGAAGAACGACTGTCATTAACGGAAATCTCCGGACTAAAGCTACGGCCGCCGAACCAATGGGACCGAAATTCTGGGCTTGGATGCACTCTTGTTTATTATTTATCAGCGGGCAATGGTGAACTCGGAACCGCTCAGAGGCTCCGAAGGCCCTTAGAGGCCGCCAAAACTTCCCCTATCGCGAACACTCTCCCAAGGTCTGAGCAAGATCGTGGCGCTCCATAGCCTGTCCCAATACCGGCGCATCAGGCGGCATTCAATGTGCGAGGGACAGCACTGGCTGAAAGTCGCGCGCCGACTGTATGATTGGGTCATCCCCAAGATCGGATCAAAGCGGGGCCGGTCCGGCCTTAAAATTCAGTGCTTTCAGCTGTTATCGTAAGGCGTGAGGCCATTGGTTGGCCCAAGGCCGCGCGCGAAGTTGCCAACTCGCCATGGTGGCGCTTTGCCGAACTGGCGATGCGACGTAACGTCGTCAAGACGGCCCCGGTGCAAATTCATCCGGCGATCAGGGCCACCCCACGGTTCGATCGTGCGATAGTTTCTGCCAGGAACAGGGCCAACGGCCGGGCAAACCTTCTTGCTGTGCGCAAGTGAAACCAATCAGTCGCTCATAACCCGGGAAAACAGGTTGAAACCTGTAATTTCGGAGTGCTTCTTTGATAAGACCCTGTAGTATTCCACATACCGGACAGAGCAACCTGCCCGGACACGCGGGATGGGCTGACAACACTCCAAATCAAACGGTGCATTCCGCGAGTACCGAGCATCCCTGAAAGGGCTTCCTGAACGCGGGGTTATACGGCCTTGACGACAGGGGCAGAATGGGGTCGGACTTGCTGCTGCAACATTCGACCTGCAACAACGGAGAGAAATGAATGTCGTTGAAACACACCTTGGCCGCCGGCCTGCTGATGACCACGTTTGGGGTCTCGGCATCGGCGCAGTCGCTTGTCTATTGTTCGGAAGGATCGCCCGAAGGGTTCGATCCCGCGCTCTATACCTCGGGCACGACGTTTGATGCGTCCAGCCACCCGCTCTATGACCACCTGACCGAATTCAAGGTCGGCACCACCGAAGTGCTGCCCGGTCTGGCCGAAAGCTGGGACGTCAGCGAAGACGGCATGACCGTCACTTTCAAGCTGCGTGAGGGCGTCAAGTTCCACAGCAATGACCAGTTCACACCGACGCGCGACTTTAATGCGGATGATGTGATCTTTACGTTTGATCGTCAGGGCAACGCCGAAAACCCGTACAACTCGGTTTCCGGCGGCACCTTTGAATATTTCGCCAGCATGTCGATGCCCGATCTGGTCGAAAGCATCGAAAAGGTCGACGATTATACCATTGTCTTCCACCTGACCCGGCCCGAAGCACCGTTCCTTGCCAACATGGCGATGGATTTCGCCTCGATCATGTCGAAGGAATACGCCGACGCGATGATGGAGGCCGGCACACCCGAGATGCTGAACCAGGCGCCCATCGGCACTGGCCCCTTCACCTTCCAAGCCTATCAGAAAGACGCCGTCATCCGCTATCTGCGCAATGATGAGTACTATGGCGACAAGGCCCGCGTCGAAAGCCTGATCTTTGCGATCACGCCGGACGCTTCGGTGCGTTACCAAAAGGTGCAGGCGGGCGAATGCCACGTCATGGCTTACCCGAACCCTGCCGACGTGCAGGCGATGAAAGACGACGAGAGCATCGTCGTGATGGAGCAGGAAGGCCTGAACGTCGGTTACCTGGCCTATAACGCTCTGCAGCCGCCCTTCGACAATCCGAAGGTCCGCAAGGCGCTGAACATGGCGATCGACAAGCAGTCGATCATCGACGTGGTGTTCCAGGGCTCGGGCCAGATTGCCAAGAACCCGATCCCGCCGACCATGTGGTCCTATAACGACGCAATCGAGGACGACAACTACGATCCCGAAGCGGCCAAGGCGATGCTGGAAGCCGAAGGCGTCACGGATCTGTCGATGAAGATCTGGGCGATGCCGGTGCAGCGTCCCTATAACCCCAACGCACGTCGCATGGCCGAACTGATGCAGGACGACATGTCCAAGATCGGCGTCAATGTTGAAATCGTGTCCTATGAATGGGGCGAGTATCTGGAACGCTCCAAGGACAAGGACCGTGATGGTGCGGTTCTGCTGGGTTGGACCGGCGACAACGGCGATCCCGACAACTTCCTTGCCGTGCTGCTGGGCTGTGACGGCGTCGGTGCCGCCAACCGCGCACAGTGGTGCAACGAAGAGTTCGACGCCAAGCTGAAGGAAGCCAAGGTTCTGTCCGATCAGTCCGCACGTGCGAAACTGTATGAAGAGGCGCAGGTCATCTTCAAGGATCAGGCACCCTGGGCCACCATCGCGCATTCGGTCGTCTTCATGACCATGCGTCCCGAAGTTGACGGCTATGTCGTGCATCCGCTGGGCGGGCATATCTTCAATCAGGTCGGCCTGAAGTAATCTCCATGTTATCCGGGGGGGGCGGCGCGGTATGTGCCGCCCCCTTTTTTCCAATTTGACGGAATTGTCCCTTGGCCACATCCCTTGCCTACCGCCTTGCACCCTACGCCTCCGTTGCGTCCGACCTGGATGTGGACGCCGTGGCGCTGGTGCCGGGGCCGAATTTTATGCGCGCAGTACAACACAGTTTTTCTAGCCACGAGCGGCCTTTCCTGCTGGTTATTCCCGCCCATGGCCCTGCCGCCGCGCTGGTGCCCAATCTTGAGCTTGGCAGTTGGGATCTGGTCGGCTTTGACGGTGCGGTCTTCGACTGGCGCGATCAGGATGGTTACAACGCCGCCTTTGCCGGGCTGACAAAGCACCTGTCGATTTCATCGCTCGCTGTTGAGGGGCAGGTCATGCGCGTTTTCGTGCATCACGCCCTGAAAACCGCGCAACCCGACCTGACGATCATCGACGCCGAGCGCGAGATTTCCGCGCTGCGGATGATCAAGACCAAAGCCGATATTGCCGCGATGCAGGCGGCCATCGATCTGTCCGAACGCGCCCTGTCGCGCACATTGGCCAGTGTGAAACTGGGCCAGAGTGAAAAGCAGATCGAACAGATGCTGGTCCAGATGCTGTTCGAAGAAGGCGCCGACGATCTGGCCTTTGACCCCATCGTGGCGGCGGGTGACGGATCGGCCCGGCCCCACGCCAAGGCGCGGCAGGATTACAACGTGAAAGCGGGCGATGCCCTGCTGATCGACTATGGCGCGCGCAAGGATGGGTTTTGCTCGGATATCACCCGCACAGTATTTCTGGATCATGTCACCGACGAGGGCCGCGCGGTCTATGACACCGTGTTGCGCGCCAATCTGGCCGGATTGGCCGTGACCCGCGCGGGCGTCACCGCCCATGAAATTGACGACGCGGCAACGTCGGTGCTTGAGGCATCGCCCTTCGCCGATCGTATCCGCACCAAGACCGGTCACGGTCTGGGCCGCGAGGTGCACGAGGCACCCTATATCATGCGGGGCAACCACATGATCCTGCCGGCTGGCACGGTCTATACCAATGAACCGGGCCTCTACGAGATCGGCAATTTCGGCGTCAGGATCGAGGACGATGTTCTGGTCACCGAAGACGGATATGAAACGTTGACACATTTCCCCAAAGACCTGACGGTGTTGCCATGCTGAACTATATCCTCAGCCGCCTGCTGACTTTCATTCCCACGTTCATCGGCGTGACCCTGATATCGTTCAGCTTTATCCGTGCATTACCGGGCGACCCCATCGTCGTTATGGCGGGCGAGCGGGGATTGAGCGATGAACGCTACGCCGAACTGTCGGCGCAATTCGGCTTTGACCGACCGATCTATATCCAGTTCTGGGAGTATCTGACCGGCGTGCTGCAAGGCGATCTGGGCACATCATTTGTGACCAAACGCCCGGTCTGGGACGAGTTCTTTGCCCTGTTTCCCGCCACGCTGGAACTGTCGACCTGTGCGATGATCTTTGCCGTGGTGTTGGGCCTGCCTGCGGGGGTGATCGCGGCCGTGAACCGGGGTAAATTTTTCGACCGCGCGCTGATGTCGACAGCACTCGTGGGATATTCCATGCCGATCTTCTGGTGGGCGCTGCTGCTGATCATCGTGTTTTCCGGCAATCTGGGCTGGACGCCGGTGTCGGGGCGGATCAGCCTGATGTATTACTTTCCGGACGCGACGGGCTTCATGCTGATCGACTCGCTGGCTTCGGGGCAGAAGGGCGCATTCTCTTCGGCGGTGCAGCACCTGCTGTTGCCGACCATCGTTCTGGGCACAATCCCGCTGGCGGTCATCGCGCGCCAAACTCGTTCCGCCATGCTGGAAGTACTGGGCGAAGATTACATCCGCACCGCTCGCGCCAAGGGGATGTCTCCGGGACGGATCAACGGGGTTCACGCCCTGCGCAACGCGATGATCCCGGTGATCACCGTGATCGGCCTGTCGGTTGGTACCCTGCTGGCCGGAGCGATTCTGACCGAAACGATCTTTAGCTGGCCGGGGATTGGCAAGTGGATGGTCGACAGCATATTCCGCCGCGACTATCCGGTGGTTCAGGGTGGGTTGCTGCTGATCGCGGTCATGGTCATGGTGGTGAACCTGACCGTCGATATGCTTTACGGCGTCATCAATCCGAAGATCAGGAAACGTTGATCGTGGCCCATTTAATTGATTACGTCCCCTGCACCGGACGTCCCGAAACCGATCGAACAGGACACGCTCTGAATGGATGATGCGCTTTCCGCCGAAGCAGAGATGGTTCACGAACGCCCCGGACGTTTGCGTGAATTCTGGTTCTATTTCCGTGAGAACCGCGGCGCCGTCATCGGGCTGTGGATCTTTGCCGTCTTTGCGTTCCTTGCGATTTTCGGACCGTGGGTCGCGCCGCACAGCGCGACCGAACAGTTCCGCTCGGACACCTTGGTGCCGCCCGTCTGGCAGGATGGCGGCAGCTGGAAATACATCCTTGGCACCGATCCACTTGGCCGGGACATGCTGTCACGCCTGATTGTCGGTGCGCGGTTTTCGTTCTTTGTCGGCATCGTTGTGGTCACCGTCGCCGCAACGGGGGGCATCCTTGTCGGGCTGATCGCGGGCTTTGCGCCCCGGTGGCTGGACAGCATCATCATGCGGGTGATGGATATCATCCTCGCTTTCCCGTCGCTGCTGCTGGCGCTGGTGCTGGTCGCGGTTCTGGGGCCGTCGCTGACCAATGCGATGATCGCCATCGCCATCGTGCTGCAACCCCATTACGTCCGCCTGACTCGCGCCAGCGTACTGTCGGAGAGGCAAAAAGATTATGTCACCTCGGCCCGTGTCGCCGGTGCGGGATATTTCCGTCTGATGTTCGTCACTGTGCTGCCCAACTGCCTCGCCCCGATCATTGTGCAGGCGGCGCTGTCATTCTCGACCGCGATCCTTGATGCAGCGGCGCTGGGGTTCCTTGGAATGGGCGCGCAACCACCGACGCCGGAATGGGGCACCATGCTGGCCGAGGCGCGTGAGTTCATTCTGCGCGCCTGGTGGGTTGTCACTTTCCCCGGTATCGCAATTCTCGTCACGGTGCTGGCGATCAACCTGATGGGTGACGGGCTGCGCGACGCGCTCGACCCGAAACTGAAACGGAGCTGAGCCCATGCCATTGATGCGCATCCGCAATCTCAGTGTCGATTTTGGTACAGCCTCGGGCGCCTTTCGGGCCGTTGACGCCGTGGATCAGGACGTGGACACCGGCGAAATCCTGGCCATCGTCGGTGAAAGCGGGTCGGGAAAATCCGTCTCGATGCTGGCGGTGATGGGTCTTTTGCCCTGGACCGCCACGATCACAGCCGATGAAATCACCTTCGATGGGCACGATCTGTTGAACATCGACAATCGGGCGCGGCGCAGGATCATCGGCAACGATCTGGCGATGATCTTTCAGGAGCCCATGTCATCGCTGAACCCCTGTTTCACCGTGGGTTGGCAGATCAAAGAGGCATTGCGCTTTCACCTGCGCATGGGTCGCCGCGAACGGCAGGCCCGCGCCGTTGAGTTGTTCGAGCAGGTGGGCATCCCTGACCCCGAAAAACGTCTGTCGGCCTTTCCGCATCAGTTGTCGGGCGGCATGAACCAGCGTGTGATGATCGCCATGGCCATCGCCTGCAAACCCAAGCTGTTGATTGCCGATGAACCGACGACCGCGCTGGACGTGACGATTCAGGCGCAAATCCTTGATCTGCTGGCATCCCTGCGCGACGAAACCGGAATGGGCCTTGTGCTGATCACCCACGACATGGGTGTCGTTGCCGAAACCGCCGAGCGGGTCAGCGTGCAATACGCCGGCCAAAAGGTCGAAGAACAACCGGTGCGCAATCTGTTTGCCACACCGCACCACCCCTATACCGCCGCCTTGCTGGATGCCCTGCCGGAACGTGCGACCGAACGGATGTTGCCGACGATTCCGGGGGTCGTTCCCGGGCAGTTCGACCGTCCGCAGGGCTGTCTGTTTTCGCCGCGCTGCAAATTTGCCGACGCGAAATGCAAATCAACTCCGCCGCCGCCTTTGGGGGCTGATCTGGGATATGCGCGCTGTTTCTACCCGCTCAACTCTGACGAAAGGATGGCATCATGACCGACGTTCCGGTGATGCGGGCCACCGCCTTGCAGCGGCATTACGAGGTCAGCGGCGGCTTTCTGCGCAAATCCCATACGCTGAAGGCCGTGGCCGGGCTGGATTTTCAGGTCACGCCGGGCAAGACGCTTGCCGTTGTAGGTGAATCGGGCTGCGGCAAATCCACCCTTGCCCGTATGGTCGCGATGATCGAAGAGCCGACGGAAGGCACGCTGACACTGAACGGCAAAGCTGTGCGGCGTGAAGACTGGGCCGACCTGCGTCAATCGGTGCAGATCGTGTTTCAGGACCCCTACGGATCGCTGAACCCGCGTCAGCGCATCGGCACGATCCTGATGGAACCTCTGGTGATCAACACCAAACTGTCCAAGCCCGAGCGTGAGGCAAAAGCCCGCGAGATGCTCAATCTGGTCGGTCTGCGCCCCGAGCATTACGACCGGTATCCACATATGTTCTCGGGCGGGCAGCGGCAGCGCATCGCCATCGCCCGGGCTCTGATGCTGGACCCCAAGGTGCTGGTGCTGGACGAACCGGTTTCGGCGTTGGACCTTTCGATTCAGAGCGCGATCCTGAACCTGCTGCTGGAACTGCAAGAGCGGCTGCAACTGGCCTATCTGTTCATCAGTCACGACCTCAGCGTCGTGCGCCACGTCGCCGACGAGGTGATCGTGATGTATCTGGGGCGCGCGGTTGAAAAGGGTCCGAAAGACGCATTGTTTGCCGCGCCGCAACATCCCTATACCGTGGCGCTTTTGTCGGCCACGCCGCAGGCGGACCCGACCAGCGAAAAGCACCGGATCAAGCTCAAGGGTGAACTGCCCTCGCCTCTGGCGGTGCCGGATGGCTGCGCCTTTGCGCCCCGTTGCTGGAAAGCACAGGACAAATGCCGCGCCGAATTGCCGCTGCTGGGCGACGGCCCCCACTCTGCTGCGTGCTTTTTCCCGGAAAATCAGGGATGACGCTGCGCCTGTGCTGCAGCCGCAAGCCCTGCCCCCATCCCGGAGCCCTTTAACGGCCCCGGGAAACCGGTCAATGAACGTGCTGTCCAGATACGGTCAAACCATATGGCCAGTCAGGGGAATATCCGGTGTCCGGATTGTCTGCCCCCTGCCCCCCTGTTAACCGTTTGTATCGCTGCCGTCCAAAGTATGAACGACGCGCCTGATTGACCAGTCGGCACTGTCCAGACTGCCCTGAAAACAGTTGAAAGGCACCTGATATGAAAGTTGTCGTAATGGGTGCGGGCGTCATCGGCGTCACCACCGCTTACTATCTTGCGAAACAGGGTGCCGAGGTCGTGGTTATCGACCGTCAGACCGGGCCGGGGCTGGAGACCAGCTATGCCAACGCGGGCCAGTTGAGCTATGGCATGACGTCGCCATGGGCCGCACCGGGAATCCCGTGGAAGGCGGTCAAATGGATGTTCATGAAGCGCCGCCCGCTGTTCATCTGGCCGCTGATCAGCCCGACCATGTGGAAATGGTGCGTGTCGATGGTGCAGAACTGTAACGAGGAAAGCTATCGCATCAACAAGGGCCGCATGGTGCGAATCTCCAGCTATTCGCGGGATGTGATGCCCGAATTGATCGCCGAAACCGGCATCGAATACGACGGTCGCGCCCAAGGCACCCTGCAGCTTTTCCGCACCGCCAAGCAGATGAAGGCGTCAAAGGCCGATCAGGACATTCTGGCCGAATACGACTCTCCCTACGAAGTCCTTGGCCGCGACGCCTGTATCGCCGTTGAACCGGCACTGGCCGAGGTGCGCAATAAATTTGTCGGCGGATTGCGTCTGACCGCAGACCGCACCGGCGATTGCCGGATGTTCACAATCGCACTGGCCGAAAAATGCGCCGAAATGGGGGTCAGGTTCCAATACGGCCAGCCGGTCAAATCGATCGTTGTCGAGGATGGCAAGATCGTTGGCGTCGACACCGAAGTCGCCGGGCGCATCACGGGCGATGCCTATGTCTGTGCGCTTGGTGGCTATGCGGTGCGCGTGCTGAACCCCATCGGGGTCAAACTGCCGGTCTATCCGGTCAAGGGCTATTCGGTCACGATCCCCGTCACCGACGACGCATTCGCTCCGCAATCTACCATCATGGACGAAACCCACAAGGTCGCCATCACCCGTTTGGGCGACCGCATCCGTGTCGCTGGACAGGCTGAAATCGCAGGCTATTCAAACCGCCTTGGCCCCCATGCCACTGACACGGTGAAACATGTGATTGGCGATCTTTTCCCCAAAGGCGGCGATATTTCCAAGGCCGAAGGCTGGACCGGTCTGCGCCCGATGACCCCTGATGGCACGCCCGTTCTGGGGCCGACGAAATACGACAATCTTTTCGTCAACACCGGTCACGGGACGTTGGGCTGGACGATGGCCTGCGGCTCGGGTCGCGCGGTGGCTGATGTGGTGATGGGCAAGACGGCGGAAATCTCTCTCGACGGGCTCACCGCGGCGCGTTACGCGCGCTGAACCTGCGCTCCCGGGTGTCGCGTGATACCGGCGGGGGCGCAGCCTGTGCCCCCGGGCCATGGCTCGTCAATGCCATCCGCCCGGCGGATTATGATGCCATGGCAGACAGTCCCGCCGACCTGCTTGTGGCCGCCACCGCGCAGAACGCCGAAAACGACGCCACACGCGCAGAGTCGGACGGCCCGATCCTGTCCGAACTGCACGGGTCGGGAAATATCCGATCAGCCGCCACTGTCTATGAGATCAGCACGGGACAGGGGACCTTTCTCTGATCGTCCCGACCAAAGGTTGACTGACCTATTTGACGCCCCCGCCCATCTCTCGCCCCCGAGCCTGAACCTGCGCCGCTCCTACGGTGCAATTCCAAAGGCCGAGGGCAGTATTTTTGATTTTGGCTCAACCGGTATTCATCCGCCGCGCCGGTCAGTCGGGGCAACTCCCTCAGCGGTTTTCAGGAAACTCCGGACGCGCCAGATCGGCCGGGATGTCATTGTCCGCAGGGAGATACAGATGGCATCGCACCCTGTGGTTGGGCAGTGGTTCGTAGAGTTCGGGCTCGACCGCATGGCACAGCTCTGCCGCAAGCGGGCAGCGCCCGGCAAACCGGCACCCTGCGGGAATATCGGTTGGAGAGGGCACTTCGCCCTGTAATTCCACACGCTGACGCGGAACCGATGTATCAACGCTGGGCACCGCCGCCATCAGGCGTTCCGTATAGGGGTGCAGCGGCGTGTGCATCACATCGTCACTGCCGCCCTCTTCAACCACCCGCCCCAGATACATCACCGCCACCCTGTCACAAATGTATCCGACGGTCGCTATGTCATGCGAGATATACAACACCGCCAGATCAAGCTCTTTGGACAGCACATTCAAAAGCTCCAGCACACCGGCCTGAATCGACACGTCCAGCATCGACACCGGTTCATCCGCCACGATCAGCTTGGGGCGCAAGACCAGCGCCCGCGCGATTGCCACACGCTGACGCTGTCCGCCGGATAGATCGGATGGATAGCGGTGCAAATACGTCTCGGGCGGCATGCGGACCCGAGACAGAACCTCTGCCACACGCTCGGTCTTTTCAGCCGAGGTGCCGATGCGGTGGATATCAAGCGGTTCGCGGATGATCTGATCCACCGTCAGTCGCGGATTAAGCGAACTGTAGGGGTCCTGAAAGATGATCTGGGCGGCCCCGCGGTATGATTTCAACTTGCCGCCGCTCAGATGGGTGATGTCCTGCCCATTGAACAGGATATTGCCGCTTGTCGGCTCGTGCATGCGGACCAGCGTCATGCCAAGGGTGGATTTGCCACAGCCGCTTTCGCCGACGATGCCGACGATCTCTTTCTTGGCAATGTGCAGATCCACACCATCCAGCGCGTGGACCGTCTCGGATTCACCGCCAAGCAAAGCCGAGATCAGCCCGGTGTGGCCCTTGAAATGGGTTTTGAGATCGCGCGCTTCGATCACCGTGTCGCCGGTTTCGACACTCATTGCACGTCCTCCTCGACACGCCATGTTTCTGCCTTCAGGGCGGCACGGCGAAACTCTTCGGCGCGGTCGATGTGATGACAGGCGGCCATGACAGTTCCGACCGGGCGCAGTTCAGGATCTTCGGCCCGGCACCGCTCGGTCGAAAATGGGCAGCGCGGCTCGAACCGGCAGCCTTTGGGCGGATGCAGAAGATCCGGCAACCCGCCCGAAATTGAAATCAGCGGCGGCTTGCTCTCTCCCTTGGCCCTGATCCTTGGAAAGGCGTTTTGCAGCCCCATCGTATAGGGATGATAAGCCTTGTTCAGAACATCGCGGGTGGGGCCCATCTCGACGATGCGCCCCGCATACATGATCGCCACAGTCTCGCAGGTTTCCGAAACGACGGCGATGTCATGGGTCACCAGAACCATTGAGCGGTGAAGCCGTTGTTGAATATCGCGGATCCGCGACATGATCTGATCCTGCATGATCGGGTCCAGCGCCGTCGTCGGCTCGTCAGCCAGCAGCAGGCCGGCATTGAGACTGAACGCCATCGCGATGACCGCGCGCTGGCGCATCCCGCCCGAAAACTGGTGCGGATATTCTCTCAGACGTTCGGCCGGCAGCCCGACCATCGCAAACATCTGTTCGGCCCGCGCCCAGGCGACGGCATGGGACACGTCCACATGGGCGCGGATCGATTCCACGATCTGATCCCCCACCGTGAACACCGGATCAAGCGAGTTCATCGCGCTCTGTGTGACCAAGGCAATCTGGGTCCAGCGCACGGCTGCCAGCGCTTTGCGGTCCATGGCAAGCACGTCTTTGCCATCCAGAAGAACCTTGCCGCCCACCTTTGCCGAATCCGGCAACAGCCGCATCAGCGATTTCACGACGGTGCTTTTCCCACAGCCGCTTTCGCCAACCAGACCAAAGTTGGTGCCCGGTTCGACATCGAAATTGATCTGGGAAACCGCCCGTACCGGCCCTTTTGACGTGCTGTAGGTCACGCTCAGATCCTGCACCTGCAACCGGACCGGAGGTTTGCTCTCCAATGACGTGCAGAGGGCTTCGAAGGTCATGCTCATGTGCGTTCCCTCAATCGGGGGTTTGTCTGTTCCTCATAGGCGCGGCCAATCAGGTAGAGCGAGGAAATCAGGGTAATCAGCATCAGCGATGGCGGGGCAACCCACCACCAGGCGGTCCGCAACGCGCCGCTGGCGAATGCCGTGTTCAGCATCTGGCCCCAACTGGTGATCGACGGATCGCCGAGGCCCAGAAAGCTCAGGCTGGCTTCGGTAAGCACGGCAAAGGCAACCGACATGGTGACCCACAGGAACACGACCCGCAGGATATTGGGCAGAATATGCCTGAGGATGATATGCAAATGGGACGCGCCGGCAGCACGGGCCCATTTAACGAACACGCGCTCACGTTCGGTCAGGACGACCGATCGAATGATCCGCGCCCCATTGCGCCAGAACAGAAGGGTGATCACCAGAATGATGTTATCGATGCTCGGTCCAAGCAGGCCCACGGCAACGATTGCAAAAGGCAGCGTCGGAATGCTGAGTGCCACATCGGTCATCCGCATCAGGATGTCGTCGATGATGCCGCCGAAATATCCCGAGATCACCCCGACCAGCGTCGAAATGAAGCCAACTGCAATCGCCGCCACCAACCCGACCCGCAGGGCAACGCGCGACCCCATGACAAGCTGTGAAAAGACGTCATTGCCAAAGGCGGTCGTTCCCAACCAATGTTCGGCAGACGGGGGTGCCAGGCGTATCAACCGCCCACTTTCCGTCATCATCGGCGCAAAAGGATCATAGGGCGCGATCCATGGGGCAATCATTGCAACCAGAATGAACAGCGCAAAGATGGTCAGGCCCCAAAAAGCGAAACGATCCCGAAGCAAAAGGCGAAAGGTCGACAGCATCGGGGCCAGAAACCGTAGCCCCCGCGGGGCACGGTACATTTCGGATTGGCTCATTTGTAAACCACTCTGGGGTCAAGCTTGGAATAGGTCAGATCGGCGGCCAGATTGGCCAGAACAATCATGATCGACATCAAAAAGAACGCGGCCTGCGCCACCGGGTAATCCTGCCGGACAACGGCCAGCACCAGTTCACGGCCCACACCGGGCCAGCTGAACACGATCTCGACAACCACGATGCCCGCGATCGTTTCGGCAAGGGCGGGAAACAGCCAGGTGATAAGCGGCAGCATCGAATTGCGCCCGGCATGCCACGCGACACGCCCTTCCGACACGCCTTTGGCGCGGACCAGTTCGATGTAATCCTCGGTTCGGGCTTCGACCACGCCGCTGCGCATCAACAGCAGGTTTTCCGGTATGAAGAAAATGATAACGGCGCAGAGCGGCAGGATCAGATGATGCGCGAAATCCCAGTTCAAATAACGCATCAGCCCTGTCGCGCCCTGCGGATCACCCATGCCATACCCCGGCACCCAGTTCAGCCAGCTCGAGAAAATCGCGAGCAACATGATACCGACAACAAAGCTGGGCGCGCCGCGAATGATCGTCGCCAACAGGATCCCGCTGCGCTCGACCTTGCCGCCTCGCGGAGCCCAGCCAACGATCATCCCCAAGCCCGAGCCGATCACAGCCCCCAGCAACAGACCCGGTACAGCGATCCAAAGCGTGTTGATGATGAACGGCCAAAGCACATCCCAGGCGGGCTTGCGGTAAAAGAACGAATTCCCGAAATCGCCGGTCAGTAGATTGCCCATATACCGGACGTATTGCTCCCAGAGCGTGCCATTCAGGCCCCATTCTTCCAGCAGGACCTGTCGGGCCTCTTCGGTCATGCCGCCTTCCAGAAACATCGTGGTGGGATCGGCAGGCATGACGCGGAACATGAAAAACATGATCGTCGTGACCACAAAAACCACCAGCATCGACTGTAGCAGCCGACGCAAGATATAGGCACGCATGGTGAAATCCTTGTGCGAGAGAAAGGCGCCGCAGGATCTGCTTTCAGATCATGCGGCACCCGGTATTATTGTGGCAGATCAGTTCACTGAGTTAAGATCAGTTCACCGGATAATGCAGCCGGCCATCGTCGTCCCAGCCGTAACCCGCATCTTCCAGGATCTTCCGGGCCGCATCGACATCGAAGGCAACCGGCTCAAGATCCGAGTTGTACCATTTGCCCGTCTGGCGCGGAACGTTGCCTTCTCCGGCGGGAACAGCAAAGCCCAACCAGCCTTCAACCGCTGCACGCTGGCGGGCAGTGGCCGTCTTGAGCGCACGGCGGAATTCAAGATCGGTGAACGGCGCTTTCTTGTTGTTCAGCCAGGTCATCATGGTGCCGTGGGAAGGAATCTCGATGAAGTCGAGGAAATCTTCCTGTGCTCCCAGATCGCTCATTGCGGCAACGGGCAGCACGGTTGTCGCGATATCGGCGGTTCCGTCCATCATGGTTGCACGGATCGCATCGGCCTGTCCCAAGGCGAGACGGCGAATGCCATCATAGGCCGGAGCGGCGAAATGCGACGTATGGGTGCGCAGATCATGCAGCTCGTTGACACGCCATTCCTTGAACATGAACGGGCCACTGCCGATTGCCACGCCGTCGGCGATCACATCGCGGTTGGCCATATCGCCCTCGTAATCCGCCCACAGATGTTCGGGCAGGATAAAGAGATAGGTCAGGGCGATGGTCTCAAAGGTCGCGTCGGGCTTTTTGAGATTGAACTCGAAGGTATAGTCGTCGATCTTGGTCGCCCCGGCGATATTACCGATCCGCGACGACATGGTGGGCGGCTGGATCTCGACGATCTTGTTGATGGTGAAAACCGCGTCATCCGCGTTCACCGCTTCGCCATCGTGAAAGGTCATATCTTCGCGCAGTTTGACCCTGACCGTGGTGTCATCGGTAAACTCCCACGATTCCGCAGCCCAAGGGCGGGATTCACCGTCGGCACCAATTTTGGCGAAGGTATCATAGACAAACCGCATCCAGCCTGTCGCGCCCTCTTCGGACATCGGGTTATAGGTGCTGACATCCTCCAGATAGGCCCAGTCCAGAATACGGTCATCGGTCAGCGGCCGCGCGGCCAGCCATGGGTCAACCAGATTTTCGTGGGCGGCGACAGGAGACGGATTGGTCACGTTTTCCCATTTGTCGCTGTTATAGAGAATGCCATAGACCGTGTTCGTGACCGGCCACCACGGAATCTGCGACTGGAACCGCTCTTGCATCGCGTGAACGGTTTTCAGGCGCTCATCGGAATCCACCAGCGTCAGCTGCTTTTCCGCCATCTTGGTATATTCGTCGTCACACCAGCTTGATCCGTTGGCGCGCTGACCGCAGGCGCTGATGTTGTTCAGGTAAAACGTCGGATCGATCCGATCCGGATCGGCGCCAACACTGAACACCGCCATATCTTCCAGTTTGCCGCCAACGATGATGTCAGACACGAAGGTGCTGAACTGAATCGGGCGCATCTGGAACTTCAGGCCCAGTTTGGCCCACTCCTGCGACAGCACCCGTGCAGATTGCTCATACACCGGGCCCATGTCGGCGGCATAGTATGACAAGGACAGCTCGGGAACGATTTCACCCAGCTTTTCCTGAGACATGGCCATGGTCGCGCATAACAGGCTGGTCGTACCGATGGCCCCTGCTGCGACTGTTTTAATTGCAAATTTCAAGACAATTCCTCCCTTGGTGCTGCCTTCGCGGCGATCTTTCCTTTCGGTCCCAGCCAACGCGCAACACAAAATTGCTCAAGTGCAAATCGCTGCAATGCGTCGGGCCGGGCTGATGGTGAGACTGTATCAATCCAAAACTCGATGAAAAATTAATAATAGTTGCCGACACATTAGCGATCCCGTTAAGAGGGACCGGCGCTGACGCCAGCAGAGCACAAAGGGGCAATGCGGCATGATCAACAATCTGCAACTCAACCATCTGAGGACGTTGATCGCGATTGCGGACAAGGGCGGGTTCACAGCCGCAGGCGATCATATGGGCCGGACCCAATCGGCAATCACCCAGCAAATGCACAGCCTGGAAGAAGTCGTCGGGTCGCCTTTGTTTCGCAAGCGGGGTCGCAAACGTGAACTGACCGAAGAAGGCCTGTCGTTGCTGCAAAACAGCCGCGAGATCATCGCCCGTTGCAACCATGCAATCGCCGCTGCCAACAAGGGTGCCAAGGCCGATTTCATCACGCTTGGCGCGCCGTTGGAGGTGGCCGAAGATCTTCTGCCGCCGGTCATTTCGGCCTATGCACGCAAATGGCCGAATGTCAGGCTGGATATTCGTGTCGCCCGCAGCCCTGATCTGATGGAGATGCTGGAAAGCGGCCAGTTGGATATGACCCTGAGCACAAGGCGGACCGACGCCTATCACAGTGCCTTCCTGATCAAGCGTTCCGTACATTGGATTGCCCGGGAAAACTGGGTCGCGGATATGTCCCGCCCGCTGCCTCTTGTTCTGTCAGACGAACCCAGCATGTTCCGCCGGATCGCCCTGAGCGCACTTGATCTGTCCGGCCATTCTTATAGCGAACGCGTGACCTCTCCGTCGCTGGCAGGGATCCGTCTGGCTGTCGCCGCAGGGATCGGCGTGACCGTGCGGATCAAAAGCCGCCTGTTTGGCAACACCACGATCCTGACCGAACAGGACGGGCTGCCCCCGCTGCCCGATGTGCACTATTATCTCCATCGGTCAGCCGTCGACCCCGCATCGCACATCCGTGACATGTTCGATCTGATCGTCGAGCATTTGCGCGAAGAGTGAAGGAGCCCTATTTCGGGAGGCTCGCCAGAACTCTGCCGCTGCAAACCCCCAATCCGATGCGCCGCGCACCGGGCGCTGTGCAATAGCCCGTCATCACAACCTCGTCGCCATCCAGCAAATAGGCCCGTGTTTCGCCGTTCTCCAGCTGGATCGGGTTCGTCCCCCGCCAGGTAATTTCCGACAGGCAGCCCTGCGCCTTTTCCCCATATTGCGAGACTGTGCCACTGCCCAAAAGATCACCGGGACGCATCGGGCAGCCATTGGATGAATGGTGGGTTATCATTTGCGGGATGGTCCAGAACATGCTGTCAAACCCGGTCGCGGTGATAACCTCGGGCGGCTGTGCATTCTGGCGCATGTTTTCGCTGTGCAGCCGCACCTCAAGGCGCAAACCCAAGCCACCTCTGGCGTCATTGTTTGCGTCGCGCAGATACTCCAACGCCTCGCCGTGTTCCTTGTCACGGGGCCGGGCCGGAACCCGAAACGGCGCGAGTGCTTCTTGCGTGATCACCCAGCCAGAAATTGTGGTCGCAAACCCTTTCGACAGGAACGGCCCAAGGGGTTGATACTCCCATGACTGAACATCCCGCGAAGACCAGTCATTCAGCAGGCAGATTCCGAAGAAATGCTCGGGCGCCTCGGACAGCGGAATCGCGCGGAACTGTGGATTCCCGGCGCCGATAAAGGCTCCGACCTCCAGTTCAAAATCAAGCATTTCAGTGGGTCCAAAGACGATTTTGCCATCCTTCGAAAACTGTCCGCGTGGCCGTACAATGCCAACCTCCGACACCACGATGGACGAGGCGCGCCCGTTATAGCCGACAGGCAGGCTGGTAAAGTTGGGCATCAGCGGATTGTCAGGACGAGACATTTTTCCACCGTTGGTGGCATGTTCGATCGAACAATAGAAATCCGTGAAATCGCCGATACGCGAAGGCAGTTTCAACGCGATGTCATTCATCGCAAGCAAGTGAGGCGACAATCTCGCCTGCTGGGTTGCCCCCTCGCGAAGCCCGCGGCTGAGACATAGCCGCAGCGCCGACCAGACGTCTGGCTGTTGCGCCATCAGCCCGTTCAGGGTCCGCGCTTCGAAAACCGCATGCGACTTGTCCCCGGCCAACCCATCAAGAAGACCGGCCCGGAAGCAGGCCCGCAGATCAAGGACGGAATCACCGATGGCAACGGCGATCCGGTCATCTTCAACACCGTTTGGAGAGATCACACCGAACGGCAGGTTCTGGATCGGAAAATCCGTGGTCGCGCCATTCGCGCTTTCGACCCACGAACGCAGGGCAGGATCATGGGTTTCGTTCAGTCCAGACATTGGGTGACCTCTCCTTGGCATCGGGTTGTCTTCTGGTGGCCGGTCCGGCTGCGTCTCGCCCACTGAATTGCAAGTCAAACGTAGGAGCGCCGCCCGCGAAAGGAAAATTAGAAACCTTTGATGATCCATAAGGAAAACACCGTTAATAGGTTCGAACCATTCCCGCCGTACCCCTAATGCAAACCCCAGAAGTTTGAATTTGTCAGCTCTGCCCGTCGCATTGTAGCCTTCAGCGAACAGATCCGGAGGACCAGATGAGCACTCAGAACGCGGCCGTCGAGGCAACGCTTACACAAGTTCGTTCAATTCTGGCAGCAGGCGTTGACCGTTCCCGTCTGGAACAGGTCAAAGAGGCGCTGATCGGATTGGCCGGGCAGAGCACGCTTTGGTCGGATGAGCACTTTCCCGACCCTGCCGAAGACGAAAAGCAGGTGCGTTATCTGATCACTCAGGACTCCCCTCAAGGATTGTCCCTGTATCTGAACGTCATGCGGCCGGGCAAAAAGATCCCGCCCCATGACCACACGACCTGGGCCTGCGTTGCTGCCGTTGTCGGGGTTGAGCACAATAAGGTTTTCAAGCGCGACGATGACGGATCGGAACCGGGCCGTGCGAAGCTTACGGAAACCCGCGAGGTTTCGATCGAGCCGGGTTCAGGTATCGCACTGATGGCAGAAGACATTCATCAGGTCGAAATCCGAGGCGATGAGGTGATCCGCCATCTGCATATGTATGGCCGCCCCCTCGAAACCCTGACCGGCCGAACCATGTACGATCTGGAGGCCGGAACCTGTCATCAGATGGACATCGGCGTCAAAACACGCTGAGCGAATTGCATTGTCTGTAATCCCTCCCCCCATTCGGCAGATTTCTGCCCTCGACGTTAAGACAATGCTTTCGGACGCCCGGGAAATTGCCTTTCTTGACGTCCGGGAACACGGTCAATACGGCGAAGGACATCCGTTTTTTTCGGTAAATTGCCCGTACAGCCTGATCGAGAAAAAGGCGGCTGAACTGGTCCCGAACCCGGCGGCACGGGTTGTCCTGATGGATGACGGCGATGGCATTGCATTGCTTGCCATCCGCCGGCTGCAAACTCTTGGATATGGCGATGTTTCGATTCTCGAAGGCGGAGCCCCGGCGTGGGCCGCTGCGGGATTTCAGTTGTTCAAAGGTGTAAATGTTCCCTCCAAGGCCTTTGGAGAGCTGGTGGAACATGACATGGACACGCCTTCGATGTCAGCCGATGAATTGCAACGCCGCTTGACCGAGGGCGAGCCGATTGCCCTTTTCGATGGCCGCACCCCTGCCGAATACGCAAAGATGAACATTCCCGGCGCCGTTTCATTACCGAACGCTGAACTGGGCTTGCGCCTTCCCGCTTTGTTGCAAGATCCCTTGATGCCCGTCGTCATCAACTGTGCCGGGCGGACACGCTCGATCATTGGCGCGCAGACCCTGCTGAACCTCGGATTTCGCAATCCCATCGTCGCGTTGAGGAATGGCACCCAGGGCTGGCAGTTGGCCGGTCACAAACTGAATCATGGCGCGACAGCCACGCCAATGCCCGATCTGAGCCCGAAGGAGCTTGTTCAGGCACGGACGCGATACACCGCATTTGTCAAAGCCAACGATCTGCCGGTCATCGATCAAACAACTTTGAAGAAATGGCGCGAAGATCGCTCCCGCACCACCTATTTGTTCGACACCCGCTCGGATGCGGAATTTAACGCAGGGCACGTTCCGGGATCTTGCCATGCGCCCGGCGGACAGTTGGTTCAGGCGACAGATCTGTGGATCGGCGTCCGAAATGCCCGCGTGGTGCTGAGTGACCCCTTGGGATTGAGGGCGGCAACCACCTGTTTCTGGCTTCGCAGAATGGGCCACGACGCCTATATTCTGGACACCGACGAAAGCGATCTTTCGCAAAGAGGCGCCGATCCTGACGGGGCGTCGGACAATGGCGGCGATTTTGCCGCTATCGCGGCAACCGCACTGGCCGCCCACCTGAAGAATGGTGCGCAACTGTTTGACCTCTCCCCCGGCTATGAATTCAGAAACGGGCATATTGCGCAGGCAAAGTGGGCCATTCGCCCCAGACTGAAACAGCAAGGGATCGATACTGCATGTCCGGTGATCCTGACCTCATCTGACCCGGCGCTGGCCCGTCTCGCGGCAATTGATCTGGTGGAAATGGGCATCGATGCGCCACTTCTGCTGCCCCATGACCCGGACGAGTGGCGGTCTGCCGGTCTGGATATCATCTCGACACCTTCCGTGCCGACAGATGCGGATATGATTGATTTCCTCTTTTTCGTGCATGATCGTCACAGCGGCGTTCTTGAGTCTGCACGTCGCTATCTGGAGTGGGAAACCGGCCTGATTGCGCAGATGGACGAGGACGAGTTGCAGACATTCCAAACCGGTCCGGCCGCGGCCACCTCAAGCCCTTAGGTGTCTGATCCCACGGTTTGATGGTGCGATCCTTTGCCCCATTCGGCGCAGTCAGATCACGCGGTCGGTCATGTCGGCCTGTGTGCGCCTGAGTGCAGCTCGCCGCCCTGCCCCGCAAGGCCAGCCCCTGGATGCCGGGGCATCCCCGACCGCCGGATCAGCCAGGCCGCGCCCAGCAGATCGGGGATGCCGGCCATTGCGCGCGCCAGATTGGAGTACTTCGAGATCCCACCGACCCGTTCACGGTGGGTGACGGGCACCACCTGCACCTCCCAGCCTTCGCGCAGCATCATCGCGGGCATGAAGCGGTGGATGTGGTCGAACCACGGCAGGTCCAGATATGCTGAGCGCCGGAACGCCTTCAGCCCGCAGCCGGAATCGCGCACCCCGTCGTGCAGCAGGCCTCCCCGGATCATGTTCGCCGCGCGTGAAGCCCAGCGTTTGGCAAGCGTGTCTTGCCGTGCCAGCCGTTGCCCCTGAACCAGCCCCAGAGCGCGCGTGGCATTGACGAAGGGAGCCAGCACGACCGGGATCTGATCCGCCGGGTTTTGCCCGTCGCCGTCCAGAGTGACGACAATGCCGCCCCGCGCCGCCCGTACACCGCGCCGGATCGACGCGGACTGACCGATCACATCCTCGGTGCGTTCCCATGTGAGCCAGTCGTGGGTCATTGCCAGCTTTGCCAGCAGATGATGCGTCCCGTCGGTGGAGCCGTCGTCGATGACGATCACCTCGAACGATTGCCCTTGCAGGACGCGCCCGATGTCTTCGACCAGCGGACCAATGGCGACGACCTCGTCGCGGGCGGGGATGATGATACTGATGTCGGGATTCATGAGGAAGGCTCCGGGCTGAGGGGCGCATCGGCGACGTGCCAGATGGCATAGGTGGCATTGCGAAACAGGATTTCGTCGTGCGGCGCCCAGTTCAGGGCCACTTCGTCGGGACGTCCGACGATGACGCCATCCGGGTGTCCTGCCTGCCATGCCGTCAGCGCAACGGCGTCCGCGGGCAGGGCCACGGGCAAAGTCAGCCGACCGGCAAAGTTGAACTCGGCGTTATAGGTGCGCCCGGCAAAGGCAATGCCGCGATCCTGAAATGGCGCGATCAACCCGGCGATACGGTGCGTGTCATAAATCGCCCGGGTATCGGTCAGCCCGACCAGCAGGTTCAGCGACAGCACCGCCCCGAGACTGAGCGTCACACAACCGCGCAACCCGCCGGTCCGCACCGCCAGCCAGCAGACCGCCAGCACGAACAACCCCCATGCCATCAGGATCGGGGTGGGATGGAACAGCCGCGTGGCGCGGCCCAGATCCACCATCCCCGAAGCCGCCACCATGGCAAGCCCGACGGCAAGGATCAGCGGGACACTTGCCAGAACCGGCCGAAACACGGGGCTCAAAACGGGGCTCAACACGGGCCGGTCCCGCAAAAGACGCGCGATGATCAATGCGGCGGCGGGAATTTCCGGCATCAGATAGTGAACCTGCTTGCCGCTGATGACGCTGAACAACACCAGCGCCGACAGGCCCCAGATGGCGCAAAGACGCAGACCCGGTTCGCTCCACCTTGCCATGAACGCAGCTTTCCACACAGCCGGGACAAGGACCCACGGGAACAGCAGCACAGGCAGCAGCGCAGCGAAAAACCACCATGGCCGGGCATGGGCAAAGGATGTGGCGATCCGTCCGGCGCTCTGGGTCCACAGGATCGCGTCGCGGTACTCCGGACCGCCGGTGACAATGGCGGGGATCAGCCAAAGCGCGACAATGCCCAGCGCCGATAGCAGCGCAATGCCACCACCGCGCAGCATCATCCGCCACGGCATGCCCTCGCGCGCCCAGACGGGTGCCAGAACGATGGCCGGTCCAAGGTGCAGCAGGATCACCGGACCTTTGGCCAGCACGCCCATGGCAAGCGCCGCGCCCAGTGCGATCCACCAGCGGGCAGCGCCGGTCTCAAGCGCATGGACCAGCGCCAGAAGACCGGCCAGCGTTGCAACCGTCAGCATCGCATCGAACATCGTCAACCCGCCTGACATGGCGAACACCGTCATGCCTGACAGGACCAGCACCGACCGCCCACCGATCCCGGCATCCTTGGGCCACAACCGTCGGGCCAGCCGCCCGGTCAGCCAGATCGCGAGCACGGCATAGAGCGGCCCAACCAGACGAGCGGCGACCTCGGACACGCCGGTGAACGCCCATACAAGGTTGATCGTCCAGAACAGCAGCGGTGGTTTGTGGCTGTAGAGTTCGAAATTCTTCGTCGGCACGAGATAGTTGTGATTGCCCCACATCTCCCATGCCACGGCAAGATATCGCGTTTCATCCACCGGGATCAGCGGGCGCAACAACACCCCCGCGACGGCCACAAGGAAGAAGCCGAGCAGGGCCCAGCGCGGCGCGGCGTCAGATGTCATGCGGCCGCCTCGCCATGTCGCTTGCGCCCGATCAGGGTCAGGTTGCGCACATAGACGACAAGCCCGGTCGCCTGCCCCATGATGAACACCGGATCCTGCCGCCAGATTGCATAGGACAGAAGGGTCACACCGCCCAACAGGCTGAACCACCAGAACGCCAGCGGAATGACGCTTTCGCGGCGCCGTTCGCTGACGATCCACTGGACCAGAAACCGCGAGGTGAAGAAAAGTTGCCCGAGAAATCCGATCCCGATCCAGATGCTGCTTTGTGACATTTCGCCCGCTTCGATTGCGCCCGGCCCGTCGCCGTCGGATCGGTCTTTCCATTGCAACCTTACGAAACGCTGACAGAAGCCCTATGAGGGGGACGAATCCGAAGAACGGAAACGACATGCGATTACTGGTGATCGAGGACGAACCGGATCTGGCCACTGCCGTCGCGGATCATCTGCGCGCGGCCGGTCATGCCGCTGACATTGCGATGACGCTGGAGGATGGTCAGGCGGCGGTGCGCGCCACTGCGTATGATCTGATCCTGCTGGATCTGCGTCTGCCCGATGGTGAAGGCCTGACCCTGCTGCGCGACTTGCGCGACCGGGGCGCGACGACGCCGGTGCTGATCGTGACGGCGCGCGACCGGATCACCGAGCGGATCGAGGGGCTTGAGGCAGGGGCCGACGATTATCTGGTGAAACCCTATGATCTGGACGAGATGTTGGCGCGGGTTTTGGCGATCCTGCGCCGCGCCGACAACAATCGCGCGCCCGAACGCCAGTTCGGCGACCTGCGCATCGTACCGGGCGCGAAAACCGTTTTCCTCTCCCATGCACCGGTCAGCCTGACCCGCAAGGAATGGTCAATCCTCGACCGTCTCAGCCGCCGCCCCGATATCACCGTGACAAAGGCCGAGTTGGAAGACGCGGTCTATGGCTTTGGCGAAGAGGTGGAAAGCAACGCGATCGAGGTCCATGTGTCGCGCCTGCGGGCCAAGCTGGGGCGCGGCGCGATCGAAACGGTGCGCGGATTTGGCTACAGGATGGGCAAGCGATGAACGGGCGACACAGTATATCAGGTCTTTTGACCCGCTATGTCATGTTCGGTTTTGCGGCGATGTGGCTATTGGCTCTGGTGGCGACCGCATTGGTGCTGCGCTCAGAACAGGACGAACTGGCCGACATCACCATCCAGCGCACCGCACAGGTGTTCCTGCCGCAGATCGCCGCCGATTTTCGCCAGCGCGGCGCCGATCCGGTGACCCTGCCGATCGAGACCGGCGGCACCCGACGGTTCGATCCTGTCAACAGAGATGAAGATGCCGAAGATGCGCTGATCTATCGCCTGCTTGATGGCACCGGAGCGGCGCTGATGCGCTCGGCCGCGCCACCGGGCACCATCTATCCCGAAACTGCGCAGCAGGGGCACGCCAGAACCGTAAGCCACGTGTTTTACACGACGTTTCCCAATCACGACGGATTCGTTATGCAGATCGGTGATCTGCGCTCTGAACGCGCCGAGGCGTACCGTGACAGTTTCCTCGCGCTGCTGATCCCGATGCTGGCGATCCTGCCCCTGTGCTGGCTGTTGGTCGGCTGGATCGGGCGGCGGGCGCTGGCCCCGCTTGACCGGTTGCGCAGCGAAATCGCCCAGCGTGGTGATACCCGGCTTGATCCGATTGACGCAGGCGGACAGGCCGATGAGTTGCGCGCGATCACTGCATCGCTGAACGGTTTCATGATCCGCCTGTCCACCGCTCTGGAAGGCGAACGCGCCTTTGCCACCAGCGCGGCACATGAATTGCGCACCCCCGTCGCCGTCGCGCTGGCGCAGGTGCAGCGGATGCGCGCCGAAGGGTCCGGGGCTGATCCTGCCCGCCTGATCGCCATCGAAGAGGCGTTGAAACGCATGACGCGACTTGTCGTGCGCCTGTTGCAGATGGCACGGGCCGAAGCGGGAATCGGCCTGTCCGAGACGCCGCAGGACATCGCCGGATTGCTCGACCTGATCCTTGATGACAGCCGCCGCGACCCGGCGCGCGCTGCCCGGTTGCACGTCGACCTGCCCGATGCGCCTGTGTTGTCGCGGATCGATCCGGATGCCTTTGCAATGTTGTCGGGCAACCTGATCGACAACGCGTTTCAACATGCCCCGCCCGATACGGCTATCCATGTTGCCCTGTCGCCGGCGGGTTGGTTAAGCGTCACCAACGATTCACCAGTCATTGCCGCGACCGAACTTTTGCGTCTGACAAAACGGTTTCAGCGCGGAACTGTATCGGGCAACGGCTTTGGCCTTGGGCTCTGCATCGTCGACACCATCGCGCGTCACACAGGCGGAACGTTCGAGCTATCCTCGCCGCCGGAAGGTCGCGATTCCGGCTTTCAGGCGATGTTTCATGCCCCGCCAATCAAGCCTGTTGTCAGACAATCGTAACGTCCGCCCCGAGTTGCGCCATTAACGACGGGGATCAGCATCGGTATTTCTCGGCGCGGGCCGCCGTCATGCTCCGATGGTCCCACCAGATTGAATTTTTGCAATGTCCCTGCCATGCAACGGGCGCGGTTCGCACTCATCTACATCCCATCAACAAGAGGAGATGAAAATGAGACGGTTCAAACAATCTCTGGCACTGGCGATCAGTGTCGCGGTGGCCTTCGCGGCCATCGGGTTGGGGGCGGTGGTCATCGTATCCGCGATCGTGATCGGCGGCGCTATGACGCTCTCGGCCCGGCTTGCGGCCGGATCGGGCCGAGGCATGATCGGGAAGTGAAAAATCTGGCCCGGAAACGCGGAAATGACGCGTCTTTCGCGGCGCTGTCGTGGTGGGTTCTAGGATCTGTCAATCGACAGAGAGCGTGTCAGGGGCGCAGCGAAACCTCCGCCCCGCCCACCCGCAGATCGGTCGCAAGCTGGTTCAGTGCCGCGCCCACGTCCGGGCCGGTTTGGCTGACCGTGTCGTCATCCAGCGCCCACTCCAACGGATCTTCGCGCGTCAAGGTGGCAAGAAACACCACAGCTCCCGTCGCTGTGCGGTACCGGCTGTCCCAGAACCGTGCGTGCAGACGGGTATCGTCCGGCTGGCCCCCGGCAGGCTTGGCAAAGCCCAGCAAGTTGGGCCGGTCGTTCCAGAAGGTCGGAATGACCAGCGGATCGGGCAGCGGGCGTCCGGTCCAGTCGTCGAACACGGCAACGGCCAGTTTACCCAGACCGGGTCGCGGCGCATCCAACCAGCCTGCGCCTTGCATGGCGACGCCCAGCGCGGTTGCATCCTGAACCGTAACGACAAGGTTCACGCGCTGGCGCGGATCGCCGAGCAGTGTTTCAGTGGCATCGGTCAGCACCCCGGTCTCTAACAACGCTTCGGGTTGCGCGATGGTCTGCAACGGCGGATCAATCGCCGGATTCAGCGGATTACTCGTCGTAAAGGCGAAATATCCGGCAACGGCCAATGCGGCGACAACGCAGCCGATTGCACCCCATCTGCGCGCCGGCGTGGGACGCGGGTGCAGATCGCGGCGGCGCCATTCGCAATAGGCCACGCCAAGGATCAGCCACAGCGCCCCCACAAGATAGCCATTCAACACGTCCGAAAGATAGTGTTCGACCAGATAGACCCGGCTGAGTCCGATCAGAAACGCAACCGTGACCGCGCCGATGCCAGCCACTCCCGGCGACAGAATCCGGGTGCGCCATGCCAGATAGAACAGCATGGCCCAGACCGCGACAGCCCCCGCCGCGTGACCGCTGGGAAAACTGCCCGATGCTTCAACGAAATAACCAAGGGCGGACCGGGGGCGGTCGAAAAAGCTTTTGAGCAGGGTCACGGTCAACTGGTTGCCAATGGCTGCGATCCACATGCCGGTGAACAGATCGAACCGCCGCAGGATCAACAGGGCCGCGCTCGCCCCTGCCAACATCGGCAGAACGCCGTGACGCCCGCCGGCATCCGTGATCCAGCCAAATACGGTGACAAGCCGCGCATCACGCATCGCGAACAACATATTGGCGACGCGGGAGTCCGAGGTCACAACCTCGCTGTCGCCAAGGAAATCGAACACCGAATCCGCCCAGGCCCCCGCGATATAGAGAAACAGCACGACGAGGATGGTCGCGGTCAGACCCAGAAACCTCTCGGTCCCGAACCGCGCCGCGACGAACCGCGACAGGCGCGGAAACCGCCCGATTGCGGCCTGAGCGGCAGGTTTGCCCAGCAGACCGTCGCGCAGCGCCCCTGCGATTTCAACCAGCAAGGGAAACGCGCGGCGGAGGCGGATCACCACAAACAAAAGGAACGCGAGGGTGGCCAACCCCGCCGCCCCGACCGCCAGAGCCCTTGGCGCGGCCGCCCCCAGCGTGCCAAGCGCCCGCCCCGCGCCATAGCCGATGGCGGGCAGGATCAGGGCATAGGGCACGGCGCTGAGCGCGTTCCAGATCGAAAATCGCCGCTGCGCCATTC
Source organism: Oceaniovalibus sp. ACAM 378 (assembly GCF_008085915.1). GTDB lineage: Bacteria > Pseudomonadota > Alphaproteobacteria > Rhodobacterales > Rhodobacteraceae > Oceaniglobus. The sequence goes on along the minus strand of NZ_VSJK01000006.1, from coordinate 44,215 downwards.
CGGCCATCGCCGCCGAAAACGGCACAAACGAAGCAAGCGGGCCGAAGAAGCGCCCAATCACGATGGCAAAGGCCCCGTGGCGGCGCAACAGATCGGCTGCGCGTCGCGCATGGAGCGACTCCGACAATGCGTGCCGGTGGCTTAGCCCGTCTGTCGCCCATCGCCCAAGGCGAAAGCTGATCTCGCCGCCAAGAGCCGCACCAATGGCCACGAACCAGACCAAGTCAAAGAAATCCAGCGTGCCGCGCTGTGCCAGCATCCCGCCCGCAATCACGACCAGCGTTCCGGGCACGACGATCCCGGTCAGTACGACCGCTTCGAGCAGCGCAAACAGGCCGAGCATCCAATAGGTCCACAGCCCCAGAGACTGAAGCGAGGGCAGGATCTGGTCGAGGGAATGCAGCATACGGTCAATCAAATCGTGTTTGGACGGCGTGAACGTTTGGCGCGCGGGCAAGGCCCGGTCGTCGCGCCCCTTGTTTCACAAACGGGCTGTCGAGGCGATCCATGCCAGCGATCATATACAGCACGACTGTCGCCCCCGTCGCGATGAGGGCCGCGAAGATGACGTCGCTGGCGAAATGTGCGCCGAACGCCACCCTCAGGCCGGACCCGAAGGTCGCGACCGCCACGATCAGGGCGGTTGCACCCCGGCGCAGGTGTTTCGGCAACTGCGGCACGAAGATCAGAACCATCAATGTCGCAACCGTAAAAAGCGCGCTGGTTTCACCCGAGACGAAACTGCAATTTCCACGGCACTGATCCGCGATCTGAAGCGGCGGTGAGAAATGCGCCGCACCGCCGAACTCAAGGATATCGCGCGGGCGCGCCCGGCCCCAATGTTGCTTGAACAGGAAATTCACCAGAACTCCGGGCACAACGGCATATACGAGGATCATGAACCCCAGAATCCTCGGCCTGACGATCCGAAGTCGGGAAAACGGCATGGCCAGGATCATCAGCGTGAGGGTCGTGGCGACCGTCCCATCGGTAAGGACGATCATCAAGGTGCGGACGTGTTGCCAGACCTTCAGGTCTTTGATCAAAAAAGGAGTCATCGGTGACGCAAACAGGCTCTCGATGGCAAGATCAAGGCGCGGGAATATAACGAATACCGCGCTCGCAAGGGTCAAAAGCAATATCAGCAAGACAGTCGCCTGAAGGCAGGTCGCCCGCCCGGTCATTGGCTGACCACCAGCCGGGCAAGCCGGTTCGGCGAGCTTTGCGTGGGTGGCAGGGCGCCGGATATGCCGTTGTCGCCCACTTGTGCCGATATTGGTTTCGCCATGATTTACTCCGGAATTCGGGCCGCAAGATGAATGCCCTTCCCCGCTCTCCCTGCCATCGCTCGGTGTCGGGGACGTTTCGGGATCATGTCATCTGTGTAATGTTCACAGACTTCGATCCTGACACGCCGCCCCGCATGGAAGATTTGTAATCTCTGCGACAGGCGATGACCCGGGGCTACCCATAGTTTGGGGTCAGAGGGCGGCGTTGCTGTTGCCCCAAACCCCAAGGAGACCACCATGAATCTCAAGACACTCAAGACCTTCGGTGCCGCAAGCCTGATCGCGCTGGGCGCAGTCGGAGCCACCGCCGCACTGGCCGACAAACATTCCGACGCAGGCGACAAACCCGAGATCCAGGCGTTTCTGGCCGCCCCCGGCTCGATCACCGACGCCGAAAAAGATACCGGCGGCAAGGCGATGAGCGTCGAGTTCGAAACCGACGACACGGCAACGGGCGTTTACGAAGTCGAAGTCGCGATGCCCGACGGTACGACAAAGACCGTCGCCGTGAACCCTGCCGACGGATCGGTTACTGCGGTTGCCATGGATGACGACGACGACAAGAACTGACCGGCGGGTTATAGGTCACTGAAACCGGCGGGGCCAGATGCTCTGCCGGTCTGTGCCATTGGGGAAGCCATGAAAATCCTGGTCATCGAAGACGACGCATCCACCGGCGCATATATCGCGGAGGGGTTGCGCGAAGAGGGTCACTCGGTCGATCTGATCGCCAACGGGGCCGACGGATTGGTGCAGGCGACCATCGGCACCTATGATGTGATGGTGGTCGACCGGATGCTGCCGGGGCTCGACGGCATGAGTCTCGTCAAGACCCTGCGCGCCACGAAGAATGCGACGCCGGTGCTGTTCCTGACCTCGCTTGGTGGCGTCGATGATAGGATCGAGGGGCTTCAGGCGGGCGGCGATGATTACCTGGTGAAACCCTTCGTCTTCGGTGAGCTGAGCGCCCGGATCGCCGCCATTGGCCGCCGCCCGCGGACCCAGGGCGATCCGACCTCCCTGAAAGCCGCGGACCTTGAGATGGACCTGCTGCACCGCAAGGTCACGCGCGCCGGGCAGGTGATCGATCTGCTGCCACGCGAATTCGCCTTGCTGGAGCATCTGATGCGCCGCAAGGGCCGTGTGCAGACTCGCACCATGTTGATGGAGGCGGTGTGGGACATCCATTACGATCCGTTGACCAATGTGGTCGACACCCACATCAGCCGCCTGCGCGGCAAGGTCGACAAACCCTTTGCCACCGAACTGATCGAAACGGTGCGCGGATCGGGATACCGGATCAGGGAAGGATGAGCGCGCCGTTTCGGTCGAGCGGCATCCGCTCTACCCCACTGCGGCTGACGCTGATCCTTCTGATGATCTTCGCGGTGGCCGCTCTGGGCTGCCTCGCCGTGGCCTATGAGGTGACGCGCGGGAACATCGACGCGACGCTTGAGGCGGATCTGGAACAGACGGTCAGCGACTATCGGGCGATCCGGGATGCCGATGATCTGGAGAACCGGCTGTCCGAAGCGGCAGCGAATACCGACCCCGAGGTGCGCATCCTGCAATATCTGCCGGACCGAGGGGCGCGAATCTCCAACGTCGCGGACTTTCCACCGATCCGCGAATTCGCCGTGGTGCCAGAAGACGCGATCAAGGCCGGTGACGACGACGATGATCTTGCGGAAAGCTATCTGGCGCTGAGCGTCCGCGTCGGGCGCGGTCAACTGATCGTGGCCCATAGCCGCGAACAGATTGTCGAAATGGGCGAGGTTTTCCTCTCCGTCCTGCTCATGGGGCTTTTGCCCGCATTGATAATCGCCGGATGCGCCGGGGCATGGATCGCCCGCACGGCGCGGCGCAGGATCGACACCATCGAGGGCACGCTGCGCGATCTCACCGGGGGCACTCTGTCCGCCCGGGTTGACGGCATCGAAGGCCGCGCGGACGATCTGTCGGGCATCGGACACAGGGTCAATCAGATGGCGGACGCGCAAGAGGCGCTGATCTCCTCCATGCGCCAGATTTCGGCCGATATCGCCCATGACCTGAAAACACCGATCCAGCGCGTTGCCGTCGTTTTGGATCAAATGCGCAACCGAACCGTGCTGAGCGATGGGCAGGAGGGCCTGCTGAATCGCGCACTGGACGAAACCGACCGCATCGTGAGAACGTTTCAGGCGCTGTTGCAACTGGCCCAGATCGAGGGCGGCGCGGTGCGCGACAGGTTTCGCCCCACCGATCTTGCCGATGTGGCGCGCGATGTTGTCGACTTTCTGGGGCTCGACGCCGAGGAACGCGGTTTTGTGCTGACCATCGACGCGCCTGAGGACGGCACCGCAATCGTCAAGGGCGACCGGCAACTTCTATCGCAGTTGATCACCAACCTGATCCAGAACGCCCTGACCCACGCGCTGGGTGGCGGCCCGATCAAAGTCATCGTCGCGCAGGGCCTTGGCGGTGTCACGCTCACCCTGTCGGACCAAGGGCCGGGCATTCCGCTGGCGGAACGCGAAAAGGTCCTCCGCCGCCTTTATCGTCTTGAGCAGAGCCGCACGACCGAGGGCAACGGTCTTGGCCTCAGCTTGGTCTCGGCGATCTCGCACCTTCATGGCGCGCTTCTGACATTGGAGGACAACGCACCCGGCCTGAGGGTGCGCATTGCGTTTCCCGCGCCGCTTTCGATGTGAGTGCGACGGAATAGGGCGGAATGATCACACCCCGTCGAATGTCAAAACCGCAACGCCGCTATCAGAAACCAAGTCGGCCGATGTCTATCGCGGATATTTCGGCCCGGTTTCGTCTGCGACGGATCGGCAGGCGCGGGCGTCAGATAGCAGGGGCGATAATCTCAGCTCTGCCAGATCCCGATTGGAAATGTTGAAACTGGCTTTTGACATTTTTACGATCTGCGGTAATGCTGTCAGGATGTACGACAAGGATTCTCCCTTCGGTCCCCGGCGATCCAGCCTCAGTCAGGGCGGTTTGGCCCGTGACGAGATCGCGAGCGCCATATTGTCCCTTGCTCTGCCGCCCGACAGCATCGTCACAGAAGCCGCGCTGACCAAGCGTTTCGCCCTCAGCCTTGCCGCGACGCGCGCGGCACTGGCGCGACTGGCGGAACAGGGCTGGGCGAGCGCCGAGGCGCGGCGCGGTTGGCGGATTCTTCCGGTGACCGGGCGCCACCTGTCCGATCTCACATTGGCCCGCCGGACGCTGGAGCCGACACTGCGCGATGCCCGGCCCAATCGCGACCAGATGCGTGAGCTTGAAATCCAGGGACGGATCTACAATTCGCTGCTGCATCTGCACGACCCTGACGCGACCGAAAAACTGATCTGGCAGGAACTGCGCTTGCGGCTCGCTCTTGCTGGGCTGATGCCACAACCCCGAATGCGCGCCTGGCTGATGGAGACCTGGCAAATGTGTGCAAGGGCCGATCTGTACCTGCACCGCCGATTGGGATTCGCGATTCCGCCAACGCCGATGGCCGATCTCTTGCACGCATTACGGCAGGACGCGCCGATCGAAATGCTTGCCGCGCTCAGCATCGGCGCCGAAGCCTTTGCGGCCCGGGCAGGTCGCACTCAGGCCCATTCGGATGCCTTGATTGGTGACACCTATGCGGTTTCGGCGGGTCCGGGCCTCGGGTGCACCGCCACCTCGGATTACACAACGAAGCGGCGCCCAACGCCGCCAGCCATTGTCACAACCGACAGGAGAGAACCATGAAAACGACGCGACGCAGCCTTCTTGCGCTTGCCCTTGCCGCCGGAACCGCCTTTGGCACCATGTCCGCGCCCGCCCTGGCCGATGCGCAGAACCTGGCCATCGATCTGGTGAACGAGCCATCATCGCTGGATCCCCACATGCAGTGGAATCCCGACAGCTATTACGTTTATCGCAACATCTTTGACAATCTGGTGACCCGCGACAACAACGGCGAGATTGCACCACAGATCGCGACGGAATGGGAGCGCCCCGCAGACACCGAGATGGTTTTCACGATCCGCGACGACGTGACCTTTCACGACGGTTCGCCCCTGACGGCCGAAGATGTGGTTTATTCCGTCAAGCGCATTACCAATCCCGATTTCGGTTCGCCGCAAATCAGCCAGTTCAGCGTTATCACCAATGCCGAAGCACTTGACGACACCCATGTGAAACTGACCACCTCCTCGCCCTATCCGGCGCTGCTCGCGCAGCTTGCCAAGCTGTCGATCGTCCCTGCCGCTGTGGTCGAAGAAATGGGTGGCGAGGCGTTCAACCTCGCGCCCGTCGGGTCAGGTCCATACAGTTTCGGCTCCTGGACCCGAGGCGTCGAAGTGACGCTGAACCGCAACGACGATTACTGGGGCGACAAGGGACCGTTCGAGACAGCAACCTTCCGCGCCGTGCCGGATGCTTCGACCCGTATCGCGGATCTGCAATCGGGGGCTGCCGATCTCGTGGTCTCGCTTGATCCTGACCTCGCCGCACAGCTTGCCGGATCGGGCGGAGTCGAGGCGCGCCCGGTTCTGACTGAGCGTGTTGGATATCTGAAGCTGAACCCGCAGCGTCCCAGCATGTCGGATCTGAAAATGCGTCAGGCGATTGCCTATGCCATCGACCGGGATCTTATCGTCGAGGGACTGTCGGGTGGCTTTGACAAACCGGTACAACAGATGCTGACCCCCGCCCACGTCGGTTGGGTCGAAGGCTTCGAAGGCACCGGTTATAACCCCGAAAAGGCCAAGGCTCTGGTCAAGGAATTGGGCGACGCGGCCAAGGTCGAGCTGCAATTTGCCACTGCGCCGGTTTTTGACCAGCGCGTTGTGCAGGCGCTGCAGCAAATGCTGACCGAAGTCGGACTTAACGTGCGGATCGAGATGACGGATATGGCGACATATCTCGGCAAGGCCCGAGGCGAGCCTTCAGAGGGCCCCGAGATGAGCTTTGGACGCTGGTCCTGTGCCTGTCAGGATGCTGACGGCGTGCTTTATCCGCTGCTCCATTCCGGATCGTCCTGGTCTGCCGTGCGCGACCCCGAAATTGACGCAGGTCTGGAAGCGGCACGGGTCGAACTGGACCCCGAGGCGCGGCTGGCGGAATACGGGAAGGTGCACGAATATGTCGCCACCGAAATCCCGTTGGTCCCGCTTTATCAGGCATCGGTGTTTTACGGCGTGAACGAGTCTCTCGTCTGGGCTCCGACATCGAACGAAAGCCTGTTCCTGAACCGCATGGAATGGTCCGAGTGACCAGTTGCGGGCGCATCCCCGCGGTGCGCCCGGCCTCTTTCACGCTGGAAAGCTGAACTATGGGTGCCTTTCTTGCCAAACGCTTGGCACAAGCCGTCATATCGGTTCTGGGCGTCACAGCCTTGATCTTTTTCCTGCAACGGCTGACCGGCGATCCGGTGCTGCTGATGGTGCCGGAAACCGCAACCCAAGAGAGCATCGACGCCCTGCGCACCAAGCTGGGCTTTGACAGGTCGGTCTGGGTGCAGTTTCTCGAGTATATGAGCGGCGTGCTGCGGCTGGATTTCGGACAGTCCATTGTCCAGAACGTCCCGGTTTTGGACATCATCCAGTCGCGCCTGCCCTATACTCTCAGACTGGCAGCCGGCGCATTGGTGCTGGCCCTTGGTGTCGGGTTGCCGCTGGGGGTGTTCATGGCGGTCAAACGCAATCACATCCTGTCAAAGCTCGGCATGGGGCTGGTTCTGGCGGGGCAGAGCCTGCCCACGTTCTGGTCCGGTCTGCTGCTGATCCTGCTGTTCGCCGTCACGCTCGGCTGGCTGCCTGCCTCGGGCGCGCGCGAGCCATCCAGCCTGCTGTTGCCCGCGCTGACCCTTTCATTGTTGACGATGGCGACCTTTGCGCGGGTCGCGCGCACTGCGGTGCTGGATGAGCTCTCCAAACTCTATGTCCGCGCCGCCCGCGCAAAGGGGCTGCCGCTGGGCCGGGTTGTCACCCGCCATGTGCTGCGCAACAGCGCGATTCCGGTCATTTCCATCGCCGCGCTTGAAATCGCCAACCTTTTGTCTGGCGCAGTGATCGTGGAAACGGTCTTTGCCTGGCCAGGCCTTGGCCTTTTGACGGTGCAAAGTATCGCAGCGCGCGATTTCCCCATCGTGCAAGCCGTTGTGCTGCTGGGTGCGATGGTGTCGATTGCTCTGAACCTCGCCGCCGATCTGCTTTATTCTCAGGTCGATCCGCGGATCCGCCTGGACGGAGCACGCTGATGGCCGCCTCCTTCATCTCACGCATGGCGCCGCCACGGCTGAGGATCTTTTACGCAATTCTGGCGATTTTTGTCGTGGTCGCGCTGTTTGCGCCGTGGATCGCACCTGAGAACCCGAACTCTCAGAATCTTCTCGGCCGTCTCAAACCACCGGGCTCCGACGTGCGCGGGATTACCTATTGGATTGGCTCTGACGAATTGGGCCGCGACCTGCTTTCTCGGGTCATCTATGGGGCGCGGGTGTCGCTGATGGTGGCGGTACTTTCAGTCGTCGGGTCCGGGCTGGTGGGCACATCGCTTGGGATGATTGCCGGCTATTATCGCGGTGTCACCGGCACGGTGATCATGCGACTCGTCGACATCGTTCTGTCGGTGCCCGCGATTCTGCTGGCGATCATCACGGTGGCGATCATGGGGCCGGGGCTGGTCAACGTCGTTATCGTGCTGGCCTTCACCCGCTGGCCCCGCTACGCCCGCGTCGCCTATGGTCAGACGCTGGGGCTGATGTCGCTTCCCTATGTCCGGTTGTCGCAGACCATGGGTGCCGCTGGTCCCTGGGTGATCCGTCGCCACATCCTGCCCAACATCATCGGCCCGATCATGGTTGTCGTCACGCTGGAGATCGGGCTGATGGTCCTGTTCGAGGCCGGATTGTCATTTCTGGGGCTGGGTGTGCAGCCGCCCACACCTTCCTGGGGCGCGATTCTCAGCTCGGGACGCAATTACATGACCACTGCCTGGTGGATCGCGATATTTCCGGGACTCTGTCTGTTTACCCTCATCCTGTCCGTGAATGTTCTTGGAGATCATGTCCGCGACATGGTCGAAAAACGCCGCTGACCCATCGAAAGGCCCATATATGTCCGCTCCCTCTACCACCCTGCCCGGCTTTGACTTCACTGGAAAACGGGTTGTCATCACCGGCGCTGCCGGGATTTTTGGCAGCTGGATCGCCGATTGTTTCGCACAGGCCGGGGCTGAGCTGCTGTTGTCAGACCGCGATGCTGGTGCGCTGCAGAAGCTGGCAGATCGTATGCCTGACGGGACATTGACCCATACCACCGAACTGGCTGACGATGGCTCGATCGATGATCTGATCGGGTTGATCAAGATGAACTGGGGTGCGCCGGATATCCTGATCAACAACGCCGGCGTCTATCCTTCGGGGTTCCTGCTGGATATTGAACCGGCCGAATGGGACCGCATCATGAACGTGAATGTGCGCGCGCCGTTCGTTCTGACCCGGGCCGCCGCGCGACTGATGATTGACGCGGGCAAACCCGGCTCGATTATCATGATTTCGTCGGGTGCCGCACGCAAGATGCGCCGGTCCGTGGTGCCCTATTGCACGTCCAAGACGACGCTTGACCGGCTGATGCAGGGCTTTGCGCTTGAACTGTCCGACTACAACATCCGGGTCAACGCTGTCGAACCGGGGTTCGCGCCGGGTTCCACCGCTTCGCCGCTGACCGAAGCGCATGTGAAGGCCGTTCTGGCAAATATCCCTCTCGGGCGCGGCTCGGAGCCCGAGGATGCGGTCGCGGCGATCATGTTCCTGTGTTCGGATTCGGCCAGTTATATCACCGGCACTTCAATCGCTGTCGACGGCGGCAATTCTATCGGCTCACTGGTGGTGCATCAGGATAAGAAGACCGCGTTATGATAAAGGAATACGAATGGCCCGCGGGCAAACGTTCGGCTTTCTGCTTCTCCGCCGATGTCGATGCGGAATCGCCCTATCTCTGGCAACACCGCAGCGGTCTGCCCGACACTCTGGGTGCGATTGAGGCACGCCGCTTTGGCCCGCGCGAGGGGTTCTGGCGGCTGCTCGACATGCTGGATCGGGTGCAGGTCACCGGCAGTTTCTATGTTCCGTCGGTCGTTGCGCAACTGCACCCTGAAATGGTGCAGGAACTGGATGCGCGCGGCCACGAAATCGGGCTGCATGGGCATCTGCACGAACTGGTGGCCGAAACGCCGCAGGCCGAATTTGAAACGGCGCTGGATCGTTCCATCGACATCCTTGCCGGGATCACCGGGCGCAGGCCGTTTGGCTTCCGCTCGCCGGCCTGGGAAATGACGGCGGGGATGCTTGCGGCGCTGCGGACACGCGGGCTTGCCTATGACAGTTCACTGATGGGGCACGATCACCCATATTCGATTGACGCAATCACCGAAATTCCCGTGCAATGGCTGATCGATGACGCGATTCATTTCAAGTTCATGGGCGGCGGCGCAGACAAGTGGCAGCCAAGATCCGCCGCCGAGGTCGGTGCCATGTGGCGCGACGAATTCGAGGCCGGGCGGCGGTACGGGCAGTTGTTCATGATCACCGTTCACCCCTGGCTGTCCGGGCGCGCCGGGCGGCTGGCCATGCTCGAAGACCTGTTGGGCCATATCAAATCTCAGGATGACGTGTGGCACGCGACAGCCGCCGAGATTGCCGAATGGCACCATACCTCGGCCAATGCAGCACGTTTCAGCTACGACAGCGATCTTGCGACCCTTGCCACCCATCTGCCAACGGAGAACCGCCCATGACGACAACCTGGTCAATGAGCAAACCCATTTCACAGGGCCGGGGCGGGATGGTCGCGGCGCAACATCAGGCTGCGGCGAACGCCGGTGCGGCGGTACTGGCACGGGGCGGCAATGCCGTGGATGCGGCGGTGACCTGCGCGCTGGTGCTGTCAGTCGTCGAGCCCTGGCTTTCGGGAATTGGCGGTGGCGGCTTCCTGATCCGTCACGACGGGCGGACCAATGCTGCGCAGGCGCTGGATTTCAACATGGTCTCGTCGCACAATATCGATCCTGCGGCATATCCTCTCTCTGAGGGGCGCGATGGCAATTGGTTCGACTGGCCGCAGGTGATCGACAACCGCAACCTTATCGGTGCCTCGTCGATCTGCGTGCCCGGTGCGGTGGCGGGTCTGGGCACGGCGCTGGACGCGCATGGCTCGATTTCATGGGCCGAGGCCTGCGCTCCGGCCATCGCAGAGGCGGAAAAGGGTCTGGAGGTCGACTGGTTCACCCAACTGGCCCTGACGATCGACAGCGACAATCTGGCTACAAACGCCGAGTCTGCCGCGCTGTTTCTGGTCGACGGCAAACCTCCGCGGCTCTCCGATGGTCATTCGTCACTCCGCCTGCCCTTGACCAAAAAGGCTGCCACCCTGAAACGGCTGGCCGAAAATGGCTGGCAGGACTTTTATCAGGGGCAGATTGCCCGCGATATCGTCGCCGAACTCGCTGATCTGGGGCAACCGCTGGACGGTGTGGATCTGACCAACTATCGCGCCACATGGGCTGAACCGCTGGATCATGCACGGGGCGATCACCGGATCCTTGCCATGCCGGGGCTTTCTGGTGGTCCGGCCTTTTGCGATGCGCTGGATGGCGTGCCGCTGCCCAAGTCGCCCGGCACCGTGACACCGCAGGATTTCGCCAGCTATGCCGATGCGATCCGCCGCGCCTATGCCACCCGTCTCACCACGGTCGGGCACGCGGGCAAATACGGGATCGACCCGGGCTGTACGTCGCATCTGAGCGTGGTGGACAGCGAGGGCACCACGGTGTCGCTTACCAATACGCTGCTGTCCCGGTTCGGCTCCAAGGTGATGGGCGCGCGCACCGGCATGCTTTATAACAACGGCATGATGTGGTTCGATCCGCGCCCCGGCACCCCGAACACCATCGCGCCCGGGGTCAAGCCGCTGGCGAACATGTGCCCGCTGATCCTGCGCCCCGCTTCGGGCGGTTCCATCGCCATTGGTGCGGCGGGTGGGCGGCAGATCATGCCCGCCCTTGTGCAACTTTCGGTGTTCTGTCTCGATCATGGGATGAATCTGGGCCGGGCGCTTGGCGAACCGCGTATTGACGCCTCGGCGCCGCGTATCGTGGTCGACCGTGACACGCCCGATGGCACGTTGTCGGCAATCCGGGCCGACCATGACGCGGCAGCCGTGGAAAACCTTCTCTATCCGGTGCAGTTCGCCATTCCCTCTGCCGTGGCGGTGACAGCCGACGGTGCGATGACCGGCATGGTCCATCCCAACCACCCGTGGTCCGCCGCCGCCCGCGCCGAGGATACGCCATGACCGACGCGCCGGTTCTGGAGATGCGCGACGTGACCGTTTCGATCAACGGTAATCCTGTCGTCGATCACCTGAGCCTGCATGTGGACCCGGGCGAGACGCTCGCTCTGGTCGGCGAGTCCGGTTGCGGCAAGAGCCTTACCGCGCTGTCGGTGCTGAACCTTCTCCCGGATGTCGCAACCCGCAGCGCCGGGGCGATCAACCTTCAGGGCAGCCGCATCGACACCCTGTCCCAGCGGCAGATGGACGCGGTGCGCGGCAGCCGGATCGGGATGATCTTTCAGGAACCCGTGGCCTCGCTCGACCCGCTGATGCGCATTGGTCGCCAGATAACCGAGGCGTTGCGGTTGTCAGGTCCGGTGTCCAGCACCGAGGCCGAGAAACGCGCCATCGCAATGCTTGATCGCGTCGGCATCCGCGAACCCGCGCTTCGGGTGACGCAGTATCCGTTCGAACTTTCGGGCGGGATGTGTCAGCGGGTGATGATCGCCATCGCCATGATCCGCCAGCCCGCGCTGCTGATCGCGGATGAACCGACAACGGCGCTGGACGTCACCATTCAGGCACAAATTCTGGAACTGATGGCCGATCTCCGGCGCGATCTGGGCACCGCCGTGTTGCTGATCACCCATGACATGGGTGTAGTCGCCGAAATCGCCGACCGGATTGCCGTCATGTATGCGGGCCGGATCGTTGAAACCGGACCGGTGAACGAGGTGCTGGGCACCCCTGCACATCCCTATACCGCGCTTTTGCTGCGCACCGTGCCGCGCATCGACGGTCCGCGCAAAAAGATGTTGCCTGCGATCGAGGGTATCGTGCCCGAAGCCACCGACTGGCCCGAGGGATGCCGCTTTCGCGACCGCTGTCCGCTGGCCACCGAGATCTGCGCCGAAATGCCGCCGCTTGCAGCCAAGGGCAGGGAATCCCATAGGGCCGCCTGCTGGCACTCCGATCGCGTCGCGGAGGTCGCATGAGCATCGAACCACTCATCCAAGTGCGCGACCTCAAGGTTCATTTCCCGGTCAGGCGGGGTTTTCTTGGTCGTCACGGTGATCCGGTAAAGGCCGTCGACGGCATCAGTTTCGACCTTTCCGCGGGCGAAACCCTTGCGATTGTCGGCGAATCCGGTTCGGGCAAATCGACGACCGGATACGCCATTCTGGGCATGGAACAACCAACCTCGGGCACCATCATGATCGCCGGTCAGGATCGTGCCGGAATGAACGCCACAGACCGGCGCGCGATCACCCGGCGGGTTCAGATCGTGTTTCAGGATCCCGCCTCGGCGCTCAATCCCCGCATGAGCATTGGCGACAGCATCACCGAGCCTCTGCAAATCCACGGCATCGGCAGTGCAAAAAGCCGGCGCGACAAGGCGGCAGAGCTTTTGGCTCTCGTCGGATTGCAGCCGAATGCTGCCAACCGCCTGCCCGGTGCTTTTTCGGGCGGCCAACGTCAGCGCGTTGTGATTGCGCGGGCTCTTGCATTGGACCCAGATGTGATTGTCTGCGACGAAGCGGTAAGCGCGCTGGACGTCTCGATTCAAAGCCAGATCCTGAATCTTCTGCTCCAGCTTCAGGGTGATCTTGGCCTCGCCTATCTGTTTATCAGCCACGATCTGTCGGTGGTGCACCACATCGCTGACCGTATCGCGGTGATGCAGGCAGGTGTGATCGTGGAACAAGGGACGGTCGAGGCGATCTTTGACAATCCGCAAAGCGAATATACCCGCCAACTGCTTGACGCGGTGCCGAGCAGCCCGCTGTTGTCGCCCAGACCATAGTCAACGGTCACCAAGGAATGTGCCAGCGAGCGCGGCGCATTTCTCGCGTTTTTGGCAGAGCGTCCAACGTTTTCAGAATGTTGGACCAGCGTGAAGCAATGCCGTGATAGATTGGCCTGCCGTCTCAGCTCATCCCAGACAATCACCACCCTGTTTGATGTGAATATGATCGTCTTGGGAAGCGTTACGCGATCATGTTCCGCAATCGCTGAATGCGCACCGCTCAATTGTTCAACCACCTGCACGCAAGCTGTGGCGATGAGGTGATCGGCTTCGGACAGATCGCTGTGTGCGAACTGGTGATCAGTGGGCCGATCCGGCAGGGGCGGGAAGACCTTTGATCCTCACGTTCACGCAGGCCACCTTGCCGCTGTTCACGGCGCGGGTCAGGGCCGCGTCAAGATCGGCGGGGTCGGTCACATACTCGCCATGTCCGCCGAGTGCCGCCACCGCGAGATCATAACGCGCCCCGCTGAGGGTGCAGCCGATCAGGCGGTCGGGGCCATAGTCGCGCATCTGGATCTGATGTTCGGCGTTCCAGCATTCGTCATTGCCGATCACGACCACGAAGGGGCAGTTTTCCCGCGCTGCGGTTTCGAATTCGGCAAAGTGGAAACCGACAGTTCCGTCGCCCATCAGAGCGAAGACAGTGGCCTTTGGGTTGGCCAGTCTGGCCGCCACACCATAGCACAACGCGCCGCCGATGGCGCCCGACGGACCGTTGATGATGCGCTGCGTGCCCTTGGTGCCCGCCTGCGCCCATTGTCCGAATTCTCCGCCGTCACAGATCACGATGGATGGGGCATGGCTGTCGATCTGGCGCTGTACTGCGGCGCAGAGTTCGGAAGGTGTGATTGTCTGCGTGTCCGTCTCCGGAACAACACGCGCGGCGATCCGGTCTGCGACTTCCTTTTGCCAAGCGGTGCGCGCCGGCCCTTTGCGGGCCGCGGCGATCAGCGCGTCCGCGGCTTCCCGCGGGTCGGCGGCAAGGCAAAGCGTCAGGCGGGACCCGAGATTCAGAGCGGCGCGGTCACGTTCCACCGCTTCGACGTCCACGACGACCCACCGGGCATCGGGGTGACAGACCGCAGGACCGCCAAAGCCCAGCGTGAAATTCACCGGCTTGCCAAGACAGACAATCAGATCGGCCTGTTTCAGCGCAATCGCAAAATCCCCAAGCGAGGGGTCTTTCAGGCCGCGCGGGCTTTCCATTGCGATCACCGGGGCGTCCGTGGCCTTGGCCAGTGCTGCGGTCAGGTCGCCTTGGCGGGTGGCGTTCATGACCGGACCGCACAGGATCAGCGGAGTTTTTGCCGCGCCGATCATCTCGGCTATCTTTTGCGTGTCTTCATCGGACAGCGCGGCGGTGTCGCGGGTCATGTCCTGTGGTGATGGCAGGGTCCCCCCCGCCGCGTCCGCCTCGATCACATCAAAGGGCAGCGCAATATGCACCGGTCCGGGTCGCCCCGAAAGGGCTGTGCGGATCGCGCGGGCCGTTTCGGTGCCGATGTCCCGGGCGCGGGTGGCGCGAAACGACAGCTTGGTCAGCGGCGCGGTGATCGGCACCTGATCGAGTTCCTGAAACGCCCCCTTGCCGTCCTGCGCGCGTGATGAATCGCCTGTCAGGAACAAGATCGGGCTTTCGGACTGGCGGGCGGTGAACAACGGCCCCAGCGCATTGGTGGCGCCCGGTGCGGCGGTGACCATGCACACGCCGATCTCGCCGGTCAGCTGAGCGTGGGCGTCCGCCATGAACACGGCGGCGGCCTCGTGCCTTGTGTGGATGATCCGGATGCCCGCGTCGATGCAGGCGTCATAGATCGGCATGATCTGGTTACCGGACAGCGAAAAGATCCGGGTGACGCCCGCCGCTGCCAGTGTCTGCGCCAAAAGATCCGCGCCGCGGGTCCGGGGTGTGGTTTTGGGCGTGGTCATTGAATTTCCTCAGCTTCTGCATCCGCGGCACGCGCATTGCGGATCGTCTTGAAACCCGCGCGGGCGATGGCAAAGACGGTGATCGCGGTCAGCAACCAGAAGAACCATGTGATCGGCCCACGGAACAGGATCGCCGGAGAGCTGTTCGACATCAGCATCGCCTGACGAAAGTTGTCTTCCAGCAGCGGACCAAGGATGAAGGCGATCAGAAACGGCGCCGACGGCACCTTATAGCGCATCATCAGATAGCCGACTCCGCCCATCACGAACATGACGCCCACGTCGAACAGGTTATTGTTCACCGCGAAGACGCCATAGATGCACAGCACCATGACAGCCGGAAACAGCACGCCGCGCGGGATGTCGGCCACATATTTAAAGCCCTTGATCGCCACCGTACCGATGATGAACAGGAAAACCGAACTGACGATCAGACCGATGAACAGGCCATAGATGATATCGGCGTTCATCACGAACATGATCGGCCCGGGCTGCAACCCGTGGATCATGAATGCGCCAAGAATGATCGCCGTGATCACGTCGCCCGGCACGCCAAGCGCCAGCAGCGGGATCAGCGTGGCGCCCGCGACGCCATTGTTGCCCGCCTCGGCTGCGGCGACACCCTCAAGCTCGCCCTTGCCGAAATTCGCCTTGTTGGGGGATTTGCGCCGCGCCTCGGAATAGGACAGGAACGCGGCCGGGGCCGCCCCAATTCCGGGGATCGAGCCAAGGAAAACGCCGATAAAGCTGCCGCGCACGATGGTGCGGAAACTGGCCTTGTAGTCGGCAAAGGTCACCCAGTTTTTGCCCAACGTGCGGGTCTTGCCCTCGTGGGCTTTCGGGTTCCAGACCATCGCGATGATTTCGGGCAGGGCGAAAAGCCCGATCAGGACGGCAATGAAATTGAGCCCGCCCATCAGCGTGGGACTGCCAAAGGTAAAGCGGTTGGTGCCATAGATCAGATCCAGACCGATCGTGGCCAGCATCAGCCCTAAAAGTGCCGACAGCGCACCGCGCAGCAGGCTGTCGCCCGACACGCCGGCGATGATGGTCAGCGAAAACAGGATCAGCGTGAAGAACTCCGGCGGTCCAAAGCTGAGCGCGAAAGACGCCAGCCAGCCCGCGAACAGGATCAGCGACAGGTTCGAGATCAGATCGGCGGTACACGACGCCCAAAGCGCCATCCCGAGCGCCTTGCCCGCCTGACCCTTTTCCGCCAGCGGATAGCCGTCGAGGATTGTCGCCGAGGATGCGGGCGTGCCCGGCGTGCGGATCAGGATGGCCGGGATCGACCCGCCAAAGATGCCGCCCTTATACACCCCCAGCAACAGCAGGATGCCGGTGATCGGCGCCATTGCAAAGGTAAACGGCAGCGTCAACGCGACCGCCATTGTGGCGGACATGCCCGGTATGGCACCCGCGACGGTGCCCACGGCGACGCCGATGAACAGGGCCAGAAAGCTCTCGATATTGGCAACAAGCGCGAGGCCGGCCATGACGTTATCTACAAAGCTCATGGCAGGCGCACAAAGTTGCCCTGCGGGATCGCCACACCGGCGACATGGGCAAAGAAGGCATAAAGCACCAGCGGCACGCAGATTGCGCAGATGAACGCGGTTTTCGGATGGCTGGTCCGCACCAGCAGGGCCAGCAGCGCAGAGACACCCATCGTGGTCCACACCAGACCCAGCCGGGGCATCAGCGGCATCGTCACGATCAGGATCAGCGCCAGCACAAACAGCCGCAGATAGGCGCGCGTGGGATCGTCGGTGTCAGGCGGAATTTCAGTCGCGAGCCGTGGCATGCGCAACGCGCCGAGCAACAGCGCAGCGCCGATCAACCCGGTCGCCCCGGCGATCACATTGGGCCACATCAAAGGTGACAGGATCATCTTTGACACATTCGACGGTGACGATACCCAGTTCGGGATCAGCACCACCAAAAACAGCAACGACAGGATGATCGCGCTGATACCCAGTTGCAGGTGGATTCTTCTGTCTTCCACGCTTTCGCACCTCGAAAAGTCATTATCGTTGGGAAATGCGCCGGTCCGCTGATCGGTCCGGCGCATCCGTTTTCAGTTTCGAAATAATGTCAGCCTTCGACCCGCATGCCAAGCTGATCTACCAGCGCGCGGAAGGTCTCGTACTGCGTCTGGATGAAGGCGCTCGATTCCTCGGGGGTCATGGACACCAGAACCGACCCGAGACTTTCCATCGTCGCCGCGAACTTCGGGTCCTGTGTGGCGGTGCCGATCCATCCGCCCCATTTGGCCGAAATGTCATCGGGCAGGTCTGCAGGCCCGGCAATCCCGGTCCAGCCGACGAGCTGTTCCAGATTGGGCTTGCCAAGATCGGCGGATGTCGGTGCATCAAAGCCGACGACCGGTTCCGCCGTCGTGACCATCAGCGGCACCAGCTGACCGTTGGCGACAAAGTTGGCCAGCGCGGACGAGTTGGTGCACACGAAAGTCACAGTGCCGTTTAAGACTGCCGTCGCTGCTTCGCCACCACCCTTTTGCGGGATATGCGTCGCTGCCGTGTTGGCGTTTTCAACGCCGAATTCGTTCAGCACCATGACAGCCGCCAGATGCAGCAGCGTTCCGACACCGGATGAACTGAACGATGCGTTGCCTTCCTTTACCTTGGCGATCAACTCGTCCATCGACTTGATCCCCGAAGCCGGAGTGACGGCACAGGCAACGGGGTTGATCTCGTACACCGTGACAAACCGGAAATCATCCAGCGTGTATGGCAATGTGGCTTTCATCGCCGGGCTGACCGTGTGCGATCCGACCCGTGCGAACAGCATCGTATAACCATCGGGTTTCGCGTTCATCACGGCGACCGACCCTGTGGCGCCGCCCGCACCGGCGACGTTGGTCATGACGAGCGGTTTGCCCACCGCCTCACCCAGCGAGCCCGAGATCGCCCGCGCGGAAATATCCGTGGCCCCACCTGCGCTGAACGGAATGATCATGTTGATCGCGCGTTCGGGGTATTCTGCCAGCGCCATCGTCGCGCTCAATCCGAGCGCGACAGCACTTACCGCGGCGATTTTCCTGAGTGTCATACGTTCCTCCTCCGTTTGGTTCATGTGCGCCAGTGGGTCAGGCATCCTGCCAGCCCCTGTGCATTCTACGTTTATTGACCGGACCGTATTCGTAAGTCATACTTGTGAGAAGCGACAATTAGTTACACCAAATGTTAGATTTACTTACGCTACGGATCGGTAAGAATGTCCATAAGAGTGCTGAAAACCCTTATAGCCGTGGCAGATCATGGCACGTTCAGCGCCGCGTCCGAAGCGGTTTTTGTCACCCATGCGGCCGTCAGCCAACAGATGAAGGCGTTGGAAAGCAACTGGGACGTGGTGATTTTTGATCGCTCCAAACGCACACCAGAACTGACGCCTATCGGCCTGCAACTGGTGGCCAGGGCGCGCGAGGTTGTTCGCAGCTATGATAATATCGTGCCATCGGTGCTAGGCGATGACGGGCTGACCGGAGAATTGTATCTGGGGGCGGTCCCGACCACCCTGACCGCTCTGTTGCCGCTGGCGATTTCCGCGCTGAAACGATGCTGGCCGAAACTGCACATCCGCGTCGTGCCGGGACTGACCCACGAGCTGATGCGCCAGCTTGAACGCGGCGCTTTGGGGGCGGCGCTGATCTCACGCCCTGCGTCCCTGACTGACGCCTATCACTGGACCGAGATCGCGGCCGAGCCATTTGAACTGCTGGCAAGCATGGACACCGTAAGCGACGATCCGTTGCATTTGTTGGAAAAATACCCGTTTATCCGCTTTTCGCGCGAAGCGGTGGTGGGCATGCAGATCGAAAACTGGCTGGTGGAACACAAGGTGAGGGTGTCCGACATCATGGAGCTTGATGGACTTGAGGCGATTTCCAGCATGGTTCTGAGCAACCTCGGGGTTTCGATTGCACCGCGCCCCTGTGTCGAAAGCTATAACCCGCTTCCGTTGCGGCGCCTTCCCCTGCCCGTCAATGCGCCGGTGCGACGGCTGGGCCTGATCAGCCGCAAGGACGCGCCCAAGGGCCGGGTGATCGATGAGGTTTGCAGGGTTCTGCTCGAGGCGGTCGCAATCGGCAAATTCGCACCGGTTTTCCAAGGCGAACCCCGCGCATGACCGTTGAGTTTCTGTTGATATTGGCGGCGGGTGCGGCGGCGGGCGGACTGATCAACGGTCTTGCCGGGTTCGGCACAGCGCTTTTCGGTCTGGGGTTCTGGTTGCAGATCATGGACCCGGTGCATGCGGTTGCGGTGGCGATCTTCATGTCCGTGGCCACTGGCCTGCAGGGGGCGTGGCTGGTGCGCCGGTCGATCATGGATCAACCACGACGGCTTGCGGGATTTGTGGTGCCGGGGTTGGTGGGGATACCTTTGGGTGTGGCAGCGCTGTCGTTTCTGCATCCCGGGTATCTGAAGATCACGATTGCAGCGATGATGATTCTTTATGGCGGGTTCTTCACCGTGCGCCGCACCCTGCCCAGACTGGAGCGTTCGACACCCGTGATCGACGGCTGTATCGGCTTTCTGGGTGGCATCATGGGCGGGGCGATCTCGCTGTCGGGCGCTTTGCCTACGATGTGGTCGGCGATGAAAATCTGGTCAAAGTCCGAAACCCGCGCCGTTCTGCAACCGTTCAACATTGTGATTCTCGGTGTCACCGGCATCGTGTTGCTGTTTCGCGGCGTCTATACCCTTGAGACGATGACGCATATCGCCGTCGCTCTGCCTGTGGCGCTGATTTTTGCACAGACCGGAATTGCCCTTTTCAAGCGGTTGACCGATGACCAGTTCCGTCAACTGCTGGTGGCGATGATGTTCCTTTCGGGGACGATCCTGCTGGCCAAGGAAGTGCTGTAAAGCCGCTTCAACCGATCAGTTCATCGCTCTTGTCGTCGGTTTCGCCAAAGCGTTTCAGGGTCGCGGGGCGGGTGCCCTCATAGATCCGCTCGAGGTTCTGGGAAATCCGTTCGTTTTCACGCTCGAACAGGCAGCGACCCTCGATGTCAGAGGCGACGATGAATGGTCCCATGCGGTTGCATTTGATCACCCACATCGCCTGTGCCAGCCCAAGTTCTTCGTTCCAATGCACCGCCTCGACGCTTTCAACACCCCGCCCCAAAAGCGCGCCGGTGCCATAGCCGACGGTGCTGAGATAGATTGCGCCATTGGGTACGAAATACGCCTTATAGTCTTTGCTGCTCATCCCGCCCTTGCCGATCACCAGTTTGGCACCGGATTTTTCCAACCATTCAGGCAGCCATTTGGCGAAGCGGAACGATGCTGTCGCAGTGACAGCACCCATGGTGAAGGTACCGTCGGCGTTGATCCGTGCCGCGGGCGAGCAATGGAAATTCGTCGCACTTTCGGCGGGAAGCTCCATCGGAATATTCGCCTTATCCTCAAGGGCGCGCTTATATACCCCTTCGCGGGCGGTATACATCAGCCCGTCAAGGTACACGATATCGCCCAGCTGCAACTCGGCCAGCGCCTCGGGGCTCGGGGTTGTGCTCAGTCTGATTTCACGTGGGCTCATGTCGGGGTCTCCTGCAGGATTGCGTCGGTGTCGCGGCCAAAGGTCGGGGCAGCGTCAAGCTGTGTCGGTGCCCAAGGGGCAGCAAACGGCAGACCGGGGACACGCACGGTGATGCCCAGTTCCGGCACCGGCAGATCAAGCCAGCCGGGCGATCCCGCCATCTGTGGATGGGCAAGGCATTGGGCCAAAGACAGAACCGGCCCGGCGGGCACATTGGCCCCGGCCAGCAGGTCGTCCCAATGCGCGGCGGGCGCAGTGGCAAAGATCGACGACAGCCGAGCGGTGACCTTTTGCGGGTCCGGTTCATCGGCAAGGTCAGGCGCGTTCAACGCCGCGCAGAGGCGTGTCGCCTGCGCAGGCGTGTTCGCGGTAATCACGATCCGTTCCCCACCGGCGCAGTCGAAACGCCCGGCATAGGGTGAATCGGAAAACGCGCGGTTGCCGTCCAGCCCGCGCAGCGCGCCGGTCGTCTGGTGATTGACGGCATAGGCGCCCATGAATCCGGTCATCGCATCAAGCATCGAAACGTGGAGTTCCTGCGCCCTGTCCGGTTGGCGCGCACGGCGCAGCAGTGCCGCAAGAACGGCCGCAACCATCGCCTGCCCTGCGACATAATCCACGATCGGCAGCCCGACGCGCTGCGGCCCTGACCCTTCGTCTCCGGTCATTGCCATCAGCCCGCAGAACCCCTGAAGGATGTGATCATAGGCGGGCCGCCCCGCGAGCGGACCGGTCGGCCCGAAGCCCGACAGACCGGCGTGGATGATATCGGGGTTCACGGCGCGCACGGCGTCAAATCCAAGGCCCAGACGGTCGATCACGCCGGGGCGAAAATTCTGCACCAGAACGTCTGCCGTGGTTGCCAGACGCAGGGCCGTGTCGCGCCCGGCGTCGGTCTTGAGGTCCAGAACGATGGATTGCTTGCCGGCATTCTGGCTCAGGAAAGACGCGCCCAGACCGGCGGCTTTCATTGTGTC
Organism: Oceaniovalibus sp. ACAM 378; assembly: GCF_008085915.1. GTDB lineage: Bacteria > Pseudomonadota > Alphaproteobacteria > Rhodobacterales > Rhodobacteraceae > Oceaniglobus. Next base: position 22,341 of record NZ_VSJK01000006.1, on the reverse strand, counting down.
GGTGCCGCCGTGGCCGCGCACGAAATCATCGCCGCCCGGTCGCTCTATCCGGATGACGCGGGCGCCCATCAGGGCAAGCTGCCCGGTGGCATAGGGCCCGGCCAGCACATGGGTGAAATCAAGGATCGTCACCCCGTCAAGAGGTCGCGCGCCGGCGGCGTCGTGCGGTTCGGACGGGAGATGCGGGACCTGTGTCATTCGGCAGCTACGGCTGGCAGCTCCCATTCCACCGTCTCGCGCCGCTGATAGTCAGTGAACCAGTCGGGATCGGTGCGGTATTCGACCCGCCCGTCGGGGAAAACCCGCGCCACGGCCCGGCGCGAAGACAGGCAGAAGGCATGAACCGACATCTGCATACCGCCGGTGTGGCAATAGCCAACCTCGATATGGGCGTCGATCACCATGGATTTGCCGACAAACCCCATCGCGCCCATGCCGATGGAATTGCCCAGCTCTTTCAACTCCAGTTCAAGCTCGGCAATGCGCGGGTCGGAATTGCGATCGCCCACCGTGCGCAGACAGGCCGCGCGTTTGCCCAGCACCATGCAGGTATCCTTGCAGCCGCCCAGACCGATGCCGATGATCGCAGGCTGACAGGCCAGACCGCGTTTCCCGAAAGAGATGAGCGAGTCGAGATAGAAGCGTTTGATCCCCTGAATCCCGTCTGACGGAAACAACATCCGGTAATCGGTGCCGAACAGCCCGCCCTTGTGCACGGTGATCAGGTCGATCCACTCGCCGCCCGGTTCATAGCCATATTCGATTTCGGGCGCGCCGATGCCGACATTGTTGTCATGATCGGTCCGCCACAACGGATGCACCCGGTTCGGCCTGAGTGGGACACCGTTGGTGGCATTGGCCGTGGCGCGGCGCAGTGCGGCCTCCAGCGCGATTGGCCCGCCTTCAACCTGGGTCTCATTGCCCATCTTGATGTACCAGCGCGGCGTGCCGGTATCGCCGCACATCGCGCGGCGGTCCTGCTTGGCGACTTCGTAATTTTCCAGCATCGCCTTGAGGACAAAGGACGACAGATCGCCATCCTCGACCGCTGACGCCGCCTTGAGACCGGTTAGATAATCGTCGGGAATCTCGATGGCGGCTTTGTCCATCAGAATTTCTGCGGTTTTCTGGATCAAATCAATGGATATCATCAGACGGCCTCCACCAGAGTTTCGGGTTCACCTGCGGGCAAAACGGTTTCACCGGGCCGGACAATCGTGAACTTCACCGGCGCCCGGGTCACCTGCACCTCGCCTCCACTCATCTGTGCCAGAGTGAAATACGAGCTTTCCATCGACCCGCTGTCAGGAAAGTCTTCGCGGTAATGCGCCCCGCGCGAGTTTTCCCGCGCGATGCCTGCCTGTGCGATCACTTCGGATACATCGACAAGACTCGCCATGTTCAACCAATCGTGCCAGGTCAGATTGAACGCCAGATTGTCACCTGCGACGCCGGTTTGCAAAAGCTCTGCCTTGATGCTCTCCACCCGGTCGATACCGCGCAGCATCCCGACCTCGGTGCGCAACACACCGACATCTTCCCACATTGCCTCTTGCAGCGCGTGGCGCAAAGCCTGCACATTGCCGGGCTTCAACGACAAGGGCCGCTGCGCCCGGGCAATTTCGGCGTCCAGCACAGTTTCGTCAGGGTCGCGCAGCCCGGCCATCTTGCGGATATCCATGCCCATCACGTCGCCCGCGACACCGCCGTAAACGGTGGAGTTGGCGACACCGTTGCCGCCCAGACGGTTGGAGCCATGGGCCCCGCCCGCATCTTCGCCCGCAACATACAGGCCTTCCATCGCCGTGCGGGTGTCAGGATCAACCACGACGCCGCCCATGAAATAATGCGCGGTCGGCACCACTTCGACCAGCCCGCCCGCCAGATCGAAACCGCTGTCGGCACAGCGCTTGACCATGCCGCTGAATTTCGCACGCACGTTGTCCGGTCCGAGATGCGCCATCGAGATGAACACGCCACCATTCTTTGACGTGTTGTTCTTGCGCATCTCTGCATAGATGCCCCGGCTGACCACATCGCGCGTGGCCCGTTCGCCGCGCGGATCATAGTCGAACATGAACCGGTTTTCGGCGCCGTTCAGCAGTTGTCCACCTGCGCCGCGCAACCCTTCCTCAAGCACCGTTCCGGTCATCTTGGTGTGATCCCCGGCCAACAGTCCTGTCGGGTGAAACTGCACCATTTCCATGTCGCGCAGCGGCAGCCCGGCGCGCAAAGCCATGGCCAGACCGTCCATCGTCTTGTCACCCGATGGCGTGTGATACTTGTACATCGTCGGGCCACCGCCCGTGCCCATCATCACCGTCTTGGCGCGCACAAAGCGGAACCGGCCGGTGCGCATGTCGATGAACAGAACCCCCGCCAGCGCCGAGCCGTCGCGTGTCGGGATCAAGCCGATTGCCCGGTGTTCCTGTAGTTTTTCGACGGGCCGGGACAGAACCTGTTCCATCAGGCGGTTGATGATCTCGATCCCGGTCAGGTCACCTTTGTGCACGGTGCGGTCTGCGGTCTGTCCGGCGAATGCCTTGTGATGCAGCGTGCCATCGGTATTGCGATCAAAGAAACAGCCGATCTCGTTTTCCAACTCGCGCACACGCACCACGGCCTGTTCGCACAGCTTCCAGGCCATGTCCTGATCGGGCAGCCACTTGCCGCCGATGATCGTGTCCATGAAATGCCGCTCGACCGTGTCACCGGTGCCCAAGGCGACGTTATAGCCCCCCTGCACCATCCGCGTGCAGCCGCATTTGCCGATCAGTCCTTTGACCGCGATGGTGATCTTCGTGCCCGCAGGCGCCGTCTGTTGCGCATGCAGGGCGGCAAACATGCCAGCCCCGCCGGTCCCGAGGATCAGGATGTCAGTGTCGTGCCGGTCGATGTTCGAAGTTGATGCCATGTCATATCGCCCGCATAAAAAACATTGTGGAAATCAGGAAGGCACCGCCGACCGCCGCCGCCGCCAGCGTCTTTTGCCCATTGGACCAAGGCAGCCATTCCAGCGCCATCAGTCGAAGACCGCCGAAGATATGCACCGCCAGCAGGAACACCAAACCGTATTCCGCGACCTTAACGATCATCAGGTCCGTCCATTTCAGGAACCCATCGAGCCTTTCAGGCTGCGTCAGAGCAAGAGACATGATGTAGAAATGTGCCGGCAGGAACAAAGCCAGCGACAGCCCCGACAGCCGATGCAGGATATAGGCGAACCAGAGCGTATGTGTGCGATGTGGCCGGATCATGTCTGTGTCACCGCAAGCACCGCCTGCGCCCCCATCGCCAGAAGCACCAAAAAGACCGCCCAGCCAAACACCGTCAACACCATGCCGCGCAGGCCCAGCCATTCCGACACGATGACCCGCAGGCCGATGGCGGCGTGGATCGAGACGGCGGCAACAAAACTACCGTAGAACAAGAACCAGAACACGCTGCCCTGCGTCCGGCCCAGAATCTCGTCCGCCGAAAGACCGCCCTGAATGGCATAGATCATCACCGCGATATGCCCCAACGTCAGAGGCGCCATGATCAGCGCGGAAATCCGTTGCAGCATGTAAAGCCGGATATCCATCATGTCCGGCTGCCTTTCCGGAAGAACGATGTGGCGGTCGCGCGTTTCAGGCCCGCAATCGCCTTCATTGGATTGAGATCGTTCGGGCAATGAACGGCGCAACTGCCCTGAGAGTGACAATTGTGACAGCCACCAACCCCCGAAACGGCGTCCAGCACCTGTTGCCTGCCTGCATCCTTGGAGTCGTTATAAACCGTCCAGGCCCGCTGCAACGCCGCTGGTCCCAGATAATCGGGGTTGTTCGCCACCGTGTCGCAGGCCGCATAGCAGACCGAGCAGTTGATGCATTCGATCCCCGACGCGGCCTCGACCCGGGCGGCGCTTTCGGGATTGATCTGCTCGATCGGGTCATGGCGTGACTTTGTTGGGTGATGCAGACCCTCGGCGGCGATCCATTTGTCAAAGAACGGGTCCATGTCCGTCGCCAGATCCTTGATCACCGGCAGGTTGCGCAGGGGGGCTATTTCGACCCGGTTGTCCTGAACGACCTTTTGCACGTGGGTCCGGCAGGTCCAGCGCGGAACGCCGTTGACCATCATCGCGCATGATCCGCACATACCGACACGACAGGCATAGCGATAGGTCAGCGTCGGATCGCTGTTCTGCTGAATCCATGCCACGATATCGAGAATCGTCTGACTCTCAAAGTTCGGCACCTCGAAACTCTCAAAGCTGCCGCCGCTTTCGGCGCCACGCCACACGCTTACCGTCAATGTATCCGGAGTGGCTTTCACCGGGCACCTCCATGTCTGGTCGAACCCCTGCCTAATTTGTTATTGGAAAGCTCCGCTAACATAAAGGAATAAATTCTAAACATTAGCGTAAGAAAAATTACAAGGTCGATGGATTTTCAGGCGGCCCGATTTGTCTATAGTCCCGCCAAGAAGGTTTCTGGCCCGGCTCTCCCGGACCGCAAGGAGAATGCCGTGACTGCACCTCGCCACTCCAAGAGCATCGCAGCCCTTGTCCCCAACACCCTGTTTCACGAGGTCGACCCCGGTTCCGCCATCCGGCCTGTCGATTTCACGCTGGCCGCGCAGCAGCCGAAGGCATTTCGGTGGCTTAGGCGGTGAGCGTCAAGGCAATCCGCGAGGCGCTGGCGGCCCGCTTCGGGGATGCGCCAGCCGTGCCAGAGGACATCACCGGGGCCGATCTGCTGCGCCGGATTGCACAGCGTGGATCATGTCGCAGCTTTCAGGACCGGGCGGTTGCGCCGGACCTGATGGATACACTCTGCGCAGTCGCCCTGTCGTCGCCATCGAAAAGCGATCTGCAACAGCGCGATATCGTGCAGATCCGCGATCCGGCTCTGTTGGCGCAGGTGCGGGGGTTTCTGGCGCCGCAACTCTGGACCGGAGCGGTGCCACATCTGTTGATTTTCTGCGGCAACAACCGGCGGCAACGGCAACTGCACGGCTGGCGCGGACATGCTTTCGCCAACGATCATCTGGATGCATTTTTCAACGCCACCGCCGACGCCGCCATCGCGCTCGCTACATTCGTCACTGCGGCCGAGGCTGCGGGCCTTGGATGCTGCCCGATCAGCACTGTCCGAAACCATGCCGAAGACATTAGCGCCCTGATCGGGCTGCCCGATCACGTCTTTCCGCTTGCCGGGGTGGCGGTGGGATATCCTGCCGCCGACACGCCCGCGATCAGCATGCGCCTGCCGTTGCGGACCACGGTGCATATCGACAGGTTTGACGACACACAGATCCAACAGGATGTCGCGGATTATGACGCACGGCGTCTTGCGCGGGCGCCATATGCGCAGCAACGCAGCCCGGAGCGTTTCGGCACCGCCGAGCGCTACACTTGGTCCGAGGAAAAGGCGCGCCAGTATGCCCTGCCCGAACGGACCGGGTTCGGCGCGTTCATCCGCCGGATCGGGTTTCGCCTCGACTGACCCTCCTCAGCTCAAAGCTGTCCGGCAGATCGGTGCATGCCCCCTCGCCCGGCACATCGCGCCTGCCCGATCTGTGCAGTCGTCTGTGCAGTCTGGGGCGATAATCGCCGCGCAGGTGACCCAGCCGATAGGGCGGACTTCGCCCAGCGCGATCCCCTCTCGGACACAGGCGCCGACGAACTGACGCAGCGCCTCAGGGTCCATCGCGTCGTCGGTCCGTCCCTTGCGCAGGATGCTTTTGCGCAGGCAGCAGGCACACCCGAGCGTGCAGGCAAGCGTCGGCTCAACCAGCAGGTCAATGTGCCGATCCAGCGTATCCTCGGCGGCCCGCCCATCGGCCAGAAGCGTATGGGCGGCCCGCCGAGGGATTGGCTTGTTGCCTTCCCAACGAGAACATTTGGCAAGATCAGCCCGGTGGGATTGGATTCGGCAAACCGGCTTACTTGGCAAGACACACTTCAGCCCGCCTGAGCCAGAACGGTTTTGGGTGAATGCCGGACGAGCAAGCGGCAAACTATAGATGCAGCCGCTCGTTCAGCGACGCGGTCAATTGCAGTGATTAAGTCCGCGGAGAACGCGCGTCGCGGGTCTAACACGGCTGCCTGTCGTGGATTTCTTGAAGCGGACTGGATTTCGACTGAAATTGTATCAAGCAACCAATCGAACGGCAACAGAATGCAATATCTTGACGGGAAAGCCCGGAAGAGTTTCGACGGATGACAACATCGTCGTCACCGGGTAAAGGACCGGATTGCTGCGCGATGCAGGCGCGAATCTCGATCGCGCAACTGACGGCCTGCCTTGGGGTATTAAACGGGCTGAACGCGCATCAGACCGACGCTGCGAAGAAGGAATATCTGACATGACCAAACCACGTCACGCTGCTCCCGACGGCACGCTGACATTGCAGACGGTCGCCTTTCCCCGGGATACCAATTCGGGTGGCGATGTGTTCGGCGGCTGGGTGATCAGCCAGATGGATATTGCTGCGGGCGTTACGGCGGCGCAGCGGGCCGGCGGGCGCTGTGCCACCGTGGCGGTCGATGCGATGCGGTTTCACGCGCCGATCTTTGTCGGCGATCTGGTTTCGGTCCACACGCGCATCCTGCGCACGGGCCACACATCTCTGACCATGCATGTTGAAACCTGGGTCCGGCGTCAGCGCACGGGTGAGCTTTTGATGGTGACCGAGGGCGATTTTACCTTTGTCGCGATCTCGGCTTCGGGGGTGAAACGGCCCCTTCCGCCGGAAAATGTGCCCACCGTCAACGGCTGAGACGGCATTGCCCCCGGTGGATCAGCCCGGCCAAAGCACCGTCTGTTTGCCGCCAAGTCTGGAATGCGACAGAGGCCGCATCGGTTACCAGCAGATCCCAGAATAGCTCCCACCCGACACCATATCCCGGTTCAGCCGGGTCAGATCGACCACCGGCCGTGTCGGTGCCGCCGCCTTAAGATTGGCGACAGTATCACCATCGAAATTGCCGACCAGAACCGCGCCGGATTCATCGCTCAACACATCGGCTTTTCAGGTCGGGGAACACGTCATTGCCACGCCCCGCAGTCGCGTTTTCGTTCTCATAAGCCGCGACCCCGCAAGGATCCGGGACTGCCGACGTCCGGTACTGAATCACGCAGTCTGATCGGCGGATGGTTGCGAATGCAGCGGTCGCGGAGAGGCCAAATCCTTCGCCGCGACGCCCGCAGGGCGCTGGCACAGGGCGCAAAAACCTGTATGCAATATGGCACTCTATGGGTGACAGGGAGAAATCCGGATGGTTCGCAACATTGCACTGGTCGGCATCGGCAAAATCGCAAGGGATCAACATGTTCCCGCGATTGCAGACAGCAACGACTGGCAGTTGGCCGCCACGGTCAGCCGTGCAGGCACTGTCGATGGAGTGCCGGCCTTCACCGATCTTGCGGCGATGCTTGCGACAAATCCTGACATCGATACCGTGTCCTTGTGCCTGCCGCCCGTTCCGCGTTTCGACTATGCCGAAGAGGCGCTGAATGCCGGGCGGCACGTCATGCTGGAGAAACCTCCGGGCGCGACATTGGCTGAGGTTCACCGGCTGCACGATCTTGCCGCGTCGCGCGGATTGACCCTGTTTGCCACATGGCACAGCCGGATGGCTGCCGGTGTTGCCCAAGCCCGTGAATGGCTGGCGGACCGCACCGTCACAAAGTGCCACATCACCTGGAAAGAGGATGTGCGCCACTGGCACCCCGGGCAGGACTGGGTGTTCGAACCCGGCGGCATGGGCGTGTTCGATCCGGGCAGCAACGCCTTGTCGATCATGACCCATATCCTGCCCGAGCCTGTGCATGTGCGCGAGGCGACGCTGATCTTTCCCGAAAACCGGTTCACGCCGATTGCGGCGCAGGTACAATGGAGCGGTAACGTATCGGGCGATTTCGACTGGCGTCAGACCGGCGCCCAGACCTGGGATATCGACGTCGAAACCAACCGGGGCACGCTGAAGATCGCCGAGGGCGGTGCCGTGCTGTTCATCGACGGGGTGAAACAGGACGTGGGGCCGAACCGGGAATATCCGGCACTTTACGAACGGATGGCCGATCTTGTGGCGCGGGGCAAAAGCGATGTCGACCTTGCGCCGATGGTGCATATTGCCGATGCGCTGACCCTTGGCCGACGGGTCTGGACAGAACCGTTCAACTTTTGACTGGCAGGGCAAGCGATCCGCGCATGACGATGTGGGTGGGCAGAAGGATATCGTCTAATCCACCCTGCCCCGCCACCAGCGCCAGCAAAAGCCTCGCCGCCGCCTGACCCATCTCGATCTGCGGCACATGCACGGTGGTCAGCCCCGGATGCGATATGGCAGCCGCGCCGATATCGTCAAACCCCGTGACCGACACTGCGCCCGGCACATCCACGCCGATTTCCCGTGCAGCCACCACCGCGCCCGCCGCCAGCACGTCATTGCCGCAAATGACGGCGGTGGGAAGATCATCATCCCGCATCAGCGAGCGGAACGCCGCCCCGCCTTCAGCCAGCAGAAATGGCGCGTGCACGATCCGGGTGATCCGCGCGCCCTGATCGGCGCGGGCCGCAACCGCTGCGCGCACACCGTCGATACGGCCCTGCGCCCGGTCGTTTCCCGCCGTAACCCCCGAGATCATCGCGATCCGGCGGTGTCCAAGGTCAAGCACCCTGTCGGCCATCGCCTGCGCCGCCTTGGCGTTGTCGAACCCGACATGCAGCGCATTCGGGTCGCCGCCATGGCACCAGCCCAGAACATGGGGCACCCGGCGCAGCGCAAGGAACTGCCGCGTCTCCTCGGGGCGCGCCGTGCCGATCAGCAACAACCCCTCGGCACCCCGCGCCACCAGCGCACGGATCTGGTTGAACTCTCGCGCCGGGTCATATCCGGTGAAAGCAAGAAGCAGCGTTCTGCCGGCGGCGTCCAACTCTTCCTGAAAGGCCTGTAACCCGTTGGCAAACATCGCATTCGCCATGGAGGGAAACACCGCACCAACGGTGTTCGTGCGGTTTCCGGCCAAGGCACGGCCACCGAAATTCGGGGTATAGCCAAGCTTTGCAATCGCCGCCTCGATCCGGTCAAGTGTGGGTTTGGCCACCCGCCCCGGCTCGTTCAATGCACGCGATACTGTCGCCGTCGACACCTGCGCGACGGCGGCCACATCTTCAAGCGTTGGGGAACCGTTGCGTGACATACCCGTGATGTAAGCGCTTGCATGGGCGCATGCAAGCGCTTACACAGCTCTTGAGTTCAAGCCCCAACCAGAGGCCGCGCCATGCAACGGACCTATCTGAAACAGGCCGCAAAGACGGCCCGGAGCGATGCGGACGACGTTCGCGACACGGTGCAGGCCATTCTGGACGATATCGAAAAGGGCGGCGACGAAGCCGCCCTGCGATACGGCGAGAAATTCGATGGGTACAGCGGCCCGGTCTTGCTGAATGCTGAAGAAATCAAGGCGGCATCCGACAAAGTATCTCAAAGACTGAAGGACGACATCGCCTTTGCCCACGATAATGTGCGGCGTTTTGCCGAAATCCAGAAGTCGACGTTGCAGAATGTTGAAACCGAAATCCTGCCCGGCCTGATCGCGGGTCAGCGGGCGATCCCCTGCCAAACCGCAGGATGTTATGTACCGGGCGGGCGATATTCCCATGTGGCCAGCGCAATCATGACGGTCACGACTGCCAAAGTTGCCGGGTGCCGCCATATCACCGCCTGTTCGCCGCCGCGCAAGGGCGAAGGCATTGCACCTGCCATCATCTACGCTGCCAACCTGTGCGGCGCCGACAGCATCCTGTCCATGGGCGGGGTACAGGGTGTTGCGGCGATGACATTCGGGCTGTTCGGACTGCCCAAGGCCGACATTCTGGTCGGCCCCGGCAATCAATTCGTGGCCGAGGCGAAACGCATCCTGTTTGGACGCGTCGGTATCGACATGATTGCCGGACCGACCGACAGCTTGATTCTGGCCGACGCCACTGCCGACCCGTTCATCGTTGCGACCGATCTGGTTGGTCAGGCCGAACACGGCTATAATTCCCCCGTCTGGCTGGTGACTGACACCCGCGCTCTGGCGGAGAGGGTCATGGAGATCCTGCCGGGTCTGATCGCTGATCTGCCCGAACTGAACCGCGTGAACGCCGAGGCCGCCTGGCGCGACTATGGCGAGGTGGTCCTTTGCACCGACCGCGAGGATATGGCCGCCTGTTCCGACGAATACGCACCCGAGCACCTTACCGTGCAGGCCGAGGATCTGGATTGGTGGCTGGATCGGTTACAATGCTATGGCTCGCTGTTCCTTGGCGAAGAGACGACCGTGGCGTTTGGCGACAAGGCATCGGGAACGAACCACGTCCTGCCCACATCGAAATCAGCGAAATATACCGGCGGCCTATCGGTCCATAAATACATGAAAATCGTGACGTGGCAGCGCTCTACCCGCGACGGTGCGCGCCCTGTTGCCGAAGCCACGGCACGGATTTCCCGACTTGAGGGGATGGAGGGTCACGCGCGCAGCGCCGACGCCCGGCTGGCAAAATATTTCCCCGGCGAGACCTTCGATCTGTCGGGTACTGACTGAAATCAGTCCTTCAAAACCACGCGAAATGCCGTGTAGGCATGAGGGACCGCCCAAATATCACGAACCGTTCCAACCAAGAGGAGTAAAATCTTGTCCATCCACGCAAAAATTGTGGACGATTTCGTCGCCAACGGCGTCGGTTTTATCACCACAGTCCCCTGTAAACAGCTTGCCGGGGTCATTGATGAGGTCGAAGCCCGACCCGAAATTCACCACGTCCCCTCCAACAAGGAAGACGAGGGGATGGGCCTGTGCGCCGGTTCCTATATGGGTGGCAAACGCGCGGCGATCATCATGCAGAACACCGCAATCGGTGTGACAATCAACACGCTGGCGACGCTGATCCAATATTACCGGATGCCGCTGCCGATGTTGATTTCCTATCGGGGCGAGTTGCGCGAACCCGTCGCCTGTCAGGTTGAAATGGCCGTGCATACCAAGGCGCTGCTGGCACAGCTGAACATCCCGACCTATCACTTTCACAATCAGTCGGACGTTAATGAGTTCGATATGATCCTGAAATACACCTTCATGTGCAACAAACCGGTCGCGATTCTGACCGATGCCAATTTCTGGGGAGGCTACGGCGACCAATGATCCGTTCCGAAATCCTGAAAGAAATCGCTCCGATCCTGCGTGACCAGCTTGTGGTCTGCAACATCGGTATCCCGTCGCAAGAACTGCACGCCATCGACGACCAACCGACGAATTTTTACATGCTGGGCACCATGGGGCTGGCGTCGAGCATCGGGCTGGGGCTGGCAATGGCGCAACCCAAACCGGTGATTGCCATTGACGGCGACGGTTCGGTGCTGACCAACCTTTGCACTCTGCCGACCATCGCCAATAACGTCACGGATAACTACATCCTGCTGATCATCGACAACGGCTCTTACGGGTCGACCGGGGATCAGCCGACCTATGCCGGCAAGAAGACATCGCTGGCCAAGGTGGCCGAGGCATGTGGCTGCGACAACGTGGTGGAATGCCGTGACGTGGACACAGGGCGCGTGCTGCAAGAGGCATTGGACAGCAAGAAAATGACCGTGATCGTGTGTAAATGCGACAGCGGCAATGCCACCATGCCGGTGATCACGATGGACCCGGTCGTGATCCGCGACCGGTTCATGAAGGCCGTTCAAGCCTGATATGACTCGGGCGGGTTGTGCCCGACCTCATCCATCAGAGGTTGGGTACAGCCCGCTCGACACCCGGGCCAGGCTGGGGCAGAGATGGCCGCCAAGGCACGCCGGGAAATTGCCCGGAAAATCTGCCCGGAGACCGGAATGGATACCGACCTATCACCGGACGCCCGGTTCGATCCGGACGCCCGGGAACAGCCCGGCGACGACGCATTTATCCGCGCGATCCTGTCGCAGAATCCATCGATAGCCGGTAATAAAACTGACCGGTCAGATGCGCCCGACCTGTCGTCAGTGATCTGGCCGCAGTCTGACCACGATGTGCCCGATCTGTCGCACCTCGCTAAAACTTCCCTGCCCGACCGATTTACTCTGACGCCCGAAACGCTTGAGATCCTCTTGGCACAAGGTTGGTTTCTGCCATGGCGCGACGGTGATCTGATCGCGCTGGCGCTGCGCGGGGCAACCCTGTGCGACGGCGATGACAGCGGATGGTGCAGGCAGGTCAAACTTGCACACGCCCGCCCCGATTTGACCCGGTTTCGATGTGTCGTCGGGTTCTGGCGACCGCGCCGGGGCGAAATCCGTCTGTTCACCGGATCAACCGTGCCCTGCCGCCGCGCACTTTACGACCAGGCGAGTGGTCTGCGTCCGGCCAACCTTTTGCCCACCGGCTTGTATCCGATGGCGATATGGCGGCATCGCGATATCTGGCCCGCATTGCGGATGAGCCGCGGCAACACGGCGCACGCCGCTCTCGAGATCGGCGCCGAATCTACGGTCCAGCGCCCGGTCTCTGGCACCTGTCTGGATACACGGGGGAAGTTCAACCGCGCACGACCCTATGACAACGTGCATTGTTCCCACCTGTTGCACCCGGATGCCGCCTTTGGCGCCACATTTTCATCCCTCGGCTGCATCACGTTGCGGGGCACGGCCGCGCCGTCGGATCAATGGGCGGCGTTCCAATCGGTCCTGACCGACCACGGGTTGCGCAGTCGCGTCGATCTTTTGCTGACCACGGGCAAAGAGGCGGCACTGGCCACATCGGGATCGCTGCCCGCGACCCTGCGCCCGGGATCGTCCGGGCCAGCAGTGTCACAGCTGCAACACCGGCTGGGCCTTGCGCAAACCGGTTATTTCGGTCCCGCCACCAGCGAAACGCTGGCCACGCGGTTGCGCAGGCAGAACGTGGGTGCAGTTATCCTGACCGACACGCGGGCGAAATCCATGGGGTGGGACGTGATCGAAGCGCTTGATGGCCCGGGCCGGAAAGGATGAAATGCGGCCCGGAACTCAGAGTGGCTTAAATCCCGCCATGCAGCGTGGGAACCTGCAACGGCGAAAACCCATAATGCCTGAGCCAGCGCAGATCCGAATCAAAGAAGGCCCGCAGATCGGGAAGCCCGTATTTCAGCATCGCGATCCGGTCGATCCCCATGCCAAAGGCAAAACCCTGCCATTGATCCGGGTCAACGCCGCTTGATCGCAGGACATGGGGATGCACCATTCCGCTGCCCAGAACTTCGAGCCAGCCGTCGCCTTCACCCACGCGCACCTGTCCATCCACCCACGAGCACTGGATGTCCACTTCGGCCGAGGGTTCGGTGAAGGGGAAATGCGAGGCGCGGAAGCGGGTTTTCACCGAGGTGCCGAAATAGGCAGTAAAGAATTCCTCAAGCACCCACTTCAGGTTGGCCATCGAAATGTCGCGGTCGATGGCCAGACCTTCGATCTGATGGAACATCGGCGTATGGGTCTGGTCATAATCGGCACGATACACACGACCGGGCGCGATGATCCGGATCGGTGCGCCCTGCGCCTGAAGCGAGCGGATCTGCACCGGGCTGGTATGGGTGCGCAGGACATGCGGCGGGCGCTCATCCCCCGCGTCGCGGTGCATATAGAAGGTGTCCATCTCGCCCCGGGCGGGGTGGTGCGACGGGATGTTCAGCGCATCGAAATTGTAGAAATCGGTTTCGACCTGCGGCCCCTCGGCCACGGCAAAACCCATATCGGCGAAGATCGCCGTGCATTCTTCCCAGACCTGAGAAACCGGATGAATCGTGCCCGGCTCGACCCCGCGCCGCCGTCCCGGCAACGTCACGTCAAGCCATTCGCCCCGCAACCGTTCATCCAGCGCCGCATCGGTCAGCGCCTCTTTGCGTGCGGCAAGCGCCGAAGTGATCTCGTCTTTCAGGGCGTTCAGGCGGGGGCCAGCGGTCTGGCGTTCCTCGGGCGTCATTCGGCCCAGCTCGCGCATCGCCAAAGCAATTTCGCCCTTCTTGCCGATGGCCGTCAGACGCACGCTTTCCAGCGCCGACTCGTCGCTCGCGGTCGCGATCATGCCGATGTATTTCTGTCGAAGATCTTCCATGTCACCCCCAAGCAATCCCGACCCGCAGTTATCGCGACAGGGCGTTCAGTGCAAGCCGACGCGGCGCGGCGCCGGTGGCAATGAAAAAGCCGCAGACCCGGAAGGATCTGCGGCTTTCAATTTTCTACCGAAACAGGTTCAGGCAGCCAGAGCGGCCTGTGCCTTGGACACGATTGCTCCGAAGGCATCGGGTTCGTGGACTGCCAGATCGGCCAGCACCTTGCGATCGACTTCGATCCCGGCCATCGCCAACCCGTTGATGAAACGGCTGTAGGTCAGGGCCGCGTCATAGCTGCGCACGGCTGCGTTGATCCGCTGAATCCACAGTGCGCGGAAGTTCCGCTTGCGGTTCTTACGGTCACGGGTCGCGTATTGGTTGGCCTTATCGACCGCCTGGGTCGCCGTTCTGAACGTCGTGCTGCGCGCGCCATAGTAGCCTTTGGCGGCCTTCAGGACCTTCTTGTGACGGGCGTGGGTGACGGTTCCACCTTTGGTTCTCGACATATCTCAGGTCTCCTTAACCGGCGTAGGGCATGAAGGATTTCACAAGCTTCTGGTCCGGCGCGCTCAGCACCCGGGTGCCGCGCGCGTCGCGCAGAAACTTGTTCGACCGCTTGATCATTCCATGGCGTTTACCTGCCATGCCGCCGACGACCTTACCCGTCGCCGTCACCTTGAATCTCTTCTTGGCGCTGCTCTTTGTCTTCATCTTGGGCATTTCCGTCTCCTTGATCTTGTACGGTGCAAGCGCGACTCGGCATGCCTCTGGCCGGACGCGCGAAAGAACCTGTCGTATAAGGGTGTGGCGCGTCGCAGGCAAGCAGGAATTGCCCTGCCCCGGCGGGCGCGTTCAATGCGTGAATTTGCCGACAACCCGGACGAAAGCGCCCGGAATATCATCCAGCTTATAACCACTGGGGCGCGACGTCGTCGCCCAATAGATCGATACGGCGGCCAGCACGATCAGCACAGCCGCCGCCCGGGGCGAGCGGGATTCCGAGAAAGCCGACAGCAGCGAAGGAAACGCCAGCGCCGCAAAGATCACGCCAAGAACCAGGGCGACATCGGGATCCACGGCGGCCTCCAACCTGCTGTCGTGAAAGCCTATTCCGGATCGGCGCTGTAAATCAACCGTTCTTCGCATGGTGCGACGCGCAAGATGTTTGTCGTGCCTGGCTTATTGAACGGCACACCCGCCGTCACAACGATCTGATCGGTCTTTTCGGCAAACCCTTCGGACAGCGCCGCGCGGGCCGAAGCGATAACAGCGCCTTTGAACCGGGTTACAGCCTCGGACATCACGCAGTGCAGGCCCCATGTCAGGCACAACCGCCGTGCAGTGCCGATGACATGGGTCATTGCGATGATCGGAACCCGCGGACGTTCACGTGCGACAAGCGCCGCCGTGGTGCCCGACTGCGAGAAACAACAGATCGCCTTGATCTCGGTGGTTTCCGCGATTTCCCGCGCGGCAGATACGATGCCGTCGGCAACGGTCTTCTTGCGCCCGCCCCGGCTCGCCTCGATCACTTCGCGGTAGGTCGGGTCACCCTCGACTTCGATCGCCACGGCGTTCATCGTTTTGACGGCCTCTATCGGATAGGATCCGGCTGCGGATTCCGCCGACAGCATGACGGCATCGGCCCCTTCATAGATCGCGGTCGCAACATCAGACACCTCGGCCCGCGTCGGAACGGGCGAATCGATCATCGATTCCAGCATCTGCGTGGCTACGATCACCGGCTTTGCGGCCTCGCGGCACTTCTTGACCAGACGCTTCTGGATTGGCGGCACGTTCTGCACAGGCAGTTCGACACCGAGATCGCCGCGCGCCACCATGATCCCGTCGGACACTGCAAGAATCGCATCAAAGTTCGTGACCGCGGACGGCTTTTCAATCTTGCTCAGGATCGCAGCGCGGCCCTTGGCCAGTTCGCGCGCCTCTTCCACATCCTCGGGGCGCTGCACAAAGGACAGGGCAAGCCAGTCGACGCCAAGCTCGCACACAAATTCCAGATCGCGACGGTCCTTGTCCGACAGCGCTGCCAGCGGCAGGACCACATCGGGCACATTGACGCCTTTGCGGTTGGAGATCGTACCGCCAACCATCACTTCGCAATCGGCAAAATCGGCACCGCAGGTTTCAACCTTCAGGCGGATCTTGCCATCGTTGACCAACAGGCTCGATCCGGGCTCGAGCGCCTCAAAGATCTCGCGGTGGGGAAGACGGACGCGGCGGGCATCGCCTTCGGCCTCGCTCAGATCAAGCCGGAACTTCTGCCCGACCTCAAGCTCTTCCTCGCCGTTGGCAAAGGTGCCGACGCGCAGTTTCGGCCCCTGAAGATCGGCCAGAATGGCGATGGGGCGGCCTGTATCGGCTTCGATTTTGCGGATGATCGCGTGACGTTCGGCGATATCCGCATGTTCGCCATGACTCATGTTCAGGCGAAAGACGTCCGCCCCTGCTTCGAACAGGGCGCGGATGGTTTCATAGTCGCTGGACGCGGGGCCCAGGGTGGCGACGATTTTGACGTTGCGACGGCGTCTCATGCAACCTTATCCTTGTATTACGGCGACCCCGGGCGGGGCGATTGACGGGGTTATGGATCAAAAATGTTAGCGGCACAACTGGCACGCCTGTCCTGACGCGTCAGGGGTCAAAAGATGGCGGATAAACGGGCCGACCGGGCCTATGCCCCCGTTCTGCCAAAACCCTGCCGAGCGCCTTGACGCCAGAGCCGCCGCAACCCACCCTAATTACAACTGCACGGAGGATACAGCAACATGGACGACCAGACACGTATCGAACTGGAAGCTGCCGCATTTCGACGCCTACGCGACCATCTGGCGGAACGCCCGGATGTTCAGAATATCGACATGATGAACCTCGCCGGTTTCTGCCGGAACTGTCTTGGCAGATGGTATCAGGAGGCGGCGAACGACCGTGGTATTGCGATGACCAAAGAGGAAGGGCGCGAAGCGTTCTATGGCATGCCCTACGAAGACTGGCGCGCGCTAAACCAGACGGAAGCGTCTAAAGAACAGAAAGACGCGTTTTCCGCGACCCACGACTGAGCGTACCGGATCGCCCAATCGGCCACAGCACTGATAGGCGCAAACGTCGGTATGTGGGGGGAATGGTGCGCTGGGGAGGGCCGGTATAATCAGGCTATTTCATAGCGTTACGGTGCAAATCGGCCTACAGCGGACGTCAACGATATCAATGGGTTGCGAATAAAATGCAAAACACTTAGGCGGCCCATCCAACACCCACACGCTACTGATCCATCCAGTCCCAAGGGTCCGGTGGCGATGGCTCAACTGGCAACTCGGGAGCCTCCGCGCCGTGTGACTCGAGCCACTCCTTCACCGCACCCCACACCTCGGCAGACCCAACGCTGCGGGCCCCCAATGTGTTATCAAGCGCCTTGCGGAGATCCGGGGGGATTGTATTCGGCCAGGGCATGACAACTCCTTGAAGGCGGAAATCTCGCCCGACGGAAACTGGGGGCTGGCGCTTCCAGAAACAAGAACAATGTTAGAACAAAATACGCGCGCACGGCTCACGGATCGTATGCTGCACTTGCCATCGTCACGCTGATCGCCTCGACCTTACCGTTCGCACATTCCGCGCTGCGCAGGTGCCAGACGGCCATACTACGACAAACGGATGAACCGAGCGCTACTCGATGTGAACGATGATCACTCCCGACAAAATAAGGGGATGTCTCATGCAGCGGACGAAGACAGGAAAGACTGAGCTTTTGGCCTCAACGAGGGAACTATCGTCCATAGAACTATAGTGCTATACAGTCTTCGGACATGTCAGACATAGACGTAGACCATCACGTCCTCACTGTTAAGACAATCGTTCAGGTTGGTAGATAACATAGAGAATAATACGGGTTCGAGGCGAATTTAGCGATGGCAAGACTCGATTGTAGAAACTTACAGATTGCATGGTTCCACTCAGGCGCGCAGAAATATGCTGCCCATGTAGTATATCAGGAGATTTTTGGTGAGGAACCCGATACAGTTCAAACCAACAAAGCTCCATCACAGACATCCCCATTTTTGAGCCAGGCACTGGGCCAGACCTCAGCGGGCGACGGCATCGTAAAGGTAACGCCGGGTAGAGTAGATGTTTTCCTACAGGCCCCCGAGATAAACCACGGAAGCAAAATTGCGTTTCCAACGCTTGACGCAATTGAATCTTTTGAAGTGTTCAAAGTGGCCCTAGAAAACAAGGGCGTTGCATTCGATGACTGCTATCGACAGGCGGTTATATGCAATTTTCTAACCGAATTCCCCAACCGAGCAGAAGCCAACAGATCGCTTTTTGATACATGCAGAATCGACGGGAACGCACCCGACGCAATTGATTTAATTCATCAATTTAATTCCAGAAAAGAGCTGCGCGAAGGTTTCTTGCTTAATCGCTTGATCAGGCATTCAGTCGAGCACATGCAACTATTTCAAGTGCCCACCCCGCAAGGAGTTGACCAAGCTTCTTTGAAAATTGATCTCGACCAGCACTTTCCGGCGCATGAAGTGTTTGCTCACTTTCAAACGTACGACTTCAACAACCACCCTCAGGGAGAAAAGTTTTCCAAGGCTCAACAGACTGTGAATGTAATGGAAATATTTGCAGAAATATTGAAAGTTAAGAAGGGAGTTATGCTGTGACAAACAATGCAACTTTCAAGTTAATTTCCGAGTATGGACAGAAGGCTTCAAGCGCTGAAATGGGCCTGGGCTACTATGAGAAGTGGAGATCTAAGAGTGACCTATCGGCGTCGAGCACCGTGAATGCGAAGCCGCGCAGGAAGAGTAACTACGAAACTTCGCTCTTCCACGACTTGATGGGTGCAATCTCTCAGATGAGCAACCTTCCCGACAGGCACCATCTTCACATCGATAGGAATCTGTCAGAAAGAGCTCAAAGTTTACTTTCGATCGTTTGCGAGAATACTTCCGCTCCAGCTCCGAAGATCAAAAACGAAGAAGGCGAGGCTGTTGTCTTCACTTGGCGGATAGGTGACGTTAAGAAATATCTTACAATTGACGACGAGCAAATTGACATGCTTGAGGTGGGGCCAGAAGACTGCACCAAGTCAACAAACCTATCTAATGGCGGCTCTCTCGACCTTAAGTCTCTTTTGGCAGAAATGCGTTTGCATATCACTTCAGAGGTTTGACAGTAAGACGATATGCTTGATGAACATACTTTGGGTCGCGCCGCGATTTACCCTAAATTTATAGATAATGCGTCCGAAATATTCGACGAAGAACAGTTATTTGAACTTTCGAGGATAAGGGATCGCGGCGGAAGGGTCACTGAGGGCTACGCGCTTTCTCTTGCATCCGAAATACTCGCCCTAGGAGAACATGGCGTCCATGAGTATGGCAAGCGCATTGCTCAACAGCAAAATGATGCCTACCGTGTGAGGAACGAGCGAGATCCGAATCCCGGATCCTCTTATCTTGGATATTTCCGTTTTCTAGCACAATCAGTTAACTGCATCGGAATGGAACATTATGATAAATGCATTCGATGGTTCCCTGAACATGATGAAGTATGCCACTTTCAGATCGAGATGCATCCCAAAGGAACCGGGACGAAGAACGAAAAAAGAGACGATCGACGCAAAGTAGTGAGAGCAGTTGCACGGTCAGCGCGTAACTTTGTACCGATGGCTGATCACGAATATGATGATAATACTTCCAGATACCACCGAGACCTCGCGACTCAGGTCTCTAAGCTAAACTCGCCCCGATAGAGCCAGCATCTGGGCTGCCTATCGGCTCCACTTCAGTTTTTTAGCCGGAAAACTAGCGCAAAGCCCAAAGCGGTATTCATGGCGTCAGCATCGCTCCACGCCGATCGTTCACCGCAGCTTATCTCACGGTCTCCAGCCTAGCATACAACGATCGAACTCTACTGATCAATGTAATGGCAAGGGTCCGGCACTGATGATACAACCCTTTATTCTGGCGCCTCCGGCTCGTGGGCTTCCAGCCACTCCTTCACCGCACCCCACACCTCGGCAGACCCAACGCTGCGGGCTCCCAATGTGTTATCAAGCGCCTTGCGGAGATCCGAAGGGATTGTGTTCGGCCAGGGCATGACAACTCCTCGAAAACGGAAAACTCGCCCGACTGAAACTGGAGGCGGGCGCTTCCGAAAACAAGAACAATGTCAAAACAAGATACGCGCAATGCCGGTAGGAAATTGAAGTTCTCGCGACGATCCCAGACGACGATGCCGCCTTTCAGATGAGCGTCCTTCTGGGCTTAGAGTGACTTCTTTCTGTATGGGCCACGCATCTTCGGCGCGGCTTCCTCTGCTGCCTCCACCAGCGCACCGATATCCTCGACATCCCACAGGCGATCCGACACGCCTGCAGCCATTGCCAGGGTCATGCGCAGCGTCTTGTGGGTGCGGCAGAAGTTGTAGCGCATGAAGTGCAGGACAACTGCGAAAGCGTGGTTCTCTGCCTTTTTTGAAAGGGCATTGGTCAGGCTTGTAAAGCGGCGCATACCCATCCGCATTTTCAGGTTCTGGCGCTCAATGTGTGATGTACCGACATCTTCCATGATGGGATTGCCAAAGATCGCCTCTTTTGCAGTGCCCGTGCATTCAGATGGGCTATACTTGCTCTCATGGCCCTTGCTACCTGTCGGATTGCCGTAGTGCCTGATCAGCATCGCGTAGTCCACATCGCCAGAAAAAGCGCCTGTAACGGCTTCGAGGTAAGCGCAGTGACTGTCTGTGGTCAATTGAATGCGTGTCGCAACGCGTGACGCCGAATGAAACATAATCTCACGTTTGGTTGCGCCAGAGCGATCCCCGATAGTGTAAGAGATCATCAACTTGCTGTCGCGGTCCATTGCGGCCCACGTCCAGATGTCGCCAGCGTTCGCAGGAGCGGCCTTTGCGCCCTCTATGTTTTTTGCCTTGGCGTAGCAGAAAGACCAAATCTCATCTGCCTGCACATGCTTGGACTCAACACCTTTCACCTTCTCATCGAGGTAGACAGCACAGGCCCTACCCGCATCCTCAAGCAACTTGGTGACGGTGTTCTTGGACACGTCAGCAATGCGCGAGGTGGCGTGAATGGGGTTACCGTCCACCAGAAGGCGATTGATCAGGGTGCGGGATTTCATGTCAAGTTTTCTCATGAATAATTCATACTGACCTTTATGCGTAGGGTAAGACCTACTAGGCTCTTTTTGTGAATAACTAGAGGCTTTCCTGTTGTTGGTAGAGGCACTCGAGGGTACAAGGGCGCTCAAACGAGCCTTTAAGCGCACAGGAGCCGCCGACGATGGACAAGCCAAAAACAGAAGAAGACTGGTGGCAGCTTGATTATGAAATTAAGCAACTGTTTGATGGGGCGCCCATTGATGAGGCAGACCTTTTTGCAGGTCGCGCTGCGGAAATAACAAGAATGCTTGATGCATCGCTAGCACGGTCGAAGCATGTCGTATTGTTTGGCGAACGCGGCGTAGGCAAGACATCGTTATCAAACATTTTCTGGAAACGATTTGGGAAATCTTTAGCTAGCTTCGTTGTTGGGAGGGTGCAGGCAAATCCCAGCCAAACTTTTGATAGCCTCTGGCGAGATGCGCTCGAAGAAATTGAAGCTTCTGCCGCCTCTCAGGGCCGACAAGAGCTCTTCCCAGGAAAATCCTCCGATATTGATGAGATAACGCCAGCAAGTCTGAGAAGACTTTTTGCTAGAGCAAACGCGAACGCGATTCCAGTCATTATCATCGATGAATATGACAAACTAATTGATGATAATGCGAAGGAACTCACTGCTAATCTCATAAAGGAACTCTACGACTATTCAGTAAATGTCACGATAATATTGGTTGGCGTTGCAGAAGATATTGGAAAGCTAGTTGAGGATCATGAGTCACTTAATCGCGCACTAGTCCACATCCCATTGGGCAGAATGTCCGACACAGAGTTGCGTGAAATTATCACCAAGCGAACAGAACGAACGGCGATCAAGTTTCATAAAGACGCCATCTGGACAGTGGTCACTATATCAATGGGCTTACCGTACTTCACGCAAACTCTGTCCAAATTCGCCGCACTGAACGCCGCAGGGCAATCGCGTTTGGCTCACGCGTCTTACAGCCCATTGAGAACGCTGCATAAGAATGCCTCATCCCAGCCAGCTCGCTTGAGTTTGATGCTGAGAGAGCCTTTGGATGTGTCGCGTCGGACGAC
>NZ_VSJK01000069.1 GCF_008085915.1 Oceaniovalibus sp. ACAM 378 | reverse complement strand
TGCGTATTCCGGGGTGATGCGCCCACCGATTCCGATTTGATGCGCCCACCCGTTCCGCTTTTATTCGCCCACCGATTCCGGGGTATGCGCCCACCCCTGTGACGTGCTGCTGCGAGGCAATCTGTAACCGGCTACTTTTCGCCCTTTTGGCACGAAGGAAGCCCGATGAAGAGATTGCCGATGCGGAAGATACGAGATGTTTTGCGGCTCTCAGCCGAGGGATTATCGACGCGCCAGATTGCAGCAAGTCTGGCGATCGGGCGCACCACCCTCCGAGGCTACCTTGAGCGTGCCGATGAGTTGGGTCTGAGCTGGCCGCTGCCGCCAGGTCTTTCCGACACTGCCCTTGAACGGCAAATCTATCCCCGGACGGCGCGTGATGTGTCGAACCGAGCAACCCAGCCTGACTGGGCGCATGTCCACTGGGAGTTGCGCCGCAAGGGCGTGACGCTGTCGTTGCTGTGGGAGGAATATCGCGCCGATCATCCGGAGGGCTACGGGTATTCCCGGTTCTGCGAGCTGTATACGCGGTGGGAAGGCAAGTTGTCGCCGGTGATGCGGCAACGTCATCCGGCGGGCGAGCGGCTGTTCGTCGATTACGCCGGGCACACGATTGACGTGATTGATCCCATGACCGGCGAGGTGCGCACGGCACAGCTGTTCGTCGCGGCGCTCGGGGCCTCGAGCTACACCTTTGCGGAAGCGACCTGGACGCAATCGCTGCCGGATTGGATCACGAGCCATGTGCGCGCCTTCGGCTTCCTCGGGGGTGTGACGGCTCAGATCGTCTCCGACAATCTGAAGGCCGGGGTTACCAAGGCGTGCTTCTACGACCCTGTGATCAACCGGACCTATGGGGATCTGGCCGCGCATTACGACACGGCCGTGGTGCCCGCGCGACCGCACAAACCAAAGGATAAATCAAAAGTCGAGGGCGCGGTTTTGCTGGTTGAACGCTGGATTCTGGCGCGACTACGCAACCGTCAGTTCTTCAGCCTTGAGGACGTGAACGCGGCCATTCGCCCACTTCTGAATCGGCTCAACGACAAGGTCTCGCGCCATCTCGGCGCCAGTCGCAGGCAGCTGTTCGAACAGCTGGACAAGCCCGCCCTGAAGCCGCTGCCGGTGGCGCCTTATGTCTATGCCGAATGGAAGAAGTGCCGCGCCGGGCTCGATTACCACATCGCGATCGACCGGCATTATTACTCCGTGCCCCATCAGTTGCTGAAGAAGGAACTATGGGCGCGCATCACCGCCCGGACGGTCGAAGTCTTCCATATCGGGCAGCGTGTCGCATCCCATGTGCGCACCTCCGGCAACGGGCAGCACTCCACGCAGCGCGATCACATGCCCGGGCACCACAGGTTCCGCGAGGACTGGACGCCGCAGCGCATCCAGGCCTGGGCCGCGCGCATCGGGCCGAACGTCGCGCTCTTCGCCGAGGTCGTGATGCGGGACCGCAAGCACTCCGAACAGGGCTATCGCACCTGTCTGGGCGTGATCCGGCTGGCTGACAGGTTCGGCCGGGACCGCCTCGATGCCGCCTGCAATCGCGCGTTGGAGATCAACGCCCGATCCTACTCATCAGTC
>NZ_VSJK01000068.1 GCF_008085915.1 Oceaniovalibus sp. ACAM 378 | reverse complement strand
CCCTTCCGTAATGGGGCATTAATTGTCAAGCGCATTGAAACAACAGAAAAGCAGCGCGATACCGATGGCATATCGCGCGACCAAGGTGTTGGCGCTGCGGAGACATCGTGGATCGTAGCGGCGCCAACACCGGTATGATCCCCCAAGTTGTATTTAGAGCTGAGCCGTTGGTCAGATATGCCGAGTTAGTTTCCATCGCCAGGATTTCGCTTCCGTCCGTAGTCAGCGCAAAGGCTGCTACCATATGCCTTGTCCAAAACGGTTCCCGAGTGCCTATCTCCCCAGCGTGCTCGAACAACGACTCGGCACTGGGCGGCTATCGGCATCATCGGGGCCGCGTCCCGGCGAGGGACCTCTGCAAGCCAACGCTACGGCGCGGCTAATTCTCCTCTTTTCTTGTCACATCAATCCAAGCCTGCGCGTTCACACACCCGTGGCTGTCGTCACCACGTCACGGGTGAAACGGAATTCGGTTTCATTGCGCCACATGCGATGGAGCACCACCCCGATGCGCCGTGCCAAGGCGACCGTCGCGCGCTTCTTGCCGCGCCGCTGCGCAACCCGCAGCGCCCAACCGGTCAGCCAGTTGTGCTTTCCGCGGTTCAGCATCACCGTAGCGGCCTGATACAGGGCTGTTCTTAGTCCCGCATCTCCAGCCCGTGTGATCTGCCCGATGACATCCATTTCGCCAGACTGGTTCCGGCTGGGAGTTAACCCGGCCCAAGGCCCGATGTCCTTCGAAGAGTGAAACCGTTCTGGATCATCAATCGCCGCTCTAACGGTCAGTGCCACCACAGCGCCCACCCCGGGCATGGTCATCATTAATTTGCAGACCGGGTCGGTCTTGGCTAGATCCCGGACCCGTTTCTCCAAGCCAGCAAGTTCTTTGCGTAAGGCCATGCGCGCCCGCAGGATTGGCTCCACTGCAGCGACCAACATCCCGTTACCCTCAGCCAATTCTCGAACGCGAGCGTCAAAGCCTGTCTTGGAGATCCGACCTATCTTCAGCCCAAAATTTCGCAAAATACCCCTAACTGAAAGCTCAATGTTGATGATCCCTCGCTGAATGGCCTTGCGTGATGTCAAGATCGCGCGTGTTTCCTGAGAGGAGATCGATTTGCAATGCACCGGTCGGAACCATCCCATCTGCAGGAGCCGTGAAATGCCTTCTGCATCCCGGCGGTCGGTCTTGATCGGCATCGCTTTCAATGCCCCTTTCACCTGCCGGGTTTCCATCAGCACGGTCTCAAAACCGGCCTCCGTCAGGTGTTTGTGCAACCATTGCGAAAGCGGGCCGGCTTCCAGACCCACAGCGACTACAGTGCCAGACAGAGCGCGCAGAACTGCCACAAGTTCCTCCGGCTCGCTGGCAGCCGTCGTTTCCTTGGCCACCTTTCCATGCACCGTCAGAACGCATATCGCAGTGCTTGCCAGAGAGACGTCCAAACCGATAAAGTGATCCATGTCGTTGCCCTTTCATTCTGGTGTTCAGGATTGGGGCGCGCCTCAGGGCAAGACCCCGTAAGCACGCATTGCGTGCCAAGGGCAACGACACCTCAACGCCAACCGTTCAGCAAGTCACAACGGCAATGATTCGCGCCGAGCCCCATTACGGCATCTCCC
>NZ_VSJK01000067.1 GCF_008085915.1 Oceaniovalibus sp. ACAM 378 | reverse complement strand
TTCCAGCAAATCCTGATAGAGCCAGAACGACCTGCGATGTTGCGCGGGACCATGGCGTGAACTCCTGTCGGGTTTAATGACATTTACGCGTCCGCGCCGGGGTCTGGTCAATCGGATGCGATCGGGACGCGCGGGGTGGAATGGCTTGAAGTTACGCCCCGGTCCGAAGCGGCAGCGCTAGGACGATGGCGAGCACACAGAGTTTCAGCACGCAGGGCAAGACGGCATAGGCCACGGTGAGCGTACGCAAGGCCGCGTCGGTATTTTGCGCGCCGGGGGTGAAGCCAAAGGTTTGCGGCACGGGTAGGATAACGAAGGCGGCCAGAGCGAGGCCGAGCTTGCCCGCGAAGGACCACAATCCGAAGGGTTGGGAAGCGCTAAGACCCGCTTGGGTCAGCGCAACCGAAAACATCGCCGGCAGGATCACCATGTCGGCGCCCAGTGTCGCCCCCGAGGCCACACAGACCGCCGCGAAAGCCAGTGCCGATCCCGGGCCGAGGAAGGCGGCACCGACGAACCGCGCCACCGCCAGCGGCATGGCGATCAACAAGACCGACCTCGGCCCGATGCGCCGGTTCAACCGTGCCCACCAGGCACGCTTATCCCGGCGCAGACTAAAAACAGGATTATGCCCAGGCGGTAGGCCGAGAATAAGAGCACCAGCACCGCCAGAAGCTGCCAGACCACTGCCGGTCCTGTGGTGAGCGCAAAGAGCAGCGGAAAGACTACCATCGTTCAGCTCTGAGTACGGCTGATGTTGAAGGCCTTGCTATCTTTAACTTTTAAAAAATGTTCGCAGCTCATGTCTTCCTAAACAACGGGAGACAGATATGACTTTCACACACCGCGACATCCATGATCTGCGGCGCAGATCGAGCGAACAGGTAAGGCAAACGTTCGTTGGACTTGCGTTATCAGGGATGCGGAGGCCCGCTTACTCCGGTGTTTTTCAGAGACTCGCGGGCACAAAAATACCGACGTACATTAGCGACCTGATCCTAGATGGTCATCAACGCAATCTGACCATTCGTCTTAAGATGGAACCGCGCGAAGTTGGTCAAGAGAACATACGACGCCGATATATGGCAACGATCCAAGGTCAACGACTTTTATCGGAATACGGCCCATTCATTCTCATTGAAGTTAATCCAAAAAGCGAACGTGCGTGCCTGCAGGGATCGATGAACCTCGGAGCAGTGCAACTGTTGATGACTGTGCTGCCCCACTGGAATGCACAATGCTTCAATCCCTGGATATGTGTTCTCGAACCCCTGCGATCCGACGGCTGAAACGCATGTCACACCCGGCTTCGAAACTCAACAAAAGTGTTACCATTTTCCACAATTCTGCGTCGGGATTCGTGCCTACCGTCACCTGCGTACCCGATTTCCGGCGCAATCAGGTGGCGAGGAAGAGAGCTTTTCAGCGCTACAACTTAGCCGTCCTCACCCCTGTGGCTTAAGTGATCACTACGGACACTGCCTATTAATGGGCCCTTTCATTCACATTTCTTTTTAAACCTTCCTAAACCAAGGAAATCTATTACATGACTGGAATTCATCACACCCAACTTTTGGACCAAGACAGAAATTTCGTAGATACCGATGTTGATGACAGACATAGCAAGGTGCCTCCCCGGATAACTATAGAGCA
>NZ_VSJK01000066.1 GCF_008085915.1 Oceaniovalibus sp. ACAM 378 | reverse complement strand
AGGCGTGGTTCTGCGATCCGCAGGCACCGTGGCAAAAGGGTTCAGTCGAGAATCTGAACAAGCGCGCAAGGCGATATTTACCACGGGACGCGCCTGTGGCCGCACTCTCAAATCGAGATATGAAGTCGATTTGCGACCGCTTGAACGGCACACCCAGAAAGTGCCTGGGATGGCGCACACCAACTGAGGCCTTCAGCGAAGAACTGATGAAACTGAGATAACGGAACAAGTCGCAACGTGTCTTGAGATTCCAGCGCAAAGTTAGAATGCCCCACATCTGCAAAGTAGTATCCGTGTTGATCAAGTCCTGTTTTCTGTCCAGCTCCGGCCGTATCTCAGAAGCGCGTTTGCAACAACGATGAGCCTTCGCATAATAGCAGTCAGCGCGACTTTCGGAGGCTTTCCAGCTTTCACCATTTGATCGTATTTTTGCTTTGAACTGAGATTATGACGGATGGTGCAAAGTGCTGGCATGTACAATGCTCGACGGACGAATGCGCGGCCTCCTCTGATCCGTTCCTTGCCTTGCCATCGACCTGACTGCCGCGATATTGGTGCCAACCCGGCCAGACATGCGGCTTGCTTTCCGTTCATCGTGCCCAGTTCGGGCATTTCGATCAGCATCGCCGAGGCTGTGATGTCCGAGATGCCTGGAATGCTCTTGAGTATATTAAGTTTTTCGACAAGCTGCGCATTCGCAGAAATGGCTTCTTTGATGGCACCATCTAACTGTTTAAGGTGCCTTTCCACTTGGGCCAACCGCTCATTTAACTGACGCTTGATAAGCGTCTGCATCGTTGTCGGCATTCTCGTTTTGACCGCCACACGGTCTTTGATAAGACCGCGACGCGCGTTCGTCAAATCTTTGAGAACACTCATATTTTCTGACTTTGGGCTTTGCGATTCAAGCTGCAAAACTGAACCCATTCTGGCCAGAACCTCGGCATCGACTCTATCAGTTTTTGCAATCTTTCCGGTCGCTTCGGCAAATCGGCGCGCTTGGCAGGGATTCACCTTGGAATATGGTAAACTTGCCTCTGATAAGCCAGTTTCCAGTTTGCTATGATAGCATCCTGACGCTTCGAACACCGTCAGTGCATGTCTATCGTTAAGCCACCCAATCAAACACCTGAGACCATCTGCATCGTTATCGAACTGCCGATGTTCCATGAGCTCCAAGTCAAAGATGTCCAATTTGTCTTTTGAGACATCAATCCCGATGGTATTGTTCATCTGTCTTTTCCTCACCTTGTCTTGTCATGCGGGCCTATTGCCCCTGTATCCGTTCAGGTCATTGGAAAAGACGGAGGCGATCATACTACTTTTCGGTCCTTACTTAACCCGAAGTGTTTCGATCCGACCTCCGCCGCTGACCGGCATATATGAGGTGCCGGGCAGCGACTCCCTTATCGCACGGGAACCATGCCTCAGCCTAAGACAAGAAGTGTCACACTTCCCTGTTTTGGCAGGATTGGAGTGTGGCGGTGGGATTGGTTGTTATGAGCGAACGCGAGCTGAACCGCATTGAGGTATTGAGCCAAGTGACGCAAGGCCGGATGACGGCTGTGACAGCTGCGAACGTGTTGGGACTGAGCCGACGGCAAGTGCATCGGCTGTTGAAGGATTTCCGGACCAAAGGCCCTGCAGCGATCCGGCACAAGGCGCGCG
>NZ_VSJK01000065.1 GCF_008085915.1 Oceaniovalibus sp. ACAM 378 | reverse complement strand
GTGTCGAACCGCTCGACAGCCTGAAGAACTGCCATGGCTCCAGAGACCAGAAGGGTGCGTATGTCGCGCTGTCCCATCTTCGACGTCTTCCCGAGCCGGGCCTTGCCGCCTGTCGAGTGCTGCTTAGTACTACAGTTGCGCATGATGGAACTTTCTGATTCACTTCTCCACGAGATTGGGGGGGTTGGGTCATGTCAGTTTCGGATTGGGCGGGCAGTATTGCGGATTGGCGCCATGCGCTTGAGGGTATGAAGGCGTTCATCGCCCCTGCTTTCAAGCGGTCTGAGCAGCGCGCGTCCGCCGGGGCGTTCGTCGATGGGCTTTTGTCAGGCGTTGAGCGCAAAACGGGCTGGATGCTGGCAGAAGAAGCCGGTCTGGCAAGACCTTATCGGATGCAGTCGTTGCTTGGGCGATCAAGCTGGTCGGCGGACGAATTGTGTGATCGGGTGCGGCGCTATGCCGTTGATGCGCTTGGGGATCCTGATGGTGTGCTGGTCATCGACGAGACCGGGTTCCTGAAGAAAGGCACCCATTCCGCCGGTGTCGCTCGGCAGTATTCCGGGACAGCCGGGCGGATCGAGAACAGCCAGATCGGCGTATTCGCGGCCTATGCCAGCCGCTATGGCCACGCGTTGATCGACCGGCGGCTGTATCTTCCCAAGTCATGGGCCAACGATCCGGAGCGGCGGGCCAAGGCACATGTACCCGAAAGCGTTGAGTTTGCCACAAAACCTGCCATGGCCCGCGAGATGATTGCGCGCCTGCTGGACAAGGGCACGCCCTGCGCCTTTGTCCTGGCCGATGCGGTCTACGGCTCGGATCACCGGTTTCGGCGCATGCTGGAGGATCGCGGACAGCCCTATGTGTTGGCGGTGCGCTCGAACCATACGTTGCGATTTCTGCAGGAGTGGGCGCTGGTCCAGACCGATCCCGCGTCGATGATTGCCGAGCTGCCACCCGAGGCTTGGCAACCTCTCAGCGCGGGCGAAGGCGCCAAGGGGCCGCGGCTCTACGATTGGGCCTGGGTTCCCCTCAAGTATCAGGCTGGGCAAGGGTTTTCCCGCTGGCTTTTAGCCCGCCGGAGCCTGCGCAACCCCAGAACCATCGCCTATTATTTTGCCTATGCACGCTCGGAGACGGCACTGGCTGATCTCGCCGCGGCGGCTGGATTGCGATGGACCATCGAAGAATGCTTTCTGCGCGCCAAGGACGATCTCGGACTGGATCACTGCGAGGCGCGCTCCTGGCACGGCTGGCACCGGCACATGAGTCTTGTGATGGCTGCGGCTGCATTCCTGGCCAGGATCGCCGCCAATCAGCGCCGCAAGGCATTCAGAAAACAGAACGAAACGAGTCCGCGCCCCCAAGCGGAAGCAGCATGATCGCCCGTCTCGCGCAAACACTGACCACACCAGAAATCCTCCATCTGATCACGCGACTCATGCCGCAGAGGGTCCTGTCAGTCGCGTTTGTTCTCGATTGGTCACGATGGCGAAGACAGCACCAACTCCGGGCGGCCATCGCTCATCGGAAAATCCGCCACTATGCGCAACTGTAGTATTA
Source organism: Oceaniovalibus sp. ACAM 378 (assembly GCF_008085915.1). Lineage (GTDB taxonomy): Bacteria > Pseudomonadota > Alphaproteobacteria > Rhodobacterales > Rhodobacteraceae > Oceaniglobus. Next base: position 124 of record NZ_VSJK01000065.1, on the reverse strand, counting down.
GGCACGAGCCCAAGCCACGCAGCAAAATCGCGACCGCGTTTGAAGGTGGCCAGGTCAGGTGCAAACGTCTCGATCGCAAGAGCCGTTACAGGGCCTACGCCCGGCATGGTCTGTGCGCGGCGGA
>NZ_VSJK01000064.1 GCF_008085915.1 Oceaniovalibus sp. ACAM 378 | reverse complement strand
CCGGAGAACGCTGCACGCGTCCGGAGCCGACTTGACAAGGCCGAATCCCGCGCGCTGGTTGTACTTGTTCAAAATGAGCCCCTTTTGCGTCAGATGGCCGATGCCCTGAACCAGGCGCGTATGCTCGAAGACGACGCGCTCAAAAACTGGCTGGATCAGATTACTGTGCAGCCAAACGGGTTGGCGACGCCTCAAACGAATTCGTTAGGTTAAAAAGGTTGAGTAACCGACACGGGATTGCACTTCAGAAAAACGCGAAGGCGCTGCTTGTTGTTGGCACTTTATCGCTACAACTCACAAGGGGAAGCCAACGTTGGTTGGGTCCGGGTGTTCCGTCGATGGATAGCCCTGCCGCTCTGGCTGGCGCACAGGCGTCGAAGATCTCACGTTAGTGACCTGCAGCGCGCGGCTTCCGATTAGGCCGCGCGCTGTATTTGCGCTTCCGTAATGCTCTTGCGTTCGTACACTCTGATGCCCAAGAGCCGCCGCGAGATCAGCCGCGTCGAACTCATGTCCTCCTGCTTTAAAATCAGATGTGAACGCATGCCGGAATACATATGGTGTCAGGTGATGTCGCAACTTGGGAAAGGCGATCTTTCCCAACCGGGCAACACGCTTTTCCAAGCTGACCGAGACCCGCCTATGGCGCTCACTTGGCATCAACATCTCGCCGGTCTGCTTATGGGTCGCAACTGGAAGCTGGAGGGCAACACAGCCTTCAGCCCTGCGCGAGACCTGATCGAACAGCCATAAGGCTTCATCGGTTCGGCACATCATCTCTATCTCGCGGTGGTCCTGTCCTTTGCCTAGATGATACCCGATCTCTGCGGACACTTTCGCGCCCCTAATCTCAAACATTAGAGATGGATGATCGCCCACTGTCATCTTCCGGACGGTAATACCCAGGCCTTCGCTGAATTCAGACGGTCGGCATCCGGTTAACATGAGTGTTGCGATGCAGGCACGGCGGTGATCATCCAGATGATCATCCGGTAAGACCGCCCTCGTCCAGAAATGGGATCGCCAATCGTAGTTCGGAAAAGTTTGCGCTTTGCGTCGTTGATGTCGGTGGAGCGCGTAGAGGGCGGTTTTCTTTGATGCCAATGAGCGGGACTTACGAGATTCCTTACAGCTGGCCTCTTTGGTAGGGCGATTTCGCAGCGCTTTATGATGTGGGTCCGGCCGCACCTCCAACAGAAAGTTAATGGCACTGGCCAATTGAGGTCCCTGACCAACCGGGAATCGCTCTTTAACATTTCCTATCTGATCAAATACATCTTTACCGAAATGCCGTTCAAGAGATCGAAGGAGACGTTTTCGGTTGTCTGCATTTTTCTCATCAGTGATCATTTGGCGCCAGTAGATCGGGATCATTTCTAATACTTCTTTGGCCGCCATCCGTATCAGCGCGGATCGATAGCTCTGGCGACTGTTGGCACTCGTCCACCCATTTATATGATCAGTAGACAGATAGCTGATGTAGGGATCGCAGGACGAATGTTTGCGGGCCAGCGACGACGCGCGCTTTTCGTATTTGTGCCATGTGCCGCTGCGAAGCAGGTCTTCGAAAGAGAAGATGGCATTCGATTGAACAGCCAAATCGTAGGCCTCAATGCTTTGCTCTATAGTTATCCGGGGAGGCACCTTGCTATGTCTGTCATCAACATCGGTATCTACGAAATTTCTGTCTTGGTCCAAAAGTTGGGTGTGATGAATTCCAGTCATGTAATAGATTTCCTTGGTTT
>NZ_VSJK01000063.1 GCF_008085915.1 Oceaniovalibus sp. ACAM 378 | reverse complement strand
CAGCCTCCTGCTCTTTGATCATCCCGATAATCTGCGCTTCGGTGAAACGGCTTTTCCTCATCTCGTCTGCTCCTTCAGGTTGGGCAGACTCTACATCAGACTGAGGGAACTTCCGGGGGGCAGGTCAAAGGCAACAATACCAGATCCTGCAGCGAAACCTAAAAACTCACCATATCTTTAAGTAAAAACAGATAGGCGTCAGCAGCTCAGATTGAGATCATTACAAAGGGCCTGAGGTCAGAAGATGAAATCTTCTGCTGAGTAATCGAGCCCGATGCCGACATCCGAGAAGGAGACGCCAACCAAAAGAATGCTGTCAGAACCGGAAACGATGCGCGCTTCGCCACCGTCGTTCACGAGATGGTTGGTTGTCAAATCCGCGAAATCGGTAATCGAATCGACTTCGGACAGATCGATTTTCTCTTTGTTATTGGCGTGAAAGTTGATGATTGTGTCATTACCAAAGCCGTTTTCGAAGATGAAGACGTCCCAACCGTTATTCCCTTTCATCCAATCGTCGCCATCGCCGCCGATAATTGTGTCCTTACCGTCACCTCCGGATATGGTGTCGTTGCCGGCCTGTCCGATCAATTGATCGTTGTTTGCATTGCCAATAATTCTGTCATTGCCTCGGCCGCCTGAAATATAGTCTGCGCCTTTGGAGCCGTTGATCGTATCGTTGCCGTCGCCCCCAGAAATGGTGTCTTTCCCGCCGCCACCCAGCAATTTGTCATTCCCCGACGACCCATTCAGCGTGTCGGGGCCACCGCGACCTTTTAACGTTCCCGCGCTGGATAGCGATAGTTCGTCGGCCCCGGATGTCGCGATCGTACTGTTTCCCGTGCCTCCGTGATCCCCCAAACCGGTGTCAAATTGCAGTGGGGCGCTGGTTGCCGCGAAATTCTGGGTCACAATCACAGCATCCCAACCATTGAAGTCGCCTTGCTCAATGCCGACACCGACAACTGTCACGTTCGGGTTAAGGATGTTTGCTCTGTGTCCAGAGCTGTTCATAAGTGAGTCATGAAGGTTCTGTACGTCATCAGAAAGTCCAGGAGCACCACGTTCAGTTTGCCAAGCAATGTTTTCTGCCCAGGTCCAATTGCCAGAAAATTGGAAGTTCGCCTGCTGCATCCGAACGCTAGCGCTGGATCCGCCGGTACCTGTGTGGGAAAAAGTATCCTCCGCCAACATCCACTCGCTATGCGTTTCTGCTGAATCATTCAGGCGCAGTTCCAGTTGAACTGGGTCGAGCCCCCGCGATGTCCGCTCATCATTGATGAGTTCGAGCATCTGTCGTTCCAAACTGCTCGCCTGCGCCATTTTCACTTCTCCTGCTTTGAAACTTTGGTTCACGGCTCCTAGCGGGAGAAATATGACCTCGATACGGGCTTCTGGAAACGGTGTTGTTTGAGGCGAGGGCCCGCCGATTATTGCTTGCAGCTCGGCGGAACGTTGCGCCAAATTTCCGCTGTGCAATTTCCAGCCGGCTAGGCTCCAGACCCATTAACGGGCTTGAAGCGGCTGTGGCTGCGTGATTCACGCCTCCCAAACTTTGGAGGCATGATGAGCCATGGGGTGCCACGCGTCGATGACCGGCGCGTGCTGAGTGGTATTATCTTTATCAATCGCAATGGGTTGCGCTGGCGGGACGCATCCAGGGAATATGGTCCGCACAAGACACTTTATAACCGCTGGAAACGGTGGAGTGACATGGGGGTGTTCGCGCGGATCATGATGGGGCTGGCTGCCGAAACGCCAGACAATAAGACGATCTCGATCCC
>NZ_VSJK01000062.1 GCF_008085915.1 Oceaniovalibus sp. ACAM 378 | reverse complement strand
GAAGGCGGATAGAAAAATCTGCATGAGGATGAGGACTCCGTGAACGCAATCCCCAATTCAGAATCCATCTCGCCCTCACAGGCAAGAGCGACCGTTCACGCCTTCAGTTCCAAACGCGATTCCCCTGTAGAGATGCTGACGTGATTATCGATCTCGTTTCGCGCGGACGGGGGCGAATGGTAAGCCAGCGCGACATCAATCTGAGGATCAGACCACATTTGCGGATAATCGACGGGCTGATCAACAGCGGCTCCAAGGCACATTACATTCTTCTTTCCTCTGGCGGCGCGGTCTATGGAAATACCAGCAGCCGCATGCTTTCGGAAAGCTCGCCTTGTCTTCCGAATACGGAGTATGGACTGGAGAAAGCAATTATCGAACTGCATTTGCTTGCAGCTGCTCAGACAACACTAAAGACGTCAATCCTGCGCGTGACAAATGCCTATGGTGTCGGACAGCCCACAAAGCCCGGATTTGGAGTAATTCCGGCATTGGTGAACGCATTGGAAACCGGTGAGGCCTTTCCGATATTCGGATCCGGAGAAATGCAGCGGGACTACATAAATGTCATAGACGTGATCGGCGCTGTTGAGGCAGCAATACGCCATGGCGGCGTTGGTGTTACCAATATCGGAACCGGGTGCGGAACCTCCATTAACGAACTCGTGTCTCTCGTACAGGAATTGAGTGGGCGCAAAGTGAACGCAGAGTATATCGAAACCAACGACAGCGATCCAAACTTTGCGCAGCTTAGTATCTCGCGCGCGAGAGAACTTCTAAAGTGGGAGCCCACCGTCCGTTTGCGTGATGGCCTCAGTCGCATTCTGGGCGAGAAAAAGCTGTTAAGGTGATGGAGCGGGCGTATGTGCAGAATATCCCATATGCGTCATGAGATCCATGCAATTGGACTCAACTTCCCGGATTTCGTCTAGCCCAAGCTCATCCACCCAGCCATACGCCTTACCCACGCGATAGAAATCCGCGCGTTCGTCATATTGAATGGATCCCTTATCGGCGTTGCGAAGGTTTTCAATCTTGTTCTTCTCCAAAACCTGCTGGACAAGATCACCCGCTTGCTTAAGCCCGGCCCAAGAGTAGATCATCGCCAACCATTTACTGCCGTCCGTTTTCATGTCTTCGTATCGGACGCACATCAGGCTATCAGTCGAGCGATAGCTTTTGGCCGCAAGATAGGCGTCAGCATACTTGTTCCACGAAACGCAGAACTGGCCGACAGACTTTTGGGTCCAACCACCCCAATCCTGTTTACTGGCGGCCTTGAAGGACGCATATACAGCCCGCGGGTCCCTGACGATAAAAAGAATTTTTGCGTCAGGTTGAATCTGATGAATCAGCCGATGGTACAGTATATTTCCCGGAGTTTTTTCGAGGATTACCTGATTATTCTTCTTGCCGGACCCGATCCGGGTAAATGTCGTATTGACAATGGGCGACAATATATCATGAATGAATTCATCTTCACTGAAGAGAGCGCTTAGACCGTCTGCTCCTTTGAGTTGGTTTTCCCGATCGAACCAATCCTTCAACGGGCCAACATACTTGGCGTAGACATGGGTTTCTCTGCAGGTGACCGTATTCGGGTGCGAGCCAAGCAGAAAGTGAATCCACGAAGTCCCGCTGCGAGGACATCCGCTGATCAGGATTGTCTCAGTATTTCTCAACCTTCTCTCCTGCCAGACGTCATGAAGTTATTTCGAAATTCGATAGCCAAATCCCCAGTGCCCTTGGGTCTGGTCCCAACCCATAGTCCAGGGCAATCGCGTTTGGCTCACGCGTCTTACAGCCCATTGAGAACGCTGCATAAGAATGCCTCATCCCAGCCAGCTCGCTTGAGTTTGATGCTGAGAGAGCCTTTGGATGTGTCGCGTCGGACGAC
>NZ_VSJK01000061.1 GCF_008085915.1 Oceaniovalibus sp. ACAM 378 | reverse complement strand
GTCGTCCGACGCGACACATCCAAAGGCTCTCTCAGCATCAAACTCAAGCGAGCTGGCTGGGATGAGGCATTCTTATGCAGCGTTCTCAATGGGCTGTAAGACGCGTGAGCCAAACGCGATTGCCCTGGCACCCTTGCTGAGAGTGCCAACACGCATACGCAGCTTCGCGCCCGGGGAAAGACTCTCTTTAACGAGAAACTCAAATTCCGCCCAGGTTTCGGTGCTCCACGCAGAACCGCTCGTCGGCTTGGCCCAACCCTTGACCAGCGGCGTCTTGTTGTCGGACAACTCAGCCACTTCGTAGGCTTTATTAGGCTTCATTTCAAAGGTTTTAACGCTCAAGGAGCGCACAATAGTTTCGTCGAACAGCGGGAAGGCGTTGAGAATTGGCTCAGGGTCCCAATCAAGACGAGGAATCTCCTCACCATCCAGTGCGCTGCGCAAATCGGGATAGGCCCGGGGCGTGCTGCGCCCCGTACCTTCAAAATAATCCGAATATTTGAACTCTGGCTCGAAATGGCTGATCATTCGAGTGGTGGAGCGGCCATATACATCGGCGAATACCAGCCCATGCAAGGAACTGCATATGACGCGTTTCGCGGCGGAAATATAAGCCGCCACGGTGATCGGGCTAAAGTTGGGCCGCACAAACATTACGTCTTCATCGATTTGCGATGCGGTAAAATACGGTAAGAACCGATCATCATTGATGTTGGGAATGACGATGGTCTTTGGCATCGTCGTGCCAAGCTCATGCGCGGACCGTTCCAGTTCTGCGCGACGCGCGCGGATTTCCTGATCAAACAACATCGGGAACAGTAAGCCGGGATCGCCATAGACCTCTGGGCAATTAAAGCCTTGATCCCGCACAATCGACCGCGTGAGGGGACCCCGAACGGCATTGAACCGAATATTGGCGTTCTTCGGAAGCAGGCTTTGGTGTTTCGAGTTGATGCCCACCCCCCAGACGACATCAGAGCCGCGCGCTTCGTGGAGCACAGAGCCTACGGCAAGAAGTTTTGAGTGGGTCGGGGACGTGGTTGGCAGAATGTTCAGATCAAGATTGGCCTTTCGGCACAATGCCTGAACAATCATCGGGCCGATTTCATCTCCGAAGTTGATTGAATTGGCAGGCTTCCAAGAATAAACGCGAACGGTTTCCATTTATTCCGCCCTCACAGCTTTGCGTCGATCATAATATTCCGCGGCGCGCTCGTAGGCGATTTTATGCGCCAGGCCAACGGCCCATACGTCCTGCTCCATATAATTGAACGCATTGGTGTCGAACTGCAGCTTCATTTTGGCAACTATAGAGCTCTCGTAATTCTGTCGTATCACCTCGGCAGCCGATTTCGCGTCATTTGGTGTGTAAATTCCCTGTCCTACAGCTTGGTTTTGGACCTCTTCCATCGCATTTTGGGCAGGCACGAAAGCGGGCTTCAATAGGGAGAATGCCAAAAACTGCACACCAGAATTCAGGCGGTCGAACCGCGGGATCAGTAGTCCGTCACATTGACTGACCAGACTGATGATTTGTTCGCTGGGCACGTTGAAGTGAACGCGTCTCGCGCCGCCATCCCATTCGTCGCGAAAGTGGTGAGTTTCCTTCCAGTGAATGATATCTGGATGAATTGCACCCGTAAAGAGCAGCTGAAAGTGGTTTTCTCCCAGCTCTTTTCCAACGTCCAAGCAGAACTTCAGCTCTTGTTCTGTTCGAATATGCCCAAATACGAGAATCTTGATCTTATCAGTCTGCAAGGCGGGATCTTGAAAGGCTTCGGCATTCAGCCGGAAGTAGGGCTGATAATCTCCATGCGGGACCACGGCTGTCGGAAGATCCTGCAATCCTTGGATTGCGGAATGATGCCGGTTATAGGGGGCGATATTGGCTTCACTAAGGTGGATAATCATGGTGCCATGATCTGCGATCATTTGAAGGAGCCGATTCCGGTTCTCACCATAGGTTGGCATCAAATCAAAATTATGCGCTGTGTAGACGATTGGAGATGTCAGGGAGATTTCCCGGATCCGGAACTCAAACTGAGTCAGCTGGTCTTGGGTCGGTATCTTCCACCCGAACAGTGCAGGGGAATCGCGTTTGGAACTGAAGGCGTGAACGGTCGCTCTTGCCTGTGAGGGCGAGATGGATTCTGAATTGGGGATTGCGTTCACGGAGTCCTCATCCTCATGCAGATTTTTCTATCCGCCTTC
>NZ_VSJK01000060.1 GCF_008085915.1 Oceaniovalibus sp. ACAM 378 | reverse complement strand
TCAAGCCGGGCGAGGCCTACCAGTTCGACTGGAGCCATGAGGATGTGGAGATCGCCGGCAAGCCGATGCGGGTGAAGGTCGCGCACATGCGGCTGTGCGCATCGCGGGCGGTATACGTCCGGGCCTATCCGCGCGAGACTCAAGAGATGCTGTTTGACGCGCATGCGCGTGGCTTCGCCTTCTTCGGCGGGGTGCCGCAGCGTGGTATCTACGACAACATGAAGACGGCGGTGACGACGGTGTTCTGCGGCAAGGAGCGCGTGTTTAACCGCCGGTTTCTGGTGATGGCGGACCACTACATGGTCGAGCCGACCGCGTGTTCGCCGGCTGCGGGCTGGGAGAAGGGTCAGGTCGAGAACCAGGTCCAGACGATCCGCGGCCGTCTCTTCCAGCCCCGGCTGCGGTTCACCAGCCTGGAGGAGTTGAACGGCTGGCTTGAGGCCGAGTGCCTGCGGTGGGCGGCACTGCATCCACATCCCGAGCAGAAAGAGATGACGGTTGGCCAGGCGCTGGAGTTGGAGCGACCCGCTCTCCAACCGATGCTGGCGCCCTTCGACGGCTTTCACGAGACGCAGCACGCGGTGACCGGCACCTGTCTGATCAGCTTCGACCGCAACCGCTACTCGGTCGCGGCCAGGGCCGTCCGCTGTGCGGTGCAAGTCCGTGCCTATGCCGACCGGATCGTCGTGCGCATGGGCGACGAGATCATTGCCGAGCATCCTCGCTTCTTCGGGCGTGACCGAACGATCTACGATCCCTGGCATTACCTGCCGGTGCTGGTGACCAAACCTGGCGCGCTCAGGAACGGTGCGCCGTTCCAGAACTGGGAACTGCCGCCGGCGCTTGCCCAGCTGCGCCGCAAGCTCGGCAATTGTGACGAAGGCGACCGACGGTTCGTGCGCGTGTTGGCGACGGTGCTGAGCGACGGCCTGGAAGCGGTCGAGGCCGCAGTCCGCGAGGCGCTCGATGCCGGTGCCGCCAGCGACGAAGTGATCCTCAACATCTTGGCGCGGCGACGCGAGCCGCCCCGACCCGCATCGATCGTCACGCCCGAGGATATGGCGCTGATGCACCCTCCGGTCGCCGACTGCGCCCGCTACGACAGCTTGCGAGATACCCATGCAGCGGCATGAGATGATCGACGCCATGCGCGGGCTTGGTCTCAAGGGCATGGCCGGCGCGTTCGACGAGGCGGTCACCGCCGGCGTGCAGCGCCAGCGCACCATCACCGAGATCCTGGCCGATCTGCTGCGCGCCGAGACCGCGCATCGCCATGCCGCCTCGATCCGCTACCGGATGAGCGCAGCCAAGCTGCCGGTGGTGAAGGATATCGACGCGTTCGTGTTCGAGGGCACTCCGATCAACGAGGGGCTGGCACGCGCGCTGCACGCCGGGTCGTTCCTGCCCGGCAAGCGCAATATCGTGCTGGTCGGGGGCACGGGCACCGGCAAGACCCATCTGGCGATCGCGATTATCGCCAGCGTGGTGCGCGCCGGCGCTCGTGGTCGTTACTTCAACACCGTCGACCTGGTCACCCGCCTCGAGGAGGAGACCCGCATCGGCAAGGCCGGGTCGCTCGCTGCCCAGCTCGGCCGCCTCGATCTCATCGTGCTCGATGAGCTGGGATACCTGCCGTTCGCCCGCTCAGGCGGCCAGCTCTTGTTCCATCTGATCAGCAAACTCTACGAGCAGACCAGTGTCATCATCACCACCAACCTGGCGTTCGGGGAATGGCCGACCGTGTTCGGCGATCCCAAGATGACCACTGCGCTTCTCGACCGGGTCACCCATCACTGCGACATCGTCGAGACTGGTAATGACAGCTGGCGCTTCAAAAACCGAAGCTGATCTCCGCCATCAACCTCCGATTAAAAGCGACTTTGCGCAGCGCGCGCCTCCGGTCGGGCTTCGCCCTCCCTACGCCGCACGCTGCGCGAGCTGTCGCGTCAGATCACCGCTACCCAATCCTGCAAGGGGGTCCCTTTTGCGCGCCGATAGGGGGTCCCGTTTGCACGCCGATTGACAACCAGCACCTTGATGCAGTTGCGGTTTGTGCAATCAGAGAGCACGTTCAGCTACTTTGAAGCGCTCGATCTGTATCTCGCGGCACATGGTCGGCCAGTCGCGTTCTACAGCGACAAACACTCGGTATTCCGCGTTGCCAATCAGTCCGCAAAATCCGGGCATGGCATGACCCAGTTTGGGCGTGCGCTGAATGAGCTAAACATCGAGATTCTTTGCGCAAACAGCTCTCAGGCCAAAG